>CAWBRK010000006.1:0-6927 GCA_963791205.1 uncultured Actinomycetes bacterium
GGGCGGGAATCGTAGACGTGAGACGTGATGGTGCCGTTAGGAACTGCAGTACGAGTCGGCGGGGACCGCACCGGTGGCCGGAAATGAAATCGGGGTTCCCGGCATTGATCCCCGCACGATCCCGGCGCCGTGCCGCCAGAGATCGCGGCCGTGACCGCTCCGGGTAACCCAGCCGACGACCGGGCGCCGCAGGCGCTGCGCAAGTTCGGCGAGCGTCGCCGCACTGGCGTCGCGACCGCACGTCGCCCCGTTGAAGCGCCGTCGCTCGTGCTCGGAGACGCTCCACACGACCGTCAGGGTCGTTCCCGTCCGCACGATGCGCGCGAGCCCGGCCGCGGTCGCGCTACGCCGCCGCAGCCCGGCCTGTGCTGTCCCGGCTTCGGAATCGATCTCTTGCGCCGTCTCGTGCCCGTCGGGGAGCAGCCGACGGCGAGCTACGAGGTCGAAGTAGGAGTCGATCACGACCAGCCGGTCGGGCCGGAGCTCGGGATGGTGCGTCGCCAGCGTGGCGACGCCGAAGCCGGAGTACGAGACGCCGACGAGCACGAGCGCGCCGCCGACCTTGCGGTGGAGCAGTGCTGCCGCGTCGGCGAGCCGCGCGAGATACGCGTCGTTGCCCCAGTCGAGGTGCCGTTCTGAGCGGAGACCGAGGCCGGTGTAGCCATCCTTCGCGTAGCGACCGCAGAGCAGGGTGTAGTGCGTCCGCCGGGCGACCGGGCGCATCTGCTCGCAGTATGCCCAGCCGCCGCTCGTCACCATCACGCCGGCGGGATCGATGGCGGGATACACCGTGGCGACGAGCGGCGGCCGGTCGAGCACGGTCGGCTCGGGTGCCTGGACGGCTGAGACGATGGCGACCAAGGTGGCGAGAGCTGCGATCACTGCGACCGCGAGTCTGGCACTCATGTGCTCGGCCCGTTCCGGACGATGAAGACCTGCTCCAGGGAGCTGCTGTTGCCGCGGATGTCGGTAGCGGTGACCACGAGCCGGTAGACGCCGTTCGGAAGCCGGCGCGTGTCCAGCGGCGAGCGCGTGAGCCGGTAGAGGTACGTGCCCGGCGTCCGCCATGCCCGCTGCACGCCGAAGGTCGCGGCGTTCTGCCTGCTGCCGCGAGCGTAGTACGTCCAGAAGGCGCGGTTCTCGGGGATCGAGGTGCGGACATCGAGCGCGACGCGCTGCGGGATCACGATCCGGAGGTTCTCGGCTCGCTCGACGCGCCAGACGAGCAGGGCGGGGGCGACCGGAAGGTTGGCCCACACGCCCGGGACGGGTCGCGCCGGCCGATCCTGCACCCGCACGACCGGCACGATGCGACCGGAGACGGACTCTGCGAGCGCCTCGCGCGCAGACTCGCCGACGCGGAAGGAGACGGAGTCGAGCGCGGGCGCCGACGACTCGCCGTATGGCCCCATGTGGCCCGGCGCGAGCGGATTGACCGGGCGACCGTTCTCGAGCTCGGTGAAGTGAACGTGCTCGTAGCCCTTCATCACGCGGCCGAGGATCGTCTGCTCCGCGACCACGTGCTGGCCGGCCTTGATCGCCGGGACGATGTGCCAGTACTGCGTCTTGAAGCCGTCGCCGGAGTCGACCTGGACGTTCCTGCCGCCGATGAGCGACGCCCTGCCGGAGCGAACCGCGTAGACGGCGGTGCCGTCGGGAACGGCGATGTCGACGCCGAAATGGAACGAGAACGAGCCGTGGCCGGTCAGGAGCGTGGCCGTCGTCGGCGGGCCGTCGAAGGTCGTCCGGGGATCGCCGAAGTTGGCGCGGACTGGGTGCGGCTGGCCGAAGGGCTTGACCGGCCAGCGGTATGCGGCAGCCGTCGGGGCGGCGCCGGCCGCGTCAGCGGCCGGCGTTCCGAGGGCGGTTACGATCACTGCGAGCGACGCGAGGGCGAGGAGCGCGGCTGCGGCGAGAATGCCGAGCGCACGGCGCCGAGCGCCGAAGGTTGAGGTGGTGCGCGTGGTAGCCATGCGGCCACCGTCGGAGGGAGCCCAAATGGCTCACTCACGCGGTCCTAACGGCCCGCTAATGCGCTTTGAGGCGGGGGTTTCAAAGGAACGTGAACCCTGTTACAACCGTTACACAGTGCTCGAGTTCAGGATCCTCGGTCCCCTCGAGGTGTGCGACGGGGAGCAGGCATTGCCGCTCGGCGGTCGCAACCAGCGCGCGCTGTTGACGCTGCTGCTGCTGCGCGCAAACGAGCCTGTCTCGACTGAACGTCTCGTCGATCAACTCTGGGGAGAACATCCCCCGCGAACTGCGACGACCTCCCTCCAGAACTCCGTCTCGCAGCTCCGAAAGCTGCTGGGACCCGGTTGCCTCCAAACGCGGCCGAACGGCTACGTGCTCGCGCTTGATCGAAGTCAGCTCGATCTCACGCGTTTCGAGGACGTCCTCCGCGCGGCGCGGGAGGAAGAGCCCGAGCGGCGGGCGGCCATGCTCCGCGAGGCGCTTGCTCTCTGGCGAGGCGGGGCGCTTGCCGACTCGGAGCTGGAGGACTTCGCGCAGGACGACATCCATCGCCTGGAGGATCTGAGGCTGGGCGTACTCGAGGATCGGATCGCCGCCGATCTCGAGCTCGGAATCGACCCCGACCTCGTGCCGGAACTGGAGCTGCTCGTCGCGCGGCATCCGTTGCGGGAACGGCTCCGCGCGCAGCTGATGCTCGCGCTGTACCGGTCGGGACGACAGGCCGATGCCCTCGCCGCGTACCGCGACGCGCGCAACACGCTCGTGGAGGGGCTCGGGATCGAACCCGGTCCCGAGCTCCAGGCGCTCTACCGCTCGATCCTGCGCCAGGAGCGGTCGCTCGTCCGTGTCGCCCAGCCTGCGATCGAGGATCACTACGACGAGGTGATGCGCGCCCTGGCAGCCGGCCGGCTCGTCCCCGTGCTCGGCCCGGGAGCAGCCAGCGTCGCCGGCGACGAGCTCGCGCGCCTGTTGGCGGAGCGGTTCGAACTCAGGGCGGAGAATCGGGGGCTCGCGTACGTCTCACAGGCGGTTGCGGCCAGAAACGGGATCGGGCCCCTCCACGACGAGTTGCACCTGGCGCTCGACCGGGACATCGAACCGTCGCTACTCCACTCCTGGCTCGCGGTCCTGCCGCCGGTGCTGCGCGAACGCGGCCTCCCGCAACAGCTAATCGTCTCGACGTGCTTCCATGCCGGCGTCGAGCGCGCCTTCGAAGCGGTGGGCGAACCGCTCGACGTCGTCGTCTACGTCGCCGGCGGGCGCGATCGAGGCAAGTTCCTGCACATCGCTCCCGATGGGGGAGCGGTCGTCGTTGACGAGCCGAACGCCTACACGGGGCTCGCGTTGGAGGAACGGACGGTGCTCCTCAAGATCCACGGGCACGTCGATCGCCGTGGCACGCGCGAGCACGAGAGCTTCGCCGTCAGCGAGGACGACCACATCGACTACCTCGTCGCCGGGGATGCCACCGGCTCCATGCCCGTGCAGCTCGCAGCTCGGCTGCGACGGAGCCATCTCCTCTTCCTCGGCTACGCCGTCAACGACTGGAGTCTGCGCGTCTTTCTCCGACGTGTCTGGGGAGGTGACCGACTCACCTATCGCTCGTGGGCCGTCCAGCAGGCAGCGGAGCATGTTGCCAGCGAGCTCTGGCACGAGCGCGGCGTCGAGGTCTACGACGTCTCGTTGGAGACATACGCCGGCGAGCTTGCGCGGCTCACCGCGGCCCTTGTGGACGACACATGAGCGTGAGCCTGCCGCCCTCGCCTTTCAAGGGGCTTGCCTACTTCGGCGACTCCGAGACGGACTGGCTCTTCTTTTTCGGCCGCGAGCGAGAGTCGGAGCTCGTGGCGGCGAACCTGATGGCGTCGCGGCTGACCGTGCTCTACGGCCCGAGCGGTGTGGGGAAGAGCTCGCTGCTGCGGGCCGGGGTGGCGCGGCGCCTCCGAACGCTCGTTCCGGCGGTCGGCGGAGACAACGAAGTGGCCGAGTTCGTGATCGTCGACAGCTGGCGCGACGACCCGATCGTCGCGGTAGCCGTTGCCGCCGGCGCAGCCTCCGACATTCCGCTCGCCGACGCGCTCGCGGAACGCGCGATCTCATCCGGCGCGGAGCTCTACCTGATTCTCGACCAGATGGAGGAATACATCCTCTACCACGGCCGTGACGGCGGGCCACTTGCTGGTGCCCTCGAGGATGTTTTGACGCGACCGCATCTGCCGGTGCACGTTCTGCTCGGTGTCCGTGACGATTCGCTTGCCGACCTCGACGCGCTCAAGCGTCGCCTGCCTGGGCTGTTCGGCAACGTGCTCCGCCTCGATCACCTGACCCGCGTTGCCGCGCGCTCGGCGATCGAAGGGCCGCTGCGCGCATACGCCGAGCTCGGCGGGCCTGAGGTGACGGCCGCGGATGAGCTGATCGAGGCGGTCCTCGACGAGGTTGCCGCCGGCCGGATCGAGCAGCACTTCTCAGGGCGTGGCCTCATCGAAGAAGGGAGGCGCGAACGCCGCGTCGAGGCGCCATATCTGCAGCTTGTGCTCGAACGGCTCTGGGAAGTCGAGCGCGAGCGCGGATCCATCGAGCTGCGCGCGACTACGTTGGCTGAGCTCGGAGGTGCGGAGCGGATCGTCGAGGAACACCTCGAACGCGCCCTCGCGGGTCTTGACAACAGCGAGCGCGATCTCGTCGCGCGGCTGTTCAACCATCTTGTCACGCCGTCCGGGACGAAGATTGCGCACGCCGTCGACGACCTCGCCCGCTACGCGGACGAGGACACGGGAAGGCTCGAGCCGGTGCTTGCGACACTGGATGCCACCCGCATTCTTCGCCGCGTCCCGGGTCGGGCAGGTGGGCCGCCTCGGTACGAGATCTTCCACGACGTACTTGCACCCGCCGTCCTCGCATGGGGCGAACGCCGCCGGCTCGAGGCGGAACGCGCTAAGGCGAGGCGCAGACACAGACGCCTGGCTCTGCTGGCCGTGCTCGCCCTCGTCGCGCTCGCCGGCACCCTTGCCCTTGCGGCGTGGGCGCTCGCGCAGCGGTCAGAGGCCCGCGATCTTGCGGGTTCGGCTGAGGCACGCGAACTAGCAGCTTCGGCGCTTTCAGAGCTCGCCGTCGACCCGCAGCGCAGCCTCCGCCTCGCCCTGGAAGCGGCAGAGCTCGAGCCTTCCGATCGCACCGAGGACGTCTTGCGCCGCGCGCTGCGCGAATCCCGCGTGCGCTTGAGCGTGAAGACCGATCATCCAGTCGAGGCGTTGGCCACAGCACCGGGCGGAGCCATCGCCGCCGTGTCCGGTCGCACGATCTCACTCTTCGACAGCAACCTCGGGAAGCTGGCGAGTCGGCGTCTCCCGGGGCGCCTGCTCGAGCTCCGGGGTGACGGCGCGGTCACCGTCTCGGGCCGGACGCTGACGATTCTCGACCCACGCACTGGCCGCGTGGAACGACGCTTGCAGATACCCAACGGACGGCTGGTCATCCGTGACGTGGACAGCGGTGACACCGTCGGCGCCATCGCTGCTCCGAAGTCCATCCGTTACGCGGCGCTGGGGCCGGAGCGGACTCTGCTCGCGATCTCCGACGGGAGCCGTAGGACGATCGTCGTCAACGCGCTCAACGGCGAAGGCAGGTATGCCGTCGAGCAGCCCAGCGCGGTCACAGCGATCCGCTTCGGCCCTGCTGGCCGCACGCTCGCCGTGGGCGGGAGTGACGGGTTGGTCTACCTCTGGCGAGTAACGACGGGAGAGCGGCGCGGCGTGCTGCAGTTTGCGCACGTCGGTCACGTAACCGACATTGCCTTCAGTCCGCGAGCGACGCTGCTGGCGACCGCGAGCACGGACGGAACTGCCCGGGTGTGGCGCGTCGGCAGCGAGCGGCTCGTCAGCGTCCTGGCCGGACACGAAAACTTCGTCGACGACGTCGACTTCAGCAAGAACGGTGTGTTCGTCGTCACCGCCGGGCGGGATGGCTCGGCGCGAGTCTGGCGCGCAGAGAACGCCGAGTCGATCGCCGTTCTCCGAGGGCACGGGGAGCGCGTTCCGGCTGCGGTGTTCCTCCCTGGCGGGCGGCGCGTGGCCAGTGCGGGCGACGACGGGACATTGCGGGTCTGGGACAGCGTGAAGCAGCCGCCGCTTCGGATCGTTCGCTCGTTCGGGCAGCCCGTGACTCACGTCGGCATTGCCGGCGACTCGTTCGAGGCGACCACCAAGGACGGTCAGGTCCACGTCGTCTCGCCAACGGGGGACGAGTTGTCGGTCCGCGAAGCGACGCCGCCCGAAGTCGAGCGCGCCCCCGACGGAGCGACGGTGCGCATCGACGGGATGACAGCGATCGTCTCCCGGCCCGGCGACCGCGAGCGCGTCCTCCGAGGACACTCGGACTTGGTGATGTCGGCTCACTTTTCACCGGACGGCGCGTACGTCGTCACCGCGCAGCCGCGACCACGTCCCGATCGTCTGGGAGTGCGCGGCGGGGCGCCGCTTTCGGAAGCTGCGCCACCACTTCGCCGTCGTCAGCGACGCCCGCTTCAGCCCCGACGGTCGTTGGATCGTCACCGCTGGACCGCAGAAGCCAGGGCTTTTCGACGCATCGACCGGCGAGCTCATCTACCTGCTGCAGGGCCACAAAGACCTCGTGTTGTCGGCGAGCTTCGACCCTACGAGCAGGCGGATCGTGACGGGTAGCCGCGACGGCACGCTGCAGACGTATCGCTGCACGATCTGCGGCCACCTCGATGAGCTGGTTCCGCTGGCCAGAGCGCGCCTCCGCGCGGCAGCCCCGGGCTAACCGAGGCTGCGCCGCTCGCGCTCGTTCGCCTTCGCGGTAAGCGCGTTGAACCCCGCCAGCAGAAAGTCGTTGACCGCTCCGGCTGCCAGCACAGTGGTCAGCAAGCGGCCTGTGCGTGGGGCGAGGATCTGCGTCGAGGCGAGCCCGGCTCCGAGCCACGTGCCGACGCAG
>CAWBRK010000007.1:0-317598 GCA_963791205.1 uncultured Actinomycetes bacterium
GGGGAGGTCGTCCATCGAGCGCTCCGTCCACGAAAGCAGGGACTCGAACCGTGCAGGCGTCTCGGCGTCCACGCCGTCCTGCGGCTCGAAGTGAGGCTCGAGGATGCGCGCGATCTCAGCGTCGGGACGCCGTCGACGAATTGCCGCGACGGCCCAGGCGAGGAGCAGCGCGACGAGCGCGACGACCCCGAGGGCCGCGTAGGGGCTCTCGACGACGGAAGCCGGGATGAGGCCCGTCCTATCGGCCTCGTCCGGGACCCGAACCGTGCGCTCGAGGCCCGCGCCTTCCAGGCCGAGGTGGATCGTGTCACCGGGGCGCGCCTGCGACATGTACGAGATCTGCCAGGTGCGGTCGAGCTCTCGGCTGAGCGTGGCGTACGCCTCGCCGACGCTCGTCGCGTCCGACGCGTCGAACAGGCGGCCGCCGGTGGCCGAGGCAAGCGAGGCGAGCGGGGCACGGTCGGCCCCCGCGCCGGCTGCGATCGCATAGACGATGACGTGCGCGCGCTGCGCAGCGGTCGTGGCCTGCGCGAGCGTGCTGCGCGAGCCGCGGTCGCGACCGTCGGTCAGCAGGACGAGGACACGGGAACCGTTCGACATCCGCTGCAGGCGCCCGACCGAGAGCCGGACGGCGTCGTAGAGCGAGGTTCCGACCTCGGCATCCGTCGAGAGGGACTCGAGCACTCCGGCGACGTCGGACTTCGAGTCACGCAGGCGCGTCAGCGCGAGCGCCTCGTGCCCGAACGCGACGAGTCCGGTCGCCCCCTCGTACGCGCCGGCCGTCGAGAAACTGCGCCGCGGCCGTCTTGGCCTCTCGAGAGGCCTGCCCGACATCGAGTCGGAGTTGTCGACCGCGAGCACGAGCGCGCTCGCGGAACCGAGGGGCCGTGCGTTCATGAACTCCGCTCGGCGACCGTCCTCGAGGAGCACGGGGCGGCCGCCGGCAGGCGCGACGGCGGTCACCCGCACGAGCGGGAAGCCGGCGAAGTCGACCCGGCGGACCTGCGCCGAGTCCGCCGCGGCAGCGGTCGCCGGAAGGGCGACCGCGGCCGCGGCGGTCAGTGCGAGGACGAGCTTCCTCATCGTGCCCCCAGCCAGGCGGTCGGGGAGAGCTCGACGCCGTTCGCGTTGAGCTTCGAGAGGAAGCCGGGCCGGATCCCGGTCGACTGGAGCGGACCCACCAGCATCGGCGCATCGCTCATCCGGTGCTCCGGAGCGCGGGCGACGTACAGGTCCTGGAGCGTGATCACGTCACCCTCCATGCCCGCGATCTCCGTGATCTGCGTTACGCGACGCGAGCCGTCGACGAGCCGCGAGATGTGCACGAGCAGGTCGAACCCGCCCGCGATCTGCTCGCGGATCGCCTTGATCGGCAGCTCGATGCCCGCCATGAGCACGAGCATCTCGAGCCGGTGCAGCGCGTCCCGCGCGGAGTTCGCGTGGACCGTCGTGAGCGACCCGTCGTGGCCCGTGTTCATCGCCTGGAGCATGTCGAGCGCTTCTGCGCCGCGAACCTCGCCGACGATGATCCGGTCCGGGCCGCATTCGGAGCGCGTTGCGGACGAGGTCGCGGATGCGCACCTCGCCGCCGCCCTCGACGTTCGGCGGGCGCGACTCGAGCGAGACGACGTGTCGCTGCAGCAGCCGGAGCTCGGCAGCGTCCTCGACCGTGACGATTCGCTCGTCCGCGGGGACGTTGGCCGAGACGGCGTTGAGCAGCGTCGTCTTACCGGTGCCCGTACCGCCCGAGATGAGGATGTTGAGCTTGCCCTGGACGCACTGGGCGAGGAACTCGGCCGTCTGCTCGGTCATCGAGCCGAGGCCGATCAGGTTCTCGAGCGTGAGTGCGTCGCGGGCGAACTTCCGGATCGTCAGCGACGGGCCCCGCAGCGAGAGCGGCGGGATGATCGCGTTGACGCGGCTGCCGTCGGGAAGACGCGCGTCGACCATCGGCGACGCCTCGTCGATCCGCCGGCCGACCTGGGAGACGATCCGGTCGATGATCCGGAGCAGGTGCGCGTCGTCGAGGAACGACGCCTGCGGTCTCCTCGATCTTTCCGGCACGCTCGACGTAGATCTGGTCCGACCCGTTGACCATGACCTCGGTGATGGAGGTGTCGTGCAGGAAGGGCTCGAGCGGGCCGTAGCCGAGGATGTCGGCGGCGATCTGCTGCTCGAGCGCGGCGCGGTCGTCGGGGCTGAGCGGCGTCTCTTCGCGGTTCAGCTCCTCGACCACGATCTCGCGCACGCGCCGCACCAGCTCGTCGCTGCCCTCGAGGCTGAGGAACGCGTTCCCGAGCCGGGCGATGCACGTTCGGTGGATCTTCGTCTTCAGCTCGGCGTGCGGGTCACGCACGCGCTTGCGCGAGCTCCCGTCGACGTCCAGGCGCTCGGCGAGGATCGACGCGTCGGTGCTCCGCATCAGGCTGTTGCGCTCGATCGTGCTCATCGCCGACCCCGCAGGAGGACGCGGCGCTGACGCCGCTCCTCGCCGTCCGACGTGCCGCCGGAGCGAAGACGGAGGCTTCGAGCTTCGCGAGCGCCCGCGAGAACGAGGACTTCGCGTTCGAGACGACGACCGGCACGGCCCGGTTGACCGCGGTGGGAACCGCAGGGTCGTCCGGCAGCTCGAACGCGACCGTCGTGTCCAGCGAGCTCTCGATCTCCTTGCGCCCGACCGCGCCGGGCGCGCCCAGGCGGTTGGCGACGAGGAAGACCTTCTCGCGGTCGAATCCGAGCCTGTCGATCGTCTCGAGCCCGATGCGAACGTTCTTGAGGGACGTCACCTCGGGGTTGCAGACGAGCAGGAGCTGGTCGGTGTAGTCGAGCGCGGCGAGCATCGCCGCCGTCGAAGAGCGGCCCGGTGTCGACGACGACCGCTTCGTACGCGCTGCGGGCTGCGACGAGGATCGCCGCGAGCTCCTTCTGGCCGACCGCATCGGCCTCTTCGGGCCGCTTCGGCGCCGGGAGGATGTCGAGTCCCGTGCGCGGGTCCGTGCTGACGAACGCGCGCAGCTTCGCGACGTCCACGTCGCCGGCCGCCGTTGCGAGGTCGGCGATGGTCGCGCGCGGGGCGACTCGCCATCGTGAGCGCCGAGTCGCCGAACTGGAGGTCCAGGTCGACGAGCACGCGTGCGGAGGCCCGAGCGCGCCGCGGCGACCGCGAGGTTGGTCGCGACGACGGTCTTGCCGCTCCCGCCCTTGGGCGAGAAGACGGTCACGACCTTGCCGTGCCCGGTGGGCACGGAGCCCATCGCGGCCTTGCGGATCGCGAACAGGAGGGTCTCGGCCGGCTGCGGAAGCACGACGACGTCGCTCGCGCCGATCTCGAGCCCGGTCTCGACGATGCCGTTCGGCTCGCCGTAGGCGGCGAGGATCAGCGGGGCGTCGGAGAGCTCGCGGACGCGCTCCACCTCCTCGGCGATGTTGGGCGCCGAGGAGGTTTCGACTACGTGGAGCGCGACGTCGGCTGATCGAGGGGAACCCGCGCCCGCCGCATCGGCGCGGACGAGGTCGATCGCCGGGTCTTGTTCGAGCGTCGTGGCGACGCCGTGGGCGGCAGGGCCGCTCACGAGGACGCGGAGGCTGGTGATGGCCGTTACTGTCCATCGACTTCCTCCGGGAACCTGCCGACGATCAGCTCGGAGGCCTTGCTCGTCGGGGAGTCCGCGGGCGAGGAACGAGTGCAGCGTCTCGAGCGCTCTGCGTGCTGTTTCGCGGAGCCGCGGTCGGCCGCAGCACGAGGAACCAGGTGCTCATCTTCATGCGCCCAGCCCATCGTCTGAGCCTGGCTGTCGGTCATGACGAGCGTCGCGCTGACGCTCGTCGGTGCCGGCGTCGCTGCCGCCTCGTCGCGGCGCCTTGAGCACGAGGAGGTTCCGCAGCACGACACGGGTGGTCGCGCGGGCGACACCTGACGCGTGTAGCGCGCGGTGGCGACGACGTCGACGCGGTCGCCGTCGGACAGCGTGCCGGCGAGCAGCTGCTGCGGCTCGCCGACGACGGACGATCGCCCGCTCCTTGCCGGAGAACCTCGCGAAGATGCCACCTTGCTCAGCCGGCGCGAACTGGCGGAGCGTGATCTGCTCGCCCTTGAAGATCTCGTTGGCGACGACCTGCGAGGTCAGCGGGGCGGCGGAGACGACCGAGCCGGCCACGACGGCGCGGCGGGGGACCATCTCGGTCTTGAGGTAGCCGCCGCCGGCGACCGAGGAGCCCTTGGTGCCGGCCGGGATGTCGCGCGAGGCGACCAGGACCTTCACGAGGCCCGCGCCGTGCTTGACGCTGTTGCGGTAGCTGATGACGTAGAAGCCGACGAGGACGGCCGCGAGCACGGCGAGCGCCACCGGCAGCGATCAGGTTTCGGAGTCGGAGATTCGTCACGGAGCGTTCCTTTCGCTTCTCTATTTGGTGAGCGTGATCACGTGCACGCCGAAGTCTTTGCTCGGGATCGGTGATCGGGTTGCCGGCTGCGAGGTCCGTCGCGATGAAGGTGACGAAGTGCCCCGTGAGCACGTGCTCCTTGCCGGCCCACTTGCCGATGTCGTCGATGACGAACGCGGCCCAGCCGATGACGTGGTAGCCGGTGTCGCGCTGGCGGTGTCGTAGACCGGGAACAGCAGCACGCGGTGGTCGTCCGCCGCGTCTTCGCAGCTGCTTCTTGATGCCGTTCTTCTCGCCGTTCGCCGGCGGGTAGATCGGTGTCGATCGGGAGGTAGTCCGGGTAGCCGTTCTCGAGCCAGTTCTTCATGTCGCCGGCGCCTGCACTGCCGTCGCGGTCCAGGTCGAGCAGGCCGAACTTGCTCTTCGTCGGGTCGAACGGATCGTCGTCGTCGAAGCGCGAGCGTCACCGTCTGGCCGAAGCAGCTCGGGTCTCGTGACGATGCACGCGTCGTCCTTGTGGACCGCGATCGGCGCGACGTTCTTCAGCGCTCGACGGCGCGCAGACCTTCGCTTGCGCCTCGGCGTGCACGGTCACGCGCCGGTCGCGTTGAGACGCCGGCGCGAAGATTCCCGGACGTCTTGGCGTTCGCGACGACGTCGATCGTCCCGGCGTCGGGGAACGTGATGGTCGGCGCCGGCGATGCCGGCGTAGTTGTGCTGCGCGTATGCTCGCAGTCGTCCTCGCGCGACTGCTGAGCTGGTCGATCGGCAGCTCCTGCGCGCCGGCCAGTGCGGCCGCGTCCGCGGCGGTCTGCAGCCTGGCGCTGCGGCCTGATACCACGAGCCGACGTCGACGACGAGCGCAGCCATGCCGACCAGCCCGAGCAGGAGCGACGACGACGAACACGATCGCCTGGCCGGAGTCGCCGCGGCTGCGCGTTGAGAGCGCGCTCATTCGAGCCGCTCCGTCGCGCTCGCGGTCAGATCGCCGGACGCGCTGAGACCCGGGAAGACCGATCTGTACGGGTACGTGTGATCGTGATCTTGACCTGGTCGCCGACCGTTCGGCGCCGGGCGTGCAGGTGATGCGGCTCGAGATCGTTGGCCCACTGCGTCGCCGAGACGGTGCTCTCGAATCGCGGTCTCGTAGCTGCGCGCGGCACGGGACTGCTCGTCCGCTTGACCGCAGCCGCGCGCGCGCCGACTCGCGCTGCGTCGGTGACGACGAGGTAGTTGTGGAAGGCCACGCCGAACTGCGCAGATCGCCAAGAACGAGCAGCACGAGGATCGGCAGGACGATCGCGAACTCGACGCACGCTCTGACCGTCCTCTCTGCGGAGCTTCGATCGTATCATGTGTCGGGTCGTGTTTCATGTCGGTGAAGTCCGGTCAGGGCCTCCGCCGGTCGTGGCGGAGGCCCTGACCTCGAGGCGATCGGTCGCGTTACGCGCCTTAATCGCGGTCTGATCTGCGTGATCGCGCTCCGGATGGCGGTGCCGAGGCCCGTCCAGGTGACGGCGAGCAGCACGCCGACGACGACGACGCGAGAGGACGAGGGCGTACTCGACGAACGTCTGGCCGTTCTCGTCCTTGGCGTTGAGGACCAGCGCGGTCGCCCAAGCGATAGAAACGATCGAACATTGAGGTGATACCTCCTGGTATGCCGCAAGGGCGACCATCGCCCTCACATTTGCAGCAGCATTTGTAGATGCGCCCTCGGGTGGGTCGCCTCGCCCGCGCGGGCGGTCCCTCGGGTGGTTCGAACCACCCGGTCGGTAGACGCGATTCGCGCGAGCGCCGCGCCATACTGGCCCGCGTGAGTTCGATCGTTCTTGTCGCCCAGAACGGGCAGGTCGTATGTGAGCGCTGCGAGATCGCCGACGGCTTCTTCAGCCGTGGGCGCGGACTGCTCGGGCGCGCCGGCCTGGACCGCGGCCACGGGATGCTGATCCGCCCGACCTGGTCGGTGCACACCGCGTTCATGCGCTTCGCGATCGACGTCCTCTTCCTCGACCGGCAGCTGACGGTGGTCGGGATCGAGCGCCGGCTGCGGCCCTGGCGCGCTGCCATGCAGCGCGGGGCCCACTCGGCGCTCGAGCTCGCCGCGGGCGAGTCGGAGCGCCTGAAGATCGAGGTCGGCGACCGGCTGGCCTGGGGCGCGCTCGGAGCGGAGGCTTGACCGCCGCCCTCACCTGGGCGCGCGCGCGTCCGGTCGGAGCGCTGATCGCAGCCGCGATCGCCGCGGCCGTCCTCGCCCGCTACGGCGCCGGCCCGGCCGGGCTCATCGCCGCCTTCACCGCAGCCGTCCTCGTCGTGCTCTCGGTGATCGACATCGAGACGCGGCGGCTGCCGAACGTCATCGTCCTGCCGACCGCGGCGCTCGTGCTTGCCGCCCGGCTCCTGACCGCGCCCGACGAGTGGGCGACGTGGCTCGGCGCCGGACTCGGCGCGTTCGCGTGCTTCTTCCTCCTCGCGCTCGTCTACCCCGCCGGCATGGGCATGGGCGACGTGAAGCTCGTGCTACTGCTCGGCTTCGCGCTCGGCTCGGCCGTGCTGCCGGCCCTCATGGTCGGCACGCTTGCGGCTGCGCTTGCCGGGGCCGCCATGCTCGCGCGTGAGGGTCGCGACGCCCGTCGGCGCACGATCCCATTTGGGCCGTTCCTGGCCTTCGGGGCGATCGCGGCGACGCTCCTGCTCACTCCCTAGCGCCCGGCGGAGGCGCCACAGCGACGGAGACTTCCGCAGGTGCGGCCGTTCGCTCCAGCCCGCCATCAGGCGACCGCCGCAGCCCGTTCGGCCTTGATCAGGTACGAGCGCCGGTCGAGGTGGAACCAGAGCTCGTCCAGCCCCTGGAACGCACACCAGGCCTCGACCTCGCGCAGGAGGACGGCGAGATCGCCCTGCACCGGCCGGAGCAGCACGACCAGCAGCCAGCGCCCGTCCTGCTCCTGGATCCATTCGGTCCAGCGGGATTGAAGCCGTGCGGACAGGTGCTCCGCTGCGTGGAGGTCGGGAATCTCGAAGACGAGCATGTCGCTCAGGCCGCGCTCGAACGTCACGCGGGCAGCCTTGCTTACCTGTGACGGCCCCCGTCTATCCCAAATGGGTCAATTCGCGATCAGATGCTCGCGGCGGGCGACCGCCACGGCCTCGAGCCGCGAGTGCACGCCGAGCGCCTTGAGCACGTGGCGCACGTGGTTCCGAACGGTCTCGGGGCTGAGGTGCAGCTCCTCGGCGATCTGCCGCGTCGAGCGGCCGCGCTGGAGCTGCACGAGGATCTCGGTCTGGCGCGGCGTCAGCGACGGGTGCGCAATCGGAGCGGGCGGATCCTCGTGCTGGACGAATTGGCCGAAGACGCCGATCACTCGATCGCCACGGCGAAGTGGCACCGAGCTGATCTCCACGTCGATCCGAGCGCCCGACGCGTCGAGCAACACGGCCTCGGAGTCGGTCACGAGTGCGGTCCCTGCGATCTTCTGGGCGAAGACCTCGCGGGCGCGGCGACTGTCCTCCGGAGCGACGACCGACGTGAACTGCCGGCCGCGGACGTCCCCGACACGACCGCTTGGCGGCACTGTTCGTCCAGCGGATGACGCCGGTCGAGTCGATGACGTAGCTCGGGATGCTGATGTTCTCGAGCACGGACTCGAGGTCACTGTCGAGCGCGTGCAGACCCCCTGGACCCCCTGGCATGCATCGAGTGTGCCCGCGGGGACGGCGCACGTCAATCGCCCGGACCGGGCTACTCGTACTGAAGCGCCTCGAGCACGTTCAGCCGTGCAGCGCGGCGGGCGGGCAGGATCGCCGCGATGATCCCGACGACGATCGCGGCCAGCGCGACGATGATCAGGGTGAGGATCGGCAGTGAGAACTCGATGAAGTCGATTCGCGCGACGAGCAGTCCGCCGAGCGCGATCCCGAGGATGATGCCGAGCACCGCGCCGATCAGCGCCGTCACGACGCTCTCCTGCCGGATCATCCGCTGCGTCTGCCGCCGCGTCATCCCGATCGCGCGCAGCAGCCCCAGCTCGCGCGTGCGCTCGAAGACCGAGAGCGCGAGCGTGTTGATGATCCCGAACAGGCTCACGATCACCGACAGCGCAAGCAGCACGTAGAGAATGTTGAGGACAGCGGAGAGCCCGGCGACCTGGTTGTCCTTGAACTCCTGCTGATCCTGCACCTTCGCATTCGGGAACGTGCTCAGCGCCAAGATTGAGGGCCGCCGTGTTCGCGTCGGTCACGCCGCCCTGCATGTTCAGGAACGTGTACGAGTTCGTCGGCTGCTCGTAGTTCGCGTCGAACGCCTCGGAGGAGATGTTCACGTTGCCGAACGGCGACCCGCCCCTCGGCTCGTCGAAGATGCCCTTCGATCTTCCGTGTCGAGCGTCTTGCCGGTCGGCGTCAGCAGCTTCAGCGGCGAGCCGACGGTCAGGTTCCGGTCTTCGGCCCAGGCCTTCTTGACGACCGCCCCGTCCAGCCCGAGCTGGCCGGCGACGGCGTCGTTGCCGTCGGTCCAGTCGATGTGGATCACCTTCGGCGTGTCGCCGTCGATGCCGCCGATCGTCTGCGTGCTGTTGTCGATGCGCGCCTGGCCGAATCGGATCCCGGAGGCTGCGGTCACCCCGGAGACTTCCTCCGCGCGCTTCTCGACGCTGATCGGGAGCGGCGAGAAGTTGTTCTGCGCCGTGATCGCGTAGTCCGCGACGAACTGCTCGTCGACGGAGTTCAGGAACGTCTGGCGGATGCCCTGCGCCAGCACCGCGACGAGCGTCACGAGCGCGAGGCCGATCATCAGCGCCGAGGCGGTCGACGCGGTGCGCTGCGGGTTCCGCTGCGCGTTCTCGCGGGCGAGGCCGCGCGACGACTTGTCTGCGATCACGCCGGGCCGCTGGACCGGCCACTCGGCGTGGTACCAGCCGAGCTTCGAGACGACCCACATGCCGAGCACGATGAACGGCAGGAGGAGGAACAGCGTCAGCGGCGTCCCGAGCAGGAACGCGCCGATCCGCTTCGGAATCCCCGCGCGCCGTTCGAACATCCCGTAGCGGAGCAGCCAGTAGCTGATGAGGATGGGGTAGAACAAGACCGAGAAGACGGCGACCATCACCGTGCCGACCGGGCTGACGGCATCTGCGAGCGGGCGCACGATTCGCGATGCGAACATCGCGACGCCGAAGAAGATCAGCAGCGCGCCGAGGCCCATGAAGAGCAGCACCTGGGTCGTGCCGAGGCCGCTCCGGAAGAGCCCGTAGCAGAGGGCGGCGAGGCCGAGCGCCGCGACGAGGATCGCGACGTACGGGCGCCAGCTCGCGAAACGCCCCTCCGGAAGCTCCGCTCCTTCGCGGACGGCGGCGATGGGCGGGATGCGCGTCGCGCGGAACGCGGGGCGGAGGCTGGCGAGGAGCGTGATGCCCGTGCCGACGAGCAGCGCGACGACGATGGTCCGCGTCTGGTACACGAGCCCGACCTTCGGCAGCGTGAACCCGACCGCGTCGAAGAGCGCGTTCAGCCCGCGCGCGAGGAGGAAGCCGAGGAAGAGCCCGATCACCGACGCGACCACGCCGATCACGAGCGCCTCGACGATGACCGAGCCGAGCACCTGCCGCCGGGAGCCGCCGATCGTCCGGATCGTCGCGAACTCGCGCGTGCGCTGGGCGATCGTGATCGAGAGCGTGTTCGCGATCACGAACGAGCCGACGAAGAGCGCGATCCCCGCGAACGCGAGCAGGAACTTCTGGAGGAAGCCGATGAACTCGTTCGTGCCGCTCGCGTCCTCCTCCGCCTGACCCTCGCCCGAGCGCACGCGGACGGTCGGCCCGAGCCCGGACTCGAGATTCGACATCAGCTGCTGCGTCGAGACGCCGTTCTCCGCGGCGACGCGGATCTGGTCGAGCCGGCCGACCTTGTCGAACATGCGCTGCGCGGTCGGCAGGTCGAACGCGGCGATCGTCGCGCCGCCGAGCGAGGAGAGCGAGCCGAAGCGGACGATGCCGCTGAGCTTCATGGTCTCGGCCGGCCCGCGGGAGGCGATGTCGATCGGCTGCCCGATCTCGAAGTCGCCCTTCTTGTACGAGGCCTCGTCGATCGCGACCTCGTTCGTCTTCGGCCACGCGCCCTCCGCGAGCGTCAGCGAGTTGAAGCGGGGCTGGCTGGGATCGACGGAGAAGCCGAGGCTCGGCGCACCGCCGCTCGTCAGCACCTTCCCGTCCTTCTTGATGATCTGCGCCTCGCCCGCGACACCGCCGAGCGCCGCGGCGACGCCGTCGATCTGCTTCGTCTTCTCGAGGTCGCTCTGCGGCAGCGTCGCCTGCACGAAGCCGGTGTCCCCCTCGCTGGTGGGCTCGAACGCCGTCTTCGCCGTGACGACGGCGTTCGTGCCGCGGTACGACTCGCTGAAGATCGTGTCGAAGGCCTGCTGGATCGTGTCCGTGAGGACGTACGTCCCGCTGATCATCGCGACGCCCAGGACGATCGCGATCGCCGTCAGCGCGGCTCGGAGCTTGCGTCCGAGCAGGCCGCGAACCGCGACCAGGATCACCGCGAGAGCTCGTTCATCGCAGCGCTGATGTCGGCCGGCTCCATGTGGCCCGCGTCCTTGACGATCTCGCCGTCGGCGAGGAAGAGGATGCGGTCCGCGGTCGAGGCAGCACCCGCGTCGTGCGTGACCATCACGAGCGTCTGGCCGTACTCGGTCACCGACGTGCGAAGGAGGTCGAGGATCTCGGCGCCCGTCCTCGAGTCGAGGTTGCCGGTCGGCTCGTCGGCGAAGACGACCGTCGGACGGGTGACGAGCGCACGCGCGATCGCAACGCGCTGCTGCTGGCCGCCCGACAGCTCCGACGGGCGGTGGTCGAGGCGGTCGGCCAGGCCGACGTTGTCGATCAGCTGCTTGAAGAACTCGGGATCGGGCTTGTCGCCCGCGAGCGTGAGCGGCAGGCGGATGTTCTCCTCGGCCGTGAGCATCGGGAGCAGGTTGAAGAACTGGAAGACGAATCCGATGTGCTCGCGGCGGAGCTGAGTGAGGGCGGTGTCGTCCAGCCTGCCGATGCTCGTCCCGGCGATCAGCACCTCGCCGTCGGTCGGGCGATCGAGGCCGGCCAGGATGTGCATCAGCGTCGACTTGCCGGAGCCCGACGGGCCCATGACCGCCGTCAGGCGCCCGCCCTGCACGTCGAGCGAGACGCCGCGGAGCGCCTCGACCGCCGTCGAGCCCTCGCCGTACACGCGCGTGACGTCGAGCGCGTTCACCACTGCGCCGTTCGTGCTCACTCGATTGAGGCTACCGGTCCCCTGCGACCCAGAACGCGGTAGCCGCTCCCACGTAGGTGACGATCAGGAGAACGCCCTTCCCGCGCGAGGAGTGACCGTTCGCGAGCAGGAGCGCGGTGACTGCCGTCGAGAGGGCGAGCACGCCGATCTCGACCGGCCGGAACGTGAGCGCGAGCGGGTCGATCAGCCACGAGAGCAGCGCGACCGCCGGGATCAGGAAGACCGCCACCTGCGCGCTCGAGGCGAGCGCGATCTCGACGGCGAGCTGGATCTTCCCGCGCGCGGCGACGACGACGGCTCCCCCGTGCTCGGCTGCGTTCCCGACGATTGCGACGATCACGGCTGCGACGAAGAACTCCGAGATGCCGACGTTGACGGCGAACTCGTCGATCGAGCCGACGAGAATCTCCGCGATCAGCGCGGTCACGACCGTCGCGACGCCGAGCACGCCGAGCGAGACGCGGAGCGACCACGCCTCCATCTCCTCCGGATCGTCGGCGACGTGAATCTGCCGATGCCGCCGGAGCGAGTACCACGTCGCGGCGACGTAGACGACGAGCAGCAGGACGGCGGGCACGATCGAGAGCACCGCGAGCTCGTGCCGGTTGGGGTCGCCCTCCCAGCCGGGAATCGACGGGATCAGGAGGAGCAGGACGGCGAAGCCGACGAGCCCGATCGACAGGAACGACGACCGGCGGTCGAGCTCGCCTCGCCCGCCGAAGAGCAGCGAGAACCCGAGCACGAGCAGCAGGTTCCCGACGACCGATCCCGTCAGCGACCCGCGCACGACCTCGAACAGCCCGTCGCTCACGGCGAAGAGCGCGATGATCAGCTCGGGCGCGTTGCCGAACGTCGCGTTCAGAAAGCCGCCGACGCCGGAACCCGTGTGGTGCGCCGCGTGCTCGGTCGCCTCGCCGATCAGCCACGCAAGCGGGATCAGGCTCACCGCCGCGAGCACGAAGTCGACCGTCGAGCCGGGGTGGAACCAGGAAGTGAAGGGCGATCGTGATCGGCGCCAGGCCGAGCGACGCCACCAGGATGCGCCTCGTCACGGGCGAGTACGTTACGCGCGATGGTCGAGGCGGTGCTCTTCGACTGGGGCCACACCCTGATCGACTGGATCTGGGACGAGGAGCTGCTCGTCGCAGGGCACACCGCCGGGCCTGCGCGCGATCGGTCGCGAGGACACGGAGATCACGAAGCACTTCCGCGAGGTGTACGAGCCGCTCTTCTGGAAGCCCGGGACGTTGGAGGAGATCGAGTATCCGCCGCTCGTCCGGCAGCTCCTCGGCGACCACGGGATCGAGGTGAGCGACGAGGAGCTCGAGCGCTTCCTCGATGCCGAGCACGCTACGTGGACGCCGGCGCGCCGGATGGGCGCGACGACGCACGCGCTGCTCGAGTCGCTTCGCAACCGCGGGCTCAGGCTCGGGCTCGTCTCGAACGCCTTCGACCCGCCGGCGCTCCTGCACCGCGACCTCGCGGACGCCGGCGTGGCCGAGCGCCTCGACTTCGCCGTGTTCTCGTCGGAGCTCGGCGTGCGGAAGCCCCACCCGGAGATCTTCTGGCGTGCGCTCGGCGCACTCGACGTCCGGCCGGAGGCGGCCGTCTTCGTCGGCGATCGTCTCTACGAGGACGTCCGCGGTGCCAAGGAGGTCGGGATGACGACCGTCCAGGCGCTCTGGTTCCGGGCCGACGAGAACCCCGACGGGATCGAGCCGGACTTCCAGGCCTTCACGCAGATGGACGTCCTGAACGTCGTCCGCCGCCTGAATGGTGAGTGAGAGCTCACTCGGCACTACTCGGGTTCGGGCCGTCTGTCAAGTCTTGCGCAGCCTCGGTCCCGTGCCGACAATCTGACCATGGCATATGTCGAGCAGCCGGCGGGCACCCTGCCGCTCCGACCCCAGGACGAGGTCGAATGCCGCCGCTGCCAGGTTCACTGCGACAAGGTCGTGCACCCGGCGGCCTGCATCGCCAAGGCGTGCCCCTTCCTCTACGCCTACGAGGGCCACGGGCACACCTACGTCGGCTGCATGCAGAAGATCTTCGCGGTCGAGATCGACCTCGACCTGCTCGAGGCGGCCGAGCGGGGCGGAGGCTTCGGTGCCGTCCGTGCGGTGCGCCAGCCGCTCCCGATGTGCCACACCGAGGTCGAGAGCACGTACGAGCACCGCAAGGACGACCTCGGATGCGTCAACCCGGAGTTCTTCGAGCTGCCCGACGGCCAGCCGAACTTCCGGATCTTCGCCCGGCTGACGCCGAACTCCTAGCGGGGCTCGAGCATCGCGGCCGCGTGGGCGGCCGCGTCGGCGAGCTCCCCGAGCGCGCGCATGTTCACGTTCGGGAGGCGGTCGCAGCGTTGGTGGTAGCAGGGGTCGCCGCCGCTGAAGAGCCCGCCGGTGGGGATCCCGGCCGCGTCGAACGACGCGTGATCCGAGCGCCCCTCGATGTCGATCGTCTGTGAGCTGAGCCCGCGCGCCGAGAAGTAGCGCGTGAAGACGTACGCGAGCGGCCCTTGGTAGACCTGCCGCGCGTAGTTCTTGGCGCCGAGCATGTCGAAGTTGAGGTAGCCGACGACAGCGCGCCGGTTCGCCGGAACGCGCACGAAGGCGCGCGAGCCGTGCAGGCCCGACTCCTCGGCGCCCCAGAAGCCGAAGCGAACCTGGTGCCGCGGCTCGACCCGCTGCAGGGCCTTCGCGATCTCGATGAGGGCGGCGGTGCCGCTCGCGTTGTCGTCGATCCCGGCGCCGGCAGGGACCGAGTCGAGGTGCGCGCCGAGCATGAGCGTCGGTGCGCGCGGCGCTCGGGGCGCGTCCGCGATCACGTTGTTGATGCTCGTGCGGACCGTGCGCGCGCGGATCTCGAGCTCGACCGTCGCGCCTGAGAGCGTCGAGCCGACGTCGCGCGTGACGGAGACCACCGGGATCCCGATGCCCGGCTCGACGAGCGTGGCGTCGACCGTGCCGGGCTCGTTGTTGGAGATGATGGCCGCCGCCGCGCCGGCCGCCGCCGCGTTCCGCGCCTTGTTCATGAAGAAGCAGTCGCCGCGGCGGATGAGCGCGATCTTGCCGCGGACGTTGCGGAAGTCGGACGACTCGCAGCCGTTGTCCGCCGCCACCACCTGCGCGCGTACCTTGCCGCTTCCGGAGTACTCGAGCGCCTCGACCGCGAAGTCACGCTGGGTCGGCGCGACCTCGTGCGCCCGCTCGAGCTCCTCGACGAAGCGCACGTAGGGAAACGACTGCAGACGCACGCGGAGCCCGGCGCGTGCGAGCTGCGTGGCGACGTAGCGGACCGACGCGGTGTAGCCCGGCGTCCCGGCCGCGCGGTTCCCACGGTTCGCGTCGGCGATGCGCTGAAGCGCGACGAGGTGGACGCGCATCTTCGCGGGCGTGACGGCCTGCCGCAGTTCGGCCGAGAGGCGTTGCCGCGTGGGGCGCTCCGCGCCGCTCGTCGCCGCGCTGCCGCAGCCCGCCGAGACCAGGAGCAGGGCCATCGCCGCAGCGCCGAGCGCTCGCATCACCTCTTACGACGTTTGGCGCCCTTCTTCGTTTGCGACCAGCGTGCATGGAGCTCTCGCGTCTTGCGGATCTCGTCGGCGTTCGGCCCGCGGTCGTCGGCACCGGGGACCTCGAGCACGGCGGGCAGCTTCTGCACCTTCGGGTGCGCGAGGAAGGCGCCGAGGCCCTCGCCCATCAGTCCTTCGCCGATGTTGTCGTGCCGGTCCCGGTTCGAGCCGAGCGGCATCTTCGAGTCGTTCACGTGCAGCGCGCGGAGCCGGTCGAGGCCGATCGCGCCGTCGACCTCCTTCAGCAGGGCGGCGACCGCCTTCGGGTCCGTGACGTCGTACCCGGACGCATAGAGGTGGCACGAGTCGAGGCAGAGCCCCAGGCGCGGGTGGCCGTCGAGCCGCTCGTAGAGCGCGGCGAGCTCCTCGATCGAGCGGCCGATCGTCCCGCCCGTTCCGGCCGAGTTCTCCATCAGCAGCCACGTGCGGTCGGAGCAGAGCTCGAGCACCTGCTCCAGCGCGGGCACCGCGCGCTCGAGCCCCTGCTCGAAGCCCGGCGCCGAGGTGCGAGCCGACGTGGAAGACGACGCCGTCGGCCTCGATGCCGCACGCGATCTGCATCGTGCTCCGCATCGTCGCGATGCTCTTCTCGTAGACCTCGTCGTTCGGCGCGGCGAGGTTGACGAGGTAGATCGCGTGGCAGAGCACCCCGCCGAGCTTCGCCTCCTCGCGTTGCTCGCGGAAGCGCTCCCAGATCTCGGGGTCCGGGTTCGGCGGCTTCCACGCGCGCGGGCTCTGCGTGAACAGCTGCACGGCGTCGGCGCCCATCTCGACGGCCTTCTCGATCGAGCCCTTCACGCCGCCGGAGCAGTGCGCGCCGATCAGCATCAGCGCAGGAACTCCGCGAGGCGCGACGCCTCGTCCTCGGCCTCGCGGCGGGCGGCGCGGGGGAGAGGGGCGAACGGAGCGAGCTTCACCTTCCCCTTCTCCTCGCGCCACGTGCCTGCGACGACGCCGTCGACCAGGAACGTCTGCGCGACGTCGCCGTTCTTCGCGATCACGGTCTTGCGGTACTCCTCGGGCAGGACGCGCGTGCGGTCGGCGAACCCGAGGAGGACGTTGTCCCACTTCGGCAGGAAGCGAACGGGCGCCGGGCGTGCTCGCGTCGGGCAGCGGCGCGCGCGGGAGGTCGAGCAGCTCGCGGCCGCGCTCGTCGCGGAAGCGGCGCAGCGGCTCGAGCGTCTCGAGCGCCTCCGCGACGTCGGAGACACGCATGCCGGACCAGTCGGCGAGGTCGGCGCGCGCCGCGGGGCCGAACGCCGCGAGGTAGCGGCGCACGAGCTCGGCCCGCGCGGCCGTCGTCTCGACCTGCGCCGGCTCGGCGACCGCGGCGAACAGCGCCTGCGGCCGCGCGGCGAAGAGCGCGGTCTCCGGCGCGTGCAGCACGTGGCCCGTCTTCCGTGCGACAAACCACGTGCGGCGGCGCGTCAGCTCGTCCTCGATGCCGTGATCGGTCTCCAGGCGCGCGAGCACCTGCTGGAACGTGAGCGGGCCGTCGTCGAACATCGCGCGCACTTCGGGCGCGAGCCGCGTGCCGAGCGCCATCGACTCGTCGTCCGCCCAGGCGCGCATCTCGTGGAGCGCGGCGAAGAACATCCCGTAGTCGCGTGCGGTCACGAGGTGCAGGGTCCCCCGCATCACGGTCGCCTTCACGACCTTCCCGGAGCGGATCGCCCGCTCGAGCGTCTCGCGCCGGAACCCCGGGATCCGCGTCCAGAGCCCGACGTACGGCGCCTGCGGCCACTGCGCCTGCATTCCCGCGAGCCGCTCGATCACGCTCAGCGCGGAGAGTCGGCGCCGCTCGAGCAGGAACTGCCGCGCGAGCGTCGCGCGGTTGAGCTCGCGAAGCGTGAGGACGCGCACGCTCCGACGCTAGCCCAGGAAGGCGGCCAGCCGCGCCGACTCGTCCTCGACCTCGCGGCGCACCGTGCGAGGGAGCGGGTCGAACGGCTCGACGGCCACGCGGCCGCGCTCGAGCGTCCACGTGCCGGCGACGAAGCCGTCCACGAGCAGCGTCTGGTCGCCGGCGAGGACGAGCTGCCGTGCGTGGTGCTCCTCCGGGATCACGCGCCGCCGGTCAGCGTGGCCGATCAGCAGTTCGTCCCAGCGAGAGAGGAAACGGACGGGCGTCTTCGCGTCGGCGTCGGCGAGCGGAGCCCGCGGCAGGTCGAGCAGCTCGCGGCCTTCGTCGTCGAGAAAGCGCCGCAGCCGCATGTGCTCGAGCGCGGTGTCGAGCGTCTTCAGCACCTGGCCGCTCCAGAACGCGAGGTCGGCCCGGGTCGCCGGCCCGAACGCGGCGAGGTAGCGGCGCACGAGATGCTCGAGCGCCTCGTCGCGGCGAGGCTTCGGCCCCTCGTACGCGCTCAGCCGCACGCCGCGGACGAAGCCCCACACGCCGCTCTCCGGCTGCGGCACGAGCGGTATCAGGTGCCGGAGCCAGGCGAGGTCGCGCAGGTTCTCCTCGTCGCTGCCGGGGCCGCGGCGCTCCTCCACGAAGGTCATCACCTCTCGCGCAGACCGCGGCTCGCGGCGGACGTAGGACCGAACCGCGCGCACGAGCTCCGGAGCGGGCTGCGGCCGCCTGTTCGCCCACGGCGCGACCTCGCGGCGCAGCGCTGCCTCGTAGAGCGGGTAGTCGCGAGCCGAGACGAGGTGGAGCGTCCCGCGCATGAGCGACGCCTTCATCACGTTCCCGCGCCGCAGCGCGCGCGTGAGCGCGTCCCGCTCGAACCCCTCGACCCGCGACCACAGCGCGACGTACGGCGACGGCACCCACTGCGCCTGGAGCGCCGCGACCCGCTCGATCGCCCGCGTCGCCGTGATCGCCTCGCGCCGCAAGAGGAGCTGACGCAGGAGCAGCGTGCGGTTCAGCTCGCGGAGCGACAGGACCCGCATCGCGCCTACGCTATCCGCGTGTCCGTCCGCGTTCGCATGGCGCCGAGCCCCACCGGTTTCCTCCACATCGGCAACGTGCGCACCGCGCTCTTCAACTGGCTCTACGCACGCCGCGAGGGCGGCGAGTTCAAGCTCCGGATCGAGAACACCGACACGAGCCGCGAGGTCGCCGAGGCGGTCGACCAGATCCAGGACTCGCTGCGCTGGCTCGGGCTCGACTGGGACGGCGCGCACACGTTCCAGCTCGATCGCATGGACGACTGCCGCGAGGTCGCGCAGCGGCTCGTCGCGGAGGGCAAGGCGTACGAGGACGAAGGCGCGATCCGCTTCAAGATGCCCGACGAGGGGACGACGGGCTGGGACGACGTCGTCCGCGGTCGGATCGAGTTCTCGAACGAGCAGCTCGAGGACCTCGTGATCCTTCGTTCGGACGGCCGCCCGACCTACAACTTTGCATCGCCGATGGAGGACGTCTGGGACGGGATCACCCATGTCATCCGCGGCGACGACCACGTCTCGAACACGCCGAAGCAGATCAACCTCATCCGTGCGGTGGGCGCTGATCCGCCGGTCTACGCGCACGTCCCGAGCGTCTTCGGCACGGACGGAAAGAAGCTCTCGAAGCGCCACGGCGCGGTGACCGTCGAGGAGTTCCGCGCGGCCGGCTACATCGCGCCGGCGCTCCTGAACTTCCTCGCGCTGCTCGGCTGGGCGCCCGACGGCGAGACGACGATCATGTCGCGCGAGGAGTTGGTCGAGCGCTTCGACCTCTCACGCGTGCAGCCGAGCCCAGCCGCCTTCGACTTCCAGAAGCTCGACTGGATGAACGGCGTCTACCTGCGCGCGCTCCCCGAGGACGAGTACGCGCACGAGCTGCTCCTCTACCTGGGCGAGCAGGGCTACGACTGGGACGCCGAGCTCGTGCGCAAGGCAGCGCCACTCGTGCAGGAGAAGATCGAGCTGCTCGGAGCCTTCCCCGAGTTCGCCGGATTCCTCTTCCACGACGTCTCGCTCGACGGACAGCAGCTCGACCCGAACGTGCTCGAGGAGGCCGAGAGCGCGCTCCGCGACGTGGAGCCGTTCACATCGGACCGGATCGAGGCGGCGCTGCGCGAGCTCGCGGAGCGCATGAGCCTGAAGCCGAGGGAAGCGTTCCAGCCGATCCGGATCGCGGTCACCGGCTCGAAGGTGTCGCCCGGGCTCTTCGAGAGCCTCGAGCTGCTCGGGCGCGAGAAGGCGCTCGAGCGCCTCAGCGCCGCCCGAGCCTGAGCGGCTTGGGCCGTGCGAGGGGGTCGAGCGCGCGCTGGAACTGCACCCACGCCCGGCGGCGGAAGGCCATGGTCGGCTGGGGGAGATCCCCGGGAGTGGGTCGGCGTCTGATCCTCACTTTCAAGATGTAAACGTCTTTGGCCGCCGAGGAGGTACGCCCATTTTGGAGCTAGAATCCGTCCCTTGGCGTCGGGGGTCGGCACAGTGCTCGTCGTTGATGACGAGCCTTCACTTCGGCTGTTGTGCCGGGTCAATCTCGAGCTCGCGGGACTCCGCGTCCTCGAGAGCGGCACGATCCCGGCCGCGCGCAAGGTGCTCGACTCCGAGCCGATCGACGTCGCGCTCCTCGACGTCCACGTCGCGGGGCACGACGGCCGCGACCTGCTCGACGAGCTCCGTGCCTCCGATTCGCCGGTCCGGATCGTCTTCCTCACGGGCAGCGCCGACATCCGCGGCGCCCGCCTCGCCGCCGCCGACGCCGTCCTCGCGAAGCCGTTCGAGCCCGACGAGCTCGTCGCGATCATCCAGCGGCTCGTCGCGGCGACTCATGTAGATTCGACGATGTGAGCGTCGCCGCCGTCCGGACGCCGGCCGAATACGAGGCCGAGCTCCAGCGCTACCTCTTCGAACGATCTGAAGAGGGTCGCGCCGTCCGCGTCGGCGAGAAGGAAGTCTCAGAGCAGGCCGCGATCGTTGCCCGCTATGCCGGGCTCTTCTCGCGCGAGCAGGTCGACGCGCTCCGCGAGCAGGAGGATGCGGAGTCAGGTGACGACCGCGAGCGGCTCTACCGGCTGCGCAAGACGTGCGAGGCCGGGATCATCGCGGCCGAGCTCGCCGAGCGAGACGACGCGCTCGAGAACGCGATCCTCGCGGCGCGCGTGCCGTGGCAGGGCGAGGAGCTTCCGCTCCGCTCGGCGCAGGCGAAGCTCGCCGTGCTTGCGGACTACGGCGAGCGCGAGCAGCTCGGCGAGCTACAGGCGCTGAAGTCGGCCGAGTTCAACGACGAGCGGCTCGAGCTGATCCGCGTGGGCGAGGAGCTCGAGGCGGAGATCACCGGCGAGAACGATCCGGTCGCGCGCACGGAGGAGGAGAAGCAGATCTCGCTCCGCGAACTCGAGCGCGCGCTCGCCGACGCGAGCGACCGTGCGACGGCGTCGTGGGAGCGCATGCGCGCAACGTGGTTCGAGCGCCTGCTCGGCCCAGAGCGCGACGACGTGCCGAGCTCCGCGCACGTCTCGTGGATCCGGCGGCTGTCGCCGCTCGAGTCGACGTACACGAAGGAGCGCTCGGTCGAGGTGTGCATGGACACGCTGTCGCGGCTTGGCTTCGACCTCGAGAACGAGCCGAACGTGCGGCTCGACCTCGAGGATCGCCCGCAGAAGTCGCCCCGCGCGTGCGTGATCGCGTCCGACCCGCCGAAGATCGTCCACCTGATCACCCGGGCGCAGGGCGGACTCCACGACTACCAGGCGTTCCTGCACGAGGCCGGCCACGCGCTGCACTACGCGGGCGTCGATCCGGCGCTGGACTACACGTTCCGCAAGATCTCGCGCGATCACGCGCTGACCGAGATCTACTCGTACATCGTCGAGGCGATCACGCGCGAGCCCGAGTGGCACGAGCACTACTTCGGCACGCCGGAGAACGCCGAGGCGCCGGTCTTCCTCGAGGCGCTGCTCTACCGCCGGTACACGGCGAAGCTCCAGTTCGAGCTCGCGTTCTGGTCGGACTTCCCCGACGGCGCGGGCGGCGACGACTACTCGAAGCGACTGACCGACGCGACCGGGATCCGCTACCGGCCCGACGCCTTCCTCTCCGACATGGACGGCGGCTTCTACTCGGCCGACTACCTGCGTGCATGGATCCGCTCGTCGCAGCTCCGCACCTATCTCGTGCGCGAGATCGGCGACGACTGGTGGCGCAACCCGAAGACCGGTGACCACCTCCGCGAGCTCTGGCGCGAGGGCACGAAGCCCTCGAGCGAGGAGATCGCCGCGCGGATGGGCTTCGCGCCGCTGGACACGGGCCCGCTCGTCGCGGAGCTCGGCGGTTGAGCCGAGTCCGCTACGACGCCTACTACACCTACGACGAGCTGACGTCACTGCTCCGCCAATGGGCGGAGGAGCACCCGTCGCTGTTCTCCCTCGAGTCGATCGGGACGTCGTACGAGGGCCGGGAGATCTGGCTCGTGACGGTCACGAACAGCGAGACCGGCCCGCACGACGAGAAGCCGGCGTTCCTCGTCGAGGCGAACATCCACTCGGTCGAGGTGACCGGCTGCACCGCCGCGCTGCACCTGCTCGAGCGGCTGCTGACCGACTACGGCTCGGACGAGAAGGTGACCCGTGCGCTCGACACCCGGACGTTCTACGTCGTCCCGCGGCTGAATCCCGACGGCGCGGAGCTCGCGCTGTCGGAGCAACCGCGCTACGTGCGCTCGTCGGTGCGGAAGTACCCGCTGCCCGAGCGCGAGGACGGCCTCCAGGCCGAGGATGTCGACGGCGACGGCCGCGTGCTGACGATGCGGCTGCGCGACCCCAACGGCAACTGGAAGCCGCATCCCGAGGCGCCGGCGGTGATGGTGCGCCGCGAGCCCGACGAGGAGGGAGGCGAGTACTACCGGCTCCTGCCGGAGGGGACGATCCAGAACTACGACGGCGCGACGATCAAGCTGCCGCCGCCGACCGAGTCGCTCGACCTGAACCGCAACTTCCCGGGCGAATGGGGTCCCGAGGCCGACCAGCGCGGCGCGGGGCCGTACCCGACGTCGGAGCCGGAGATCCGCGCGATCGTCGAGGCGGTCGTCGAGCGCCCGAACATCACGGGGTACATCGCGTACCACACGTTCTCGGGCGTGCATCTGCGGCCGTACGCGTCGTACCCGGACGAGCACCTGCCGACCGGCGACCTTCGCGTGTACAAGCAGATCGGCGAGATCGCGACGCAGCTCACGGGCTACCCGGCGGTGTCGGTCTTCCACGAGTTCGCGTACGACCCGAAGCAGTCGATCAAGGGCTCCGCGCACGACTTCATGTACGACCAGCGCGGGATCTTCTCGTGGACGACGGAGTTCTGGAGCCCGCAGCGCCAGGCCGGGATCGAGGACATCAAGTTCATCGAGTGGCTTCGCGACCATCCGCCGGAGGACGACCTCAAGATGTACCGCTGGTCCGAGGAGAAGCTCGGCGGCCGCGGCTACGTCGACTGGAAACCCTTCGACCATCCGCAGCTCGGCGAGGTCGAGATCGGCGGGTGGGACGTGTTCTACGCCTGGTACAACGTCCCGCTCGAGCAGCTCGAGCAGGAGGTCGCGCCGCACTCCGAGCTCGCGATCTTCCACTGCCTCGTCTCGCCTCGGCTGGCGACACGCTCGCTCGACGTCGAGCGCGTTGGGGAGGGGATCTACCGCGTGCAGCTCGTGCTCGAGAACACGGGCTGGCTGCCGACGAACGTGTCGGACATGGCGCTCAAGCGTCAGGCCGTCCGCGAGCTCGAGGTCGAGCTCGACCTGCCGGAAGGCGCGCGGCTCGTCTCGGGCGAGCGCGTGACGAAGGTCGGCCAGCTCGACGGCCGCGTGCACAAGCGCTCGTCGCTCTGGTTCGGGACGAACGACGCGACGACCGACCGCGCGAAGCTCGAGTGGGTCGTCGAGGCGCCGCGGGCGGCGAGGTCGGCATCACGGCGCGGCACCAGCGCGCCGGGACCGTGCGCGAGCGCGTCCCGCTCGGCTAGACGGTCGTTTCCAAGACCCAGCGCTCCGGGCAGAGGCAAAGGCCATACGGGATTCGAACACACCTGCTAATCGGGGGTTTCTGCCCTCCGAGTGAGCACCGAGTGAGCACCATCCGTGCCGTAAGATCTCGGCATCAAGACCGTGTGGACCTCACGACTGAACGAGACGGCCGTCAAGTACGGCGACCATGCGCCGATGGCGACGGTCTGTTGCAACGCCTGCCGGACGTGCGTCCAGACGAACGTGCTCACCCTCGCCCTCGCGGGCGTCGTCGGTGCGGCGGGCGTCGTCACGCGGTTCATCCGCCGACCGGCGACGCCGTAGCTCGAGTTCGTCGGCCTCACGTTCCCGCGTCCGCTGAACGTCCTCGTGATCGAGAACGAAGGGCCACGCGAAGCGTTCCGACAGAAATGGAGGAGCAGGAACGCGAGGTCACGGCCAAGCCCGAGTTCGGTCAGCCACTCGACGAACTCGCGCGTCTCTTCCGGCGTCCCGTTGCCACGCATCCCGAACCGGGTGAGCGAGTCGGACACGATCAGGTTGATGTGGTGCTTCTCGACGGCGCTTCGGAGCCGCTCGCGGGTCTTCTCGTCGGAGATGCGGACCTGCCCCCATTCGGCGGGCGTGTCCCATATGCGAGGTGCGCCGTCGTGGTCCCATGTGGCGAGCCGCGCCTCGAGCTACGTGGTCTTCGTCACGGCGGAGCGCGTCACGTCGCGCGAGTGGTGAGCCGCCGATCCCGAGTGAGCACCGAGTGAGCACCGCACGCGCATCGGCGGCATAGGTGACACGCCTGACCCGCTTAGCTAAGCCAAATCCGCTAGGTCAGGCGTGCCGCTAAGGCCCATACGGGATTCGAACCCGTGCCGCCGCCGTGAGAGGGCGGTGTCCTAGGCCACTAGACGAATGGGCCCCGAAAGGAGGGTTCAGTGTAGCGGCCCTCGGGCAGGACCGGGCCCATGAGTTGGCTCGACAGGCTGTTTCGCAGAGAGGGCGACGTCGTCGGCGAGAGCGCCGGCGGCATCGGCGTCTGGGCGAACGACGACGAGCACCGCGGCAGCAAGCAGCACGGCGATTCGGGCGCGCTCGAGGTCGAGGGCGACCCGTACGGCGGGCTCGAGGACGACGAGTACCGGGCCGCCGCCCGGCGCGACTAGGAGATCCGCGCGAAGCGCTGGACGGCTGCGAGGAGCTCCTCGCTCTTCTCGGCTGCCGCATGCTCGTCTCCGGACGCGAGCGCGCCCGCGACGCAGTGCTTGACGTGCTCGTCGAGCACCTCGAGCGCGACGCTCTCGAGGGCCTTCGACACCGCGCCGATCTGCGTGAGGACGTCCATGCAGTAGCGGTCGTCCTCGACCATCTTCTCGATCCCTCGGACCTGGCCCTCGATGCGGCGCAGCCGCTTGCCGAGCGCGTCCTTGTCGTAGCCGTGTTCCGTCATGTGCGCACGCTCCTGAACCGTCGGAGTCTGAGTGAGTTGCCGACGACGAACAGCGACGAGCACGCCATCGCCCCTGCCGCGACGATCGGGTTGAGCAGCCCGGCGACCGCGAGCGGGATCGCGGCGACGTTGTAGGCGAACGCCCAGAAGAGGTTGCCCTTGATCGTGCCGAGCGTCCGGCGCGCGAGCCGGATCGCGTCGGCCGCGGCGCGCAGGTCGCTCGAGACGAGCGTGATGTCGCTCGCCTCGATCGCGACGTCGGTGCCGGTGCCGATCGCGACGCCGAGGTCCGCCTGGGCAAGCGCGGGGGCGTCGTTGATCCCGTCGCCGACCATCGCGACGACCTCACCGGCCTGCTGTAGCCGCTGCACCTCGTCGACTTTCCCGCCCGGGAGCACGCCGGCGACGACGCGCTCGACGCCCACCTCGGCGGCGACGCGACGGGCGGGCGCCTCCGCGTCGCCCGTGAGCAGGATGGTGTCGAGACCGAGTGCGCGGAGGTCCGCGACAGCCTCCGCGCTGGTCGATCGAACGGCGTCGTCGACCACGAGCGCGCCGACGTTCTCGCCGTCGATCGCGACGCCGTCGCGACCGACCTCGACGCGACGGCCCTCGACGACGCCGACGACGCCGTGGCCCGGAACGTTCCTGAACCCCTCGACCCCGGGGAAGGGATCCGAATCGCTCGCGCGCGGCGTCTGCGACGGCGAGCCCGACCGGATGCTCGCTCGCGGCCTCGACGGCGCCCGCCAACCGCAGCGCGTCGGGCGGAAGCTCGTTGACGAGCCGCATGCGACCCTCCGTCACCGTGCCCGTCTTGTCGAGGACCACGGTCGTGATGCGGCGCGTCTGCTCGAGCACCTCGGGCCCCTTGATCAGGATCCCGAGCTGCGCGCCGCGGCCGGTGCCGACCATGAGCGCAGTCGGAGTCGCGAGCCCGAGCGCGCAGGGGCACGCGATGATCAGCACCGCGACAGCCGCTTCGAACGCGCTCGAGACGTCGCGCGCCACGACGAGCCACCCGACGAGCGTCGCGAGGGCGAGGACGAGAACGACCGGCACGAAGACCGCCGACACGCGGTCGGCGAGCCGCTGCACGCCGGCCTTGCCCGCCTGCGCGTCGGCGACCATCCGCGCGATCTGCGCGAGCATCGTCTCCGAGCCGACCTTCGTCGCGCGCACGACGAGCCTGCCGTACGTGTTCACGGTCGAACCAGCGACCTCGTCGCCGGTGCGAACCTCGATCGGTACGGGCTCGCCGGTCAGCAGCGAACGGTCGACCGCCGACGCGCCCTCCTCGACCACGCCGTCGGTCGCGATCTTCTCGCCCGGGCGGACGACGAAGCGGTCCCCGACCGCGAGCGCGTCGACGTTGACGACGACCTCACGGCCGTCGCGGAGCACGCGGGCCTCACGCGCTCCGAGCTCGAGCAGCGCGCGAATCGCAGCGCCCGAGCGCCGGCGCGCGCTCGACTCGAGCCACCGCCCGAGCAGGATCAAGGTGGTGATCACGGCGCCGACCTCGAAGTACGTCTCCCCGATGCCCGACAGCAGCGCGACGACCGACCACGCCCACGCGGCAAGTGTCCCGATCGAGACGAGCGTGTCCATCGTCGCCGCGCGATGCCGTGCGTTCAGGAACGCCGCACGGTGAAACGGCCAGCCGGCCCAGAGGACGACGGGCGTCCCGAGCGCGAAGGCGAGCCACTCCCAGCCGTCGAACTGGAGCGCCGGCAGCATCAGCGCGACCAGCGGAACGGAGAGGACCGCCGCGACGAGCAGCCGCCAAGGGCGCCCGACCGACCCCTCGCGCAAGCCCGAGGCCGGCTGCGCGCGGTAGCCCGCCGCCTCGACCGCGCCGAGTAGCTCCTCGAGCCGGACGAGCTCCGCGTCGTAGCGCACGCGTGCCGACTCGGTTGCGAGGTTCACCGACGCATCGACGCCGCCCAGCCGGTTGAGCTTCCGCTCGACCCGCGAGACGCAGGCTGCGCACGTCATCCCCTCGATCTCGAGCGTGATCGAGGCGGGAGCGCTCACGCCGCCTCGTAGCCCGCTTCCGCGATCGCTGCGCGCACGGCGTCGTCTTCGACGCCGACGCCGCGGACGACCACGAGCTTCGAGAGGAGATCGGCCTCGACGAGGTCGACGCCGTCCACGAGAGACACTTCGCGCTCCACCGCGGCGGTGCAGTTGCCGCAGTGCATCGCCGGGACGGTATAGGTGAGTTCTGTCATGCGCATATTGTACCCCCTGGGGGTATCCATCCTGCTCCTGCTCTCGGGCTCCGCGGCAGCGCGCCCGCTCCTCCGGCCCGCGCAGGAGCTGACCGTGCCCGCCGGCTGGATCGCCGAGCGGTATGCGTCGGGACTGACACGCCCGACCGCGATGAGGTTCGGCCCGGACGGCCGGCTCTACGTCGCGCAGGAGCCGGGCCAGATCGTCGTCGCCGGCGCCGGGAGCACGAAGCCCCGCGTGGTCGCGCGCGGGTTCAGCGAGATCCTCGGCCTCGCGTGGAAGGGCAAGCAGCTCTTCGTCTCCTCCAAGGGGCGGCTCGACCGCCTGAACCTGGTCGGCAATCGGCTCGTCGGACGCAAGGCGCTGCTGACGAGGCTCCCGAACGGCCGCCACCAGCAGGACAACGTCGTCGTCGGGCGCGACGGGAGGCTCTACCTCGGGAACGGATCGACGTGCGACGCGTGCGCCGAGAAGGACCGGCGGAGCGCGACGATCCTCTCGGTTCGCCCAGACGGACGCGACCTGAAGATCGTCGCGACGGGGCTGCGCAACCCGTACGGCCTGGCCGTGCAGCCGCGGACCGGACGCCTCTACGCGACCGTGAACGGCCGCGACGACCTCGGCAACTCCGAGCCGGCGGAGATCCTCGTGCTCGTCAAGCAGGGCCGCGACTTCGGCTGGCCCGGGTGCTGGCCGAACTTCGCCGACAAGCGGATGGTCGGGAGCTGCACCGGCGTGACGCCTCCGGTTGCATATCTCGAGCCTCGCGCGGGCGCCGGCGGGCTGGCGTTCTCGCGGGACGGCCGTACCGCGTACGTCGCGCTCTGGGGCCAGTACATCGGCCCGCACGGCCGCACGATCGTGCGAGTCAGCCTCGCCGCGGACGGCTCCGTCACCGGCCAGCGCGTCTTCGCGAGCGGGTTCGGGCATCCGCTCGCGGTGCTCGTCACGCCGAGCGGCGCGCTCCTCGTCTCCGACTGGGAGCGAGGACGCCTGTACAGGATCCGTCCTCGCTGAACCCTCGTAGTGACCAAGAGGGGGAGAGGACGGCGAGAGGGCCGCAGGGCCCTCTCGCCGGTTCGTCCTAGACCTTCTCGGTCAGCGGCTGGCCGAGCTGCTTCTCCCACCAGTCCGACTCACGCTTGTCGAACTGACCCTGCAGCTGGCCCACGTACGACGCGAGCTGGGTCTCCTTCTTTCCGAGCCGTTCCTCGAGCTCCGCGACTCGCAGCTCCCGCCTCTCGAGCTTCTCCTCGCGGAGCTCAAGGTCGGCCTCGACGCGCGCTTCGCGCGCCTCGACCTCAGCCTCTCGCTCGTCCATCTCACGAATCCGGTCGGACAGCGACTCCTCGGTGTTGTTGAGTCGCTTCTCGCGCCGCTCGATCCGCTCGCGCTGTGAGTGCACGAGGGCCTCGCTCGAGACCACCTCGGCCTCGCGCGCGGCGAGCTCGCGCTCGCGCTCGAGCAGCGCCTGCTGCTTCGAGTCGAGCTCGGCGGCCATACCCTCGTCGCGCTCGACGCGGCGAACGGTGGCGAGTTGGCGGTTCAGCTCGGCTTCGCGCGAGGCAAGCTCGCTCTCGCGCTCGTCGAGCGACGCGATCCGGGCGTTCGTGGATTCGTCCAGTTCGCCGAACGTCTCTGCACGCGTTTCCAGCGAGCGTTCGGCAGAGCGGAGGCGTTCCTCACGTTCGTGCAGCTCGCTCTCGCGCTGCTCGACCGTTTCTTCGCGGGCGGTCATCCGCCCGTCGACCTTTGCGAGCTCGCGCTGCTTCGCGAGCAGCTGCGACTCGGTCTTTCCAAGCTCTTCGTCGCGCTCGCTGAGCCCGTTCTCGCGGACCGCGAGCGCGGCCTCGCGCGCCTCGACCTTCGAGAGCATCTCCTGCTCGCGCGACTCCATGTCCTTCTCGGCCCGCGCGATCGCGCGCTCACGCTGTGCGAGCGCGGCCTCCTGCTTCGCGAGGTTCGTCACGGACTCGGTGCGCTCGCGGTCGGCGCTCGAGAGCTCCCGGAACTTCGACTGGAGCTGACGTTCGCGGTCGGAGGTCATCGCCTCGATCTCGGCCAGCTCGGCCTTCATCTCCGCGAGCCGCTTCTGCTCCTCGGCGACCGACTCGGCGCGGTCGATCAGCTCCTTCTCGCGGGCTCCGAGCTCGTTCTCGCGCGACGCCATCGTCGCGGCACGCTGGTCGAGCTCGGCCGCGCGCAGGTTCAGGCCCTGCGGGCCTGCGAGCTCGCGCTCGAGCATCGCGGCCTGCTCCGCCATCGCCGCGCGAAGGTCGCGCTCTCGTGCGAGCGCGGACGCGAGCTCGGTGCGGACGACCTCGACGTCGGCGCTGGGCGCGGGCTCGTCGGCCTCGGCGGCCTGGAGCGGCGGTGCCGTCTCGGCCAACACCTCCTCGGCGACGATCTGCGGCGGCGGCTGCTCCTCGGCGGCGGCGTCGTCCTGCCGCTTCTGCAGCTGCCGGCGGAGGCCGGTGCCGAAGCCCTTCTCGGTCGGGTGGTTGTCGGGCATCAGAGGATCTCCTTGAGGCTCAGAACGGCCGGCCCGAGGACGACGAGGAACATCGCCGGGAAGATGAAGAGGACCGTCGGGAACATCATCTTGATCGGCGCCTTCATCGCCTTCTCCTCGGCGGCCATCTGGCGGCGGTTCCTCGAGTCCGCGGCCTGCACCTTGAGGATCCGGCCGAGCGAGATGCCGAGCTGGTCGGCCTGGATGATCGCCCGGCTGAACGCGGCGACCTCGGGCGTGTCGACGCGCACGGCAAGCTTCTTCAGAGCATCGTGGCGGCTCTCGCCGATGCGCATCTCGCCGAGCGTGAGCGCGAACTCGTCGGCGAGCGAGCCCTCGAGGTTGTCGGTGAGCTTGTCGACGGCACCGTCGAAGCCGAGGCCCGCCTCGACGCTGACGGCGAGAAGGTCGAGCGCGTCGGGCAGCTCCGCGCGGATCCGCTCGCGCCGGCTGCGCGCCTGCATCGAGACGTAGATCCCTGGGAACGCGAACCCCGCGAAGCCGAACCCGACGGTGAAGAAGAGCGTGCCGAGGAAGCTGACCGCGGATCCGAGGAGCAGCCCGAGCGCCCCGAATGCGATCGCGAGCGCCGCCTTCAGGGCGAGGAACGTCGTCGGAGAGATCTTCTGGCTCATGCCCGCGGTCATGAGCTTCAGCTGGATCGACTCGACCGTCACGCGCGGGTTCACCCGCAACGCGAGCCGGGAGAGCCGGGCCGCCGCCGGGAAGATCACGCGCTCGCGGAACTTCAGGCGCTCAGGGCCAGTCCGGATCCGCGGCCGCGCGTAGTTCGAGGCTCGCCGGAGCGCGAGCGCACGCTGCCGTGCACCGACGCTGACGACCTCGGTGGCGAGGTAGATCGCGCCGAAGAGACAGACGATTGAGAGTGCGAGCAGCATCAGGCGGTCACCCCTTGAAGTTGACGATCTTCTTGAGGAGGAGGCTGCCGATGGCCATCATCACCAGCCCGGAGAAGATGATCTTGTGCCCCGCCGACGTGCCCCAGAGCGGGGCCATGTACTGCGGGTTGATCAGCGTGAACATGCCGGCGAGGAAGAACGGCAGCCCGATCAGCACGTACGCCGACATGCGGCCCATCGCCGTGAGTCCCTTGATCTTGCGCATGAACTGCTGACGCTCGCGGACAGCGTCGGCGACCATGTCGAAGATGCCGGCGAGCGAACCGCCGACCTGGCGCTGGATCGTGACCGCGGTGATCACGAAGTCGAGGTTCTTCGAGCCGATGCGCTCGGACATCTCGGCGAGTGCGTCGTCCATCGGCCGGCCGAGGCTCGTCTCGGTGAGCACACGCTTGAACTCGTCGCTCGCGGGCGGCTGACCCTCGTCGACGACCGCCTGGAGGCCCTGGCGGAAGCTGTGCCCCGCCTTCAGCGACGCGGCGATCGTGATCAGGATGTCGGGCAGCTGGTCCTCGATCGCGCTCAGCCGGCGCTTCGCCTTGAACGAGAGGAACGCGACCGGCAGGAGCCCGCCCGCCACGAGCGCCAGGATGCTCACGGCAGGCGATGCCGCGGCGACAGCGGAAACGAACGCGAACAGGAACGCGCTGCCGACGCAGATGTAGAAGAACTCGACCGTCCGGAGCGGGAGGTCGGCCCGCTCGATCTGGCGATGGAGCTTCTTCCAGAAGCCCATGTGCGCCAGCGACTTCTCGGTCGCGGAGAGCATCCCCGAGGCCGCGGCGAACCGCTCGCGCGGGCCCATCTTCGCGCGGCGTTTTCGGGTCTCGAGCGTGTGCGGCTCGATGCGGCGCCGAAGCCTCGTTCCGCCCGGCGTCGCCATGAGCAGCCCGACGGCGAGGATGGTCATGGTGCCCATCAGCAGCGCGAGCAGCATCGTGCCGAGGTTGTTCTCGTAGAGGAATCCGGGGATCAGCTTCGATCCCGCGCCAGGCTTCACGAGCGCCGACGACGAGTCGCCCGGCATCTTCACCGTGGTCTCGTGCGAGCCGAAGCCCGGCATGGTCGTCTTCAGCTCGACCTCGTCACCCGGATGGGCTGCCGAGAGGTACGTGACGCGCCACGTGCGCTTGAGCTGCTCGGCGATCGCCGCGTACGCGTCGCCGACGCGCCGAGCTCGAGTTGGCGCGGGAAGTACGAGCCGCCGGTTGCGGCGGCGAGCTCGCGTCAGGGCCGCGGGCGAGAAGTCCTCGCCCTCGATCCCGATCGCGTAGACCGACGCGCCGGACCGCTTGGCCTGCACGGCCGCCTTCTCGAGCGTGCTGCGGCTCGAGACGTCGTCGCCGTCCGTCAGGACGATGAGCACGCGGCCGGCGTTCGGCTCGTCCGCGAGCGCGCGCGACCCGAGCGAGACCGCGTCGTACAGCGCGGTGCCCTGCTTCGTGTCGACCGCGAGCGACTCGAGCGCCGCGTCGGTGTCGATCGTCGCGCTCGAGAACCCGGTCAGCCGGACAGCCTGGCGGCCGAAGCCGATCAGCATGACTCTGTCGGCCGGCGGCTTCGAGGCGATGAACGACCGGGCGGCCGAGACCGCGTTCTGAAGCGGCGTCCCGTTCATCGAACGGGAGCGGTCGATCAGGAGCGCGATGCTCTTGGTGCGTCCGAGGTTCTCCGCCGCGAAACCGACGACCGGCTCACCGTTCTCGAGCACCGTGGGTGCGGTCGAGGACGGCGTCGGCGTGACCACCGAGTAGCGCGTGGTCGGGTAGTCGGAGGTGTCGACCCTCCCGACCTGAAGCGAGTCGGCAGCAGCCGCAGGCGCCGCGAGGGCGAGTGCGGCGACGGCGATGAGGGAGGCGGTCCGCATCGTCAGCTGCCGTAGGAAGCCGCCGCGAAGGCGGGACGATAGGGGTTGTCCTGCTCGAAGAAGTTCGGCTGGAGCATCACGCCGTTCGCGGCCATCTTCTCGAGGAAGTGCGGCTTGAGCCCGTTGCACGAGAGCGGGAGCAGCAGGCGCGACGTGTGGCCGGCCGCCATCGCCTCCTCGTCCGGAGCTCGCGCGACGAAGATGTCCTGCAGCGTGATCACGTCCGACTCCATCCCGAGCACCTCGGAGACGTGCGTGCAGCGGCGCGAGCCGTCGACGAGGCGCGAGATCTGCACGAGCACGTCGAACGCGCTCGCGATCTGCTCGCGGATCGCCCGGTGGGGAAGCTCGACGCCGCCCGTCATCACGAGCGTCTCGAGACGGGACAGAGCGTCGCGCGGCGAGTTCGCGTGGATCGTCGTCAGCGAGCCTTCGTGGCCCGTGTTCATCGCCTGGAGCATGTCGAGGGTCTCCGCGCCGCGGACCTCGCCGACGATGATGCGGTCGGGGCGCATGCGCAGGGCGTTCCGGACGAGCTCGCGGATGCGGATCTCGCCGCTGCCCTCGATGTTCGGCGGGCCGAGACTCGAGCGTGATCACGTGCTCCTGCTGGAGCTGGAGCTCCGCGGCGTCCTCGATCGTGACGATGCGCTCGTCGCCCGGCACGTAGGCCGACATCGCGTTGAGCATCGTCGTCTTACCGGTGCCGGTACCTCCGGAGATCAGCACGTTGAGCTTGCCCTTCACGCAGGCGGCGAGGAACTGCGCCGCCTTCGGCGTCAGGGACGCCGAACGAGATCAGGTCGTCCATCGTGTACGGATCGCGTGCGAACTTCCGGATCGTGAGCGTCGGGCCGCGCAGTGCGAGCGGCGGGATGATCGCGTTGACGCGGCTGCCGTCGGGCAGGCGCGCGTCGACCATCGGCGACGCCTCGTCGACGCGACGGCCGACCTGCGACACGATCTTGTCGATGATCCGGAGCAGGTGCGCGTTGTCGACGAAGCCGGTGTTCGCTCGCTCGATCTTGCCGTTGCGCTCGACGTAGACGTGGTCGTAGGCGTTGACCATGACCTCCGTGACCGAGTCGTCACTCAGGAGCGGCTCCAGCGGCCCGTAGCCCAGGATGTCGTCGCTGATCTCGCGAACGATCTGCCGGCGCTCCTCCCGCGTGAGCGGTGTCCGGTCGATCGCGAGCTGCTCGGTCACCGCGTGGAAGACGCGCTCCGAGAGGTCTTCGTTCGTCTCCCGCTTGAACAGCTCGGGCCCGAGCTTCGCGATACACCGAGTGGTGAATGCGGGTCTTGAGCTCGGCGTAGGGGTCGTGGGCCGGCTGCGGGGCCGGCTGCTGGGCGCTGTGGTGCTCGGCGCCCGCGAGAGTGGGGAGCTCGGCGACGGCATGTCCGTCGCCGGTCCCGTTCTGCTGCTTGGCGATACGGTCGTGGAGGCCCATCTGCCTACCTCGCGACCGAGAACATCTTGCGCTTCGCCGGCGCCTGGCCGGCCTGGGCGACGATCGCCTTCGACATCGACCGCACCGCGCGCGAGAAGTCGCAGCCGCTGTCGGCGACGACCGCGGGCATCCCGCGGTTGACCGCGAGCGGCACCGCGCGATCGCTCGGGACCTCGAAGTCGATCTTGACGCCGAGCGCCTGCTCGACCTCCGACTTCTTCATCCCGACCTTCGAGTTCGCCCGGTTCAGGACGTACTTGATCTTGTTCGCGGGGAACGAGAGCAGGTCGAGCGTGTGCAGGCTGAGCTTGACGTTCTTCAGCGTCGGAACGTCGAGCCCGCACAGCACGATCAGCCCGTCCGTGCGGTCGAGCGTCGCGAGCATCGGGCCGTGGAAGAACGGCGACGTGTCGACGACGATCACGTCGTACGACTCGCGCGCGACCTCCAGCAGCCGCGTGATCTTGACCTCCGTGACGAGCTCGGCGTCTTCCGGCCGAAGAGGCGCGGGGAGGACGTCGAGGCCCGATCCGTGACGGGTCGTGTAGCCCGCGAGCTTCTCGTTGTCGAGCTCGCCCGGGGCGACCACGAGGTCGTAGATCGTCTTCTCCGGCTCGACGCCGAGCATGATCGCCGCGTCGCCGAACTGGAGGTCGAGGTCGATCAGGAGCGCCCGCTTCTTGTCGTTCTTCGCGAACGACGTGGCGAGGTTCGTCGCGGTGACGGTCTTGCCGGTCCCGCCCTTGGGGGAGAAGACCGTCAGGATCTGACCGCGGCGGCCGTGGCCGCCCTCGGCCTGGACCCGACGGCCGACGTGCGAGGCCTTGCGGATCGCGAAGACGACGTTGTCGGCGAGCTGGGGGAGCAGCAGGACGTCGGCGACGTCCGAGTCGAGCGCCTGCTCGAGCAGCGAGGACGCCTCGCCCGACGCAAGGATCACGACGGGCGTCTGCGTGTACTCGCGGATCTGTGCGAGCTCGTGCTCGGGCAGCGTCGACGAGCGCGTGGCGTGAAGGACGCACTGGAGGTGACCGCCGGTCAGCGCCGGTGCGGCCTCCGCGACATGCTCGCTCCACCCGACGAGTTCGAGGTCAGGGTGCTCGTTCAGCGCGTGCTGGAGCGTCTCGAGCCCGTCACAGGAGCCGGTGACGTAGATGCGGATGCTCATCTCAGTTACCTCCATTCCCGAGCTGGTTCGCCCGGCCGAGCTGGTTCGCCGGCAGCCCGTCGCGAACTGCGGACGGGATCGTGGTGAGGCCCTCGGGGCTGTCGGTCGCATCGGCCGGAGCCCGCAGGTCGAGCCACCACTCGTGGTCCTCGTTGCCCGCGCTGACCAGGAACAGCTTGTGCGCCTGCGAGTCGGTCAGCTTGAGCACGATCGTGTACGCGCCGTCCGAAGCGGAGGACGCGATCTTGGAGTCGATGCTGCCGCTCTGCGGCGCCTTGAGGACCGGGACGTCGCGGAGCAGGACGCGCGCCACGTTGATCTCGCTCCCGATCTTGAAGTTCGCGAGGACGTCGACGTGGTCGCCGGTCTTGACGATGCCCGCGAGCAGCTGGTTCGCCTGGCCGTTGAGCGCCATCGCGCGCTGGTTGCCCTTGAGCTCGCCGTGGATGCCCGAGCGGCCGGTCGTGTTGAAGCGGCGCGCGCTGAGCTGCTCGCCGCTGTAGATCCACTGCGCCGTCGTCTGGCCCGTCATCGACTTCAGGTCGAGGACGGCGACCGGGACGACGTTCTTGTCCAGGATCTCCTTCTGCTCGATCTTGCCTTCGAGGCTCGCCGTGGGCGTGCCCGGCGGGATGTCCGTCTTCGCGACGTACACCTTCACCTTCTCCTGGCCCTTCTCGAGCCGGCTCTGGTAGTTCGCCACGTACAACGCGGTCAGGAACGCAGCCAGAACCGCGAGCACGACGGCGAGGATGATGTTTCTGAGGCGGTAGGTCATCTTCTTGGTTCCTCTTCCTCTTAGTCGTGGCTCATTCGATGAGCTCGATTGAACGGACGCCGAAGTCGTCGGCGGGGTCACCCGAATGGCCTTCGATGCCATCCCAGACGACGCGGGTGAAGTAGCCGTGCAGGATTCCGTTGTTGCCGTGCACTTCGTAGCTCGTGATCACGAAGCCGATCCAGCCGATCACCTTGTATTCGAAGTTCGAGCCTTGCGCGCGCGTGGTGGAGTAGACGGGGAACAACATCTCCGTCCCGATCCGCTTCGTCAGCGCGTCTTGGACGTTCTGAGAGTTGAACTTCGCGCCGGAGTCGGAGAAGTACCAGTTCAGCGGCATGTAGCCCTCGTAACCCTTGAGCAGCCAGTCCGCGAGGAGCTGTGGGCCGGTGCCGCCGTGCGAGCCGTCGATGTTGATCAGCCGGAACGCGCCGGGGCCGACCTTCGTGAGCTCGAGCTCCGTCGGCTGGTTGAAGCACGGCATGGGGTGGCAGCCCATGATCAGCGGGTGCTTCTCGTCCACCGCGATCGGCGCCGCGTACTGCGCCTCACCGGGGTTGAACGAGAGCGCGGTCGCGCTGGCGCGGATGGTGACCGCGTTGACGCCGAACACCCTCGCGAAGAAGCCCGGTGCGGGGCGCTGCAGCGAGACCTTGATCTTGTCTGCCGACGGGAACGTGACCGTCGGACCGTTGGCGCCGTTCTTGTTCGTGTACTGGTTCGCGTACGCCGACGCCTGGCCGCCGTCCGGCAGGCCCTGCGCGCCGGCCAGCGCCGCCGCGTCGGCGACTGCCTGGAGGTCGCGCTGCGACCGGAACCACGTTCCCAGGTCGATCACCAGCGCGGCCATGCCGAGCAAAGCGGCGACGAAGAAGGTCGTGAGGACGAGTGACTGGCCGCGCTCGCTGCGAAAGCGGTTCATTCCATTCGCTCCGTCGTCTTGGCCTGCAGGTTCCCCGCCTTGACGGCGATGCCGAGCAGGCTGATCGAATAGGGGTAGGTGAGCGTCACGGTCACGTCGGCGCCCGGCCGGTCGAGCGGACCGACGGTCGCGACCGAACAGGTGAGCTTCGCCTGGTCGAGCGATGACGCCGAGGTGCGGGCCGTCTTGCAGCCCTCGGTGGAGGGACTCCCGTGCCGGCTGACCGCCGCCTTGCGCGCACCTGCGCGCGCGGCGTCCGTCACCGTCACGTAGTTGTTGTAGAGGATCCCGAACTGAATGATCCCGAACAGGAGCAGGCAGAGGATCGGCAGCACGATCGCGAGCTCGGTCATCGCCTGACCTCGCTCGCTTCGGAACTCGACTCTGTTACGGCTCTGTTTCATGTCTCTCGCTCGGTCGGTTGGTGGGTCGTGCAGGGCGGTCGGGTCCTCCGAGCGGAGGACCCCGACCAGGCGTTCGGTCCTACGGGAGCAGCGCGACGACGGCGTTGATCGCGTCGTCGATGCGGCCGCCCAGGGCGAGGAACGCGCCGACTGCCGCGATCGTGATCACGCCGAGGACGACGCCGTACTCCGCCATCGTCTGACCCTCCTCACGAGTGCGAAGAGCGTCGATCCAGGTGCGGAACGTCATGTCGGATTCACCTCCCTTCCATTGATCGGTGCGCGCACCGGCGCGCGGAGGGGCCGTACCGAGCACAGCGAGGTGAGACTGCTGCTGAGCAGCTCTTGCAAGGTCGAACTCGGCAGACGCGGTCACGCTCTGTCTCTTCCTCTCTGCTGTCTCGGCGTGGCCGCTACGCCTGTGTTCGTTGCTGCGTTTGTCGGAGAGCCGTTTCGGCGCGGAGACCCTCGAACGAGTGAACTTGGTTCTCGATCACTCACAGCGAGGGAGGCGGGCTCCGCGCCGTCTCGGCGATGAACTACGGGAGCAGCGCCACGACGGCGTTGATCGCGTCGTCGATGCGGCCGCCCAGGGCGAGGAAGGCGCCGACGGCCGCGATCGTGATCACGCCGAGGACGACACCGTACTCCGCCATCGTCTGACCCTCCTCGCGCGTGCGAAGAGCGTCGATCCAGGTCCGGAACGTCATGTGATGTTTCACCTCCCTCGAGCGCGAGGAGGACGAAGAGTGGAACTGAGGGTCAAACTGGACAAGGCGTCGGTTCGGCAACTCGGCCACTTCCTTCGGGTTCACGACGCGCCGCCACGCCTGTGTCATGTGCACCGATCATCGGCGGGGTCTTCGACTTCGGCGCCCCTCGTATGGGTGATCCGCGACGGATCCCTCACGTGAGGGAGCGAATCTCCCCCGCGACGAGCGATATGGAAGAACACGTCCGTGGCGGCCGCGGGTGCGTAACGACGATCCGCGTCAGAGGTCGGGCGGCCTCTGCGCCCAACGGAGGGAGCGAGAGAACCAATGGATGGGAAGCACCGTTTTCGGAAGCTCGCCCTCCGACTGCTGTTCTTCGCCTTGCTCGGCTGGGCCGTCGCGCTGGTGCGCGCCGTGCTGCCGCGACGGGGCTGGGACGAATGGTCGGAGGACGAAAGCGCGTGGACGCCGAAGCCGGCGTCCGTCGCGAAGGTCGTCGTCGAGCCGAAGCAGGCTCGCAGGCCGTTCCGTTCGCATCGCCTCGTGACGAGCTTCGGGCTCGTCGCGGTGTTCTTCGCCGCGGCGACGTTCACCGCCGGCGCGGGCGACATGCTCTCGAAGGCGCTCGACCCGGCCCGCTGCGCTGCGCTGATGCAGACGACGGGCGAGGACGAGAGCGTCTGCGCAGAGGTTGCGCAGGAGGAGGCGCTCCAGGCCGCGCAGGCCGACGCCGAGCAGGCCGCCGCCGAAGCGGCACCCGAGGCCTCCGCACCCGAGGCTGCGCCGGAGTCGCTTCCGGCCGCCGAGACCGCGGCACCCGAGGCGGCTGCAGAGCCGTCGTCGGAGACCGCGTCGGTCGACGCCGAGGCATCGGCCGATCAGGGTCAGACCGCTGAGGCTGCCCGCACGCTGCGTCGCCGGACGCGAGCGCACCCGCAGCCGCGCCCGAGTCGTCGGACGCAGACCTCATCCTCGCTCCGGAGACCCCGTCGGCGAAGCCCGCGAAGGGCGCGAGCCGGCACTGGGTCGTCCGTCGCGCGAAGGAGCGCAAGACGGCTCCGGTCGAGCACGAGGGCGGGACCGCGACGATCTGGCTGAACCGCGAGCTCGGCGATCCCACGCCGCCCGCGAAGCGGCTCTCGCCGAAGTTCGCGAAGAACCTCCAGCGGATCTCCGCCGTGAACGGCGTCAGCTGGGCGCTCGTGCTCGGCGTGCTCCGCGCAGAAGGCGCACGCGATCGCGTGCCCGCGACGGTCAAGGAGCTGAACACGCTCGCCCGCGGTCTCGCCGCACGCGGCGCTGCGAGCAGCGAGTGGAACGCGGCGCTGGCGCTGTCCGGCCGCACCGGGTTCGCCGACCGCGCAGTGGCGCTCGCGCGCTACAACCGCGTCGTCGGCCTCGACGGGCTGGTCCACGGGCTCGAGGCCGCGAAGCCGCGGCTCACGCAGCAGTTGCTCAACGACCAGCGCGCCGAGATCTACTCGGCGGGCAGGGACGACCTCGAGCAGGGCAGGATCGACGTCCGCACCGTTGTCGTGATCAGCTACCTCGCCGAGTCGTTCGGCCAGGTCAGCGTGTCGAGCCTCTTCAGCGGGCACCGCAAGTACGCCCGCCCGGGCGCGATCTCGGCGCACATCTACGGCCATGCCGTGGACATCGCCTCGGTCGGCAAGACGCCGATCCTGGGCCACCAGCAGCCGGGCAGCGTCACCGAGAAGGCCGTGCGCTCGATCCTTCTGCTCCCGGTCGAGCTCCAGCCGCGCCAGGTGATCTCGCTGCTCGGAATGGGCGGGCCCTCGTTCCCGCTCGCCGACCACTACGACCACATCCACGTGGGGTTCTAGGAGCGGATTGCGTCGTTCACCGGTCACCGTGCGGGTCGACGACCGCGTCGTCTGCGAGCACTGCCTCGTGGCCGACCGGCCGTGGGCCCGCATGCGTGGCCTGCTCGGACGTTCGGAGCTGCCGCGGGGCGAGGGGATCCTCCTTCGCCCCGCCGGCTCCATCCACACGTTCTTCATGCGCTTCCCGATCGACGCGGTGTTCGTCGACGGCGACGGCAAGGTCGTCGGCGTGGAGCGCGACATGGGGCCGTGGCGGACAGCGCGTCGCCGCGGTGCGAAGGCCGTGCTCGAGCTTCCCGCCGGATCCGCCGCGGGTGTGGATGCCGGCGCGGCGTTGGTGACGGCATGACGTACGGGGACGCGCTCTCGTCGCTTCGCTCGACGGTCTCGTCCGTGCAGCACACGGCGCGGCTCGAGTGCGACGCACGGGTGAGCGGCCTCGCGTCGGAAGTCGAAAGGCTCGACTCGCAGCTCCGCGAGCTCGGCGCACCCGATGAGCGCGCCGCGCAGACGCATCGCGAACTCCTCGTGACGATGGCGATGCTCCAGGACGAGCTGTCGCATCTCGAGCGCGGACGCTCGGTTGCGCTCCGCTCGGTCGACCGGCTTCGCGCGGCCGTCCGCGACCTGCAGCCGTTCGTGCGGCGGCAGGCGCTCGCCTAGCGGGGCCCGCCCTCGAGCGTCGGCACCGGTACGGCGGCGACGACCGCGAGGAGCGCGGGGAGGTGCCGCCGAAGGCATCACGGGTTTGAAGCTTCGGGATCGTGGTATCTCCCTGATTGGTGAGAGCGCAAGCTTCCCGCTCGCTGGTCGTCCTCTCGCTGCTCTCGGCGGTCCTCCTCGGGGCGTGCGGAGGCGGAGGCGACAACGGGGTCCCGGAGGGCGCGCCGAAGGAGGCCTCCGACTTCGCGAAGGAGTGGCCCGCGCCGAACGGCGACCTGGCGAACAGGCGCGTCGCGACGAGCGACATCGACTCCGGGAACGTCGACCAGCTCGGGGTGGCCTGGACGGTGCCGATCACGGGCGGCGGCACGTTCGGCAACTACGCGTCCACTCCGATCGTCGCGGACGGCGTCGTGTACACGCAGGACCTGACGTCGAACGTGCAGGCGATCGACCTCGACACCGGGCAGGTCAAGTGGACGAAGAAATACGACTCGCCGACCGTCGGGCCGAACGGCGTCACGATCGGCTACGACAAGGTGTACGGCGCGACCTCCGAGTTCGCGTTCGCGCTGAACAAGGACACCGGCCAGGAGGTCTGGCGTTCGCAGAAGCTCGTCCGGAACGCCAACGAGGGCATCGACATGGCACCTGGCGTGTTCGACGGCACGGTGTACATCTCGACCGTTCCCGGCAACACGAAGTCGTTCTACAAGGGAAACGGCGCCGGCGTGCTCTGGGCGCTCGACGCCGACACCGGCAAGGAGAAGTGGAAGTTCTGGACGGTTCCCGAGAACCTCTGGAGCGACCAGCACACCGAGATCAACAGCGGCGGCGGGCTCTGGCATCCGCCCGCATTCGACGACGACGGCAACGTGTACGTCGACGTCGCGAACCCCGCGCCGTGGCCCGGGACCCGGAGCTCCCGTGGGGCTCGAGCCGACCCGGCCCGAACCTCTACACGAACAGCGTCGTCAAGCTGAACCCCGACGACGGCAAGGTGATCTGGTACCAGCAGGTCCTTCCGCACGACGTCTACGACTGGGACCTCCAGCTCCCGCCGATCCTGACGAAGGACGGCGACCGCAACCTGGTCCTCGCCGCCGGGAAGCTCGGCTACGTCGCCGCGGTCGACGCCGACGACGGCTCGCTCGTCTGGAAGGTTCCCGTCGGGAAGCACAGCGGGCACGACAAGGACAACGAGGTCGCGCTCGAGGGCGACTACGACCAGATGCCGAAGCTGCCGATCACCCTGCTGCCCGGCATCCTCGGCGGAGTCGAGACGCAGATGGCAGTCGAGGACGGCGTCGTCTACGCGCCGATCGTCGACCTCCCGACCGTCTTCACCGCGCAGAACAAGTTCGATCTGCAGATCCCGAAGGGAACCGGCGAAATGGTCGCGCTCAACGTCAGCGACGGCTCCGTCAAGTGGAAGCGCGACTTCTCGCAGCCGGCCTACGGCGCCGCTACCGTCTCGAACGATCTCGTCTTCACGACGACGTTCGACGGCAAGCTGATCGCGCTCGACCGCGACAACGGCAACGTCGTCTGGGAGAAGCAGCTGCCCGCCGGCACGAACGCGACCGTCGCGATCGTCGGAGACACGCTCATCACGGCGGCGAGCTTCCCGCAGTCGAAGGATCAGCGTCCCGTGATCATCGCGTACCGCATCGGCGCGACCGGTGCCGCGGCGACGGGCGGCACGACGACGTCGGGGACGACGACGGGCGCCGAGGCCAACGGCGAGGCCGTGTTCACGTCGAACTGCGGCAGCTGCCACGTGCTCGGCACCGCCGGGACGACGGGCTCGGTCGGCCCCAACCTCGATGAGCTCAAGCCCGACGAGGCGACGGTCGAGGAGCAGGTGCGAAACGGCGGCGGCGGGATGCCGGCGTTCCAGGGCCGCCTCAGCGACGCGGAGATCAAGGCCGTCGCGGCGTACGTGGCCGCGAACGCGGGGAAGGGCGGGACGACGACCGGCGGCGGCGGGGGGCCCTAGTCAGACCTCGGCGGCGCGGCTCGCGGCGGGGACGTCCTCCGCCTCGGCCGGAAGCGGACGGAGCACGCCCGAGACGAGCAGGCCGAGGGCGACGAGGCCGCCGGCGACGGTCAGCGCCCGCAGCGTTCCGACCTCCTGGCCGAGGAACCCGATCAGCGGCGGCCCCGCGAGGAACGCGACGTACCCGATGGTCGCGACGACGCTCACGCGACCGGCGGCGCGACGCGGGTCGTCACCGGCCGCGCTCATGCCGACCGGGAACCCCAGCGAAATGCCAAGACCCCAGAGCGCCGCGCCGGCCATCGCGACCGCGAGCGACCCCCCGTAGACGACGAGGGCGAGCCCGGCGAGCGCGACCACGCCGAGCATCCGCACCGTCAGCGTCCGGCCGTATCGGTCGATGAGTCCCGGCCCGAACCAGCGGCCGACGGTCATCGCGGCGAGGAAGATCGCGAACGTCAGCGACCCGAGCGCCGCCGCGGCGCCGTAGCCGTCGATCATCGCGACGCCGAGCCAGTCGTTGCCCGTTCCCTCCGTGAAGGCCGCGGCGAACACGAACAGCCCGATGAGGAGCGTGCGCGGCTCCGTCCAGGCGCGGAGCGGCGCGTCTCGCCGCTCGTGCTCCTCCGGCCGCGGCGCGTCCGCGAGGAAGGATCGCACCGCGAGGGGCGTGATCACCGCGACGACGCCGGCGACGACGAGCAGGTGTGCCCGCGCGGAGATCCCGAGCGCGACCAGCGCCGAGCCGATCGCGGCGCCGGCCACGGTGCCGACGCTGAAGCCGGCATGGAAGCGCGGCATGATCGCGCGGCCGAGGCGCTGCTCGACGGCCGCGCCCTCGACGTTCATCGCGACGTCCCACGTGCCGATCCCCACGCCGAGCAGGAACAGCCCGGCGACGACCGGCACGACGCCGATGCGGTAGCCGACCGCCGACGTCGCGACGCCGATGGCGGCGATGACGGCCATGACCGCGACGGTGCGCGCGGTCCCGAGCCGCGCCACGACGACGCCGGCGAGCGGCATCGAGACGACCGACCCGACCGCCGTCGCGAGCAGCACGAGGCCGAGGCCGCGCGGCGACAGCGACAGCGCGTCCCGCACCTGCGGGATCCGCGAAGCCCAGCTCGCGAAGGTGAAGCCGCTCAGGATGAAGACGGCGTAGACCGCAAGTGTCGCTCGCCGGACCGCGGGCGGAGTCATCGTCGACGCCGTCGAGGTCATCTGCGGGAGCCTAGGGACCGATCTAGCCGCAGGCGGATGCTTGAGGCTGCGGGGCTAGGATTCGAACCTAGACTACTCGGTCCAGAGCCGAGCGTCCTACCGTTAGACGACCCCGCAACGGGGTTGCCAGTGTAGCGCCTAGGTTTCGAGCCGGTACACGGGCACGAGGCGCTTCTCGGCCTCCGTGTCGATGTGCGCGACCACCTCGACGTACGGCTCGAGGCCCGATCCGCGTCAGCTTCGCCTTCAGCACTTCGTCGACCTGGAAGATGCCCGACGAGTTGTTCATGACGATCTCGATCTTCACGGGTCGCTCGTCGCCGTCGTCGATCATCACGTCCTCGATCGCGGCCGCCGAGAGCGAGTGGATCGAGACGCGGCCGCGCTCGAACGGGATGCGCGAGCGGCCCTGCGCCATGTCGAGCGCGTCGGCGACGCGCACGATTCCGGCCTCGAGCGTGAGCGGCTGCCCGTACTCGCGGTGGCTCGTGATCATCTGCAGCACCTCGGAGACGATCACGGTCATCTCCGGCTCCTCGTAGAGACCCTCGAGCAGCTCGCGCAGCTTCGGCTCGGCGAGGAAGAGGCTGAAGTCCTCGTGCCCGTCGCGGTGCACGGACATGCCGATGCAGTGCGTGAGCGCGCCGAGCGTGACCACGACCTCGGCGTCGTCGTTCGTGAAGCCGTAGTCGCGCACGAGCGACGGCTCGACCCCGTGCTTCGTCAGCTGGCGCAGGAGCTTGAGCGCGATGTTCGTGACGATCTGGATGTGCACCCACGAGTGGTCGTTGATCTCGAGGCGCACGACGGCGTTCACGTTCGCGACGTGCCACCACGCCTTCAGCTGCGTGTCCGCGTTCACGCGCTGGACGATCGTGCGGAGCTTCCGGTTCGCGCGCAGCGGCACGTTGATCCGCATGCGCGCGACGGCTTCCGACGGCGGTCAGGCGCGCTTCTCGCTCGGCCTCCTCGGAGACCGGCGACTCGATCCGCTCCTCGGTCTCGGGGTCGAGGCTCATGCCTCGAACCCTACTCAGCGACTAGACCGGGCCTGGTTCGTCGGTCGGAGGCGGCGTCGGCGTCGGCGCGTCGTATGCCGCTGGTGCCGCTGGTGCCGCTGGTGCCGCCGCAGCACCCTCCTCGAGCTGCCGCAGCGCGAAGTACATGAGCGTCCACGCGACCGCGACGAACGGCACGATGACGGTGTTCGAGATGACGTCCGAGACGAAGCTGTCGACGCCGTCGGGCAGCCAGACGGTCGCGATCGTGACGATGAGCGACGCGACGATCACCGCGCCGATCGTGATGATGATCACGCCGAAGACGTTCCAGCCGTGCCCGCGCACGAGCTCGCGGCTGCGGCCGAACGACTCGCCGGCGGACTTGCCCTCGATCACGATCGACGGGGATGATCAGCCACCAGATCGTGAGCAGGAAGAGGCCCGGGACGATCAGGAGGATGAGCCCGACCGTGATCCCGAGGCCGGCGAGGATGCCGGCGACGATCAGCGCGGGCAGGCGCGGCTGGACGCGCCGGAACGTCTCGCCGAGCGAGAGGTCGCCGCTTCCCGTCGCGCACGTCCTGCGACGGCCTCGACGAACGCGCCCTGGAGCCAGAACGTGCCGACGATGCTCGCGAGGAAGCTGATCAGGAGCGCCGAGCCAGCCGAGGATCAGCCCGAGCACGAGTGCGATGCGCCGAGGATCAGATAGACGATCAGCGCGATCGGCACGAAGTGCGCCAGTGCGCCTTGTAGAGCTCCCAGGCTTCGCGGACGATCGCTCCGGACTGCATTGGCGCGCGACCCTAACAGGGTCCACGGACGGATGCGTCAGGCGACCTCGGCCCAGTCGCCGTAGAGCGACGTGTAGAGCCCCTGCTTCGCCATCAGCTCGTCGTGCGTGCCCTGCTCGACGACCTGGCCGTGCTCGAGCACGACGATCAGGTCGGCGTCGCGGATCGTGGAGAGGCGGTGCGCGATGATGAACGCGGTCCGCCCGGCGAGCAGCCGGTCGCAGCGCCTGCTCGATCCGCCGCTCGGTGCCGATGTCGACCGACGACGTCGCCTCGTCGAGGATGAGGATCCGCGGGTCGGCGAGCAGCGCCCGCGCGAACGCGACGAGCTGGCGCTGACCGAGCGAGAGCCGCGTGCCGCGCTCCTGGAGCTTCGTCTCGTAGCCGTCCTCGAGCCGCATCGACGAACTCGTGCGCGCCGACCGCCTGCGCGGCGGCGACGATCTCCTCCGGCTTCGCGTCGGGCTGGCCGAACGCGATGTTGTCGCGGACGGTGCCCGCGAAGAGGAAGCCCTCCTGCGGCACGATCCCGAGCTGGCGGCGGAGCGACTCCTGCGTCACGTCGCGCAGGTCGATCGCCGTCGATCGTGATCCGACCCTGCTGCGGGTCGTAGAAGCGCGCGAGCAGCTTCGCGATCGTCGACTTGCCGGCGCCCGTGTGGCCGACGAGCGCGACCGTCGTCCCCGCCGGGACGTCGAGGTCGATGCCGTGGAGCACCTCGGGGCCGGTGCCGTAGCCGAAGCGCACGTCCTCGAACGCGACGTTGCCCTCGATCGGCGGCAGCGCCTTCGCGTCGGGCCGGTCGCGCACCTCGGGCTCCTCGTCGAGGACGTCCGATGATCTTGTCGAGCGCCGCGATCGCCGCGAGGAACGTGTTGTAGAGCTGCGAGAGCTGCTGGACCGGGTCGAAGAAGTTCGACAGGTAGAGGATGAAGGCGAAGAGCGTGCCCGCGGACGTCTGCCCGTCGAACACGAGCCAGCCGCCGTAGCCGAGCACGATCGCCGTCGCGATCGCGGAGAGGAGGTCGACGAACGGGAAGTAGAGCCCGTTCAGCACGACCGTCTGCTGGTTCGCCTCGCGGTAGTGCGCGTTGACCTCCTCGAAGCGCTGCTGGTTGTGCGGCTCGCGCGTGAACGCCTGGACGACGCGCATGCCGGCGATGTCCTCGGCGAGCGTCGCCGTGACGAGCCCGAGCCGCTCGCGCACCTGGCTGTAGGCGCGCGCGGAGCGTGCGGAAGAATGCGCGTCGCGATCACGAGGGACGGGATCACCGTCATCGTCGCGAGCGCGAGCCGCCAGTCGAGGAAGAAGAGGATGATCGCCGAGCCGATCAGCGTGAGCGAGTTCTGGACGAGGGTCGTGACGCCGTCGGTCACGAGCTGGTCGAGCGCGTCGACGTCGTTCGTCAGCCGGCTGATCATCGACGCCCGCGCGGTTCCGCTCGTAGTAGCCGAGCGACAGCCGCTGGAGGTGGCGGAAGAGGTCGTTGCGGAGGTCGGCGAGGATCCGCTCGCCCGTCCAGCCGGTGAAGTACGTCTGCGCCGAGCTCGTGAGGAGGCTCGCGACGCCCGCGGCGAGGATCGCGACGACGAGCCACGGTGAGGAGCGCGAGGTCGCCCTTTCGCACGCCGTCGTCGATCGCGACCTTCGCGAGGTACGGCGGGACGAGCGACGTCAGCGTCGCGAGCAGGAGCGAGACGACCGCGAGCGTCGTGCGAAGCCGGTAGGCGCTTCGTGTAGCGCGCGAGGAAGCGGATCCGGCGGAGCGTGGCGCGCCACGACCAGTCGCGCACCTCGCCGCCGCGCTGCATCGTCAGGTGGCTGCCGGGCTGCCAGACCCTCATGTCGAGCACCGTGCGCAACCACGGCGAGGCCGCAAAGCGACCTCGCCGCGCGCAACACCCCTGAAGCGCGGCCGCTTCGCGGCCGCGGTCGTGGCGGTCTCCGACATCGTCACGCGCGCGCCTCCACTCGCTCCGCGAACTCGCGCTCGAGCAGCCCGTGCTCGTAGATCTCGCGGTAGACGAGGCTCGTCCCGAGCAGCTCGGTCGTGCGTCCCGCGCGCGACGATCTTGCCGTGGTCGAGCACGACGAGCTCGTCCGCGAGGGCGATCGTCGAGAGGCGGTGCGCGATGATGATCGTCGTCCGCCCCTGCATCGCCTCGCGCAGGCCGGCGCGGATCTTGGCCTCGGTCGTCGCGTCGACGCTCGCGGTCGCGTCGTCGAGGATGAGGATGCGCGGCTCGAGCAGGAGCGCGCGCGCGATCGCGATCCGCTGGCGCTGTCCGCCGGAGAGCGTGATCCCGCGCTCGCCGATGATCGTTTCGTAGCCGTCCGGCAGCTGGCGGACGAAGTCGTCGACCTGTGCGAGTCGTGCGGCGCGCTCGATCTGCTCGTCGGCGGCGTCGGGGCGCGCCGAACGCGATGTTCTCGCGCACGGTCGCGGAGAAGAGGAACGGGTCCTGGAGCACGACGCCGACCTCGCGCCGGAGCGATGTCAGCTTCACCTCGCGGACGTCGCGCCCGTCGACCGTGAGCCGCCCGGTCGGTGACGTCGTAGAAACGGGGGACGAGCGCGGCGAGCGTCGTCTTGCCCGACCCGGTGTGGCCGATGAGCGCGACGGTCTTGCCAGGCTCGAGCTCGAGGTCGATCCCCTCGAGCACGGGGCGGCCGTCGGCGTACTCGAACGTGACGTCCTCGAAGCTGACTCGGCCGGGGCCGGGCGGAAGGTCGACCGCGCCGGGGCTGTCCTTGACGTCTTCGACCTCGTCGAGCACCTCGAAGATGCGCTCGCCCGCGGCGGTCGCGCGCTGCGCCTGGCCGATCCACATGCCGAGCATGCGCAGCGGCATCACGAGCATCAGCACGAGGAAGTTGAAGAAGAAGAAGTCCGTGAAGCTGAGCTGGCCGTTGACGACCATGCGGCCGCCCACGAGGATCACCGCCGCCTGCGCGATGAGCGGCAGGAACGAGAGCACCGGCACGTAGAGCGCGCGCTGCCGGTTCGCGTCGCATGCTCCGATGGAAGATGCGGTTCGAGCGGTCGACGAACTTCTGCTGCTCGTTCGGCTCCTGCGCGAACGACTTGACGACGTGGACGCCGACGATGTTCTCCTCGGCGACCGTCGTCATGTCGGCCATCTTCTGCTGCACGTCGCGGAGCACCGGGTGCGAGATGCTCGAGTAGCGGTAGGCGAGCGCGACGATGAACGGCGTGATCGCCCGCTGCGACGAGCGCCAGCTTCCAGTTCACGAAGAGCATCACGCCGGTCACCGCGACGATCGTCAGCACGTGCTGGAAGAAGAAGATGAGGCCGTAGCCGAGGAAGAACCGGACGCCCTGCAGGTCGACCGTCGCGCGCGACATCAGCTGCCCGGTCTGGTGGCTGTCGTAGAAGCGGAACGAGAGCCGGAGGAACTTCGCGTACATCTGGTTGCGGAGGTCGAACTCGACCCCGAGCGCCTGGCGGCCGGAGATGAGGCGCCGCCCGGCCATCACGACCGCGCGGAAGATGCCGACGACGAGGATCGCCACCACGAGCATCCAGAGGCGGCCCCGATCTTCTGACTCGATCACGTGGGCGAGCGCGTCACCCGTGATGTACGCGGCGACGATCGCGGCTCCCTGCGTGGCCACCGCGAGCACGATCGACACGGCGAGCGACCATTTGTACGGCTTCAGGAAGCCGAGGAGCCGGAAAAAGGTCGTGCGGTAGCGAGGAGTCGTGCTCACCTCCGAAGGGTATCGGCGGGCTTCGTCCCTACCGTAGGCTCGGCGGGTGGACCGTGACGCGCTCTTCGACGAGGACTACCTCTACTTCTACGAGGAGTTCCTGAGCGACGAGCAGAGCGACCTCGAGACGGAGCTGATCTGGCGGCTGCTCGAGCTCGAGCCGGGGATGGAGGTGCTCGACCTCGCATGCGGGCACGGTCGCATCGCGAACCGACTCGCGGAACGCGGCACGCGTGTGACGGGCCTCGACGCGACGCCGCTCTTCCTCGAGCGGGCGCGTGGGGACGCCGAACGGCGCGGCGTCGAGGTCGAGTACGTCGAGGGCGACATGCGCGAGCTGCCGTGGGAGTCGCGCTTCGATCGGATCGTCAACTGGTTCACGGCGTTCGGGTACTTCGACGACGACGAGGAGGATCGTCGTGTGCTGCACGCTGCCCATCGCGCGCTTCGTGCGGGCGGACGTCTGCTGATCGAGAACAACAACCTCGTCGAATTGCTGCCCAGGTGGCAGCCGGCGGTCGTGGTCGAGCGCGACGGGAACTTCATGATCGACAGGTCGCAGTTCGATCCTGTGAGCGGGCGGGCCAGGACGGAGCGCGTGATCGTCCGCGAAGCGACGACGCGCCGCGTGTCGTTCTCGGTCCGGGCGTTCGTCGCGGTCGAGCTGCGCGCGTGGCTGCTCGACGCCGGCTTCTCGTCCGTTGACGTCTACGACCGGCAGGGGGATCCGCTGACGGTCCAGAGCCGCCGCATGGTCACGATCGGTCGCCGATAGCGGCGAGCTCCTCGTGGATCAGCTCGACAGCCGCTGCGACGAGCGCGCGGTTCTCGGGCGCGTTCAGCCAGAGCGAGACGCCCGACGGGTGGGGGAGCGGGATCGCTACGCGGTCGTTCCCGAGCTCGAAGCGCTCGCCGATCGTTCCCGCGAGCTGTCGCCTGTCGAGCAGCCGACGGATCGCGAGCATGCCGACCGGCACGACGAGACGCGGGCGGAGGAGGCTGAGCTCCCAGTCGCTCCAGAACGCGCAGAGGTCCTGCTCCTCGGGCGTCGGGACGCGGTCGCCCTTGCCGCTCGGATGCTTGCCGGGGTAGCAGCGTGTGACGGACGCGCAATAGAAGGTGGAGTAGAAGGTGTCCTCGTCCATGCCGAGCCACGAGCGGAGCGTCTGTCCGGCGCGGCCGCGCCACGGCCGGCGCTCGACGCCCTCGTTCGGCCCCGGTGCCTGACCGAACATGTACGCGGGCTGGCCGAGCCGAGGGTTGAGCACCGGCTTCGACTCGAGCGGGTACCCGGCCTCCACGCAGGCGCGGCAGACCGCGAGGTCGCGCTGCAGCGACCCGGGCGAACGGTAGGACGAGCGGCGGCGCGTCAAGCGGGTTCCTAGAGTAAGGACGTGCGGCTGCCGCTCGAATCGGTGCCGAACTTCTCGGAGGGGCGCGACCGGGCGACCATCGACGCGCTCGCGGACGCGTTGTCGGAGCACGCGGAGCTGCTCGACGTCCACTCCGATCCAGACCACAACCGGTCGGTGTTCACGCTTGTCGGCGACGAGGAGGAGCTCGCGGACGCGCTCGTCGCCGGGGTCGCTTGCGCGAAGGAGCGAATCGACCTGCGCCGGCACGAGGGCGCCCACCCGAGGATCGGCGCCGCGGACGTCGTCCCGCTCGTGCCGGTCGAGCCGGCGGACATGCCGCGCGCCGTTCGCGCTGCGCGAAAGGTGGGGGAGCTCCTCGCAGCCGAGCTCGGGCTGCCGGTGTTCCTGTACGGCGAGCTCGGGGGCGGGAAGGGGCCGTCGTTCTTCCGTCGCGGCGGGCCCGAGGAGCTGCAGCAGCGGGTCGACGCGGGCGAGGTGGCACCGTCGTTCGGTCCGTCAGCGCTGCACGAGTCGGCGGGCGGCGTGCTCGTCGGCGCTCGCCGGCCGCTGATCGCGTTCAACGTGAACCTTCGCGGCGACCTGAACGTCGCGCGTGAGATCGCAGGGCTCGTGCGGGAGCGCGACGGCGGCTTCCCCGGCGTGCGGGCACTTGGCCTCGACCTGCCGCGGGCCGGGCTCGTCCAGGTGAGCATGAACGTCGAGGACTGGGAGGCGGCCGCGCTGCACGAGATCGTCGCGCGAATCGAGGCAGAGGCGTCGGCGCGCGGCGCCGAGGTCGTCGGCTCGGAGCTCGTCGGGCTGATGCCCGCCGGTGCGGCCGTCGCGGCGGCGGGGCCGGTGCTGCGGATCGACGGGTTCGATCCGTCCCGGGTGCTCGAGCTCCGGCTGCTCGAGCGGCAGGGCTAGACTCGCCGCGTGATCCAGAGTCGCGCGCTGAGCGGCGAGGACCTCACCGTCGAGCACGTTTGGGACGTGGCGGTCGAGGGGGCGCCGGTCTCGCTCGCCGATTCGGCACGCCAGCGGATGGAGGCGGCACGGGCGCTCGTCGAGCGCGCGGCGCACGGCTCGCAGGAGCACACGTACGGGATCAACACGGGGTTCGGACGCTTCGTTTCGGCGTCGATTCCCGAGGAGCTGACCGAGGAGCTGCAGCTCCGTCTGCTGCGCAGTCATGCGTGCGGCGTGGGGGAGCCGTATCCGCCGGAGGTCGTGCGTGCCGCGATGGTGCTGCGCGCGAACGCGCTCGCGAAGGGCTATTCGGGCGCCCGCGTCGAGACGGTCGAGCTGCTGATCGAGTGCATCAACCGCGGCGTGCTCCCGAACGTGCCGAGTCGCGGGTCGGTCGGTGCGAGCGGCGACCTCGCACCGCTTGCGCATCTCGCGCTGCCGCTCGTCGGCGAAGGGCAGGCGTGGCTCGAGGGCGAGCTGCTGCCCGGCGGCTTCGCGCTCGCCCGCGTCGGGCCTTGCGCCCGTCCGGTTGCAGGCGAAGGAGGGGCTCTCGCTCATCAACGGCACGCAGTTCATGGCGGCGATCGGCGCGCTCGCCCTCGTGCGAGCGTGGCGGCTCGCGCGCGCGGCCGACCTCGCATGCGCGATGTCACTCGAGGCGCTTCAGGGCTCGCGGGCGAGCTTCATGCCCGAGATCCATGCGCTCCGGCCGCTGCGCGGGCAGGCCGCGTCGGCGGCGAACGTGCTGCGGCTGATCGAGCACTCCGCGATCAACGAATCGCACCGTTGGTGCGACAAGGTGCAGGACGCGTACTCGCTTCGCTGCGCGCCGCAGGTGCACGGCGCGTGCCGTGACCTGTTCGAGCACGTCGAGTACACGGTCGGCGTCGAGGTGAACGCCGCGACGGACAACCCGCTCGTGCTCGTCGAGCTCGACGAGCTCGTGTCGAACGGCAACTTCCACGGGCAGCCCGTCGCGTTCGCGCTCGACGTGCTTGCGCTCGGACTGTCCGAGCTCGCGAGCATCTCCGAGCGTCGCCTCGAGCGGCTCGTCAACCCGAGCCTCTCCGAGGGACTGCCTCCGTTCCTCACCGTCGACGGCGGCCTGAACTCCGGGTTCATGATCCCGCAGTACGTCGCAGCGGCGCTCGTGAGCGAGAACAAGGTGCTCGCGCATCCGGCGAGCGTCGATTCGATCCCCACGAGCGCGGGGCAGGAGGATCACGTCTCGATGGGGAACGCCGCCGGGCTCAAGGCGTGGCAGGTGCTTGCCAACGCGGAGCACGCGGTCGCGATCGAGTTGCTCGCCGCCGCACAGGCCGTGGAGTTTCTCGCGCCGCTCGAGCCTGGTGTCGGGGTCCGCGCGACGCGCGCCTTCGTGCGCACGCTCTCCCCGAGGCTCGGCGACGACCGGCCGCTCGGCAGCGAGATCGAGGCGGTTGCGGCGGCGGTCCGCAACGGCTCGCTCGTCGGTGCCGTCGAGGCCGAGATCGGGGAGCTTCTCTAGTGGCCGTCGCGCGGTCGGTCGAGGAGACGGTCGAGGCGCTCTGCGGCGACCTCTCGTCGATCCGCGCGCCGCGCGGCTCTGAGCTGAACGCGCGCTCGTGGTCGACCGAGGCGCCGCTTCGCATGCTGCTCAACAACCTCGACGCCGAGGTCGCGGAGCGTCCGGAGGAACTCGTGGTCTACGGCGGGTCCGGGCGGGCGGCGCGCTCGCACGAGGCGCTGAAGGCGCTCGTTCGGACGCTGCTCCGGCTGGGTGACGACGAGACGATGCTCGTGCAGAGCGGCAAGCCGGTCGGCGTGTTCCGCACGCCATCCAGCAGCGCCGCGAGTCTTGATCGCGAACTCGCTGCTCGTTCCGCGCTGGGCGAACTGGGACGAGTTCCGCCGGCTCGAGGCGCTCGGTCTGACGATGTTCGGGCAGATGACGGCGGGCTCCTGGATCTACATCGGGACGCAGGGGATCCTCCAGGGCACGTACCAGACCTTCTCCGCGGCGGGCGAGACGCATTACGGATCGCCCGACCTCGCCGGGCGCACGATCCTGACGGCGGGGCTCGGCGGGATGGGCGGCGCGCAGCCGCTGGCGGCGACGATGGCAGGGGCGGCGATGCTCTGCGTCGAGGTCGATCCGTCGCGGATCGAGCGTCGGCTGGAGACGCGCTACCTCGACGAGGCGACGGACTCGCTCGACGACGCGCTCGCGCGGGTGCGGGCGGCGGCTGCTGAGCGGCGCGCACTGTCGGTCGGGCTGCTCGGGAACGCCGCGGAAGTGGTGCCCGAGCTCGCTCGGCGGGGTGAGACGTTCGATCTGGTCACCGATCAGACGGCGGCGCACGATCCGTTGACGGGGTACGTGCCCGTCGGGCTCGATGTGGACGCGGCGGCGGCGCTTCGCGCGAACGATCCCGACGAGTACCTCCGGCGCGCACGTGTGTCGATCGTGCAACACGTCGAAGCGCTGCTCGAGTTCGTCCGTCACGGCAGCTACGTTTTCGATTATGGCAACAATCTTCGCGGGGAGGCCTATGAAGCCGGCGTAGAGAGGGCTTTCTCATACCCGGGCTTTGTCCCGGCCTATATCCGGCCGCTCTTCTGCCGCGGGATCGGGCCGTTCCGGTGGGCGGTGCTGTCAGGCGATCCGGCCGACATCGAGGTGATCGACGAGACGCTGCGGACGCTCTTTCCCGGCGACGCGCTCCTGCAGCGGTGGCTCGAGCTGGCGCCCGGGCGGGTGGCGTTCCAGGGGCTTCCCGCGCGGATCTGCTGGCTCGGTCTCGGGGACCGCGCTCGCGCTGGCCTCGCGATCAACGAGCTCGTACGGAGCGGACGCGTGCGCGCTCCTGTCGCGATCGGCCGTGACCATCTCGACTCGGGCTCGGTGGCGTCGCCGTACCGCGAGACGGAGGCCATGCGCGACGGCTCCGACGCGATCGCCGACTGGCCGATCCTCAATGCGCTCCTCAACGTCGCGGCAGGCGCGACGTGGGTGAGCGTCCATCACGGCGGCGGCGTCGGCATCGGCAACTCGATCCACGCGGGCATGGTCGTCGTCGCCGACGGCAGCGACGACGCGGCCGAGCGCCTCGAGCGGGTGCTGACGACCGACCCGGGCACGGGCGTCATGCGGCACCTCGACGCCGGCTACCCCGAGGCGGCCGCAGCTGCGGCCGAGCACGGGCTCGAGCCGCCGATGGGCGGCGGCTCGGGCAGCGGATGACCGAACGCCCTGCGCGGCGACTGCTGATCCGCGATCTCGAGCAGCTCGCCACTCCGGCGGGGCGGAGCGCGCCGTTGCGTGGCGCGGACCTGGGCGCAATCGACGTGGTCGAGGACGCCTACGTGCTCTGCGAGGGCGGAACCGTCGTCTCCGTCGGCCGCATGGGCGACCTCGAGCCCGTCGCCGGCGAGGTGGTCGAGCTGGACGGACGCGGTCGCTGCGCCGTCCCCGGTCTCGTCGACTGCCACACGCACCCGTGCTTCGGCGGCGACCGTGCCGAGGAGTTCGCCCTGCGCTCAGCCGGCGCGTCCTACGAGGAGCTCCACGCTGCGGGCGGCGGCATCCTCTCGACCGTCCGAGCGACCCGTGCCGCGGGCGAGGACGAGCTCAAGAGGACGGTGCATCGCCACGCCGGCTGGATGCTCGGCCACGGCACGACGACGTTCGAGGGCAAGTCGGGCTACGGCCTCGACCTCGAGACCGAGCTCGCGTCCCTCCGGGCAGTCGCAGCGGCAGGTGGAATCCCGACCTGGCTCGGCGCGCACGCCGTGCCGCCGGAGTTCCCGGACGCCGACGCGTACCTCGACTTCGCGCTCGCCGAGGTCCTGCCGCAGGCGGCGCCGCTCGCCGAGGCAGCCGACGTCTTCCTCGAGCGGGGCGCGTTCGACCGCGACCAGGCGCGCCGCTATCTCGAGGCTTGCCGGGACGCCGGCCTCGCCCTCCGCCTCCACGGCGATCAGTTCACCGAGTCCGGCGCCGTCCCGCTCGCGATCGAGCTCGGCGCGCGATCGGTCGACCACCTCGAGGCGACCGGCGAGCAGGGGATCCGCGCGCTCGCGGAATCCGACGTCGTCGGCGTGCTGCTCCCCGCGAGCGCGTTGTTCCTCGACCGCCCGATGCCGCCGGGGCGCGCGCTCGTCGACCGCGGCGCCGCAGTCGCGCTCGCGACCGATTTCAACCCCGGCAGCGCATTCTGCGAGAGCCTGCCGCTCGTCTCCTCGCTCGCCTGCACCCAACTGCACCTCTCGCCAGCGGAGGCGCTCGCCGCGACGACCGTGAACGCCGCGCACGTACTCGGACGCGCGGACCGGATCGGACGGATCGCTGGAGGCTACGCGGCGGACATCGTTCTCCTCGACGCACCCGACTGGCGCCACCTCGCGTACCACCTCGGCGGTGACCTCGTCGACACCGTGGTCCGCGGCGGGGAGCCCGTCTGGCAGCGTTCCGCGGCCGCGCGCGAGCTACCCTAGGCCTGATGCCGACGCGCAAGCAGCGACGCCGCCAGGAGAAGAGCCGTCGGCACGACTATGAGTACGTCTACGTCGACGAGGAAGGCAACGAGATCGAGGTCGACGCGGACGAGGCGAAGGCCGAGCGCACGGCGTCACGCAACGGCCGCGCGAAGCCGAACCCGCGCACCGCGCCCGGCGCACGCGTCCAGGCGCCCTCCTGGCAGCGCGTCGCGAAGCGAGGCGCGATCTTCGCGCCGCTCATGTTCATCACGGTGATGTTCACGAGCCGGGACGCATCGATCCTGCAGCAGATCATCCTGACCGTCTGGCTGATGGCGATCTTCCTGCCGTTCAGCTACTTCATGGACTCGTTCATGTACCGGCGCTACCTCAAGCGCACCGGCGCCGCACCGCCGCCGAAGCGCTAGCGCGCGACCTGGCCGCGATAGTGGCCCTCGCCGGGCCACGGTGCGAGGAGCAGCAGCACGCGCGCGCCGGACTCGGTCGAGATCGCGTGCCGCTCGTCCGGCTCGAACCGGAACAGCATCCCGGGCCGCGCGTCGACGCGCTCCCCGTCTCCCTCGACGACCGCCGCGCCGTCGACGACGAGGAGCCACGCGGACTCCTTCACCTGGTGGTCCCCGAGTTGCTGCCCGGGCTGCAGCCCGATGAGCACCGCGCGCGCCTCGGCGTCCGCCGAATGGAGCACGACGGGCGATCGGCTCCCGTCCGGCGTCTCGATCTCGAGCAGGTTCCAGCTCTGCACGACGAGGCGATCCTAACCCCCCGACTAGACTCAAACGCCCGATGGCGCCCGTTGTCGACACGTATCAGCTCGGCCCGGTCGGGACGAACTGTCACGTCGTGCGCGTCGACCGCGCCGCGAAGGAGGCAGTCGTCGTCGATCCCGGCGGTGACGCGCCGCAGCTCCGCCTCGAGCTCGCTCGCACCGGCGCGTCGTGTGCTGCGATCCTGCTCACGCACACGCACTTCGACCACCTCGGCGGCGTCGCCGACCTCGCGGAGGGCACAGGCGCCCCTGTCTACGTCTCGCCCGACGCCAGAGGCGCGCTCGAAAACCCGCTCACTCCCCCGGGGCTGACGATTCGCGGCTACGACCAGGCGCGTGACGTCTCCGAAGGCGAGACCCTCGACGTCGGCGGCATCTCGTTCGAGGTGCTGGACGTCCCGGGCCACGCGCCGGGACACCTTTCCTATTACGCCGAAGGCGCGCTCTTCTCTGGCGACGTCCTCTTCGCGGGCGGCGTCGGTCGCGTCGACCTGCCGGGCGGCGACTGGGACACGCTCCTGAGCTCGATCCGCCTCCTCGCCGAGCGCTACCCGCAGGAGACCGTCGTCTACTCCGGTCACGGGCCTGCGACGACGCTCGGCGCTGAGCTCGCCCGCAACCCGTTCCTCGCCGAGCTCCGCACCGCGCAGCAGTGAAGTACAAGGCGCCGCGCGGCACGCACGACATCCTCCCGTCGGAGCAGCCGCTCTGGCAGCTCGCGACGGGCGCGTTGGCCGACGTCGCGGAGACGTACGGGTACCGGCGCATCCAGACGCCTGCCTTCGAGGACGCGGAGCTCTTCCTGCGGACGTCGGGAGAAGGCTCCGACGTGGTGCAGAAAGAGATGTACGTGTTCGAGGACCGCGGAGGCCGAAAGCTCGGGCTCCGCCCCGAAGGCACCGCGCCGATCTGCCGCGCGTACCTGGAGCACGGCATGCACCGCGAGCCGCAGCCCGTGAAGCTCTACACGCAGGCGACGATGTACCGCTACGCCGCGCCGCAGAAAGGGCGCTACCGGGAGCACTGGCAGCAGTCGGTCGAGGCGATCGGCTCCGATGACCCCGCCGTCGACGCCGAGGTGATCCAGCTCTACAGCGAAGTGCTGCGGCGCCTCGGCGTGACGCAGTGGGAGCTCCAGCTGAACTCGATCGGCGACCGCAACTGTCGCCCCGGATACGTCGAGCAACTCGAGGCGTGGCTCGACGCGCACGACGACGTCCTCGACGACGACGCGCGCCTGAAGCGACAGACGAGCCCGCTCCGCGTCTTCGACGTGAAGGATCCGAAGGTGCGAGACGCGCTCGCGGACGCCCCGAAGATCGGTGACTCGCTCTGCGACGAGTGCCGCGAGCACTTCGCCGCCGTGCGCAGCTACCTCGACGCGTACGGCGTGCCGTACACGCTCGAGCCGACGCTCGTGCGCGGGCTCGACTACTACACGCGCACGACGTTCGAGTTCGTCGGCCCGGACGAGGGGTCGCAGTCGACGATCTGCGCCGGCGGCCGCTACGACGGCCTGATCGAGGAGATCGGCGGCCCGGCGACTCCCGGCATCGGCTTCGGCGCCGGGGTCGAGCGCCTGCTCGACGCACTCCGCAACGAGGGGATCACGGCCGAACCGCACGCGCTGGAACTCTTCTTCCTGATCGAGCCGGACGCCGACCGCGCGAAGGCGCTCGCGGAGATGGCAAAGCTCCGGGCCGCGGGCGTGGCGTGCGACGCCGACTATGCCGGCCGCTCGATGAAGGGACAGCGCACGCAGCTCGGACGCTCCGGCGCGCGCGGCTTCGTCCACGTTCGCGCCGACGGCGCGACGATCAAGCGCGGCGACGTCGAGCAGGAGGTTCCCGTCGACGCGGTCGCGGCTACGGTGCTCGGATGAACGAGTGGCGCGACCTCCGCTGCGGCGAGGTGACCGCTGTACGCGTCGGCGAGCGGTTGACGCTCGCAGGCTGGGCCGCGCGCCGCCGCGACCACGGCGGCCTCGTCTTCATCGACCTGCGCGACCACACCGGGCTGATCCAGCTCGTGATCAACCCGGAGCGCGCGCCCGAGGCGGCGAAGGTCGCGCACGAGGTGCGGAGCGAGTTCGTCCTGCGCGCGCGCGGCGAGGTCGTGCGGCGCGCGCCGGAAGCGGTCAATCCGAACCTCCCGACCGGCGAGGTCGAGGTGCAGGTCGACGAGCTCGAGATCGTCAGCCGCTCCGAGCCGCTCCCGTTCCAGCTCGAGGAGGAGAACGTCGACGAGAACACCCGGCTCCGCTACCGGTACCTCGACCTGCGCAGCGACCGGATGCAGCGCAACCTCCGGCTGTCCGCCACCGTCGTCGCCGCGATCCGCCGCTTCATGGATTCGCAGGGATTCGTCGACGTCTGGACCCCGAACCTGACGAAGGCAACGCCCGAGGGCGCGCGCGACTTCCTCGTGCCGGTGCGCCTCCAGCCGGGACGGTTCTTCGCACTCCCGCAGTCGCCTCAGCTGTTCAAGCAGATCCTGATGGTCTCCGGCTTCGACCGCTACTACCAGATCGCGCTCTGCTTCCGCGACGAGGATCTCCGCGCCGACCGGCAGTTCGAGTTCCGCCAGCTCGACCTCGAGCTCGCGTTCCCGACGCGCGACGACGTCTTCCGCACGCTCGAGGGCGCGGTCACCGCGTCCTTCGAGGCGCTCGGCCGGACGCCGCCGCCCACGCCGTTCCGGCAGCTCCCCTACGACGAGGCGCTACTGAAGTACGGCAGCGACAAGCCCGACCTCCGCTTCGGCCTCGAGATCGAGGACGCGACCGAGGCCACGCGCGGCTCCGGGTTCGGCGTCTTCGCCAACGCGCCTGTCGTCCGCTTCCTCCGCGTCCCGCGCGAGTTCTCGCGCGCCGACCTGCAGCGGCTCGAGGCCGTCGCAAAGGAGTGGGGGGCCAAGGGGCTCGCATATCTCGTCTACGGCGAGAACGGCGAGGTCCGCTCGCCGATCGCGAAGTTCCTCTCGGAGGCAGAGCTCGAGGCGCTCCGCGGCGAGCCCGGCACGACGCTGCTCTTCGTCGCCGACACGAAGCCCGTGGTCGAGCGCGTCCTCGGCGCGCTCCGCTCGCAGCTCGGCGAGGAGCTCGACCTGATCGACCGCTCGCGCGACGAGTTCGCGTGGATCGTCGACTTCCCGCTCTTCGAGTGGAAGGAGGACGAGCAGCGCTGGACGTTCTCGCACCACCCCTTCACCGGGATGCAGCCCGGCCACGAAGACCTGATCGAGAGCGATCCCGGGCGCGCGGTCAGCTTCGCCTACGACCTCGTCTGGAACGGCTGGGAGCTCGGTTCTGGCTCGATCCGGATCCACCGCGCCGACATCCAGCAGCGCGTGCTCCGGGCGCTCGGCCTGTCGGACGAGGAGATCGAGGAGAAGTTCGGCTTCCTGCTCGAAGTCATGCGGATGGGGCCGCCGCCGCACGGCGGTTTCGCCCTCGGGATCGAGCGGTTCGTCGCTCTGCTCGCGGGCGAGTCGAACATCCGTGAGATCGTGGCCTTCCCGAAGACGGCGAGCGGCTCCGAGCCGATGACCGGGGCCCCGACCACGATTCCGGACGAGGTGCTCGCCGAGCTGGGAATCCGGACGATCACGCCGAACTAAGCCCCAGGCCCGTTCGGGCCGATGGAGAGGTCATACTTGCAGGGCCGTCGTCCGCGGCCGCAGAAGGAGAGCCGAGAGCACCATGTCCACACCGCAGGAACCCGGTCAGTCGGCCGCGCCGTCGCTGACGGCGCTGCCCCGTCTCGAAGATCTGCCGCAGGCGCCGGGAGGCGGCTACGACGCAGACCGCGTCCGCGACGCGTTCGACGCCTACCGCCGGCACTCGGCCCAGCTCCAGGCGCAGCTCCGGGTGCTCCAGGCCGCAGGCAGGACGTCACCGGTCGAGCCGACCGGCCACGCCGTTCGGATGGACTCCCTCCATCTGATCCGCGCCGCCGCCGAGTTCGCCGACACGCTCGAGCGCGACGCCCAGCAGGCGTCTGCGAACCAGCTCGCACGCACCGAGGAAGAGGTGCGCGGCAAGCAGCGTGAGCTCCAGGAACGCGAGGCGCAGGTCGAGCGCTACCGGCAGGAGTCCGAGCGGCAGCGCGCCGAGATCCTCAACACGGCGCGGAACGAGTCGCGCGAACTGCTCCAGAGCTCGCAGCGCGACGCGTCGCAGGAGATGCGCGAGTCCGAGGCGCGCGCAGCACGGCTCCTCGAGCAGTCGCGGCACCAGGCGACCGAGCTCACCAACTCCGCACGTGCCGAGGTCGAGCAGACCCTCGAGTGGGCCCGCGCCCAGGCGGCGACGATCATGGCCCGCGCCCAGCAGGGCGCCGAGCAGCTGCTTGCGTCGGCGGGACTCGGCGAGGATCAGATCTCGCGCGTCGCCGAGGCGATCGTGCGCTCGTCGGAGCAAGCGGGCGAGGGAGCCCGCCGGCCCGGTGCGATGCCGGCCAGCCCGTCCGCCGCGATTTCGCAGCCGTTGGTCTCTGGACCGGCGGAAGCGGAGCCCGCCCCCGAAACGCCCGCGGCCGAGGGCGAGCCCGAAGACGATCAGGACTAGCGCGCCGTGAAACGGCGCGTGTTCGGGCCGCAGTTCATCGTCGAGGTGCTCTTCCTCGCGGCGGTCGCGCTCGTGGTGGGCTTCGCCGGGCTCGACCCGATCTGGATCGTGCTCGTGATGGCCGTAGCCTTCCTCCTCGTGGTCGCCTTCGACCTCACCCTCTCGCGCGCCGCGCGGAGGCGCAAAGCGGCCGAACCGGCCGTGGCCGAGCCCGTTCAGCTCGAGCCTGCGCACGTCCATGTGCTCGCGACCGCTCCGGAGCCCGACGTCCAGCCCGTGCTCGTCGCGCGCGAAGAGTCCATGCCCGAGCCCGAGCTCGAGCCGCCGCCCGCGCCCGAGCCCATTCCACCGGCGGAGGAGCCGTTGGAGCCCGAGCCGCCCGAGCCGGAGCCCGAGCCGGAACCCGAAGCGCCGAAGCTCGAGGCCGTCCCCGACCCAGAACCCGAACCCGAACCCGAACCCGAGCCGGCACCGGAGCCCGAACCGGAACCGGAGCCCGAGGCCGAGAAGGTCGTGACGCTGCCGATCCCGGCGACACCGCGCGAGTGGAACGTCTGGGAGCTCGAGCGTCTCGTGCGCGAGCAGGGCGCGGGCGGTCAGGACGAGGAACGCACGTTTCTCCTCGTCTACCTGCGCGACTTTGCGACGCCCGAGGGCACCCTCCCGGTCGACTTCGACTCGCTCGTCCGCGAGTCGTTCGGCGAGATGCTCGGCGCGGGCCGATGATGTCGCACGGCCTTGCGCGGCGGGGCCTCGCGCTCGCGGCCGTCGCGCTGCTCGGCGGCGTCCTCGCGTTCGCCGCGGCCTCGTGGGATCGAAACAGCGGGACGGCGGCGCCGCAACCGGCCGAGCAGGTCCCCGTTCCCGGCGCCGGCTGGTACGACGCGCTCGCGGCGCCGTACCCGGCGTCATCGAAGCGCGAGCGCACGGCGTGCGGCCAGCGTCTCGGCCCGAAGATGCTCGGCGTCGCGCACCCGGTGCTCCCGTGCGGCGTGAAGCTCTTCATCGCGTACGGCGACAAGGTTTTCCTGACCCAGGTCGTCGACCGCGGCCCGGCGGTTCCCGGCCGCGACTTCGACGTCACGCGTCCGCTGGCAGCCCGGCTCGGGCTGAAAGGCACGCAGCAGATCCGCTGGCGCTACGCCAGGTAGCTACAGGCTGACATCGCTGCCCTCCAAGGCGCTCTAGGAAACGAATGCCTTCCGAAAGTGCCGCCGCAGGGATTCCAGCTTCAGGGACCTGCTCTTGGTCGTTCATGCTCGTGCTCGCAGTCCTCGAGGGGGACGATCGGGCTATGGTCGCTGAAGGCGTACCACCAAGTCGAGCGAGTCCAGGGGGACATCGTCTTCGCGCCGGGTCGTGGAAGCACCGGGCATTCGGCTCGCCACCGACCCGTACGGTGCGATTGCCCCGCCGCCCGCCTACAGACCGTTGAGAACCTCGGTTCTCAGGTGGGTGCTTAGTCGGCGCCTGACGCTTGCGCGCTTGCTACCGAACGTCGGCTCCCTTGGTGATGCTGTTGGTTCAACAGTTGGCCCGCAGGCGGGGGCGAAGCTCGCGCACCATAGCGAAGCAGGTGTGCTCTGCGACCCCCGTCCGAGTGTCTTGACCCACCTGGCATGCCAGGTTCCCATCGGTCGTGGGCGGGAGGCGAGGCGCTACGGTGATCGCATGATCCAGCTCGTCGGAGACTCCTCGCGCGGCGGCGAGTGGGCGCTCGTTCGGCTCGCGGTCGAGGGTCAGGTCATCGTCGACGCCGACGCGCCCGGCCTCGAACGCTCGCTCGTCGGGCTGACCCTGCTCGAGGCGGCGGCCGTGCCGGGTGAGACGCTCGCCGCGGACGCCCTGGCGAACGCGATCGGCCCGGCTGTGTGCGCCGCGCCGTCCGCGAGTCGCGTGGCGGTGGCGATGAGCGGCGGCGTCGACAGCGCGGTCGCACTCCTCTCCTCGGGCTCGAACGCCGTCGGTGTGACCCTTCGGCTGTGGCTCGACCCTGACGGTCCCGACGCCGAGCGCGCGTGCTGCTCGCCGAACGCTGTCATCGCGGCGCGCCGCGCGTGTCACGCGCTCGGCCTTCCGCACGTCACGCTCGACCTGCGCGAGGAGTTCCGCCGCGCGATCGTCGAGCCGTTCGTCCGTGGCTACGCCCGTGGCGAGACGCCGAACCCGTGCATCCGCTGCAACGGCAGCTTTCGGTTCGCCGAGCTGCTCGCGTTCGCCGAGCGCATCGGCGCAGCGCAGCTCGCGACCGGGCACTACGCGCGGATCGTCGAGCACCGCGGACGCACGCTGCTCGCCCGCGGTGCGGACGAGGCGAAGGACCAGTCGTACATGCTCGGACGCCTGGACCCTGCTCTCCTGCCGCGGCTCGCGTTCCCGCTCGGGGCGCAGACGAAGGAAGAGACCCGCGCGCAGGCGCGGCGCGCCGGGCTCGCGGCCGCCGGCCGCGCGGAGAGCCAGGAGGCCTGCTTCCTCGCCGGGGGCGACTATCGCTCCTTCCTCGAGCGGCGAGGCCTGAACGGCGAGGGCCCGATCGTCGACGAGGGCGGTCGCGAGCTCGGTCGCCACGGAGGCGTCTGGCGCTTCACGCCGGGGCAGCGGAAGGGGCTCGGCGTCTCGTCGACGGTGCCGCTGTACGCGCTCCGGAGCGACGCGGCAAGCGGCAGGCTCGTCGTCGGGCCGCGCGAGTCGCTCGCGACGACCACGGTCGGGGCGCGCGGACGGCTCTTCGTCGACGTCGATCGGGTCGAGGCAAAGCTCCGCTATCGGTCGCCGGCGGTCGCCGCGACGGTCGTCCCCACCGACGGCGGATTCCGCCTCGAGCTCGACGAACCGGCGTTCGCCGTCGCGGCCGGACAGGCCGCAGTCCTGTACGAGAACGACGTCGTGGTCGGTTCAGGCGTCATCGCATCCCCTCAAGACGCCTAAGATCGCGTCTCGTACACGTGTCCCTCGTGCTCGCTTTCACCTGGAACGACCTCGTCGACCTGGCCCTCGCGGTCTTCCTGCTCGCGATCGGCATCTCGCTGGGCTACGCATTCGTGCGCCTGGGCGGAACCTTTGGGCGGCTTTCTGCGTTCATCAAGGGAACCCAGGAAGAGCTCCTTCCGGTCATCAACAAAACGGGAGGAACCGTCGACCGAGTCAACACTCAGCTCGACAAGGTCGATCTCGTTACGGACAGTGCCGTGGATGCCGCACAAAGCGTCGATACAGCCGTTCGCGCCGTGAGCTTCGCGATCCAGCGACCGGTGCAGAAGATCGCCGGCATGGCCGCCGGCGTGGCGCACGGCGCCGCGACACTCCGGGTGGAGCACGATGTGCGCAGCGCTGTCGAGCGCGGCAAGGAAGCCGCCGCACGGCGCGAGCGCGAGCTCGGCGACGAGCTGCGACGCGTGGACGAGGAACGACCGTGAGCCGCGACGAGATCACCCTGAGGCTGCCTCGCGAGCGGCCGTTCTTCGGCGTGGCGCATCTCGTGATCGGCGGGCTCGCCGCGCGGCACGACCTGAACCTCGAGCAGCTCGAAGATCTCCAGGTAGCACTGGCTGAGCTCCTCGAGCAGGAGGAGACCGAACGGGAGATCACGCTGTCGGTCAGGGTCGAAGGCGGCAGCATCCGCGCGCTGCTCGGGCCGTTCGACGAGACCCTTCAGGCCGAGCTGGATCGCGACGCGCCCGACGGCGTCGGGCTGCGGCGCGTGCTCGAGACCGTCGTCGACGGCGTCCAGGTGACGCAGCGGGACGGCTTGCCGTGGGTCGCGCTGACGAAGGCGGTGAGCTGATGCCCGAGCGGAACGACCGCGAGCTGCTTCGCCGCTACCACGAGGAGGGCGACCTCCAGGCGCGCGAGCAGCTGATCGAGCACTACATGTCGCTCGTGCGCTCGCTCGCGCGCCGCTACTCCTACCGGGGCGAGCAGCTCGACGATCTCGTCCAGATCGGCGCGATCGGGCTGATCAAGGCGATCGACCGCTTCGACCTCGACCGCGGCGTCGAGCTGACCACGTACGCGACGCCGAACATCATCGGCGAGATCAAGCGGCACTTCCGCGACAAGGGCTGGTCGGTGCGCGTGCCGCGCGGGCTCCAGGAGCTGAACGTCCAGCTCTCTCGCCTCGTCGAGCAGCTGACGGTGCAGCTCGAGCGCTCGCCGACGATCGCGGAGCTCGCGAAGGCGTCTGACTCGACCGAGGAAGAGGTGCTCGAGGCACTCGAGAGCGGGCGCGCGTACTCGACGTTGTCACTGTCGACCGGCGGGGGCGGCGACGGGGACGACGAGCTCGATCCGCTCGAGTCGATCGGCGAGGAGGAGCACGAGTACGAGGTCTCGGAGGACCGCGCCGTGCTCGAGCCGGGCTTCCGCGCGCTCGACGACCGTGAGCGCCGCATCCTGCACTTGCGCTTCTTCGAAGGGCTGACGCAGTCGCAGATCGCGCAGCAGGTCGGGATCTCCCAGATGCACGTCTCGCGGCTGATCCGCCGCTCCCTCGAGAAGATCCGCGCCGAGATCGCCGAGGAAGAGCCGGCGGAGCCCAGGCGCGCCGCGCAGGGCTGAGCGCCGCGCGGTAAGCCGTCTCCCCACCCCTCGGGGTGGGGAAGTGGGCCCATCCACCCGCCTCCCGCGGTCGAGCCTACCCCCGAACTCGTGTCGTGTCCGTGACGGGGTCGCGGCGATTCGGTGACGACTCGTCCACAGCCCGGCGGCTCTCTGGGCTACCCCGGCTGCTCGACGTACCCGCGGTGCACCGCCTCGACGTTGTTCCCGTCGGGATCGAGCAGGTACGCCGCGTAGATCCCCGGCGCGAAGTCCTCGTACCGCGCTCCGGGCGCACCGTTCGAGCCGAAGCCCGCCTCCACGCCGGCGCGATGGAACTCGTCGACCGCCTCCCGCGACGGCGCCACGAAGGACAGGTGCAGGTTTGTCGTGACCGGCCGGTCAGGGCGCACGGCCAGGTGCGCGAACATCACCCACTCATCCGTCTCGGACACGACCGGGATGCCCAAAGGCGCCGTGACCGTGCGGTAGAAACGGACGCTCTCCGGCCAGTTCGAGCACCCCATCTGGACGTGGTCGAAGACGTTTCGGAAGAAGTCGAACGACACGGGCCCTCCGTACACTAGGGCGATGGAGACGACCGCGGATCTGCGGGAAGGGTTCCTTTCCTTCTTCGAATCGAAGGATCACAGGCGGCACCCGTCGGGCTCCGTGATCCCGCCGCCGGACGACACCACCACGCTCTTCACCGTCGCCGGCATGCAGCCGCTCAAGCGGTACTTCCTCGGCCTCGACACGCCGCCCGCGCCGCGCCTCACGACTGCGCAGAAGGTGATGCGCGCCGGCGGGAAGCACAACGATCTCGACGATGTCGGCCGCACGGCGCGCCACGCATCGTTCTTCGAGATGCTCGGCAACTTCTCGTTCGGCGACTACTTCAAGGACGAGGCGATCGACTTCGCGTGGGAGTTCGTCACCGAGCATTTGGGCTTCCCCGTCGACCCGCTCTGGGCCTCCGTCTTCGCGGGTGACCCCGAGCTCGAGCTCGGCGAGGACGAGGTCGCGATCGCCGGCTGGGAGCGAGTCGGGATCCCGCGCGAGCGGATCATCGGCTTCCCGCGCGCCGAGAACTTCTGGCAGGCCGCCGACACCGGCCCGTGCGGCCCGTGCTCCGAGCTCCACTACGACCGCGGTGAGCAGTACGGCTGCGGGCTCCCGACCTGCGGGCCGAACTGCGACAACTGCGATCGTTTCATCGAGTTCTGGAACCTCGTGTTCATGGAGTTCGACCTTGGCGTCGACGGCTCGCTCACACCGCTGCCGAAGCAGAACGTCGACACCGGCCTCGGCCTCGAGCGCAGCGCAATGCTCCTGCAGCGCGCCGACTCGATCTTCGACACCGACGGCTATCAGCAGATCATGGAGTGGGTCGCCGCGAGCAGCGGCTCACGCTACGGCGAGAGCGAGATCGCGACGAAGGCGCACCGCGTCATCGCCGACCACGGCCGCGCGATGACCTTCCTCGTCGCCGACGGCATCGTGCCCTCGAACGAGGGCCGCGGCTACGTGCTGCGGCGGGTGATCCGGCGCGCCGTCCAGCACGGCCGCCGCATCGGCCTCGAGGAGGTGTGGCCCGTCACGCGCGTCGTGACGGGCCAGATGGAGCAGTGGTACCCGGAGCTTCGCGACCACGCCGAAGAGGTCGAGCGCATCGTCCGCGCCGAGGAGGAGCGCTTCTCGGAGACGCTCGCGCGAGGACTCAAGCTGTTCGAGGAGGTCGCCAAGGGGGACGGGATCACCGGCGAGGACGCCTTCAAGCTCCACGACACGTACGGCTTCCCCCTCGAGCTCACGAACGAGCTCGCGGAGGAGCGCGGCCTCCCCGTCGACGACGACGAGTTCAGGCGCCTGATGGAGGAGCAGCGGGCGCGCTCGCGTGCGGGCAGCACGGTCGAGCGCGACGTCGCCCTCCTCGAAGGGCCGAAGACCGACTTCGTCGGTTACGAGCAGCTCGACGTGCTGACCGCGATCGTCGCGTACGCCGACCGTGGCGACGGCACGTTCGACGCGAAGCTCGAGAAGTCGCCGTTCTACCCAGAGGGCGGCGGCCAGGTCTCCGACCTCGGCTACGTCGAGAACGAGGAGACGGGCACGCGCGCAGAGCTCGTGACGGCGACGAGGCTCGGCGACGACCAGGTTCTCACCTTCCGCGGCGAGGGCTTCGGCCCGGGCACGCGCGTCCGCGCCGTCGTCCCGTGGTCGATCCGCTACCCGACGATGGCGAACCACACCGCGACGCACCTGCTGCACAGGGCGCTGCACGAGATCGTCGGCGAGCACGCGAAGCAGGCCGGCTCGGCGGTGCGGCCCGACAAGCTGCGCTTCGACTTCACGCACGGGCAGCCGCTGAGCGCCGGGGAGCGCGAGGCGGTCGAGCGCCGCGTGAACGAGCTCGTGTTCGAGAACCAACCCGTGCGTGCGTACGTCACGCCGATCGACGAGGCGCGGCGGCTGGGCGCGATGATGCTGTTCGGCGAGAAGTACGGCAGCGAGGTGCGCGTGGTCGAGATCGACGACTACTCGCGCGAGCTTTGCGGCGGCACTCACGTCCGCTCGACCGCCGAGGTCGGGCCGTTCGTGATCCTCACCGAGGGCTCCGTCGGCTCGGGCGTCCGCCGCATCGAGGCCGTCACGGCCGGCGAGGCGTGGGCGCTCCTCCGCGCGCGCGCCGAGGAGTCCGACGAGATCCGCGTCGAGCTCGAGCGCGTCCGCAAGGAGGCGAAGAGGCCGAAGGAGCAGTCCGCCGGCGCGGAGGTGCTCGAGGAGCGTCGCACCGAGGCCGGCGATGTCCACGTGATCGTCGTCGAGGCGAAGGGAGCGAGCCCCGACGACCTGCTCGCGCTCTCGGACCGGCTGAAGCAGCAGCACCGCCCGGCGGCGGTCGTCCTCGGCGCTCGCGAGGACGGGAACGCCCACCTGATCCTCAACTTCGACCCGTCGCTCCAGGAGCGCGGGCTCGACGCTGGCGCCGTCGTCAAGCAGGCCGCGCCGCTGATCGGCGGCGGTGGGGGAGGCCGTCCGACGATGGCGCGCGCGGGCGGCAAGCAACCGGAGCGGCTCGGCGAGGCCCTCGCCGAGGCCGAGCGGCTGATCGTCTCCGCCCTGAGTTGAAGGTGCTCGCCCTCGATTACGGCGCCGCGCGCACCGGCGTGGCCGTCTCCGATCCGACCGGGATGCTCGCGCGCCCGCTCACGGTCGTCGAACGGGCCGCGACGGAGGCCGGGCTCGCCCGCCTCGCCGAGCTCGTCCGCGAGGAAGAAGCCGAGCGAGTCGTCGTCGGCCTCCCGCTCACCCTGCGCGGGGAGCGCGGTGCCCAGGCACAGGAGACCGAGCGGTTCGTAGAAGCGCTCCGCGCGGTACTGGACGTTCCGGTGGAAGCATTCGACGAGCGGTTCACGACTGCGCTCGCGGGGGGCGGGGGCAGCGCGCCGGAGGACGCTCGCGCCGCAGCGCATCTCCTGTCGTCCTACCTGACGTGGGCGAGCAGGTAATCCCGCCCGTCCGGGGCCGCCCCGGCCCGAGCCGTCGGCAGTTGCTGACGCGTCGCATCCTCGCGCTCGTCGTGCTCCTTGCCGCGCTCGCTGGCGTCGCCTGGCTGGGAGCTCAGGCGCTCGGGTCGTCGAGCGAGTCGGCGCCACCGCCTCCTCCGGCGGCACCTCCGCCGCCGAAGCCGCTCAGGATCATCTTCCCCGAGGGCTTCACCGCCGAGGAGATGGCGCAGCGGATCACGGCGGTGAACCAGATCGCGCGCGAGAAGCGCGACGTGAAGCCAAAGCTCCGCGAGGCGGAGTACGCGCGGCTGACACGCCGCTCGAAGCTGCCCGGGCAGCTGGCCGGAGACAAGAAGCCGCGGCCGCTCGAGGGCTTCCTCTTCCCGGCGACGTACGAGTTCCTGCCGAAGACGACGACGAAGCAGCTCGTGAACAAGCAGCTCGTCGCGTTCAACCGGGCCTGGGACGAGCTCGACCTCAGATACGCGAAGTCGAAGAAGCTGACGCCGTACGACGTGCTGATCATCGCGTCGATGGTCGAGAAGGAGACGCTCGCCCCCGACGAGCGCCCGAAGGTCGCGGCGGTCATCTACAACCGGCTCAAGGCGGGCATGACGCTCGGGATCGACGCCACGCTTCGCTACGGGCTCGACATCCCCGCGACCGAGTCGATCCGGCAGTCGCAGCTCGACTCGAACAACCCGTACAACACGCGCAAGCTGCCTGGACTGCCGCCGACGCCGATCGCGAACCCGGGCCTCGCCTCGATGCAGGCCGCCGCCCATCCGGCGAAGGTGGACTACCTCTTCTTCGCGCGGAAGCCTGACAAGGTGCACCACTTCTTCACCGCCGACGAGCACGAGTTCCTCCGCTACCTCGCCGAGCACGGCTACGGCGGATGATCACGGCGGCGACTCGCCTCGTCGCACTGCTCGGACACCCCGTCGAACACTCGCTCTCGCCGCGGATGCAGAACGCGGCGTTCGCGGCGCTCGCGCTCGACTGGGCGTACGTGGCGCTCGACGTCCCGCCGGAGCAGCTCGAGGAGGCCGTCCACGGGCTCGCCGCTGCGGGCTTCGCGGGTGCGAACGTGACCGCGCCCCACAAGCTCGCGGTAGCCGAGCTCGTCCGGTCCGAGCAGCCGTCCGTGAACACCCTCGTCTTCCGCGAGGGCGGCATCGAGTCGGAGTCGACCGACGCGGCGATCCTCGACGGCCTCGAGGCGGAGCGTCCGGTGGTGCTCGGCGACGGCGGCGCCGCGCGCGCCTTCCTCGCCGCGCTTCCGGGCGCACGGGCCTTCGCGCGGAAGGGCGAGTGGCCGCCCGACGTCCGCGACGCGGACCTCGTCGTGAACGCGACGGCCGCGCACGACGAGGCGCTCGTCGCGCTCGCGCCGGGCCAGACGCTCGTCGACCTCCCGTACCCGGACTCGGCGACGGCGAGCGCAGCGCGGGAGGCCGGCGCGCGCGTGTTCGACGGCCTCGCGGTCCTCGTCGCTCAGGGCGCGCGCTCGTTCGAGCTCTGGACGGGCGTCCCCGCGCCCGTCGAGGTGATGCGCAAGACGGTCGGGACGCTTGCGCCGCCACGGCCGTTGGACTAGAACCAGTGCGACCCCCGTCAGGGGGAAGGGGAGCAGACCATGGCCGGGCCGATCCGAGCCTGCGGCCGGATCCTCGTCGTCGACGACGATCGAGGGGTGCGCCTGCTCGTGCGCAGGACGCTCGTCGAGGCCGGGTTCGATGTGACCGCGGTCGCCGACGGGGACGACGCGCTCGCGGCGTTCGGCGCCCGGCGTCCCGACGCGGTCGTGCTCGACGTGAACCTGCCGCGCCTCTCGGGCTACGAGCTCTGCAGCCGGTTCAAGGAGGCCGATCCTTCGGTTCCCGTGCTCTTCCTCTCGGGCGAGCGGACGGAGTGGTTCGACCGCGTCGCCGGACTCCTGCTCGGCGCGGACGACTACGCGGTCAAGCCGTTCGATCCCGACGAGCTCGTCGCGCGGGTGCGCAGCCTGCTGCGCCTGCCGGCGCCGCCGGTTCCCGCGCGCATGGCCTCGCTGACGAAGCGCGAGCTGCAGGTGCTGCGCCTGCTCGCGCGCGGCAGCAACCAGCGCGAGATCGCCGAGGAGCTCGTGATCAGCCCGAAGACCGTCGGCACGCACATCGAGCACATCCTCGAGAAGCTCGGCGTGCGCAGCCGCTCCCAGGCGATCGCGCTCGCCTACCGCGAGGAGCTCGTCTCCTCGCGGTAGGCGGAACGCTGTCGGCTACTTCGGAGGAGGCGGTAGGAGGCAGGTCACCGTCGTCGAGTTGCCCGACTGGTCGGTGGCCGTGAAGACGAGCTCCGTCGGCCCCTTGATCTGCCAGTCGATGTCGCCCGGGCCGGGCTTGATCGACGGGGAGCTTCCGGGCGCCTGCGTGTACTTCACCTTCGTCCCGCTCGGGAACGGCCCGAACGTGAAGACGGTGATGCCGACGTTGCTCACGATGTCGTCCGCGAGCAGCTCGTAGAAGCCGTCGGGGTTCTGCCCGCTGTTCCCGGCGCCGGGCCCCGCCTTCGGGACGTTCTTGCCGGACGGGTTGTTCGTCTCGACGCAGCTCGCTTCAGGCGGAGTCGTGTCGACCCACAGCTTGCGTGCCGTGTCGCACACGTCCGCTCCCGCGCCGTTGACGAAGCATCCCTCGATGGTGTCGAGCCCGAGGCTCGAGAACGCGACGACGGGTGAGTACGTGAACGTCGTCGTCCCGCCTGCGTTCGTCGTGCCGGAGCCGGTCGGTCCCGCATTCGGGCCGCTGATGACCTCGAACGAGACGAGGACGCCTCCAACCGGATCGCCGAAGTCGTCGGTCACCTTCGCGGTCACCGTGTGCGATGCCCCGGTCGTGAGCTCGTTCGTGTCGGGGTCCGGGGTCAGGTCGATGTGTGCCGGACACCCTCGGACGTTCACCGACGGGTTGCCGAAGCTCACGGTGTGGCCCTCGGTGTCCGTGTAGGCCACCGAGTCGTTCACCTGCTCGACGCCGCCCGGAAGCGCGGGGTTGTGCGTCGCGGTGAATGTCAACGTCACGGTCTCGGTGCCGAGCTCGGGGATCGTCCACGTCAGGACGTTCCCGGCCTGGATCACGGTGCCCTTGCTCGCCGTCGGAGTGCTCACCGCGAAGTGCGAGTCGACGGTGTCGACGATGCTCACGTTCGTCGCCGCTGGCACGACGATCGCAGCGCCGATCGCCTCGAAGATCTCCTCGAGGTCCGCGGCGCTCGGTGCGATGAACACGTGGTCGGCGTCCGGATCCGACGCCCAGCCGTTCAGCTGCGCGGTGTTCACGGAGCCGAGGCCGATCGCGAAGATCTCCGTACCGGCCGTGCGGGCGGCGGCAGCCTCGGCCTGGCCGTCGCCTCCGACGGTCGTCACGCCGTCGGTGAACATGATCATCTGTTTGGAATTCGTCGGCTCCGACCCGGCGAGCGTCGACTGCGCAAGGCTGATCGCCGCCGAGTGGTTCGTGTTCCCCGCTGCGACGAGCGCGTTGATGGCGGTCTTGAGCGCGGTTGCGTCCGTCGTCAACGGCACGTCGAGCGTCGCGCTCGTCGCGAAGCTGACGATGCCGACGCGGCTGCCGTTCGCGATCGCACCGTCGAGCACGCCGTCGGTCGCCTCGTCGATGATGTCGACGAACCCGTTCGCTGCGGTCTTCAGGCTCGGGAGCGCGCCCGCCATGCTGGCGGAGCGGTCGAGCACGAGCATGATGTCCTCCGGATCGCCGGCGAGCCCTGTCTCAGCTTCCAGCGTCAGCGTCACCTGCAGCGAGCCGTTGCACTGGATGTCGGTCGCGCTGAGTGTCTTCGTCCCGGCGACCGTCCCGCCCTGTGCGAGCGCTGTCCCCGCGAACGTCGCGGCTGTGGCGCACGCGACGACGAGGGCGACGAACGCCCGTCTTGTTGTGAATGTCATCCCACTCCCTCCGATTCGACGTTCCGCAGCCGACCGGGGTGGGCCGTTTCCCCGCTGTTGACTCTAGGGCTGCGCGGGCTCGACTCATATCGGGTGTTTGCCGTATCCGCGGACTACGCTGCGCCGGTGGAGCTCCGCCTCGCGACCGCCGGCGAGTCGCACGGTCCCGCGCTCGTCGCGATCCTGTCCGGGCTTCCCGCCGGGCTCGTGCTCGAGCGCGCGGCGATCGACGCGGACCTGCGTCGGCGACAGGAGGGCTACGGCCGGAGCCCGCGCCAGCAGATCGAGCAGGACGCGGTCGAGGTGCTCGCCGGGCTTCGGCATGGACGCACGCTCGGGACGCCGCTCGCGCTCGTCGTTCGCAACCGGGACCACGCGAACTGGGAGTGGGGGATGTCGCCGTGGCCGCCGGAGGGCGAGGCTGCCGGGAAGGGCTCGAAGCCCGTCACGCTCCCGCGCCCGGGCCACGCCGACTACGCGGGCGCGCTCAAGTACGGGCTCGACGACGCGCGCGATGCACTGGAGCGCGCGAGCGCCCGCCACACCGCGGTGCACGTCGCGGCCGGCGCCGTCGCGAAGGCGCTGCTGCGTGCGATCGGCGTCGACGTGCGCGGCGCGGTCGTCGACGAGGAGGGGCTCCGCGCGCGCATCGACGAGGCTCGCGCCGACCGTGACACCGTCGGCGGCATCGTCGAGGTTCGCGCGACAGGCGTTCCGCCCGGCCTCGGCTCGTACGCGTCGAAGGACGACCGGCTCGACGCACGGCTCGCGGCGGCGCTGATGGGGATCCAGGCGGTCAAGGGCGTGGAGGTCGGCGACGGCTTCGCGCTCGCTGCCGCCCGCGGGAGCGAGGCGCACGACGAGCTCCTTCCGGGCTTCCGCCGCGAGACGAACCGCGCCGGCGGCATCGAGGCCGGCGTCTCGAACGGCGAGGACGTCGTCGTCCGCGCGGCGATGAAGCCGCTGCCGACGTTGATGCGGCCGCTGCGCTCGGTCGACCTCGAGTCGGGCGAGGCGGGGGAGGCGCTCGTCGAGCGGAGCGACGTCGCCGCGGTCGAGGCGCTCGCGGTCGTCGCCGAGGCCGCCGTCGCGTTCGAGCTCGCCCGCGCCGCACGCGAGAAGTTCGGGGGCGACGCGCTCGACGACTTCGTCGGCGCCTACCGGGCGTACGTCGAGCGGATCCCGTGGGGCCCGCGCTAGGCAAGCACGTCGCGCTCGTCGGCTTCATGGGCGCGGGCAAGTCGACGCTCGGCGAGGAGCTCGCGGGCCGCCTCGGCCGCGCGTTCGTCGATGTCGACCGCGAGCTCGAGTCGGTCACCGGCATGGGCATCCCCGAGCTCTTCAGGGAAGGCGAGGCGTTCTTCCGCACCAAGGAGTCGCGTCTCACCGTCGAGCGCCTGCGGCAGCGTCCCCCGGCGGTGCTCGCGCTCGGCGGAGGCGCGCTCGGCTCGTCGCAGGTGCGCGACGCCCTGCGCGAACACGCGGTGACATTGCACGTCGAGGTCGACGTCGAGGAGGCGTGGCAGCGCGTGCGCGGATCGGGCAGGCCGCTCGCGCAGGACGAGCTCGACTTCCGCGTGCTCTTCCAGAAGCGTGCGCCCGGCTATGAGGAGGCTGCGGACGCGCGGGTGCGCGACGTCGACGGCGCGTTGCTCGCGGCCGCCGCGGTTCATGTCGAGGCCGGCGCGCTCGCGCGACTCGGCGAGTTCGCGCCTGCAGGCGCCGCCGTGCTCGTCAGCGACGCGCGCGTCGCCGGCATCCACGGCGCCGACGCACAGGTCGCGCTCGGCGGGCGCCCGCTCGCGGTCCACGAGCTCCCCGAGGGCGAGCAGGCGAAGACGATCGAGGCGGTGATGCGTCTCTGGCAGCGGCTCCGGCTCGAGCGCGGCGACGTCCTCGTCGCGCTCGGCGGCGGCTGCACGACCGATGCGGCGGGCTTCGTCGCGGCGACGTACCTCCGGGGCCTCGCGTGGGTCGCGGTGCCGACGACGCTCGTCGGCCAGGTCGACGCAGCTATCGGCGGCAAGACCGCGATCGACCTCCCCGAGGGCAAGAACCTCGTCGGCGCGTTCCACTGGCCCGCGCGCACGGTCGTCGACCCCGCGCTGCTCACGACCCTTCCCGAGCCCGAGCGGCGCGAGGGGCTGGCGGAGGTCGTGAAGACGGGCCTGCTCGCGGGCGAGCCGCTCTGGGAGCTCCCCGAGCCGGAGCTCGTGCGCCGAAGCGCCGCGTTCAAGAGCGCGCTCTGCCTTCGCGACCCGCTCGACCGGAACGAGCGCAAGGTGCTCAACCTCGGTCACACGTTCGCGCACGCGCTCGAGGCTGCGGCGGGCTACGAGGGTGTGACGCACGGCAGGGCCGTCGCGCTGGGCCTGCTCGCGGCGCTCCGCCTCTCGGGCCAGGACACCAAGCCGGTCGAGGACGTGCTCGCTCCGCAGCGCGTCCGCGTCGACCGCGAGCGCGCCTGGGGAGCGCTCCAGCGCGACAAGAAGCGCGAGGACGGCCGCATCCGCCTCGTCCTGCTCGAGGCGCCCGGCAGGCCCGCCTACGGCGTCGAGCGCCCCGACACCGAGGTGCGTGCCGCCCTCGACGAGCTGATCGCAGACTAGATTCCCCCGGAATGCAGATCGCCATCCTCAACGGTGTCAACCTCGACGTCCTCGAGCGTCGCGATCCCGAGCTCTACGGCGGCCTCTCGCTCAACGACCTCGAGACGCAGATCTACGCGTGGGCGAAGGAGCTCGACTGCACGGCGCGCTGCCGCCAGACGAACAACGAGGGCGAGTACGTCGCGTGGTGTCACGACGCCCTCGACTGGGCGAGCGGCGTGATCGTCAACCCCGGCGCGTGGACGCACTACAGCTACGCGATCCGCGACGCGCTCGACCTGATCTCCGTCCCGATCGTCGAGGTGCACCTCTCGAACCTCGACGAGCGCGAGGAATGGCGACGGCACTCGGTCATCGCCGAGCTCGCGACGAGGCGGATCATGGGCAAAGGCCCCGAGGGATACCGTGACGCACTCACCTATCTCGTGGAGGGCACGTGAACCGCATCGATCGTCTGCGCGAGCTGCTCGAGGAGCCGCTTCTCGTCACCACCCCCGTCAACGTCCGGTACCTCACCGGGTTCGAGAGCACGAACGCGGTGCTGCTCGTCGAGCCCGAGCGCACGCTGCTGTTCTCCGACTTCCGCTACGCGGAGGCCGGGCGCAAGGTCGAGGGGGTCGAGTTCGTCGAGGTGGAGCGCGCGATCATGCGCGGGATCACCGGGCACGTCGACGGGCGGGTCGGCTTCGAGGCACCGCACCTCACGTACGCGAGCTGGGACTTCCTCAAGGGCGCAGGCCTCGACCTGGTACCGCGGAGCGGGCTCGTCGAGCGCCTCCGTGTCGTCAAGTCCGAGGAGGAGCTCGAGCTGATCACGCGCGCAGCCGACATCGTCAACGAGGCGTACGAGCGGCTGGCGCAGGAGCAGTTCGTCGGCCGGACCGAGCGCGACCTTGCGTACGCATTCGACAGCTTCCTGCACGACGCCGGAGCGGAAGGGCCGTCGTTCCCGACGACCGTCGCCTCGGGCGTGAACGGCGCGACGCCGCACGCGCACACGAGCGAGCGGGTGATCGAGCGCGGCGAGACGGTCGTCGTCGACGCCGGCGCCGTGGTCGGCGGCTACGCGTCCGACTGCACGCGCACGTTCGCGACCGGGCCGCTCCCGGACGAGCTCGAGCGCGCGTACAACGTCGTGCTCGAGGCGCAGCTCGAGGGCCTCGACGCGGTCGAGCCGGGCACGACCGGTCGCGACGCCGACGCCGCTGCGCGACAGGTGATCGATCGCAACGGCCTCGGCGAGCGCTTCGGCCACGGGCTCGGTCACGGGGTCGGGCTGCTCGTCCACGAGGCGCCGACGCTCCGCCCAGAGTCCGAGGACACCCTCGCAGAGAACCATGTCGTGACGGTGGAGCCCGGCGTCTACATCCCGGGGCTCGGAGGAATCCGGATCGAGGACCTCGTCGTCGTGCGGGACGGTCAGCCGCTCGTGCTCACGTCCTTCACGAAAGACCTCGTCACCGTCGACTAACCTCTCCCGCGCGATGGCGGACGTCGTCTCCACCAACCAGTTCCGGAACGGGATGCACATCGAGCTCGACGGCTCGACGTGGCGCATCGTCGAGTTCCAGCACGTGAAGCCGGGCAAGGGCGGCGCGTTCGTGCGGACGAAGGTGAAGTCGCTCGACTCGGGCGCCGTCGTCGACCGCACGTTCCGCGCCGGCGAGAAGTTCTCGCGTGTGCACACCGAGGTCAAGCAGGTGCAGTACCTCTACGACTCCGGCGACGACGTCGTCTTCATGGACGAGGAGAGCTACGAGCAGATCCACCTCGTGCGCGAGTCGGTCGCCGACGCGCTCGACTTCATCGCGCCTTCGAGCTCGGTGCAGATGCTGACCGTCGACGGGAAGCCCGCAGGCGTGCAGATGCCCGGCTCGGTCGAGCTCGCCGTGACGGAGACCGAGCCGGGCGTGAAGGGCGACACGGTCTCGAACGTGACGAAGCCCGCGACGCTCGAGACGGGCGCCGTCGTGCAGGTCCCGCTCTTCGTGAACAAGGGCGACAAGATCAAAGTCGACCCGCGCGAGCGCCGGTACATCTCTCGCGCCTGACGCGTGGGGGACTGGTTCACGAGCTTCGACGACGCCTGGTCGGCGTTCCTTCGACGCGACGTGCCGCTCGAGTCGTTCTGGGACGAGTTCGCAGACGACCCGGAAGCCGTCCTCGACGGGTGGCTCATCGTCCCGCCGCCCGAGCTCAAGCGAGCCGCGCTGCGGGTCCAGGGAGGTCTAGAGGAGCTCGCAGGCCTGCGGCTCGTGCCCCACGACTTCCTCCACGTCGCGCTCCCGCACGGCGACGAGGTGCTCGAGCTCGAGCCCTTCGAGGTCGTCGTGGCGCGGGTGAACTGCTTCCCACGCGCGGTCGTCGCGGAGGTCGAGTCCGCCGCGCTCGACGGTCTCGACGCGCCCGCGACGTTCCTCCCGCACCTCTCGCTCGCCTACGTCGAGGCGCCGATCGATCCCGGACCGGTCCGCGAGGTGCTCGAACCGCTGCGAGCGACGGAGCTCGGCTCGTTCGTCGTCGACGAGATCGTCGGCGTCAGGATCCCGGCCGCGAAGAGCACGGTCCTCAGCCCGTGGACCGTCGTCGAGCGCACGTCCTTGCGGCGATAAGGTCCCTTCTGGTGGCGAAGCTCGTCGACACCACGATCCGGCTGCTCGGGCAGGAGCCGCTCGCGGGGAGGGTTCCGAACGCGGAGATGCTGCGGCTCGCCGAGATCCTCGATCGCGCCGGCTTCGCCTACCTCGAGGTCTCCGGCGGAGGGGTCTTCGACAGCGCAGTGCGCCGGGGCGTCGAGAGCCCGTGGGAGCGCATCCGCTCGATCCACGCGCGCGTCGAGACGCCGCTCGGTCTCGCGCTGCGCGGACGGTTCCTCGTCGGCTCGCGTCCCGTCGGCGGCGAGTTCGCGCGGCGCTTCGTCGCATCCGCGGCGGAGAACGGGATCGACGTCTTCCGGCTGCACGATCCGCTGAACGACGTCTCGAACCTGCGCGAGGCGGCCGAGGCGATCGCCGAGGCAGAGCGCGAGTTCGAGGCGGGCCTCGTCTACAGCCCCGGCCCCGCCGGCGAGGTCGACACGCTCGTCGAGCAGGCGCGAAAGCTGCCGGAGCTCGGCGCGGCGCGCGTCGTCGTGCACGACCCGACCGGCTCACTCGGCCCGCACGGCGCGGCCGAGCTGGTCGAGCGCGTCGGCGAGGCCAGCGGCCTGCCCGTCGGCGTCTACGCGCAGGGCGCGGGCGGCAACGCAATGTCCGCGGCGCTCGAGGCGATCCGCGTCGGCGCCGACCTCGCGGCCTGCGCCGTCTATCCGGTCGCGCTCGCCGTCTACCGCGTGTCGGGGGAGTCGCTTGCGCAGGCGCTCGCCGGCCTCGGCTTCGACACGGGCGTCGACGTCGCCGCACTCTGGGAGGCGTCCGAGATCGTCGACCAGCACATCGGCGACCAGCCGGTCACGCCGCTGGCGCCGCGGGTCGCCGTCCGCGCGGCCGAGCACGGCCTGCCCGCAGGTCTCGTCGCCGGCATCGACGCGAGCCTGCGCCTCCAGAACAGCGGCGACCGCCTCGACGACGTGCTCGAGGAGCTCTCGCGAATCCGGGCGGAGGTCGGTTCGCCGCCGCTCGCCGCTCCGATCGGCCAGATCCTCGGCTCGCAGGCGCTGATTCACGTGCTCTCGGCGCAGCGCTACCTGCCGGTCGTCGACGAACTGCGCGAGCTCGTCTTGGGCGAGTACGGCACGCCGCCCGGCCCCGTCGACCCGGCGGTCAAACGCGCGGTCGAGCTCGTGACCGACGACACTCCGGACGAGGATCCGATCACGCTCGAGGACGTGCGGGAGCAGACCCAGGGTCTCGCCTCGAGCGAGGAGGAGCTTCTGCTCGTCGGGCTCTTCGGCGAGGAGGCCGAGGCGCTTCTCCGCTCCATCCGCGGCCGGGCGGGGGGCGACGACTCGCTCGAGTCGCGCGGGATCGACCAGTCCGCGCGCCGAGCGGATCCGCGAGATCGTGCGCGTCGTCCAGGAGTCCGGCGTCGCCGAGGTGACGATCGAGGAGAGCGGGATGCGCGTCTCCGTGCGCCGGCAGCCGGAGGCCGGCGCTGCGCCCGCCGCTGCTCCTGCGCCCGCGAGCGTCGAGGAGCTTCTCCTCGAGCCGGCGACGGCGCCGCCCGTCACGAACGGCTACGTCCGCGTCGAGGCGCCGATGGTCGGCACCTTCTACCGCGCGTCGCAGCCCGGCGCGCCGCCGTTCGTCGAGGAGGGCGACGCGGTCGCCGCCGGGCAGACGCTCTGCATCCTCGAGGCGATGAAGCTGATGAACGAGATCAAGACCGAGCACGAGGGCGTCGTCCGGAAGATCCACGTCCAGAACGCCCAGCCGGTCGAGTACGGCCAGCTCCTGTTCGAGCTCGAGCCGCTCCCCGGCCGACCGTCTTGTTTAAGCGCGTCCTCGTCGCGAACCGCGGCGAGGTCGCGGTGCGCGTGATCCGGGCGCTGCACGAGCTCGGCGTCGAGGCGGTCGCCGTCTACTCGACGGCCGACACCGACTCGATGCACGTGCGGCTCGCCGACCAGGCGGTCTGCATCGGCCCTCCGTCCGCCGCGCGAGAGCTACCTGCGCATCCCGAACGTCGTCGCCGCCGCCGAGACGACCGGCTGCGAGGCCGTGCACCCGGGCTGGGGCTTCCTCGCCGAGAACCCCGCGTTCGTCACCGCGTGCGAGGAGAACGACCTCGTCTTCGTCGGGCCCGACGCGGAGGTGATGGCGCGCATGGGCGACAAGACGCAGGCGAAGGCCGAGCTCGCGCGCGGCAGGCGTCCCGCTCGTGCCCGGGCACCGAGGGCTCGACGACGCTCGACGAGGCGCGCGCGACCGTCGGCGCGAGGTCGGCTACCCGATCCTGCTCAAGGCGAGCGCCGGGCGGCGGCGGCAAGGGCATGCGCCTCGTGCAGACGCCGGACGACCTCGAGGACGCGTACGGGAGCGCCGCCGGCGAGGCGCAGGCCGCGTTCGGCGACGACAGCCTCTACGTCGAGAAGGCGGTCAAGCCGGCGCGGCACGTCGAGATCCAGGTGCTCTGCGACACGCACGGCAACGTGCTCACGCTCGGCGAGCGCGAGTGCTCGATCCAGCGCCGCCACCAGAAGCTCGTCGAGGAGTCGCCCTCGCCCGCGCTCGACCCTGACACGCGTGAGGCGATGGAGGAGGCCGCCGAGCGCGCGTGCCGGGCGATCGGCTACCGCAACGCGGGCACGTTCGAGTTCCTGCTCGGGCCCGACCGGAGCTTCTACTTCATCGAGCTGAACTGCCGGCTGCAGGTCGAGCATCCCGGTCACCGAGCTCGTGAGCGGGATCGACATCGTCCGCGAGCAGCTGCGGATCGCCGCCGGGGACGAGCTCGCGATCACCGGACGCGGGCCGCGCGACGGGCACGCGATCGAGATCCGGATCAACGCGGAGGATCCGGCACGCGGCTTCCTGCCGGCGCCCGGCCGCATCGAGCGCTTCCGGCCGCCGCTCGGCCCGTTCGACCGCGTCGACACCGCCGTCGAGGACGGCACGGTCGTCACGCCGTTCTACGACTCGCTCATCGCGAAGGTGATCGTCTGGGACGCCGATCGGCCCGGAGCGATCGCACGCGCGCTCCGCGCGCTCGGCGAGCTCGAGGTGCGCGGCGTGCCGACGACGCGCGAGGCGGCCATGGACATCCTCCGCAGCGAGGAGTTCCAGCGCGGCGACTACTCGACGACGTTCCTCGAGGAGGCGGGCTCGCGCCTGCCCGCGCTGAACGCGTGAGGGCGCACGAGATCACCAGGCCCGCCGGCACGATCAGGATCTCGCCGTCCGCGCTCACGCAGGTCGTCGTCCAGGCGGTTGAGGCCGCCGACGGCGCACGCGTGCCGCGGCCGCGGCGCGGGCTCGAGATCGCTATCGACGAGGGGCACGCGCGTGTCGAGCTCGAGCTCGCGGCCCGCTACGGCACGGTCATCCCGGCGCTCGCAAGCGAGGTGCAGGAGCGTGTCGCCGGTGCGCTCGAGGGGATGTGCGGGCTCGTCGTGGACGCCGTCGACGTGTCGGTCGAAGAGCTCGAACAATGACGACGGGGCGCCGCGCCGCGCGGCGGACCGCGCTCTTCATCCTCTACCAGTGGGACGTCACGAAGCAGCCGCTCGCGTCGCTCTACGAAGGCGAGGTCGACCCGTACGCGCGGGCGCTCTCCGAGGCGGTCGTCGAGCATGCGCCTGAGCTCGACGCGAGGATCACCGACGCGGCGGAGGGGTGGACGGCCGACCGCCTCGGCGCCGTCGAGCGGAACGTCCTCCGCATCGCGGTGCAGGAGCTCGACAGCGGTGATGTCCCCGAGCCCGTCGCGATCGACGAGGCCGTCGGCCTCGCGAAGCGCTACGCGAGCGACGAGGCGGGGAGGCTCGTGAACGGGATCCTCGGCCGCATCCAGCGCGAGCGCGCGGCCTGACGTCGTTACGCTCTGACGGTGAGCGCGGAAGACAGCCTGCAGCGCGCCGAGACCCTGCTCGACCGGCTCGAGGAGGCACGCACGCGGCTCGAGTCGACGGAGGATCCCGAGGCTGCGCTCGTGATCCTCGGTGAGCTTTCCGACATCGCAAAGGAGGTCGAGGCGGAGATCCAGCGCGCGAAGCGCGAGGCGGAAGCCGACGCCGATGCGGAGCGCTGACGAGCTTCGCGCGCTCGTCGAGGACGCGCTCCTCGAGCTGACGCCGAGCGGCCCGGCCGGCCTCGTCGAGGCGTTCCGGTACTCGGTCGACGGCGGCGGCAAGCGCGTGCGGCCGGTGCTGACGCTCGCGGTCGGCGAGGCGCTCGGCTCGGAGCCCGAGAAGCTGCTCCCGGCGGCGTGCGCAGTCGAGCTCGTCCATTCCTTCTCGCTCGTCCACGACGACCTGCCCGCGCTCGACGACGACACATCGCGGCGCGGGCGGCCGAGCACGTGGGTCCAGTTCGGCGAGGACGTCGCCGTGCTCACGGGCGACGCGCTGCTCGTCGAGGCGTTCCGCCTCGCGCTCGGCTACGACACGCCCGAGGTCGCGCGCGTGCTGGCGGACGCGACGCTCGGGATGATCGGCGGCCAGTACCTCGACGTGACGGGCTCCGCCGACGACCTCGCGGCGCTCAACCGGCAGAAGACAGGCCGCCTCTTCGAAGCCGCGGTGCTCGTCGCCCTCGCAGTTTGCAGCTCCGAGCCACAGACCTGGCCCAGGTTCGCGCAGGAGGTCGGCGCGCTCTTCCAGCTCGTCGACGACCTCCTCGACGGAGACGGCTTCGTCCTCGCCCACGGTCCCGAGGAGACGCGGCGCCGCGCGGACGAGGCGGCCGAGCGCGCGCTCGCCGCCCTCGCCGAGCTCGACGTCGACACGAGCGTGCTGCGCGGCCTCGTCGAGGGCCTCGCCTCCCGCACCGCCTGATCCGTCCGGCGGTGCCCTCACCATCGGACCATGATCGCGATCGACCAGGCGCTCCTGATCGAGCTCGACACGCACCCGAGTGCGACCCCCGAAGACCTGGAGCACGCGCTTCGCGGCGAGGCACCGCTCGCCGCGATCGCGCGCTGGCTCCGGGCGCACGAGGGCTGGCTCGTCGTGCGCGAGGCGGCGGGGTGGCGGCTGTCGGCGCAGGGCGAGGGCTTCCTCGCCGCGCTGGACTAGCTCCACAGGGACGCCCACCCGCGCCACTACGCTTCTCCGCGTGAAGAAGCGGCTCGACGTGCTGCTCGTGGAGCGCGGCCTCGCCGAGTCCCGCTCCCAGGCGCAGGCGCTCGTGATGGCCGGGCTCGTGCCGGGGTTCGACAAGCCGGGGACGCAGGTCGACGAGGACGCGGAGCTCGAGCTCGAGCGGCCGCCGCGGTTCGTGTCTCGCGGCGGCGAGAAGCTCGCGAACGCGCTCGACGCGCTCGGTCTCGACGTGCGCGGGCGCGACGCGTTCGACGTCGGCGCCTCGACCGGCGGCTTCACCGACGTGCTCCTTCAGCGCGGCGCGCGCCGCGTGATCGCGCTCGACGTCGGCTACGGCCAGCTGCACCCGCGCCTCCGCGCCGACGAGCGCGTGACCGTGCTCGAGCGGACGAACGTGCGCGACGTGCGCGAGCTGCCGTTCGCCCCGGACCTCGTCGTCGCCGACGTCTCCTTCATCTCGCGTGCGCACGGCGCTCCCGCCCGCGCTCGCGCTCGCCCGGCCCGACTGGGAGGCGCTCGTCCTCGTGAAGCCGCAGTTCGAGGCCGGGCGCGAGGACGTCGGCCGCGGCGGCGTGGTCCGCGACCCCGAGATCCACCGGCGCGTGCTGAACGAGGTCGCCGAGGCCGCGCTCGACTGGGGGGCCGAGACCCTCGCGGTCGTAGACTCGGGCCTGCCTGGACCGAAGGGAAACCGTGAGTTCTTCCTCCACCTCGTCCGGCGCGAGCAGCCCGAGCGCGCCCCCGAGCTCGACCGCTGGATCGCCGATGCCGTCGGTTAGGAAGGTCGCGCTCGTCACGCACGGCAAGCCCGAGACGATCGGGGACGCTGTCGCGCGCTTCGAGCGCGCCGTCGAGTCGGCCGGGGCGCAGATCGTCGACGACGGTGACGCCGACCTCCTCGTCGTCCTCGGCGGCGACGGCACGATGCTCCGCGCGCTCAAGCGCAGCCTCGAGACCGGCGTCCCGGTGCTCGGCGTCAACTTCGGCCGCGTGGGCTTCCTGACCGCGATCGACGACTCCGAGTTCGACTCGGGGCTCGCGCGCGCCTTCGCCGGCGAGTTCGAGGTCGTCGAGCTGCCGACCCTCGAGATCGAGCTCGGCGACGAGACCCACACCGTCGTGAACGACTGCGTCGCGACGAGCTCGATGCTCGGTCGCATGGTGATGGTGGGGTGGTCCGTCGGCGGCGAGGACCTCGGGACGCTGTCGTGCGACGGCGTGATCGTCTCCACGCCCTCGGGCTCGACCGCGTACAACCTCTCGAACGGCGGCCCGGTGCTGGTCTGGGGGCTCGACGCGATGGCGGTGACGTTCATCGCGCCGCACTCGCTCCACGCGCGCCCGCTCGTCGTGCCGCGCTCCTCCGACGTCGTCGTCGAGAACAAGACGACCGATGTCCCGCTGACCGTGCTCGCCGACGGCCACGAGATCGGCCGCCTCGGGTACGGCGACCATGTCACCGTGCGCCTCGGGACACGGCGCTCACGGCTCGCCTCCGTGCCCGAGGCGACGTTCTTCACCCGCTACCGCGACACCTTTGCTTCGTAGGCTCCGGATCGAGAACCTCGTCCTCATCCGCGAGGCCGAGCTCGAGCTCGCGGACGGGTTGAACGCGATCACCGGCGAGACCGGCGCGGGCAAGACGATCCTGAGTCAGGCGGTCGGGCTGCTGTTGGGCGCGAAGGGCGACGCCGCGGCGGTCGGGCCGGACGCGTCCGAGGCGTACGTCGAGGCGGAGCTCGAGCTCCCCGACGGCCTGCTCGACGAGGAGGGCTTCGAGGCGCTCGCCGAGCTCCGGCCCGAGGACGAGGACGGGCTCGTGCTCGCGCGGCGGATCTTCGGCGACGGCCGCACTCGCGCGTATGCGTGGGGGCGGAGCGTGGCCCGCGAGGACGTGGCCGCCGTGGCCGAGCGGCTGATCGCGATGTCGGGGCAGTTCGAGCAGCGGCGGCTCGCGCGCCCGAGCTACCAGCTCGACGTGCTCGACGCGTTCGTCGGCGAGGAGCAGCTGCGGCGTCGTGCCGACCTGAGACGCGCCTGGCGCGAGCTACTCGCTGCGCGGCGACGGCACGAGGAACTCTCCGCCGACGCCGCGCAGGCCGAGGCGCGCGTCGATGACCTGCGCGCGCTCGTCGCCGACACGAACGGGCTCGAGCCGGGTACCGAGGACGACCTCCGCCGCGAGCGCGAGCGGCACCGGCACGTGACCGAGCTCGCCGAGGGCGTCGGCACGCGCGGTCGACGCACTCGCGCCCGACGAGGGCGAAGGCGCCGGCGGGCTCGTCGGGCGGGCCGAGCGTGCGCTCGCCCCGCTCGAGCAGCTCGCTCCGGAGCTGCAGGCGGCTGCGGCCGACCTACGCGACGTCGACGTGCGCCTCCGCGAGGCGGCGCTCGAGCTCCGCTCGTTCCTGGCGTCGCTCGAGGCCGAGCCCGACCGGCTCGAGCAGGTCGAGGCCGAGCTCGACCGGATCGCCGAGACGAAGCGCCGCTTCCGCTGCGCGACGTTCGAGGAGCTGCTCGCGCTTGCGGCCGAGGCGCGCACCGAGCTCGACGCGCTCGCCGACGGCGTGGACCCCGTCACCGCCGCGTCCGAGGCACGGGCTGCAGCGGAGGCGAAGGTCCGCGACCTCGTGGCCGAGCTCTCGCAGGCGCGCCGCGAGGCGGCGGCGCCGTTCGCGCAAGCCGTCGCCGGCGAGCTCGAGAGCGTCGGCTTCGGCGAGGGCGAGTTCGCGGCGGAGCTCGGAGAGCGCGAGCTCGGGCCGACCGGCGCGGACGAGGTGCGCTTCCTCATCCGGCCGAACCCGGGACTCCCGTTCGCACCGGCCGCGGAGACCGCCTCCGGCGGCGAGCTCTCGCGCATCGCGCTCGCGATCGCCGCGGTCGCGGGCGGCGAGACGCTGGTCTTCGACGAGATCGACGCGGGCGTCGGCGGCCGCACCGCGCACGCCGTCGGCGAGACGTTGCGCCGCCTCGCGGAGCGGGCACAGGTCCTGACGATCACGCACCTCCCGCAGATCGCGAGCCTGGCCGACCGCCACTTCCGGGTCGAGAAGGTCCCCGGCGATCCGACGCACACGCGCATCGAGCGGCTCGACGACGGCGAACGCCGCGAGGAGCTCCAACGGATGCTCGGCGGCGAGGAGTTCCTGGAGGCCGTGCGGTGAACCCGATCGAGTTCACCGGCACCGCGAAGCTCGACCGCAAGACGAAGGACCTGGTGCGGCGGCTCGACCCGCGCGACATCGCGATCATCCACCACGCGGACCTCGACCGCGTCTCCGCGGAGGAGCTCGTCGCGAGCGGTGTCCGCGTCGTCGTCAACTGCGCCGAGTCCCAGACGGGCCGCTTCCCGAACCCTGGGCCGCTCACGCTCGTCCGCGGCGGCGTCAAGCTCGTCGATGCGCCGGGCGCCGAGCTCTTCGACCAGGTCTCCGACGGCGACCGGCTGACGGTGCGCGGCGGCAGCGTCTTCCGCAACGGCACGTGCCTCACGTCGGGCCGCGTGCTGCAGGCAGCCGAGCTCGACAGCGCGCTCGTCGCGCAGCGCGCCCGCGTGACGGAGGCGCTGGAAGCGTTCGCGGAGAACACGATGCGCTACCTACGCGACGAAGGTCGGCTGCTCTCGGAGGGCGTCGAGTTCCCGGCACTCGCGACGAGGCTGCGCGATCGCCATGCGCTCGTCGTCGCGCGCGGGCCCGGCATGAAGCGCGACCTGCGGATGGTGCGGCCGTACATCCGCGACTTCAAGCCGGTGCTGATCGCCGTCGACGGCGGCGCCGACGCGCTCCTCGAGGCGGGGCTGAAGCCCGACGTCATCGTCGGCGACATGGACTCCGTCTCCGACGAGGCGCTCCAGAGCGGGGCGGAGATCCTGGTGCACGCGTACCGCGACGGGATCGCTCCCGGCGCCGCGCGCTGCGAGAAGCTCGGCGCGAGCTACCAGGTCGTCTCGATGCCCGGGATCAGCGAGGACATCGCGCTCCTGCTCGCGTACGAGAAGGGCGCCGAGCTGATCGTCGCGGTCGGCACGCACTTCAACCTGATCGAGTTCCTCGAGCGCGACCGCGCGGGGATGTCGTCGACGTTCGTCACGCGACTGAAGGTGGGGGAGATCCTCGTCGACGCGAAGGGCGTCTCGCGGCTCTTCTCGCGGCGCGTCGGGCTGTGGCCGTTCGTGCTCTTCGCGCTCGCGGGCCTCATGGCCGTCGTCGTGGCGGTGCTCGTCTCGCCGACGCTCCGCCACGTGATCGAGCTGATCGGGATCAGGCTCCGCGACCTGGTCTCGTAATGCCGACGGTGCGGGCCTCGCGCGAGCTCCTCGCGCCGATCGAGGACGTCTGGGAGTTCGTCTCCGAGCCGCACAACCTCCCGAACTGGTGGCCGCGGATGGGCGGCGTGCACCCCGACCGCCGCGGGCTCGCGCCGGGCGCGCGCTGGCAGGTGACGGGCGAGAACAAGCCGACGATCCTCCGCCGTCCCGAGGCTGTCGGCTACCTGATCGTGGTCGCCGTCGAGCCGCGGCAGCGGATCGCGTTCCAGCTCACCGGCGACCGCCTGGAGGTCGAGCTCACGCTCGAGCCCGCGGCCCGGCGCCGGACGAAGGCGTCGCTGAAGGTCGAGGGGCCGTGGCTCGTCGGCCTCTCGCGGGCCCTGCCGCGCCACGCGCTCCACCGCCTCTACTCCCTGGTCCAGACCGGCGCGACCTAGACTCGGGGCCGGTGTTCGACCTCCGGTACCACGTCGCGTCACTCGCGGCGGTGTTCATCGCGCTCGTGCTCGGGATCCTGGTCGGCGTCGGGATCTCGGGCCGCGGCCTGATCAAGGAGAGCGAGCGCGCCGTGCTCCAGAGCCAGATCGACGACCTGCGGAACCAGCGCGACGCCGCGCAGCGCCAGGTCGCCGAGCAGAACGCGCTCCAGGAGTACGAGCGCGAGACATACCCGGTCGTGATGCGGAACCGCCTCGCCGACCGCCGGGTCGGGGTCGTCTACATCGGGTCGGCGGAGGGCGACGTCGCAGCGGGAGTGCGCGAGACGCTCGCGCGAGCCGGCGCTCCTGGCCCGCGGGTGCGCGCGCTCAAGGTGCCGATCGTCACCGGTGACCTGCTGCGCGCCGTCTCCGGGGTCCCGAACGCGCCGAAGACGGTCGAGGACCTCGGCCGCGGGCTCGCCGCGGAGCTCGTGAACGAGGGGCCGACGCCGCTCTGGGACGCCGTCGGCCCGTCGATCGTCGAGGAGCGCGAGGGCTCAGGGTTCTCCGGCCTCGACGCCGTCGTCGTCGCTCGCACGACCGGGCCGCAGCAGGGGCAGACCGCGCGCTTCCTCTCCGGCTTCTACTCCGGGCTCGCGGCCTCCGGCATCCCGACCGTCGGCGTCGAGACGATCGACGACGAGCCGTCGGCCGTCCCGATCTACCGCCGACACGGCTTCTCGACGGTGGACAACGTCGAGACGCCGACCGGGCGGGTCGCGCTCGCGGTGCTTCTCCAGGGCGACGAGAGCCCGGGCGCGTACGGCGTCAAGGACGGAGTCGACGCGGTGCTCCCGAACGTCGAGCCTGTCACGACACCCCAGGGGTGAGGGAGCCGCTCACGATCCTCGTCGCCGCGCGCGACGAGGAGGACACGATTGCGGAGACGGTGCGCGCGCTGCGCGCGCACTTCCCGATGGCGGAGGTGCTCGTCGCGGACGACGGCTCGCGCGATCGGACCGCCGACCTCGCGGAGGAGGCGGGCGCGACCGTGCTGCGGCTCCCGAGGCGCGGCAAGGGGCAGGCGCTCTCAGCGGCCGAGCGCGCGGCGCCGCCGGGTCGCCTGCTCCTCTGCGACGCCGACCTTCGCGGCGACCTCCGACCGCTGCTCGCGGGCGACGCCGACCTGAACGTCGCGGTCTTCCTCCGCCGGGTCGGGGGCGGCTTCGGGCTGGCGAGGGGAGCAGCGCAGCGGCTGATCCGGTTCCTCTCGGGGTTCGAGGCGTCGGAGCCGCTCTCCGGTCAGCGCGCGCTCTCGTCTCGCGCGCGGCGCGCCGTCTTCCCGCTCGCGCCCGGGTTCGGGGCCGAGACACGGATGACGATCGACGCGGCGCGCGCCGGCCTGACCGTGCAGGAGGTGGAGCTCGACCTCGCGCACCGGGAGACCGTCCGCGATCCCCGCGGATTCGCCCACCGCGGAAGGCAGCTGCTCGACCTCCTGCTCGGCGCCGGGCCGCTCGCGGTGAACTTCCGCGGCACGCGACTGCCGCTCGTCGGCTGGCTCGTCGGCGTGCGCGGCGATCCCGCTGTCGCGACGGTCGGGGCGATCGGGCTCGCGGACGACCTCTGGAGCGGCCCCGAGCGCGGCTTCCGCGCGCACCTCCGCTCGGGCCGGACGACCGGCGTGCTCAAGCTCGTCGGCATCCCGCTCGTGGGGCTCGTCGCGACGCGGAAGGTCTCGGGCGCGCTGCTCGTCGGCCTCGCGGCGAACGCCCTCAACCAGCTCGACACTCGGCCCGGCCGGGCGCTGAAGGCGTATCTCTGCGCCGCGGTGCCGCTGCGCGCGCCGCTCGGGATCGCCGTCCTCCTGCTGCCCTACGATCTCCGCGAGATGGGGATGCTCGGGGACGCGGGGTCGAATGCGCTGGGGGCGATGCTAGGCTTGAGTTCCGTGAGTCGTTTCACGGGACGAGGCCGTTGGGTTGCGATCGGCGCCCTTGCCGGCCTCACCGTCGTCGGCGAACGGCGTTCCCTCGGCGCATTGATCGAGTCGACGCCCGGCCTGCGCGAGCTCGACGCGCTCGGAAGGCGGCCCTAGATGAGCGCGCGCCCGACGAAGTACGTGTTCGTCACGGGCGGCGTTGTCTCCGGCCTCGGCAAGGGAATCGTCGCCGCGTCGCTCGGCCGGCTGCTGAAGGCGCGCGGGCTGACGGTGCAGGCGCAGAAGTTCGACCCGTACCTCAACGTCGACCCGGGCACGATGTCGCCGTTCCAGCACGGCGAGGTCTTCGTGACCGAGGACGGCGCCGAGACCGACCTCGACATCGGCCACTACGAGCGGTTCGTCGACGAGAACCTCTCCCGGAACTCGTCGCACACCGCCGGCGGGATCTGGGACACCGTCCTGCGCAAGGAGCGGAAGGGCGAGTTCCTCGGCGCCACCGTGCAGGTGATTCCGCACATCACCAACGAGATCAAGGCGAGGATCAAGCGGATCACCGAGACGGAACCGGTCGACGTGATGATCTCGGAGATCGGCGGCACGGTCGGCGACATCGAGTCGCTCCCGTTCCTCGAAGCGATTCGCCAGTTCCGGCGCGAGGTCGGCCCGGAGAACGTCTGCTACGTCCACGTGACGCTCGTCCCGTTCATCGACGCGGCCGGCGAGCTGAAGACGAAGCCGACGCAGCACTCGGTCAACGAGCTGCGCCGCATCGGTATCCACCCCGACGTCATCGTCTGCCGCTCGCGTGAGGAGATCTCCGAGGACATCCGCGACAAGATCGCGCTCTTCGCCGACGTCGACACGCGCGCGGTCATCCCGAATCCCGACGTGCCGGACGTCTACCTCGTCCCGCAGGCGCTTCAGCGCGAGGGTCTCGACCAGCTCGTCGCGGAGCGTCTCGGGATCGACGCGCCCGCCGCCGAGCTCGGCGAGTGGCTCGAGCTCGAGGACCACATCGGCGCGCTCGACCGCACCGTCACGATCGCGCTCGTCGGCAAGTACGTGAAGCTGCACGACGCGTACCTCTCGGTGCACGAGGCGCTCAAGCATGCGGGCGTGCACCACGGCGCGCGCGTGAACGTCCGCTGGGTCGACGCCGAGAACATGTCGTACGACGAGGCGGTCGCCACGCTCGACGAGGTCGACGGCGTCCTCGTGCCCGGAGGCTTCGGGTCGCGCGGGTGGGAGGGGAAGATCCTCGCCTGCCGCGTCGCGCGCGAGCGCGGGATCCCGTACCTCGGCATCTGCCTCGGCATGCACGTCGCCGTCAGCGAGTTTTCACGGCACGTGCTCGGCCTCGACGGCGCCAACTCGACCGAGATGGATCCCGAGACGCCGTATCCGGTCATCGACCTCCTGCCGGAGCAGAAGCAGGTCGAGGACCTCGGCGGGACGATGCGCCTCGGCGCGCAGGCGGTCGAGGTCGTCGAAGGGACGCGTGCCCGCGAGGCGTACGACGAGCCCGTGGTCCACGAGCGGCACCGGCACCGCTACGAGGTCAACAACCAGTACCGGCCGCGGCTCGTCGAGGGTGGGCTCGTCGTGTCCGGGACGTTCCAGGAGGGGCGGCTCGTCGAGATCGTCGAGCTGGCCGACCACCCGTGGTTCGTCGCCAGCCAGTTCCATCCGGAGTTCAAGTCGCGGCCGACGAGGCCGGCGCCGCTGTTCCGCGACTTCGTCGGCGCGGCGCTCGAGCGCTCGCGCGACCGCGCAGGCGTAAGCGCGGCCGTCGCCCGCTAGGAGGGCTTGGTGGAGCGGGCCTCGTTGCCGGGGTGCGATGGGTGGTGCGAGGCAAGGACGCAGGGAGCGTTCGTATCCAGTGGATACGGGCGCGACTGAGGACGCCGCATCGTGCCACCCAGCGCGGCCCGGCGGCACAGTGCCTGCTTCGCCAAGCCTTCCTAGGTCAGGGGCCAGCCGATGCAGACGTACAGCGGCATGCCCGCGATGCGCGTCTCGCTCGCGCGGTAGCCCAGACGGAACTCGGTGCCGTCCTTGCGGGTGAGGACCGAGACGCCCGCCTGCTCGCGGTTGCGCATCATCAGCTCGAAGTCGTTCGGGGCCTCGGGCGTCCGGGCGACGTCGGTCACGCGCAGCTTGAGCAGCTCGGCGCGGCTGTAGCCGAGGAGCGACGCCGCGTACTCGTTGACCGCGACGTAGCGCATCTGCTCGTCGGCGACGAAGATCGCCACCGGACCGGAGTCCACGGCCTCGCCGAGTAGACTCGCCTGGATCAGCGGCTCCGCCGCAGTTTCAGTGTGCGCTCGCGAGGACATGACGGCGGACTTCAACGTAACAGCCGACGAACAGCCTTCCAAGGCGGTGAGCTTCTTCCTGGAGCTCGCCGCGATCCCCTCGCCGCCGGGTGCGGAGCGCGCGGTCGCGGATCGGGTCGTCCGTGAGCTCCGAGAGCTCGGGCTCACGGTCGACGAGGACGACTCGAGCCCCGCGACCGGCTCCGAGATCGGGAACCTCTACTGCAGCCTGCCGGCGACGAACGGCGGCGGCACGCCGCTCTTCTTCTGCGCGCACCTCGACACGGTGCCGCCGCAGGGCGCGATCGAGCCGGTCGTCGAGGAGGGCGTCGTCCGCAACGGAGCCGGGACGATCCTCGGCGCCGACAACAAGGCGGCCGTCGTCGCGATGGTCGAGGCGGTCCGGCGGGTCGTCGAGGAGCGGCGCGAGCACGCGGGCATCGAGCTCCTGCTGACACCGAAGGAAGAGGTCGGGCTCGTCGGCGCGAGGGCGTTCGACGAGTCGCGGCTCCAGGCGCGGGTCGGCTACGTCTACGACATGGCGGCGCGGATCGGGACGGTGATCATGGCGGCACCGTCGTCGCGGAAGCTCGACGTTCGCTTCCACGGCCGCGCCGCGCATTCCGGGATGTATCCCGAGGAGGGGCGGTCGGCGATCGCGGCGGCCTCGCGCGCGATCGCGGACTTCCGGCTCGGTCGACTCGACGACGAGACGACCGCGAACGTCGGGCAGATCGAGGGCGGGAGCGCACGCAACATCGTCCCCGAGTGGTGCTCTTTCCGCGCCGAGGTTCGTTCGCTCAACGAGCGCAAGCTCGCCGACGTCGTCGAGGAGATGCTCGAGGCTGCGACGTTCGCCGCGTCGCTTGCGGAGTGCGACGTCGAAACGGAGGTCAACCAGGACTACAACGGCTACCGGTTCCGGCGCGACGACGAGGTCGTGCGGCTCGCCGTCGCCGCGTTGGCGCGAACGGGGCACGAGGTGCGCTTCGACACGACGGGCGGCGCCGCGGACGCGAACGTGTTCAACGAGCGCGGGCTCCAGTGCCTCAACCTCGCGAACGGGATGACGGACATCCACACGCCCGACGAGCACATCGCGGTCGCCGATCTCGACGCGATGGTCGACGTCACGCTCGCGCTGATCGATGCCGCTCGGGCTTAGGCGCGGCCGCGTCACCGCGATCCTCGAGCGGCACGAGGGGCTCGTCCGGCTCGAGGTGGACGGCGAGCCGTGCGTCGCGTACCCACGGCTGACCGGGCCCGTCGCGCTCGACGACGACGTACTCGTGAACGATCAGGCGCGCTCGCTCGCGCTCGGCTCGGGCGGCTTCGACGTGCTGCACGCGAACCTCACGCGCGGGCTCGGGCTCGCGCCGGCGGAGGGCGCACATGTGATGAAGCTGCCGTACACGCCGGCTCAGGCTGCGTGGCCGCATGGGGAGGAGGCGGGGGAGCTGGCGGAGTCGCTCGACGGGATGCCGGTGGTGTGCTGCTCGCTTCACAGCCAGGTGGCGCCGGTGTGCGCGGGGCTCGCCGGCGCACGTGTCGCGTACGTGCAGGTTCCAGGCGGCGCGCTCCCCGTCTCGCTTTCCGATTCGGTGCGCGAGCTGAAGGAGCGGGGACTACTCGGCGCGGCTGTGGCGACGGGTGCGTGCTTCGACGGCGACGTCGAGTGCGTCGGGACCCCCTCGGCGCTCGCGTGGACGCGAGCGAAGGGGTACGACGCGGCCGTGTGCGCGATCGGGCCCGGCGTCGTCGGGACAGCGATCGCGCCTCGGGCACGGCGGCCTCGCCGCGGCAGACGCGGCGAACGCGGCGTCGGCGCTCGGCGGAACGCCGGTCGTCGCTGTGCGGATCTCGGAAGCCGACGAGCGCGCGCGGCACCGCGGCGTGTCGCACCACACGCGAACCGCGCTCGAGCTCTGTCTCGGTCCCGTGCGCGTGGCGTGGCCGCGCGGCCTGGACGCGCCCGAGTGGCTCGCGGACCGGGACGAGGTCGATGTCGAGGACTGGCGCGACGCTTGCGGTGGGCTCACACTCGACCACATGGGCCGCGGGCCCGACGAGGATCCATGGTTCTTCGCGGCGGCGTTCGGAGCCGGTCGTCTCGCACGCACGCTCGTTTCCTGAGGTCGAACGTCACTACAGTGCCGCGCCATGGAGGAGCGGCGGCTCGGGCCGGTGATCGGCCTCGGCACCTGGCGGACGTTCGACGGGGATCTCGAAACCGCGCGCGGAGTCGTCGACGCGGCGTTCGACGAGGGTGAGCGGCTGTTCGACACGTCGCCGATGTACGGGGCGGCCGAGCGGACGCTCGGCGCCGCGCTTGGCGACCGTCGCGGACAGGCGCTCGTCGCGACGAAGATCTGGACGAGCAACGCGGACGACGCGCGCCGCCAGTACGCCGATCAGCTCGCGTGGTTCGGCGGTCGCGTCGACGTCGAGCAGGTGCACAACCTCGTCGCGTGGGAGTCGCATCTGCCGTGGCTCGAGCACGAGCGCGACGAGGGCCGCATCGAACGTATCGGCGTGACGCACTACGCGTCGGGCGCATTCGGCGAGCTCGCACGGGCGCTCCGCACCGGACGCTTCGACGCGGTGCAGCTGCCGTACAACCCGCTCGACCGCGCCTGCGAGCGCGAGTTGCTTCCGCTTGCGGCCGAACTGGGCATCCCCGTGATCGTGATGCGAGCCGCTCGGCGCCGGGAGCCTCGTGTCCAGACCGCCGGAGCTGGAGGCACTTGCGCCGCTTCGCGAGTTCGGTGTCGAGACGTGGGCGCAGGCGCTGCTGAAGTGGGTCGTCTCGGACGAGCGCGTCGACGTCGCGATCCCCGCGACGAAGCATCCGGAGCGCGTTCGCGAGAACGCAGCGGCGGGCTCACCGCCCTGGTTCGGCCCGGAGGAGCGCCGCTACGTCGAGAAGCTCGCGTCCTAGCGCGTCCGCCACGGTATCGTTGCGCCGCTCGTGAAGATCGGCGTCGCGAAGGAGATCAAGCCGGACGAATACCGCGTGGCGCTCACGCCGGCGGGCGCACGCGAGCTCGTTCTGCACGGCCACGACGTCACGATCGAGACCGAGGCGGGCGTCGGGAGCGCGTTCACCGACGAGGCGTATCGAGCTGCCGGCGCGCGCATCGCGTCCGTCGACGAGGTCTGGGCCGACTCGGAGCTCCTGCTCAAGGTGAAGGAGCCGATCGAGCCGGAGTACGCGCGGCTCCGCGAGGGGCTCGTGCTGTTCACGTACCTGCACATCGCCGCGGACGAGCCGCTCACGCGCGCGCTCGTCGACAGCGGGATCACCGGAGTCGCATACGAGACGGTCGAGACCGACGACCGGCGGCTTCCACTACTCGCGCCGATGAGCGAGATCGCGGGCCGCCTCGCGGCGCAGGCGGGCGCGTACTTCCTCGAGAAGCCGCAGGGCGGGCGCGGGCTGCTGCTCGGCGGCGTCCCGGGCGTCGCACGCGGGAGCGTCGTCGTGATCGGCGGCGGCATGGTCGGCTACAACGCGGCGCTGATCGCGCTCGGGCTCGGCGCGAACGTGACGATCCTCGAACGCTCGATCGACCGCATGCGGCAGCTCGAGGAGATCCTCGGCGCGAGCGTGAGCCTCCTGATGTCGTCCGCGCTCCAGATCGAGGAGTCGGTCGCCGACGCGGACGTCGTGATCGGAGCCGTGCTCATCCCCGGCGCGGTCGCGCCGAAGCTCGTCACGCGCGAGATGGTCGCCGGGATGAAGGAGAGTTCGGTGATCGCCGACGTCGCGATCGACCAGGGCGGTTGTGTCGAGACGGCGCGGCCGACGACGCACAGCGACCCGGTCTACACGGTCGACGGCGTGACGCACTACTGCGTCGCGAACATGCCGGGCGCCGTTCCCGTGACGTCGACGAAGGCGCTCACGAACGCGACGCTGCCGTACGTCGAGGCGATCGCGGACCACGGGCTGCGCGAGGCGATCGCGCGGGACCGCGCGCTCGCGCGCGGCGTCAACGTGCTGGACGGCAAGATCACGTACGAGGCGGTCGCCGAGGCACACGACCTGGCGTTCACGCCGCTCGAAGACGTGCTCCCGCTGTCCCCGGTCTAGGAGGGTTCGGCGAAGACGCCTGTGCCCCCGGGCCGCGCTGGACGACCCGATGCCGCGTCCTCAGTCGCGCCGATAGCGCCAGCTATCGACACTCCCTGCGTCCTTGCCTCGGCCCGCCCATCGCACCCCGGCGACGAGCCCTCTCCGCCGAACCCTCCTAGGTGTCGGCCGGCTTCGGCTGGTCCGGCTTCTCGGCGGGCGAGACCTTGACCACGAGCCAGGTCACGCCGGCGGCCAGCGAGATGACGGCGACCGCGTACACGATGATGCCGATGATCCCGAGAACGGTGTCCATGCGGGGCCTAGAATAGCCGCATGCCCCGCGCGTGCGTCATCGTGCTGGACGCGGTCGGGGCCGGCGCCCTCCCCGACGCCGCCGAGTACGGCGAAGACGACATCAACGCCGACACGCTCGGAAACCTGTCGCGGGCGGTCGGCGGTCTCGATCTGCCGAACCTCGAGGCCCTCGGGCTCGGGAACATCGAGCCGCTCGAGGGCTGCCCGCCGCAGGCAGGCGCGCAGGCGATCGCGGGCCGTCTCGTCGAGCGCTCGAAGGGCAAGGACACGACCACGGGCCACTGGGAGATGATGGGCGTGCTCACGCCGCAGGCGTTCCCGACGTACCCGCACGGCTTTCCGCACGACGTGATCGACCCGTTCATGCACCGGACCGGGCGCGGCGTGCTCGGCAACAAGCCGGCGTCCGGGACCGAGATCATCCAGGAGCTCGGCGAGGAGCACCAGCGGACCGGGAAGTGGATCGTCTACACGTCCGCCGACTCCGTCTTCCAGATCGCGGCGCACGAGGAGACCATTCCGCTCGACGAGCTCTACGAGGGCTGCAAGATCGCGCGCGAGATCCTGACGGGAAAGCATCGCGTCGGGCGCGTGATCGCCCGTCCGTTCATCGGCGAGCCCGGCAACTACACGCGGACGCCGAACCGGCACGACTTCTCGGTCGAGCCGAAGACGCCGAACTATCTGACGCTGCTCCAGGACGCCGGGGTGAAGGTGTACGGCGTCGGCAAGATCGGCGACATCTTCGCCGGCGTCGGCATCGACGAGTCGCACCCGACGAAGTCGAACATCGACGGGATCAACGAGACGATCCGACTCCTGCGCGAGTCGGACGATGGCACGTTCGTGTTCGTGAACCTCGTCGAGACGGACCAGCTCTGGGGTCACCGCAACGATCCCGTCAACTTCCACCGCTGCCTGCAGGACTTCGACCGGCGGTTGACGGACATCCTCGACGCGCTGCGGCCCGGCGACCTGCTCGTGATGACCTCGGACCACGGCTGCGACCCGACGACGCCGGGGACGGATCACAATCGCGAGCACGCGCTCCTCCTCGCATACGCCGAAGGACGGAACGCGAACGGGCACATCCACGAGGGCGGCGAGTTCGCGGACGTCGGCGCGACGGTGAACTCGTGGCTCGGCGGCAAGGCGCCGGGCCGCGGAATCCCCGGGCGCTCGATCTACGCCGAGTGAAGATCCGGCCGGCCGAGCTGATCGAGCGGAAGCGCGACGGCGGCGAGCTGAGCGCGGACGAGATGAGCGAGCTCGTGCTCGGGTACGGATCGGGCGACGTGCCGGACTATCAGATGGCCGCGTTCTGCATGGCTGTGTACTTCCGCGGGTTGACGCCCGCCGAGACGTTCGCGATGACGGACGCGATGGTGCAGAGCGGCGACACGCTCGATATTCACGGCGCGCTCGGACGGACCGTCGTCGACAAGCACTCGACCGGCGGCGTCGGAGACAAGACCTCGATCGCGGTCGCGCCTCTCGTCGCAGCATGCGGCGTGCCTTTCGGGAAGATGAGCGGACGCGGACTGGGGCACACCGGTGGGACGCTCGACAAGCTCGAGTCGATTCCCGGCTTCCGCGTCGAGCTCTCCGAGGACGAATTCGTGGCCCAGGTGCGAGACGTCGGGGTCGCGATCATCGGACAGACGGGCGACCTCGTGCCAGCCGACAAGGGGCTCTACGCACTCCGCGACGTGACGGCGACCGTCGACAACGTCCAGCTGATCGCGGCGAGCATCATGTCGAAGAAGATCGCCGCGGGTGCCGATGCGATCGTGCTCGACGTCAAGGTCGGCGACGGCGCGTTCATGAAGACGCTCGAGGACGCGCGCAGGCTCGCCGAGACGATGCTCGAGCTGGGTGAGCGGGGCGGCCGTCGCGTCGCCTGCCTGCTCACGGACATGGACCAACCGCTCGGGCGCGCGGTCGGAAACGCGCTCGAGCTCCTCGAGGCGCGGGCGACGCTTCGTGGCGAAGGGCCAGAGGACTTCACCGAGCTCGTGCTCACGGCGACTGCGCAGCTGCTCGCGTTCTCGGATCTCGGCGTCGACGCGACGGAGGGGCGCCGCCGCGCCGAGGCTGCGCTGCACGACGGGTCGGCTCTCGCCATGTACGACCGCTGGATCCAGGCGCAGGGCGGCGACCCGAGCGAGGACGCGCTGCCACGGGCACCCGTCGTCCGGACGCTCGAGGCGCCCGAGGGTGGACACATCCGGGCGCTGCACGCGCTTCCGGTCGGGATCGCCGCGCTCGAGCTCGGCGCCGGCCGCGTCCGCAAGGACGACTCGATCGACCACGCGGTCGGCATCGTCTGCCTCCGCAAGCGCGGCGTTCAGGTCGAGCAGGGCGAGCCGCTCGCCGAGATCCACGCGCGCACCGACGGTGCGGCGGACGCGGCGGCCGAGCGCGTGCTCGCGGCCTACGAGCTCGGCGACACACCGCCGGGCGACCGCCCGATCGTGCTCGACCTCGTGACCTGACCGGCCCCGGCTAGCCTGGCCACGTGCCCGAGCTGCCCGAGGTCGAGACCGTCCGCACGAGCCTCGAGCCGGTGCTCGTCGGCCGCACGTTCGAGCAGGTCACGATCGACGACCCGCGGCTGACCCGGCCGTTCGACCCGCACGCGGTCGCGCAAGAGCTCGAGGGCGAGCGCGTTGCCTCGGTGGAGCGTCGCGGCAAGTATCTGGTTGTTCGATTCGAGAGCGGGCGCGTGCTCCTGGTTCACCTCCGGATGACGGGGAGCTTTCGGCACGCGCCTGCGGGAGTCCCGGCAGACGACCCGCACACACGTGCTGTTGTCACGCTAGACGACGGGTCGGACGTCGCGTACCGCGATGTGCGGCGTTTCGGCACGTGGCTGCTCGTCGAGCCCGCGGAGCTCGATCCGTACCTCGAGGCGCGCATCGGTGGCGAGCCGCTGGCGCGCTCGTTCACGCCGAAGGTGCTCGCCGCCGGCCTCGCGAACCGAAAGGCTCCGGTGAAGGCCGCGCTCCTCGACCAGCGCACGGTCGCCGGGCGTCGGGAACATCTACGTCGACGAGGCGCTCTGGCGCGCGCAGATCCACCCGCTCCGTCCCGCGGGCGACCTCGACGAGGACGAGATCCGCCGCCTCCACCGCGCGATCCGCGATGCGCTCCGCGTCGGGATCCGCCGCCAGGGGGCGACGCTCCGCGACTACGCGCGCCCGGACGGCGGCCGCGGCCGGATGCAGGACGCGTTCAAGGTCTACGGGCGCGAGGGCGAGCCCGTGCGACCGCTGCGGCACGCCGATCGAGAAGACGCGCGCCGGGGGCCGCGGCACGTGGTACTGCCCGACCTGCCAGCGCCTCTAGCCGGCCGGCGCTACGCCGCGCGCTCGAGCAGGCGCTCGCCGAGTCGCCCGTCGCGGTCGAGCCGCCAGAGCTCGGTGTAGCCGCCGATCGGCTCGCCGTCGATGAGGATCTGCGGCACCGTCCACCCGCCGGTCAGGTCGAGCACCTTCTGCCGGAACCCGACCTCGTCGTCGAGCGAGATCTCCTCGTAGGCGAGCCCGCGCGAGTCGAGCAGCGCCTTCGCGCGCACGCAGTAGCCACACCAGCGGGTCGTGTAGATCTGGATCCTCTGCATCAAGCGTGTAACGGAGAAGCGGCCCGGATGGTTCCGGTCGCGGCTTCTAGACTGGCCATGGTGCCTGCAAGGACGTACAGGACGGAGGCCGTCGTGCTCCGCTCGATGCGGCTCGGCGAGGCCGATCGCGTGCTCCACCTCTACACGCTCGAGCGAGGGCGCATCGGCGCGGTCGCGAAGGGCGATCCGCCGCACGAAGTCCCGCTTCGGGGCGCGGCTCGAGCCGCTCTCGCACGTCGAGCTGATGCTCCATCAGGGAGCCGGCGAGCTCCAGACCGTCACGGGCGTCGACCTGATCCGCTCGCACCACGCGGCGCGCGAGGACGCGCTACCGGCTCGCGCGTCGGCCTCATCGGCGCCGAGGCGATGCTGCGGCTCTTCGGCGAGCCGGAGGCGAACGCGCGGGCGTTCGAGGCGCTGACGCGCTTCCTCGACCTGCTCGACGACCTTCCGAGCCGCGCGCCGGCACGTCCCGCCCTCGACCCGCTCGCGCTCTCGTTCCAGCTCAAGCTGCTCTGGCTCTCCGGCTACCTGCCGCACCTGACGAGCTGCGCGAACTGCGGCGGCGAGCATGAGCTCGTCGGCTACTCGCCGCAGTGCCGGCGGTGCGGTCTGCCGCGACCTGCGGCGAGGACGCGCTCGCGCTCTCGCCGGCCGGGCGCGCCGGGATCGAGCAGCTGCTGAGCACACCGCTCGCGGACGCGGCAGCGGCGGGGCTGACCGACCGCGCCGCGCGCGAGGCGCTCGCCGTGATCACGGCGTCGTACGAGTTCCACGGCGGCTTTCGCCTCCGCACGCTGCGGAGCGCCTAGGCCAGCACGCTCGGCGAGGTAGCGCAGCGCGATCGGGTAGCGCCAGACGATCCCGCCGTGCTTGCCCTCGAAGAGCTCGAAGAAGACGTCCGTGACGCCGACGCGCTCGAGCTCGCGGCGGAACGCCTCGGCGCCGAGGTCGAGGAAGTACTCGTCGCTCTTGCCGGCGTCGATGTAGACGGCCCGCATCCCGCGCAGCGCGTCGGCGTGCCGCTCGACCATCCGCACGGGGTCCCAGCTGCGAGCCAGCGCTCCCAGACGCTCGCGGGATCGAGCTCGGCCGGTCTCGTCGATCGGGAGCGCGCACCGGTCCCGTCGTCGTCCGCCGAGTAGCGCCGGCGGCCATGCCCCACGTGTTCACGAGCGACGTGGTCGCCGCGGCTTCGTCACGAGCGGCCGCGCGACGGAAGTCCTTCCAGAACGCCTCGTAGTCGCCGTCGTAGCTGGTCGCGGAGCAGCGCGCGCCGTCTCGGGGAAGTCCTTCGCGTAGCAGGCGTCGAAGAGCGCGTCGCCCGCATGCGTCGCGCAGCCCGCCGAACAGGTCGGGGCGGAGCATCGGCGTCACCATCGCGCCGTAGCCGCCGGACGACTTCCCCTGGATCCCGCGGTGCTCGGGCGCTCGGCGCATCGTGCGGTACCGCTCGTCGACGAACGGCACGAGCTCGTCGCAGAGGTAGCGTGTGGTACCGCCCGATCGCGGGCGAGTCGAGGAACTGCGAGCCGCCGATCGTCGTCCACGCGTCGACCCAGACGACGATGCCGGCGGGACGTCGCCCGACGCGAAGACGTCGTCCGCGAGCTCCGGCGAACGTCTTCGCGCCGAACGCCGAGCGGTTCCGCCACATGTCGAGCTGGCCGGTGTAGCCCTGGATGACGTAGATCGACGGGTAGCGCCGCTCCGGCTCGTCGTCGTAGCCGGGCGGGACGTAGACCCAGAGCGGACGCTCGTGCGGGTCGCCGAGCCGTTGCCGCGGAGCGCGTCGCTGACGAAGACGTGCTCGTCGAAGCGCCCGGCCGGCCGGTACGCTCCAGGGCGCGGTCATCGACTTCGGCGTCGTCCAGGGCCGTCGGAGCGAGTCGGCCGAGCCACGCGCGCACGCCGCCGATCGGCAGCCGCTCCTGCGCGAGCGAGTCGCGGTCGCGCACCGTCACCGTCTCGTCCTCGAGCGTCTGGTCGTCGATCGTGAACGCGTACGGCGTGCCGATCTCGTCCTGCCGGCGGTAGCGGCGCCCGATCGCGCCGCCGTCGTCGTACTCGACCGCACGTCGGCGCGCAGCTCCTCGTACAGCGCGCGCGCCTTCGACGACCATGTCCTCGCGCTTGCCGATCAGCGGCAGCACCGCGGCCTTGACCGGCGCGAGCGCGGGGTGGAGGCGGAGGACCGTCCGCTCGCCGTCGCCGACGACCTCCTCGTCGTACGCGTCGATCATGAAGCGCGAGGATCGCTCGGTTGAGCCCGAGCGCCGGCTCGATCACGTGCGGGACGAACCGCTCGCCGGTGCCGCGGTCGACCCACTCGAGCTTCGTCCCGGAGTGCATCGGTGTGCTGGCGCAGGTCGTAGTCGCCGCGGTTCGCGACGCCCTCGAGCTCGGACCAGCCGATCGGGAAGAGGTACTCGATGTCGCTCGTCGCGCTCGAGTAGTGCGAGAGCTCGTCGGCGTCGTGCGGGCGGATGCGCAGCATCGGCTCGCGCGCAGGCCGTAGGCGAGTGTGCCAGTCGAACCGCGCCTGGACCCAGTAGCGGTACCACTCGTCGGCCTCGTCCGGCGGCACGAAGAACTCCATCTCCATCTGCTCGAACTCGAGCGTGCGGAAGATGAAGTTGCCCGGGCGTGATCTCGTTGCGGAACGACTTGCCGACCTGCGCGATGCCGAACGGCGGCTTGCGGCGCGCGAGCTGCGCGACGTTCTTGAAGTTGATGAAGATCCCCTGCGCGGTCTCGGGCCGAAGGAAGACGTCCGAGCCCGTCTCCTCGACCGCTCCGACGCGCGTCTGGAACATGAGGTTGAACTGGCGCGCCTCGGTCAGGTCGCAGTCGGGCGTCTCGCCGGGGCGCTTGCTCGGCCGCTTGCCGCACGACGCGCTCCGTCGAGCTGGTCGGCGCGGAAGCGGAGCTTGCACGTGCGGCAGTCGACGAGCGGGTCGGTGAACCCGTGCGACGTGGCCCGACGCCTCCCACACGCGCGGGTGGAGGATGATCGAGGAGTCGAGCGCGACGATGTCCTCCCGCTCGCTGATCATCGCCTCGAGCCAGCGCGCGCGGACGTTTTCCTTCAGGAGGACGCCGTAGTGCCCGTAGTCGTAGGTGGACCCGAGGCCGCCGTAGATCTCCGAGGACGGGAAGACGAACCCGCGCCGCCGCGCGAGCGACACGATCTTCTCCATCGTCACCACGTCTGTCGCCACGAGGAGAAGAGGTTAAATGGATCGAGGGCGACTCCGTTGGAGCCGCCCTCGATTCGTGCGACGAGGAGGAGTGGTGAGACTCGTCAGAGTCAAGCGCGCGAACCTGAGAACAACGTGAGGACGAGCTACGAGCCGGCTGAGAGCCGCACACGGATGCGCGCGCCGCCGTCGGGCGCGTTCTCGGCGGTCACAGAGCCACCGTGCTCCTCCACGACCTGCCGCACGATCGCGAGCCCGAGCCCCGAGCCGGGAACGCCGCGGGCGGACGGAGCGCGGTAGAAGCGGTCGAAGACCCGCGGAAGGTCGTCTGCCGCGATGCCGGGCCCGTGGTCGCGGACGCGCAGCTCGCCGCCGCTGAGGTCGATCTCGACGGTCCCGTCGCGCGGGCTCCACTTCACTGCGTTGTCGAGGAGGTTCGCCACCGCGCGCTCGAGCCGGCTCGACACGCCGTTCACCGTCGTCGGCTCGAGGTGCGAGTCGAAGCGCACGCCGTTCGCGCTCCTCCGCGTTCGTTCGAGCGCCGTCTCGACGACCTCGTCGAGCTGCACGGGCTCAGGCAGGACGCGCTCGCTCCGGGAGAGGTCGAGCAGGTCGGCGAGGAGTTCGCTGAGCTCCTCCGCCTGCGAGCGGATCTCACCGAGCATCCGCGCGCGCTCGCCCTCGGACAGGTTCTGCGCTCGCTGAAGCACCTCGACGTTCGTGCGCAGGCTCGTCAGCGGCGTCCGGAGCTCGTGCGAGGCGTCGGCGACGAGCTGCGTCTGCGCGCGGAGCGAGTCGTCGAGCGTGCCGAGCATCGAGTTGAAGCTGGCCGCGAGGCGGCCGAGCTCGTCACGGCCGGGTCCCGGGATCCGCTCGCTCAGGTCGCGCGTCGCCGTCACGCGCTCGGCGGTCTCGGTCAGCCGCCGCACCGGCGCGATCGCCGTCTGCGAGATGAGCACGCCGAGCAACGCCGCCAGCGCGATCCCGCCGACGGCGATCGCGGTCAGGTAGCCGGCGAGACGATCGAGCGTCCTGTCGACCTCGTCGAGCGGTCGCGCGATCTGGAGCGCGATGCCCGGCGCGTACTGCGTCGTCCAGATGCGCATGTGCGTCCCGCTGACGGTCGCGTCCTCGAAGAAGGGGTTGCGCGTGCCGTCGGCGACTCCGCGGGCCCCCCTCGACGGGAGCGGGATCTTCGCGTCCGGCTGGCGGATCGCGCTCCCGCCCGCCGTGACGAGCTGCGCGTAGCCGCCCGCGCCGCCGAGGAGCGGCTTCGTGATCTCGAACTCGGTCAGCGGCTGGTCCGCCGGCACCTTGACCGCGCTCGCGCGCGCCTTGAGCGAGTCGTCGATCGAGCCGCGCAGCTGCGAGCTGACGAGCGTGTACGAAGCGAGCGAGGCGACCGCGATCGCGGCGGCGACCGCTGCGGCCGACGCGAGTGCGAGACGTGTGCGGAAGGTCACGGCTCGCGCAGAACGTAACCCACGCCGCGCACGGTGTGGATGAGGCGGGGCTCGCCGTCGGCCTCGAGCTTGCGGCGGAGGTAGCTCACGTACACCTCGAGCGCGTTCGAGCGCGGCCCGAAGTCGTAGTCCCACACGCGGTCGAAGATCACGGACCGCGTGAGCACCTGCCGTGGGTTGCGGAGGAAGAGCTCGAGGAGAAGGAACTCGGTGCGTGTGAGGTCGATCCGGCGCTGCCCCCGACGCACCTCGCGCGTGCCGGGGTCCATCGTGACCTCGGCGAAGCGGAGCGTGCCGGTGTCGCCGCCTCCGACCCGCCGGAGCAGCGCCCGAAGCCGCGCGTGCAGCTCCTCGAGCGCGAACGGCTTCACGAGGTAGTCGTCCGCTCCTGCGTCGAGGCCGGCGACGCGATCGCCGACCGCATCGCGCGCGGTCAGCATCAGCACGGGCGTCTGGTCGTCCGCGGCCCGGATCCGCCGGCACACCTCCAGGCCGTCGACGTTCGGCATCAGGACGTCGAGCACGACGGCGTCAGGCGAGTGCGCCGCGAGGTGCTGGAGCGCCTCGAGCCCGTCCGCGGCCAGCTCGACGTCGTAGCCCTCGAGCCGGAGCGCGCGCTCGAGCGCCGTGCGAACCGCCGGCTCGTCGTCGACCACCAGGACACGCATGCAGGAAGTGTTCCTGCGGAACCTGAGTGCTCGCTGAGAGGCGCTTAACGCGATCGCAACGACGCTCTCAGGGGCATCTCAGCAGGCGGCGCTTCGATGGGGGCCGACACTGAACTAGGAGGATCGATGTTCCGGAAATTTCTCGTCTTCTTCCTGACACTCACGGCGGCGGCGGCGATCGGCGCCGGCGTGGGGATCGGGGTGTGGGAGGCGACCGACGCAGATCAGGCGGCCGCGCCCGCTGCGTTGACCGCACCGTCGTCGCCGGTTGCATCGACGACCGGCAAGTCGGTCAACGCGATCTACGAGAGCGTGAAGAACGGCGTCGTGCAGGTGAGCACGCAGACCGCTGCGCAGCAGACGCCGTTCGGCCAGCAGGGTGGCGGCGGCGCCACCGGCAGCGGCTTCGTCATCGACACCGAGGGCCACATCATCACGAACCAGCATGTGGTCGACGGCGCGCAGAGCGTCACCGTGACGTTCGCGAACGGCGACGAGCGGAGTGCGACGGTCGTCGGCTCGGATGCGTCGGCCGACGTCGCGGTCCTGAAGCTGAACGATGTCCCGAGCGACCTGCATGCGCTCACGCTCGGCGCGTCCAAGGCCATGAAGATCGGCGATCCGGTCGTGGCGATCGGCAGCCCGTTCGGGCTCCAGGGCACCGTCACCACCGGCATCGTCAGCGCGGTCAACCGCGAGCTGACCGCCCCCGACGGTTTCACGATCGACGGTGCGATCCAGACCGACGCCGCGATCAACCCCGGAAACAGCGGCGGCCCGCTGCTCGACGGCAACGGCCGCGTGATCGGGATCAACTCGCAGATCGCGACGCAGTCCGGCGGCAACGAGGGCATCGGCTACGCCGTGCCGATCGAGTCCGCCAAGAGGGTCGCGGACGCGCTCATCGCAGGCAAGACGGTCGAGCGCCCGTTCCTCGGCGTCAGCCTTGCCGACGCCGACAACGGCGCGCGCATCGCGCAGGTCACGGCCGGCACCGCAGCCGCGAAGGCCGGGCTCAAGGCCGGCGACGTCGTGACGAAGGCCGGCGACACCGAGGTGCACTCGGGCGACGACCTCCGCCGCGCAGTGGCCGAGAAGCAGCCGGGCGACCAGCTGACCCTGACCGTCCGGAGCAACGGCGCCACGAAGACGGTGACCGTCACGCTCGGGACGCGTCCTTCGGAGAGCAACTAGGCCGCTCCGTCACAATGGCCGCGTGGCCGTCACCCCCGTCGAGCTCCACATCGTGTCGGACTCCACGGGTGAGACGGCCACGCGGCTCGTGCACGCGCTCGAGGCGCAGTTCCCCGACCAGACGTTCGAGGAGATCCGCCACCCGCGGGTCGACACGGTCGAAGACCTCGAGCACGCAGTCGGCCGCGCGCGCGGCCGGCCCGCGGTCGTCTTCTACACGCTCGTCAGGCCCGAGATGCGCGACGCGATGCGGCGCGCTCTGCCGGCGGGCCCGCGTCCACTACTGCGACCTCCTCGGCCAGCCGATCGACGCGGTCTCGCGGGTGACCGGCGCCCAGGCGCGGGGGCACGCCGGCGCCCGCGCGCCGCTCGACGCGGGCTACTTCCGGCGGATCGAGGCGATCGAGTTCGCCGTCCGCTACGACGACGGGATCGGCGGCGGCCTCGACGAGGCGGACGTCGTGCTCGTCGGCGTCTCGCGCACCTCGAAGACGCCGCTCTCGATGTACCTCGGGAACATGGGCTACAAGACGGCGAACGTGCCGATCGTCGCCGGCATCGAGCCGCCGGACGACCTCTTCAGGATCAACCCCGTGAAGGTCGTCGGCCTGACGATCCATGCAGACCGGCTCGCGGACATCCGCCAGGCGCGCGCGCGGAACTTCGCGGGGCGGGCGCCGCACTATTCCGAGCTCGTGAAGATCTACGAGGAGCTCCAGCAGGCGGAGGCGATCCACCGGCGGATCGGCTGCCCGGTGATCGACGTCTCGGAGCTCTCGATCGAGGAAACCGCGCAGCGCGTGATCCGGACCGTCGAGCAGCGACGGCGCGATGCGGAGCCGGTGACGACATGAGCCGAGACCTGAGCGAGAAGGGCTGGGTGCCGCTCCGCTACTGGGCGATCTGGTGGGTGTCGCTCTCGGTTGCGATGGTCGCCTTCTACGTCGTGCTGACGCCGCTCTGGATCGGGATCCGGGTCGCCGGCTGGCTCGCCGCGCGCCGCGAGCCCTCCTAGAGCAGCCGCGCCTCGAGCGGCGTCTCGGACCCGCGCTCGACACGGTAGGCCCGCTTGCCCTCGACGGCCGTGACCACCTCCGCGAGAACGGTCCCGTCGAAGTGCAGCGCGACCGAGTCCTCGGCGGCCCAGCCCGCCGGGAAGCCGTCGTCGACGAGCGCGCGGTACCGCGGCCGCCGGAGCTCCTCGCCGTCGTAGTGCGGGCACGCGCTCCCGGGCAGGAACCCGAGCCCGTCGCGCATCCCGTCGAGCTGCGGGCCGAACGAGTCGGTGATCCCCGCCTCGAACCAGCAGATCATCCCGGCGCTCGAGCCGCAGAGCACGATCCCGTCCTCCCACGCCTCGACGGAGCACCTCGTCCATGCCGTGCACGCGCCAGATCGCGAGCATGTTCGCCGTGTTCCCGCCGCCGACGTAGATGACGTCCTGCCGCAGGAGCACCTCGCGCAGATCGGCCGGCGGCCACGGGAAGAAGGAGAGGTGCGACGGCTCCGCCTTCGGCCCGTAGGTCGAGTAGAACGCGATCGTGTACGAGGCGTCCTCCGCGCTGGCCGTCGGCACGAAGCACGCGCGCGGGCCGCGTGCAACGGACAGCACATAGTCGTCGAGCGCGTTCGCCGAGGCCCGCGCCGCCGATCGCGACGATGTGTCTCGCCGGCCACGGTGTGGGAGTATTCACGACCCGTGGCGACCTACGTCTACTCGTTCGACGAGCCGGCTCCCGGCGGCCGCGAGCTCCTCGGAGGCAAGGGGATCGGCCTCGCCGAGATGACCCAGCTCGGGATCCCCGTGCCCGCCGGGTTCACGATCACGACCGACGCCTGCCGCGCATACATGGCCGCAGGGCGACCGTGCCCGGCCGGGCTCGACGACGAGGTCGCCGCGCACGTCGGGAGGCTCGAGGAGCGCGCCGGGAAGCGGTTCGGCGACCCCGAGGACCCGCTGCTCGTCTCGGTCCGCTCGGGCGCGGCGATCTCGATGCCCGGGATGATGGACACGATCCTCAACCTCGGCCTGAACGACGTCGCGGTCGAGGGCCTCGCGCGCACGACCGGCAACCCGCGCTTCGCGCGCGACTCGTACCGCCGCCTCATCCAGATGTACGGCGAGGTCGTGGACGGCGTCGACGCGCACCGGTTCGAGCAGGCGCTCGCGGAGCTGAAGGCAGAAGCGCGGCGTCTGCGCAGGACACCGACCTCACCGCCGACGACCTCGCCGAGCTGATCGAGACGCTTCAAGCCGATCTACCGCGAGAGCACCGGCGACGACGTTCCCGCAGGACGCGCGCGAGCAGCTGCGCCGCGCGGTCAGCGCCGTCTTCGACTCGTGGGACACGCCGCGCGCGAACGTCTACCGGCGCGCGCACGGCATCCCGGACGACCTCGGCACCGCCGTCAACGTCGTGCAGATGGTCTTCGGCAACAAGGGCGACGACTGCGGCACCGGCGTCTGCTTCACGCGCGACCCGTCGACGGGCGAGCAGGGGATCTACGGCGAGTTCCTCGTGAACGCGCAGGGCGAGGACGTCGTCGCCGGCATCCGCACGCCCGAGCCGCTCGAGGCGCATGCGCGCGCGCCTCCCGGACGCGTACGACGAGCTGCTCGAGACGATGCGGCGGCTCGAGCACCACTACCGCGACATGCAGGACATCGAGTTCACGGTCGAGGACGGGCGGCTCTTCCTCCTGCAGACGCGCGCGGCGAAGCGCACGGCGGCGGCGGCGCTCAAGGCCGCGGTCGACGATGGTCGAGGAGGGCCTGATCTCGCACGAGGAGGCCGTCGCGCGCATCGACCCGTCGCAGCTCGACCAGCTCCTGCACCCGATGCTCGACCCGAACGCGACCTACGACGTCGCGGCGACCGGTCTGAATGCAAGCCCGGGCGCGGCGAGCGGGAAGATCGTCTTCGACGCGGACACCGCGGCCGCGCGCGGCGAGCACGAGCCGGTGATCCTCGTCCGCTGGGAGACGACGCCGGACGACATCCACGGGATGATCGCGGCGAAGGGGATCCTCACCGTCCACGGCGGGATGACCTCGCACGCGGCGGTCGTCGCGCGCGGGATGGGCAAGCCGTGCGTCGCGGGCTGCGAGGGTCTCTCGATCGACCTCAAGGCGCGCACGGCGACGATCGGCGGAACGACGCTCTCGGAGGGCGACGAGCTGACGATCGACGGCGGCACGGGCCGGGTGATCGTCGGCCCGGTGCGCCTCGTCCCGCCGCAGATCAACGAGGACTTCCAGACGGTGCTCGGCTGGGCGGACGACATCCGCCGCCTGAAGGTGCGCGCGAACGCCGACAACCCGGAGGACGCCGCACGCGCGCGCGAGTTCGGCGCGCAGGGCATCGGCCTCTGCCGGACGGAGCACATGTTCTTCGGCGACGACCGGCTGCCCGTCGTCCAGGAGATGATCATGGCGCGCGACGAGCAGGGACGCCGCGCCGCGCTCGACCGGCTGCTCCCGGTGCAGCAGTCGGACTTCGAGGGGATCTTCGAGGCGATGGCGGGGCTGCCCGTGACGATCCGCCTCCTCGATCCGCCGCTGCACGAGTTCCTCCCGCCGCTCGAGGAGGCCGAGGACGACGAGCTCCGCGCGCGGATCAGGCAGCTCCAGGAGGCGAACCCGATGCTCGGGACGCGCGGCTGCCGTCTCGGGCTGCAGTGGCCGGAGATCTACGAGATGCAGGTGCGCGCGATCGTGCGGGCGGCGCGGGCGGTCCACGAGCGAAGCGGCGAAGCGCCGCTCGTCGAGATCATGCACCCGCTCGTCGGCTTCGCGGAGGAGCTGCGGCGGCTGCGCGAGCTGACCGAGCTGGTCGCGGAGGAGGAGCCCGACGTCGAGTACCTCTGCGGGACGATGATCGAGCTCCCGCGCGCGTGCGTCCGTGCCGACGAGATCGCCGAGCACGCGGACTTCTTCTCGTTCGGGACGAACGACCTGACCCAGACCGCGCTCGGCTTCTCGCGCGACGACGCCGAGGGCAAGTTCCTGACGCATTACCTCAACGACGGCGTGCTCGAGCGCAACCCGTTCGAGACGCTCGACCAGAGCGGCGTCGGCGACCTCATGCGGATCGCGGTCGAGCGCGGGCGCTCGACGAAGCCCGACCTGAAGATGGGGATCTGCGGCGAGCACGGCGGCGAGCCCGCCTCGGTCGCGTTCTGCCACTCGCTCGGGCTCGACTACGTCTCGTGCTCGCCGTTCCGGGTCCCGCTGGCCCGGCTCGCGGCGGCGCAGGCGGCGCTCAGCGAGCAGGGCGCCACGTACGTCGCAGCCGGCGGATGAGCGACGCGGCCGCCCGGCGCTGGCGCGGGACGTGGCTCCGCGCGTGGCCCGAGCAGGACGTCGAGGCGATCCGAGCCCTCTACGCCGACGACGCGGTCTTCCGCTCGCACCCGTTCCGCGAACCGCACGAGGGCGCCGAGGGCGTGGCTGCCTACGCAGGTTGGGCGTTCGCCGACGAAGAGGCTCCCGCCGAGGTGTGGTTCGGCGAGCCGTTCGTGGCGGGCGACCGCGCGGCGTGCGAGTACTGGGCCGTCGTCCGCTCCGAGGGTCGCGAGCAGACGATCGCCGGGGTTTCGCTGATCCGCTTCGGCGACGACGGGCTCGTCGTCACGCAGCGCGACTACTGGGCGGTCGAGGACGGCCGCCGCGAGCCGCCCGAGGGCTGGGGGCGCTAGCCTGCTCGTCGTGAAGTTGCTGGTGCTCGGGGTCGCCGCGCTGTTCGCCGCCGCACCGTCGGCGCGTGCGCCGATCAAGATCGACGGCGTCGCGACGATCCGCCCTGTGAGTCTCGCGAGCGACTGCATCCGGGCCGATGCGGCCGACGCGAAAGTCGTCGAGTGCACCGGCACCGGGTCGTTCGCGGGCAAGCCGAGGGCCGCCAACGCGGTGTACTCGTGGCACTGGCACCTCTTCCACGGCGGTGAGGAGCCCCAGACGGCGCACGGCGACGAGGACGGGATCCTCGTGCTGAAGCTCGGCACGCGCGGCACGCTGCGACTCACGACGGACGGGTCGAAGAGCCCCGGCGCGAGCTCCGGAACGTGGCGTTACCGCTCAGGGACGAAGCAGTTCGCCGGGCGACGCGGAACGGGCACGTACCGCTTCACGACGGTGGTCGGCGGCGAGGGCTGGCGCTCTGCTCGCGTCGTCGTGCGCGGCACCCTGCGCTAGGCGAGCGGGACGATCAAACGGCGATACGCCGCGCGGGCGCGCGGCTTCGTGCCGATGTCGAACACGCCGCCGCGCCGGCCGTTGTACCAGGCGAGTAGCTCGAGCCTGCGGTGCGTGCGCGCGAACGTCGCCATCCGCTGGATGAACGACGGGTCGTCGATCCCCCACAGGCCCCACTCGGCGAAGGCGTACGGCTTCGACGGGTGGGCGTTGTAGAGGCGCTCCGCGGCGGCCCACTCGGCCTTGCCGCGGATGAAGTAGAGATCGTTGCCGACGACGTCGACGTAGCGGTCGCCCGGGTAGTACGCCTGGGCCGAGTTGCCCGGGAGGTCCGGGCTGCCGTAGCCCTGCGGGTTCCAGATGACTTTCACTCGGGGAAGCGGGTTCTCCGGGAGGTCGCTCGCGATCGGCGGAAGCCTGAGCGCCGCGAGGCGCGCGTTGATCGTCGCCGCGGGCCCGCCGTGCACGATCAGATAGATGCGCGCGAACGCCTTCCGAAACGCGGCGGTCGAGTACGCGGCGCCCTTCTGACGACCGCTCTTCGTGTACGCGCAGTACGCGTTCCAGTGGCCGTTCATCTCCGGGAGCGGACGGACGTACGCGGGCCGCGCCCAGCGCGAGAGCGACGAGTTGAGCGCGAAGAGGTAGTCGTCGCCGCGTCCCTGCGCGATCGCGAGCGGTGTGATCGGCCCCTCGACGAGCGCGATCATCGGGCTGCCACCGAGGCGCGACAGCACCTGGTCGAACGAGGACTGCCCCCAGCCGAAGAGCGCGTGCCCGACCTGCGTCTGCTGCCCGGTCAGCTCCTGGAACCGCGCCTGGCCGCCGAAGAGGCCGAGCAGCGGCCGGGCCTGGGCCGCGGGCGCGAGGACGAGCGCGAGGACGACGGCGACAACCCAGCGCATGCGCGCACGGTAACCCGGATCAGATGTAGTCGGCGACCGCCCAGTACGAGAGCGCGATGGTGCCCAGCGCTATGGCGAGCACGCCGACGATCCCCGCGAGTCCGGGCCGCCCGTACAGGGCGTGCGCTGTACCGAGGCGCGAGAGCGCGAGCGCCGCGAGCGCGCCCGCGACGAGCCCGCCGAGGTGACCGCCGACGGAGATCCCGCTGATCGTGAACGAGAGCACGAGGTTGATCACGATGATCGAGAGGGCCGCTCCGCCGAGCACGTACTGCCGCTGCCGCTCGAAGACGAGCGCAGCGCCGAGGATCCCGAACAGCGCGCCCGACGCGCCGACCGTCGGCGTGGCGAGCGACGTGCCGAAGAGCTCGTACTTGCCGAAGAGCAGCGCGCCCGCTGCGCCGCCGAGGCCGCCGGCGATGTAGATGAGCGCGAAGCGCCACCGCCCGATCGCCTCCTCGACCGGCTTGCCGACCCACCAGAGGAAGAGCATGTTGAACCCGAGGTGGAGGATGCTCGCGTGCAGGAACATCGACGTCACGAGCCGCCACCACTCGCCCTGCGCGACGCCGACGAGCTGCCCGTGCTGGATGCCGATCCCGATCAGCGAGCCCTTGTCGAAGAGCTCGCCGCCCGGTGCACCGAGCGTGCCGCCGCCGGTCGCGAGCATGAGGACGAAGACGCCGACGTTGAGCCCGATCAGGATCTTCGTCAGCAGCGCGCCCTGTCCCTCGACGCCGAACTGCCGCGCCGACTGCGCCATCCGCGCCGCGCCGGTCCGGACGCCGGCGTCGTCTGCGCACTTGATCCCGACCGGCGTTTGGACCATGCAGTCCGGGCACAGCCCTCGCCCGCAGTCCGGGCACGAGACGCCGGTCTCGCGGTTCGGGTGCCGGTAGCACGTCAGCCGGGGCGCGGTCGCCACGGCCGACTAGCGTATCGGCGTGCGTGTGCACGTCGCGTTTACGCCGTCGGAGGCGGTCCCGACTCCGGTGGGGGTCGTCGTCGACGTGCTGCGGGCGACGTCCACGATCACCCAGGCCCTCGCGAGCGGCTGGCCGCGCGTCCTCTGCGCGCCCGGGATCGAGGAGGCGCTCGCCGTCCGTGAGCAGCTGGGGGAGGGGCTTCTCGGCGGGGAGCGCGACGCGAAGAAGATCGAGGGCTTCGACGTGGGCGCGTCGCCGCGCGAGTTCGCCGAGGGCGGCGACGTCCCGCTCGTCTTCTCGACGACGAACGGAACGCGCGCGATTCTGACGGCGGCGTCCAGGTGCGACCGCGTGTTCCTCGGGAGCCTCCTGAACCTCGATGCCGTCGCCGCGGCCGCGCGCGAGAGCGGGGAGGACGTGCTCGTCGTCTGCGCGGGGTTCAAGGACGCGTTCGCGCTCGACGACGCGTACTGCGCCGGAAGGATCGTCGAGCTGGTCGGCGGCGACCGGACCGATGCGTCGAAAGCGTCCGAGCTGATCGCGCGCGCGTTCCCGAACGCGCACGAGGGGCTCACTGCGCGCACGTACGGCCCGCCCGGGCTCGAGGAGGACATCCGCTTCTGCGCGCGCGAGAACGTGCTCGACGTCGTGCCGCGGTTCGACCGGATGGTTGGAGCAGCCGCGGAGATCGTTCTACACTCGGAGCCAGCGGGCTAGCAGCCAGTCCTTGGCGACCTCGTTCAGCGAGGCACGGCTGCTAGCCCGAACCACATGACGACGCGCGTCCCGGACCCGAACGACGTCGCCGCCTACGACGAGGCACTGGACGCGATCACCGTCGGCGGGGCGCAACCGCTCACGGGGCGGATCGAGGTGCGCGACTACGACCCGGAGTGGCCGCGCCTCTACGAGCGCGAGGAGGAGCGGATCCGCTCGATCCTCGGCGTCCGCGTGCGGCGGATCGAGCACGTCGGGTCGACGTCCGTCCCGGGTCTCCCGGCGAAGCCGGTCATCGACATCGTCCTCGAGGTCCCCGACTCGTCCGACGAGCCGTCGTACGCCCACGAGCTCGAGGCCGCCGGCTACCCGCTCACGATCCGCGAGCACGACTGGTACGAGCACCGCGTCTTCAAGGGGCCGGACACGAACGTCAACCTCCACGTCTTCACCGAGGGCTGCAACGAGGTCGACCGCATGGTCGGCTTCCGCGACCACCTTCGCGAGAACGAGGACGACCGCAAGCTCTACGCCGACGCGAAGCGCGAGCTCGCTGCGCGCGACTGGAAGTACGTCCAGCAGTACGCGGACGCGAAGACCTCCGTCGTGCAGGAGATCCTGGCGCGCGCGTCGTGACGCTTCCGCAGCTCTCCGGCTCGCTCTTCATCGCCGACGGCGGGCTGGAGACGACGCTGATCTTCCGCGACGGCTTCGACCTGCCGCAGTTCGCCGCGTTCCCGCTGCTCGACGACGAGCGGGGCCGCGCGGGTCTACGCGCCTACTACGAGCCGTACATCCGAGTGGCGAAGGAGCAGGGCGTCGGCGTCGTGCTCGACACGCCGACCTGGCGTGCGAACCCCGACTGGGGCCCTCCGCTCGGTTACTCGGCGGATCAGCTGGACGACGTCAACCGGCGGGCGGTGGCGCTCTTGGACGCGCTGCGAGCGGGCGACGCGAACGTCCTGGTCAGCGGCTGCGTCGGCCCGCGCGGCGATGGCTACGTCGTGAGCGACCCGATGACGGCGGACGAGGCGGAGCGGTACCACTCCCGACAGGTCGGCGTCTTCTCCGGCACGGCCGCGGACCTCGTGACGGCGCTGACGATGACCTACGTCGAGGAGGCCATCGGGATCGCCCGCGCAGCCGCCGCGACGGACACGCCCGCCGTCGTGTCGTTCACCGTGGAGACGGACGGCCGCCTTCCGACCGGTCAGCCGCTGAGCGAGGCGATCGAGCAGACCGACGCGGAGACGGGCGGAACGCTCGCCTACTTCATGGTCAACTGCGCGCACCCGACCCACTTCGACGACGTGCTCGCCGGCGACGAGCCGTGGGTGAAGCGCGTCCGCGGCCTCCGTCCGAACGCCTCGACGAGGAGCCACGCCGAGCTCGACGAGGCCGAGGATCTCGACGCCGGCGATCCGGTCGACCTCGCCGCGCGGCTCGGTGCACTGCGGAGCCGGCTGCCCGAGCTCACGGTCGTCGGCGGCTGCTGCGGCACGGACGAGCGGCACATCGGCGAGATGTGCAGGGCAGTTCTCGCCGCCGGCTGAAGTCCGGGGGACGTCGTGGCCGAAGAGACGATCATCCGCAAGTTCCGCAAGGACGATCTCGAGGCGGTCGTTGAGTTCTCGCTGCGCGCGTGGGAACCCGTCTTTGCGTCAGTCCGGCAGGTCCTCGGCGACGAAATCTTCCTTCGCTTGCATCCAGATTGGACGGAGAGCCAGGCTGACGCGGTGCGATCAGCGTGCACGAACGAAGCACGGGACGTGTTTGTCGCGGTGACGCACGGCCGGCCGGTCGGTTTCGTCGCGGTCGCCCTGAACGCGTTTCATGCGGGGATGGGCGTGATCGACATCATCGGCGTCGATCCTGACTATCAACGGCGAGGCATCAGCTCGCGACTCACCGCGTTCGCGACTGAGCACATGCGGAGCCGGGGCATGGACATCGTCGTCGTGGAGACCGGCGGAGACTCGGGTCACGAGCCTGCGCGGGCGGCTTACGAGGCAGCGGGGTTCACGCTCCTGCCCATCGCCCGGTACTTCCGGCTACTCGACTAGGCGAAGGATGGCCTGAAGTTCACTTGACAAGCGAACGTCTGTTCGTGTAGAACATACGTTCCCATGATCGCCTGCCTCGCCATCCCGGGCTTCCCGCTTCGGGCCGCGCTCCGCTCCCGGCCGTCGCTCACCGCCGCTCCCGCGGCGCTCGCGCCGCCTGCCGGCGAGGAGCCGCTCGTCGGGCCGGTGACGGCCCTGGCCGAGGCGCAGGGGGTCAGGCCGGGGATGCGGATGGGAGAGGCGCTCGCGATGTGCCCGGGGCTCGTCCTCGTCGAGGAGGACCCGTCGGCGGCCGAGCAGGCGTGGGAGGGGATCCTCCGCCGGCTCGAGGACGCCGGGCTTCTCGGTCGAGAACGTCGAGCCGGGGTGCGCCTACTTCGAGACGCGTGGGGTCGAACGGCTCTACGGAGGGCTCGAGGAAGCGCTGCGGCGCGCGCTCGCCTCGGTCGGATCGGGCTGGGACGCGCGGATCGGCGCCGCCGAGCGGCGCTTCGCGGCCCTCGCCGCGGCCAACGTCGCACGCCAGGGCCAGGTCCTCGTCGTCTCCGACGCGCATACGCGCGAGTTCCTCGCCCCGCTGCCGCTCTCGCTGCTCCCGCTCGACGAGCGCCGGCAGCTGGAGCTGCGCGAGCTTGGGGTGAAACGACTCGGTGAGCTTGCCGAGCTCCCAAAGGCCGCCGTCGCCGAACGATTGGGGCCGGACGGCCGGCGTGCCTGGAGCCTGGCGAGAGGGGGCGCGGCGGGGCGGGTGCTGGGGCGGCGCCCGCCCGCCGAGCTCTTCGAAGAGCTCGAGTTCCCGGAGGCAGTCGGGAACGAGCTCACCCTGCGGCGCGCGTTCGGCGTGCTGCTCGACAAGCTGATCGATCGAAAGGAGCGCGATGGACGGTTCGTCCGCAAGGCGGCGGTGTCGGCACGGCTCGTTGGAGGCGGCTCGTGGCGGCGGACGGTCACCATGCGCGATCCCACGGCGGAGCGCGACCGCCTGCGGCTCGCCCTCGGGCCGAAGCTCGCCGAGCTGCCCGCACCCGTCGTCTCGCTCCGGCTCGAGCTGGTCGAGCTGACGGAGTCGCAGGGGCAGCAGCTCGAGCTCGTCCAGGCGGCCGGGGCCGAGCTCCAGACCCGCCTCAGCGAAGGCCTGCGTCAGGTGCGCGCCAGCACCGGCTCGGGCTCGGTTGCATCGGTGGTCGAAGTCGCACCGTGGTCGCGGATCCCGGAAGCACGGGCGTTGTTCGTACCTCGCGACGACTGAACGAGCCGCAGCCGGCGCTCGTCGAGGCGCGCTTCGACGGGACGCCGCGGCTCGTCAACCGTCAAGGGGTCGCGGTCGTGCGCGAGGAGTGGCGCGTCGTCGACCGCTGGTGGACCGACGAGCCCGTGCAGCGACGCTACTTCGAGCTCGTGCTCGAGTCGGGCCAGAACGTCGTCGTGTTCCGCGACGAGGAGCGGGGCAGATGGTTCAGCCAGCGCGGCGTCTAGGAGGGCTTGGTGGAACGGGCCTCGTTGCCGGGGTGCGATGGGTGGTGCGAGGCAAGGACGCAGGGAGCGTTCGTATCCGTTGGATACGGGCGCGACTGAGGACGCCGCATCGCGCCGCCCAGCGCGGCCCGGCGGCACAGCGCTCGTTCCGCCGAGCCCTCCTGCTAGGACGGAACCGCGAAGGCGAGCGCAGTCGCGAGGACGAGCAGCGTGATCATGATGGAAGCGAGCAGACCCACGGGCGCTCCTTTTCGTCGAGAAGGTCGTCAGCCCTTCTTCAACGCAGAGCACGGTCTGCGAGTTGCGGCCATTCCCGCTCGTGCGCCTGGGGGACGACGACCCACTCCTTCATCGGGCGGTCCCGCTCGCCCGGGTCGAACAGGTGCGCCCCCTCGAGCGCGAGCGCGCGCTCCCGCTCGGCCTCGTCGGTCAGCTTGAAGACCATCTCGTCCTTCCAGAAGCCGACCCAGAGCTTCCCGCCCTTCTTCAGCGCGGGCATGCCCATCATCTGCGCCACGGTCACGTCCGAGTTCTGCGCCACGAGGTCGTCGGCGATCTCGTCGAATCGCTCTCTCGCGTCCATTCAGCTCGCCTCCACCTCGTAGACGTCGAAGGACTCGTGAAAGCGGCGTCCGTCCTCGCCGGCAGCCTGCCGGCGGAGGTAGTCGTCGAACCCGAGCCCCGGCGCATGGATGTTCAGGAAGCGCGCACGGCTGTCGCCCGCGTTCCGGAACGTGTGCGCGACGCCGGGGGTTGCGGCGACCCACGTCCCCGCCGGCGCGGCGGACGTCTCGCCGTCGAGCTCGAACGCGAGCTCCCCCTCGACGACGTAGAAGCCGTCGGTGTGTTTCCGGTGGACGTGGGTGGCGGGCCCGACGTACCCCGGAGCGGCGTCGAACAGGAAGACGCAGAGCTCGGGCCGCGCGGCGAGCACCCACACGCGACGCCGCTCGTCCTCGAGCAGCTCGCCTTCGCCGGGGTGCCGCACGATCGCCTCGGAGCGAGGAAGCCCGCCGTCGGCCGGCGGGTCGTGCGAGTCGTACTCCTCGGGCGCGAGGCGGCGGCCCTCCTGCCGGGCGGTCCTCGTCTTCACCCAGTACCGACCGGGCGCGTGGACGTTGAGGACGCGTCCGCCCGGCCGAAAGCCGTGGACGAGGAGCGGCGGCGCGAGCGCGTAGGTCCCCGGCTCGAGCGGCACTTCCTCGCCGGAGCGATCGAACGTGAACGTCCCGTCGAGCACGAAGAACGAGTCGACGTGCTCGCGGTGCACGTGCGGCTCGACGTTCATGGTGGCTTCCAGCACCGACACGAACAGCTCGTCGAGCAGCGCCTTGTCGCCCGGTCCCGGAGGAACGACGCTCACGGCTGCAGAGCCTATTCGTGAGCTACGTCGAGCTGCACGCCCACTCGTCGTACTCGTTCCTCGACGGCGCGTCGCTTCCCGAGGAGCTGGCGCTCCGCGCGGCCGAGCTCGGCTACGAGGCGCTGGCGGTCACCGACCACGACGGCATCTACGGCTCGCTCGAGTTCGCGCACGCGGCGAAGGCGTTCGGCGTCCGCGCGATCACCGGCGCCGAGGTGACGCTCGTCGGTGGCGCGCACGTGACGCTGCTCGTCGAGAACGAGCGCGGCTACGCGAACCTCTGCCGGCTCCTGACGGCCGCGCACGCGAACACGAGACCGCGGCCGCAGGATCCACCGCTCGATCCCGCGCTGCCGTCCGCGCTCCTCGAGGAGCACAACGAGGGCCTCGTCTGCCTCTCTGGCTGCGCGCGGCACGGGCTCGGCGTCGTCGACCCGAACGGCGCCGCGCGCCTCGCGCGCGCGTTCGGGCGGGAGCGCTTCTTCGTCGAGCTGCAGCGGCCGTTCGAGCGCGGAGACGTGCGCCGAAACGCCGTCCTGCACGAGCTCGCCGAGGCGCTCGGCGTCCAGACCGTCGCGACGGGCGACGTGCACGCGCACCACCCACGCCGCACGCAGCTGCAGGACGTCCTCGTCGCGATCCGCGAGTGCACCTCGCTCGACGGCTGCGAGCGGGAGCGCCGCGGCAACCACGAGGCGGTGCTGCTCTCCGCCGACGAGATGCTCGAGCGGTTCCCCGCCGATCGCGACGCCGTCGAGCGCGCGGGCGAGCTCGCCGACCGCCTGCGCTTCGACCTGACTGCCGACCTCGGCTACAGCTATCCCGACTTCGCCGACGGCGAGCCTGCGAGCGTGAAGCTCGAGCGGATCTGCGACGCCGCGTTCACGAGCCGCTATGCCGCGAACAACAGCGTGCTGCGAGCGTCGGCCCGCGTGCGGCTCGACGAGGAGCTCGCCCTGATCACGCGCCTCGGGCTCGACGGCTTCTTCCTGCTCCACCACGAGGTGCTCGAGCTCGCCGCCGACTGCGCGCGCGAGGTGCGCGGGAGCGACTCGCCGCGCCACGTCCTCCCGCCGGGCCGAGGGCGTGGGAGCTCCGTCGGCTCGCTCGTCTGCTACCTGACCGGACTCTCGCACGTCGATCCCGTCACCGCGGGCCTCTCGCTCGGGCGGTTCCTGAACGACGAGATGCGCGGCGTCCCCGACATCGACCTCGACTTCCCGCGCGACATCCGCGAGAAGCTGATCGTGCGCGTGACCGAGCGCTACGGCCGCGAGCACGCAGCGCTCGTCGCGACGTTCGCGACCTACCGCTCGCGCGGCGCCATCCGCGACGTCGGCAAGGCGCTCGGCCTCCCGCACGCCGAGCTCGAGCGCCTCGCGAAGCTCACCGAGGGCTGGAACGCGAGGCGCGTCGCGGAGGAGATCACGGCGCTGCCCGACGCGGAGCGGAAGCTGCTCTCGCCGCGCTGGCGCGCGTTCGTCGAGTGCTGCTCGGAGATCGCCGGCCTGCCGCGTCACATCTCGCAGCACCCCGGCGGGATGATCATCTCGTCGCGCCCGCTCGTCGAGCTCGTCCCCGTCCAGCCGGCGGCGATGGAGGGGCGGCAGCTCTGCCAGTGGGACAAGGACTCGTGCTCAGACGCGGGTTTCATGAAGATCGACCTGCTCGGGCTCGGGATGCTGAGCGCCGTCGAGGAGTGCGTGAGCGAGATCGCGCGCGTGCACGGTGAGTCGATCGACCTCTCGCGGATCGACCTCGAGGACGAGCAGGTCTACGACGACATCCAGCGCGCGGACACCGTCGGCACGTTCCAGATCGAGAGCCGCGCGCAGATGCAGAGCCTCCTGCGCACGCGCCCCGAGAACCTCGACGACCTGACGGTGCAGGTCGCGCTCGTGCGCCCAGGACCGATCCAGGGGAAGGCGGTGCACCCGTACGTTCGGAACCGCGAGCTCCTGCGCGAGGACCCGAGCCACAGGCCGACGTTCGACCACCCGCTGCTCGAGGAGCCGCTCGGCGAGACGTACGGCGCGATCGTCTTCCAGGAGCAGGTGCTGCACGTGGCGATGGCGCTCGCCGGCTTCAGCGTGGGGGAGGCGGAGGGGCTGCGCCGCGCGATGAGCCGCAAACGCTCGGAGGAGGCGCTCGAGGCGTTCCGCCAGCGCTTCGTCGAAGGCGCGCTCGCGAACGGCGTCGACCGCGCGACAGCGGACGCGGTCTACGACAAGCTCACCGGCTTCTCGGGCTTCGGCTTCCCGAAGTCGCATGCCGCCGCGTTCGGGCTGCTCGCGTACCAGTCGGCGTGGCTGCGCCATTACTACCCGACGGAGTTCCTCTGCGCGCTTCTGAACGCGCAGCCGATGGGCTTCTACCCGCCGTCGACGCTCGTGCGCGATGCGCAGCGCAAGGGCGTCGAGGTGCGCCCGCCCGACGTGAACCGCTCGCTCGCGAAGTGCTCGAACGAGGATGGGGCGGTGCGGATGGGGATCGAGTACGTCACGCACGTCGGCGAGGACGACGCGGCGATCGTCGTCGCCGAGCGCGAGCGGAACGGGCCATACGGTGAAGTGCGCGACCTCGCACAGCGGACCGAGCTCGGGCGCGACGAGCTCGAGGCGCTCGTGGCCTCGGGCGCATGCGACTGCCTCGGCGAGACCAGACGCACCCTCCTCTGGGAGCTCGGCCTCGTCCCGCGCGCGCAGACGGTGCCGGGCTCGGGCGGCGGAGAGCACCAGCTCGCGCTCCCGCTCGACCCGACGGTCGGCACGCCCGAGCTCGCGCGGCAGTCGACGTGGGAGCGGATGCTCGCCGACTACCGGCTGACGAGCGTGTCCGTCGGCGTGCACCCGCTCGAACTGCTTCGCCCGCACCTTCCCGACGGGACGCTCTCGTCACGCGTGCTGCGCGAGCAGAAGCATCGGACGCGCGTGGCGATCGCCGGCATGGCGGTCGCGCGCCAGCGCCCGTCGACCGCGAAGGGGATCGTCTTCATGCTGCTCGAGGACGAGTTCGGGCAGGTGAACCTCATCGTCCCGCCGCAGGTCTACGAGCGCCACCGCGCGATCGTGCGCGGCGAGCCGCTGATCCTCGCGCACGGACGCTTCGAGAAGATCGAGCGGAACCAGAACGTCCTCGTCGACCGGCTCGAGACGCTCAGCCCACTCGCGCGCCGCATCTCCGGCGAGCTCGGCGTCAACGACGCGCTGCCCGACGCGCACCACTTCGGGCACCGCTAGTCGTCCTCTTCGGGCTCCTCCTCGAGCTCGAGCGCGAACTGGGGGAAGCGCCGTAGCACGGCGAAGTCGAATGCGGCCGCATACTCCTCCGCCGTCTCGTCGTCGAGCGTCTCGGCATACGCCTCACGGACCTCGACGAGCAGGTCGGTGCCCTCTGCCAACACCTCCTGGAGGTCGCCGAAGCGCTCCTCGGCCTCCTCACGCGCGGCCGCGCGGTACTCAGCCTCCGCGTCCTCGACGCGGTCGAACAGCTCGGCGTTGTCCTGCTCGAACAGGTCGAGCTGCCGGTCGATCAGCTCGCCGAAACGGCGCTTGAAGATCACGTGAGCTCCCGGTAGAGGTCGAGGTGCGCCCGCGCCGACGCCTGCCACGTCAACGTCTCGCGCGCGCGGCGCGCGCCCTCGCGCGCCTGCTCGAGCGCGGCCGTGTCGGAGAGGAGCTCTCGCGCTGCCTCGGTGAGGGCGTCGATGTCGCCCGCGGGAACGGCGCGACCCGCACCGAACCGCTTGACCGGCTCCGCGATGCCGTTGACGTCGTAGACGACCGCGGGCACGCCGGCGCCGAGCGCCTTCGCGAGCGCGGCGCTCTGGTCGAGCTCCGGTCGGTACGGGAAGAGCGCGACCGTTCCCTCGGAGAGCGCGCGGTCGACCTCGCGCTCGGGCAGGTAGCCGAGCCGCCACTCGACGCGCTCGACGCCGTCCCGCTCGATCGGATGCACCGGGTCGCCGGCGACGAGCAGCCGGGCGTCGTCGATCCGGCGCACGACCTCGAGCGCGTCGGGCAATCCCTTGTACGGGCGGATGACGCCGAAGAAGAGCAGCGTGTGGCCGTCGTCCGTACGCTCGACCGGGGTCGACTCGATCGGGAGCGGGATCACGCGTGCGTCGACGCCGAGCTCGGTGAGCGTTTCGCGTCCGCGCTCGCTGTGCACGACGACGCGGTCGAAGCGCGCGAGCAGCCGCCGCCAGAGTTCGCGCTTCGACGCGGTGCGTCGCGGAAGCAGATCGTGCGCGGTGAAAACGGAAGGCACGTCGCAGGCGGAGCAGCCGCTCGTCGACCTGCGGCGCCGCGAGCCACTGCACGTGCACGACGTCGGCGCGGCGGCGACTCAGCCGGAGCATCCCGATCGGGTGCTCGGCCGCCTTGAGCGGCACGCGCAGACGCGACCGACCGAAGACGCGCGAGCTGAGCGGGTAGAAGAGCTCGTCGCGCCGGTAGCCGTCCGGTGCCGGGAGGTCCGCGAAGCGGAAGCGGGACGTCACGACTTCCACGTCCACGCCTTCGGCCGCGAGCGCGGACGCGAGCTCGTGGTCGTAGTAGGGCGTGTACGCCGGGGGGTCGGCGAGGACGACGCGCACCCTGAATACGCTAGCCGCGTGATGATCCGGAGCTGGAACCTGTTCCACGGGCGCACGCTCCCGGCGAGCAAGCGGCGCCGTTTCCAGCCGATGATCGAGCGCATCACGGAGGATCGGCCGGTGATCGTCGCGCTCCAGGAGCTCGGCGCGGGGACGCTCGGCCGCCTCGCCGAGTGGTCCGGCTACCGCGCCTACGGCGACGTTTCCGCCCGGCCCCGGCTGCCGCATCCGCTCGGCACGCTGATCACCGACCTGGACCCGAACCTCTTGCGCTCGGCGGTCGAGGGACAGGCGATCGCGCTCCTCGTCGACCCTGCGTTTCGCGTCGACGACCACCGGACGATCGTGCTCAACAGCGGGCGGTATCGCTCGCGGATCGCCGACGAGCTCGACCTCGGGATTCACGCCCGGCTCTGGTGGGCACGCGAGCGGCGGGTCTGCCAGGCGGTCCGCGTGCGTTTCCGCGACGATCGGACTGCGGTGGTCGCCAACTTCCACGCCACGAGCTACCCCGACCGCCGGCTCGCGGATGCGGAGCTTCGCCGCGCCGCGTCGTTCTCGACCGGCCTCGCCGAGCCCGACGAGGCGGTCGTTCTCGCCGGCGACTTCAACCTGACAATCGTGACGTCGCCGACGCTTCGCGAGCTCTCGAACGAGGAGTGGGGCTTCTCGCCCGCCGGGCCCGGGCTCGACCACGTGCTCGTCCGCGGGCTCGAGGTCGTGCACGCCGAGCGGCACTGGCCCGAGGACCTGCGCCGGCACGACGGCGTCCTCCTGTCGGATCATGCGCCCGTGGAGCTCGAGGTCGCATGACGTTCGAGGAGGCGCGGGCGCAGTTCCCGGTGCTCGAGCGCCTCGCGTACCTGAACGCGGGTACGTTCGGGCCGATGGCGCGCTCGGTCGTACGACGCGGTCGCCGCCGAGCAGCGTCGCGCGCTCGAGGAAGGCCGCGTCAATCGCGCGGCGTTCGAGCGCTTCATGGAGCAGCGGCCGCACGTCCGGGACGGGTTCGCGAGGGTGCTCGGCGTCCCGCCCGAGAACGTCGCGCTCACCACTTCGACGTCCGAGAGCTGCAACGTCGTGCTGAACGGCCTCGCGCTGAACGCGGACGACGAGATCGTCACGACCGACTGCGAGCACTTCGGCCTGATCGGGCCGATCGTCGTGCAGCCCGGCCGCCGTACGGGTCGCGCACGTCCGCGACCGGCCGGCGGACGACGCGCTCGACGTCATCCTCGCCGAGGTCGGTCCGCGCACGAAGCTGATCGCGATCTCGGACGTGCTCTGGATCACCGGTCACCGGGTCCCGTGGCGCGAGCTTCGCGAGCGCGCCGGCGTCCCTGTCCTCGTCGACGGCGCGCAGTCGCGCCGGCGCCGTTCCGGTCGATGCGACGGACGCGGACTTCTACACGGTCTCCGCCCAGAAGTGGTTGTGCGGGCCGGACCTCACCGGCGCGCTCTACGTCCGGAGCCCCGACGAGCTCCGCATCACGCAGCCGAGCTATCTGTCGCAGCAGGGAGTACGACCTCGTCGCCGCGACGTTCGAGCCGCGTGAGGGCGCCGACCGCTTCGACACGCACTTCACGCCGCTCGCCACGACGGCCGGTCTGCTCGAGGCGTTCGGGATCCATCCCGAGTGGCGTTTCGAGCGTGCGGCCGAGACCGCCGCTCGCGCCCGCGAGCGACTCGTCGAGCGGGTGGACGTGCTCACCGAGCCGGGCAATTCGACGCTCATCTCGTTCCGCTCCGACGATCCCGAGGGCACGGTCAAGCGGCTCGCCGAGAACGGCGTGATCGTGCGCGACCTGCCCGGCACCGGGCTCGTCCGCGTGTCGTGCGGCTGGTGGACGAGCGACGAGGACCTCGACCGCCTGGCTCGAGGGACTCTAGAGCGGCGCGAAGAGGTCGATCACGTTGCCGTCCGGGTCGCTGACCTGCGCGTAGCGCTGGCCCCAGAACGCGTCCCAGGGCTCCTTGTGGCCGGCGTGCCCGGCGGCCGTCAGCTCGCCGTAGACACTGTCGACGTCCGCGGCGGAGTCGCACGCGAACGCGAGACCGACCGCGGTGCCCTTCGGACGCTCCCAGTCCGGCTCGAAGGAGCGGATGGTCGCCTCGGTGTCGAACATGAAGCGCAGGCCGCCGGGAAGCGGCGCCTCGACGTGCCCCTCGGACTCGGAGCCGTCGGGGAACTCGAGCCCGAGCATGCGGTAGAAGGCGAGCGAGCGCGCCATGTCGGAGACGCACGACGCCGAGCGCCTCGAAGCGCGGCGCACTCACGCGGCGTCCGCCTGCCGTGCGCAGTCCGAGTTCGGGCGCGATCGGCCGCATCGCCGCGATCACGAAGCGCGATGTGGTCGTCGAGCTCGACGCCGAGCTCCTCGGCGCCCTTGTAGACCTCGTCGCGGTGCACGCCGGCCGCGAACGACGGCTGCTTGAGCTTCTTGCGCACCGACTTCGGCTCCAAGCGTCTCGATGCCGTCCGGTCGAACGAGTCCGCAGGCATGGACGAATCCGGAGAGCTCGTCGCAGGCGAAGAGGGTCTTCTTGAGCTGCGTGTCGCGCGGCATCGAGAGGTGCTCCGCGTGCGAGAGGACGGCCTCGATCAGCTCCTCGGGGTAGCCCTGCTCGCGGAGGATCGGCGCGCCGTCCTGCGGGTGCTTGTCGAGCGTCGGGTGGATCTCGTAGTCGAAGTCGTGGAGGAGCGCGTCGCGCGCCAGAAGCTCCTCGTCCTCGCCGAATGTCGCGGCGTACGCGCGTACCGACGCCTCGACGGCGAGCGCATGGCGCAGCAGCGCCTCGCTCTTCGTGTACTCGGTCAGCGTCTCCCAGGCACGTTCGCGGGTGACCTCCATCGGGGGAGCTATCGGTACCCCGCTGTCCCGATGGCCTCAACGCTCACCCGACCCGTGACCGAGTCGTTCGTCATCGACGGCGGCCCCCGCTCAACGGCCGCGTCAGGGCTGCCGGAACAAGAACGCGGCGCTGCCGATCCTCGCGGCGTGCCTGCTCGCGGACGAGCCCGTGACGCTGACGAACGTCCCGCGCATCCGCGACGTCGAGACGATGCTCGAGCTCGCTCGACGATCTCGGCGCGGACACCGAGTGGACTCGGCGCCGGACGAGGTGCGGATCGACGCCGCGCGGCGTGCCGAAGACCGAGCTCGACGAGGAGCTCTGCCGTCGCGCATTCGCGCGTCGTTCCTCGTCGCCGGGCCCGCTCCTCGCGCGCTGCGGGCGCGCGCAGCGTCCCGCCGCCCGGAGGCGACGTGATCGGACGGCGGCGGCTCGACATGCACGTGCACGCGTTCGAGCAGCTCGGCGCCGATGCGACCATCGACCGGCGTCGCTTCGAGTTGCGCGCCGACCGCCTCGAGGGCAAGCACGATGTTCCTCGACGAGGCGAGCGTGACCGGAACCGAGAACACGGTCATGGCGGCCGTGCTCGCCGAGGGCGAGACCGTGATCGGCAACGCGGCTTGCGAGCCGCACGTGCAGGATCTCTGCCGGTTCCTCGTCTCACTCGGCGCGCAGATCGACGGCATCGGGTCGAACGTCCTCCGCGTCAAGGGCGTCGAGCGGCTCGGCGGCGGCGAGTACCGCATCGCGCCCGAGCACATCGAGGTCGCAAGCTTCATCGGCCTCGCCGCGGTGACCGACGGCGAGCTCGTGATCGACGACGTCGAGCCGAACGACCTGATTGCGATCCTGCCCGCACTTCGACCGACTCGGCGTGCGCGTCGAGATCGACGGGACGACGCGTGCACGTTCCGCCGGATCAGGAGCTCGTGATCCAGGACGACCTCGGCGGCCAGATCCCGAAGATCGAGGACGGCCCGTGGCCGGCGTTTCCCGCCGACCTGACGTCGATCGCGCTCGCGGTCGCGACGCAGGCGAGGGGCACGATCCTCATCTTCGAGAAGATGTTCGAGAACCGGCTGTTCTTCGTCGACAAGCTCGTCACGCATGGGAGCGCGGATCATCCTCTGCGACCCGCATCGCGCGGTCGTGACCGGCCCGGCCCAGCTGTACGGGCAGCGAATGGAGAGCCCCGACATCCGCGCCGGGCATGGCGATGCTGATCGCGAGCCTGTGCGCGGAGGGGACGCTCGACGATCGGGAACGTCGGCCAGATCGACCGCGGCTACGAGCGCATCGACGAGCGGCTGCGCTCGCTCGGCGCGCGCATCGAGCGCGTCTCCGACTAGCGCAGCCGATAGCCTCCGCCGCGATGGCGGCGATCGAGCGCGAGGGTGAGGCGCGGACCGGCGTCCGCGTCACCGTGGACGGCACCGGCACGGCGACGGTCGGCACGGGGCTGCCCGTGCTCGATCACCTGCTCGGGTTGCTCGCAGTGCACGGCTCGTTCGACATCGTGCTCGAGGTCGAGCCGGGCTCGGCCGTGCTCGAGGCGTCCTCGGCCGGGCAGGCGCTGGGTCGGGCGCTCGCGGAGCCCCTCCGGAACGGGCGCCGGATCGGCTCGGCTGTCGTGCCGGCCGACGAGGCGCTCGCGCACGTCTCGCTCGAGGCGTCGGGCCGTCCGCTGCTCGTCTCGAACGTCGACCTCTCCGCGGCGCGCGTCGCCGGTCACGAGACCGACATCGTCGCGCGGTTCCTCGAAGGGCTCGCAGACGGCGCGGAGATGACGCTGCACGTGCGCCTGCTCGAGGGCCGCGACACCCAGCACGTGCTCGACTCGATCTTCAAGGCGCTCGGCGTTGCGCTCGCCCAGGCGTGCCGCGCGCGCAGCCGAAAGGAGTAGTGGATGGCCGAGAAGTCCGTTGTCCGCACCGACGCCGCCCCCGCACCGTTCCAGGGCGCGCCGTACTCGCAGGCCGTCCGCTACGGCGATCTCGTCTTCGTGGCGGGGCAGGTCGCGCTGCGGCCCGACCACGACCAGATCGTCGGTGAGACGATCGAGGAACAGACCGAGCAGGCCTGCGAGAACCTGAAGGCGATCCTCGAGGCCGCGGGCAGCAGCTTCGACAAGGTGTTGAACACGACGATCTACCTCACGGACTTCGCAGACTTCCCGAAGTTGAACGAGGTCTACGGCCGCTACGTCGGCGACAAGCCGCCGGCGCGCGCGACGATCCAGATCGCCGGGCTGCCGATGGGTGCGCGAGTCGAGATCGCGGTGGTCGCGCACGTCTGAGCAGATCACGGCGTTCGTCGATTCTCTCGGCCTCGACGCGTATCTCGTCGGGGGCGCCGTGCGGGACGAGCTGCTGGGACAGGAGGCGAAGGATCAGGACTTCGTCGTTCCCGGTGTGGGCTACGACGAGCTCCACGACGCACTGGCCCCGCACGGACGCGTCGAGGACCTCGAGGTCGCGGGTCAGCGCGTCGGGTTGAGGCTCTACCCGCGCGACCGCGAGCTGCGCGCGCTCGTGCCTGCGGGCATCGAGTTCGCACCGCCGAGGACAGAGCGGTCGACGGGGCCGGGGCGGCACGACTTCGAGATCGTCGCGTCACCCGGCATCTCCCTCGAGGAGGACATGGGTCGGCGCGACTTCACGATCAACGCGATCGCGAAGCGGCTCTCGACGGGTGAGCTGCTCGACCCGCACGGAGGTGTAGAAGACCTCAGGGCAGGGGTGCTGCGGACGGTGTCACCACAGAGCTTTCGCGAGGACCCGCTGCGGCTCGTGCGCGGCCTGCGCTTCGTCTCGCAGCACGATCTCGAGCCGGACGAGGACACGCTGCAGCAGATGCGCGAGGACGCGCCGTCGATCCGGCTCGTCTCGGGCGAGCGGATCGGGGGCGGGCTCACGGCCGACGGGATGGGCGAGCTCTCGAAGCTCCTGCTCGGTCCGCACCCGGCGAAGGCCCTGCGCTTGGCGCGCGACACCGGGGTGCTCGTCGAGCTGCTCCCCGAGTTCGCGCCCTTGATCGGGTTCGACCAGCAGACGGCGCGGCAGCCCCACACGCTCGACGAGCACACATTCGAGGTGGTGCAGGCGACGGCCGACGCCGGGATGACGCTCGAGGTTCGGCTCGCCGCGCTGCTGCACGACCTCGGGAAGCCGTCGACGGACGGGAGCCACGCGGATCTGAGCGCGCAGCTGAGCGCGGAGATCCTCCGGCGGCTGCGCTACCCGATGCGGCTGCAGCGTCGCGTGAACGCCGTCGTTCGCCAGCACTCGTTTCCGCTCGATCAAATCGACGCGCTGTTCGCACGCAGGATGCTCGCCGAGCATGGCGAGGAGGTCGCGCGCGACGTCGCGCTCCACAAGCAGGCCGATCTCCGCGCCAAGCACGCCGTGCCGGAGGAGCACGAGGCGGCGGCGCGGCTGGCGCGCCTGCTCGAGGAAGAGCGCGAGCACCCGTACCGGCTGCGCGACCTCGCCGTCGACGGCGGCGACCTCCTCGAGCTGGGGGTCGCCGAAGGGCCGGAGATCGGGCGGGCGCTTCGCGACCTGCTCGCCGCGGTCGTGGAGGATCCGACGCTGAACACCCGCGAGCAGCTGCTCGAGCGCGCGAGGTCGCGGTGAAGCTCCTCGAGTGGGACGCCGGACCGGAGTACGCGGTCGCGTTCTCGACACGGCAGGGTGGCGTCAGCGAAGGGCCGTTCGAGTCCCTCAACCTCGGGAAGCTCACGCTCGACGAGGCGGAGAACGTCGAGGAGAACCGGCGGCGTCTATGTGCGGCGATCGGCGTCGAGCCCGACCGGCTTGCGTTCAACCGGCAGCAGCACTCGGCACTCGTGCATCGTGCGCAGAGTGGAGCGCGAGGCGAGCCGGGCGACGGAGTGTGGAGCGACGAGCCCGGTGTGCCGATGCTGGCGTTCACCGCGGACTGCGTCCCGGTGGCGATCGCGCGGGAGGGGCGACCGGCGCTTGCGGTCCTCCACGTCGGGTGGCGCGGGCTGCTGGCGGGCATCGTGGCCGAGGGGGTGGGCGCGCTCGGCGCGGCGGCGCGCGCCGCGGTGGGTCCCGCGATCGGCCCTTGCTGCTACGAGGTCGGGGACGAGGTCGCGGCGCCGTTCCGGGAGCGGTTCGGCTCCGACGTGCTCGCGCGGAGGGAATCTCGACCTCTGGACCGCGTCCGAGCGGGCGCTCCGGGAGGCGGGCGTCGAGAAGGTCGAGCGCTTCGATCTCTGCACGTCGTGCAACCCGGAGCTCTTCTTCTCGCATCGCCGGGACGACGGCGTGACCGGCCGCCAGGGAGTGATCGGCCTTGTTGTCGGCTGAGGAGATCCGCGACCGCTACGAGGCGATCCGCACCGAGGCTGGCCGACGCGTCACCGTCGTCGCTGCGACGAAGTACGTCGATGCGAACGAGCTCGGCGTCCTGCGGGACGCGGGCGTCGAGGTCGTCGGCGAGAACCGAGCGCAGGATCTCGAGGCGAAGCACGCGCGCTACGGCGACGCGTTCCGCTGGCACTTCATCGGGCATCTGCAGAGCCGCAAGGCGCGAACGGTCAACGAGACGTGCGAGCTTTGCCACTCGCTCTCCTCCGAGTCGGCCGCGCGACGGCTGACGGTGCCCGCGCTCGTCGAGGTGAACCTCGCCGGCGAGTCGTCCAAGTCGGGGATCGCGCCCGAGGCGTTGGAGATCGTTCCTCTCGGTGTACGGCGACGTGCGCGGCTTGATGACGATGCCGCCCGCGACCGACGACCCCGAGTCGTCGCGTCCGTACTTCCGCCGGCTGCGCGAGCTGGCCGAGCAGCACGGCCTGCGCGAGCTGTCGATGGGCACGAGCCAGGACTGGCGCGTGGCCGTCGACGAAGGGGCGACGCTCATACGCGTCGGCTCCACGCTTTACCATTCCGGCTGATGGGCTTTACGGACATCTGGAATCGGACGCTCGTCTACTTCGGGATCGCCGAGGAAGAGGACTGGGACGAGGACGGATATGTGACCGAAGAGGAGCTCGAGCGGACGTACTCCGACCGGCCCAACGTGCGGCGGCTCGCGCCACGCCGCCGCCAGGAGCAGTTCGACGACTGGACGGATCCGGGCGAGCAGCCGCCGGCGGCGTCAGCTGCCGCAGCGACTCCGATGCGCCCGCGGCTCCGAGGCGTCGAGTCGCCCGGGTCGGTCCGGATGCACCTCGTGATCCCGCGGAGCTTCAACGACGCACAGCAGATCGCCGATCGCTTCAAGCAGGACATTCCGGTGATCCTGAACCTGCAGAGCTCCGATCAGGAGCTCTCGAAGCGCCTGATCGACTTCGCCAGCGGACTCACGTACGCGCTCGACGGCGGCATGCAGCGCGTCGCGGACAAGGTCTTCCTCCTCACGCCCCAGAACGTCGAGGTGAGCGCCGAGGAACGCGCGCGCCTGCTCGAGCGAGGCGGCTTCTTCAACCAGGCGTAGGCACGCGCCGCCCGGCCGGCGGCCGACCAGGCCTTCGTCCGGACGTCGCCACACTCCGAGGCTGAGCTCGAAGCCTCGGACGCGGAGCCGCCAGTAGGGCCGATAGGTCGCGTCGACGGCGCGCCGGATGAGCTCGGTCATCGGCAGGCCGGTTCGCTCGGCCTCGTTCCGGAGGAACGCGTGCTGGCGGTCCGTCAGGGTGATCTGCGTCCTCCGACCCATCAGATGGCGATGTCCATCGACATCGATGGAGATGTACATCGCCATCGCCTCCCGCTGTGTGGCGTGGGCGTGCCGATCCCTTCACACAAGTGCCAGGACATCCACCGAACACGGCGAACCTGAGTGCCGATGGGCGACACTGCCAGTTCAATGCTGCTCCTCGACGCGGTCGGCGCGGTCCAGAACTTCCTGGACGTGTTCATCACGGTCTACATCCTCGTGATCCTTGCTTACATCATCACGAGCTGGATCCGGCTTCCGTACTCGCCGACCCTGAACAGGATCCAGCGCTTCCTCTACGACGTCTGCGACCCGTACCTCCGCCTCTTCCGGCGGGTGGTGCCGCCGCTCGGGCCGCTCGACCTGTCACCGATGCTCGCGGTCATCGTGCTGCTCGTCGTCCAGCAGCTGCTGCACGCGTTGCTCGACCGACTGTAAGGAGGGCAGCCCCGTGGCACTTACCCCTGTGGAGATCAAGCACATCCGGCTCGAGCGATCGTTCCTCGGCTACAAGCGCTCGTTCGTCGACCAGGTGCTCGAGGACGTCGCCTCGAGCTTCGAGGACGTCTGGCGAGACCGCGCCGACCTGGCGGACAAGGTCGAGCACCTCGAGCACGAGCTCGTTCGCTTCCGTGAGCTCGAGGCGCTCCTGCGCACGACGCTCGTTTCCGCCGAGCGTGCATCCCAGGAGCTGAAGGAGCAGACGCGAAAGGAGTCCGAGCTCGTCCTGACCGAGGCGCACGCCGAGGCGCGGGCGATCGTCATGCGCGCCCACGCCGAGCGCGAGCACCTGACGAACGAGGCGCGGCGGATCCGCTCGCTCCTCCGCTCCGCGCTCGATTCCCTCGCGGTCGAGGACGACCAGATTCCTACCGAGTCGGAGGAACTCGCCGCCTAGGCGGCCGTGGAGTCGACCCGGCTCCGGCTCCGCGTCGTCCCGGGCGCCAGACGGCCCGGCATCGTCGGCCGCTACGGCCAGGCCTGGAAGGTGCGCGTCGCCGCGCCACCCGAGCGCGGAGCGGCGAACCGCGCCCTCGTCCAGCTCCTCGCAGAGGCGCTCGGCGTCCCGATCGGGTCGGTTCGGCTCGTTTCGGGCCAGGGCTCGCGTGACAAGATTGTGGAGGTGGCCGGGCTCGGCCCAGCGGAAACCGAGGCGAGGCTCGCCTCGGCCGAGAGAGAGGACGCATGAGCACGATCGACATCAGCCGCTTCAAGGACGCGCTCGAGAACGAGCGTGCACGCGTCGTCGCGGCGATCGAGAACATCAGGAACGAGAACCCGGGCAGCGTCGAGGACGAGACCGGGGAGGAGACGTACGACCAGCACCTCGCAGACGTCGCGACCGCGATGCACGACCGGGAGCTCGACTACGGGCTCGCGGAGAACGAGCAGCAGCTGCTCGGCGAGATCGACGCCGCGCTGCAGCGCATCGACGACGGCACGTACGGAACGTGCTCGAACTGCGGAAAGGAGATCCAGCCCGAGCGGCTCGAAGCGCTCCCCTGGGCCCAGCTCTGCATCGACTGCGCGAAGGCGCGATGAGCGAGCCGGCCCCGAGGCCCCGACTCGACGTCCGCGTCGGCTCCTCGACCGACGGCCTGACGCCTGTCTCCGTCGCCGAGCGGCCGCTCGCGGCCGGCACCCACGAGTGGGTCGGGCTCATCGCGGTCGCGAGCGCGGCGATCGTCGCCGACCAGGTCACGAAGCGGATCGTCTCCGGGACGCTCGACCTGGGCGAGTCGAGGCACGTCATCGGCCCGCTCGACCTCCATCACGTCCAGAACTCCGGGATCGCGTTCGGGCTCTTCCCGAACGCCACGGCGGTCGTGATCGCGGTCACGGCGATGGTCATCGCGTGGCTCCTCGTCGTGTTCGCGCGCTCTGGCGCCCGCCACCCGATCATGCCGGTCGGCCTCGGACTCGTCGTCGGCGGGAGCCTCTCGAACCTCGCCGACCGCATCCGGCTCGGGCACGTGACCGACTTCATCGATCTCGACTTCTGGCCGGCGTTCAACCTCGCCGACATGTTCATCGTCGTCGGCGTCGCGTTGCTGCTCGCGGCCGCGGTGCTGTCCGATCGTTCGCATCCGCGTTCCAGCTGACGCCGCCGGCGCGCGGCTCGACCGGTTTCTCGCCTCGCTCGACGAGCTCGGCTCGCGCGCCGATGCCGAGCGGCTCCTGACCGCGAAAGCGGTCACGGTCGACGGCGAGCGCCGCGCGAAGAGCTACCGAGTCCAGCCGGGCGAGGAGGTCGCGTTCGCGCTCCCCGAGCGAGAGGAACCGGCCGCCGAGGAACCTGCCGACCTCCGCATCGCCTACGAGGACGACCACCTCCTCGTCGTCGACAAGCCGGCAGGTGTCGTCGTGCACCCCGGCGCGGGTCACACGGACGGCACGCTCGCCCAGGCGCTCGTCGAGCACGGAGCGAAAGGTGGGGAGGAGGACCGTAGCGGCATCGTTCACCGCCTCGACCGCGACACGTCGGGCCTGCTCGTCGTCGCACGCTCCGACGAGGCGTACGAGCGCCTCGCGGACCTCGTCCGGAACCGCGAGCTCGAACGCGAGTACCTCGCGCTCGTCCGCGGCAGGCTGCGCTCGCGCGCCGGGCGGATCGAGGCGCCGATCGGGCGCGACCGGCGCGACCCGACGCGGCAGTCGCTCGACAGCGACGCGCCTCGCGAGGCCGTCACGCAATTCGAGCTCGAGCGACTCCTGCCGCGCCACGCGCTTCTCCGCGTCCGCCTCGAGACGGGACGCATGCACCAGATCCGCGTCCATCTCGCGGCGATCGGGCTGCCGGTCTCCGGCGACCCCACCTACGGCGTCGGCGGCGATCTCGGCCTCGACCGGCAGTTCCTCCACGCCGCACGCCTCGGCTTCCAGCACCCGTTCACGAACGACCGAGTCGACGTGACCTCGCCGCTCCCCGGGGATCTCCAGGCCGCGCTCGAGCGCGCCGTCTAGTCGACCAGCTTCGCGCGCTTCGCCTCGTAGAGCCGCTCGTCCGCGAGTCGGAACAGCGCGTCGGCGGCGACCGCGTCCTGCGGGTACGACGCGAGCCCAGCGCTCACCGAGAACCTCTCCGGCAGCCGCCCGCCCGCTGCCTCCTCGTCGATGAGGTCGTGGAACCGCGCGAGGAACCGCCCGCCGGTCTCGACGTCGCTCTCGATCAGGCACACCGCGAACTCGTCCCCGCCCATGCGACCGGCGACGTCGGACGCGCGCAGCGACTCGGTCAGGATCGACGACACACGCCGCAGCACGCGGTCGCCCTCGGGATGGCCGAGCGTGTCGTTGATCCGCTTGAAGTCGTCGACGTCGACGTAGACGAGCGTGAGCCCGCGCTCGTACCGCCGCGCGCGGTAGAGCTCTTCGTCGACCGCCGCGCCGAACGCGGCGTGGTTCAGCAGCCCCGTGAGCGCGTCGCGGCGTGCGAGGTCCGCGAGCTCCGCCGTCGCACGGTCGAAGTACGCGACGACGCATTCCGCCACGAGCACGTCAAGGCTGTCGTTCAACCGCCGCTCCGCCTCGAGCACCTCCTGGCCCGTCAGCGACGAGGCGCGCTTCGACACGAACCGCCACAGCACGCGGCGCAGGATGAGCAGCTCCGTGACGATCTCGCGCGGTGCGAACCCGAGCGCCTCGCGCTCCCGCGCGTGGTCCCGCACGAGCGCCGCCAACGGCCCACCGCGGCGCAGGCGCCCCGGCTGCGGCTCGGCCAGCTCGCGGGACAGCTCGACGATGAACGTCGGCACGTCGCCGACCTGACCCACCTGGCCGAGGCGCTGGAGCGACGGCACGGCGTCGTCGCGAAGCCCCTCGTCGACGACCTCGAGCGCGAGCTCCCACGAGGCCTCGCGGATCTCGTCGGCCAGCCCGCTGAGCGTGGTCGCCACCTTCGAAGGATAGGCGGGATTCGACCGGATCCCCGCTAGAATGGCCGCTCCACCATCGACCCGGCGGGGGCGACTCGGGTGGCGGTGCCGGATGACGGATGACGGATCCCGGTTCCAGCCGAGCCCGCCGGCTATACGAACAACGAACCGAAAGCGAGGCTACGCCACCATGTCCGTCGTCAGCATGCGAGAACTCCTGGAGGCCGGAGTGCATTTCGGCCACCAGACGAGACGTTGGAACCCCAAGATGCGCCGCTTCATCTTCACGGAGCGCGGCGGCATCTACATCATCGACCTCCAGCAGACGCAGGAGCTGCTCGAGGAGGCACACGACTTCGCGAAGAACATCGCGACGCGCAACGGCACCGTGCTCTTCGTCGGCACGAAGAAGCAGGCACAGGACGCGGTCGCGAATCACGCGAACCGCGTCGGCATGCCGTACGTGAACCACCGCTGGCTCGGCGGGCTGCTCACGAACTGGCGGACGATCCACACCCGCATCGACCGCCTGCACGAGCTGCGCCGGCTCAAGGAAGAGGGTCAGCTCGACCTGCTCCCGCCGAAGGAGCGGATCGAGCTCCTCGGCCAGCTCGAGAAGCTCGACGCGAACCTCGGCGGCGTCGCCGACATGAAGCGCCAGCCGGACGCGATGTTCATCCTCGACCTCCGCAAGGAGCAGCTCGCCGTGAACGAGGCGCGCCGCCTGAACATCCCGGTGATCGCGCTCGTCGACACGAACTGCGACCCCGACGAGGCGAGCTACGTCATTCCCGGGAACGACGACGCGATTCGCTCGTGCGAGCTGGTCACGCGCGCGATCGCCGACGGGATCGCCGCCGGCAAGAACGCCGTCACCGAGCAGGAGCTGAGCCGCGCCGCCGCAGCCGAGCAGCCGGCCGCCGAGCAGCCGCCCGCCGAGGAGGCGACCCCGGAGGAGGCGCCGAGCGAGGAGCCGGTGCCGACCGAGGTCACGTCGTGACAACGATCGCCGCGAGCCTCGTCAAGGAGCTCCGCGAGATGACGGGCGCCGGGATCATGGACGCCAAGCGCGCGCTCCAGGACACCGGCGGCGACGTCGAGGCGGCCAAGCGCCTCCTGCGCGAGAAGGGCATGGCGTCGGCCGACAAGCGCGCGGGCCGCGCGACGACCGAGGGCAAGGTCGGCTACCGCGTACAGAGCGACGGCACCCGCGGGACGATCGTCGGCGTGGGCTGCGAGACCGAGCCCGTCTCGAACAACGACGAGTTTCTCGCCTTCGCGAAGAAGGTGCTCGAGCTCGTCGACGAGCACGGCGTCGGCGCCGAGGAGCAGCTCGAGGACGAGCGCAAGGAGCTCTCGGCGAAGCTCGGCGAGAACATCCAGATCGTGTCGCCGGCCCGCTTCGAACGCGTGGACACGGGGACGATCGACGGCTACGCGCACCCGCCGGCGAACAAGCTCGGCGTCCTCGTCCAGCTGCGCGGCGGCTCCGACGACCTCGCCCGCAAGATCGCGATGCACATCGCCGCCTCGGCGCCGAACTACGTCACGCGCGAGGACGTCCCGGAGGAGCTCGTGACCACCGAGCGGGATATCTACCTCAGCTCGGACGAGGTGCAGTCGAAGCCGGAGCAGGCGCGTGAGAAGATCGTCGAAGGGATGATCAACAAGCGCTTCTTCGCCGCGCACGTGCTCGCCGAGCAGCCGTGGATCCACGACACGGCGAAGACGGTGGGGCAGGCGCTTTCGGAGGAGAACGCCGAGGTCGTCGAGTTCGAGCGGATCTCGCTGGCGGGGTGACGACCCAGCCGCAGGAATCGCCGGCGGCCGCGGATGCGGCCGTCGCGCCGTTTCGCCGCGTGCTCCTGAAGCTGTCGGGCGAGTCGCTGATGGGGCCGCTCGAGTTCGGCGTCGACGCGCAGACCGTCGACACGATCGCCCGCGAGATCGTCGGCGTCGTGCGAGAGAGCGGCGTCGAGCTCGCGATCGTCGTCGGTGCTGGCAACCTCTACCGCGGCATGGACGGCGCCGCGCAGGGCATGGACCGCGCGACGGCCGACTACATCGGGATGCTCGCGACCGTCATGAACTCACTGACGCTGCAGGACGCGCTCGAGCGCGCCGGCGCCGAGACGCGCGTGCTCTCGGCGATGGACGTCGCGGAGGTCGCCGAGCCGTACATCCGCCGCCGGGCGATCCGGCATCTCGAGAAGCAGCGCGTCGTCATCTTCGCGGCCGGCACCGGCAACCCGTTCTTCACGACGGACACCGCCGCGGCGCTCCGCGCGCTCGAGATCGGCGCCGAGGCGATCCTGATGTCGAAGCACGGCGCGGGCGGCGTCTACAGCGCCGACCCGAACGAGGATCCCGACGCCGAGTTCATCCCCGAGCTGCGCCACCTCGAGGCGATCGAGCGCGGGCTCAAGGTCATGGACACGACCGCGCTCTCGCTCTGCATGGACAACGAGCTGCCGATCTACGTGTTCGGCAGCAGCGAGGGGAACCTCCGACGCGTCGTCGCCGGCGAGCGCGTCGGGACGATCATCTCGACCGGGAAGGAGGCAGGGTGACAGTCGACGAGCTGATGCAGGACGGCGTACGCCGAATGGACCAGGCGGTGGAGCACACGCGCACCGAGTTCAACACCGTGCGCACGGGCCGCGCGTCGGCGGCACTGCTCGACCGAATCTCGATCGACTACTACGGGCAGGACACGCCGCTGAAGCAGCTTGCGACGATCAACGTCCCCGAGCCGCGCATGCTGACGATCCAGCCGTTCGACCCGGGCTCGATGCGCCAGATCGAGAAGGCGATCCAGGAGTCCGACCTCGGTCTCACCCCGTCGAACGACGGCAAGATCATCCGCCTCCCGATCCCGCAGCTGACCGAGGAGCGCCGCAAGGAGCTCGTCAAGGTCGTCCGCCACCTCGCGGAGGAAGGGCGTGTCGCGGTGCGGAACGTCCGTCGTGACGTCATGCACCACCTGAAGGAGAAGGTGACGAGCGGCGAGGTCGGGGCCGACGAGGAGCACCGCGGCGAGGAGCGCCTCCAGAAGCTCACGGACGACCACGTCAAGTCGATCGACGAGGCGCTGAAGCACAAAGAAGCCGAGATCCTGGAAGTCTGATGGCGGCAACAGAGCTCGCCAGGGCCGTCGCGATCATCATGGACGGCAACGGCCGCTGGGCCGAGCAGCGCGGGCTCCCGGTCGCCGAGGGCCATCGCGCGGGCACGCGTGCGCTCCGGCGGACGGTCGAGGCGGCGATCGACCTCGGCGTCGAGTCGCTCGCGGTCTACGCGTTCTCGACCGAGAACTGGACGCGCCCGATCGACGAGGTCGAGGACCTGATGGAGATCTTCGGCGAGACGATCGAGCGCGAGCTTCCCGACCTCGCGAAGGAGGGCGTCCGCGTGCGGTTCGTCGGCCGCCGAGACCGCGCGCCTGAGAGTCTCCTCCGACAGATGGAAGCGCTCGAGGCCGACACGGTGGAGAACGACCGGCTGCGGCTCTGGATCTGCTTCGACTACGGCGGTCGCGCCGAGCTCGTGGAGGCGACACGCCGGATCGTCGCGAGCGGCGTCGACGCGGCGGCGGTCGACGACGACCTCGTGGCTGCGAACCTCGCCGAGCCCGAGATGCCCGACCCGGATCTCCTGATCCGCACGTCGGGGGAGGTCCGGATCTCCAACTTCCTGCTGTGGCAGCTCGCGTACGCCGAGCTCGCCTTCACGGAGACCCTCTGGCCCGACTTCGGCGTCGACGACCTCCGCATCGCGCTCGAGACGTTCACGGGTCGCCGCCGCCGGTTCGGCGGCCGATGAGAGATCTCCTCGGGCGCGTCGTCGTCGCCGTCCCGCTGCTGGTCGCGGTCCTGGCGGCGGCGTACTTCGACGGCTGGTGGCTCTTCGGCGTCGCGGCGATCGCGGCGATCCTGGCGCTCCACGAGCTCTTCCAGACGATCCGCCCCCTCAGGCCGCTCGTGCTCGCGGGCTTCGCAGGCGCGGTCGTCGGGCTGCTCGGCGCCGAGCTCGGCGGGACCGAGTGGCTGCTCGCCGGATTGCTCTCGACGTTCGTCTTCGCCTTCGCGCTCTACGGGGTCGCCGAGACGCGCCAGTCGGGGACGGTCACGATCGCGTCGACCATCTTCGGCGCGTTCTGGATCGGCGCAGGGCTCGGGCACCTGATGCTGCTCCGGGACATCGGCGACGACTACATCGGAAGGCTCGCGATCTTCACGGTGCTGTTGGCGGTGTGGGCGGGCGACACGGCCGCGTACTTCGCCGGGCGCCTCTTCGGCCGCCACAAGCTCGCGGCGATCATGTCGCCCGGGAAGACGTGGGAGGGCTTCGTCGTGGGGTTCGCGGCGTCCGTGCTCGTCGTCTTCTTCGCGCTCTACCAGGATCGCGACCGCTTCCTCGAGATCTGGGAGATGCTCGTGCTCGGCGCCGTGATCGCGATCGCCGGCACGATCGGCGACCTGTTCGAGTCGGCCGTCAAGCGCGACATGCAGGTGAAGGACAGCGGGAAGCTCCTCGGCGGCCACGGCGGCGTGCTCGACCGGATCGACTCGCTGCTGTTCGTCTCGGTCGCGGCCTACTACACGATCGTCGCCCTACACTGAAATCGATGAAGCGCGTCGCCCTTTTGGGTGCCACCGGGTCGATCGGGCGGCAGGCGCTCGAGATCGTCGCGGCGAATCCCGGGCTCGAGCTCGTGGCCGCGGGCTCGGGGTCCCAGCCGATCGACGGTCTCGCGCCGCTGACGCAGGTCGGCGGTGACCCGACCGAGCTGCTCGAGCGCGCCGAGCCCGACGTCGTCCTGAACGCGGTCGTGGGCTTCGCCGGACTGACCGCGACGCTCTGGGCGCTCGAGCGCGGTGTCACGCTCGCGCTCGCGAACAAGGAGAGCCTCGTCGCCGCCGGCGAGCTCGCGCTCGCCGCCCGCGAGCGTGGGGGAGGCCTGCTGCTGCCGGTCGACAGCGAGCACTCCGCGCTGTTCCAGTGCCTCGAGGGCCGGCGGACGGAGGAGCTCGACTCGGTCGTCCTCACCGCTTCGGGCGGCCCGTTCCGAGGCCGAACGCGTGAGGAGCTCGCCGACGTGACCCCAGACGAGGCGCTGGCACATCCGACTTGGCGGATGGGGAGAAAGATCACTGTGGACTCCGCAACGCTGGCGAACAAAGGACTCGAGCTGATCGAAGCGCATTTCCTCTTCGGGCTCCCGTACGAGAGGATCGACGTCGTCATCCACCCGACCTCAGTCGTCCACGGCCTCGCCCGCTTCCGCGACGGGGCCTCGCTCGCGCACCTCGGCCACCCGGACATGCGGGTGCCGATCTCGTACGCGCTGACGTACCCCGAGCGCGCCCCGACCCCGGTGCGCCAGCTCGACCTCGTCGGGACGACGCTCGAGTTCGAAGCGCCGGACGTCGAGACGTTCCCGCTCCTGCGGCTCGCGCGCGAGGCCGGCGAGTCGGGCGGCACGTACCCGTGCGTCTACAACGCCGCGAACGAGGTCGCAGTGGAGGCGTTCCTCGACGGCCGCCTGTCGTTCCTCGGGATCGCGGACGCCGTCGAGGAGGCACTCGCTGCAGCCGACGGCGCGCCGGCGCGAGACCTCGACGAGCTGACCGAGGCGGACGCAGCCGCGCGACGGGTGGTGGCGCGCGCATGAGCTGGATGATCGCGATCCTCGGGCTCGCGTTCCTCGTCCTCATCCACGAGGCGGGCCACTTCTACTCCGCGCGCGCGCTCGGGATGCGGCCGCGGCGCTTCTACCTCGGTTTCCCGCCGGCGATCGCCAAGGTGAACCGCGGCGGCATCGAGTACGGCATCGGCGCGATCCCGCTCGGCGGCTACGTGAAGATCCCGGGCATGCACCGGCCGGCGCCGTCGGACCTCGACGTGCACTTCGGGCCGGCGCTTCGGGAGGCACCGGAGCTGACGGGGTCGATCGAGCGCATGAAGCGAAAGCTCGGCCGCGGCGAGTTCGAGCCGGGGCCCGAGCTGGACGCGCTCGAGACGTGCCTCGAGAACGTCGAGCTGTCTCCCGCTGCGCGGCGGAGCGCGGAGCGCGGGCTGAACGAGCTGCGCGACGGGGTCGGCGTCGGACGCGTACTGGCGCGCGACGACGTGGAAGCGCGTCAGCGTCATCTTCGCCGGGCCGGGGACGAACCTCGTGTTCGCGATCGTGTTGCTCACGATCGTCTTCCTGCTCGGCGTCCGCGTCGCGACGCTGACGGTCGGCGAGGTGAGCACCGGCAGTCCCGCCGATCTTGCCGGTCTGCGCACCGGCGACCGGATCGTCGCGGTCGACGGGCAGCGGGTCGGCGAGTTCGACGACCTCTTCGACGAGATCCAGGCGTCCGAAGGCGAGCCGGTCACGCTGCAGGTCCAGCGGAACGGCAAGCCGGTCGAGATCAAGGTCACGCCGACGCACTACTTCGACGCGAACTGGGCGATCGGCTTCCGGCCGCAGGCGCGCACCGAGCGGCACTCGCCGGGCGAGGCGGTCGGCCTCGCGTTCGGCCGCACGTGGGAGGTGACGAAGGCGATCGGCGCCGGGTTCGGACGCCTCGCGACCGGCCAGGGGCGCAAGGAGATCTCGAGCCCTGTCGGGATCACGCGCGTCTCGAGCGAGGCCGTCCAGACGGACTTCCGCGTCTACCTCCAGCTGCTCGCGTTCATCAGCCTCTCGCTCGCGCTGCTCAACCTCCTGCCCCTGCTGCCGCTCGACGGCGGCCACATCGCCTTCTCGCTGGTCGAGGGGATCCGGCACCGGGCGGTCGGGCGCGAGGTCTACGAGCGGGTCTCGATCATCGGAATTGCCCTGGTCTTGATGCTGTTCTTCATCGGGCTGTCGAACGACCTCGGCGGCCGCGGGCCGGGCTAACCGCCGCAACCAACCGGCTCGGGCCGTACCCTTCCGAGGTCGTGGACCTATCCCGAGAGCCGATCTCGCCCGAGCTGGCGCTCGTCGACCCGGTGCTGGCGGAGGCCGCCCGCGCCGCACTGCCCGAGGAGCCGTGGAAGGCGTTCGTGCCCGTACCGGCCGCTGCACCTGCGCCCGTGGAGGTGCCGGTCGCGCCGCCTGCGCCCGTCGCCGAGCCGCCGCTGCGCTGGCCGGAAGAGCAGACGCCCGAACCCGCTGCGCGGCCTCGACAGCGCTCGCGCCGGCTCCTCGTCACGGTCGCGTTCACCGCGGCGGCGGTGGCCGGCGTCGTCGTCGGCGGCGACTTCATCGGACCGCGAGCAGCCGACCGTCCGAGCTTTGCCCCCGACTCGGAGCCTGCCGACACGACCGCGACGCCGAGGGCGCAGCTGCAGCCGCCGTCGACCGTCGGTCCGCCCGTGACGACGACCGAGGCGACGCCGACCACGTCTCCTGTGGAGACCAAGCCGAAGCCCGAAACGACGCCGAAGCCGACCCCGAAGCCGACGACCACGAACCGTCGAGCGAAGCCGTCGAAGCCGCGGGCGGCGTTCGTCCCGGCGCGCACCTTCGCCTGGGCGCCCGGTGAAGGGCGCAACGAGCTACCGGGTCCGCTTCTACCGCGGCACGCGGCTCCTGCTCCGCCGGACGACGAAAACCGCACGCATCGAGCTTCCACGCGGCTTCGCGTTCCCGAAGGGCAGCTACCGCTGGATCGTCGAGCCGAAGGTCGGCGCGAAGTACGCGAACGCCGTCGTCGACTCGAAGTTCGCGATCCCGTAGAAGGTCGCCGCTACCCTTCGAGCGATGGCGAGCGAGCGAGGGATCCACGTCGGCCGCGTCGCGATCGGCGGCGGCGCGCCGGTCGTCGTGCAGTCGATGACGCTGACGCCGACGCGCGACGTCGAGGCGACGACCGCCCAGATCGCGGCGCTCGCGGGCGCCGGCTGCGAGGTCGTCCGCTGCGCCGTCCCGAAGAACGAGGACGCGGAGGCGCTCCGGAAGATCGTGCGGCTCAGCCCGATCCCGGTGATCGCCGACATCCACTTCAACGCGAGCCTCGCGCTCAAGGCGATCGACGCCGGCGTCGCCGCCGTCCGCATCAACCCGGGCAACATCGGCGGTCCCGAGCGCGTCGCCGAGGTCGTGACCGCGGCGAAGGCGGCCGGCATCCCGATGCGGATCGGCGCGAACTCGGGGTCGCTCCCGAAGCACCTGCACGAACTCGCACAGGAGGACCAGGCCGAGGCGCTCGTCGCCGCCGCCCTGGAGGAGGTCGAGCTGCTCGAGAAGCTCGACTACCGCGACTTCAAGATCTCGGTCAAGTCGACCCACGTGCCGACGATGATCCGCGCGTACCGGATGCTCTCGGCGCGGGTGCCGTACCCGCTGCACCTGGGCGTGACCGAGGCGGGCACGCCGTTCGCCGGCTCGATCAAGAGCTCGATCGGCATCGGCGCGCTCCTCGCGGACGGCATCGGCGACACCATCCGCGTGAGCCTCACCGCCGACCCCGTCAAGGAGATCGAGGTCGCGTGGGAGATCCTGAAGGCGCTCGGGCTCCGGGAGCGCGGGCCGGTCATGATCGCGTGCCCGAGCTGTGGACGCGACAACGTCGGCGTCTGGAACCTCGCCGAGAAGGTCGAGGAGCGGCTGAAGGACTACCCGCAGGCCTTCGAGGTCGCGGTGATGGGCTGCGCCGTCAACGGACCGGGGGAGGCGGGCGACGCCGACTTCGGGATCGCCGGCGGCCGGGACATGGGCTTCCTCTACGCGCACGGCCGCGTGCTCAAGAAGGTCTCCTCGGACATCCTCGTGGACGAGCTCTTCCACGAGATCGACGGGTGGATCGAGTCGGGGATGCACCGCCCGAAGCGCCTCAAGATGGCGAAGCCGGCCGCGCTCGCGATGGCCGAAGCGTCGCTGATCCCGCTCGACTAGCCTCCGGCGTCGGACCGTGCGCGCCTCACAGCTCTTTCTCCCGACCCTGCGCGAAGCCCCCGCCGACGCGGAGGCGATCAGCCACAAGCTGCTCGTCCGTGGGGCGTTCATCCGCCAGGTGAGCGCCGGGCTCTGGACGTTCCTGCCGCTCGGCTGGCGCGTCCACGAGAAGGTCGCGCAGATCGTCCGCGAGGAGCAGAACGCGATCGGCGCCCAGGAGATGTTCATGCCCGTGGTGACGCCGGCCGAGCTCTGGCAGACGACGGGTCGGTACACGATCCCCGAGCTCTGGAAGATCGAGGATCGCAACGGCCGTCCGTACGTGCTCCCGCTCACGCACGAGGAGACGGTGACGTTCCACGCGCGCGAGCTGCAGTCGTACAAGCAGCTGCCGCAGATGCTCTACCACTTCCAGACGAAGGTGCGCGACGAGCCGCGACCGCGCGGCGGGCTGCTCCGCGTGCGCGAGTTCGTGATGAAGGACGCGTACTCGTTCGACCGCGACGAGGAAGGGCTCGACGTCAGCTTTCGCAAGCAGAAGGGCGCGTACGACCGGATCTTCGAGCGGTGCGGGCTCGAGGTGTTCGCCGTCGAGGCGGAGTCGGGGATGATGGGCGGAAGCGAGTCGCTCGACTACCTCGCGCCGTCGGGTTCGGGCGAGAACGTCCTCGTTACCTGCGAGAACGGCGACTACGCCGCGGACCTCGAAATCGCGCGCGGCGTGCCGCGCGCGCCCGCGTTCCCCGACCCGCTCGACGCGCCGGTAGAGGTCGAGACGCCGGGCATCGAGACGATCGAGGCGCTCGCGCAGTTCCTCGGCATCGACGCGGCCGCGACGTCGAAGGCGATGCCCGTCGTCCGCGACGGGAGCGTCGTGCTCGCCCTCGTGCGCGGCGACGACCGGCTCGAGGAGGCGAAGCTCGCAGCCGTGTTGAAGGGCGACGTGCGCCTCGCCACCGAGGATGAGATCCGCACGGCGTTCAACGCCGACCCCGGCTCGGTCGGGCCGGTCGGCTTCTCCGGCGAGGTCGTCGCAGACGAGACGCTTCGCGACGGCCAGTTCGTCGCCGGTGCGAACCGAACCGGCTGGCATCTGCGCGGCGTCGAGCACGGCCGGGACTTCGAGGCCCACTTCGCAGACATTCGCCAGTCGCAGGAGGGCGACGCGTGCCCGAAGTGCGGCGGGCGCCTCCGATTCCAGACGGCAATTGAAGTTGGGCACATCTTCAAGCTGGGCACCTACTATTCGGCGCCGCTGGGAGCCACGTATCTCGACGAAACGGGTAAGGAGCAGGCAATCGTGATGGGGTCATACGGAATCGGGCCGGGCCGCACGATGGCGGCGGCGGTCGAGCAGCACCACGACGAGCACGGCATCGTCTGGCCGAAGACGATCGCGCCGTACGACGCGCACGTCGTCGTGCTCCCCGGTCTGGAAGAGCAGGGGCAGGCGGTCGCTGAGGCGCTCGAAGCGCACGGTCACAGCGTGCTGCTCGACGACCGCGACCAGCGCGCCGGCGAGAAGTTCGCCGACGCCGACCTCATCGGTGCACCGACGCGAGTGACGGTGGGGAAGAAGACGCTCGACGACGGCGCCGTCGACGTGCGCGACCGTGCGACCGGGGACGAGCTGCGTGTCCCGATGGCCGAGCTCGGAGCGCTTCCGTAGTGGCACGCAGGCGGCGCTTCTCGACCGATCCGTTCGGTCCGACCGATCGAGCAGCTGATGGACGAGACCGACACGACGTACCGCGCGCTCGCGGACCGCACGGGTCTCTCCGCGGGCTACCTCAACCACCTCGTGCACGGCAACCGGCCGGTGCCGTCGAACGAGGTCATGCAGACGCTCGCCGACGCACTCGGCGTCGAGCCGGAGCACTTCCGCGAGTACCGGCTCCGCGTGATCACCGACCGGCTCGAGGCGATGCCGGAGATGATCGACCGGCTCTACAAGCGGTTCGGCTGAGCCGGAGCTCGCAGCACCTCAGAGGCGATCCAGAGCGCGCCGATGAGCGCGATCGCGTGACCGACCACGCGTGACCGACCACGCCTTGCTGGGGGAAGAGGTCCGTGACGATGAAGAGCGGGATCAGGAGCACGGCGCCACGCGGTACGGCGCGTGACCGCCAGAGCGCGATGCCGAGAGTTCGGCACGGCCGGGGTGGTCGGCGACCCCGTCTCACGCCGGAAAGACGCGCACAACGCCGTCGGGCCGGGCCTACACTCGATGCGTGGACGCGAGCACGCTCGACGCACTCGAGTTCCCGGCGATCACGCAGCGCGTTGCGGGCGTGGCCTCGACCGACCAGGGCGCGGCGGCTGCACGGGCGCTCGAGCCTTCGTCCGACGTGGACGAGGTCGCGAGACGCCAGGCGCTGACCACTGAAGCGATCACGCTGCTCGACAACGCCGAGGAGCCGCCGCTCGAGGGGGTCCACGACGTGCGCGACGCCGCGGACCACGCGGCGCGCGGCGGTGTCCTCGCCGCGGGCGCCCTGCGGCAGATCGCCGACACTGCGGCCGGTGCGCTGCGCGCGCGCGTCGCGCTCGAGCAGCAAGACGGGCCGCTGCTTCGCGAGATCGCCGACGGCATCGAGCCGTCGCTCCGCGCGCTCGGGGAGACGATCGACCAAGCGGTCGAGAAGGACGGCTCCGACCTTCGCGACACCGCGTCGCCGCGGCTCCGCAAGCTGCGGGCCGAGCTCCGGAACGGCCGGCACCGCGTCGCCGAGAAGATGGAGCAGCTCGTCCGCTCGAGCGGGATCCGCGAGCACCTGCAGGAGGACTTCGTCACGCAGCGCGGCGGGCGCCCGGTGCTCGCGGTCAAGGCGAGCGCACGGCGCAGTGTGCCCGGCATCGTGCACGACTCGTCCGACTCGGGGCAAACGCTCTTCGTCGAGCCGTTCGAGGCGGTCGAGCTCAACAACCGCCACTCCGAGGTCGCGGGCGCGGAGCGCGAGGAGGCAGAGCGGATCCTCCGCGAGCTCTCCCGTGCGGTGGGGGAGCAGGCCGACGCGCTCGAGGCCGCGGTCGGCGCAACGGCGCAGATCGACCTCGCGCTCGCGGGCGCGGCGGTGTCCCGCGGCTGGCGCGGCGCGCAGGTGGAGGTGTCGGACGAGGTACGGATCGTCGGCGGGCGGCACCCGCTTCTCGATCCCGCGAACGCCGTTCCGATCGACCTCGAGCTCGGGCGCCTCCGGGCGCTCGTGATCAGCGGACCGAACACGGGCGGCAAGACGGTCGCGTTGAAGACTCTCGGCCTCGCCGCGCTCATCCACCAGTCCGGGCTGCGGCCGCCCGCGGTGGAGGCGTCGCTGCCGATCTTCGACGAGGTCCTCGCGGACATCGGCGACCCCCAGTCCATCGAGATGAGCCTCTCCACGTTCTCCGGCCACGTCGCGAACCTCGTCTCGATCCTGCGGTCGGCGCGTGAGCGCTCCCTCGTGCTCGTCGACGAGCTCGCGTCGGGCACCGACCCCGTCGAGGGATCTGCGCTCGCGCAGGCGCTGCTGTCGCGCCTCGCGTCGCAGGCGCGGCTCACGGTCGTCACGACGCACTACCCGGAGCTGAAGGAGTGGGCCAGCGCAACCGACGGGGTCGCAAACGCCGCGACCGGCTTCGACCCCGAAACCCACGCCCCGCTCTACCGGATCACGCTCGGCCGGCCGGGGACCTCGCACGCGCTCCGCATCGCCGAGCGGCTCGGGCTGGAGGGCGCAGTCGTCGACGACGCGCGGAGCCGCATCGCCCCCGAGCGGCGCCGGATCGAAGAGCTGCTCGCGCAGACCGAGGCCGCCGAGCGTCTTGCGACCGAGGAGCGCTCGGCTGCTGCAGGCGAGCGGGCGGACGCCGAGGCAGCACTCGAGCGCGCCCGCGCCCGCGAGGCGGAGCTCGAGGCCGAGATCGAGTCGGTGCGGGCCTCTGCCGCTTCCGAGCGGGAGCGCGCCGCGGCCGAGGCACAGCGCGACCTGACAGCGGCGAGGCAGGAGCTCCAAGCCCTGCGTGACGAGATCCGCGCGGCGAAGCGCCGCGAGCGCGACGTCCGCCGTGCGCAAGGCGGTGCGGCGTCGCGCGCGGAGCGTGACCGCGACCGCCGGCTCGGAGCCGCGTCCGCACGTGCGGAGCAGGCCGAGCGTGCGCTTCGCTCGGTCGAACGCCCGATGCCACTCACGGCTCCGCTCGCGGAGGGCGACCCGGTCGAGGCGCCGGCTCTGGGCGTCCGCGGCACGATCGCCTCGATCGAGGACGACGAGGCGGAAGTGGTCGGCGTCGCGGGTCACCGCGTGCGCGTCCCGCTCGACCGGCTCCGCCCGGATCCGCGAGGGGCGGGCAGCGAGCCTGCGCAGACGCCGGCGGTCCGTGTCGTCGCGGCGGCGCGCACGGACGTCTCCGACGAGCTCGACGTGCGCGGCACGCGCGCGCAGGACGCCCGCGAGGCGGTTCGCTCGTTCGTGGACGACGCCGCGCTCGCGGGGCTGTCGACCGTCCGCGTCATCCACGGCCGCGGCACCGGGGCGGTCCGGGCTGCCGTCCGCGAGGAGCTCGACCGCCACCCGCTCGTCGAGCGGCGCGAAAGCGAGTCGGCCGACGGCGCGACGGTCGCGCACCTCGTCGGCTAAGCGTCCTCCTCGACGATCCTCGCGGCGTAGAGCTGGTACGGCAGCTCGTCGAGCACGCGGCGCCGCGGGTCGGGGACGGTGAAGAACCGCTCGAGCGCGAGAGGCTCGATCCACGCGAGGCTGTCGTCGGCGGCGAGCATTCGCGAGATGGCAGTGCGGTCGCCCCCGAGCGCGACACGCTCGACGCTGCCGTTCCACGGCCCGATCACCCGGACGGCCTCGGACGCGGCCTCGTTGATCAGATCGCGCTCCTGCCCTTCGCGGCGGCGGCGGAAGCGGCCCGACGAGGAGCCGCCCTTCTTGTGGCGGCCCTTGACGAAGCGCGCGCCGACCTTCGAGGCGACGAGCCGTTCGCCCTCGAAGACGCCGAACGCGTAGCCGCCCAGGCGGACGAGGAGCGCGGCGACGGTGTGGTCGGCTCGGAGCGCGTCGAGGAGCGGCTCGACGACGATCGACTCGTAGGCGCGTTCGTGTTCGAGGCCGAACGGGGGCGTGACCGTCAGCGTCGAGACGCCGAGCTCGAAGCGCGCGCTTCCACCCGCGTACACGGAGCGTCCCGCGCTGCCCTCGAGAGGGTCGAGGCGCTTGGCGAGATTGACGCGGCCGACGTAGCGCACCGACGCAACCTACGCAGGTATTGCGTCCGCACGCACGGAGGGGGTTCAATGCACTGGCAACGGGACGAAAGGGAGCTAGGCCCGACGTCTCGGTGTAGCCGAAGGCCCGGGCGGTTACTGGGCAGTTGCCACCGGGCCTTCGCCCTTGTAGCACCGTCGGCCATGACCCAAACGGGCCAAAACGCGTGGATGACAGGCCCGGGCGCGGTTTCCGTCGAGTCCCCTGCGCGCCGAGCCTGTCTCACGAAGGGTGGAACCAGCCGGCGCCGCCCGCATCCCTCCGTTGGGTTGCGGTCCTAGCCTCGGGACGGTGGAACGAGCTTCAGGTCGGCGGCGTCCCAGCGCCAGGTGTTGTCGTGCGTCACGTGGGTGCCGCCGATCCAGCGGTCGATGCCAAGGAGTTCGACTCGGTCGGCTTCGCCGTGGAGCGCGCGCTCGCCGCTCGAGGTCAGGCGCAGCTGGAGGTGTGCGAACTGCCGGCTGTCGTTCAGCGGGGGAGGAGGGGGAAGCGGTGTGCGGTCGTCGGTCTCGAGGAGCCTCGTCTCTCCCTGCCCGAGTGCCGAGAGGACGCGGTAGAACCAGGCGTCGCCGAGGAACGGGGCCTCCTCGAGTCGTTGTGCTGCGACGAACGCGGCGGGAGGCGTGTGCGCGCCGGCTGCGACGGCGTGGAGCGCCCGTCGCTCTGTCCCCGAGAGCCCGTCGGCCGGCGCGGGTAGTTCCTCGAGCAGCCGTCGCAGCGCGGGCGCGAGGAACGGCAGGTGCGTGGTGTCTCGCGTCGCCCACTCGGCCAGCGTGGTCGGCTCCGGCGCCCGAAAGGCGGCCCAGGCGCTTGTGGCGGCCCCGAGCGCGGCCGCTGTCGCGCGGCTGCGGGAGGGCCAGAGTGTCTCGAGCTCGCTCGCCGTCAACTCACCGAGACCGGCGAACGACGGCCTGCCGGGAAACGAGCCGACGACGATCAGCTCGGGCTGGGTCTGCTCGGCGTAGGCGAGCGCGAGCACGTCGAGCAGTTGGAGCTGGTCGTAGAGGTCGTGCTCGAACCAGAGCACCACCTGGAGGTCGTCGCGGAGCGCCTCGAGCAGCTGCCGGTCGCGCTGCTCGAGCGAGGAGAGCAGCGCCTGGCGGGTGCCCAAGCCGCAGTCGGCGAGGAAGCGGGCGCGTGTGTGAAGCAGCCCCTGCCGTGGCAGCGTCGGCACCGGCCCCTCGTGGAAAGCGTCCTGCCAGGGGAGCACGGCACCGCCCAGCGCGGTCTGCCGGAGGGTGTTGCCTGCGCTCTCGCCGTTGGTGACGTGGAAAAGCGAAGGCCGGGAGGTCGTGATCTCTGCGATGGCCTTGCTCATACGGCATACCTAGCATGCGCTCGTGGCCGTCACTGCCGAGCGAAGCGTTCGCGTCTCGACGCTCGAGCTCTTCTTCGACCTCGTCTTCGTCTTCACGATCACGCAGCTGACCGGCGTGCTCGTCGAGGGAAAGGACGCCGCGGCCGTCGTGCAGGTCGTCGTCATGCTGCTGCTCATCTGGTGGATGTACGACGGGTACGCGTGGCTGACGAACGCGATCGCCACCGACCTGCTCCGGTTCCGCCTGCTTCTCATCGGAGGGATGGGCGCGTTCCTCGTCATTGCGCTCGCGGTCCCGGACGCCTTCGACGGCGACGGGCTCGCGTTCGGGCTGGGGTACCTCGTGGTGGTCGTCCTCCACGCGGGGATGTTCGTGCGCGGGACGTCGGTGTCCGAGGTGCGCGCGATCCTGCGCATCGCACCGTTCAACCTCGTCGCGGCCGCCCTCGTCCTCGCCGGCGGCGCGCTCGGCGGCGGTTGGCAGTGGGCGCTCTGGTCGTTCAGCGCGGTCCTGCTCTGGATCAGCCCGCGCTTCACGACCGTGGAGGGGTTCGTCGTCTCGGTCCCGCACTTCGTCGAGCGCCACGGCCTCGTCGTGATCGTCGCGCTCGGCGAGTCGGTCGTCGTGATCGGCGCGGGCGCTGCCGGGCTCCCGGTCGACGCCGGCCTCGTGCTCGTCGCACTGCTCTCGCTCAGCCTGAGCGCGGCGCTCTGGTGGGTGTACTTCAGCGACGAGGACGACGTCGAGCGCGCATTCGAGGACGCGTCGCCGGAGCGGCGCCCGGAGCTCGCGCTGCGCGGGTTCGGCTACTGGCACTACGGAATCCTGCTCGGGATCGTCGCCGTCGCGGCCGGGCTCAAGAAGGCGATCGGCGACCCGTACGAGCCCCTCGACGCATGGATCGCGAGCGCGCTTGCCGTCGGTACCGCGCTCTACATCGCGTCCGACGTCGGCTTCCGGCGGACGTTCGGCATCGAGCGGAACCGCGTGCGCCTCGTCGCGGCTGCCGTCGCGCTCGCGACGATCGCGCTCGGGACGGAGGTCGGCGCCGCGGCACAGGTGGGCGCAATCGCCGCGCTCGTCACGGTCGCGTTGGCGGCGGAGTGAGCCGGACTGCGCGCGCGCTGGCGCGCAACTCGCGCAGCCAGATGACCTCGTACGCGTGCAGGGCAACCCACACGGCGGCGACGAGCGCGAGCGCGACGAGCGCCTGGACCACCAGCGCTACCGGGATCAGGAGCGCGCACGCCGCAGCCGCGAGCGGCCTGCCGCGTCCGAGCGAGCGCGAGACGCGGTAGCGCAGCGCCACGTACGCGGACAGGTAGAGCGCCGGCCCGCCGCAGAGGCAGATCGCCGCGATCGTGCCGAGGTCGTCGTGCACGTGGGCGAGCGTGACCTTCATCGCGTACGCGAAGAGCACGATGCCGGCGATCATCGGCAGGTGGAGATAGGTGTAGACGTCGCGTGCGAACGCGATGCGCTCGGGGCCGCTTCGATCGGTGAGCAGCTGCCGCCCGCGGATCGGGAAGAAGTCGAAGTACGCGAGCCAGAACGAGGTGGCGACCACGAAGCCGAGTACGGCGGCCACGATCTCGGCGGCGCCGAGCGTCGTCTCCCGCGAGCCGAGCCCGATCGCGACCAGCGACTCGCCGATCGCGATGATCACGATCAGCCCGTGCCGCTCGACGAAGTGCGCCGGTTGGACGCGCCACCCGCTGATGCCCGCGAGGAGCGGGCCGAACAGGCCGACCACGAGCGCGGCCGCCCAGAGCAGCGTGCGCGGCGCACCGTCCACGAACCCCGCGACGACGATCAACGACGAACCGGCGAGCACCCATGGAGCCGCGCGGAGAACGGCCTGCAGGAGCTCGCGGTCGCCGCGCGCCGCAAGCGCGTACAGCGCGACGTACATGACGTTGACGATGAGGAACGCGACGCCGAAGACGACCCCGTGCGCGCCGAAGACTTCGGGTACCGCGAGCGCTGCGACGAAAAGCGCCGCCATCGCGACGAGCATCGAGCCCGTGACCGCACCCGCGTCGGCGTCGGCCGTGTTCGTCAGCCAGGCGAACGAGGCCCAGGCCCACCAGAGCGCCGAGAGCACGAGCAGCGAATGCCCGAGGCCGCTCCACGTCGAGTTGTCGGCCAGAAGCGTGGTGACCTGCGTGAACGCGAACACGAAGACGAGGTCGAAGAACAGCTCGAGCGGCGCGATCGGGTGCTCGAGCTCGACGCGCTCGGCGTTCACACGAGGTCGATCTCCGCCGGGAGCTCGGCGGGTGCGTCGTGTGGCTCGAGCTCCGCGCGCGCCCGCACGTCGAAGTACACATACGCGGTCGTGAGGGCGACGAACGGCATCGCGAGCGCGTAGACGACGCCCGCCACGAGGTTCAGCAGCGCAAGGGGCGCGTCGGTGGCGAAGATGAGAAGGGCGCCGATCAGCGGCCCGGCGGCGAGCGCGAGCAGCACCCCGATTCCCACGAGCGACCCGACGCGGACCCAGTGCCCACGCACGAGCTCGGCACTCCGGCGAAGGCCTTCTCGCCCGGTGCGGTTCTCGAGCTCGATCGTCGGGGCGAAAAGCGCCCAGCGGACCGCGAGCACGACCGCGACCGGGATCAGGAACCAGGTCGCCACGAGCACGGCGCAGACGGCGACTGCAAGCGCCAGGCCGCGAAGAAGCGGTCGGAGCCTCGCCAACGCGGCTCGGTACGCGTCAACCGGTCCGACGGGACGTCCGCGGTCGATCTCGACGAGCGCACACGCAGTCGCGGCCTGAACCACGCCGACGCCCAGCAGCGCGAGCGTGGTCCCAACGACGGCGACGAGGAGCGCCAGCACGCCGGCCGTCTCACCGGTGGTGTCGATGCCGAACAGACCGAAGCCGCCGAGGAGGAGCGCCTGGACGAGCGCGATGAGGATGCCGAGCGGAATGAACAGCATCCCGATCGCTAGGAAGAGCGGCGCCCGCTGCACGTACATGCGGCCGGACGCGGTGAGGATCTGCCCCCAGCCCCGTCGGCGCCCGAGCCGGAGCGGCGCCGACGGACGCCAGGTCGTGCGCCTCGCCGCCACGAGCAGAAGGACGAGAAGTGCCGCGAGGAAGAGGAGCGTGGGCCCTGGACTCCTCAGGAGCTGGATGAGCCCGCGTGAACCTGTCTCGACCGCGCTGCAGAAGAAGTCCGTGGCGCCCGTGCCGAGCACGCCCGCGGTGGGCACGGCGTAGCTGCGGTCGCGCCAGTGCTGCGACCAGTCGATCGGCTCGGTCCACTGATCCTTGAGATTGGGGCCGGTAGGGCCGTTGAAGAACGCCTTCTGCAGCTCGCCCCAGCGTCCCTCGAAGGCGATCCACGGGAACGACTCGCGTGCTGCGGCGGGATCGCTCGGGATGGTCACGACCTCGGGGCGAATCTCGTCGTGCGGACCTCGGGTGTCGTCGCAGCCGACCCCGGCCTCCGCGGAGCTTCCGATGTAGAGCGCCGGCGTGAACTTGTTGGCGTGCGAGCCGGCGGCCGGGTACACGACCGGATGCGTCCCGTCGACGAGCTCGAGCTTGTCCTCGCCCCAGTCGGCCTGCTCGGCGCCCTCGTGCGAGCTGTACCCGACCGACACCGGATCCTCGACCAACGCCTCGCGCGCATCGCGCGCGTCGAAGACGAGCTGGATCATCTCCCAGTCGCCCTCGTGCAGGTTGTTGAACTCGTTGAAGGGATAGAAGAACCAGTACTGGAGCGCGAGCTGCCCCGGATAACCGGGGTCGCCGGCGACGTGCGCATACACGGCAGGCGGTCGGTCGCCGATGATCCGACGCGCCCAGAGCTCGTAGCCGCAGCCCGGATCGAGCGCGCTGCCGGGGAAGTCGAGGTGGTAGTCGTAGCGACCGACGAGGTCCTCTGCGCTCGGCCCGATCTTCACGAGGTCGGTGGGATTCCAGGGGCCGCGCAGCGCGACGGTCTGCTCGTCGAAGAGGACGTCGACGTCGGTCGGCTCGTACGGCTCACCGGGGCCGCACTCCTCGGGCTGCTCGACGAGGCGCACGACCGGCGCGAACCGCTCGGCGAGCGCCCGCTCGTCGGCGGCGTCGGCGCGCGCGGCCGCCGGGGCGATCAAGGCGGCGAGTCCGAGGATGACGCCGAGTCGTGCGGTCACGATGCGGAGAATGACCGGAGGACGGCGCGCGCAGCGATCGCTAATCGGTGTGGACGGGCGCGCCGGGGCCGAGCGGGATCCCGAGCAGGTACCAAGCGACGAAGAACGCAATCCAGACGAACGTGAGGACGAACACGTACGGGAGCATCAAGGCCACGACGCTGCCGATGCCCGCGTCCTTCTTGTACCGCTGCACGAACACGACGATGAGCGGGAAGTACGCCATCAGCGGAGTGATCACGTTCGCCGGCGAGTCGCCGACCCGGTATGCGGCGAGCACTGTCTGGGGCGCCACGTCGAGGCGAATGAAGAGCGGGATGAAGATCGGCGCGAGCAGCGCCCACTTGGCGATCGCCTGCGGGATGATCAGGTCGACGACGATCGTGAGGACGATCACGCCGATGAGAAGCCAGACCGCCCCGATGTTCATCCGCTCGAGCACGTCGCCGAGCTTGACCGCGACCACCTCCGCGATGTTCGAGAAGTTGAAGTACGCGATGAACTGCGCGATCAGCAGGAAGAGGAAGAGCAGGCTGGCGAGCCCCGCCCACGACTTTGTGATCGTCTCGATCACGTCGTTGCTGCCCTTGATCGTGCCCGCGCCGCGCCCGTAGAGGTACCCGGACACGTAGAAGAACAGCATGATGATCACGATCAGGCTGTCCATGAACGGCGAGTCTCCGATGATGTCGCCGGTCTCGGGATTTCGGAGCGGCGCGTCCGGGAGGACCGTCAGGAGCGTGATCCCGACGAGCACCGCGAGGGCGCCGAGCCCGGCCCAGCGCAGGCCCCGGGAGTCCGCTTCCGGCGAGACGTCCGGCGTCTCCTCGTCCATCGCCCAGCCCTCGCCGTGGTCTGCGGGGTCCCACGCGCCGAGCCGCTTCTCGACGATCCGCGTCGTGAGGAACGTCAGCAGCAACGTCACGAGGATCGTCGAGCCGATGCCGAAGTAGAGGTTCGCGGCGAGATCGATGTGGGCCGCTTCGTTCGCGGCCGGGATCGAGTCGTTCGTGATCTCCGTCAGGACGCCGTCGAGCGGCGTGATGATGACGTTGACGCCGAATCCCGCCGCGACGCCGGCGAACGCCGCGGCGATCCCCGCCAGCGGGTTGCGGCCGACGCTCTTGAATGCGGCGGCGCCGAGGGGGATCAGCACCAGGTAGCCGGCGTCGGACGCGACGCTCGAGAGCACGCCGAGCAGGACGATGATCAACGTCAACGTCCCTCTCGAGGACACGCCGACGAGCTTGCGGATCAGCGATGCGACGAGCCCGGCCGCCTCGGCGAGCCCGACGCCGATCATCACCACGAGCATGATCGTCATCGCCGAGAAGTTCCTGAAGTTGGAGACGAACGACGTGAAGAGGTACCGGACGCCCTCGCTCGTGAGCAGGCCCTTGACCTCCGCGGTCTGCGTCACGAGCCGGTAGTCCTCGGCGTCGACGGGCTCGGTCGGGCCGACGTCGACCGGCTCGCTCGACCCGCCGTAGTACGTCTCTTCCGTCGGCACGGCAGGCGGCTTGACGACCTCGTACGTCGCCTTGACGTCGAGCCAGGCAAGAGCCTGGGAGAGCACGATCACGGTGATGCAGAGCGCGAGGAAGAGGATCGCGGGGTGCGGCATCTTGTTTCCGCCCCGCTCGATTCCGTCGAGCACGCGGTCGAGGAACGTCTTCTCGCCCGGGGCGGCTGGTGCTTCTGGCGCGGCGGACTCGGTCACGACGCCGTCCACCGCTCGGCGAACTGCGCGAAGAACTCGGCCTCGACCGCGACGGCCTTCTCGAACTCGTCCAGCAGGACGCGTTCGTTCGGTGCGTGGATGTTCGCGTAGCCGTCGGTCGTTCCTAGCAGCAGGATCTCCGCCTCGGGCACGCCCTCGTGCAGCGCGTTGACGAGCGGAATCGACCCGCCCGTCGCCGCGAACGACGGCTCGGTGCCCCAAGCGGTCCCCATCGCCGCGCGCGCCGCCTCGTAGGCGGGGCCGTCCGTGTTCGCCGAGAACCCGTTGCCGAGCGCGCCGGCGCGGACTTCCAGCTCGATGCCGAACGGCCTGACTTCCCGGAGGTGGCGGATCACGGCCTCCTGCGCCTCCGCAGCGTCCTGCTCGGGGTGGACGCGGACGTTGAGGCTCGCCCGCGAGCGCGGCGAGACGGCATTGAGCGCGTTCTCGACGGAGGGCACGTCGATCCCCGTGACGGTGATCGCCGGGCCGGACCAGACGCGGGAGCCGAGCCCGCCGTTCCCCATGAGCGGCAACCCGGGGAGCACCTCCGCCAGCTCGCGGAACTCGTCCTCGCTGTACGAGGCGCCTGTCCACTCCTCGCGGCGGAGCCCGTCGACGGCGACATTCCCGTTGTCGTCGTGCAGCGACGCGAGCGCATGCAGGAGCACGATCAGCGCATCCGGCGCCGCGCCGCCGTACTGGCCCGAGTGCTTCGGTCCGTACGAGCGTCTCCACCTCGATCGTCGGCATCGCGGTGCCCCGCAAGGCGATCGTCAACGTCGGCACACCCGGCCGGACGCTCCCCATGTCGGCGATCAGCATCGCGTCCGAGCGAAACGGCTCCGGATTCGCCTGCGGATGCGTGTTGAGCGCGCTCCCGACCTCTTCCTGGCCTTCGATCACGAGCTTGATCCCGACCGGGGGACGGCCGTCCCATGCGCGGAGGGCTCCGATGTGCGCGATCACGTTCGACTTCGAGTCCGCCGAGCCGCGGCCGAACATCGCGCCGTCGCGCTCCGTCGGCTCGAACGCCGGCGACTCCCACTTCGACTCGTCTCCCGCCGGCACCACGTCGTAGTGGCCGTACAGGAGGACCGTCGGCGCGCCCTCGGGCGGCGGGATCTCGCCCGTGATGAACGGAGCCGTGTTCTGCAGCTCGCGCGAGTCGAGTTGCTCGACGCCCGCCTCCTGCAGCAGCCCGACGATCAGGTCGTGCGCCTCGAGCAGGGCCGGCCTCGTCTCCGCGGGATAGTCGGGAGCCGACACCGATGGGATCGCGACCAGCCGCGCCAGATCCTCCTGCAGCTGAGGCATCAGCGAGGAGACGGTCTCGGATGACGAACGCATCGTCGAGGCGGCGATCATCTCAACCGGTGTCTTTGTTGAAAACACCCTCTTCGGGTGATGTCCGGCCGCTAGTCCGTGTCAGGGCCCACTAGCTCGCGCGCGCGCTCGAGATCCTCGGCTTCGACCAGGATCTCGCGCGGGCCGCCGCTGCCGATCGCATCGCCGGCGCCCGCGCCGACGTCGGTGAACCGATTGACGCTGGCGATTCCCTCTGTCTGCAGCAAGCCGCCGATCGTCTCGGCCTCGAGCTCGTTGCGCACGATCATCAGCCGGACCAAGGGCATCGGGGAACAGTGTTCCACGGCACGAGGTCTTTGCGAGGTGGCACCATCTCGCAGGGCAATCTGATCCGCATTCAGGAGCTGGCCTAAGGAGGTATGCGTGATGGCTGAGAACAAGACCGCGAAGAAGCGCGCGACGACGAAGCGCACCGGCTCGACCAAGGGATTCACGGCCGAGGAAAGAGCGGCGATGAAGGAGCGCGCCAAGGAGCTGAAGGCGGAAGCGGCAAAGGCGGACGGGGAGAAAGCCCTGCTCGACAAGGTCGCCGAGATGAAGGGGACGGATCGCGCGATGGCGACGCGGCTCCATGCGATCATCACGGCCGCCGCACCGACGCTCTCGCCGAAGACCTGGTACGGCATGCCCGCGTACGCGAAGGACGGCAAGGTCGTCTGCTTCTTCCAGAGCGCGGAGAAGTTCGACTCGAGGTACGCCACGTTCGGGTTCAGCGACGAGGCGAACATCGACAAGGGAGCCATGTGGCCGACCTCCTGGGCGCTCAAGGAGCTGAGCGCTGCCGACGAGAAGAAGATCGTCGCGCTCGTGAAGAAGGCGGTGAGCTGAGGGCCGAGCTCGCACCACCGATCGGCTACGCTGAGCGCCGGCGGGGCGTGGCGCAGCCTGGTTAGCGCGCCAGTCTGGGGGACTGGAGGTCCCGAGTTCGAATCTCGGCGCCCCGATCAGGAAAGCCCCTGCAGCGAGGGGCTTTTCCGTTAGGTGGGCGCGAACTCGTGCTCAGCTGCTGGGCCTACTAGGGGCCTAAACGGCCTCGTCGCGCCGGCAGCTTCGGTCACCGCGGGAGCGGGTTCGGGCCGGTGGCGGTGACCAGCCGCTGCGGCACCCAGTCGTCGACGTGGACGAAGCCGTCGAAGCGGCGCCCCCTCGAGGATGACGCCGTCGTACGAGGAGCGCCGGTAGAACTTCACGTGGGTGAAGTCCTCGAACAGGACGTAGACCGGTTCGACGGAGGCGACTCTGGAACTGCTGGCCGGTCAGCGCGGCTCGATGCACTCGCGAGAAGTCGTCGATGTCGTCACCGACGACAACGCCGAGGTGCTCGAGGCCCATCCGGTAGACGCGCTGGTGAACGGGCGGGATGAGCTCGATGAGCGAGACCGGAGTCCCGTCGAGGACCTCGAGCGGCTCGGTGAGCACGATCAAGGAGATCGGACGCCCGTTCCAGAGGTTCTCTGAGTTCGCGCTCGCATGGCGCTCGAGAAGCGTGCGCTGGTGGACGTACAGGTCCCAATCGGCGACGCGGACGGCGAGGTGGCTGAGCGGGTAGGGCGCGATGTCGATGCCGCGGGCACCAAGACGGTCGCGCTGCATCGCGGCGAAGGCTCGATAGTCGCCGATGATCTCGGCGATCGGATCAGACGTCGCCACGCTGCATCCTCGTCCGCCATCGTACGAGATGCACGGCCGGGCACAGGTCCCCCAGGGGTAGCGCCGATCCTCTTGCTACGAGCCTCACCCGTCGGTCATCGTGCTCCTCCTTCTGCCGCCTCGGCGGCGTTGGTGATGAATGCGTCGAGGGCGGAGCGCGTCCGGTCGAGCGAGTCCGGGAGGAGGTGCCCGTAGGTCTTGTCGATGTGGTCGACCGAGGTGCCCATGAAGCGGGCGAGCTCGAACAGCGACACGCCGGCGGCGATCGAGAACGACGCGAACGTGTGCCGGAGCGCGTACGGCGGCCGGTGCGCGAGCCCGGCGGCCTCCGCAGTAGTTGGAGAGAGAACCCTCGCCTGCGCTAGAGCAGAGGGCAGATGCCGGTGTGATCCTCCGACATGTTTCCGTGCGAGAACTCCGTCACGTCGCCATTCGCGGCGATTTCGACCTTGGTGATGCCGGATGAAACCCAGACAATCCCTTGACCAGGAATCGTCACGTGGCCGTTTTGTCCGATGCTGATCATCGTCACGGAGCCGTCAGGATGGTCGATCTGGATAAAAGGCCCGCTCGGGCGCGTGGTAACGGTTCCGGTGTGAGCCGGATCTGTCGAATAGAACGTCGCGGTGATTTTGACGACGATGACATGAGCCTTCACCGAGCCATCCGGCAGCGTGGTGAACATGCGTCGTCACGGTTCCGACGTCGTGTTCGTAGACGGGGAAGCCACACACGGAAGACGTGAACGCGAAGAACAGCGTCTCATCGACGGTATCGGTGACGAATGTCGGGCTGGCCGCGCTGGCGGTCGAAGCGAGGAATCCTGCAACCAAGGCCAGGATCAACGCGAGTGGACGGATCGACATAGCGTGCTCCTTCTCGCTCGGTGAGTATCGCGGGTCGACCGGCAGGAAGCCTCGCCCCCTCTTCGGGATACTTCCACTAAATACGTTCTGTTACAAGCAGCCGCAAGCAACAACTCGTTGCGCCAGCGATGCTGGCTTCTTGGACGCCGAAGTGACATAGCCGACGTCTGAGCGAGCGTACTGTCGCTCGAGGAGCCACCCAGGGGTAGCCACTATCCAGTAGTGAGGAGAGAACCCTCGCCTGCGCCAGTGTTTCCGGAGTGACGCCAGAAGGCGGATAGGCTGTTTCCATGGCATCGCGTCAAGTGGTGATCGAGCGTACTGAGACGCCCGTGATGTTCAAGCGTGTCGCTGACGAAGTGACCGCGATCGGTCGCGGCATGCAGGAGGTCGAAGATGCGGTCGGGCTACGCGGCCGGAAATACTACGGCGCCTTCCACAACGACGGCGAGTACCAGATCTGCGTCCAGCTCCGCGACGGCGACGACCCGCAGGCGCTCGGGCTCGAGGTCGGCAGCCTGCCCGGCGGGCGCTATGCGCGGGAACGTCTCACGGGAGAACCGCTCAAGGTCTATGAGCTAATCGGCCCGACGTTCGAACGGCTCTCTAGCCGTACTGATCGTGATCCGTCACGTCCCGGCATCGAGTTCTACCGCCGCAGGGACGTCATCGACCTCCTGCTGCCCGTCGTCTGAAACTCAGCCAACTCGTCCGACAGGCCGCGCAGTCGGTTGGGCGAGCGTACTGTCTTCGAGAGGCAGTCGGGTATAAAGACAACTCTGTAGTGAGAGAGACTGTGCTCATGCGTGAGCTGCGCCCGGGTGTCTGGCATTGGCAATCGCCGCATCCCGGCTGGAGCGAGGAGGAGTGGTGGCCAGAGCTCGTATCGTCGTAACGCGATCGAGGCCGGCGACGACGTCCTGTTGTTCGACCCGCTCTCCGTTCCCGACGAGCTGCGCGCACGCGCTACCGCCGTCGTCCTGACCGCGCCATACCACGAGCGCGAAATTCGGCGACTAGCCGAACGCCTCGGACATTCCGGGACGCCAAGACAGGACTGACTCCCCTGGGCGAGTGTGCGGGATGTCGCTTGAGCAGCAGGCTGCCGGGGTCGATCCGCGCCGCCGAGCGCGTACACAGCTCGAGAACGCGGACAGCGGGAGCAGTCGTTCAGCGTTAGTGGTTGGTGACGGCGATGAGCCCGGCGATGCCGGCTGCGTAGAGCACGAGCACGGTCAACGAGTCCAGGCCCATCCGAAGCACCTGTCGATGCGGGCGCGTGATCAGCCCCCATAGGTAGACGGACGTGAGCACGATCCCGAGCTCGGTCAGGTAGATGTCCGTCGGCTGCGCTTGCGGCAGGACAGCTGAGCCCGAAAGCAGGCTCGCGAGCAGGAACAGAACCGGCAGGAACGCGTTACCGCCGAAAATGTCGGAGACGGCCAGCTGGTAGTCGCCCAGCTTCACAGCAGCGATCCCCGTCGAGACCTCGGGCAGTGCGGTCGCGGCAGCAAGAATCGTCGCCCCGAAGATCACGCCGGAGAGGCCTACGTGGCTGGCGATCCGCGCGCCGGAGCGCTCGAGCACGATGCCAGCGCCGAGCGTCACGGTCGCGCCCAGGGTGAACAGAGTCGCGGCGCGGGCGAGGCTCATCTTCTTGGCGGTCAATGCTTTGGAATGCCCCCGCGGCTTCTGCTGGCCTCCCGGCGCAGTGCCCGAGAAGTCATGCCAGGGTAATCCGCGGCGGGCTCGACTGATGAGCCAGACCCCAGCGAGCCAGGTGAGCGCTATTAGGAGGGCCGCCGGCTCGACTCGTCCGAGCGGATGCGACGAGGGCAACTGCGCACCCATCACCGTGATCGCGAGGACGACGATCACGAGCAGGCCCTCGAGCACGAGCAGGAGCGACGCCGCCCGCGTGGTGAGCGCGGACTTCGGACCCATGGCCACGTCGAGAATTACGAGGACAACCGTCTGGATCGCGATCCCGCCCAGGATGTTGCCGATCGCGATCCCGAGGTCGTGCGCGAGCGCCGCTGACGCGGTGATCGCGATCTCCGGCAGGTTCGTCGCTACTGCAAGCAGGATCGCGCCTCCGAGGGCTTCCCCGAGTCCGAGCCGGACGTCGAGCGCGTCCGTTGAGCTCGAGAGCAGGATTCCAGCGACCCAGACGGTTCCGGCCGCCGCAAGGAAGATCAGGACGAGCGGGGCGAGACCGAGGCCCGCGAACACGCGGCAGTTTGTATCGGATCAGGAGCCTTGGTACCGGAGAAGCTCGTCGAGTTCCCCGAAGACCCTGACGACACTACTTCGGCTGGTACGCCTGGAACGTGCTCGAGCTCGACGCCCGAGACATTGCGCTCCACTTCGGCCACCAGGACGGTGGCGAGCTCGTCCGCAAGCTCTACGGACACCCGGACGCTGCACGCGCCCGCGAGCGCATCCGCGAGGCGTTCCGACAAGCGCCGACCGCGCCCGTCCCGCTCGCTCCACCTCTAGCGCCCGCGGGCCGCTACGGGTAGCGGACGATGACGTGCCCTTCTGTCGCGGCGCGGATTTGGCCGAGGAGCGGCATGTCTAAGATCCCAGCGAGCTTTGCGATGCCGATGGTCAGCGTCAACGGTGCCGAGCTCTACCACGAGGTCCGCGGCAGCGGTCCGCCTGTTCTTTTGATCATGGGGGCGACCGGCGACGGCGGTCATTTCGACACGCTCGCCGATCTGCTGGCCGACGAGTTCACGGTCATCACTTACGACCGGCGTGGGAACGGCCGGAGTCCGGCTCCGGCAGGGTGGACGACGACGTCGGCCGAGGAGCAGGCTGATGATGCGGCGGCCCTGGTCGATTCGTTGGCGGTCGGCCCGCTGGCGGTCTTCGGAACGAGCAGCGGCGGGAACTTCGCGCTCTGGATGTTGACCCGCCACCGCGCGATGGTGCGCGGTGCCGTCCTGCACGAACCAGGGGTGTACGCGGTCCTCGACGACTTCGACGTGGTCCGAGCCCCACTGCAAGGAGTCGTCCGGCAGTCGATGGCCGAAGGCGGACCTCACCTGGCGGTGGAGCGGGTCTGGCAATACATCGCCGGAGACGACGCGTGGACACAGCTTTCCCCCGCACTCCGGGAACGGATCTGTGCCAGCGCCAGCACTCTCTTCGACGTCGAGCTCGGCACCTATGAGAGGTCCATGCCAGATGACCAGGCGCTAGCCGCCATCGCCGTCCCCGTGCTGCTGGTCGTGAGCGCGGACAGCCACGACTTCTTCGCCGAGGTCGCCGGGCGGCTCAGCAAGCGACTCGGCGCAGATGTAGTGACCACGCCGGGCGCGCACGGGGCCTACCACGACCGCCCCAGGGAACTCGCCGAGACGATACGGCCGTTCCTGCGCGAAGTCAGTCGGTCGTGAACGGCAGGCCGACGAGTAGGTGCGTCGGCGTGAGTCACGCCGCGTGCCACGACCGGCCGGTTTGCAGGGAGGAGTTCCTTTCATCCGCATCGCCATGCTCCCGCCTTTTGCGGCGACGTCTCGAGCCCACACCGAGACCACACGGGCACGGCATTTGGCGGCATCCACGGCGAGCACAGCAGTGCAGGAATGGGGTGTCGGCTTGGCTTCGACCCCGATGCGTTTCCGCGCCGGGAATCGCCAGTCGGGTTCCGTGGCCCACACGTGGCCCAAACGGTCGCGCGAGAACCTGCGCGAGGATGTCGTCGTGGCATCCGAACCGCTGAACGGTGCGGGTTCCGACAAACGGCGCCAACGCTCGCCATACGGTGGAGGAGTCTGGGGGACTGGAGGTCCCGAGTTCGAATCTCGGCGCCCCGATGAAAAAAGCCCCTGGTCTAAGGGGCTTTTTCTTCATCCGTGTACGAGAGGACGCCGGCCTGAGGGCCTAGCACCCGCTCAACCTGCTCCATTGCCTGCATCACGCTTCTAAGTGGCGCGCGGAGCCATTCCTTGTCGGCGAAGTTGATCGGGGGCCCGAGCGGCGGTCGAGACCACACCGGAACCACACCAGCGCAGCGAGTCAAGCGGCCTGGGCGGCCTTCGGTCGCTTTCCGCCTTGAGGGATCTAAAGACTCGGTGGTCCCTTAGCCGGGAATGGAGAGCATGACCACGTCGTTGACGCGCCGATCGGTCGTGACGCGCTTGCCGTCCCGCGGAGGAAGCTGGCGGTACTTGTTCGCGGGCTCCGACGCAAAGACCCCGCCCGGGGGATGCACCCACAGGAACGCCAATCCCTCCTTCGGGTGATACGACCCAGCGAATGTCCAGATATTGTCCCAACTAGAAGTTGCTGGAACGAAGGACCTTGCGGCCTTGCCTGCTGCGATCGGCCTCGGCTTTCCGGGGTAAGGGGATCGCGGCCGTGGCGGCCGAGCACGTGACTCGTTAGACGTCCTTCGACCTAGAGCGTTCGCCCGGTAAGAGGGATCCCGGGTGACGCGAGCCGACCGCCCGGCGATCTCAGGCGGACAGCGAAAGCGGCGCTCGACGCTGGTCTCCTCGCCTGCGAGCTCGGATCGGCGGCGATTGCGCAGCGTCGTCGCGCGGCCCCTCTCAACTCTGATGCACGTGACTTCCCATCGATGAAAGGAACGACATGAAGAGACTCATTTGGTTCGCGGCGCCGCTGGTGCTTGCGTTCGGGGCGCTCGCCGGCGGGGGGACATCGGTCCTCGCGGCGGGACCGCCCTCAACACCTCCGGGGCAGGGACCGTGCTCGCATGGCAACAGCGGCAAGGACTGCCGGCCCGATCCGTCCCCGAACGGCCAGGACTGCGACGCCCACGGCAAAGACGACGTCGGAGGCATGAACGAGGACCACTGCCTCGGCGCGTCGACGCCGACTACCCCGACGACCCCGACCACCTCGACCACCCCGACAACCCCGACCACCCCGACAACCCCGACAACCCCGACGATCCTGGTGACGCCCACGACGTCGACGACGACCACGGCAACGACGGAGACGACAACGCCCTCCACGACGCCCAGCTCGACACCGAAGCCAGTTCCGAGTGCCACGGCTCCGTTCACGCCCCCGAGCATCGGGAGCGCCGTCACGACAACGCTTCCGGCGCGGACGACGACCGCACCGGCCAGTGATGTCGCAGGCGTCCTGATCTCGAGGAAGGCCCAGCCCAAGGTGCCCAGTGTTCTTCCGTTCACTCCGTAGCACGCTCGTACTGCTCCTCGCGGGACTGGCGATCGCCAGTCCCGCGACGGCGGCCGCCCAGACGCGGCTCCAGATCCCGCGCCTCGAGCTCGACGTCGTACTCGCACGCACCCTCGCGGATGGGCCGAAGCTCTACTTCCGCGATCGGGACACCGTCGCGATCGCGGGTCACCGCACGACACACACTCGTCCCTTCCTCTACCTCCCGCGGCTTCGGCACGGAGACACGATCTTCCTCGGCGCTAGGAAGTACGTCGTGCGAAGCGCCGCGATCGTGCGCCCATGGCAGGTCTGGGTGCTGCGATACCGTGGCCTCGTGCTGTCCGCGTGCCACCCGGCGGGAAGTTCAACGTACAGGTACGTCGTCTTCGCAGCACCTGCGCGTTAGCGTCGGGCCTGAGCTTACTCTGGCCTGACGATGTCGACCGAGATCTCCACCGCCGGAATCGTTCCTCTGTTCTCAAGCCAGTGTGTGGTGTTCCTATCCTCGGGCCAGCCCACTCCCGGCCCATAGTCCGTAGCGACTCCATTTCGATGGTCAGTGATCGTTCCTTGCAGGATGTAGACGATGCCTGGTCTGTCTTTATGGTCGTGAATCGGGCCGAAGACGCCTCGAGGCTCGAAGGTCACCATACGCATTCGAAGTTGGCGCCCTGCCATGCCCTCGATCTCAGGGCCAAGGTCGACCGTTGCAAGTAGCTCCGTCGTCACACCTTTCGTCTCAGGTGCCGCCTGTTCGTTGCTCATCGTGCTCTCCTCTCTGTACCTCCAGGGCCTAACGTTCGCGACAAACGGCGCCTCAGAATTCGCCGCGGCTGCTCAGCTCCTACGATTGCCTCGTGACGCGCTTCGGGGAAAACGCCGTGTGGTTCGAGTTCACCTCGGATCGCTTCGACCACGCATCGGAGCTCCCGGCTGAGGCGAATGCGGGCAACCGGTTCTATGGGCGTGACGTGGCGGAGTTCGTCAGCACGGGACTCGCGGAGCGCGGGTTGGAAGCCTCCCACCTCGACGAGGATTGGGGCTGGCAAGCGCACGGCAAACGTCCCGACGAGTCGGTGCTCGAAGTCTCCATCTACCACAACCCGGACGACGATCCCGACACGGAGAACGACTGGGCGATCATGCTGCGCTCACTTCACAAGGAACGCGTGCTCGGCATCGTGCCGCGCTTTCGCGAGAGCGGGGTCGACGACGATGCGATCGCGACGCTCGAGGATCTCTTCCGTCAGTCCGGCATCCAGCTCAAGCGAACGGCGGCTCGCTAGCTGGCCTGCGCCGCTGACCGGCCTTCACTCGCTGCAGACCAGAGGCCTAGGCCGACGTGTGGACGATCGCGCCGTGGCCGGTCATGCCGAAGGCGTCCGGGCCTCCCTGCGACCTTGCCCAGGTGGATGCCGTTCGCCTGCGTGAGCGTCGCGAAGCCACCGATCTCACGGAGGAGCGGTGGCTCGTAGTGCGGCATGGGGCTGGTCGGATCGGCGTTGTCCATGGCGTGAACACACGGTAGCGCGACCGCGCCCGACCAAAGGTCCAGCATTTGACCGCGCAACTGTCCGTTTGCAGACCTACGACGGTTGGTTTCTTGCGCGCACCGCCTCCGCATCGCGTCTCACGCAGAGGTAGCGGAGACCGTGCTCGGGGGTTTTCGCGACGCCGACGACGAACCAGTCGGTGTTCTCGATCTCGACGACGTTGCCGACGTTCAGGGCCTCGCTGGAGAGACGGATCTCGTCCCAGTCGTCGAGCAGAACCTCGTAGAGCGGCATTGCCTTCCTCCCATCGGAGAGGACGCACCCCAGGTCCGAGAACACAGTCTGACAGAAGGAGAGGGGGCCCCCGGACGCTCTGCGGCCCGGCGGCCAGAGGCGCCCCTCTCGTCGTGCCGCAGTCGTCCTACGACCCGTGCGTGCACCTTCCTGCGAGGAGCCGAGACACCGCGCCGCAAGATCGCCCTCGCTTCGGGGTCTGTAGCGGTGCCTCGGGAGGACTGCGGCGACTCCCGGGGCTCGATCGCTCAGGCAAAGACTTCAGCCGAGGCTCCGAAGAGGAGGGCGGCGGCGGCGGCGTCCTCCTCGACTCCTTCGAGCGACGGGTGCGCGAGATCGACCTCGACCTCCGGCCACGAGTCGAGCCCGAGCGCGGCCGCGCCCTCGCTCGACCCGACGGCAAGGAGCTCGTCGACCGGGATCACGTTCCGCCGGCCGCTCTGCCTGCGCGCGATGCCCTCGAGCTCGCGAAGCTCCTCGAGCGGGTCGATCCGCACGTTCGAGTCGGAGCCGATGCAGAGCGGGATCCCACGCGTCAGCACGCGCTCGACGGGGAGGAAGCCGTCGCCGAGGTTCGCCTCGGTCGTCGGACAGACGCAGATGCGTGAGCCGTGCTCCGCGAGGAGGTCGAACTCGTCGCCGTTCGCGTGGGTGGCGTGCACCACGGTGGTGCGCGGGCCCAGGCACCCGGTCCGCGCGAGCAGCTCGATCGGTCGCACGCCGTGCTCGGCGACGCACTCCTCGATCTCGCGTGGCTGCTCGTCCGCGTGCACGTGGAGCGGCAGGGCCTCTCGTTCCGCGTACGCGCCGAGCTCGGAGAGCCAGTCCGCCGGGCACGCGCGCACGGAGTGGGGGGCGACGCCCACGCGGATCCCCGCGGTGCGGAGCGCCTCGAGGCCGTTGAGGATACTCCGTGACGGAACCCTGGCGGAACCGCTCGATGCCGCCGCGCGCGTACGCGACGTGGAGCAGAACGAATGCGACTCCTGCCTCGTCGGCGGCGTCGGCGGCGGCGCGGGCCTCCTCGACGCCCGAGGTAGTGGAACTCGCCGACGCGCCGTGTAGCCGGCGCGTCGCATCTCGCGGTAGACCCGCGCGTACGACTCTCGGATCGAGTCGACGGTCTGGCGTCCGGCCTCGGCCAGCATCAGCTCCCGCCAGGCCCAGAAGTCGCCGCCCTCGGCTCTTCCACGAAGCGCCCGCTGGAAGGCGTGCGAGTGCGCGTTGACGAAGCCCGGGCAGCCGCATGGCGAGGACTATCCTCTCGCATATGGCTACGAGCGCAGTTTCGCGCCCGCTGGCTCAGCTGCCGAACGCGCTCACGATCCTGCGCCTCCTGCTGATCCCGGTCTTCGTCGTGCTCGTGCTCGACAGCGACCACGGGTACTCGCTGGCCCGCCGCGATCGTCTTCGCGGTCGCCGGCATCACCGACCAGATCGACGGGTTCCTCGCGCGGCGCTGGCACGTCGAGTCGCAGTTCGGCAAGATCGCCGACCCGCTCGCCGACCGGCTGATGATCGACGCGGCGGTGATCCTGCTCTGGGTCGAGGACCGGCTGCCGTTCGTCGCGCTCGTGGTGATCCTCGCTCGCGACGCGCTGCTCGTCGGCGGCTACAAGCTCGTCGTGCCGCGTGGCTACGACTTCGAGGTCAACTTCCTCGGGAAGGTCGCGACGTGGGTGCTCGTACGCGTCGCTCGCGCTGACGATGGTGACGCACCAGGGGACCGACTGGCCGCTCTGGCTCTTCTGGACCGGCGTCGCGCTCGCGCTCGTCGCGGCCGCGCAGTACCTCCTGAAGGCGCGCAGGGAGGTGCACGCGTGAAGGCGATCGTGATGGCCGGCGGCGAGGGGACGCGGCTGCGCCCGCTGACGTCGAACCAGCCGAAGCCGATGGTTCCGTCGTGGGCAAGCCGTGCATGGAGCACATCCTCGAGCTGCTGAAGGAGCACGGGTTCGAGGACGTGATCGTCACCGTCGCGTTCCTGCCGCAGGCGATCCGCTCGTACTTCGGCGACGGTGAGTCGCTCGGGCTGAACATCTCGTACTCCGTCGAGGAGACGCCGCTCGGCACCGCCGGGTCGGTGCGGCTCGCGACGCGCCGAGACGAGGAGCCGTTGCTCGTCATCTCGGGCGACGCGCTCTGCGACGTCGACCTCACGTCGATGCTCGCGCGCGCACGAGGAGAAGAAGGCCGCCGTCACGATCGGGCTCGAGTCGGTCGACAACCCGCTCGAGTTCGGGATCGTCGTCACCGACGAGGACGGCCGGATCGAGCGCTTCCTCGAGAAGCCGTCGTGGGGCCAGGTCTTCTCGGACACGATCAACACCGGCATCTACGTGCTCGAGCCGGAGGTGCTGCGGCACATCCCGGACGACCGCCCGTACGACTTCTCGAAGGAGCTCTTCCCGCTGCTGCTCGAGATGGGCCGGCCGTTGTACGGCCACGTCTTCGACGGCTACTGGCAGGACATCGGGAACCTCGACCAGTACCGGCAGGCGAACGAGGACGCGCTCGACGAGCGCGTACGGCTGAACATCCCCGGCATCCGCCTCCGCGGGAACGTCTGGATCGGCGAGGGCGTCGACCTCCACGACCTCGGCCAGGTGCACGGACCGGCGTACATCGGCAACTACTGCCGCATCGCGCCGGAGGCGACGGTCGGCGAGTACTCGGTGCTGAACGCGAGCGTGACGCTGCAGGAGAACGCGCGCACGACGCGCTCGGTGATCGACGCCGGCACGCACGTCGGCCGCGCCGCGCAGATCGAGGGCGCGATCATCGGGCGCTCCTGCAACATCAAGTCGCACGTCCGCATCGGCGAGGGCGCGGCCGTCGGCGACGAGGTGACGATCGGCGACGAGAGCGTGCTGCAGCCGGGCGTCCGGATCTACCCGTACAAGGAGGTCGAGTCCGGCTCGATCATCCACGAGAGCCTGATCTGGGAGTCGCGCGTCTCGTCGCGCCTGTTCGACCAGTGGGGCGTCTCCGGCAGGGTGAACGTCGACCTGACGCCGGAGATGGCGATCCGGCTCGCGACCGCGCTCGGCACGGCGCTGAAGAAGGGCTCGCGCGTCGTCGCGAGCCGCGAATCGCCCGCGGCCTGCCGGATGATCAAGCGCGCGATCATCACCGGCCTCACCGCGGCGGGCGTGAACGTCGCCGATCTGCGCGTGCTGCCTGCGGCGGTGAACCGCCACATGCTGAAGGTGGAGGGCTACGACGCGGGCGTGCACGTCACGACGCACCCGACCGACCCGGAGGTCGTGCGGATCCAGTTCCACGAGCCGCCCGGCATCTCGCTGACGCCGGCGCTCCAGAAGGAGATCGAGAAGCACTACTCGCGCGGCGAGCTGCGGCGTGTCGGCTTCAGGGAGGTCGGCGCGATCACGTACCCCGCACGTGTGCGCGAGAGCTACGCACAGGACCTCCTCGAGACGCTCGACGTCGAGGCGATCAGGGCGCGCGACTTCCGGATCGTCGTCGACTACGGCTACTCGGCCGCGTCGTTCGTGCTCCCGCTCGTCCTCGGCCCGCTCGGGATCGAGGCGGTCGCGGCGCACGCCTTCATCACCGACCGCGACGAGACCGATTCGGACGGCCGCGACCTGATCGAGCAGACGAAGCGGCTCGTCGCCGCGCTCAACGCCGATCTCGGCGTCGTCTTCGACCGCGCGGCGGAGCGGCTCTACCTGATCGACGAGCAGGCGCAGGAGATCCCGCTCGACCGCGCCCTGCTCCTCTACCTCCAGCTGCTCGGCTCGAACGGGCGCAAGGGGAAGCTCGCGTTCCCGGTCACGGTCACGAGCCGCGTCGAGCAGCTGCTCGAGGGGAGCGGGCTCGAGATCGTTCGGACGCCTGCGTCGCTCGCCGAGCTGACGAAGGCGGCCTCGGGCACCGACTTCATCTTCGCCGGCGCGGTCGGCGGCGGGTACGTCTTCCCGGAGTTCCTCCCGGGGTACGACGCGGTGGCGAGCCTCGCGAAGCTGCTCGAGCTCCTCGCACCGGTCGAGCGTCCGCTCTCGGAGATCGTCGCGTGCGCTGCCCGAGTCGCCGCTCGTCCACGAGCAGATCCACTGCCCCTGGTCGCTCAAGGGCACCGTGATGCGCGTCCTGCACGAGCGGCTCGAGGGCCGGGACGTCGACGTGACGGACGGGATCAAGGTCTTCGACGAGCGCGGGTGGGCGCAGGTGCTCCCCGATCCGGACGAGCCGGTCGTGCACATCTACGCCGAAGGCCGAAGCGAGGACGAGTCACGGGAGCTCGAGGGCGAGCTGCGCGCGATCGTCGAGGAGATTCTCGCCGCGGAGGAATCCGCGGTCGGAGCGTGAAACTCTCAACCTGAGGTTGACCCCTGGGGAAGGGACTGGTGAAATGAGCGCAATGGAACCGCTGCCGGACTTCGCATCGCTCTCGGACGACGAGCTCAAGGAGCTGATCGAGCGGCTCGAGCGCGAGGAGAGCGACATCTCGTACCGACGCCGCCTGATCCAGGGGCGGATCGACATCCTGCGCGCCGAGCGGACGGCGAGGCTGCGGAAGTCGGTCGAGGGGGGCGATCCCCACCTCGCGGACGTCGACACCCTCTCGGACATCCTGTCCCAGAAGGGTGCGCCGTCCACGAAGGATCCCGCCGCTTGAGCCATATCTACTGCCCCGAGTGCGGCTTCCAGAACCCGGAGGCCGCCAACTACTGCGCGCGCTGCGGAGCCCGGCTCGTGCGGCCGGAGGAGGCCGAGACCACGATGACGTTCACGCCGGAGGAGGCGGAGGAGGACGGGCTCGGCTTGCCCGAGGGGATCGACGGCCCGGCGCTGATCGTCCGCGCCGGCGGCGGCAGGGCGGGGGAGACCTTCCAGCTCGAGCACGAGCGGACCACGATCGGCCGCTCGCCGGACTGCGAGATCTTCCTCGACGACGTCACGGTCTCGCGCAAGCACGCGGTGATCGCGAAGAAGGGCGACGACTTCCGGATCGAGGACGAGGGGAGCCTGAACGGCACCTTCGTGAACAAGAAGCGGGTGGAGGCGGCCGACCTGGAGAACGGTGACGAGCTCCAGATCGGCAAGTACCGGCTGACCTATCTCAGATGACGGCGACCGAGACCCCGACCCGGCCACGCGCGCTCCTCACGATCGGCGCGGTGTGCGCGCGACTCAAGCCGGAGTTCCCGGACATCTCGATCTCGAAGATCCGCTACCTCGAGGACCAGGGGCTGCTCACGCCGAGGCGGACGCGCGGCGGCTACCGGCTCTTCAGCGAGGAGGACGTCGAGCGGCTGCAGCGCATCCTCGAGCTGCAGCGCGACGAGTTCCTGCCGCTGCGGGTGATCCGCCAGGAGCTCGCCGCGCCCTCGGCGAAGGCGAAGCGCAAGCGCACGGCCGGACTCGCCGAGCGCGAGGACGACCTCGATCTCGAAGAGCTCTGCGAGCGCGCCGGGATCGGCCCCGACCTCGTGCGCGAGCTCGAGGAGTTCGGGCTTCTCGTCCCGCGGACGGAGGGGCGTGCGAAGCGCTACGCCGAGACCGACGCCGACATCGCCGCCGCATGCGGACGCCTCGCGGGCTACGGGATCAGCGCACGCCACCTGCGGACCTTTCGGACCGCTGCCGACCGCGAAGCGAGCCTGCTCGAGGCCGTCGTCGCGCCGGCGCTCCGCGGGCGGAACGCCGAGCGGCGCGCGGAGGGGCTCCGTGACCTCGAGGCGCTCGGCGCCGCGGCGCAGGAACTTGCCACGCTCCTCTTCTGGCGCGATCTGAAAGAGTTCGCCGCGCGCTGATGGCGGCGATCGACCTCAAGTCACGCATCCGCGAAGTGCCCGACTGGCCCGAGCCGGGCGTCGGCTTCAAGGACATCTCGCCGCTGCTCCGCGATCCGGCCGCGCTCCAGCAGGCAATCGGTCGACCTCGCCGCGTGGACGCGTGAGCAGGCAGCCGGACCTCGTGCTCGGCGCGGAGGCGCGCGGCTTCATCCTCGGCGCCGCGGTCGCGAGCGAGGCCGGATGCGGGTTCATCCCGGCGCGCAGGCCGGGGAAGCTGCCGCCCGAGACGGTCAGCGCGACGTACGCGCTCGAGTACGGGCAGAACGCGCTCGAGTTGCAACGCCGACGCCATCTCCAAGGGCGCACGCGTCGTCATCCACGACGACGTGCTCGCGACAGGTGGGACGGTCGAGGCGATCGGCGGGCTGGTCGAGCAGCTCGGTGGCGAGGTCGCGGGCGTCTGCTTCATCATCGACCTGACGTTCCTCGGCGGGCGCGAGCGGCTCGCGAAGTACAGGCAGTTCTCCCTGATCGAGTACTGAACCGTCAGGTTCTCCGTCCCGCCCGCCGATAAGAATGGCGGGACACGTGTACGACACGCTGACCAGCCGGTACGGCTTCTCGTGCCCGTTGCGGGGCGAGACGTCGGTCACGCTGTCCGCATTCCGGTCGCTCGAGGCGCTTCCCGGCACCTCGCACCCCGTCGTGTATCGCGTCACGTTCGCGTGCGCGTGCGGCGGCGAGCACGCGGGGCTCGTGACGCACGACGAGCTCGACTGGGCGCCGCTCGGGTTCGGGCAAGAGCGCGTTCTTCAACCTCATGACGGCCCGTCTCGAGGACGTCTCGGTCGAGCTCAGCGATCTCGCCGCGCGCCGGATCCAGGCGGGGGAGTGGCCGTGGACGTTCTTCTGCCTGCCCGAGGAGCGGCCCCGGCCGGTCTTCCCCTCGTCGTTCTTCCTGCTCTCCGCGTCGGACGAGGCCGTGGGCATCGCGGTGCGCTGCCCGGTCTGCACGCGGACGTCCGTGAACCTCGTCACGCACAACCACGTCGACCTGCCGTTCCACAACGACGCGGAGATCGGCGTCGTGCGGCACGTCTTCTGGGACGAGCCGGTCGAGGACGGGTTCGGCTCGCTGCTCGCGTCGAGCGAGATCGACGGACGCCGGCTCGAGCTTCAGGCCCCGGCGAGGGATGGAGCGGCCGAGTCGGCCGCGCCGATACCGGAAGCGTGGACGCCGCAGAGCCGCAGAGCCCTGCCAGGGGGGCGGAGCTCCTCATGGAGCACTGCGCCGCATTCGACACCGAGCCCCGTCACCCGACGGCGGCCGAGCGCCTCGAGCGGGTTGTCGGTGGCTACCTCGCGCGGCTGCTCGTCGGCGCGCTCTCCTCGCGCCGCGGCCGCCGGAGCGACTGGACCTCCTAGAGGTTCGGCCGGCGGGGAGGGGCGTCCCCGAGGATCCGGATGAAGAAGAAGATCCCGAAGCCGATGAGCGCGGCGAAGATGAAGGCGATGCCTTTGTCGACGCCTACCGCGACGGCGCCGAAGAACAGGTAGAGGGAGAAGAAGAGCGCCCAGAGGAACGCGGAGACGCCTTTGTCGACAGACGGGGCTCTGAGGTGCACGCGAAGATCCTAGAAAAAGCTTTCGGGGCGAGTGTCCCGAAGAACTCTCGCCCCGAAAAGTTTCGCCGAGCCGGTTTCGCTTTCGTCCACCGTCCCCGCTGACCTTCGGCTTCCGCCTACCGCCACCGGGAGCGGTTTCGACCTACTTGCGCTCCGTGCTCGGCGCAAGAGGGAACTTAGACGGGGCCGTGGCCTGCTGCAAGAGGTCGAAAAACGTCGTGGCCGCAATTTGCGGGTAATTCAATTATCCACAATTCCACAGCCAATCTTCCAACGTGTGGAGAGGTCTGTGGACAACCGGCCGCGGGACTCTACACCGTAGGATCCGCGGCTGCATGCCACGCGGCGCGACTGCGACAACGGCCGGCATCCTGCTTGCGATCGCGGCGGTGCTGACCGTCCTCGGCGTGGGGGACGCGTCCGGCGCGCTGCCGGACTGGCAGGCGTTCATCCTCGGAGTCGTCCAGGGCTTCACGGAGCTGCTGCCCATCTCGTCGTCGGGCCATCTGATCCTCGTGCCGTGGCTCGGCGACTGGACGTACCTCGAGCAGCACGACGAGTTCAACCAGACGTTCGACGTCGCGCTGCACCTCGGGACGCTCGTCGCGGTCGTCGCCTACTTCCGGCATGACATCTGGGAGCTCCTCGTTGCGTTCGTCGGGAGCCTGGCGCGCCGGTCGATCCGGACCACCGACGAGCGGGTTGCGTGGGTCGTGCTCGTCGCGACGATCCCGGCGGCGCTGATCGGCGCCGTGGGGGAGAGCTTCATCGCCGACCACCTCGGCGAGCCGTGGCAGATCGCGATCCTGCTGGCGGTCTTCGCCGGCGTTCTCTGGGTGGCGGACAGGCAGCCGACGACGCGTGCTGCATCCGACCTCGGACTCTGGAGCGCCTTCGCGATCGGCTGCGCGCAGGCGCTCGCGCTCATGCCCGGCGTCTCGCGGTCGGGGATCACGATCTCGGCGGCGCGCTTCCTGAAGCTGACCCGCGACGAGGCGGCGCGGCTCTCGTTCCTGCTGCTCGCGCCGATCGTGCTCGGCGCGGTGCTGCTGAAGGGGCTGACCGACGTCGTGTTCGGCACGCTGCCGGACGGGTGGGAGGGACCCTTCCTCGTGGGCACCCTCGCGGCGGCCGGAAGCGGGCTGTTCGCAATCGAGTGGCTGCTCGGATACGTGCGCCGGCACGACTACACGCTCTTCGTCGTCTACCGGCTCGTGATCGCTGCGCTCGTGCTGCTGCTCATCGCGACGGGCGTCCGCTCGGCGACCTTCTAGGGCTGGAGCAGCCGGGCGTAGGGCACGCCCGTGGCCGGGTCGACCCAGACGGCCCGGTAGAGCGCGCCCGGGACGATCGGGAGCGAGAACGCGAAGGCGCCGTCGGCGGCGACGGGCGCCTCGAGGACGGCCCGACGCGCGACACCTGCACTCTCCTCGTAGATCGTCACGGTGCCGCCGGTCGCGCCCTGGACGCGCCAGCTCTCGGCGTCGACGACGATCTGGATGCTCGGGGCCGCGGGGAGTTCGAACCACTCGAGGCCGTCGGGTCGGGCGAGGAGGAGCTGGCGGCCGCCCGAGGGCGTGGCCGTGTACCCGAGGACGCGACCGTCGAGCTCCGCCTGGGCGCCCCCGGTGACGATCCCCGCGACGAGGCCCTGCACCGGCTCATTCGCCGCGACCTCCGGGCCGGCCGGGCCGAGGACGAGGCCGGCCGCGAAGGCGTTCGGGTTGAGGACGGTCGAGCGCGAGCGGTCGACGTGACTCGAGAGGACGAGGCTGCTCTGTCCGACGGTCGGATACGGGATCGTCCAGGCGAGGTAGACGCCGTCGGCCGCGGCGGCGGCGTAGACGGGCAGGGCGGCGCTGCCGAGCGCGCTCGCGTGGAGGACGCGGCCCCACCAGCGCTTGCCCTGTCGGCGCCAGAGGATCGCGTTCGCGCCGCGCTGGGAGAACGTCTCGACGACGCGGATCAGTGCGGTCGGGCAGGAGCACCGGCGCCGCGGCGGGCGGGAAGACGCTCTTCGGAAAGCCCTTCGTCGTGATGCGCGTCGAGGTGAGGCGGCCGTTCGTGCCCATCCGCACGAGGTGGAGCGACGTGTTCTCGCTCGCTTCCTGGATCGCGTAGGCGACGGCCGGCCGGCCCGCAGCATCGATCGCGAGGCCCGAGACGCCCAGCAGCGCTCGTTTCGGGGCGTTCCTGACGTTCAGGACGCGCCAGCGGCTGCCCGAGCGGACGAGGAGGCGGATCCAGGCGCGGCGGCCCTCGACGAGCACGGCATTCCCGGCGACGCCCGCCACGCGGCCGTCCAGGCTCGGCAGGGTGGCGATCGCGGCCGGACGCCAGGCAGAGGCGCCCGCGCGGGTCGCGACCATCAGCCGGCGGCCGTCGATCCACGCGACGCGAGGCGATCCGTCGCGCGCGACCCCGAGCGCTCCTTCGGTCACGCCCGGAGCGACGACCTCGGCTCTGGCCGCGGCAGGGGTCACGAGGGCCGCGGCGAGAAGGGGGACGAGGAGCCTCACGCCGAAACGGTATCCGCCGTGTCTCGACTTGACATAACGACGCTTACCGTGCATTGGGTACGGAAAGCCGAAACCGCGTGTTTGGGGTCTGTCGCGGCGCGGGATGACTCGTATCGGCCGTGGCAGTCGACGTCGTCGAGACCGTTCTCGTTCAGGAGGAGCTTCGGCCACTGCTCGACGCGGCCGAAACCAGCGGGACGATCCGGCGCGTCGAGCTCCACGAGCTTCTCGAGCCGCACGAGCTCGCACCGCTCGAGCTCGAGGGCCTCGAGCGCGAGCTCGAGTCGCGGGGCTTCGAGCTCCTCGACGAGCGCGAGGAGAAGAAGGAACAACCGCTCCCGCCGCCGCAGCCGTACGTCCCGCCGCCCCTCGAGAGCACGACCGACGCCCTCCAGCTCTTCCTCCGCGAGGCCGGGCGCCACCCGCTCCTGACCGCCGCACAGGAGGTCGAGCTCGCGAAGAAGATCGAGCGCGGAGACCGCGAGGCGAAGCAGCGGATGATCCAGTCGAACCTCCGCCTCGTCGTCTCGATCGCGAAGAACTACCGCAACCAGGGCCTGCCATTCCTCGACCTGATCCAGGAGGGCACGCTCGGCCTGATCCGCGCGGTCGAGAAGTTCGACTGGCGTCGCGGCTACAAGTTCTCGACGTACGCGACGTGGTGGATCCGCCAGGCCGTCGCCCGCGCGCTCGCCGACAAGGCGAGAACGATCCGGATGCCGGTCCACATCGTCGAGCGCCTGCAGAAGATGAACCGCGCCGAGCGGACGCTCTGGATGGAGCTCGGCCGCGAGCCGACGCTCGAGGAGATCTCCGAGGAGGCGAATCTCCCGGTGCAGCAGGCGATCGAGGTGCGGGCCGCAGCACGCGCCTCCACGAGCCTCGACCAGCCCGTCGGAGAGGACGACGACGCCGTCTTCGGCGACTTCGTAGCCGGCGACTCGCCGCTCCCGGAGGACGAGGTCGAGGTCACGCTCCGCAGCCAGGCGCTCGCGAACGCGCTCAACGCCCTGTCGGATCGCGACCGCGCCGTCGTGGTCCTGCGCTACGGGCTCGAAGACGCCGAGCCGAAGACGCTCGAGGAGATCGGCCGCCGCCTGGGCCTGACGCGAGAGCGCGTCCGCCAGATCGAGATGGAGTCGCTCAGGCACCTCGCGCGGCTGCACGAGATGGAAGCTGTCGCGTTCTAGCTTCCCGCAGGTCCCGAGTCCGCTCGCGCGGATCCGCGACCGCGAAGATCCCTAGAGGCGGGCGCTTCGCGCCCGCTGCCACAGCGGGCTCACGTCATCGTCGGCTGCGACGACGCCGATCGCCGACCCATCGAAGAGCGAGCGCGCCTGCGTCTCCCCCACGCGCGCGACGACTGCCGCGTAGGCCTCGTCGAGAGCGGCCGGCCGCGTCCCGCGGTGACCGTCCGACCCGACGAGCGCGACGAGGGACTCGTCCACGAGGTCCCAGGCGAGCGCCTCGATCTCCGCGCCGTGACGGCCGGTCAGTGAGCTCCCGTTCACCTGGAGCAGCCAGCCTCGCTCCGCGAGCTCACGGGCAAGCGACGGCCGGTCGAGCACCGCCTCGGCCCGTTCGGGGTGCGCGATGACCGGCTGGAGCCCCTGCTCTTCCATTCGCTCGCAGGTCTCGATCAGCAGCTGCTCGCGGCCGGTGAACGGCACCTCGATCAGGACCGCGTCCGTTCCCTCGAGCGCGTAGCGACGCAGGTCCTGCTCGAGAAGCGGCGGCGCCGGCGTCAGCTCGAACCCGAGTCGCAGCTCGAGCCCGAGGTCCTCCGACGTCAACTCGGCGAAGTTCGCGCGGACGAGACGTTCGCGCTCGTCGGTGAGCACCAGGTGCGGCCAGACGTGCGGTGTTGCGTAGAGCACCGCAGTCCCGCGGTGCGCCGCCTCGCGGCAGAGACCGCGTCCTTCGACGATGCGCTGAGCTCCGTCGTCGCCCGACGGGACGACATGCGAGTGAACGTCGACGAAGAAGCTCATACCGCGAGGGTACCCGCGGCCGTGCTTCCTACTCGGAGAGGTAGAGCTCGAGGTCCGGCGCGACCGAGCGCAGCTCGCGCAGCGCGCGCGACTCGAGCTGGCGGACCCGCTCGCGCGTGATCCCGAGGCCCGAGCCGACTTCCTCGAGCGTCTGCGGCTTCTCGCCGTCGAGCCCGAAGCGGAGCGCGAGCACCTTGCGCATGCGCGGGTTGAGGCTGTCGAGCGCACGGACGAGCTCGCGATGGCGCATCGAGTCGGCGGTCGTCAGCTCGGGCCGGTCGGTCTTGGTGTCCTCGATCAGGTCGCCGTAGAGCGACTCGCCGTCGCCGACGGGCGTCTCGAGGCTGACCGGCTCCTCGACGAGCTCGAGCAGGTCTTTGACCTTCTTCACCGGCAGCTCAGCGGCGACGGCCAGCTCGTCGACCGTCGGCTCGCGGTTGAGCTTCTGCGCGAGCATCCGGCGCGTCCGCATGAGGCGGCGTACCTGGTCGGCGACGTGAACGGGCAGGCGGATGATCCGGCCCTGGTCGGCGAGCGCGCGCGTGATCGCCTGGCGGATCCACCACGTCGCGTAGGTCGAGAGCTTGTAGCCCATCCGGTAGTCGAACTTCTCGACCGCGCGGATCAGGCCGAGGTTCCCCTCCTGGATCAGGTCGAGGAGCGGCACGCCGCTCTTCGTGTAGTTCCGGGTGATCGACATCACGAGCCGGAGGTTGCACTCGATCAGCCGGCGCTTCGCGGCCTCGTCGCCCATGTCCTTGCGGCGCGCGAGCTCGCGCTCCTCGGTCACCGTCAGCAGCCGGCCGTCGCCGATCTGGCGGACGTAGAGCTTGAGCGGATCCTGGGTGGGCGCCGGTGTGTCGAGCGCGTCGAGCTCCTCGGGCTCGGGCGGCGCGTCGGGAGCGTCGAGCGCCGGGAGCAGCTCGAGGTGCGGCTCGGCCGGCTCGACCGCCTCGGCGGGCTCGCTCGGCAGGGAGTTCGACTCCATGCACGACGTATCGGCCTTTCGGGGGATGCGCTTGAACCGAACGTTCGCCCCGAAAGAGGGATGGAGGCCTTACAGCCTTTTTACCTAACCCTTAGTGCCGTCGATACGTCTAGTGGGAACAGTGATAGCCGGGATCCATCCTACGATCGGGAGCGTATGTGCGGCATTGCCGGCTATAGCCTGAGTGAGTCTTCGAGCGTCGACCGGACGCTCGCCGCTCAGTCGCTCCTGGCCGGGATCGCCGAGCGCGGCGCCGACGCGGTCGGCTATGCCCACCGCATCCCGAACGGCCCCATCGTCGTGCACAAGCAGCGCTCCGGCGCGAGCGAACTCCTCGACGAAGTGCGCGTCCCCGTCGACGCGATCGAGGCGCTCGTGCACGTTCGGGACTACACGAAGGGCCATCCGTCGATCGCCGCGAACAACCACCCGGTCCGTCACGGCGCGGTCGTCGGGATCCACAACGGGATCATCACGAACGACGACGAGCTCTTCGAACAGCGCGGCTGGCGGCGGCACGAGCCGGAGATGACCGTCGACTCCGAGGCGATCTTCGCGCTCGCCGAGGAGAGCGGGAACCGTGCGGAGGCGCTCGAGCAACTGTACGGCGCGATGGCGACCGCGTGGATGGACGAGCGCCGTCACGGACTGCTCTTCCTCGCGCGCGGCGTCGGCCGGCCGCTCTGGGTCGGCCGCGGGCGCCGTGAGACGTTCTTCGCCTCGACGAAACTCGGGCTCGAGACCGTCGAGCGCTACGCCGGCGTGAAGCTCCAGAAGCGCGAGCTCCCCGAGGGCACGATGCTCGCTCTCGCCGACGGGCGCGTCGCGTGGAGCGAGCGCTTCCGTCCCGACGCCTCGTTCGTCGAAGAGAACCCACTGCCGACGGTCCGCGCTCCGCAGGAGGGCGCGCACTGCCTCCGACGGCTCGCCGCGCTCGCGGCCGCGCTCTAGCCGACCCTTCCCTCCGCGGCTGACGCGGACGCCCTGCTCTCGCAGGCGTTCGGAGATCAGGAACTGAAACGTCGCCCACACGCCGCGGCGAGACTCGAACATGCGGTAGACCTGCCACTCGGTCATGAGCGCGTCGTCCCGCTTGCGCGCCTCCGCCCAGTCCGCGAACTTCGGCAGCCGCTTGAGCCTGCGGGCGAGCCGCACGCCCTGCTCGACGGCGCGCTCGAGCCGCTCCTCCCCCACCGGCACGTCGAACCCCGCCTCGCGGAGCGCCGTCGTCAGCGAGCCGAACGTGTGCCAGTAGAGCGACTTCGACGGTAGCCGCCCGCGTCGCTCCTCGAGGTCGCGGGCCGTCGGCGTACGGCCGAGTTCCTCGCCGAGGTCGCGGAGCACCTGCAGCAGCTCCTCGCGCGTCGCGAAGCGCCGTGGGACGAGCCCCGCCTCGCGCTTCGCCGCGTTCCAGCTGCCGAAGTGCTCGATCACCGTCTGCGGGTGCACGCGCGTCTCCGGGTCCTCCGCGAACTCGCGCATGGTCGGCGAGCGGCCGAGCCGCTCCGCACACGCACGCAGCTCGTCGAGGAGCTCCTCGTCGCCGTAGCGCTTGCGGATTCCCGCCTGGAACGCCGCGAGCCGCTCGGGGTCGATCCCTTCGAGCGCACGAAGCGCCCGCTTCCGGGCCATGTCAAGAATGGTAGAGCATATTGAGTGGCGCGCAAGAGCGCCCGAGCAGCGCTGTTCCTACGAGACGGCGGCCAGCAGGCGCTCGTCGTCCTCGAGGCTCTCGATCGGGAGGATCCGCTCGAGCGCGCCGACGCAGCGGGGGCAGAACTGGCTGCCGGAGGCCCGCCGAAGCTCTGAGAGCGCCTCTGCCGGCGGCCGCGCGGCGCGGTAGATCCGCGTCGTCAGCATGGAGTCGAGCGCGTCGGCGACGTGGATGATGCGCGCGCCGAGCGGGATCTCCTCCCCGCTCAGCCGATCGGGATAGCCCGTCCCGTCGAAGCGCTCGTGGTGGTGGCGGATCGCCGGGACGGCGTCGCCGAGGAACCCGAGGCGGTCGATGATCCGCGCGCCTTCCTCCGCGTGGCGCTGCATCAGCGCCCACTCCTCGCTCGTGAGCGAGGCGGGCTTGAGCAGGATCGCATCCGGGATCGCGAGCTTGCCGATGTCGTGGAAGAGCGCCGCGTGCCCGAGGAGGTCGAGCTCGGCCTGTGAGAGCCCGAGCTCGCGGCCGATCGCAAGCGAGAGCTGCTGCACCCGGCGCGAGTGGCCCGCCGTGTACGAGTCGCGCGCGTCGACCGTCGCCGAGAGCGACTCCATCGCCGCGGTCGAGCGCTCCTTGATCAGGCGGTTCGCCTGTTCGAGCGAGACGTTCTGGGTCTGGATCGTCTCGGCGGCGGCGCGAAGCTTCTGCACCGAGCGCTGCGTGTGCGAGAGGTACGCCTCCTGCGTCTTGCGCATCAGGAGCAGCGGCACGGCGAACACGCCGAGGCCCCAGAGGCCGGCCGCGTCGTACGCGACGGCCATCACACCCGCGACGAAGCCGTAGACGATGTAGTGGAGCCACAGCCAGGCGAAGCGCTCCCGGAAGATCGCGAGCCAGCGCTCGTGTCCCTCCATCGCGAGGGCGACGCTGACGAGGCTCATGTTGACGAGGAAGTAGACGACGCCCGCGAGGACGCCGGCCGCGATCGTCGCGATCTTGTCCGGTGTTCCCGTCAGCTCGAACATGCCTGCGGCTGCGAACGCGCCCGCAGCCGAGAGGGACGCCAGCGACAGCGCGCCGATGTTGAACAGCACCTGGTGCGTCCAGATCCGCTGCGCGCTCCAGTCGACGATCGCGATCGTCACGGCGATCGCGAGCGCGGCCCGCGGTCCGAACAGCGCGGCTCCGGCGATCGCGCCGACCGCGCTGAGGGAGATCGAGCTGCCGCCGATCTCGTCGCTGACGGTGAGCGCGACGGCCTGGCCGATGCCGACGAGCGCGACGATCGCGAGCAGGCCGACGATGTCGTCCGACGTGCCGTAGATCAGGCCCAGCACGCCGGCGGCGATGCCCGACGCGCTGACAGCCGCGATCAGCAGGCCGAGGCGCTTCGAGAGCGCGAGGAAGCGCGGCCCCTGCACCGCGTGCGGCCTCGGCTGGTTCTGCGGGACCGATTCGGCGGCGCGCGGCAGCGTCACGACCGTCTCGGCTTCGTCCGCGACCGTGAGGATCCGCTGCGGGCGGTCGTTGTTGAGGATCTTCTGTTCCTCGCTCGCGCCGAGGACCCGGTTGCGGCCCTGGAGCTTGGCCCGGTAGACGGCGAGGTCGGCCTGGTGAATCAGCTCGTTTGCGTCGGTCGCGTCCTTCGGGACGCCGGCGACGCCGATCGAGACGGTCGCGCGGATCGGCTCGCTCGAGGTCTCGACCTCGAACGCGGCCTCGGCGACGGCTCGGCGGATGCGCTCCGCGATCTCGAGCGCCTGGTCGGGCGGCGTCTCGGGCAGGAGGATCGAGAACTCCTCCCCACCGAACCGCGCGGGAACGTCGTAGTGGCGGAGCTGCTGGCGGAAGATCTGAGCGATGCCCTTCAGGACCGCATCGCCCGCGAGATGGCCGTACGTGTTGTTGATGTCGCGGAGCAGGTCGAGGTCGGCCATGATCAGCGAGAGCGGCCGGTCGAACCGTGTGGCGCGGCCGAGCTCCTCGCTCAGGGCCGACGCGAAGTGGCGGGCGTTGAAGAGGCCGGTCTTCGGGTCGACGCGCGCCTCCTCCTCGAGCGCCGGCACCGCGAGCGAGCGGTGGATCAGCAGCATCGGGGCGATCCCGATCGGGATCAGCCACGGGTTCGTGTTCCAGAAGCTGACGAGCGCGAAGCCGAGAAGGCCGACGACCGTCTCGTTCGAGAGGCTCTGGAACGAGAGCAGACCGGTCTCGCGCAGGCGCATCCCGCGCGCGAACCGGAGCATCAGCGCGACGATCGAGTGGTTGAGCGCGACGTAGACGAGCGTCGCCAGCACGCCCGCCATGGCCCACACCTGCTCGTCCGTCCCCGGCGCGTGGTCGAGGACGAGGTTCGCGACCGCGTACGCCGCGAAGAGGTCGATGGTGTGGTTCGCGATGTTGAACGACTGCATGAACCACGGGTAGCGCACGCGCAGCCACTCGGGCAGGTGCATGACGATCGGCATGAGTGCGATCAACGGCGGCGGGAGGAGGAAGACCGCCGGGAGCATGAAGACGATCGCCGGCGTGAACGCGTTGTTCTTGAGCGTGTGGACCGGGAAAGCTGTGCGGCGGCCGCGGCCCCGCCGAAGATGAAGAAGACGAGCCACCCCTGGGTGTCGAGCGAGAGCTGCGCGAGGCTCGGGACGAGCAGGATCGCGGACAGCGCAAACAGCACGCCGAGGAAGATCTTGGCGTTCTTCGAGAGCTGGTTTTCGGTGGCAGCCACAGTCGCCCTGCCCTAGTTGTCGGCTCTGAGCCGGGTCTGCTTTACCGCTATTCCGTCCAGTTCGACTCGACCCAGTTCGACTCCACCCAGTTGGATTCGACCCAGTTCGACTCGACCCAGTTGGACTCGGTCCAGTTGGCGTCGACCCAGTTGGCCATCGTCCAGTTGGCGGCCGCCGAGACGTAGCCCGCCCAGGCTCCGGCGTCGAACGTGCCGTTTGCCACGAAGGCGAGCAGCCCCTCGTTCGGGTTGGGCGGCGCCGCGACGCCGACGGCGCCGGCGACGTTGACCTCGCCGATGCCCGTTCCCGGGCTGCGGAGCCGGTTCGCGGAGGCCATGAGCGCGCCCTTGACCTGGTCGGGCGTCAGGCCGGGTGGCGCGCCAGGAGCTGCGCCGCGGCGCCGGAGACGACCGGGGCCGCGAACGAGGTGCCGGACATCCACATGTAGCCGGGAGCGACGACGCGGTCGGGCGTGCGGTGGCGATGGTTGACGTCGGCCGGCACCGGCATCACGAGGTAGCGGCCCGGCGCCGAGAGCTCCGGCTTCGCGAAGCCGTCCGCCGTGTGGCCGTAGGCCGACCAGGGCGGCGACGACGTCGTCGCCGGTCGCCGACGTCTGCGCCGGGTCGATCGCACCGACCGTGATCACGAACGGGTCGTTCGCCGGGTGCGCCGAACATGTCGACCTCGCCGGTCGCCGCGCCGCTGTTGCCGGCGGCGGCGACGACGACGATCCCGCTGAGCCAGAGCTTCTCGACCGCCTTGTCGAGCGGGTCGGACTGGAAGCTCGTCTGCGTGTCGCCGACCATCGACAGGTTGACGACGCGGATGTCCGTACTGCGCCTTGTGCGCGAGGATCCAGTCGATGCCCGGCGATCACGTCGCTCGCGAGCGACTCGCCCGTGCTCGCGCCGTGCGGACGTCGACGAGCGGCGCGTTCGGTGCGACGCCCGGATGAGCCGCGGACGCGCCGGCCGCGACCCCTGCGACCATCGTTCCGTGTCCCTGCTGATCGCCCGTCGCGTTCGGGGGCGCGTGACGAGACGTTGACGCCGGGCGACGACGCGCGAGCCGAAGTCGTCGACCTTGGTCGCGTCGATGCCGCTGTCGACGATCGCGATCGCCGGCGGCGTCGAACCGGAGAGGATGTCTCCCCAGAGCGGGCGCGCAGCGACTGCGTCCCGCCAGATCTCGTTGTCCTCGTACGCCGAGGTGCCGACCGTGGAGTCGCGTGTGATCACGGCGACGTGCGAGTCGCGGGCGAGGTCGAGCAGCTGCTCCCCCGTCACCTCGGCGGCGGCGCCGCTCACCGAGCGGAATGCACGCCTGAGCTTCCCGTTGCCACTCTGGACGCGATCGGCGATGTCGCCGCTCGAGCGGTCCTTGTCGCCCTGGACGATCACGGCGAACGTGGCGTTCGGGTTCGCGTTGGCCTCGGCCAGGAGGTCGGCCGGCACGACGGCCCGGACGTCGCGGCCGGCGAGGCCCGCGGTCGGAACCAGAAGACATGTGAGCGCGATCGCCAGCAGCGTGGCGCTGCGGCCGCCGCGCCCCCAGAGGGCGCTGCCGCGCTGGTCAGTGTGCGAGGTCGCCCCGTGCCTCATGCCGCACGCGGAACCTAGGGGCCGGGCCTGGGAGCTACATCCCCCGCGCGGGTGACGATCGTGGGGTTCCCTCGAACGGGGGAGGGGTCGCGGGCGGCGGCCGGAGCCGCCGCCCGCGGAGGGGTGCTACTCGAAGTCGGAGCCCGCGACCCAGTTGGATGCGACCCAGTTGGACGACACCCAGTTGGACGACACCCAGTTGGACGCGACCCAGTTGGATGCGACCCAGTTGGACGAGACCCAGTTGGACGAGACCCAGTTCGAGGAAACCCAGTTCGACTGCGTCCAGTTCGCGTTGACCGAGACGTAGCTCGCCCACGCGTCGACGTTGAAGTCGCCGTTCGAGACGAACGCGTAGAGGTTCTCGTTCGGGTTCGGCGGGTTCGGGACCGCTGCTGCCGCCGCCGCGTCGAGCTCACCGACGCCGGCCCCCGGATCCGCGTACGGGAGGTTCCGGGCCGAGAGCATGAGCGCGCCCTTGACCTGGTTCGGGTTGAGGTACGGCTTGCGGGCGAGCAGCTGTGCCGCTGCACCGGCGACCATCGGCGCCGAGAACGACGTGCCGCTCATCCACATGTAGCCGCCTCCCAGGAGACGCAGTGGCTTCTCGAGCGCGAGGTACGAGCCCAGCGGGACCGGAGCCGCGATGTACCGGCCCGGGGCCGACAGGTCGGGCTTCATGAAGCCGTCCGCCGTCGGTCCGTAGGCCGACCACGAAGCGCGCGTGTCGTCGCTCCGGCCGAGCGTGCCCTGGGTGTCGAGCCGCGCCGACCGTGATGATGAACGGATCGTTGCCGGGGGCAGCGATCTTCACGGGGCCGTTCGCCGAGCCGTTGTTGCCGACCGCCGCGGTGACCACGACGCCGCTGAACCAGAGCTGCTCGACCGCCTTGTCCAGCGGGTCGAAGCGGAAGCTCGACTCGCTGGAACCTGCGAGCGAGAAGTTTGCGACACGGATGTTGTACCGCGACTTGTTCGCGATCATCCAGTCGACCGCAGCCGACGATGTCGCTCGTCTTCGCCTCGCCCAGCCTCGACGCCACGCGGACGTCGACGAGCGGCGCGTTCTTCGCGACACCGGGGTAGCAGGGCCGAGCCGCCGGCCGCGATGCCGGCCACCATCGTTCCGTGACCCGACGGGTCGCCGGTCGAGTTCGGCTCGATCGAGCTGAAGTTGGCGCCGGGCGACGACGCGACCGCCGAAGTCACCGACCTTCGACGAGTCGATGCCCGAGTCGACGATCGCGATCGCCGGGGCCTGAGGCGCCGGGGAGAAGAGGTCGCCCCAGAGCTGGTTGACGTTCGTGACGTCACGCCAGTCGACCGCGGACAGCTTCAGGCTGTCGTCGCGGGTGATGACCGTGACGTGCGAGTCGTCCGCGAGCTTGAGCAGCTGCTTGCCGCTCGACCGTCGCCGCCGCGCCGTTGATCGAGCGGAAAGCCTTCTTCAGCTGACCGCCGCTGTCCTTGACCTCGTCGGACGTGCGGTCGCTGTTCTCCTCGCGGCGACCCTGGACGATGACGTCGAACGTCGCGTCGGGATTCGCCTGGGCCTGTGCGAGCAGGTCGGCCGGAACCGCAGCCTGCTGCTTCTCGCCCGCAATGCCGGAAGCAGGGATGACGATGCTGACGGCGAGCGCGAGGAGTACAGCCATCTTGCCGCGCCCACCGCGACCCCAGAGAGCACTACCGCGGGACTGGCCACCAGAGCCCTTGCCCCACAGCGCGCTCGAACGGGCCTCGGAATTCGAAGGTCCTTCGTGCCGCATGTGAAGTACGTGTTCCTTTCCTCGAACGGCTCGCTGGCCGTGGATTGCCGCAGTGGGAAGGGTCGGAAGCCGCCTTTCCGTGCCGCAACCTAGGGTGGGCTCCCCGGCCGTTCCTCCCCCGTGCGGGTGAGGCCGCCGGAAGTTCCCCCGGTCGAGTGAACGTCCCGGTCGTCGCTCGTTCGAGGGATCGTGCGTGGGCGCTACGCTCGCGCGGTGCGCGTCCCGCTTCCTCTGCCGGCGCTCGCCGCGACCGCGCGCGCGGCGGGTGCGCTCTCGCGGCTCGCCGGACAGGGCGGCGGCACGACGCTGCCGGGCAAGCTCCTCTGGAAGCTCGATCCCGGCGCGGTGTCGCGCCTCGCCTCGCGGCTGCCGCAGGGCTCGGCGGTCCTCTCCGCGACGAACGGGAAGACGACCACAGCCGCGATGACCGCCGAGATCCTGCGCGGGAAGGTGCGCCTCGCGCACAACGCCGCCGGGGCGAACCTCGTTTCCGGCGTCGCGTCGACGCTCCTCGCCGCCGACCATGCGGAGCTCGGGCTGTTCGAGGTCGACGAGGCGGCGCTGCCGCAGGTGGCGGAGCTCGTCCGGCCGCGCGTCCTCGCGCTCGGCAACCTCTTCCGCGACCAGCTCGACCGCTACGGCGAGCTCGAGCTGATCGCCGAGCGCTGGCGCGGGCTCGTCCACTCGCTTGCGGCCGACGCCCAGCTCGTCGTCAACGGGGACGACCCGCAGCTCGGCGACCTCGTGCGGGAACGGCCCGACGCCGTCGTCTTCGGGGTCGACGACCGCCGCCACGCACGTCCCGGAGGGCTCCAGCACGCGGCCGACTCGAAGCACTGCGTCCGCTGCGGCGCGCCGTACGTCTTCCACGCCGCGTACGTCGGGCACCTCGGCGAGTACCAGTGCACGCAGTGCGGGCACCGGCGACCGCCGCTCGCGGTGGCGGCGCGCGAGATCGAGCTTCGCGGTCTGGACTCGACGTCGTTCGAGCTCGTCACGCCGGAGGGCTCTCGCCGCGTCACGCTCCCGCTGCCCGGGCTCTACAACGTCTACAACGCGCTCGCGGCGGCGTCGCTCTCAAGGGCCCTCGGTGCGTCGCTCGAGGAGGTCGCGAGCGGGCTCGAGCGGTTCGGCGCGGCGTTCGGCCGCTTCGAGCGGATCGCGGTCGGCGACCGCCGTCTGCTCATGCTCCTGATCAAGAACCCGGCCGGTGCGAACGAGGTGATCCGGACGCTCGTCGCGGGCGGTGCGCCGTCGGTCGCGGTCGTCGCGCTGAACGACGCGATCGCGGACGGCAAGGACGTCTCGTGGATCTGGGACGTCGACTTCGAGCCGCTGCTCGAGTCTCTCGAGCGCGTCGTCGTCACCGGCGACCGCGCGGCGGAGCTCGCGCTGCGCTTCAAGTACGCGGGCTTCGACCCGACCGCGATCGAGGTGCTCCCCGCGCTCGAACGCGGGCTCGACCGCGGGCTCGAGCTGACCCCTGCCGGCGGCGAGCTCGTCGTCCTCCCCACCTACACGGCGATGCTCGAGCTGCGGCGCATCGTCGCCGAGCGCGGGCATGTCCCGCAGTACTGGGAGCGAGCCGCCTGAAGATCGTCGTCGGACACCTGTATCCGGAGTACCTGAACATCTACGCGGACCGCGGCAACATCGCGGTGCTGACGCAGCGCGCGGCCTGGCGCGGCCACGAGCTCGCGGTCGAGGCGATTTCGACCGACGACGCGCTCGTCCCCGGCGCGCACGACCTCCTCTACATCGGCGGCGGCCAGGACCGCGAGCAGGCGCTCGTCGCGCACGACCTCGTCGCGAAGCGCGACGCGCTGCTCGAATCGGCCGCGGGAGGCGCGGCAGTGCTCGCGGTGTGCGGGGGCTACCAGCTGCTCGGGCGCTTCTACCGGTTCGCGAGCGGCGAGGAGCTGCCGGGCGTCGGGCTCTTCCCGCATCACACGATCGCCGGCGAGCGGCGGATGATCGGCGACATCCTGCTCGAGTCCGACCTCGGCGCCGGCGATCGGCGCACGATCGCCGGGTTCGAGAACCACGCCGGCCGCACGTACCTCGACGCGAACGCCGAGCCGCTCGGGCGCGTCGTCGCCGGCTTCGGGAACGACGGCGAGAGCGGCTTCGAGGGCTGCCGCGTCGGCCGAGCGCTCGGCACGTACCTCCACGGTCCGCTCCTTCCGCGGAACCCGTGGCTGGCGGACTGGCTGCTCGCGCAGGCGATCGGGCACCGGACCGGCGACGCGGTGAGCTTCGAGCCGCTCGACGACGAGCTCGAGCGCGAGGCGCACGCAGTCTCCGCGCAGCGCGCCCGCTCGCGCGGCGGCCGCTTCTAGAGGGCTAGGGCACCCAGAGCGCGCCGAGGTACACGACCGGGTCGCCCGGCCGCCAGCGCCGCAGGAAGCGCTGGATCGGCGGGTGGAGGACGACCTCGTCGAGCTCGTCGACGCGGAAGAGCCGGTGCCCGCGGACGGCGGCGTCCTGCGACGTCACGCGCTCGAGCGAGCGGCCGCCGAGGTCGCCCGCGAAGACGATGTGGACGACGTGCTTCTGCGGGAAGCTGCGGACGGGCGCGATCGAGTCGACGATCGCGACCGGGCCCTCGAGCAGGATCTCCTCGTCGATCCCGACCTCCTCGTGCAGCTCGCGGTGCAGCGCGTCGACGAGGCTCTCGCCGGAGTTGACGCCGCCGCCCGGGAGCAGCCAGTACTCCTTCCCCGGCTTCTCGTGCCGGCAGAGCAGGATCCGCTCCTCCCAGCGGAGCATCGCGGAGACACGGATCCGCGGCTCGCATCACGCCACGAGGAGCCGAAGCCCGCGGTCGCCGCGCTCGCTCGCCGGCAGCTCGTCGACCTCGACCAGCGCGACGTCCGGCAGCGCGAGCACGACGAGCTGCGCGATCCGCATCCCCGGCTCGACGACGAACGGCTCGCGCGGTCGGTGTTCAGCAGGACGACGCGCAGCTCGCCGCGGTAGCCGGAGTCGACGAGCCCGGGCGAGTTCACGATCGAGATCCCGTGCTTCGCCGCGAGCCCGGAGCGCGGCTGCACGAAGCCGGCGTACCCGTCCGGGATCGCGACCGCGAGGCCCGTGGCGCACGAGCGCCCGCTCCCCGGGTCCGAGCTCGACGCGCTCGCACGCGGCGAGGTCGAGGCCGGCGTCGTCCTGCGTACGCCCGCGTCGGAAGCCTCGCGTCCGGCCGCAGGCGCCGGATCGGCAGCTCGATCACACAGCCTTCTCGTGGCTGTCCGCGTCGGCGACGAGGTACTGCGCGAACCGCCGGATCTCGCGGCGCGGCAGCCGTGCGCCGAACGAGCACGCCCTCCGCGGTGTCCTCGCGCTCGTCGATCGGCGCGCCGAGCTCGTACAGCTCGGCGAGCTTCGCGCCCTCGCCGTACGGGAGCAGGAGCCGCACCGGCTCGAAGCGATCCGCGAAGCGCTCGGCGATCCGCGCCCGAGCTCGTCGAGCCCCTCGCCCGTGCGCGCGGAGACCTGGACCGCGTCCGGGAAGCGGTCGCGAGCCGTCGGCGGCGAGCGGGTCGACGTCGTCGATCTTGTTCAGCACGACGCGCCGCGGGAGCTCGTCCGCGCCGATCTCGGCCAGCACGCCCTCGACCGCCGCGAACATCTCGTCGAGGCGGTCGTCGGGCGCCGACGCGTCGAGCGACGTGGAGCGACGAGCTCGGCGACGAGCGTCTCCTCGAGCGTCGCGGCGAAGCCTTCGACGAGCTGGTGCGGCAGGCGGCGGATGAAGCCGACCGTGTCGGTCACGAGGTAGCGGCGGCCGTCGTGCTCGAAGGCGCGCGCGTCGTCGGGTCGAGCGTCTCGAAGAGGCGGTCGTCGACGGAGACGTCCGCGCCGGTGAGCGCGTTCAGGAGCGTCGACTTGCCGACGTTCGTGTAGCCGGCGAGCGCGACGGTCGGCGGATCGCGAGCGCTCGCGCTCCTTGCGCCGCGTCGCGCGCTGGCGGCTGAGCCCTTCGAGCCGCCGGCTTGAGCAGCGTCGATCCGTCGCCGCGCGAGCCGGCGGTCGGTCTCGAGCTGCGACTCGCCGGGGCCGCGCGTGCCGACGCCGCCGCCGAGCCGCTCGAGGTGCTGCCACATGCCGCGCATGCGCGGGAGGTTGTACTCGAGCTGCGCGAGCTCGACCTGGAGCTTGCCCTCGGCGCGTCACGCGCGTGCTGGGCGAAGATGTCGAGGATCAGCTGCGTGCGGTCGACGACGCGCGCCTTGAGCGCGTCTCTCGAGCATCCGCTGCTGCGTCGGGGCGAGCTCGTCGTCGACGAGCAGCACCTCCGCCCCCGACCTCCTTGTAGCTCGCCTTCAGCTCCTCGAGCTTGCCCTTGCCGACGTACGTGCGGCGGTCCGGCTGCGCGCGGTGCTGCACGATCCGGTCGACCGGCTCGACGCCCGCGGTCCGCGCGAGCTCGGCGAGCTCGGCGAGCTCGTCCTCGGCGTCGGCCCCGTGCGGAAGCACCGCGACGGCGAACCCCCGCTCGGGTTCGGCTCCGGGTGCGGGATCGGGCTGGCGCGCGGTCACGAGCGTGATTATGCCCCGGCCCGTGCAGAATCCCCGCGTGGCCCCCGACCTCGCCGCGCGGACGCTCGAGCTCGTCGACGTGCCGTCCGAGAGCCGGGACGAGGAGGCGCTCGCCGAGGTCGTGCGGCGCGCGGTGCCGCTCGAGCTGGTCTACGACGACGACCTGACGCTTCTCTTCCGCGGCCCGCCGACCGGCGAGCCGCTCGTCGTCTTCGCCGGCCACCTCGACACCGTCCCGGCGCAAGGACAACCTCCCGGGGCGCATCGAGGACGGCCGCGTCCACGGGCTCGGCGCGAGCGACATGAAGGGCGGGCTCGCGGTCATGGTCGAGCTCGCCCGCTGGGCCGCCGAGGCCGGCGAGCTCGGGCTCGACCCGGCATTTCTCTTCTTCCCGCGCGAGGAGATCGCCGTCGACGAGAGCCCGCTGCCGGACCTGTTCGACGCCGGGCTGATCGACGACGCCGATCTCGTCGTCGTGATGGAGCCGACCGACAACACGATCCAGGTCGGCTGCGTCGGCAACATCAACGGGCTCCTTCGCTTCGAGGGCCGCAGCGCCCACTCGGCGCGGCCGTGGCTGGGCGTGAACGCGATCGACCTCGCCGTCGAGGGGCTCGCCCGCGTCGCGGCCATGCCGCCGCTCGACGTCGAGATCGAGGGGCTCGTCTTTCGCGAGGTGCTGAGCCTCACGCGGATCGCCGGCGGGCTCGCGGACAACGTCGTCCCCGATCTCGTGACGGCGACGCTGAACTTCCGCTACGCGCCGCACCGCTCGCCCGCGAACGCCGAGGAGCGGCTGCGGCGAGCTCGCACGGCGCCGACATCGAGATCGTCAGCCACTCGCCGGCGGCGCCGGTGGCCGTTCGCGAACCCGCTCGTCCAGCGCCTCCGCGACGTCGGCGGCTTCGAGGTGAGCCGAAGCAGGCGTGGACGCCCGTCGCGCAGTTCGCGGAGCGCGGACTCGACGCGGTCAACCTCGGCCCCGGCGCGACGCGGTACGCGCACACGCGGGACGAGCAGGTCGAGATGACGGCGCTCGTGCGCACCTTCGACGCGCTCCGCGTCTTCCTGGGTCCCTGAGCTCCAGGCGTGCACGTCTCCCCCGTCCTCGCCGCCCAGGCCGTCTACCCGTTCGTCCGGCTCGAGGAGGCGAAGCGGCGCCAGGCCGCCGAGGGCGTCCGATCTTCGACTTCGGCATGGGCGACCCGCGCGAGCCGACCGACCCGCTGATCGGAACGGCGCTCGCGGAGGCGCTCGACGAGGCGACGGGCTACCCGCTCGCGGACGGGCTTCCCGAGCTCCGCGAGGCCGTGGCGGCGTGGACGGAGCGCCGCTTCGGCGTCGAGCTCGACCCGCGACCGAGCTCATCCCGACGCTCGGCTCGAAGGAGGCGATCTTCCGCTTCGCGCAGGTCGTCGTCGACGCGGGCTCGAGCAAGCGACGTCGTGCTCGTGCCCGAGCCCGGCTATCCGGTCTACGAGCGCGGCGCGCTCTTCGCCGGCGCCGAGGTGCAGCCGTTCCCGCTGCTCGCGGCGCACGGCTTCCTCCCCGACCTCGACGCGATCGACGACGACACGTGCGTCGAGGACGGCGCTCTTCTGGGTCAACTACCCGAACAACCCGACGGGCGCGGTCGCGCCGCTCTCGTTCTACGAGCGGCTGGCCGAGCTCGCGCGCGAGCACGACTTCCTGCGTCGCCTCCGACGAGGCGTACACCGAGCTCTGGTTCGACGAGCCGCCGGCATCGGCGCTCGCAGGTGGGCGACCGCTCGAACGTCGTCGTGTTCAACACGCTCTCGAAGCGCTCGTCGATGACCGGCTACCGGTCCGGGTTCGTCGCCGCGCCCGTCCGAGGTGATCGAGGCGCTGCGGAAGTACCGGCCCAACGTCGGCACCGCGCCGCAGGAGTTCGTCCAGCGCGCGGCAGTCGTCGCCTGGGGCGACGAGGAGCACGTCGAGCGGACGCGGGCGCGCTACGCGCGCAAGCGGGAGCTCCTCCTCGACGTGTTCGCGCGGCACGGACGTCGCGCTCGCCGGGAGCGCCGCGACGATGTACCTCTGGGTCGAGGTGCCCGACGGCGAGACGTCCGAGGCGTTCGCCGAGCGGCTGCTCGAGCACGGCCTCGTCGTCGCGCCGGGGACGTACTTCGGCCCGTCCGGCGAGGGCTACGTCCGCTTCGCGCTCGTTCCGACCGAGGAGGAGTGCGCCGAGGCGGCCGCGCTCCTCGAGGAGGTGCTCGAGCCTCGAGCGCGAGATCGACGCGCTCTGGGACGAGCCGACCCCCGCGGGCGGACGCGGTCGAGGAGACGATCGCCGCGCTCGACCGCGGCGAGCTGCGCGTCGCCGAAAGACGCGCCGGCGACTGGATCGTCCACGAGTGGGTGAAGAAGGCGATCCTCCTCTACTTCCGGCTGCGCCAGATGGAGCCGATCGAGGTCGGGCCCGTTCGAGTACCACGACAAGATCCCGCTCAAGCGCGACTACGCCGAGCGCGGCGTCCGCGTCGTGCCGCCCGCGTCGGCGCGCTACGGCTCGTTTCTCTCGCCCGACGTGATCCTGATGCCGAGCTACGTGAACATCGGCGCCTGGGTCGGCCCGCGCACGATGGTCGACACCTGGGCGACCGTCGGCTCGTGCGCGCAGATCGGCGCGGACGTCCACCTCGCCGGCGGCGTCGGCATCGGCGGCGTGCTCGAGCCGCCCGGCGCACGCCCGGTGATCGTCGAGGACGGCGCGTTCATCGGCTCGCGCTGCATCGTCGTCGAGGGCATCGTCGTCGGCGAGGGCGCCGTGCTCGGTGCGAACGTCGTGCTCACGGCGTCGATCCCGATCATCGACGTGACCGGCCGAGAGCCGGTCGAGCACCGCGGCTACGTGCCGCCGCGCTCGGTCGTCATCCCCGGGACGCGCCCGAAGGAGTTCCCCGCCGGCAAGTACGACGTCTCGTGCGCGCTCATCATCGGACGAGCGAGCGAGACGACCGACGCAAAGACGAGCCTGAACGACGCGCTGCGCGAGTACGGCATCGCAACGTGAGCGAGCGGCCGGTCCGGATCGTCGTCGCGGACGACCTCCGCCGGTCGCGCCTGACGGTCGGGTTCCGGCTCTTCCTCGCGATCCCGCACCTCTTCTGGTTCTCGCTCTGGTCGAACGTGGTCTCGTTCACCGCGTTCGCGCAGTGGGTGATCACGCTCGTGCGCGGGCGGCCGGCGGACCCGCTCCACTCCTTCCACGTCGCCTTCGTCAGGTACGCGACGCACCTCGGCGCGTATCTGACCCTCGCTGCGAACCCGTTCCCGGGATTCCTCGGCGACGGCACCTACCCGATCGACGTCGAGCTCGACCGCGCCCCCCGGCACGGGCGGCTCGGCGTGGCGTTCCGGCTGCTGCTCGCGCTTCCGGCGCTCGTGCTGTTCAGCGTCCTCGCCTGGGGCGTCCTCTTCGTCACGGCGGGCGTCCTCGACGACGGCAGCGTTCCTCGGCTGGTTCGCCTCGCTCGTCAGGGGCGCGATGCCGCTCGGGCTCCGGAACCTCGGCGCGTACGCACTGCGCTACAGCGCCGAGCTGCTACGCGTACCTGCTCTTCGTCACGCCGACGTATCCGAGCTACCGACCCGAAGCTGCCGTCCAGCGCGGGGCCGACGCCGCGGCGGCCGATCCGGCTCGCCGTCGACGACGACCGGCGGCGCTCCCGGCTGACGACCTTCTTCCGGCTCTTCCTCGCGGTGCCGCACATCGTCTGGCTCCTCGGTGGTCGGTCCTGGCCGCGCTCGTGGCGCTCGCGCAGTGGTTCGTCACCCTCGTGCGGGGTCGGCCTGCGACGCCGCTGTTCCGCTTCCTCGCCGCGTACCTTCGCTACCAGACGCACCTCGGCGCGTACGTCTGGCTGATAGGGAACCCGTTCCCGGGCTTCGCCGGTGCGCCCGGTTACCCGATCGACGTCGAGATCGACGCGCCCGAGCGCCAGAGCCGGTGGATCACCGGCTTCCGGCTCTTGCTGGCGTTCCCGGCACTGCTCGTCAACGGCGCGTTGAACGGGCTGCTCTTCGTCGTCGGCACGGGCGCATGGTTCGCGGCGCTCGCGCTCGGGCGCGCTCCACTCGGCATCCGGAACGCCGGCGCCCACGCCCTCCGCTACAACGCGCAGGTCAACGGCTTCCTGCTCTTGCTGACGGATCGCTACCCGCTCAGCAGCCCACCGATCGAGGAGCCGATGGCTCCGACGCTGTTCGATGCGTGGGCTTGACCGGCTCGTAGCGCCCGTCGTGATCGTGGGCTGCCTCGTCGCGGGGGCCGTCGCGCTCTGGCCGACGACGGTGCCGGGTGGCCTGCGGATGCCGCGGGTCGACCCGCGACAGGTGTTCGGTGCGCGCGAGCTGCAGGACGCGGAGCGTTTCGAGACGTTCCTGCGCTGGAACTCCTTGCTCTCGATCGCCGTCGTCCTCGTCGTGCTCGCGCTGTATGCGCGCTACGGCGGCCGCTTTGCGCGCGAGTCGGCGGCCGGCCCGGTCGGCACGGGGATGATGCTCGGGATGCTCGGGCTCGGGATCCTCTGGATCTCGCAGATCCCGTTCGGGCTCGCGGAGATCTGGTGGGCACGCCGGCACGACGCTGCGGAAGTCGGGTACGTCGAGTGGCTCGTCGGCTACTGGCTCGGGCTCGCGGGCGAGTTCGGCTTCATCTGCCTCGCGCTGGCGATCGTGATGGGTTTCGCGCAGGTTCTGCGCGACCGCTGGTGGGTCGCCGGCGCGCCGACGTTCGTCGCGCTCTACGTGCTCTTCTCGTTCTCGCTGCCGTGGCTCGTGGTCAACGACTCGCCGGTGCGCGACCCCGAGCTCCGGGCGACCGCGCGGCGGTATGCGCTCGAAGAGGGGACGACGCCGATCCCCTTGCGGGTCGAGCGGGTCAGCGACTACACGGACTCGCCGAACGCGTACGCCGCGGGAATGGACGCGTCACGCCGGATCTTCATCTGGGACACGCTCCTCGACGGGCGCTTCGACGACGACGAGGTTCACGTCGTCCTCGCGCACGAGATCGCGCACCACGCGCGCGAGCACATCTGGAAGAGCGTCGGCTGGTACGCGCTCTTCGCGGTTCCCGGGACGTTCCTGATCGCGCTCGCGACGCGCCGGCGTGGGTCGCTCGCCGAGGCGCAGGCGGTGCCGCTCGCGCTCTTCGTGTTCGTCGCGCTCAGCATCGCGGCGCAGCCGCTGACGAACCTTGTCTCGCGCCGGATGGAGGCAGAGGCGGACTGGGTCGCGCTCGACACGACCGAGGACCCGGACGCCGCGCGCGCTCTCTTCCGCGACTTCACGCGCTACGCGCACGCCGACCCGGCACCGCCCGGGTGGGCCACGTTGCTCTTCGAAAACCACCCGACGATCCTCGACCGGATCCGGATGGCCGAGGCCTGGCGGGCTCGCTCGGAGGGCCGCTCCCATCCCTAACCCCCACCCACCCCGGGGAGGTCAGGGTATCGGGCCGCTGCGGGGGTCTTCGCGCCGAGTCTGTGCCGATTCGTCCACCGGTGCGGCCGGGCCGCGCAGGTAGGCGCGCCCGCGCTCGAGGCGGACGTGCAAGGTCGCCGCCGGGAAAGTGCACGACGACCTCGCCGTCGCCGTGCGTCGCCGCCGCGACCGCGATGGCGCTCGTGCCGGACGCGGTCGTCTCCCCCACGCCGCGCTCCCACACGCGCGCGGTGACCTCGCCGGGCGCGTCGACGCGTGCGACCTGCACGTTCGTTCGCTCGGGGAACCGCGGATTCGTTTCCAGCGCGGGCCCGATCGTCGGCAGGTCGTCCGGGTCGCCGACCACGACCGCGTGCGGGTTGCCGACGTCGACGGGCACGACGTCGTAGCCGCCGACCGACTCCCGCTCGCCGACGCGCACCGCGCCGAGATCCTGCTCGACCTCGTCGCCGCCGAGCATCCGTGCGACCACCTCGCGGTCGCCGACGCGCAGGCGAACGACCTCGGCGCCCGTCCGCTCGGCGAGCCAACGCGCGGCGATCCTCGTCCCGTTCCCGGACATCTCGGCCTGTCGAGCCGTCGGGGTTCCAGATCACGACCTCGCCGTCGCTCGGCGACTTCGAGGATGCCGTCGGCGCTCCCGACGAGCTCGCGGACGCGCTCAGGCGTCAGCCCGCACGGCTCCGTCACCAGGTAGACGTTCCCGTGCGCGTGCCAGCTCGACGATCTCATCGGCCACCTCGGTCGCGGGTCGGTTCGCGTCGATGATGACGACGCCGGGAATCCTGCGCATCCACTTGCGCTGGTACGCGGCGTAGCGCCGCACCCGGCGGTTGTAGGTCTCGACCGCCTCGGCGAGCGGCAGCTCGGCGAAGTCGCGCAGGCCGTGGATCGTCGAGGCCGTCCGCGAGATCGGCTCGGCGAGCGCCGCCCGCGCTTCTTCGACCACCCCGCGCTCGACCATCGAGCGAGTGCGCGCCTCGATCCGCTCGGTGAGCACCTCGCGAGGGACGTCGAGCGCCGACGACGATCGTCGGATGGCGGTACCCGTCCCCCCACAGCGAATCGGACGTCGGTGCGAGCGACTCGCCCGCCTCGGTGAGCTCGAGCGCGCGCACCACGCGCCGTCGGTCGTTCGGGATGCACGCGCGAGGCCGCGGCCGGATCACGCGCGGCGAGCTCGGCGTGCGCGGCCTCGGCGCCGAGCTCGTCGTACAGCGCCTCGAGCCGCTCCCGCGTGCCCGGCTCCGGGGGCGGCGGCAGCTCGAGCCCGGCCAGCGCCGCGCGCAGGTAGAGGCCGGTGCCCCCCACGACCACCGGCGTCGAGCCGTCGGCGACGAGGCTCGTCGACCTCCGCGTGGGCGAGCGCCTGATACTCGGCCACCGACGCCTCGTGCGTCAGGTCCCAGATCCCGAGCAGCCGCGTCGGGCGGTCGGACTGGTTCGTGAGGACCGGCAGCCCGCGGAACGCTTGCATTGCGTCGGCGGAAACGAGCTCTCCGGGCAGGCGGTCGGCGACCGCCTCGGCCACGTCTGTCTTGCCCGAGGCCGTCGGGCCGAAGACCCCGACGACGACCGTCACGGCGTGGCGGGCGCCTCGCGCATCCGCGCGCGCCGGCGGCGCCACAGGAGCGCGCCGACGAGGAGAAGCGCGGCCTCGACCACGGTGATCGCGATCCGGTTGAGCACGACCGCGCCGAGCGCGACGCCGCTCGATGTGACGGCGAGGATGAGCCCGTACATCGACGCCTCGCGCACGCCCAGCCCCGACGGCGAGATCACCGAGAGCACCGTGACGATCGCGCCGACCGCGGCCGTCCCGCCCAGGAAGACGATCGACTCCGCTCCGGCGTCTCCGCCGACGGCGCGGATCAGGAAGAGGAACGCCGCGCCGCCGACAAGCCACGAGAACGCGTAGAACACGAGCAGCCCGAGCAGCACGCGGTAGGGCAGCTCGGGGAGCTCGACGCCGCCGAACGGCTTGAAGACGCGAACGGCGATCCACCGGAAGATCCGCGGGTGCATCAGCACGGTTACGACGGCGGCGAAGAGCGCGAGCGGGATCAGCGGCGCGTCGGCATCGCCGATGATCACGAGCCCGGCGCCGAACACGAGCACGCCCGACACGGCCGAGAGCCCAGCTTCGAGGAGGATCGACGAGACCACGACCGGCGTCGCCGCGTCGGTGCCCGCCTTCTTGAGCCAGAGAACGCGCGCCGCCGGCGTCCAGATCCCGCCGGGGACGTACTTCGCGAGCATCGACGCCATCTCCGACTGCAGCGCGACCGAGTACGAGACGCGGACGGACAGCGCGCGCAGGATCCACTGCCAGCCCACGACGAACAACAGGTAGTAGATCGCGAGCAGGGCGAACGCGATCGCGAGGTCGACCGGGTCGGCGTCGCGGAGACGCGGGCCGGCATCGGCCCACGAGTCCCCGAGCGCGTAGCCGAGGAAGACGACGAGCGCGACGACGAAGAGCAGCTGCGCCGCGATCCAGAGACGGTGGCGGTTCATCGCTACGCCGCGACGAGCGCGGCCTGGCGGCCGGAGAGCGTCGTGGACGTCGCGTCGTCGATCTCGCACGCCGACGAGCTCGGCCCGCGTTCGCTTCGCCGACGAAGTTGACCGTGGTGTTCCGGCGCGTGCGTCCGCGCAGGCGCGCGGCGTCGGTGCGGCTCGGCCCCTCGACGAGCACCTCCTCGGTCAGACCGATGCGCGCGCAGTTGCGCTCGCGGCCGATTCGCTGCACGAGCGTCGACGAGGCGCTCGATCCGCTCGCGCTTGACGTCGTCGGGCACCTGGTCGGGCATGGCCGCGGCCTCGGTCCCGCTCCGCGGTGAGTAGACGAACGTGTAGGCGCTGTCGTAGCCGACCGCCTCGACGACCTCGAGCGTCTCCTCGAAGTCCGCCTCCGTCTCGCCGGGGAAGCCGACGATGATGTCGGTGCCGAGCGCGAGGTCGGGGATCGCGGCGCGCAGGCGCTCGACGAGCTGCAGGTAGCGCTCGCGCGAGTACGTACGCCGCATCGCCTTGAGGATCCGCGTCGAGCCCGACTGGAGCGGCAGGTGAATGTGCTCGCAGACCGCGCGCGACTCAGCCATCGCGGCGATCACCGGCTCGCGGAAGTCCTTCGGGTGCGGGCTGGTGAAGCGGATCCGCTCGATCCCTTCGACCCCGTCGCACGCGCGCAGGAGCTCGCCGAACTCGGTGTCGATCTCCGGCCGGAGGTCGCGCCCCCACGAGTTGACGTTCTGGCCGAGCAGCGTGATCTCTCGTATGCCTTCGCCTGCGAGCCGCGTCACCTCCGCGACGATCTCGCCCGGCCGGCGGCTCACCTCGCGGCCGCGCACGGCCGGGACGATGCAGTACGCGCACTTCGAGTTGCAGCCCATCGACACCTGCACCCAGGCCTGGAACGAGCGCTCGCGGTGCATCGGCAGCGTCGCGGCGAACCGGCGCTCTTCGGCGATGCCGAAGCTCGAGCGCGCGACGCCGACTCCTCCGGCACCGAGCCAGTCCGCGAGGTGCGGGATCGACCCCGGCCCGAACGCGACGTCGACGAACGGGTAGCGCGCGAAGATCTGCTCGCGCTGCGCCTCGGCGTAGCAGCCGCCGACCGCGATGACGCGCTCGGGGTCGCGCTCCTTGAGCACCTTCGCGTCGCCGAGGTGGGCGGCGAGCCGCGTGTCGGGCTTCTCGCGGATCGTGCAGGTGTTGAAGACGAGCACGTCCGCGTCCTCCGGCGAGACGGCCTCGCCGAGCCCGAGGTCCTCGAGCATGCCCTTGATGCGCTCCGAGTCGTGCGCGTTCATCTGGCAGCCGAACGTCGTGACGTGGTACCGCCGCATCGATGCAGAATGGTAGCCGTGCCCGATTCGCACTCACTCGCGCTCTTCGCCGCGGCGGCGATCGCCCTGCTGCTGATCCCGGGCCCGGCGGTGCTCTACATCGTGGCGCAGAGCGCGCAGCACGGGCGCGTCGCCGGGCTCGTGTCCGTGGGCGGCGTCCACGTCGGCACGCTCGTGCACGTCGCCGCGGCCGTCGTCGGGCTCTCGGCGATCATCCTCTCCTCCGCGGTGGCGTTCAGCGCCGTGAAGTTCGCCGGCGCCGCGTACCTCGTGTACCTCGGCATCCGCCGCATCCTCGCGCGGGAGCCGGCCGCAGCGGATCGAGACGCCGGCACAGCCGCTCCGGCGGCTCTTCGGCCAGGGCGTCGTCGTGAACGTGCTCAACCCGAAGACGGCGCTCTTCTTTCTCGCGTTCCTGCCGCAGTTCGTCGATCCCGACCGAGCTGTCTGGCCACAGGTGCTCGTCTTCGGCCTGACGTTCGTGGCGCTCGGGTTCGTCAGCGACGGGCTCTACGCGGTCGCGGCCGGGAGCCTCGCGAGGTGGCTGCGCGCGAAGCGCCGGCTCGTCGCATACGCGTCGGGCACGGTCTTCATCGGGCTCGGGCGTCTCGGCCGCACTCGCGAAGCGCACCTAGGCCCCCCGCATATCGGCGAGCGATGACTTCAGCGCGGTCGTCGAGTCGTACGATCGATCACGTCTTTCCGGGAAGGAGCATGCGATGGGCAAGGTCAAGGTGACCATCTCGATGTCGCTCGACGGCTACGTCGCCGGTCCCGACCAGAGCGAGAAGAATCCACTCGGGGTCGGAGGAGAGCAGCTTCACGACTGGGTGGTTCCGCTCAGGGCATTCCGCGAGGGCCACGGACAGCAAGGCGGCGAGGTCAACGCGAGCACGCCGATCGCCGAGGGGATCCTCGGCAACGTGGGCGCGACCATCATGGGCCGAAACATGTTCGGTGGCGGGCCTGGACCGTGGGGCGACGACCCCTGGAAGGGCTGGTGGGGAGACAACCCGCCTTTCCACAGCTCGGTCTTCGTTCTCACCCACCACGCGCGCGAGCCGCTGGAGATGCAGGGCGGTACGACGTTCTACTTCGTCACGGAGGGAATCGAGTCGGCCCTCGAGCAGGCTCGGGCAGCCGCCGGCGACGACAAGGACGTCTCTGTCGGCGGCGGTGCGGGCGCCGTGCAGCAGTACCTGGCGGAGGGTCTGCTGGATGAGATCCTCGTCTCGATCGTCCCCCTGATGCTCGGAAGCGGCGCACGGCTGTTCGACAACCTCGGCGACGCCAAGCCCAAGCTCGAGCAAGTTGAGGCAATCGAGGCACCCGGAGTCACGCACATCAGATACGCGCGCGTGTAGACGGGCCGGGACTAGCCGGGCTTCAGCCGGGACGAAGCGGTCGATGAAGTCGAGCGCGGTCTGCGCGACCTCCTGCCAGCCGTGGTCGATGGTCAGCGAGTGGCCGCGGTTGGGCATCTTCGTTGATCTCGGTGACGCTCGGGTTGCGCTTCTGCCGCTTGTAGGAGGCGTTGGCGATCGCCCAGGGAACCGTGTGGTCCTCTTCCCGTCGAGGATCAGGAGCGGGCCTCGATCGGGGTTCTTGGTGTCGACCTTCGACTCGGTCGCAGGGGTTGAGGTTGGCGTTAGCCATCTGGGCCAGGGCGATCCCCGACCCGGCCACGTGATAGGTGTCGTAGAGGCGCTTCGCCTCGTCCTCATCGAGGGCGTTCGTCCAGCCGTAGTTGAACTGGTCGAAGGTGAGCGTGATCGCTCGGCCTCGGTACCTGGGGTTCAACAGGAACGGCCCGCTCGCCTTGAGCGTGGAACGAGGCAAGGGCAGGACGCCGCGAAACACGCCCGGGTCGATGGCAACGGTGGCCGCCGAGAGCCCACGGCCGGCGAGCATCTGGGCGACCAATCCGCCGGTCGAGTGCCCCATCACGGCGGGCTTCTTCTCGAGCTTGCCGATCACGTCGGCCGTGTGGTCGGCAACCTGCTTCAGCGTCTTCTTGGCGAGGACGTCCGGGTCCGCCCGCGCCTCTTCAACCGTTTCCGGATCGTCCGGCCAGTCCGGCGTCAGCGGCGCGTAACCGGCCTGCTTGAAGAAGTCCGCCCAGTTGGCCCAGCTGCTCGGCAGCAGCCAGAGCCCGTGGATGAGGACAACAGGAGTGGTCCCGGAGGCGTTTGCCGCTTCGATCTCCCCGCTCTCCCGCTCCGAAATGGACGCCATCGCCGAACTCCTCTCGGTCGCCGTGGAAGGCCATCCGACCCTAGCGAACCCGCGACGAGCTCATCGAAGGTCGAAGAAGCGAAACCTCTGACCGCTACCGCGCGACGTCGACGGCGCGGCTCTCGCGGATCACCGTCACCTTGACCTGGCCCGGGTACTCGAGCTCGTCCTCGATCTCGCGCGCGATCTCGTGCGAGAGCAGGACGGCGCCGTCGTCGTCGATCTCGCTCGGGCTTGACGATCACGCGGATCTCGCGGCCGGCCTGCAGCGCGTAGACCTGCTCGACGCCCTGGTGCTGCGCCGCGAGCTCCTCGAGCGCGTCGAGGCGCTTGATGTAGTGCTCGAGGCTCTCGCCGCGCGCGCCCGGCCGCGACGCCGAGATCGCGTCGGCCGCGATCAGCAGCACGGCCTCGACCGTCTGCGGCTGCACCTCGTAGTGGTGCGCCTCGATCGCGTGCACGACGGCCTGCGACTCGCCGTAGCGGCGCGCGAGCTGCGCCGAGATCGAGCGCGTGCGAGCCCTCGACCTCGTGCGTCATCGCCTTGCCGAGGTCGTGGAGGAGCGCGGCGCGCTTGACCGTCTTCACGCCGCGCCTCGAGCTCCGTCGCCATGATCCCGGCGAGGTGGACGACCTCGAGCGTGTGCTTGAGCACGTTCTGCCCGTAGCTCGTCCGATACCGGAGCCGGCCGAGGATCTTCACGAGCTCCTCGTGGAACGTCGCCGCAGTTCGCCTCGAACACCGCCTGCTCGCCGGCCTGCTGGATGAGGTCGTCGAGCTCGGACTTCGACTGGTAGTACGTCTCCTCGATCCGCGCCGGGTGGATGCGGCCGTCCTCGATCAGCTTGTGGAGGGTGAGCTTCGCGACCTCGCGGCGGATCCCGTCGAACGACGAGAGCACGACCGCCTGCGGGGTGTCGTCGATGATGAAGTCGACGCCCGTCAGGTGCTCGAGCGCGCGGATGTTGCGCCCCTCGCGGCCGATGATCCGGCCCTTCATGTCGTCGCACGGGAGCTCGACGATCGAGACCGTCGTCTCGGCGGCGTGGCTCGCGGCGACGCGCTGGAGCGCGTCGGCGACGAGGTTCCGGGCGCGCCGCTTCGCCTCGGTGCGCGCCTCCTCCTCGAGCTGCCGGACGCGCCGCGCGAGCTCGTGGCGGACGAGCTCCTCCGAGCGCTCGAGCAGGTGCGCCCTCGCGTCGTCCTGCGTCATCCCGGCGATCCGCTCGAGCTCCTTGACCTCCTTCTCCTTCGCCCGCTTCAGCTCCTCCTGGAGCTCCTTCGAGGCGGTCTCGCGGTCGGCGACGCCCTGCTCGCGGCGCGAGAGCTCGGTCAGCTTCCGCTCGAGCTCCTGCTCCAGTGACGCCACGCGCTCCTCGGTCTTCGCGATCTCGGCGCGTCGCGTGCGGACCTCGTCCTCGATCTGGGCGCGGAGCGTCAGCTCGCGCTCGCGCGCCTCGATCTGGGCCTCGCGCCGGATCGCCTCGGCCTCGCGCTCGGCCTCGCTGATCAGGAGCGTCGGCGGTGCGCGGAGCTCCCCGAGCGCGGCCTCGCCAGCATCACGATCGTGAACACGGCCGCGACCGCTCCGACGACGATCCCGATCGCGATACCGGCGACGATGAGCATGCTCACCTCGAGGGGTCGATTGCCGCGCGCACCGCGGCACCGTCGCCGCACGGCTTCTCGAATTCGCGGACGCAGGAGCACGCGGCGTCCGCCGGCGGCTATCGCGCCGCCGTCAGGGTTTGGTCAGCTCGCTCGCTCTGGAGGTTCGTGGAGCCTCGTGGTCGACCGTTGGAGACATGTCTCGGTTCGTCGGCAGAATTCGGAAAACGCACATATGCAGGGAAAATGTCGGATGAAGCTCTGGCAGTCCTACCGCTCGCTCAGGGCGCGTCCGCAATCAGCGGTCCGAGCGCGTCCTCGACCGCGTCCTCGCCGAAGCCGCGCCGGGCGAGCGCCCGCGCCGTACGCGGGCCCGAGCCCCGGGCCGCGACGATCACGCGGGCGCGCTCGAGCTCGGGCGTGAGGGCGCCGACCGCGTGCGCCAGCGGTCTCGGGGCCGACGCCGGCCTGCTCGAGCCGCCACCGGATCGCCCCGTCCCCGTGGCCGCGCTCGGCGAGCGACTCGGCGAGCCGCCGCGCGAAGCGGTCGTCGTCGACGAGCCCGACCTCCTCGAGCCGCTCGACGGTCTCATCCCGAAGCGCCGGGCTCACGCCGCGGCGCTCGAGCCGGCGCCCGAGCTCGGCCGCGGACAGGTCGCGCCGCGCCACCGCCCTCAGTGCCGTGTCGACCGCCCGCGCGCGCCGGAGCTCGCGCGCAAGCTCGCGCAGCCGCGGCCGCTCGAGCTCCAGCCCCACGCTGAGCCGCGTCCGGACGACGACGTCGACCGGCAGCGTGCGCCAGCGGCGCACCGTCGAGCTCGACGGCGACCTTGCCGCCCCGCAGCTCGCGGAGCGCACGTCACGATCGGCATGCGCTACGCGGGCTCTTCGACCTTCTCCGGCTCGGCGACGGCGCCGCATGCCTCGGCCTTCGGCCGACGGCAGCAGCCGCGCCGAGACGACCTGCTCCGGCCCGATCTGCGCCTGGAGCGCGAGCAGGATCTCCTGCGTCACGTCGGGGTGCTCGCGCAGGAACGCGGTCGCGTTCTGGCGGCCCTGACCGAGCCGCTCGTCGTCGAAGCTGAAGTAGGAGCCGGACTTCTGGACGACCTTGCGCTCGACGCCGGCGTCGAGCACGGTGCCCTCCCACGAGATGCCGGAGCCGTAGATGATGTCGAACTCCGCCTGCTTGAACGGCGGCGCGACCTTGTTCTTCACGACCTTGACGCGGACGCGGTTGCCGATACGCCTCGACGCCTTCCTTGAGCGTCTCGATGCGCCGGATGTCGAGCCGGACCGACGAGTAGAACTTGAGCGCGCGGCCGCCGGGCGTCGTCTCGGGGTTGCCGAACATGACGCCGATCTTCTCGCGGAGCTGGTTCGTGAAGAGGCAGATCGTGTCGGTGCGGTTGAGCGTGCCGGCGAGCTTGCGCAGCGCCTGGCTCATCAGCCGCGCCTGGAGGCCGACGTGGCTGTCGCCCATCTCGCCCTCGATCTCCGCCTTCGGGGTCAGCGCCGCGACCGAGTCGACGGCGACGACGTCGAGCGCGCCGGAGCGGACGAGCAGCTCGGCGATCTCGAGCGCCTGCTCGCCGGTGTCGGGCTGCGAGACGAGGAGGTCGTCGATGTTGACGCCGATCCGCTTCGCGTAGTTCGGGTCCATCGCGTGCTCGGCGTCGATGAAGGCACAGATGCCGCCGCGGCGCTGCGCCTCGGCGATCACGTGGTAGACGAGCGTCGTCTTGCCGGAGGACTCCGGGCCGAAGATCTCGACGATCCGGCCGCGCGGCAGGCCGCCGATGCCGAGCGCGAGGTCGAGCGCGAGCGAGCCCGTCGAGATGGCGCCGATCGACACCGCCGCGTGGTCGTTCATCTTCATGACCGATCCCTTGCCGAACTGCCGCTCGATCTGCCCGAGGGCGGTGTCGAGTGCCTGCTCGCGATCCACTCTCAACCTCCTAGCGCAACCGTTTCGAGTACCTCGTACTGCGCGCCGGTCGGGCGCAGCCGGGACAGGTAAACAGCCGCGTCGGACGGACTGAAGTCGTCCCAGGTCGGGCAGCGGCGGCTGCAGCCGCGGACGCTCCCGGAAGCGGAGCACCGTCACGTGCGGCAGCCAGGGGCGCCCCTCCCGCCGTAGACGCCGAGCTCCTCGAGCCGGCCGAACAGGTCGTCGGCGAGGGTCGTCGCATGTCCGCCGTCGTCGTCGCAGACGAGCATGCCGACGCTCCGCGTCTCGCGGTAGCCGCGGACCTCGAGCCGGGGCCGCTCGGCGCCGCGTGCGGACTCGCGCAGCGCCTCCGCGATCGGGCCGAGCTCGGCAGCGGGCCGTGCGCCGAGGAAGGCCAGCGTGACGTGGAGGTTCTCGGGCGGCACGGCCCGCGCGGGGAGCTCACGGAGCTGCCACGCGGCGAGCTCGTCGACGACCTCGTCGGGCAGCCGGAGGGCGCAGAAGAGGCGAAGCCGTTCATCCGGATCGACGGTAGCGGGAGGAGCGTCCCGCGCGTGTGTCAACTCTGTGCCAAGAGGCGCCGGACGAGGTGCAGCGCCGCGACCGCGGCGCGCGAGCGAACGGCCTGGCGGTCGGCCGGGTAGTTGAAGTCGACCACCCGCGCCGCGGACGGCGTCTCGACCGCGACGTAGACGAGCCCGACCGGCTTCTCCTCGGTGCCGCCGCCCGGGCCCGCGACGCCGGTGACGGCGATCGCGACGTCGGCGCCGAGCCGCTCCCGGACGCCCGACGCCATCGCCGCCGCGACCTCGGCCGAGACGGCGCCGTGAGCCTCGAGCACCTCGGCCGGCACGCCGAGCTGGCGCTCCTTCACCTCGTTCGCGTACGCCACGATCGCCGCCGAGAAAGACGTCGCTCGAGCCCGGCACGCGCGTGAGCCGCTCCGCGATCATCCCGCCCGTGCACGACTCGGCCGTCGCGAGCGTCAGGCCCTGCGCACGGCAGAGCGCGAGGACGTGCTCCTCGACCGGCCGCTCGTCGCGGGCGAAGAGCCAGCGCTCGACCGGGGCGACGAGCGCAGCCTCGAGCTCGTCCGCCGCCGAGTCGCTCCCGGGATCGACGACGAGGTCGACGTGGATCTCGAAGTCGCGCGCGCAGATCGTCGCCTCCACCCCGGGCCGCTCGCCGCCGGCCTCCTCGAGCGCCCGCGCGACGGCCGATTCGCTCGCGCCGAAGAATCGGAGCACACGCCGCCCGGGCGGGCGCGCCCGCTCGAGCACCCGCCGCACCGGCTCGGACTCGAGCGCCGACGCCCAGAGGCGCCGCAGCTCGCCGGGCGGCCCCGGCAGGACGACGACCGCGCGTCCCGTTCTCATCCATCACGAGCCCCGGCGCCGTGCCCGCGAGCCCGACCGACGCCGCGCCCTCGGGCATCGACGCCTGCTTGCGGACGCCGGGCTCGAAGTCGGCGTACGGCCGACGCAGACGCTCGGCGACGGTGCGCGAGACCCCCTCGATCTGCGCGTGCAGGTCGTCGTCGACGCGAAGCGGCCGCCCGAGTACGCGCGCGAGCAGCTCGACCGTCCGGTCGTCGTGCGTCGGCCCGAGGCCGCCGGACGTGATCAGGAGGTCCGCGTCGAGCCCCTCGCGGAGCGCGGCCTCGAGCTCCTCCTCGCCGTCGCCCACGAGCGTGATCCGCGCGGGCTCGACGCCGCGCGAGAGCACCTCGCGCGCGAGGAACGGGCCGTTCAGGTCGGTCCGCTCTCCGCGGACGAGCTCACTGCCGGTGACGACGAGAAGCGCCCGCGGGCGCGTCAACGCGCCGCGGGAGCGCGCTGGACACCCTGGGCGTCGACGAGCACGAGCCGAGCCGGCGCGCGTGCGGTGCGACCCGCAACGACGAGGTCGACGGCGCGCGGACGCTGCACGTACATCCAGAGCTTGCCCTTGAGCTTGAACGACTGCTCCCTGCCGAGGCCGACGGTCCCAGACCAGACGAGCGGGCCCTGCTGCGACGCGCGCCGCACCTCCATGCGCGTCGTCCCGCGCGTCGCTCGCACGACGAGGGTCGCCTCGGCGGGCGCCCTGAGCGCGGGCGACGCGATCTGCGCGCGCCCGTTCGGCGAGTCGTCGCCCGACTTCCAGGCCGCGATCACGAGCGCGAAGACGACCGCGATCCCGGCGAGCGCGACGACCACGACGCCCGACTCGAGCCGCCGGTTCCGCCTCCGGCCGGCGTTGCTCCGGCGCGGGCGGAACGGCACGTCCTCCTCGCGCGTGACGTAGCGCGAGTTGTACTCGTCGACGTAGAGCTGCCCGTCGAGGCCGAGAAACTCGGCGTAGGTGCTCAGGAACCCCTTGACGTACGTCTGCGCCGGGAGGATCTCGAACTGCTCGTCCTCGAGCGCGCGGAGGTACTTCGGGCGGATCTTCGTCGCGCGCTCGACGTCGGTGAGGTCGAGGCTCTGCCGGACGCGGGCCTCCCTGAGACTGTTGCCGATCTCGAACACGAGGTCGGATGGTAGCGCCGGACGGCCGAAAGGCCTACGTCCGTCCGCGCCAGGTGAGGATCGCGTAGACGATCAGCGAGATCGTCCCCGTCCCGGCCAGCAGGATCCCCGCCAGCCCGAGCAGCCGCCCGACCTGGGCGATCCCGGAGCCGCTCCGCCGGACGAGCGTCAGCTGCGCCCGCCGCCGCCCCGCGCGGGCGAGGATCATCGCGACCGCGCCGAGGACGAAGGCGACCGGGATCGCGACGCTCGCCCAGATCAGGTCGATCGTGATGTCGCGGTCGACGTACCAGATCGCCACCGGGAGCGCTGCGACCGCGAGCACGCCGACGAGCACCGACCACACAGCGGGCGCGTTCCTCATGGCTACTGCTTGACGTAGGGCCGCCCGACCGCTGCGGGCGGAATCGACCGGCCGATCACCCCGGCGACGGCGATCAGCGTGAGCACGTAGGGCAGCGTCTGGAAGAGCACCGCGCCGGAGTCCGAGTAGGCCGGCAAGCGCTGCGCGAGCGCGCCCGAGAAGCCGAAGAGGAGTGCGGCGCCGAACGCACCGAACGGCCTCCAGTTGCCGAAGATGAGCGCCGCAAGCGCGATGTAGCCGCGGCCCGCGGTCATGTTCTCGTTGAACGAGCCGAGGAAGCCGATCGAGAGGTACGCGCCGCCGAGGGCGGCGAGCATCCCCGAGACGACGACGGCGACGTAGCGCGTCCGGTAGACGGAGATGCCGACGGTGTCCGCGGCGCGCGGATGCTCGCCGACCGACCGCAGGCGCAGCCCGATCGGGGACCGGAACATGACGTAGTACGACACGACCAGCAGCACGAAGCTGAGCCAGATCATCAGGTTCAGGTGTCCGAACACGTCCTCGAGGAAGTTGCCGACGAGCGGGATCGAGTCGAGGAAGCCGAGGTTCACGTCCGGGATGCGCGGGATGCCCTCGCCGGGCGTGCCCTGGTCGCCGTAGACGTCGATGAAGAAGTAGCCGGTGACGCCGAGCGCCAGGAAGTTGATCGCCACGCCGCTCACGATCTGGTCCGCGCGCAGGCTGATCGAGATGAACGCGTGGATGAGCGCGGTCAACCCGCCCGCCAGGATCGCGGCACCGAGACCGGCCCACCACGAGTTGAGCTTGTCGGCCCCGAGGATCGCGAAGAACGCGCCCATCAGCATCATCCCCTCGAGCCCGATGTTCACGACACCGGATCGCTCGCTGAACATGCCGCCGATCGCTGCGAACGTCAGCGGCGTCGCGTAGCGCAGCGTCGCGGCGAGGAGCGCCGACCAGACGACGACAGTGTCGAGATTCGCGGCGCTGGAGACCGTCGCGAGATAGCCGAGCGAGACTCCGAGGAACGACAGGACGATCGCGCCCCAGGCCAGGCGGCCGACGCCGCGCGTGACTGTCCAGACCCCGGCGGCGAGCCCGAGAAAGCCGAAGAGGAGCGGCCAGACCGGGTTGCGGGCGGCGATCGGCGGCAGCGCGACGAAGAACGCGAACAGCCCGAGGAGCACGCCGACCCACGCGATCGCGCGGTTCCCGCGCGGCAGGCGGTCGAGCCAGGTCTCCTGCGCGATCGACGCAGGCGCGGTCATACCGGAGCCTCCGCAGCCGCTGTCGACTGCCTCCGGAGCTTGCGTCGGAGGTTCCAGAAGTAGATGACGAGCACGTCGGCGCCGATGAAGAGCAGGACGAGCGCCTGGATCATCAGCGTCAGGTTCCCGGCGAGCTGCGGCGGGAAGACCTCGGGGTCGAGGCTCCGCGTCGAGGTTCCGTAGAGGAGCGCGCCGAAGAGGAGCGACGAGAAGAAGATGCCGATCGCGCTGTTCCGGCCGAGCAGCGCGACGGCGATCCCGATGAACCCGATCTGCGAGTTTTGGACGTCGAGCGAGCCGAGCCTGAACTGCCAGCCGAGGATGTCCAAGGCGCCGCCGAGCCCGGCGAATGCGCCCGCGATCGCCATCGCGAGGAAGTAGTTCCGAGCGACGTTGATCCCTGCGTAGCGAGCGGCCTCGGGGGCGTAGCCGACAGCGCGCACCTCGTAGCCGAGCGTCGTGCGGTTGAGGACGAACCAGTAGACGAAGAGCGCGCCGATCGCGATGAAGAAGCCGATGTGCAGGCCCTGGAGCAGCGGGTCGCCCCACCAGACCTTCAAGTGTGTGTCCGGGACGATGTCGTTCGAGATCGGGACGGACTCGTTCGCGTCGTTCTGGAGCGGGCCGCCGATGCCGAACGCCCACGTGCCGATCCAGTACGCGATCCAGTTGAGCATGATCGTGGTGATCACCTCGTGGGCGCCGACCGTCGCCTTGAGGATGCCCGCGATGCCGGCCCACAGCGCACCGGCGAGCATGGCGAGGACGATCGCGATGATCGCGTGCGGCACGCCCGGGAGCCCGGCCCAGACCGAGCCGACCCACACGGACGTGATCGCGCCCATCGTGTACTGGCCCTGGCCGCCGATGTTGAACATGCCGCAGCGGAACGCGAAGGCGACCGCGATCCCGGTCAGGATCAGTGGCGTCGTCACGAGGAGTGTCTGCTGCAGGTTGAACTCCGCGGCGATGCGGGCGTCGCCGTCCACCCACGGGAAGAACCAGTTCAGCCCCGTTCCCTCGAAGATCCCCTTGTACGTCGAGAAGGGGTTGTGACCCGTGGCTGCGACGACGGCGCCGCCGATCAGGAAGGCGATGATCGTCGTGATGATCGGCGTGATCACGCCGCCGGCCCGCTGGTAGAGGGCCATGCGAGCGGCGCTGCTCGGCGCGTAGTCGCCGCCGGTCGGCTGCTGGGGGACCTCGGGCTCCGCCGCGGAGCTCATGCGACTTCCTCCCGCGTGCCGCCGACCATTGCGAACCCGAGCTCCTCCTGCGTCGCCGTCGGCGGGTACTCGCCCACGATCTGGCCTTCGTAGATCACGAGGATGCGGTCGGCGAGCGAGAGCACCTCCTCCAGCTCGAACGAGACGAGCAGGATCGCGCGCCCCTCGTCGCGCTCTTCGACGAGCCTGCGGTGGACGAACTCGATCGCGCCGACGTCGAGGCCGCGCGTCGGCTGCGCTGCGACGAGCACCTTCGGGTCGCGCTCGACCTCACGGGCGATGACGACCTTCTGCTGGTTCCCGCCGGAGAGTGCGCCGGCGCGTGTCTGCGGCCCGCCGCCGCGGACGTCGTAGTCGCTCAACGGACCCCGCGCACGCTCGATCATCCGGCGCGGGCTGAGCCAGCCGAGGCGCGACACGGGCGGCTCGCGGTAGGCGTAGAGCGCGAGGTTCTCGGCGAGGCTGAACTCGAGGACGAGCCCGCGCCTCTGGCGGTCCTCGGGGATGTGACCGAGCCCCTCGTCGATGTGGTTGCGCGCGTCGCCCCCCGTCAGGTCTTCGCCGCCCACGACCACACGCCCGGACTCGACCTGGCGCAGCCCGGTCAGAGCGTCGATCAACTCCGTCTGGCCGTTGCCGTCGACGCCGGCGATCCCGACGATCTCCCCGGCGCGCACCTCGAACGAGACGTCACGCACGGCCGGGAGCCCCCGCTCGTCGAGGACGGAGAGGTTCTCGACCGAGAGGACCGGCGCGCCGGGGCTCGACGGTTGCTTCTCGACCCGGAGCAGAACGTCGCGGCCGACCATTCCCCGGGCCAGGCCCGCTTCGGTCGCTCCCTCGCGCGGCACGGTGTCGATCAGCTTGCCGCGTCGGAGCGTCGTGATCCGGTCGGAGATCTCGAGCACCTCGTCGAGCTTGTGGGTGATGAAGATCACCGCCATCCCCTCGCGCGTCAGCGACCTGAGGATCTGGAAGAGCTCCCTCGCCTCGGGAGGCGTCAGGACGGCGGTCGGCTCGTCCATGATCAAGATGTCCGCGCTCCGGTAGAGCGCCTTGAGAATCTCGACGCGCTGCTGGGTGCCGACGGAGAGGTCCTGCACGAGCGCGTGCGGGTCGATCGAGAACTTGAAGCTCTTCGCGAGCTCGCCGACGCGCTGCTCGGCCTTGTCGTAGTCGAGCAGCAGACCGTCGCGTGTCGGCTCCTGGCCGAGCACGACGTTCTCGGCGACCGTCATGACCGGAATGAGCATGAAGTGCTGGTGGACCATCCCGATCCCCTGCGCGATCGCGTCGCTCGGCGACTCCATCCGCACGGGCTTCCCCTTGACGATGATCTCGCCCTCGTCCGGCGTGTAGAGGCCGTACAGGATGTTCATCAGCGTCGACTTCCCGGCGCCGTTCTCGCCGAGGAGGGCGTGGACCTCGCCGGGAAGCAGATCGAAGTCGACAGCGTCGTTCGCGACGATGCCCGGGAAGCGCTTGGTGATGCCGCGCATCTCGAGGACGGGGGTCTTCTCCGACGCCAACCTGCGGCGATTCTAAGCAGGAGGACGGGGACGGATCGAGAGATCCGTCCCCGAACCCGGCGGCTAGAGCGTGGACTTCGGCTTCAGCTGGCCGTCGATGATCTGCTGCTTCAGCTCGTCGACCTTGTCCAGGATGTCCTGGGTGACCTTGTCAGAGGTCTTCCCGATCGCGACACCGTCGTTCTCGAGATTGAAGAGCGCATCCGTGCCGGGCTTGAACGTCCCCTCCTGCACGGCCTTGACCGTGTCGAAGACGGATGTGTCGACCCGCTTGACGGCGCTCGTGAGGATGTGCGGGCCGAGGTCGGACTGGTCCTTGTCGACGCCGATCCCCCACTTGCCCTTCTCCTTCGCCGCGTCCAGCGCGCCGAGGCCGCAGCCTCCGGCGACGGCGAAGACGACCTGCGAGCCCCCGGCGATCTGGTTCAGCCCGAGCTCCTTGCACTTGTCCTGCGCGACGAAGTCCTGCGAGTAGCCGACGAGCACCTGGATGCCCGGGTTGCAGGCCTTCGCGCCGTCCTGGTAGCCGGCGATGAAGATGTCCACCGTCGGGATCTTCAGGCCACCGACCGCGGAGATGACCTGCTTGCCTCCCTGCTTCTTGGCCATCATCGCGGCCATGCACCCGATCAGATAGCTGTTCTCGTTCGTCGCGAACGTCAGCCCCTGGACGTTCTTGGGCGTCGCGACGTTCTTCGCCGCATCGGTGAACGGCGGTGCCATCACCGAGTAGTCGATGATCGCGAAGTTCTCGTCCGGGAACTTCCGGGCCACGCTGTTCACGGCCTCGGCGAGCAGGAAGCCCACGCCGATCGTGATGTCGTAGTGCTGCCGCGCGAGCGACGAGAGGTTCGGCACGTAGTCGCCCGCCGCGCGCGACTCGATCGCCCGGGTGTCTGCGCCGAGCTCGGCCTTCGCCCGGTTCAGGCCCTCGAGGGCGGACTGGTTGAACGACTTGTCGTTGAACCGGCCCACGTCCGAGACGAGACCCGCCGTGACCGACTCGGCCTGGGTCTCCGCCGTCGTCGCCGCGCCCTCGTTGTCGTCGCCGCCGCAGCCGGCGGCCCCGACCGCCACGAGCACAAGCAGGACCGGCAGCCAACGTCGAGCTGTCATCCATCCTCCCCCTGGTCGGAAACGCGGAGGGCGGGATCGTATCCCGCCCTCCGGCTTCGCTTCCGTTAAGCCTGTTTTACAGAGACTTCGGAGGCTTGATCTTGCCGCTGATGATGAGCGGCTTGAGTGCGTTCATCCGCTTGATGAACGCCTTCGGCACCTGGGGGCTGATCCTGCCGATCGCCACCCCGCCGTTCTTGAGGTTGAAGACCGCATCGACGCCACCGCGGAACGTCCCGTTCTTCGCCGCCCGCGAGGTCAGGAACACCGAGGTGTCCACCCGCTTCACGGCGCTCGTGAGGATGTGACGGCCGAGGTTCGACTGGTCCTTGTCGACGCCGATGCCCCACCGGCCGCGCTCGCGCGCGGCGTCGAGCGCACCGAGGCCGCAGCCACCGGCGACCTGGAACACGACCCGGGAGCCCGCGGCGATCTGGTTCAGCGCGATCTCCTTGCACTTGTCCTGCGCGACGAAGTCCTGCGAGAACGCGATCAGGACCTGCGTGCCCCGGACGCAGCGCTGTGCGCCGGCGCGGTAGGCCGCGATGAAGATGCTCACAGTCGGGATGTTCAGACCGCCGACCGCGCTGATCGTGTTGCCGCCGGCGCGCCGTGCCATGAGGGCTGCGAGGCAGCCGATCATGTAGCTGTTCTCGTTCGTGTTGAACGTCAGACCGCGGACGTTCCGCGGCGTCGCGACGCCCTTCGACGCGTCCGTGAACGGCGACGCCTTCACCGAGTAGTCGATGATCGCGAACCGGCCGGTCGGGAACTGCCGCGCGACGGTGTTCACTGCGTCCGCGAGCAGGAAGCCGACGCCGATGGTCGGGTTGTAGCCACCCCTCGAAAGGCTCGCGAGGTTGGCGATGTAGTCGCTCGCCGCTCGCGACTCGACTGCGCGTGTCTGCACCTTCAGAACACGCTTCGAGCGCTGGAGACCTTCGAGTGCCGACTGGTTGAACGACCTGTCGTTGAACCGGCCGACGTCGGAGACGAGACCGATCTTCGCCGTCGCCGCTTTCTGCGCCGCCGGAGCGGTGCCGCCGAGGATGGCGGCAAGCACGGCGATGACCGCTACCGCTACCGCGAGCGGCAGGAAACGCTTCTTGCTCAACAAGACTCCTCCTGACTTCTCTTTAGCTTTACAGGCCCGGGTCAGGGCAGCGGGATGCTATCCCGTTCCCGACGCCGTGCATAGATGAGACTCCGCGCGAGGCTCGCGGTTAGGCCGGACCGGCCCAACCTGAACAGATCATTCGGCCAGGGTCGCCCGCTGGAGCTCGACCTCGCCGATGAGGACACGGCGGGGCTTGGAGCCCTCGTACCCGGAGATGATCCCGCGGCGCTCGAGCATGTCGATCAGCCGGCCGGCGCGCGTGTAGCCGACCCGGAGCCGCCGCTGGAGCAGGCTCGTGGAGGCGGTCTGGGCCTGGACGACGATCTCGATCGCCCGGTCGAGGAGCGGATCCTCGTCGGGGTCGAAGACGTCGTCGCCGTCGTCTGCCTCGACCTGGACGTCGTGGGCCTCGAGGAGCGACTCGTCGAGCTCCTGCTCGCGCTGCGCCCGGCACTGCTCGACGACGAGCGTGACCTCTTCCTCGGTCACGAAGGCGCCCTGGACGCGCTGGAGCCGGGACGTCCCGAGCGGCTTGAACAGCATGTCACCCTGCCCGAGGAGGCTCTCGGCGCCGTTCGCGTCGAGGATCACGCGCGAGTCGGTCTGGCTCGAGACGGCGAACGCGATCCGCGACGGGACGTTCGCCTTGATCATCCCGGTGATCACGTCGACGGACGGCCGCTGCGTCGCGAGCACGAGGTGGATCCCGACCGCGCGCGACTTCTGCGCGAGGCGGATGATCGCGTCCTCCACCTCCTGCGGGCTCGTCATCATCAGGTCGGCGAGCTCGTCGATCACGACGAGCAGGTACGGGAACGGCTGCTCGCCGCGCGCACGGAGCGCCCGGTTCGCCTCGGGGAGGTTGCGCGCGCGGACGATGCTCAGCTTCTCGTAGCGGCGCTCCATCTCCGTGACGACGTTGATGAGCGCGGCCGACGGCCTGCTTCGGGTTCGAGACGACCGGCGTCAGCAGGTGCGGGATCGACTCGTAGAAGCCGAGCTCGATGCGCTTCGGGTCGATCAGGATCATCCGCACGTCGTCGGGCGTCGAGCGGAGCAGGATCGACGTGAGGATCGTGTTGATGCAGCCCGACTTGCCCGAGCCCGTCGTGCCCGCGATCAGGATGTGCGGCATCCGTGCGAGGTCGGTCCACACCGAGCTGCCCGAGATGTCCTTGCCGAGCCAGACGGAGAGCGGGCTCGCGCTCGCGGGCAGGTCGTCGAAGATGTCGCCGAGCGTGACGATGTTCGGGCTGAGGTTCGGGACCTCGACGCCGACGGCCTGCTTGCCCGGGATCGGCGCGAGGATCCGGATCTCCGTCGTCGCGAGCGCGTAGCTGAGGTCGTCCTTGAGCGCGGCGACCTTCGCGACCTTCGTCCCGGGCGCGAGCTGGAGCTCGTAGCGCGTCACGCGCGGGCCCGCGATCTGGCCGACGATCGTCGCGTCGACGCCGAAGTTCGCGAGTGTCTGGACGAGCGCTTCCGCGATGCGATTGTCAGTCTGAGCAGGTGTTTTGGCAGGCGTCGAGCGGCGGAGGAGGGTGCGGTCCGGGAGCTCGTAGTCGCTGTGCGACTCGAGCGTGTCCTCGAAGACGGCGGGCAGCTCGGTCTGCGTCTCGGCGTCCGGCTCGTGGACGAGGAGCGGCGGCGGGTCGCCGACGACGTCGGGGTAGTCGTGCACGGCGTCGACGGGCGGTTCCATGTGCCGGGGCATTGGCTTGTGGCTCGGGGCCACAAGCTCGGGCTCACGCTGCGGACGGGCCGGCCGCTTCGTCGCCGCGCGGAAAGCATGTCCCGACTGGCGGAGGAGCGCGCCGAGCGACGCGCCCGAGAGAAGCAGTGCGCCGACGACGACGGCCGTCGCGCCAACGATCGCGGCGCCGGTCGAGCCGAGCAGCGTCCCGACGATTCCTTCGAGCGCCTGGCCCGCGAGCCCCCCGTGCTCGGCGCCGAGCGCGAGCAGCAGGCCGAGCGAGAGCACCGTCAGCCCGGTGCGGAACGGGCGCACGTCGACGAGCTCGCTGCGCGCGACCATGAGCAGGCCGATCGCGATCAACGCCGCGGGCGCGACGTACGCGGCCGCGCCGATCGCACCCTCGAGCCCGTCGACGATCCACCCTCCGACGACGCCGCCTTCCCAGCCGAACCAGAAGAGCGTCGCGAGGAAGAGCCCGGCAGCCGTGAGCCCGAGCCCCCACAGCTCGGGATGGTGGTGGCCGCGCTGTCGGCGTCCCCGGCGCTTCTTCACGCGCGCCGGAACCCGAGGGCGCAGCGGACTCTTACGCTTCTTGCGCGCCATGGGCGCGGATTCGACGCCGGGGTCTACTCCCCTCCGAGCCAGCCGAGAACGGCCGCGCGCGAGAAGCGCCATTCATCGCCGAGCTTGCGCCCCGGGACCTCCCCGCGCTCCGCGAGGTCGCGCACGATGTCGGCCTCGAGGCTGAGGAGCGTCGCGAGCTGCTCGAGCGTCAGAACCTCGAGCTCGCCCAGCGGGACGAACTCGGCGCGGCCGACCGGCGCGCCCCTGAGCGCGTCGATCCCGCTCGGCGGCTCGAGGTGGCGCGCGACGAGCTCGGCTACGAGCCGGCTCTTCGGCGTCTCGAGGCGCCGCGACGCGTCGTCGAGCTTGCGTGCCTCGGCGGTCGGGATGCGGACGAAGAGCGGTTCCTTCGCCATCGTGCTATCACGATATCAGAACGATATCGCGGCGCAGAGCATGCCGTAGTACGTCGGCGCCTCGTACGAGAGCAGCTCCACCGTCCCGTGCCCGCCGAGCGCCCCGGCGAGCAGCAGGAGCTGCCAGTAGCTGTCGGCCTTGGCGTCGGCGACGAGGCCGGGGTCGAGCTCGAGCAGCCGGTCGAGGCGGCCCGACTCGACGAGCTCGACGATCCGCCCGTCGAACTCCGCCGCGGCGGGGTCGAAGCCGTACGGGCCGTCGGCGCTGTGCGCGTGGCCGTGGTCGGCGCTCGCGACGACGGCGACCCGCCCACGGGCAGCCTCCGCGATCGCCGCGCCGGCGCGCACGTGCTCCTCGAGCGGCCGGTCGCGCGCAGGGCTGACCACCACGACCGGAACCTGCGGCTCGGTCCGCCCCCCGAGATGCCAGAGCGGAACGAAAGTGCCCCAGTCGAGCGGCATGATCGACTCCTCCGCGACGTTGCCGCCGAAGCTGACGCCGACCGCGGGGACCCCGGCGTCGGCGAGCGAGTCGAGGACGTCACGCGCGAGGTCGCGGTCGACGGGGCACTCGAGCTGGAGCTCGGCCGCGCCGCCCGGGAGGAAGTCGCCGAGCCCGCCCTTCAGCGCCGCCGCGACGACGACGCCGAAGTGCCGCTCGACGTGCGCGTTGTGCGGCGTGAACAGGATCGTCGCGTCGGGCCTCGCGTCGTCGAAGCGCCGACGAAGCTCCGCCATCCCGTCGCGGGTCGCCTGCCCGAGCTCGAGCGCGTCCGGCGGGCACGCCTCCTCGATCGCGATGTCGCCGTGCGGCGCGATCGCCGCGAAGACGATCACGCCGCGAGTGCGCGGAGGTCCTCGAGCGCCCGGCCGAGCAGGTTCTCGCGCAGGTCGAACAGCCCGGCCCAGAGGCTCGAGCGGTCGATCTCGCTTCGCCACTGCGCCGCGCTCGACAGCCCTTCGAGGGCGCGGACGAGCACGGCGAGCTCGAGGTACACCTGCGCGACGCGCGCCGGCGAGGCGTGGACGCCCGCGCGCTGGAGCACGGGCTGCCAGTCGAGCAGCTCGGCATGCGTCGGCTCCGAGTACCAGCTTCGCCCCTCGGCGCGGTCGGCCTCGAGCTCGAACAGGTAGCGCCCGAGCGGCTCCTCCAGCCCGGCCAGCGCGGTCTCGACGCGCTCCGCCGCGCGCTGGAGCGCGGCCTCACGCCGTCCCGGCGTGCACGGATCGGCATCGCCGCGCGCCCACCGTTCGAGCAGCCGGCAGAACGCAAGCCCCGATACCTCGGACGCCGCGAGCTGTGCGATCACGCGCTGCGCGAGGCGCGTGTCGTACGCGTGCTCGAGGATCACGTCGGCCCAGGCGGGCCTCCGGGCGACGACGCTCAAACCTCGACCACCACCGGCAGGATGAGCGGCCGACGGCGCGACCGGTCGTAGATGAGCTGCCCGACCGCGTCGTGCAGGTGCTCCTGGAGCAGCTTGATCTCCGCGTTGTCGTTCTCGAGCAGCTCACGGAGGACGCGCGCCGCCTCCTCACGCGCCTCGTCGAGCACCGGGTCGTTCTCGGGGAAGCCGCGCGCGATCAGCTCCGGCCGCGCGGAAGACGCGTTGCCGTTCACGGTCGCGACGATGATCAGCACGCCGTCCTCCGACGAGCCGGCGCCGGTCGCGGAGCGCGACGTCGCTGATGTCCCCCACGGTCGAGCCCGTCGACGAACGTGATCCCCGCCTCGATGCGGCCGGTCTCGCGCACGCCGTCGCGCGAGAGCTCGACGACCGAGCCGTTCTCCGCGATCACGATCGCGTTCGCGGGGACGCCGGCCTCGCGTGCGAGCCGCGCGTGCGCCGCGAGCATCCGGAACTCGCCGTGGACCGGCATGAGCGCGCGCGGGCGCAGGAGCCCGATCACGGTCCGGATCTCCTCCTCACAGGCGTGCCCCGAGACGTGCACGGGCGCGATCTCCTGGTGCAGCACTTCCGCGCCGATCTTCGCGAGCCGGTTGATCGAGTCGTGCACGCGCAGCTCGTTGCCGGGCACCGGCTTCGCGGAGATGATCACCGTGTCGCCGCGCTCGACGCGCACCATCGGGTGGTCGTCGTACGCGATCCGCGTCAGCGCGGACATCGGCTCGCCCTGGCTCCCGGTCGTGACGATCAGCTGCTGGTCGGGACGGAGCTCCTCGAGGTCGCTGCGGCCGCACGATCACGCCGTCGGGCACCTCCATGTAGCCGAGGTTCCGCGCGATGTTCACGTTCTTGCGCATCGAGCGCCCGACGATCGCGACCTTTCGGCCGGTCTGGATCGCGACGTCGATCGCCTGCTGCACACGGTGGACGTTCGACGCGAACGACGTGACGAACACGCGGCCCGTGCGCAGCGGGATGATCTGCCGGAACGCTTCGCCGACGATCCGCTCCGACGGCGTGAAGCCGGGGCGCTCCGCGTTCGTCGAGTCGCCGAGCACGAGGTCGACGCCGCGGTTGCCGTACTCCGCGAGCTTCCCGACGTCGGTGCGCATCCCGTCGACCGGCGTGTGGTCGAGCTTGTAGTCGCTCGTGTGCACGATCCGCCCCCCGGGCGTCTCGAGCACGACTGCGACGTTGTCCGGGATCGAGTGCGCCATCCGGATGAAGTCGAGCGTGAACGGGCCGACCTCGATCGGCGGGTCCGTCGGGTCGATCTCCTGCAGCTCGGTCGAGTTCGCCAGGCCGTGCTCGTCGAGCTTCGACTTGATCAAGCCCGAGCGTGAGCCGCGTCGCGAGCACGCGCCCGACACGGATCTCCCGCAGCACGTACGGCAGCGAGCCGACGTGGTCCTCGTGCCCGTGCGTGAGGACGATCGCCTCGACGCGGACGGTCTCGAGGTAGCTGAAGTCCGGGAGCACGAGGTCGACGCCGAGGTGCTCGTCCCGCGGGAACGCGAGGCCGGCGTCGACGACGACCGCCCGCCCGTCGTGCTCGTACACGGTCATGTTCTTGCCGACCTCGCCGAGCCCGCCGAGCGGGATGATCCGGACTGATTCCACCGACTGAGTGTAGGTGGGCCGGGCCTAGACGCGCGCTGGCTCGAGGAGCCGGAGCCGTTCGAGGCACGAGCGGACGGCGTCTCGCTCGTCCTCGGTTGCCTCCACGAGCGGCAGCCGGTGACCACCGACGTCGTGCCCGAGGAGGTTGAGCGCGCACTTGATCGCGATCGGGTTGGTGACGACCTTGAGCAGGTCGTACGCCGGCGCGAGCTCGACGTCGATCGTCCGCGCGGCTTCGACGTCGCCCTCGCGCACGAGGCGGACCTGCTCCTTCACCTGCGGGCCGACGACGTGCGTGTGGACGCAGACACCGCCGGTGCCGCCGAGCTCGAGGAACGGCTGGACGAGGTTGTCGTCGCCCGCGTAGAGGTCGAGCCCGAGGTCGACGATGTTCTTCGCCTGCGAGAGGTCGTCGTTCGCCTGCTTGACCGCGCTGACGTTCGGGATCTCGGCGAGCTCGGCGATCGTCTCCGGCTCGATGTTGATCACGACGCGCGCGGGGATGTTGTACGCGACGATCGGCCTGTCGGTGACGTCCGCGATCGCCTTGAAGTGCTCGACGATGGCCCGCTGCGGCGGCTTGCTGTAGTACGGCGTGACGACGAGGAAGGCGTCGACGCCGAGCTCGTGCGCCTTCTCGGTCAGGTGGATCGAGTGCGCGGTCGAGTAGGTGCCGGTGCCAGCGACGACGGTCGCGCGGCCGCCCACCTCGTCGACAGCGGTCGCGAAGAGGGTCAGGCGCTCCTCGTCCGAGAGCGTCGGCGCCTCGCCCGTCGTGCCCGCGACGACGACGCCGTCCGAGCCGTTCTCCACCAGGTAGCGGCAGAGCTCGCGGAACTTGCCGAAGTCGACCGCGCCACGCGAGTCGAACGGCGTCACCGCCGCTGTGAGCACCTCGCCGAGCACGCCAGGAGTCTACTTCGGGCCCCCGCTTAGGACCCCTTTAGCGGCCGCGTCCATCATCGGCGCATGCACAACGACTACGTCTACGGCAACCTCGCCCACGAGCGGCAGCGCGAGCTCCGCGACGAGGCGGATCGGGAGAAGACGGCCCGGCTGCTTCGGGCCCACCGCGTCTCCCGGACGACGGCCCTGCTCGGCGCGCTGCGGCGGCGCCTGCAGGCTCCCGCCGGCCGCCCCGTGCTCCGCCCGCGCGTCTAGGCGTCCAGCAGGACGTCTAGGCCGACCGTGAGTCCCGGCGGTAGCGTCGGGAGCTTCTCGAGCGCGAGCAGCACGCCCGGCACGAACGCCTCCCGCGAGGTCGTGTCGTGCCTGATCGTCAGCGTCTCCCCCGGTCCGCCGAAGATCACCTCCTGGTGCGCGACGAGGCCGGGCAGACGCACCGAGTGGATCGGGACGTCGTCGCCGATCAGGCGAGCGGTCGCCTTCGACGTCCCCGACGGAGCGTCGCGCTTCGTGTCCGCGTGCAGCTCGATGATCTCGGCGCGTTTGAGCACCTGTGCCGCCTCGGCGGCGAACCGCATCATCAGGACCGCGCCGGGTGCGAAGTTCGGTGCGTGGAAGAGCGCGACCCCCTTGCTGCGCGCGAGGTCGCCGAGCGAGGTGAGGTCGGCGCCGGTCGTCCCGACGATGCAGGGCAGCCCGGCTTCGATGCACCGAGTGACGTTCGCGGCGAGGACGTCCGCCCACGTGAAGTCGATGGCGGCGTCGTGCCCGGAGAGGTCCGGCTCGTCGCCGCGCAGCACCGGGGTCACGTCGTGGCCGGCCGCCTCGAGCGCCGGTACGAGCGCGGAGCCGACCTTGCCGCGCGCGCCGAAGACCGCGACCTTCACGCCGCGGCGAGGGCGCGGAGCGCCCGGGTGCAGCCGGCCGAGCGCGCGCTTGAAGCGCGCCTCGCTCGGGCCGATCCCCGAGGCCGACAGGCGCTCTGGCGCGAGGACGATCGACGCGAGCTCGGCCACGCCCTCGGGCTCGACCGCGTCGATCTCGGCGATGATCCGCTCGAACGAGAGCAGCTCGGTGTCGGTGATGAGCGACTTGCCGAGCCGGCTCATGCGGTTCGACGTCGCCTCCATCGAGAGCGTGATGCGCCCCTTCAGGTTCTCCTTTGCCCGGTCGAGCTCGCCGGGCCGGAGGTTGCCCGCGGCGACGTCGGCGATCTGCTCCGCCACGATCTCGAGGCACGGCGCGAGGTTCTCTTCCCGCGTTCCCACGTAGACGCCGAAGAGCCCCGTGTCGGAGTACTGCGCGCCGAAGCTGTAGACGGCGTACGCCATCCCGCGCTTCTCGCGGATCTCCTGGAAGAGCCGCGACGACGCCGAGCCGCCGAGGATCCCGTCGAGGAGCGACGCGGCGAAGCGACGGCGGTCGGAGCGCGAGATGCCGGGCGCGCCGACGCAGACGTGGTACTGCTCGGTGTTCTTCCGCTGGAACCGCACGCCGGCCGGCGGCGTCTTGACGAGCGGCGGGCGCACGCGCGGTCCCTTCCCGTTCGCGTTCCGCTGCCTCTGCTCGAGCAGGCGCACGAGCCGGTCGTGCTGCAGGTTGCCCGCGGCGGCGATCACGATGTTGCCGGGCGTGTACATCGACCGGTGGTACGCCGTGATCGACCGCTTCGGGACGTTCGCGATCACCTCGCGCGTGCCGATGACGGGACGACCGAGCGCATGCGAGCCGAACACCGCCTCCGAGAAGAGGTCGTGCACGAGCTCCTGCGGGGTGTCCTCGTACATCGCGATCTCCTCGAGGACCACCTCGCGCTCGGAGTCGACGTCGTCGAAGCTCGGGCCGAAGACCATGTCGCTCATCACGTCGACGGCCGTGACGAGGTGCTTGTCGGGCACGCGGGCGTAGACGACCGTGTGCTCGCGCGACGTCGCAGCGTTCAGCTCGCCGCCGAGCGCGTCGAAGGTCTCGGCGATCTGCTGCGCGTCGAAGCGGTCGGAGCCCTTGAACAGGAGGTGCTCGATGAAGTGCGAGAGGCCCGCTTTCGCCTCGGTCTCGTCCCGCGAGCCGGCGCCGATCCAGAACCCCAGTGCGACCGACCGGACGGACGGAACCCGCTCTGAAATCACCCTTTCGCCGGAATCCAGCTCGGACAGGACGTATTTCTGCACGGAGGCGATCGTACTCGCTGGGTGGAAAATCCCGGCAAAAGGGGACAAAATCCCCGGCACGGTGCGCGCCCTTCGCCGTCTCGGAGCGTTCTTGTTCGTCCTGCTGGTCGCAGCGGCGCTCTCGGGTGTCGCGGCACCCTCGGCCGGGCAGTTCTCCCGCGTCCCGGCCGGTGTCTCGATTGCGGGTCTCCCCGTCGGTGGATTCACTTCGGAGGAGGCGCGCGGACTCCTCCGCGAGCGCCTGTCGGAACCGGTTCGCTTCCAGCTCGGCGCGCGCACGTGGAAGGCGACGGCGGAGCAGCTCGGCGTCGACGCGGGCGTGGACGCAGCGATCGCCAAGGCGTTGCACGGCGTCCCGGGCACGACGGTCGACGTCGACGCGGCGCCGGCACGGCCCGACCTCTTGCGCTACGTGCGCTACCTCGACCGCACGCTGTCGCGCGCACCGCAGGACGCGTACCTCGCGGGGCTCGATTCGAAGCTCAGCCCGCTGATCGCGAGCGAGGTGCCCGGCCGCAGGCTCGACATCGGCCGCAGCAGCCAGCTTCGATCGAGTCGACGGTGCGGAGCGCGGAGCGCGAGCCCGTGCGTCTCGCCTTCGAGCCGGTCGCGGCGAAGCGGACGGCCGGCGCGTTCGGCCCGGTGATCGTGATCCGCCGCGGCTCGAACACGCTCACGCTCTTCGACGGCAGCCGCGTCGTGCAGCGCTTCGGCGTCGCGACGGGGCAGTCGCGCTACCCCACCCCGCTCGGCACGTTCTCGATCGTGACCATGCAGTACAACCCGTGGTGGTACCCGCCCGACTCCGAGTGGGCGAAGGGGCTGAAACCCGTCCCGCCCGGGCCCGGCAACCCGCTCGGCACGCGCTGGATGGGCCTGTCCGCGTGGGGCGTCGGCATCCACGGCACGCCCGACGCCGCGTCGATCGGCTACTCGGCGTCGCACGGCTGCATCCGCATGCGGATCCCGGACGCGGAGTGGCTCTTCGGCCACGTGTCGGTGGGCACGCCGGTCGTGATCGTCTCGGCGTAGCACTCCTGTTTGCGAGAGGGGCGCCCCGCGGCGCCCCTCTCGTTCCACGTGGTGCTAGTCGCGCCGCTCCGCGGTCTCGGCTCCGGCCGCCGCCGCGGCCTCCGCGGCGGTCGCGGTCGCCGCGCGGACGCTCCTCGCGCGGCTCACGCGGGCGGTGCGTTCTTCGCGCGCTCGATCAGCTCCTCCGGCTGGACGAGCGACGCCGTTCTCGTGCTTCGCGACGAGCTTGAGCCCGATCCGGCCCGCGATCGCTGTCGACCTCCTGGACGATCACGTCGAGCACGTCGCCGCGCGCGATCACGTCCTCGATGTGCGCGACCCGGCCCGGGCCGACGTTCGAGACGTGGAGCAGGCCGTCGGTGCCCTTCTTGAGCTCGACGAACGCACCGAAGTCGGTCGTCTTCACGACCTTGCCCGTGTACTGGTCGCCGACCTCCGGGCTCCTTCGTGAGCGCGCTGATCGCCGCGATCGCCGCGTCCGCCTTCTCGCCCTCGGTCGCGTAGATGAGGATCGTGCCGTCCTCCTCGATGTCGATCTGGACGTCGTAGTCCGACTCGAGCGCGCGGATCGTCTCGCCGCCCTTGCCGATGACCATCCCGATGTACTCCGGGTTGATCTTGATCGTCGAGATCCGCGGCGCGTGGCTCGCGCGAGCTCCTGACGCGGCTCCGGGATCGCCTCGAGCATCTTGTCGAGGATGAAGTCACGTGCTCGCTTCGCCTGCTCGAGCGCGTCGCGCATGATCTGCTGCGTGACACCCGTGATCTTGATGTCCATCTGGAGCGCGGTGATCCCGTTGCGGGAACCGGCGACCTTGAAGTCCATGTCGCCGAGGTGGTCCTCCGCGCCCTGGATGTCGGTCAGGATCACGTAGTCGTCGCCCTCCTTGACGAGGCCCATCGCGATGCCGGAGACCGGCGCCTTGATCGGCACGCCTGCGTCCATCAGCGCGAGCGTCGAGCCGCACACCGAGCCCATCGACGACGAGCCGTTCGACTCGAGCGTCTCGGAGACGATGCGGATCGTGTACGGGAACTCGTCGGGCGCCGGGATGACCGCCTCGAGCGCCCGCTGCGCGAGCGCACCGTGACCGATGTCGCGCCGCTTCGGCCCGCGCATGAAGCCCGTCTCCCCGACCGAGTACGGCGGGAAGTTGTAGTGGTGCATGTACCGGCGCTCCTGCTCGAGGGAGAGGTCGTCGATCTGCTGCCCCTCCTTCGCGGTGCCGAGCGTGAGCAGCGTCATGATCTGCGTCTGGCCGCGCTGGAAGAGCGCCGAGCCGTGCGTGCGCGGGCTGACGCCCACCTCGCACTCGATCGGGCGGATCTCCTCCGGGTCGCGACCGTCGGGCCGGCTCTTCTCGACCGCGATCTTGCGGCGGACGAGGTCCTTGTAGATCGCCTCGGCCGCGCGCTTGACGAACTGCTTCGTGAGCGCGTCCTTGACGACCGGGCCCTCGCCGTCCACCGTTGCAGGGCCGACCGGGAACGGCAGCCCCACGGTCTCGACGATCCGGTCGAAGAGCAGGTGGCGCTTCGCCGACTTCAGCTCCTTCGAGTCCTGCTCGGCCTCGGTCAGCGTGCGCAGGTCGTGCTCGAACTGCTCGTAGACCGGCCCGACGACGGCCTCGAGCCGGACCTTGTCGACGATCAGCTGGAGGCTCGCCTTGACCTGCGTCCGCCGGGTGATGTCCTCCTCGGTCGAGTCCATCGAGAGCGGAGGCGCGAGCTCGTCGAGAAGCTCCTCCACGACGGCGGCCGCCTCACGGAGGCCGGCCTCGCCGATCCTCGCGCGGATGCGGTCCGCGACCTGCGCCTCGAGCTCCGTCGTCACATCGACGTCGAGGAACTTCGGCTTGCCGACCTGGCTCCGCAGATCCTCCTGCGCTTCGCAGATCTTCACGATCTCGCGGTGGGCGAGCTCGAACGCCTCGAGGATCTCGTCCTCGGGAATCTCCTCGCCGCCCGCCTCGATCATCGTCAGCCCGTCCTTCGTGCCGACGACGATCAGGTCGAGCGTCGACGAGTCCTCGATGTCGCGCAGGTTCGGATTGACGACGAGGCTGCCGTCGATCAGGCCGATGCGCACGGCGCCGACCGGCCCGAGGAACGGGAGCGACGAGACCATCAGCGCCGCGGAGGCGCCGTTGATGCAGAGGATGTCGTGCGGGGTCACGAGATCGGCCGACAGGACGGTCGCGATCACCTGCACCTCGTTCTTGAAGCCCTTCGGCCAGAGCGGCCGGATCGGGCGGTCGATCATGCGAGCGGTCAGGATCGCGCGCTCGCTCGGCCGACCCTCGCGCTTGAAGAAGCCGCCGGGGATCTTGCCGGCGGCGTACATGCGCTCCTCGACGTCGACCGTCAGCGGGAAGAAGTCCGCGCCCTCGCGCGCCTCCATCCGCCCCTGCGGCCGTCGCCAGGATCATCGTGTCGCCCGAACGGACGACGACGGCGCCGTCAGCCTGCTTCGCGAGCTTGCCGGTCTCGAACGTGATCTCGGCGTCGCCGACCGTGACCGACACGGTCGCGACGCGCTGAGCCAACGTACTCACTGTGTACCTCCATCCATCGAGGAAGGTGGAGGTTTGAGTCAGCGCCTCGGTTCGGGCGCTCGCTCAAACTTCCACCCTCCGGTTCTCGTTCGGCCTACCGTCGCAGGCCCAGCTCCTTGATCAGTGCGCGGTATCCCTCCAGATCGGTCCGCTGCAGGTAGTTCAGGAACCGGCGCCGGCGGCCGACGAGCTTCAGCAGCCCGCGCCGCGAGTGGTGGTCGTGCGAGTGGGTTCGCAGGTGCTCGGTGAGCTGGTTGATCCGCTCCGTGAGCATCGCGACCTGGACGCGCGTCGAACCGGTGTCGCTCGCGCCCGCGCCGAACTTGTCGATCAGTTCCTGCTTCGCTTCCTTCGTGAGAGCCACGATGTTCTCCCTCCCTAGACGACTCCGCGGTCCCCGTGCGCCGCGCGGAAGCTGCGCGCACGACCGAGGCCGCGGTCGGCGCATAGGGTAGCGGACGATGCGAGCGGGCGTCGCCGCGGGGCATCCCGCGACCTGCGAGGCCGGCGTCGAGATCCTCGAGGACGGCGGCACGGCGGCGGACGCGGCGGTCGCGGCCTCTCTCGCGTCGTGCGTCGCCGAGACGGTGATGACCGGGCTGCTCGGCGGCGGCCACGCGATCTACTGCGACGCGGCGGCCGGCCGCGCGCTGAACCTCGACTGCTTCGTGTCGGTTCCCTCTGGACCGCGCGGCACGATGAAGGAGCTCGCAGGTGCCGTTCGGCGAGGAGCTCGTGCACTACGCGGTCGGGCCGGCGTCGTGCGCGGTGCCGGGCGTGCCGGCGGGGCTCGACGCGCTGTGGCGGGCGCACGGTCGGCTGCCCTGGCCGCGGCTCGTCGAGCCCGCGCTGCGGCTCGCGCGCGACGGCGTCGCGATGCCGCGGCGCACGTCGCGTGCCTCGCGATGCTCGCGCCGGTGATGACGATCGACGCCGGGGAGCGCATCTACGCGCCGGGCGGGCGGCTGCTCGCGGAGGGCGACGTGCTCGAGCAGCCCGGGCTCGTCGCTGCGCTCGAGCTCGTGCGCGACGAGGGAGCTGCGAGCGTCTACCGCGGGACGATCGCTGAGCAGCTGCTCGCGTTGGTCGAGAGCGCGGCGGGCGTTGACCCGGGCGGACCTCGGGCCTACGAGGCGAGCTGGGCCGAGCCTGTCGAGCTGGCGTTCCGCGGGCGGCGCGTCCTCACTCGCGGCGGTCTCTCCGGCGTGGCGGACACGCTCGCGCGGCTCCCGGACGCGCGAGAGCGGCCGCGACCGCGTGGTCGCGCTCGTTCGGACGCTCGACGCACCGGGCGACGTCGACGGCGACACGACGAACCTCACGGTGGTCGACCGCGACGGGAGCGCGTGCGTGCTGACGACGAGCCTCGGCCTCGGCTCCGGCGACTTCCTGCCGGGGCTCGACCTGCACCTGAACAGCATGCTCGGCGAGCTCGACCTCGTTCTCGGCGCGCTCGTGCCCGACGAGCGGATGGAGCGCATGATGGCGCCGACCCTCGTCGTCGACGGCGACGGGCTCGAGCTCGCGATCGGCGCGGCCGGGCGGGACGCGCCTCCGCACGGCACTCGTCGGGGTCGCGGCGGCGATTCTCGACGAGGGCCTCGAGCCGCAGGCGGCGGTCGACCGCGGCGCGCGCCCACCCGGTCGCAGGCCTCGTGAACGCCGAGCCCGGCGTCGACGAGGACGCGCTGTCGCTGCTCGAGGAGCAGGGCTGGTCCGTCCGCCGCTGGCCCGAGCGGCACCACTACTTCGGCGGCGTCAGCGCGATTGGGCGGAACGGGCCGGCGGCGGATCCTCGTCGGAGCGGCGCGGCTCGGTCCGTCGCCTGCCGGGACGGTGACGGAGATCCAGCCGACGTACCCGCACTCGGGGCAGCCGGGGTTCGACCTGGCCGTCCCGCCACGGGCGGGCTTCGCGTACTCCGTGCCGCAGTCGAGGCAGCGGACGTTCTCGTAGACGGCAAGAGCGGGGCCTTCAGGCTTGCCTTCCATGCAAACAGAGACCCCGCCGTGGGACGAATCTTGCGGCGTGGGTTTCGCCGGCTCGAATGGCTCAGACAGGCCGCTCCGTGCGCCTCGTCTCCTCGACGTCGCGGGCGATCTGCTCGACGAGCTCGTCCTCGCTGCCGAACGCCGCCTCGTCGCGCAGCCGCTGCCAGAGCTCGACGACGAGCCGCTGCCCGTAGAGGTCGCCCTCGAAGTCGAGCAGGAACGCCTCGACCCGCCGCTCGGTGCCGCCGTAGTGCGGGTTCGTCGCCGATCGAGATCGCCGCCGGCGGCCGCCGCGCGCCCCGGCGTAGATGCCGAACGCCGGCACGAGCAGGTCCGGCGGCGAGCCGAGGTTCGCGGTCGGGAAGCCGAGGCCCTCGCCGCGCGCGTCGCCGCGGACGACGACGCCGTCGACCTCGGGCGGCCGCCCGAGCAGCGTCGCGGCGCCGGCGACGTCGCCCGCGCGCGAGCAGCGACCGGATCGCGCTCGACGAGACGCCGTCGACGAGCGGGACCGGCCGCACGTCGAAGCCGAGCCGCCGGAGCAGGTCGAGGTCGCCCGTGCGCTCGCGGCCGAAGCGGAACGCGCCCCCGGCCGCGACGATCTCGGCCCCGATCGCCCGCAGTACCGCTCGACGAACTGCCTCCGGCGTCAGTCGCGAGCAGCTCCCGGTCGAAGCGCACGACGAGCACGTCCTCGATGCCCGCCGCCTCGAGCAGCTCGAGCCGCCGCTCGAGCGTCGACGAGCAGCTCGACCTGCTGGCCGAGCACCGTCCGCGGGTGCGGGTCGAACGTGACGACCGTCGGCGTCGAGCCCCGGCGCGCTCGGCCGCCTCGAGCACGCGGCGGTGCCCGCGGTGGACGCCGTCGAAGGTGCCGATCGCGACCGCGCCGCGGCCGCGGCTCGAGCTCCTCCGGCGAGCGCGACGTGCCACCGGTCATCCGAGCCGGGCGAGCGCCTCGCCTACCGGGAGCAGGAGCCGCGCTCGAACTCGTCCGGGCCTCGTCGACCGAGAACGGCCCGACCTCCGTCCGCCGCAGCGTGCGCAGTGGCCGCCGAGCGCCTCCGCGATCGAGCGCACGTACGTCCCGGAGCTGACGCGCAGGTCGAGCGTGACGGTGCTCGCCGCTATACGCGATGACGTCGAGCGCGTGCGACCGTCGAGCGCCGCACCGGCATCTCGACCGCGACGCCCCGCCGCGCGAGCCGGTACGCGCGCTCACCGCCGATCTTCACCGCCGAGGCGGCGGGGATCGGCAGCTCGACCTCGCCGCGGAGGCCCTCGAGCCGCGCTCGAGCTCTTCGCGCGACGGGCGGCTCGTGCGCTCGACGACCTCCCCCTCGGGATCGCCGGTCGACGTCGCGAGCCGTGAGGTCGACGTCCGTGAGGTAGCGCTTGTCGAGCCCGACGAAGCGATCCGGCGCAGTCTTCGTCGCCGTACCGGACAACACGAGCAGCAGCCCCGTCGCGAACGGGTCGAGCGTCCCGGCGTGACCGGTCCGCGCGCCCGTCCGCCGGCGGATCTGCGCGACGACCGCGAACGACGACGGCCCGGCCGGCTTGTCGACGAGCACGACGCCGGCGGGCTAAGCGCTCGCGCGGCGGCACGTTGCGCCGCGACGAACTCGCGGCGGATGAAGTCGGTGATCTCGTCGATCGACGCCTCGCTCGAGAAGCCGGCGGCCTGCCGGTGGCCGCCGCCGCCGGACATCCGCGCGATCGCGGAGACGTCGAGCTCGTCGATCGCTCGCGCGCAGCGAGACGCGCCGCGGCGGGCCGGTCGTCGCGCGGCGGCTCGCGGATCAGCACCGCCAGCTCGGCTCCCTCGACCGCGCGCAGGTAGTCGATGATCCCCTCCGAGTACGCCTCGGCGGCGCCGACCTCCGCGAAGTCCGTCCGCAGGAGGTACGAGACGACGATCCGGCCGCCCTCGAGGACCTGCGCGCCCGCTCGAGCGCGCGCGCGAGCAGCTTGAGCTTCGCGAACTCGATCGACTCGTAGACGCTGCCTGGAAGACGCGGTGGACGTCGGCGCCCGCCTCGACGAGCTCGGCCGCGAGCCGCAGCGACTTCGGCGTCGTGTTCGTGTACTGGAAGCGGCCGGTGTCGGTGACGAGCGCGATGTAGAGCGGCTCCGCGATCTCGGGCGTCAGCTCGACGCCGAGCTCGCGGAAGACGTCGCGCAGCAGCTCTCCGGTCGACGACGCCGTCGGCGACGATCAGGTTGACGTCGCCGAAGCGCGTGTTGTCGTGGTGGTGGTCGATGTCGATCGACGAGCGGCGCGCGCTGCGAGCGACGTCCGGGTCCGGCCCGATCCGCGAGCTCGTTCGCGCAGTCGACGGCGACGAGCACGCGCTCGCCGACGTCCTCCGGCAGCTCGCCGCAGCAGCTCCGTCGAGCGCGCATGAACTCGTACTCGCGCGGCAGCGGCGCGTCGCCCGCGAGATACATCACGACGTCCTTGCCGAGCTGGTCGCAGCGCGAGCGTCGTCGCGAGCAGCGAGCCGAGCGCGTCGCCGTCCGGGTTCTCGTGCGTCGTCACGAGGAAGCGGTCGTGCTCGCGGAGCGCCGCCGCGACTGCCTGCGAGAGTCAGCTCGACGTCGTCGTCTGGGGCGAGCTCATCGATCAGCTGGTCATTCGCACGCCGCGCTCGACCGTCGGATCGTATTCGAAGGTCAGCTGCGGGGTTCGCTTCATCCTGCAGCTCCCGCGCGAGCCGCGACTGCAGCACGCCGTGCGCCGCCTCGAGCCCGCTGCAGCGTCCTCGCGCGCTTGCGCTCGGAGCCGAGCACGCAGACGAACACGCGCGCCTACCGGAGGTCGGGCGACGTCTCGACGCCGGTGACCGTGACGAGGCCGATCCGCGGGTCCTTCAGCTCGGCGCACCGCCTCGGCGAGCACCTGCCGCACCGACTCGTTCACGCGCCGCATCCGCTCACTCATCGGGGACCACCACCTCGCGCTCGCGGTCGACGAGCTCGCACTCCTGCCCGTGCAGCTAGCGCTCGGCCTCGTCGAGGAGCCGCTCGGCCTCGCGATGCTCGCGCGCGACGCACGCGACCGTGAGCCGCGCGCGCTGCCAGAGCTCGTGGTGGTCGACCTCGGCGACCGATCGCGCCGAAGCGGTTCTGCAGCTGCGCCTTCGCCGAGCTTCACGTAGTGGCGCTTCTCCTTGAGCGAATGCGCCGTCGGGAAATGCAGCTCGACGGTGAGGACGCCGACGTAGCCGCTGGCCATCAAGCGATTCAACCCGATTCGAGCGCTCCGCAAGAATGGGCTACGCACAGCGCTTGCGACAAGGAGGTTTCGATGGCTACGGAAAGTCCAGCCGCACTCGAAGCGGCATCGGTTCAGGCGTTCGTGGTGCAACGCGCACGGCGATCTCGACGCCGTCAAGACGCGCGCTCGGCGACGAGCCCCGCCTCGCGAACGCGACCTGGGACTGGGGCGGCGGCGACTGGGAGAGCGCCCTCGGCGCCGCCGGCCACATGGGCCGGAGGGACATCGCCGAACTCCTGCTCGCCCACGGAGCACGCCTCGACCTCTTTGTCGCGGCGATGCTCGGCGAGGTCGAGGTGGTCCGCGCCATTCTCGACGCGGCATCCCGAGATGCGGGACTCGAAGCGGCCGCACGCCTGCGGGCGACGCCGAGGCGGAGGTGACCAGCCGTCGATGCGAGCGCTACGGCGAGGTTGCGCTGGCAGGCGGGCCGAGCCGGACGCCGCTGCGCGTGCTCAGTCGCGCCGATAGCAACTCCGAGGCGCGGCTCATTGCCCTCGCTCGCCGGCGCACCGGCGGCGAAACCGTCGGAGGCGGCCTGGGCGGCGGACGCGGCTCGTCGAGCGAGGTGCGCTCGACCTCGCGCGTCTCGAAGACCTCGAGCACGTCGCCGACCTTGACGTCGTCGAAGTTCGCGAGATGGAGGCCGCACTCGAAGCCCTCCTGGACCTCGCGCGCGTCGTCCTGGAAGCGCTTGAGCGAGTCGATCGTCGTCGTGTAGATCACCGTGCCGTCGCGGATGACGCGCACCTGCGCGCTCGCGCCGGATGACGCCGTTCGTGACCATGCAGCCGGCGATCGTGCCGACCCGCGAGGCGCGGAACGTGCTCGCGCACCTCGGCCTCGCCGATCGTCTCCTCGGTCTTGACCGGTCGTGAGCATGCCGACGAGCGCCTGCTCGATGTCCTCGGTCAGCTTGTAGATGACGTCGTAGGTGCGGATCTCGACGCCCTCGCGCTCGGCGAGCGCACGCGTCTCGGCGTTCGGCCGAACGTTGAAGCCGACGACCATGCCGCCCGACGCGGCCGCGAGCATGATGTCGTTCTCGGTGATGCCGCCGACGCCCTGGTGGATGACGTTGACGCGCACCTCGGGGTGCTGGATCTTCGACGAGCTCGCAGACGACCGCCTCGACCGAGCCGCTGCACGTCGCCCTTGATCACGAGGTTCAGGTCCTGGACCTCGCCCTGCCTGCATCTGCGTCGAACAGGTTCTCGAGCGAGACGCCGACGGCTCGACTGCGCTGCGAGCTGCTCGCGGCGCAGGCGCTCGCCGCGCGACTGCGCGAGCTGGCGCGCGCTGCGCTCGTTCTCGACGACGCGCGCGAGCTCGCCGGCGGGCGGCGGCTGGTCGAAGCCGAGGATCTCGACCGGGTCGCCCGGCTTCGCCTCCTTCAGCTTCTCGCCCTTGTAGTTGTAGAGCGCGCGCACCTTGCCCCACGCGTCGCCGGCGACGATCGCGTCGCCGACGCTGCAGCGTGCCGCGCTGGACGAGCATCGTCGCGACGGGGCCGCGGCCGACGTCGAGGCGCGACTCGATGATCGGGCCGGACGCCTCGGTGTCGGGTTCGCGCTCAGCTCGAGCTCGGCGTCGGCGACGAGCAGGATCGCGCTCGAGCAGGTCGTCGAGCCGTTCTGCTTCTGCTTCGCGGAGACCTCGGACGAACTGCGTCGTGCCGCCCCACTCCTCCGGCTGGAGGCCTTCGCTCGGCGAGGTCGGACTAGCACGCGGTCGACGGTTCGCGTCGGGCAGGTCGATCTTGTTGACGGCGACGACGATCGGCACCGTCGGCCGCGCGCGCGTGCGAGATCGACTCGCGCGTCTGCGGCATGACGCCGTCGTCGGCGGCGACGACGAGCACGGCGATGTCCGTGACCTTCGCGCCGCGGGCGCGCATCGCGGTGAACGCCTCGTGGCCCGGCGTGTCGAGGAAGGTGATCTTCCGGCCCTCGCGGTCGACCTGGTACGCGCCGATGTGCTGCGTGATGCCGCCGGCCTCGGTCTCGACGACGCGTCGCGTTGCGGATCGCGTCGAGCAGCGTCGTCTTGCCGTGGTCGACGTGGCCCATGATCGTGACGACCGGCGGACGGTCGACGAGCGTCCTCCGGCGAGTCCTCGAAGTCCTCGGGCATCTCTTCCTCGTCGGCCGCGTGCTTGATGTGATCTCGCGCTCGAGCTCGGTGGCGATCAGCTCGACCTCCTCGTCGGTGAGCGACTGCGTGACGGTCTTCGGCGCGCCGAGGCTCATCAGGATCTTGATCAGCTTCGGCACCGAGACGCCGAGCGCCTGCGAGAGGTCGCGGACGGTGACGCCCGACTCGACGGTGACGGGACCGGTCGGCTGGACGATCTCGCGCGGCTGCTTCGGCGGCGCGGCGTGTCGTCGCGGCGCTGGCGCGAGTCCTGGCGCGGGCGGGCGGCACCGCTGTCGATCACGACGCGGCGCTTCCGCCCGGAGCCGGGGGCGCCGCGGCGCGGCCGCATCGGCCTGTTCGGTCTTGGGTCCGTTTCCGTTCGCCATTCGATGGGTCAGTGTAGAGGCGCGCGAGCGTCGGATCGACCCGCACCGTGCGCTTCAGCGTTCGATCGAATGCCCGCCTGGCCTGCGCCCGCTCGAAGCAGGCGAGGCGTCGGCAGGTGTAGCGCCGCGTCCGCCGCCGGTTCCCGGCACGAGCTCCCCGCCCTCCTCGCGGAAGCGGAGGAGCTCCGGCTGCGGCGCCTTGCGGCCGCAGCCGACGCAGGTCCGGATCGGCGTGTGCGTCACGCGGCAGGTTGGGTCTCCCCCTCGGGCTCGGCCGCGACCGTCTCCTCGACGGCCGTGTCGCCGTTCCCGGCCAGAGCCTCCGCGACCGGCTGCTCGCTCGGAGCGGCCTCCTCGCCTTCGCCGTCGACGGCCTCCGCCTCCTCGGACTCCTCCTGCGGCGGGACCGGCTGGACCGAGCCCTCCGCGAAGGTGCCCGTCTCGGCCTCGACCTGCGCGAGCGCCTGGTGCGCCGGCACGCCGCAGAACCGCGTGCCCGGGAGCGCGGCGTTCGGGCAGCGCTTGCCGTTCGCGAGGATCGCGGCGCAGCGGCCCGAGAACTCCTCGGCCCCGTCGGCGCTGCCGCCGAACGCGACCTCGGCCTCGGCCTGGGCGAACTCGCGGTCGGACTGGATGTCGATCTTCCACCCCGTGAGACGCGCGGCGAGCCGGGCGTTCATGCCCTCCTTGCCGATCGCGAGCGCGAGCTGGTCGTCCGGGACGACCACCGTCGCCTCCTTCGCCTCGTCGTCGAGGTAGACCTCGCGCACGCGCGCGGGCGAGAGCGCCTTCGCGACGAAGCGCGCGGGCTCTGGGTTCCACGGGATGATGTCGATCTTCTCGCCGCGGAGCTCTGACACGACCATGCGGACGCGCGAGCCGCGCGGGCCGACGCACGCGCCGACCGGGTCGACGCCCTGCGCGTGCGACTCGACCGCGATCTTCGAGCGGTAGCCCGGCTCGCGCGCGACGCCGCGGATCTCGACGAGCCCGTCGGCGATCTCCGGGACCTCGATCTCGAAGAGCGTCTTGATCAGCTCGGGGTCGCGGCGCGACAGGATCACCTGCGGCCCCTTCGTGCCGGAGCGCACCTCGGTGATGACGGCCTTGATGCGCGAGCCCTGCTCGTAGCGCTCGCCGTCGACCTGCTCGGAGCGCGGCAGCAGCGACTCGACCTTGCCGAGGTCGACGAGCACGTTGTTGCGGTCGCCGGCCTGCTGCACGATCCCCGTGACGACCTCGCCGACGCGGTCGATGTACTCGTCGTACATCATCGCGCGCTCGGCCTCGCGGATGCGCTGCAGGATCACCTGCTTCGCGGTCTGCGCGGCGATCCGGCCGAAGTCCTCGGGCGTGACGTCCTCGCGCTTGATCAGGTCCTCGGGCACCTGCTCCCAGTCGATGTCGAGGTCGTCGTCGGAGATGAGCGTGTGCTGGCGCTCGCCGGTCTCCTCCTCGATCCGCTCGAGGTCCTCGATCGCGCGCTCGCGCGCTTCGTCGAGCAGGCGCTCCTCGAGGTCGGCGGGCAGTTCGATCGAGAAGACGCGGAACTCGCCTTCCTCGTCGAGCTCCACCATGGCGTGCCGTGCGGCACCCGGCGTCTTCTTGTAGGCGGCCAGCAGCGCGTCCTCGAGCGCCTGGACGAGGGTTCCCTCGTCGATGCCCTTCTCACGCTCGATCGTCTGGACCGCCTCGATGATCTCTCTGCTCATCCGTTCACCCTTCGTCGATCAGGTTGCCGCGCAGGATGTCGCCGTACGGGACCTGCACGGATTCGTTGTTCGTCTGCACCGTCACTGCCTTCTCGCTCGCGTCCACGACCTCGCCGCGAAGCCGCTTGCGCGACTCCGTTCGGAGCGCGACGCGCCGGCCGACGACGTTGCGGAAGTGCTGCGGCGTGCGGAGCGGCCGGTCGATGCCCGGCGACGACACATCCACCGTGTAGTCGCGCAGGTAGTCGCGGAGCTCGTTCGTGACGCGCTCGCAGAGCGCGTGGTCGACGCCCGTGCCGACGCGGTCGATGAAGACCGTGAAGCGCTCTGGCCCCGCGAGCTCGACGGCCAGCACCTCGACGTCCGGCATCGCCGACTCGACGCGGGTCGAGATGTCGCGCTGGAGTGTCCGCTCTCGGTCGTGCACGTTCGCCATTTGCAGCCCTTTCACAAAAAATGGGCGCCGCGCGCCCATTTCGCCAAGCCGGTGAAATGTGGTGTCAGAAGGATAGCAAGGCGACCCCCGCCACGACCAGGACGGCGCCGGCGAGCCGGGCCCTGCCGACACGCTCGTGCAGGAAGATCGCGGCGAGCGCGACGACGATCACGACGCTCGTCTCGCGCACCGCCGCGACGGGCGCGGCCTTCGCCAGATCGAGCGCGAGCAGCACGAAGAGGTACGCGAGCGTCGCCGCGGCGGCGGCCGCGAAGGTCGCCGGCCGCACCTCCGAGCGGAGGGCCGCTCTCCCGCGCCGCCGCCAGATCGCGGCCAGGTAGACGAGGCCCGGGATCCCGACGACGAGCTCGAAGTACGCGATCGCGTCGGCGTGCTCGATCCCGCGATCGTCGAGCAGCGTGTAGCCCGCGATGCAGACCGCGATCACCGCCCCGAAGGTGACGCCGCGGCGGTCGGGATGCTGCAGCCCCCGGACGAGCACGATCCCGATCGCGACGAGCACGACGCCGATCGCCTCGCCCGCGCTCGCGCTCGCGATCCCGACGAGCAGGACCAGCACCGGCGCCAGCCCGCGCGCAACCGGGTACACGACGCTCACCTCGGCCCGTTCGTACGCGTACGCGAGGAGCGCGAAGTACGCGAGCTCGAGCGCGGCCGAGCCGACCGCCCACGGGACGACGCCGCTGTCGACGTCCCACGTGAACGCGGCGATCGGTGCGAGCGCTGCTGCTGAGACGCCGAGCACGACCGCCGTTGCCGCCTGCACGTCGTTCGCGCGCGCGAGGAGAAGGTTCCAGCCGGCGTGCAGGAACGCGGCCGCGAGCGCGAGGGCGAACGCGGCCGACGTCACTCGAGCACGATCGTGACCGGCCCGTCGTTGACGAGCTCGAGTGCCATGCGGGCGCCGAAGACGCCACGCGCGACGCGCAACCCCTCGGCCTCGAGCGCCTCGCAGAAACGCTCGTAGAGCGGCTCGGCCGTCTCCGGGCGCGCCGCGCCGCCGAACGACGGACGGTTGCCCTTCGCGGTATCGGCGATCAGCGTGAACTGCGAGACGACGAGCGCCTCGCCGCCGACGTCGAGCAGCGAGCGGTCGAACTTGCCCTCGTCGTTCTCGAACACGCGCAGACGGGCGACCTTGCCGGCCATGCGGTCGGCGTCAGCCTCGACGTCTCCGTCGGCGACCCCCAGGAGCACGCACAGACCGGCGCCGATCGCGCCTCCGGGCGTCACGCGCGCCCGCGCCACCCGCTGCACGACCGCTCGCAAGCGGCCGAGTATTACTCCGTCGGCTCGTCGAGGTCGCGGATGCGCGACTCGTAGTGCGCCGTGCCGGGGCTCATCGAGCTCGCGAGCTTGTAGTGGCCGTTCGCCTCCTGGTAGCGCCCCTGCTTCTCGAGCACGCGGCCGAGCGCGTAGTGGGCGTAGTCCTCGGTCGGCTGGAGCTCGAGCAGCACACGGAACTCCGCCTCCGCCTCGTCCCAGCGCTGAAGGCGGAAGTAGGCGATGCCGAGCGCCTCGCGGATCGACGCCTTGTCCGGCTCGCGCTTCTTCGCCTTCTCGAGGGACACGGTCGCCTGGGCCGGCATGCCCTTGCGCAGGTGCTCGCGGCCCTGCTGGAAGAGGTCGTAGGTCTCGCTCACGTCGTCTTCAGCCACGGGAAGTTCTCCTCCACCAAGTCAAGCGGATCCGTCAAATCTCGCGTCGAGCCGATCTCGACGGCACGAACCTCTTCGCCGACGTCGATCGCGGCCTGGAAAGCGTTGCCGAGCTCGTACGGCGGCCGGTCGCGGCGCAGGTGCGCCGCAACTGCGTCGGTCACGAGCCAGAGGGGCGCGCCGCCGAGCGGATTGGCGGGATCGTCGTCGAGGATTCTCGTGACGAGGCCGTCGCTCGTGGCGACGGCGAAGCGGTGCGGCGGCGCGGGAGCAGGGTCGCGGCGGACGGCGACCGCCGCCCGCCCGGTAGCGGCGTCGAGGAACCTCCGGATGTCGCCGGGCGAGAAGACGGTGTCGGCCCCGACGACGACCGCTGGGGTCTCCTCGAGCGCCCGCGCGACGGCGTCGGCCGACCCATCGGCGCTCGGCTGCCGGACAAACCGGACGCGGAGCCCCCAGCGCGAGCCGTCCCCGACGAGCTCCTCGACCTGCTCTGCGAGATGGCCCGTGACGACGGCGACGCGCTCGATCCCGGCAGCCGCGAGCTCCCGAAGCAGCGTCCCGAGGACCGGGCGTCCGTCGACCGGCAGCACCGGCTTCGGCCAGCGCTCGGTAATCGGGCGGAGCCGGCGGCCCTCGCCCGCAGCCATCACGATGGCGTCCACTACGTTAGGCCGAGGGAGCGGACCGAGATCATTCCGCGCGCGCGGTCCCACGCCGAGAGGCGGCTTCGGAGCGCCTTCTCGATTCGCCGAAGCTCGCGGCGCGCCTGCCGCGCCGCGTCTGCCGCAGCGTCGGGCGGGCCGAAGCGTGCCGTGTTCACGGCCGTGACGAACGGCGCAGGATCGACGGCGGCCTGCGTTCGGAGCACCTCGCCGAGCTCCTCGAGGGTCGCGCTCTCGGGCACGTCGAGCCGCTGGTCGGCGAGGAAGTCCGCGAGCTCGCGCCGAACCGCCGCTGCCACCTTGCGCGGATCGCGCGTGAGGTAGCGCGCGCGCCGGAGCGCGAGCTTGAGCAGGGCGATGCCGGCGGCGAGCCCGAGCGCCGCGAGGAGCAGCAGCTTCAGCAGGCTCCCTTGTGGTCCGCGGTCCGACGATCCGGAGACGTCGCCGGGCTGGTCGCGGCCGGGCGCATCCCGCGACGGGGTGCTGCCACGCTCGAACGAGCCTGCGTCGAGCTTGAAGTCCGCGGCGTCGAGGCCGCCGAGCCCCGCGGCGATCGCCGCGCTCACGATGGTCGCGTCGAAGTTGACCGAGGCAGCGCTGTACGAGCCGTCGAGCTGCCCGCGCCCGGGCGTCGGATCGAAGGGCACCCAGCCGAGCCCGCGGAACCAGACCTCGACCCACGTGTGCGCGTCGCGGTCGACGACCGTCCAGCGCCGCTTCTCCGGGTCGTACGTGCCGCTCGTGAACCCGGCGGCGACGCGAGATGGGATGCCGAGGTAGCGCAGCATCAGCGCCATCGCGCCGGCGAAGTGCTGGCAGTAGCCGCGGTGCGTGCGGGCGACGAACTCGACGAGCGGCGGGATGTCGCCGCGCGTCCGCGGGCTCTGGTCGTAGACGTAGTTCTGCCCGTCGCGGAACGACGTCTCGAGCGCGATCACCGCGGCGTACGGACTGGGCGCGTCACCGGCGATCGTGAGCGCTCGCTCGTAGAGCGGGCGGTACGCCCGAAGACCGGGGTTGTTCCTGAAGATCGCGTCCATCGCCGACGCCCGGGCCGGACTCCCGAATGCGGGGCTCGGCGGCGTGAACGTCCGAGACTGCACGACCAGATAGCGATCCAGCGAGGCCGGATAGATCGGGCGCGACTGCGCGAGCCTGGCGGGCGACGGACGCGCCGCGAAGCTCCAGGCCGTGTATTCCGACCCGCGCGGGACGCCGCCGGGAACGTAGGCGGTGCCGTTCGGCTGGTACAGGATCGGATCGAAGCCGGCCTCGTAGCGCACGGGCATGCTCGCCGCGATGAGGCGGTTGTCCTGGAGCGCCTCGACCTTCACCTTCGCGCGGAGTTGACGGCTCGGTTGGCGCGCGATCGCAGGCATCAGGGGATCCACCACCGGGTCGGGCTGCACGTGCAGCGTCGACTCGAGCCAGTAGTCGCCGTTGAACACGTCGAGCGTCGTCGCGCGCCAGTAGCGCGAGATCGGCGGCGCCTCGATCGTCAGCACCGTCGTCTTCTTCGCGGGCCAGACGAGCGTTCCGTAGTTCGAGTCCCAGACGTAGTGGACGCTGACCGGGACGTCGGCGCGCGTCGGCTCCCACTTTTCCCAACCGAGAAACGCGCCCTTCGCAACCGCGGGAACGGTCGCGATCCCGAGACCCGCCACCACGACGACGGCACCGGCGATCCCCGCCTGCCCGAGCCGGGCCGCCGGTGACAGCACGCCGAGCACGAGGAGCGCCGCGACCAGGATCAGCGCGCCGCGCGCGAACGTGTTGGAGCTCGTCAGGAGGGTCGCCGGCCAGGCGGCTCCGGCGACGAGGAGCCCCGCGGCGAGCAGCGCGCGGCGTTCCGCGGCGGCGAGCGAGACGGCGAGCGTGAAGAACAGCACTGCGAGGACGATGAGCGAGTGCATCTTCGCCTGGTTCGACGGGTCGAACGGAAGCGCGATGTCGTAGTAGCGGTAGAAGCCGTCCACGGCGCGGTCCCAGGCAGCGCCCGGCGAGATGGTGCCGAGCGCGTAGCGGAGACCGACGAGCGCCGCGACGGGCAGCGCGACGAGTCGCCAGCGACGCGTCGGGAGCAGCGCCGGCAGGATGCCGACGATCGCGCCGGCGAGGAGAAGGTCGCCTCCCGGATCGCTCTCGAGCCGGCCCCAGCTGATCGTGAGCACGAGCAGCGCGAGCAGCCCGAGCAGCGCGGTCCTACGCATGCCTGACCTCTGCGGCGGCGGCCGGAGACAGGACGTCGCGCAGGTCGTCCCCACTTCGCACGACGGCGACCGGCACACCGGACCCCTGGAGCCTGAGGAGGCTCGCGTCCCGCGTTGCGGGAGCACCGACGAACGTCGGCGCATCGACGTACACGACGGACACGCGCCGCTGCGCTTGCGCCCGGTGCACGAGGCGATCGACGACGTTCGCCTCGAGCCGAGCGGTGACGACGACGAGCTCGTACGCCCGCGAGGCCGGGCCCGAGTCCTCCGTGAGGAAGGCGGCCAGCGGCAGCCGACCGTCCGGCTCCAGTGCCGCCAGCGTCTCGAGCGCCGCGCGCCACTCGCCGGTCTCGGTCTGCACGCGCACGACTTCCTGGCGGACGGAGTTCACGACGAGCGCCGCGCGACGATCCCGAACCGACTGCGCATGAAGCAGCGAACCCGCCGCCCGCACCTGCGCGTCGAAGCTCCCGCCCGCGACCGATCCGGCGAAGGCGTCGAGGAGGATCGCCACCTCGTCGCGGGGCTCGTCCTGAAGCTCCTTCACCATCAGCTGCCCGCGGCGCGCCGTCGACTTCCAGTGCACCTTCCGCAGGGACTCGCCTTCCTCGTACTCGCGCACGCTGTGGACGTCGAACCCCGACGGCCGGCGCAGGAGGAGCCGACGTCCGCCGCTTGCACGGGCGCCGGTCTCGCTGAAGATCTCTTCGAGCTCGACGATTCTCGGCAGGACGAGCAGCGCTCCCTGCTCGGGCAACGGCACCTGTGCCCGCTCGAGGCCGAACGGGTCCTCGATCACCGCCTCGGCGTCGTCGAGCGCGTAGCGGCCGCGCGGAACGGCATGCAACACGTAGCCGCCGCGGAGTACGCTGCCCTCCTGCCGAAGCGCGACGGAGTGCTCGCCGAGCTTCGCCAGCCGCTCGACGACGCTGACCGATGCCAGGCCGAGGAAGCTCAGCGGCTCGACCTCCACCTCGACCCGGACGTCGTCCGCCTCGAAGTAGTCGACGCGCGACGACCTCCGGCGGTACGCCATCGGGCGCGCGGCGAGGCGCACGGTCACGGCCGCGAGCAGGACGACGAGGAGGAAGCCGACGGCGACGGGATAGAGCGGCTTCGAGCCGAACGCCCACGCTGCGAGGTAGAGCGCTCCGCCGAGCAGGAGCAGCAGGCGGCCCCGGCGCGTGAGCATCAGACGGGAACGGGCGTCTTCTCGAGCGCGTCGCGGACGAGCTCGTTGCTCGTCGTCCCCGCCGCGCGCGCTTCCGGCGCCACGATCAGCCGGTGCGCGAGCACGGGCTCGGCGACGGCCTTCACGTCCTCGGGCGAAAGGAAGTCGCGACCGTACGAGAGCGCGCGCGCCTTCGCGACCCGCAGGAGCGCGATGCCGGCGCGCGGGCTCCCGCCGAGGTACAAGCGCGAATCGGCGCGCGTGTGTCGGAGCAGCGCGACGACGTAGCGATTGATGCTCTCTTCGACGAAGATCGACTGCGCCTCCTCGACGAGCGCAAGCACCTGCGGCCCGTTCGTGACCGGCTCGAGCGAGTCGAGCGGCGTCCCCGACGTCTGCTCGTTCAGCATCCGCGCCTCCTCGGCGAGGGTCGGATAGCCGATCGCGACTCGCATCGCGAAGCGGTCGAGCTGCGCCTCGGGCAGCGGGTACGTCCCTTCGTACTCGATCGGGTTCTGGGTCGCGATCACCATGAAGGGAAGCGCGAGCTCGTACGAGACGCCGTCGACCGTCACCTGCCGCTCCTGCATGCACTCGAGCAGCGCCGACTGCGTCTTCGGGGACGCGCGGTTGATCTCGTCGACGAGCAGGAGGTTCGCGAAGACCGGGCCCGGGCGGAACTCGAACTCGTTCGTGGCCTGGCTGAACACGTTCACGCCCGTGACGTCGGACGGCATCAGGTCGGGCGTGAACTGGAGGCGGGAGAACGAGACGTCGAGTGAGCGCGCGAGCGCCTTCGCGAGCGTCGTCTTCCCGACGCCCGGGAGGTCCTCGATGATCAGGTGGCCCTCGGCCACGAGGCCGAGGACGACCAGCCGCAGCGTCTCCTCGGGTGCGCGGATGACGCGCTGCAGGTTTTCGACGACCGCGGCGATCGTCCGCTGCGCGTCCTCGACCGGGACAGCCTGCCTACCGACCGCGTCCATCACGCTCCTCGAGCAGTCGGGCGACCTCGTCCAGGATCCCGCCGGCGACCGCTCGCTTCGGCGCCTTCTCGATCCGCCGCTCACCGTCTCGCCCCACCAGCACCACCTCGTTGTCGTCGGAGTCGAACCCGATGTCGCTTCGTGATACGTCGTTGAAGACGACGAGGTTCACCTTCTTGTCAGTGAGCTTCCGGCGAGCGCGCTCGATCGCCTCTTCGCCCGACTCCGCGGCGAAGCCGACGAGGAGCGCGTCTCCCCCGCGCTCACCGAGCGTGCGGAGGACGTCCGTCGTCGGCTCCAGCTCGACCGTCCAGGTTCGCGTGTCCTTGCCCCGCTTGCCGGCGACGACCTCTGCCGGACGGTAGTCGGCAACTGCGGCGGCCATCACGACGACGTCGGCCTCGTCGGCGCGCGCGAGCATCTCGCGCTCCACGTCCGCGGCGCTCGGAGCCTGCACGAGCTCGATCCCGCCGGGCGGGGGCACGCTCAGGTTCGCCGCGACGATCGTGACGTCGGCGCCGCGGCGCCGCGCTTCCTCGGCGACGGCGACGCCCATCCGACCGGACGAGCGGTTGCCGATGAAGCGCACGTCGTCGAGCGGCTCGCGCGTCCCGCCCGCGCTCACGAGGATGCGCCGGCCGCGCAGCTGGTCGCGCTTCGCGAGGGTCGCCTCGCAGGCCGCGAAGATCTCCTCGGGCTCGGCCATCCGTCCGACGCCCCACTCGCCCTCGGCCATCTCGCCCTCGTCGGGGCCGACGAGCTCGATCCCGCGCGCGCGGAGCGCGGAGGCGTTCGCCTGCGTCGCCGGGTGCGCCCACATGCGCGGGTTCATGGCGGGCGCGACGACGACCGGCCCGCGGTGCGCGAGCGCAGCCTCGGTCACGAGGTTGTCGGCGCTCCCTTGCGCGAGCTTCGAGAGCGTGTTCGCCGTCAGCGGTGCGATCACGTAGAGGTCTGCGCGCGTCAGGTGCGCGTAGAGCTCCTCGCTCGGCTCGCGGCGGGCGAGCGCGAAGAACGTCTCGCGCCGGACGAAGCGGTCGGCGCCGTCGGTGACGAGCGGCACGACGTCGTGCCCCGCCCTGACGAGCAGCCGAACGAGCTCGCACGCCTTGTAGGCGGCGATTCCTCCGGTCACTCCCACGAGCACGCTGGCCACGGGCACATTGTGCCCGCCGCCCCCTGGCGCGGCTAGGCGCCTACTTCGCGTACTGGGACTTGATCATGCCCTGGGAGATCTCCTCCATGGACATGGTCAAGTAGTTCTTCGACCGGGACTCGACGAGCGGCGGCGGAAAGTCCTCGAACGTGCCTTCGCCGAGCTGCTGGTAGTAGTTGTTGATCTGGCGAGCCCGCTTCGCGGCCACGATGACGAGCGCGTAGCGCGAGTCGACGTTGTCCAGGAGCTCATCGATGCGTGGATGGATCACGTGGGCATGGTAGCTGCGCCGTCGAGCGCCCGGCGGACGATCTCCTCGAGCTCCTCGGCGGCACGCTCGAGATCGTCGTTGACGATCACGTGGTCGCACTGCTCGGCCTGGTCGAGCTGCCGCCTGGCGAGGCGCAGCCGGGCCTCGATCTCGCCTGTGCTCTCCGTGGCCCGCTCGCGGAGCCGGCGCTCGAGCTCGGCGAAGTCGGGAGCCGTGATGAAGACGAGGATCGCGTCCGGAACCCGCCCCTTGACCGCGAGCGCGCCGTTCGGCTCCAGCTCCAGGAGCGGCGCCTTGCCCGCGTCGCGGATCCGGTCGAGCTCCGACCAGAGCGTCCCGGAGCGCTGTCCCCACGGGAAGGCGTAGTACTCGAGGAAGTCGTCGTCGGCAAGCCGCCGGTCGAAGTCCTCCTCCGAGATGAACCAGTAGTGGACGCCGTCGAGCTCGCCCGGGCGCCGCTCCCTCGTCGTGGCGGACACCGCGAGCGCCACGTCCGGCACGCGCCGGAGCAGCTCCTGCACGAGCGTCCCCTTGCCGGCACCCGACGTGCCGGTGATCACGAGAACGGGGGTCTTTGCGGCTCTTCCGGTCACGCGCGCGTGTCTCCGGGGCACGAGCAGCAAGCGATGCAAGGACGCAGGGAGCGCTCGTACCCGAAGCGGTACGAGCGCGACTGAGGACGCGGCAGCGCGCAGTCTGATCGTGTTCCGGAGGCCGCGCTTCGTGGGCGGGAGAGCCGCCTAACGGTTGAAGAGGCCAACGAGCTCCGCCCGCTGCCGCTCCGACAGGCCGCCCACCGTCTTCGCCTGGCTGATGCGGGCCTGGTTGAGGAAGCGCGCGGCTTTCACGCGGCCGAACTTCGGGACGGCCATCAAGATGTCGAAGACCTTCGCGGTCTCGACGTACTCGGGCGGCTGGCGCAGGATTTGATCGATGCGCACGTTCCCGTCCTTGAGATCCTTCTTCAGCCTCGCCCGCTTGACCCGGATGTCGTTCGCGCGCTTGAGGGCCTCCATGCGCTGATCGAGCGAACGCAAAGGCGCTTGCGCCTGGGTCTTGGGCGAGACCATGGCGCGGGAGTCTAACACCATGTTCGCGCACTGCAACCTGCTTCGAAGTGCACGATTTGCAGGATGTTCATCGTGTGCGGACCGGCTCGGTCGATCGCTGTCCATGTTCTGTCGAAGCGCGCTCATGCGCGATGCCGACGATGTCGGACGCAGATGTGTATCCGCGTGCGGAACATTCAGCGTCGAGCTCGGCGCGCACGCGCGTCGGCGCGCCGGGGTCCGCGAAGAGAATCGTGCCGAGCGCGACCGACGACGCACCCGCCGCGAGCAGGTCGACGACGTCACGTCCCGACTGCACACCGCCCATGCCGACGATGGGAATCGACGTCGCGCGCGCGCACGCGTACACCGCGGCGAGCGCGATCGGCTTGAGCGCGGGACCGGAGTAGCCCCCGGCGCCGCGGGCGAGCGTCGGGGTGAGCGTGAGCTCGTCGAGTGCGAGCCCGCGGATCGTGTTCACGAGCGACACGCCGTCGGCGCCAGCGTCTTCGACTGCCCTGGCCGTCTCGGCGACGTCCCACGCAGCCGGCGAGAGTTTCGCGTAGAGCGGGAGCGCGGTCGCGGCCCGGCAGGCGGCGACGATCTCGGCGGCCGACTCGGGCGCCTCGTCCACGTTCGGGCAGGAGAGGTTGAGCTCGATCGTCACGTCCTCGAGCGCGGCGCAGGTCTCGGCGTACTCGACCGCGGAGAAACCGCCGACGGAGACCCAGATCGGCACGCCGAGCTCCTCCAGCCGCGGCAGGACACGGTCGAGGAAGGCCCGCCGGCCCGGGTTCGCCAGCCCGATCGCGTTCAGCATTCCGTGCTCGGTCTCGGCGATCCGAACCGGCGGGTTCCCCTCGCGCGGAAGCGGCGTGATCGTCTTCGTCACGAACGCGTCGAGCGAGCGGGCGACGTCGGGCGCGGTGAGCGCGTCGAGGCAGCCGGAGGCGTTAAGCAGCAGCAAGGACGGGCCCCTCCACGCACAGACGCTTCAGCTCGCCGTCGATCTCGACCGCGCAGCCGTAGCACGCGCCATAGCCGCACGCCATCGGCGCCTCCCACGCGAGCTGCGCGTCGGGCGCGAGCGCGCGCACCGCCTCGAGCATCGGCTCCGGGCCGCAGGCCAGGACCTCGCGGCTTTGCGCGAGAGCTCGGCGAGCGGCTCGGTCACGAACGTCGGCTCGATCACCACGTCGGCGTTCGGAACGAGCGTTGCCGCCTCCGCATGCCACTCGGAGCGGAAGCCCAGCAGGGCGGGCGGGCCGCCGAGGAGCTCGGACAGGAACGGCAGCGGCGCGATCCCGATCCCGCCGCCGACCAGGAGCGGACGCTCGACGTCGAGCCGGAAGCCGTTGCCGAGCGGCCCGAGCACGTGGATCGCATCGCCTGCCCGGAGCGAGCAGAGCGAGCGGGTGCCGGGGCCGATGGGGTCGATCAGGAACGCGAGCTCACCGGGCGGTGCGAGACACACGGACATCGGCCGCGGGAGCACACGCCCGGGCGCCTCGAGCATGAAGAACTGCCCGGGCACTCCGGGCGTCGAGCGATCCCCGCACGACCGTCAGCAGCGTGTACGGACCAACACTGACGCTCGAAGTGACAGGGACGTGCGCCCGGTTCACGCTTCAAGGTCCTCGAGGCGTGAGCGGCCGGAGGCGGGCGTTGCCCGCCGGGAGGCCAAGCGACCGACGCGATGTCGCAGACAAGAAGGAGGGGGCTCATGGGGGAACCACGGGTTCCCCCATGCTTTAAGCAGAGCGCGCTTCATCGATGCGCTCCTGCAGCGACTTGGCGATCTCGGTTCGCGCGTGCGCGATCGCGTGCACCGCCGCCGACGCGCCCGAGAGGGTCGTGATGCACGGGACGCGCGCGACGAGCGCGGCTTCGCGGATCGCGTAGCCGTCGGTGCGCGCGCCGCGACCCTGTGGCGTGTTCACGACGAGGTCGACGCGACCGCGCCGGATCCGATCGACGACCGACTGTCCCTTCTCGATCACCTCCACGTCGAGCCCTGCGCCGGCGAGCGTTTCCGCCGTCCCCGAAGTGGCTGTGAGCCGAAAGCCGAGACCGGCGAGCGCGGCTGCGACCGGAACCGCGTTCTGCTTGTCCGCGTCGCGCACCGTGAGGAACGCCGTGCCGGCGTTCGGCAGGCGCCGACCAGCGGCGCGCTCCGCCTTCGCGAACGCGGTCGGCAGGTCCTCGGCGGTCGCCATCACCTCGCCGGTCGAACGCATCTCGGGGCCGAGCACCGGGTCCGCACCCGGGAAGCGGTGGAACGGGAGCACCGCCGCCTTGACGCTCACCTCGTGCGGCGTCGCGCGGCGCGGAAGCCCGAGCTCGGGGACCGTCGCGCCCGCGGCCAGCCGACACGCGGCGTCGACGAGGTTCACGCCCGTCGCCTTGCTCGCGAACGGAACGGTCCGCGACGCGCGCGGGTTCACCTCGAGCACGAACACCTCGCGGTCGGCGATCGCCAGCTGCACGTTGAGGAGCCCGACCACGCCGAGCGCAGGACCGAGCCGGCGCACGAAGCCGTCGACGTCGGCCGCCTGCTGCGGGGTCAGCGACGGAGCCGGCAGCACACACGCCGAGTCGCCCGAGTGCACGCCGGCCTCCTCGACGTGCTGCATGACTGCACCGACGTACGTCTCGTGACCGTCGCAGAGCGCGTCGACGTCGATCTCGATCGCGTTCTCGAGGAAGCGGTCGACGAGCACCCGCCCCTCGACCGCGGCGAGCGCCTCGCGAACCTGCGCCTCGTCGTAGCAGACCCGCATCGCGCGCCCGCCGAGCACGTACGACGGGCGGATCAGGACCGGGTAGCCGACGCGGTCGGCGACGGCGAGCGCCTCCTCGGGCGCCTCGGCCATCCCCCACGCCGGACACTGCACGCCGAGCCGGTCGGCGAGCACGCCGAAGCGCTCGCGGTCCTCCGCGAGGTCGACCGCGTCGAACGGCGTCCCCAGGATCTTGTAGCCGGCGTGCTCGATCGCCCGGGCGAGCTTCAGCGGCGTCTGGCCGCCGAACTGGATCACGACGCCCACAGGCTGCTCGCGGTCGAGGACGGCGAGCACCTCCTCGACGCGGAGCGGCTCGAAGTAGAGGCGATCCGAGGTGTCGTAGTCCGTGGAGACGGTCTCGGGGTTGCAGTTGACCATCACCGCCTCGTAGCCGAGCTCGCGGAACGTGTGCGCGGCGTGCACGCAGCAGTAGTCGAACTCGATCCCCTGCCCGATCCGGTTCGGGCCCGAGCCGAGGATGACCACGGAGCGCCCGGGCTCAGGCGGCGCCTCGTCCGCCTCGCCCCAGGTCGAGTAGAGGTAGTTCGAGCCGGCCTCGACCTCGCCCGCGCAAGAGTCCACCCGTCGAAAAGCGGGCCTGACGGCCGCGTGCTTTTCGCCGGGAACGGACGTCATCCTCGCTGCTCTCACATGCCGATGCGATGTCGGTGTCCGAAAGACCGAGCCGCTTGAGCCGAAGGAACTCGCGCTCACCGAGTTCGTCGAACGATGGGACGCGCTCGAGCATGTCGCGGACACGCTCGAGCTCGGCCACAAACCATGGGTGCAGGTTCTCCGGCTCCCAGCCGTCGTCGGTCTCGCGCGAGCGGCGCGCCTTCAGGAACGCCTCGGTGAACGTGCGGCCGATCCCCATCGTCTCGCCGACGCTCTTCATCTGCGTGCCGAGCGTGCGGTCGGCGCCGGGGAACTTCTCGAACGCGAAGCGCGGGAACTTGACGACGACGTAGTCGAGCGTCGGCTCGAAGCTCGCGGGCGTCGTCTTCGTCAGGTCGTTCGGGATCTCGTCGAGCGTGTAGCCGACCGCGAGCTTCGCCGCGACCTTCGCGATCGGGTAGCCCGTCGCCTTCGAGGCGAGTGCGGACGAGCGGGACACGCGCGGGTTCATCTCGATCACGCGCACGTCGCCGGTCTCGCGGTTGCGCGCGAACTGGATGTTCGAGCCGCCGCTCTCGATCCCGACCGCTCGCACGACCGCCGCGGCCGCGTCGCGGAGCTCCTGGTATGCCGGGTCCGACAGCGTCATCTGCGGCGCGACCGTGACCGAGTCGCCGGTGTGGACGCCCATCGGGTCGAGGTTCTCGATCGAGCAGACGATCACGACGTTGTCCTTCTTGTCGCGCATCACCTCGAGCTCGAACTCGTCCCAGCCGCGGATCGACTCCTCGACGAGCACCTGGCCGACCGGCGACTCGCGCAGCCCCGCCTCGACCTGGAGACGGAGCTCGGGCTCGGTCTCGGCGAAGCCGCCGCCGTGGCCGCCGAGCGTGAACGCCGGCCGCACGACCGCCGGCAGCGAGATCCCGGCGAGGTCGTCGGGTGCGGTCACGATCCTCGACCTGGGCGTCCGCAGGCCGCAGCTCTGCACCGCCTCGCGGAACTGCTCGCGGTCCTCGGCTCGCTCGATCACGTCGAGCGGCGCGCCGATCAGCTCGATCCCGAGCGCGTCGAGCATACCGTCGCGCGCGAGCGCGCGCGCGAGGTTCAGCGCGGTCTGGCCGCCCATCGTCGGCAGCAGCGCGTCGGGCCGCTCACGGCCGAGCACGTCCGCGACGCCCTCGACGTCGAGCGGCTCGATGTACGTGCGGTCGGCGAAGCCCGGGTCGGTCATGATCGTCGCCGGGTTCGAGTTGACGACGATCGTGCGGAACCCGTCCTCGCGCAGGACCTTGAGCGCCTGCGAGCCCGAGTAGTCGAACTCGCACGCCTGGCCGATCACGATCGGGCCGGCGCCGATCAGGCAGATCGACTTGAGGTCACGACGCCGGGGCGAGACGCACCTCTTCGATCCAGTTGCTGATGATCGGCCACGCGTCGTGTGGGCCGGGGCCGGCCTCGGGGTGGAACTGCACCGAGCGCGCGCGGAGCTGCGGGAACTCGAGCCCCTCGACCGTGCCGTCGTAGAGCGAGACGTGCGTCGCCTCCTTGTCGTCGCTCGGCGCGACGGCAAAGCCGTGGTTCTGGCTCGTCACGAGCACCCGACCCGTCGCGCGCTCGAGCACCGGATGGTTCGCGCCGCGGTGCCCGAAGCGGAGCTTGTACGTCTCGTGTCCCGTCGCGAGGCCGAGCAGCTGGTGGCCGAGGCAGATGCCGAGCACCGGAACGTGACCGAGAAGCTCGCGCACGACCGCGACCTCGTCGTCGAGCGGCTCAGGATCGCCGGGCCCGTTCGTCAGCATGACGCCGTCGTAGCCCGTCAGCTCGTCGGCTGTCACGTCGTGCGGGAAGACGGTGACGGCGGCGCCGGCCGCAGCCGAGCCGCCGGAGGATCGAGCGTTTGCACCCGTAGTCGATCACCGCGACGCGAACGCGACCCTCGGCGTTGAACTCGTACGGCTCGCGTGTCGAGACGTCGCGCACGAGCGCGCGGCCCGCCATCGACGGCTGCGACTGCACCTCGCGCAGCACCTCCTCGACCGACTCGTCGCCGGACACGATCGCCGCGCGCATCGAGCCCGCGTCGCGCAGCCGCAGCACGAGCGCTGCGCGTGTCGATCCCCGAGAGCCCGACGATGCCGCGCTCGTGCAGCCAGTCCGTCCAGGCCGGGCCGCGGGCCTCGCGCATGATGACGCCTCGGGCGTGCGGCCGCCTCGACTCCGACCGTCCTCGGCGACGCCGTAGTTACCGACCATCGGCGCCGTGAAGCAGACGAGCTGCTCGGCGTAGCTCGGGTCGGTGACGACCTCCTGGTAGCCGGTCATCGCGGTCGTGAAGACGGCCTCGCCGAACGCGAAGCCCTCCGCGCGCCGACCGACTCGCCGTGGAAGGCGGTGCCGTCCTCGAGCACCAGGAACCCGGTCACGCCTCGTACACCGTGCCGTCCCGCGGCCATCGTCGCGCGCACCTTCCCGCGCAGCGTCTCGCCGAGCAGCCACGAGTTCTTCGAGCGCGAGCGGAAGCCGCTCCTCCTCGACGCGCCACGTCGCGTCCAGGTCGAGCAGCACGAGGTTCGCCGTCGCGCCGACCGCGATCCGCGGCTCGTCGAGGCCGTATGCGTGTGCGGGGCCACGTCGTCATCCGCTCGAGGAGCGTCTCGAGCGGGACGACGCCGGGCTCGACGAGGTGCGTGTAGAGCGACGCGAACGCCGTCTCGAGCCCGGTCACGCCGAACGGCGCCGCCTCGAACGGCACCTCCTTCTCGTGGCGTGCGTGCGGCGCGTGGTCGGTCGCGATCGAGGCGATCGTGCCGTCGCGGAGCGCGTCGATGAGCGCGGCGCGGTCTTCGTCGGCTTCGGAGCGGCGGGTTCATCTTCACGTTCGAGTCGAGCGAGCGGACCGCCTCGTCCGTCAGGCAGAGGTGGTGTGGCGTCACCTCGGCGGTGGCGGCGATCGCCACGCTCGTGTGCGGCTCGCACGGCCGTCGACGGACTCGCGCGCCGAGAGGTGAAGGAGGTGCAACGGCCGCTCCTCGTACGCGGCGAGCGCGAGGTCGCGCTCGACCATGACCGACTCCGCGATCGACGGATAGCCGCCGAAGCCGAGCTCGGCCGAGACCGCGCCCTCGTGCATGTGGCCGCCGCGCGAGAGTGTCGGCTCCTCGCAGTGGAGCGCGAGCTTGCGTCCGGTGACGGCGCCGTACTGGAGCGCGCGGCGCATCAGGCCCGACGAGACGACCGGCCGCCCGTCGTCCGTGAAGCCGACCGCGCCCGCGTCGGCGAGCTCGACCATCTCGGTCAGCTCCGCGCCGCCTGGCCCTTCGTGATCGCGGCGAGGAACCCGACCGGGATCTCGGCCTCGCGCCGGCCGTCTCGACGAGCGCGCCGAGCACGGCCGCCGAGTCGACGACCGGGTCGGTGTTCGGCATCGCGAGGATCGCGCAGTAGCCGCCGGCCGCCGCGGCGGCGCGTCCCGGACGCGATCGTCTCCTCGTCCTCGCGCCCGGGCGTGCGCAGGTGCACGTGCGGGTCGACGAACGCCGGCGCGAGTACGAGGCCTGCGCCGTCGACGACGCGGTGCTCGTGCGGTCGAGCCAGTGCGAGCTGCGCGATCACGCCGTCGTCGACGCGGACGTCGAGCTCCGCGTCGATCCCCTGCGCCGGATCGAGGACGCGCGCGCCGCGTGACGATCGAGGCTCGTCCTTGCGGCCGTTCTTGCCGACGAGCATCACGCCACCTCCTCGCATCGCGGCGACCTTGACCTCGACCGGGCCGTGCGTGAGCAGGTCGTAGAGCACGGCCATCCGCGCGACGAGGCCGGCGCGCACCTGCGTCTCGATCAGCGCGTCGGCCGCGTCGGCGACGTCCGGGTCGATCTCGACGCCGCGGTTCATCGGCCCGGGGTGCATGACCTTCTGGCCCGGCCGCAGCCGCTCCGGCGTCACGCCCCAGCGCGCCGTGTACTCGCGCAGGCTCGGGCACGTAGTTGGCGCCCTCGAGCATCCGCTCGCTGCTGCATGCGCAGGACGTAGACGACGTCGGCCGTCCTGATCGCGTCGATGTCGTCGAGATCTCGCAGCCCATCGCCTCGATCCCGCGCGGGATCAGCGGCGGCGGGCCGACGAGCGTCACCCGCGCGCCCATGAGCACGAGCGCCTGGATGTTCGAGCGCGCGACGCGCGAGTGCAGGACGTCGCCGACGATCGCGACGTGCAGGCCCGTCGATGCCGGCCGAACTCCTCGTCGATCGTGTAGAGGTCGAGCAGCGCCTGCGTCGGGTGCTGGTGCTTGCCGTCGCCGGCGTTGACGACGTGCGCCCGCGTGCAGCGGGCGACGAGCTGCGGCGCGCCGATCTGCGGCGTGGCGGATGACGATCACGTCCGGGTCGTAGGCGCCGATCGTGATCGCGCGTGTCCTTCAGCGACTCGCCCTTGTCGACCGACGAGCCGGACGCCTTGATCGACATCATGTCGGCCGAGAGCCGCTTCGCGGCGAGCTCGAAGCTCGACGACGTGCGCGTCGACGACTCGTAGAAGAGGTTGACGACGAGTGCGGCCGCGCAGCGTCGGCAGCTTCTTCACCTCGCGCTCGAGCGAGCGCGCGAAGCTGCGCGCGAGCGCGAGCAGCCGCTCGACGTCGTCGCGCGTGAGGTCGGCGATCGAGATCAGGTGCCGCGCGCGGCGGTCCTGCGGCGGCAGGAGCTCGTCGCGCAGGACCGGATGTCAGCCATCGGCGTTCCTCCTCGGGGTCGGGACGAGCAGGACGCGGTCGACCTCGTCGACCTCGACGAGCTGCACCTGGATGCGCTCGTCTGCGCGCGGTCGGGAGGTTCTTGCCGACGTAGTCGGGGCGGATCGGGAGCTCGCGGTGGCCGCGGTCGACGAGGCACGGCGAGCTGGACGCGCGCGGGACGGCCGTAGTCGAAGAGCGCCTCGATCGCGGCGCGGATCGTGCGGCCGGTGTAGAGGACGTCGTCGACGAGGACGCACGTCATGCCCTCGAGCGGGAAGTCGAGCGTCGTCGCGCGGACGACCGGCTGCGCGTGGAGCGGCGCCTCGCCGCCTCGCACGCCGCACGTCGTCGCGGTGGAAGGTGATGTCGACCGAGCCGAGTGCGACGTCCTCGGCCGGCGAACTCCTCGATCAGGCGCCGGAGCCGCTGCGCGAGCGGGACGCCGCGCGTGTGGATGCCGACGAGCGCGACCTGGTCGAGGTCGGGGTTGCCGCTCGATGATCTCGTGCGCGATCCGCGAGAGCGTGCGGCCGATCGCCTCGACCGTCGAGGAGGACCTTCTCGGAGGAGATCCGCGCGCTCACGGCGCCGCGGTGGTCGTGGGTGCAGCCGTCATCCGCAACTCCTTCCCGGCCTCTCTGGACCGAGTTAAAGGGGTCGAGTCGCGGGCGAGCCTAGCGAAGTGCCCGGACGGACGCGACCGCGTGCTCCTCGCGCCCGCTGCGCAGCAGGTCGCCGAGGGTCGTCGCGTCGACGAGCCCGACCCGGCGGTCGAGCAGTCCCGCCAGCTCCCCGCTGCGGAAGCCGGCGTCCCGCGCCGCCTCGAGGAAGCGCGCGACGCCCGGCTTCATCTCGCCGGACGAGTCGAACTGCCAGGCGGGATACCGCCACTCGGAGGCGGTCGCCGGGCGAACGGCGATGACCTCGCCCGCCCGGCGCATCCGCTCGATCTGCAGCGGGTCCACTCCCCGCCGCGAAGCCAGCCAGGACTCGGTGAGGCTCGTCACGCGGCCGCCGGCGCCGCCGCGGCCGTGACCACGTAGTCGGGCCGGTAGCCGAGCAGCCGCCCGATCGGAGCGCCCATCGCGAGTGCCGTCTGCTGCATCCACCTGGGGACGATAGGGAGTTGCACGTCGTCGATGTGGTGCCTCGCGATCACTGCGAGCCTGAGCGGGTTCGGCATGCCCTTCCGGTTCGTCCTCCCGTCGGCGGCAAGCGCGAACATCGTCTCGAGGAGCTGCTCGAACTGCTGAGCCGGGCGAACCTCGCAGAGGAAGTGCGCCTCGTCCTCGCCGGCGTTCCAGAACTTGTGCGCGGTCCCGGCCGGGACCGTGACTCGCTCGCCGGGCCCTGCGACGATGCGCTCGCGGCCTTTTCGGAAGCCGACGGCGCCACTCAGGACCGCGAACCGCTCTTCCTGGGTCGGATGCACGTGCGCGGAGGCGACTGTGCCTCCGGGCTGCACCCACGTCTCGATCAGGACGAACTCGCCGTTCGTCTCCCGGGACGTCTTGCGAAACAGGATGCGCTCCCCCGTGATCGGGTTCTCGATCATGTCCCCTGCGCGGATCACCGTCACTCCTTTCGTCGATTGACCACGCGGAGCTTGGGACCGGCCGCTTAGCGTTCGCTAACGGCCGACTGAAAGATCCCCCTTTCGGGAGCCAACCGCGGCGCCTCGCGGACGTCTGATCGATCACTGTGGCGCGTTGGGGTTTCGATCTGACCGAGCCGTATCGGCGGCGGCCGGAGCCCGCGCGCGTACGCGTCGCGCGTCCCGCGCAGAAGCGGCGGCGGCCCGTTCTGCTCCGGCTTCTCCGCGCACGCTGAGATAGAGCGCCGCCCACTCGTGCGCGTCGAGCGTTCGCGGTTCGGCGTTTCTGCGCGCACCCACTGCCCGCAGCCCGTGGCGGAAGCCGCGCGCGACGAACGCTGCGAAGCGCTCTGCGTCATCCTGTGGGACGAGAGGTACGTCCCGACGCTCGACCACGAGCACGCCCGCGTCGACCGCAGGCGCTGGGTCGAAGGACGAACGCGGCAGGCGGCGCGCGACCGAGAGCCGGTACCACGTGTTCCAGCGCACGTCGTTCGCCGTCGACGGCCACGGCAGCGCGCGCTTGACCGCAACGCCCCACTCGACGACGAGGTCGGCACGGACGAGCGGCACCGAGGGGTCATCGAGGAGGCGCCGCACGATGTCGGTCGTCCGGTCGAACGGGATGTTCGCCACGACGCGGAACGGTTCGCGTGGAAGCGGCACACCGAGTGCGTCGCCCTCGACGACGTCGGCCTTCGGCCAGCGTCCCTCGAGCCGACGCGCCCACGCCGGATCGAGCTCCACCGCAAGCACGCGCGCGCCGGCCGCGACGAGCGCTTCGGTCAGCCGGCCGCTCCCCGCGCCGAGGTCGACGACGAGGTCGCCCGAGCGGATGCCGGCGTCGCGGACGAGCTCCGCTGCGAGCGCCTTCGTGCGGAGGAAGTGCTGGCTACGGGCGCGCGGCGGCCTCGCGCGAGATGCGCGTCGCGCGGCCACGGCTGCGGAAGGTGACGTTGCTCATCGGTGCCGTCAGCATGATACGCCCCCGTGAAGCGGATTCCCCCGACCGCGGCGCTCGGCGTCCTCGTCCTGCTGTCCACGATCGTCCGGGCCTGGGCCGGGCTCAGGATCCCGACGCCGTGGATCGCCGCGGACGAGATGATCTACGCGGAGATCGGCCGCAGCCTCTGGGAGACGGGCCATCTCGACATCCTCGGTCAGAGCGCGCCGTTCTACAGCCTCGTCCACCCCGCGCTGATCGGCCTGCCGCTCGCCGTGTTCGACACGGCGACGGGCTACGACATCGCGCGTGTGCTCCAGGCGCTCGTGATGTCGCTGACCGCGGTCCCGGTCTTCTTCTGGGGCCGCCGGCTGATGTCCGAGGGCTGGGCGCTCGGCGCGGCGGCGCTCACGCTGACGATCCCGGGGCTCGCGTACACCGGGCTGCTGATGAGCGAGACCGTCTTCGTGCCCGTGACGACGCTTGCCGCGTGGGCGATCGCGTCGGCGCTCGAGCGACCGACGCGAAGGAACCAGGCCCTCCTCGTCGGGGCGATCGTCCTCGCGGTTCTGACCCGCCTCCAGGGACTCGTGCTCGTCCCGGCGTTCCTGCTCGCGCTCGGCTTGTACGCGCTGCTCGAGCGGAGCGTCGAACCGCTGCGGCGGCTCGCGTACGCGATCGGCGGGCTCGTCGTGCTCGGGCTCGTTTGGATGCTGACGGGCGGATTCGGCGCCTACGAGCCGGCGGGACGCTCGAACTACGACCTCGGCAACGCGCTCAAGTTCGTCGTCTACCACGCGGCCGACGCCGTCCTGCTCGCCGGCGTCGTGCCGGCGTGCGCGGTCGTGATGCTGGCGCTCCGTCCGCCGCCCGAGCGCGCGGCGCGCGCGTACCTCGCCGTCACGTTCGCGCTCGCCGCCGGGCTGATCGTGGAGGTCGGGCTCTTCGCGTCACGGTACGTCGGACGCCTTGCCGAGCGCGACCTCCTCGCGCTCGCGCCGCTCCTCTTCCTCGGACTCTGCCTCTGGCTCGCGCGCGGCGCACCGCGGACGCGCGTCGCCGCGACGGTGGTCGCGCTCGCCGTGGCAGGGCTCGTGCTCGTGCTGCCGCTCGGCAAGCTCGTGCACAAGGCGGCGCTCCCGGACGCGTTCTCGCTCGTCCCGGTCTGGGAGCTCGGCAGCTACGAGGCGATCGTCTGGGGCTTCACCGGCGCAGCGGTGCTCGCGTTCGCCCTTCTCCCCGCTCGCTACCTCGTCGCCGTGCCGGTGGTGCTCGGGCTCGTGTTCGCCGGGTCGTCGATCGCGGTGTCGCGCTACGTGGCCGACGAGGCGACCGAGCTGAAGACGTCCTTCTTCGGCACGGCGGACCCGGAGTGGGTCGACGCATCGGCGGCGGGCGACGTCTCGTACTTCTACGACGGCGAGCCGCACTGGAACGCGGTCTGGGAGCACGTCTTCTGGAACCGCAAGATCCGCCGCGTCTACTGGCTCGACGGCACGAGGCGCGTGCCCGGGCCTCTGCCGCAGCAGCGCGTCGATCCGTTCCCGCTGGGCCGGCTCGCCGACGACGCGCCGCCGAACGTCGTCGGCTCGACCGCATTCACGTTCCTCGGCCGGCCGACGGCGTCGATCGAGCAGTCCGGGCTGATCCACCGGGGGCTCGTGCTCTGGGAGGTCGAGCCGCCTCTTCGGCTCTCGACGATCATGGTCGGCGTCCAGGGGAGCGGCGACATCTACAGCAACGCCTCGCTCACGAAGTACGGATGCACGGGTGGCAGCTTCGAGGCGACGTTCATCGCAAAAGGCGCGCCCGTCACCGTTCGGTTGGACAGCGGGCCGGCGCAGGTCGAGAAGACGCTCCAGCCGGAGGAGATCTGGCGGCCCTCGGTCCCCGCCAGCCCGACCGCGTCGACGTGCCAGCTGGCGATCGCTCCCAGCGGGCTCGTGGGCTCGACTCGGCTCGAGTACGTGCGCTAGCGCGCGCGCTGCTGGAGGGCACGCCTGACGTCGACGGCCGTGAGCAGGCCGGCGAGGCGCTCGCCGTCGACGACGAGTGCTTCGCCCGCCGTTCCGTCGAGTCGCGCGAGCGCCTGGTCGAGCGGCTCGTCCTCGCGGAGCACCGGGAGCTCGCGCAGCGGCACCATCACGTCGCGAACCGTGAGCGCGTCCCAGTCTCGGCGCGGCAGGTTGGCAATCGCGTCGAACGGCAGGAGCCCGACCGCGCGTCCTGCGTCGACGACGGGATACGCGGCGTGGCGGTCGGTCCACAGCATCCCGTCCATCAGCTCGCCGATCGTCTGATCCGGGCTGACGCTCGCCGGCTGCCGCACCATCAGGTCACCGACCAGCAGGCCCACGAGCTTCGCCTGCGCGGCGCCGGCACGCGCCTCGCCCGTCGCGGCCGAGAACAGAAACCAGCCCAGCACCGCCAGCCAGATTCCGTTCGTGGGATCGAAGAAGAACGCGAGCGCCAGCCCGCCCAGGATGAAAAGCGCGCCGAACGCGCGGCCGATCGACGCAGCGATGCGCGTCGCCCACGCGAAGTTGCGTCGCAGCGCCCACAGCGCCGAACGGAGCACGCGCCCTCCGTCGAGCGGCAGGGCGGGTAGCAGGTTGAACACGAGCAGCACGATGTTGACCTCGCCGATCCACGCGAGCACCGTGTCGACCGCCTCGGAGCCTGAATACGCGAACGCCGCGCCGATGAACGCGGCACCGATCACGAGCGAGACGAGCGGCCCGGCGATGGCGATCCGGAACTCCGCGCCGGCGGACGGGAACAGACCGCGGAACTTCGCGACACCGCCGAGAAGCCAGAGCGTGATCCCGTCGATCTGCATCCCCTCGCGGCGAGCCTCGAACGCGTGCCCGAGCTCGTGCAGGAGGAGCGAGCTGAAGAAGAGGAGCGACGCGACGACCGCCATCGCCCAGTACGTCGACGTCGCACGGCCGGGAACCGCGTCCGGGAAGACGCCGGTCGCCCACGTGTAGACGATCAGGGCGAAGACGACGAGCCATGTCCAGTTGACGCCGATCTCGATCCCGGCGATGCGGCCGAGGCGGATGCTCGAGGTCACGCTGTCCCCGTCGCAACGAGCCAGCGCAGCTCGTAGTCGACGCGCTCGGGCAGCTCGCGCTCGGCGAGCACGAGGCCGCGTGCCCTCTCGTCGTCGTCGAGCAGGTCGAACGTCGAGATGTGGCCCACTCGCATGCGCTCGAGCGCCTGCTCGCGCGTGAGCGACGCGGGCTGATCGAGCCGCGTCGTGCTCACGTTCGCGAACCCGGCGGCCTCGAGCTCCGCCTCGAGCTGCCCGCGCGTCGGGAAGCGCGCCCGGTCGATCCGCTCGATCGACGGCAGGTAGCGGTTCAGCCAGAACGCGTCGAAGTGGCTCTCGTCGAACGTGACGACGACGACCCGGCCGTCGCCGGCGAGCACGCGCCGGGCCTCGCGGAGCGCTGCGTCGCGGTCGACGAGGTGGATCACGAGCCAGAGCACCGCGCGCTCGAACCAGCCGTCCTTGAACGGCAGCGACTCCGCACGGGCGAGCTTGAACGCCGCGCCCGGCGGCGCCTTCGCCTTCGCCTGGGCGAGCATCTCCGGCGACGCGTCGACCCCCCAGACCCTCGCGGCGGCCCGTTCCGCGAGCGCGAGGCTCAGCCGGCCCGTGCCACAGCCGACGTCGAGCACGCGCCGGCCGCGCAGGTCGCCGAGACGCTCGGCGAGCGCGTAGACCTCCCACCAGTTGTCGTCGACGGGGCGAACCTCGTCGTACGTCGCGGCGCGCCGGGAGAAGTCAGGCGCCCGAGTCGAGCTCATCCGGCTCGGTCATCGCCTCGATCGCGTCCTGCGCAACCTCGACCGAGGTGTCGGGGACGAGCACGGCGATTGCGTCGGCGTCGAGCTCGGGCTCGAGCGTCGCCTCGATGCCCGCCTCGTTCAGGATCGCCTGAATCTCTTCGGCTTCCGTGACATCCCCTGCGACCGCTACCTGCACCATCGCTGTCATCGTGGCTCCTCGACGGTCGTGACCGGTTCCCGGCTCACAGATTGTACGCGCCGTCCGGAGGCGCCACCTTTCACGAGCCGGGGAACGCCGCGTTCGACGAACGGCACCTCGACGATGTCGAAGTCGCGCGGCACGACCGTCTCCGGGAACGTCGCCCGCGCTTCCTCGACGAGCTCGGGGCCGAAGTACCGGTTCGAGAGGTGCGTGAGCACGAGCAGCGTGACGTCCGCGTCGCGCGCGACCTCCGCGGCCTGCACCGCGGTCGAGTGGAGCGTCTCCTCGGCGCGCTCTCGTTCCTCCTCCGCGAACGTCGCCTCGTGGACGAGCACGTCGGCGTGGCGGGCCGCGTCGACGACGGTCTGGGCCGGCGCGGTGTCGCCCGCGTAGACGACCTTGCGCCCGGGCCGCGGCTCGCCGACGACCGAGTCGGGGGTGATCACGCGGCCGTCCGGGAGCGTGACCGCGTCGCCTCGCTGGAGCGCGCCGCGCTCGGGCCCGATCGGGATGCCGAGCGCCTCCGCGGCGTCCACGTCGAAGCGGCCGGGGCGCGGCGCCTCGACGAGCGCGTAGCCGACCGCGCTTCGCCCGTGGTTCGGCTCGAAGACCTCGAGCCGGTACTCGCCGCGCTCGAGCGCGTCGCCCGGACGCACGGTCACGAGCTCGAACGGGTACGTGAGCCTCCCGAAGATCCGCCGCAGGTCGCCGAAGAGGTCGGAGAGGCCCGGCGGGCCGTAGATCTTCATCGGCAGCTCGCGGCCGCGGAGCGCGAACGTCTTCAGCATCCCCGGCAGGCCGAGGAAGTGGTCTGCATGGAAGTGCGTGAGGAAGATCTCTTCGAGGTCGATCAGGCCGACCGACGAGCGCAGCATCTGCCGCTGCGTGCCCTCACCGCAATCGAAGAGCAGCTTGTCGCCGCCGCGCCGGATCAGCAGCGCGCTCGGCGCCCGCTGCGCCGTCGGCATCGACCCGGAAGTCCCGAAGAACACGATGTCGAGGTCCACTGCGCGAGAGGTTACGGCTCACCCGCGCATGATGGGGATCGGGAAACGGCGGGCTAGGGAAGAACAATGCGCCGGCCCGCGACGAGCGGCCGCCCCTCGAGGCCGTTGCGCCGCTCGATCTTCCAGACCGCGCTGCGCGGGTCGCCGCCGTACCGCTCGCTCGCGATCGACCAGAGCGTGTCGCCCGGCTGCACGCGATAGGTCCGCTCGGGCCCCGCCGCCGTCGAGGCGCGCGCGACGACCGCCCAGGCGACGGCGACGAGCAGCACGAGCACGAGTATCCGGGCGAACATCTGTTCGCATGCTAGGCGAACAGACGTTCGGTGTCAAGCGGCGGGCGTCAGCGCACGTAGACGAACGTGCGGCGCTCGGGATTGACCGCCGCGATCAGGCGTACGCGGGCCGGCGCCGAGGCCCGGATCGGCAGCGTCTTGTTGGCGCGCAGCCGGAAGCTCGCCGTGCCGACGGTCACCGCCGCGTCCTCCCCGGCCCGCACGAAGATCCGCCCCTTCGCCGTTCGCACCTTGACGCCCACGACCGACTCGGTGTGTTCCCAGACCGGCAGCCGCCCGCGACAGCCGCGTCCGACGGCGGCGCGTACCGTCGCCCACGCCGGCCGCCGCGACCGGTCCGCGCGGATGAGCCCGGCCTGCCAGCGGTCGAGGTTCGGCTCGTCGACGAGCCCGAAGAAGAGGAGCTCGCGCACGGACGGGTCGCACGCCACCTTCCTGACGAGCTCGGAGTAGATCTTGGCCTGTGCCTTCTCCGTCGTCGGCCGCACGCTCTCGCGGCCGAAGTAGGCGCGCCGCGACTGCTTCGGGATCGCGACCTGCCACCCGACCTCGTCGAGCTTGAACGTCAGCGGGTGCTCCTGCTCGAGGTACGGCTCGTCGAACGTCGGCTGCGCGGTGTCGTGGAACGCGTCCCAGAACGCCTGCTTGATGCGATCGAGGTTCGCGACGCCCGCGTTCGGCCAGCTGTAGCCCTTCGCGAGCGGGTCGCGGTCGCGCGCCGGGTACGGGTGGAAGCCGAAGACGTCCATGATCGGCTTGTCGCGGTCGAGCTTCCGGTAGCCGATCCCGAGGTCGTGGATGAACTTGACCGGCGACGTCGAGACGTTCGACTTCGCCTTCGGCATGTCGTTGCCGCGCGGCGAGAGACCGACACCGACGACGACGATGTCCTCGTTCACGTCCTTGAGCGCGTCGTAGGACACGGCGAGGAACTTCGCGAACGCGATGCCGGACGCGGGCGAGCCGTCGCGGTTGAACTGCGGCTGCCAGAAGCGCGTGAGGTTCGGCTCGTTGCCGATCACGAACTCCTTCACATCGGGATACGTCGCGGCGAGGATGCGCAGCCACTGGGTGAATTTCTCGAGGTTGTCCGGGTCGTCCGTGATCGCGCGCGCCTTGCCGATGTGGATCCCGAACGAGAGGTGCACGCCGAGCTTCGCGGCTTCGGGGACCGAGCGGTCGAGGAACGGCTGCTCCTTGATCGTCAGCGGGTCGGCCGGATCCCAGCTGACCGTCATCTTGTTCGCGGCGAGGCCGGCTGCCTGGAGCTCCGAGAAGAACCACGCGCCGCCGTCGTCGTCGTACTTCCCGCGGTCGTCCGAGACGCCGAAGACCGGCGCGGCGCCTGCCGCCGTGACGAGCGAGAGGGCGCACGCAGTTGCCGCAGCGATGAAAAGGATGGATCTCATGCCCACGAGGCGGCCGTCGTCCTGGCCGGCGCCGGAGTCTAGCGCGCGTCCAGGATCGCGTCGACCAGCCTTTCGGGGGAGAAACGGACAGGGTCGTCGGCGGGCAGGCCGGTCTCCGCCCCGGCGTCGGCGATCGCCGCTCGAGCCTCCTCTTCGCCGAGGAAGCGCGTGTTCATGGCGACGCACGCGACCTTCGCGGGCCGGATCGGCAGCGAGAGCGCCTCGTGGAGCCGGACGAGCTCCGCGAGCGACGGGAGCGGATGGCCCGGGTACCCCTCGACCTCGGTCGTGCCCGCGAGATGGCAGAGGACGTACAGGTGCGGCGCGCTGCCGTGGATGAGGCCCATCGTCACTCCGGAGTACGCCGGGTGGACGATCGAGCCCTGGCCCTCGACGAGGAGCAGGTCGGTCCCGCCGCGGTCGTAGCCCTCGACGACGAGCTGCTCGGTCGCGCCGGCGAGGAAGTCCGAGACGACCGCGTCGACCGAGATCCCCCACCCCGCGATCGCGATCCCGGTCTGGCCGGTCGGCACGAACTGCGACGCGAGCCCGCGCGCCCGCGCCGCGCGGTCGAGCTCGAGCGCCACCGTCATCTTCCCGATCGCGCAGTCCGAGCCGACCGTGAGCACCGTCGTCGTGTCGAGCTCGAGGTTGCGCCCCGTCGGCACGTTCAAGCCGTCGGGCGGCTTGCGCAGGTCGCGCAGCTCGACGCCGTGGCGCGCGGCGAGGTCGGCGAGCTCAGCGTCGTCCGACACGAACTCGTGCAGGCCGTTCTCGAGGTCGAGCCCCTTCGCGATGCAGCTCTTCAGCAGCTCGCGCCACGCCGGCGGGAACCGGCCGCCTGCAGTCGCGACCCCGACGAGCGCGGTCGTCGGGTTGAAGCAGAGCGAGTCGTTGACGGTCCCGACGATCGGGATCCCGTCGTGGGTCTCACCCGCGCGAGCCGAGTCGAGGATCGCGACGACGGGCTGCTCGCCGTACTTCAGAACTCCCCGCGCCGTCTTCCCGTAGTGCGGGTCGTCCGACTTCCCCTCAGCGAGGATCAGGTACCGCTTCTCTGACACCGAGTCCCGGCTCGTTCGAGGGAAGCTGCACGCCGTTTGTGAACTCGACCCCCGGCCACGGGTCGTACGCGAGCAGCAGGTTGCCGTCGAGGTCGACGTGGTCGCAGAGCGACGCGACCTGCGCTCCCGCCGCGATCGACAGGCCTGACTCGACCATGCAGCCGAGCATCACGCCGAGACCGAGCGCGCGCGCGGCGTGCGCCATGCGGATCGCCTCGCGGATGCCGCCGGACTTCGCGAGCTTGATGTTGATCCCGTGCGCACGCTCCGCGCACGGTGCGACGTCGGCGAGCGTGTGGCAATCCTCGTCGACGAAGATCGGGACCGGCGAGCGGCGCTTCAGCCCGGGACCGCCGGGATCGCCGGCGGGGAGCGGCTGCTCGCAGTAATCGATCTCCATCTGCGGCAGGTACTCGAGCGCCTCGTCCAGCGACCACGCCTCGTTGACGTCGACCTGCAGCGGACGGTCGACCGCAGCCTTGACGGCGCGGACGCGCTCGACGTCGAGCCCGTCGCCGGCGCCGAGCTTGAGCTTGAGACGCTTGAACCGCGGCGCTGCCTGCTCTGCCCGGCGCGCCATCTCGTCCGGGTCGCCGAGCCACACCGTCCACGAGGTCGGCGGCCCCTGGCGGCGGAGCCCGAGCAGGCGCCAGACCGGGACTCCCGCGAGCTTCCCGCAGAGGTCGTGGAGCGCGGCATCGATGGCTGCCCGCGCGGCGTGCTCGCGCCGCGGTAGGCGGTCGAAGATGTCATCGAGCGCGAACGGGTCGTCCCCGAGCGCCTCCGCGTGCTCCTCGACGTAGCCGCGGGCGGTCTCTGCCGATTCGCCGTAGCGATCGATCGGCGCTGCCTCGCCGAAGCCGCTCAGCCCCTCGTGGCGCACCTCGATCTGGCAGAGCTGCACGTCGTCCTGGGAACTGCGCGCGATCGTGAAGGTCTCGGCGAGCGGGACGGTGACCAGGCGCGCGCTGGCGTCCATGGCGCAACCCTATAAGCGCTCTGGCATATTGCTTTGTCAATCGACAGGGGAGGTCAGATGAGCAAGAACACCCGTCGGCGCGCGCTCGCCGTGCTGCTGGTGGTCGCCTTCGCAGCGCTCGCGTCCACCGTCTCGCCCGCGGCGGGCGGTACGGCGATGCCGACAGCAACCGGGGCGAACTGCGGCGGCGCCGATCTCTTCAGCGGCCTGCGCGCGATCCAGCGCACCGCCGCCGGAGGGACGATCAACCGCGAGCCGCCGTACCGCTATCCGGACGCGGACCTGCCGGCCGGGGCCAACCCGAAGGTGCCGGCGAACTTCACGGCGACGATCCCGGTCTACTTCCACGTGATCACGAACGGCAGCGAAGGTCGCCTGACGAACGCGCAGATCCGCGCGCAGATCGACGTGCTCAACCTCGCGTTCGCGGGCTTCTACGGCGGAACGAACACGGGTTTCTCGTTCACGCTTGCCGCCGTCGACCGGACGGACAACGCCGACTGGTTCACGATGAACGACTTCGCGGACGAGGTCGCGGCCAAGCAGGCGCTCCACCGCGGCGGCCTCGAGGCGCTGAACGTCTACACGGGAACGGCTGCCGGCAACCTCGGCTTCGCGTACTTCCCGAAGACCGCGAAGCAGTTCCTCTTCATCGACGGGATCGTGATCCACTACGGCTCGCTGCCGGGCGGCCCGATCCAGAACTTCGACCTCGGCCACACCGCGACGCACGAGACGGGCCATTGGCTCGGCCTCTGGCACACCTTCGACTTCGGCTGCCAGGGCCAGGGTGACAAGGTGACCGACACGCCGCAGATGTCGGTGCCGACCTCGGGCTGCCCCGAGGGCAAGGACACGTGCGTGAAGGATCCGGGCCTCGACCCGATCCACAACTTCATGGACTACTCGTACGACTCCTGCTACGAGGAGTTCACGCCCGGTCAGACCGAGCGGATGCAGAAGCAGTACGTGCACTATCGGGCCTGACAGTCATCGGGTGGGGCCGTTGCGGCGCGGCCCCACCGACCACCGGTCGACGGACCCGTGCTACTCCGAGTTCAAGCAGGGCCAGGCCGAGCGGATGGCCGGCTTCTTCGTCGAGTTCCGTCAGTGGGGCGCTCTGGCCGCGGGCTGCCTCGCGCGGCCCCCGGCTACACTCCGTGTTCGTCCCCGCGCCCGTAGCTCAGGGGATAGAGCGCGCGCCTCCGGAGCGCGAGGTCGCAGGTTCGATTCCTGCCGGGCGCATGATTCGCTGATTTACAGGGGTTTCGCGGGGGCCTGGCGGGAACGCCTTTACGAGTCGTCGTCGTCGTCCTCGCCGACCACCATGCGCATCGTCTCCGTGCAGTGGACGTTCTGCAAGTCGGCGTCGAAGCGTGACAAGCGCAGCCTCGTAGTTCGCGTCAAGCGAATGGTGATAGTCGGACTCGGCGGTCAAGCCTGTCCGCTTGAGCGTCAGGCGCACGCCGAGGGATCGGACGGGTGGTCGCCCCACCAACAGTCCACGTCCACATCGTCGCGTCTGATCACTGGCGCGACGTTAGTGCCTCCAGGGACAACGCACGACGCGTGCATAGGCCAGTGTTTGCACAAGAAACGCGGCGGGCGCGTCCTCGAAGGGGATCGAGAACGCGCCCTCTATTTCCCGCGTGGTGCAACGAAGCAACGATAGAGCCGACCGAACTACTCCTCCTCGACGGGGATCCCGCAGGCCTCGGCTGCTTGCTCGAGCGCGGGGAAGATTCCACTCTCTTCGAGGTGGTCGATGCCCTTGCCGTTGCCGAGCACCGAAGTGTTGGGGTTGTTGTGCGCGAGCACGCCGCCCGCCGCCGCATGAGGGTTTTCCCCCGCGGCGAGGCCGATGCCGAGCGCGAAGTAGAGCGGCTGTCCCGACTTGGCGTAGGCGGCGCTTGCGCACGCTGCCTGCTCGCTCGTCACGTCGATCCCGATCCCGGCGAGGCTCTGCTGTAGCCCCTCGCCGCTGCTGAGATCGAACAGCAGCCAGTTGCCGGACTTCGCCGTCGACTGCTTGAGCCCCTGGAGCGAGGACGAGACACGGATGCAGTCGAACGCGAGCGCCGAGCTGGTCGCTACGAGTGCGAGCGCGAGCACGGCGATCGCGATGGAGAGACGATGCTTCAACACTTCCCCCTTTCGTTGTTGGTCCGAGAGATCTCCCGCTGGGGCCTTAGGTGGCCTCCTGCGGCGAGCGGCCTCGAAAGGTACGCGGTCGAGGTGCAGGATTACACGGCCGATCGAGGGGGTTTCCGCTCTACCGCCGGGGCGCCTCGGGCCTCTTTAGGCCGGTCGGCCCGTTCGGCCAGTAGATCCGCCCAGGCGGGCTCGTGAGGCGAGTCCCGCCGGAGTATCTTCCAGCGCCGAGGTGTCGGCTCGCCGTCAGCCCGCTCGTTCCCTCTCGACCTTGCTGGCCGCCTCAGCCCTGCTCTTTCTCAGTAGCGGTTGCGGCGGCGGCAACGAGTCGGCTGGCACCAGCGCAGCCTCGAGCTCGAGAGAGTCGGCCTCAACTACAACTTCGGCACCGACGCAGGCCCAATTCATTCGCGAGCTCGACACCTGGTGCGCTCGCGCGAACCGCGAGCTGGCGCCATTGGTCGAGCAGTTCAACAAGACCGCTCTAGCTAACGACGCCGACGGGGCGGCGGCTGCACTCCAGCGGACAATTCCGCTTCGTGCCCGCTACGACGCTCAGCTGCATCGGATGACTCCATCACCCGAGGATCAAGCGACCTTCGCTCGGTTCCTGCACGACGAGAGTCGGATCGCGGGCCTGAGCCCACGAATGGTCGCCGCGTTAAAGGCCGGAGACGAAAAGGAGTTCACCCGACTCGCCAACATCGTCCACGCGACGCGTCACGACCGGACGAAGGCTGCACTTGACCTCGGCACAGCCCACTGTGTCACCTGAACGGCGACGATCCGAACGTGGGCCGCCGTAGCTCGAACAAAGCGCGCGAGGCTGCCGCACCCGGATTCCGTGAGTCACGGCGTGAGTCACGACCCTGCGGTTTCCAGGGCTTCTATCCTTTCGGGCGCATTTGGCGGCGCGGACCACTGAGATTCCGCGCTGCGAATAGCCGCCGGGCGAGCTCTGAACCGTTAGCGCTGTTTTAGGCCCCCGCCCGGGCGGATTTAGCGGGTTCGCCGATCCTCCGGTCATTCGCATGACCCCCACGGAGGAGCAAACACAATGAGCGGCACCCGAAAGAATCAGCGGAAGGCGTTCGTGGCGCTGGCGCTCGGCTTCGCCACCGCCGCGATCTTCGCGACAACGGCATCTGCCGGCCTCGGCACCGGGCCCATCCCTGGCCAGTACTCGGCCGACCTGGAAGCCGAGCAGGCGATGATCCAGGCGCCGTCGTTCAGCCGCATCACGAGCGCAGCCGACCTGTACGCCGGGCAACTCGAGCCCGCCCAGTCGAATGAGATCTCGTATCTCAGCTGGGGCGCGACGGCCGACGATCTCGGTCCGTTCAAGCCGCAGAAGGCGATCTCGTACCTGAGCTGGGGCGCGACCGGGGACGACCGCGGCCCGTTCGTGGTGCAGCGCGTCGAGACGCCGTACCTGAGCTGGGGAGCGACCGCAGCCGACCTCAGCCCGTTCACTCAGCAGAACCTGTCCGGTGAAGGCGTCACGCCGACGAATCTGGCCCGCGCGGATCGCGGTGGCAGCGACGCGGCGGTGCCCGCGTTCGAGAGCAAGACGGTCGAGAGCGCGACAGTGTCGGCGAGCTCCGGCAGCGTCGACCGCAGCGATCTGGCCCTCGGCTTCGGCCTCGGGCTGATCCTCGCAACCGCCTGCGCGATCGCACTCGCGATGACCCGCGATCGCCAGCACAACCGCATGGCGCACTCGTAGGGAGAGAGAGCCTCCGAGGGGAAGCGGCCCGCTTCGGCGGGCCGCTTTCGTTGCAGGACTAGGAACGCTGCGGCGGAATCCCGTTCCCGCAGGCACCGCCCGCGAATCGGATGTCGATCGCGGAGGGAGGAGCGAAATGCGCCGCTTGAACTTCCTGGATGACGAACCGTGGGACGAGGTCAGTGACGACCTTCGCCGTCGATGGTTCGGACACCCGTTCGCTGCCGACATGCTTGGCGCATCGCTCACTGAGCTCCTGCCCGGATCGCCCGGCGGCCCGTTGCACATGCACTACGGCGTCGAGGAGATGTTCTTCGTCCTCAGCGGGACTCCGACCGTCCGCACACCGGAGGCCGAGGAGGAGCTCGCTCCGGGGGATGTCGTCTACTTCCCCGAGGGGCCAGACGGACTCCACACGTTCTCGAACGCGACGGACGCGCCGGTTCGGATGCTCGGCATCTCCACGAAGCGCTTTCCCGACGTTGTCGCCTATCCCGAGCGGGGCGTTGCGTGGGTGGCGACGCGTCATCCCGAACGCCCGGTGGGCGATTCCGGTGACAAGGGGATCATCGCTCGCTTCGAGCTGCCGCCTGCTCAGTCGTAACGAGCTTCCTCAGGCTCGCGGTGGAGGCTAGTACGCGCCGCGCGTTCGGTACATCGACTGGGCTCGGCGGGCGCTGTACGTCGCCGCGTCGAAAACGACGCCGAGTGCGACGAACAGCCACTCGGCATCGCTCACGCCTCCGATCGGCGACCAGGCGATCACGTAGAAGATGGTCGTCCACGGGAGGAAGAGGAGCCCGAGGGCCGGCCAGGCCCACGTGTCGAACGCTGCATCGACCTTGTCGCCGAAGATCCACCACGCGGCCAGCGCGAACCGAGGCCCGAGCCCGAACGCCAGGAGGAACAGGCAGCACACGAGCATGGATTCTGACGGATCGCGGTCACCGCCGGGCGACAACCGTCAGCTAGCGCGTGACGTCGACGACGCAGAAGCGGTTGCCCTCGGGGTCCTCGAGGATCACATAGTCCGCGTCCGGAGGGCGCTTGTCCCAGTGCACCTCCTTCGCGCCGAGCGCGAGCAGGCGCTCGACCTCGCCCGTCTGGTCCTCCGTGTACAGGTCGAGATGGATTCGCGGAGGGATCTGCACCGTCGAGCGAACGCGGTCGAGGGAGACATTCGGCCCGACGCCGTCAGGCGGACGCAGCAGGACGAAGTCGTCCTCGTCGCCCTCGCGGCGCACGTACCCGAGTGCCGCCTCCCAGAACGCCGCCTGCCGGTCCAGATCGTCAACACGGAGCACGATCGACCCGATGCGAATCACCCGATCATGCTATGCCCGAGCGGCAGTTTTTACGTTGTACTGACACGATCCGCACTACTGTGCGCGCGTCAATCGTGAAAGGAACCTGACCTGATGCGTCGTTCGATCCTCGTCCTCGTTGCACTCCTCGCCCTCGGCATGGGCGGCACCGCTGCACTTGCTGCCTCCGGCGCGAAGGAGAAGCCGCGTGCGGCAGTCGCGGTGAAGGCACGCGGCGGCCTGCTCCAGGCGGCCGCGACCTACCTCGGCCTCGACCGGAAGGCGCTCCTGCAGCAGCTCCGCTCCGGCAAGTCGCTCGCGCAGGTGGCCGATGCCCGCAACAAGAGCACCGCCGGCCTCGAGACGGCCCTCCTCAACGCCTTCAAGGCGAAGCTCGACAAGGCCGTCGCCGCGGGCAAGCTCGACAACGCCCGCGCGCAGAAACTCGTCGCCGCGGCACCCGCTGTGATCCACCGGCTCGTGACCCACGCGCCGAAGGCGCGCCCTGCCAAGGCGAACGTTCGCAACGGCTTCTTGAAGGTCGCGGCCGACTATCTCGACCTCGACCGCAAGGCGCTGGTGCAGCAGCTCCGCTCGGGCAAGTCGCTCGCGCAGGTCGCGGCCGCGAAGAACAAGTCGGTCGACGGTCTCGAGACCGTGATCTTCAACGCCTTCAAGGCGAAGGTCGACAAGGCTGTCGCCGCCGGCAAGCTCAACAGTGCCGTCGCGCAGATGCTGCTCCAGCACGCCCCGGCACTGATCGAGCGCGTCGTCAACGCGCACCGCTAGCCGAGCACGACGGAGGTAGCCTCGCCCCGTGCGGGGCTACCTTCGATCGCTCGACCCGCAGCTGCCCCGCGACGTCTGGCTGCTCCAGATCGGCGGGGTCGCGAACTCGTTCGGAAACGGGATCGTCTTCCCGTTCCTCGCGATCTACCTGCACAACGTGCGCGGGTTCGGGATCGCGACGGCCGGCATCGCGATCGCGATCTCGGCAGCGGCGCAGCTGACCGCCGGCGTCGCGATGGGGCCGATGATCGACCGGCTCGGCGCGCGCCGCACGCTCGCCTGCGGCCTCGTGGTGCAGGCGTTCGGGTTCGGGCTGCTCCCGCTCGTACGCGAGCCGTGGCATGCCTACCTCCTGCTCGCGATCGAGGGCATCGGGAGCGCCGCGTTCTGGCCGAGCCAGTCGACGCTCATCTCGCGCCTCACGCCACCCGAGCGGCTACACGCCGCGTTCGCGCAGCAACGGGTGACGATGAACCTCGGGGTCGGACTCGGCGGGCTCGTCGGCGGCCTCATCGCGACCGTGGACCACCCGACGTCGTTCACGGTCCTCTTCGTCCTCGACGGACTGACGTTCCTCGCGTACGTCGGCGTGCTGGCGTTCGTCCACGATCCGGGCACGAAGCCGCTCCGGGAGGGCGAGTCGGCGGGCTCGTACCGCGAGGTGCTCCGCGACCGGTTGTTCCTCGGCCTCTGGACGCTCAACTTCGTGTTCGTCGCGGCGGGCTACTCGCTCCTGAACCTGCTTCCACCGTTCGTCCGCGACCACGGGCAGTCTGACCGAGAAGCAGATCGGAGTCGTTTTCTTCTTCAACACGATCGCGATCGTCCTCGCGCAGCTGCCGCTCTCGCGCTGGATCGAGGGACGGCGCCGCATGCGCGCGCTCGCACTGATGCCGCTGCTGTGGGCGGTCGCGTGGCTCGGGATCGACGCGACCGGCTACTGGCTCGAAGCGACCATGGCGTTCGTCCTCGTCACGTTCTTCGTGATCGTCTTCGGCATCGGCGAGTGCTTCCACGGCCCGGCGCACCAGGCGCTCGTCGGCGAACTCGGAAGCGATCGTCTCCGCGGACGCTACTTCGCGCTCCACTCGATGTCGTGGGGCCTCGGCGGAACCGTCGGCCCGGCGGTCGGCGGCTTGATCCTCGCCCGCGCGCCGTTTGCGCTCTGGCCGCTCGCCGCCCTCGTCCTCGTCGCCGCGTCGGCGGGAGCGCTCGCGCTCGAGCGGCTCGTGCCGCAGCCGCTGCGACGGATTCCCCGCACCGAGCACGAGCTCGGGCTCGTTCACCGCGAGCTCGAGCCCGCACCCGCAGGTCTAGGAGAACGGGCAGGCGGGTAGAATTCCTGCGCTATGACCGTGCGTCCGGAAGATCCGCTCAGTACCGATGCCCAGCCTGCCTCGCATCAGGCGTCGCAGCCGTGCCGGTATCGCGGAGATCGCCGCACGGCCGCGCGTCGCTGAGCTCAGCGCGCAGGGTCTCACCTGGGTCCACGTCGCCGCGCCCGACGCGGAGACCGCGCTCGACCTCGCCGAGCGCTTCGGTTGGCATCCGCTCGACGTCGAGGACATCCTCTCGAAGCGCCAGCGTCCGAAGGTCGACGTCCACGACGACTACATCTTCGCCGTCCTCCACTTCCCCTGGTACGACAGCGCCGTCCAACGGCTGAACGCGGCCGAGCTGGACATCGCGCTCGGCCAGCGACTACCTCGTCACGATGCCGAACGTCCCGCTGCTCCCGGTCGACCGGCTCTTCAACCGCTGCGCCGAGGACGAGGAGTTCCGCGAGGAGCTGTTCTCGAAGGGCTCGGGCCGGCTGCTGTACGAGGTGCTCGACGACCTCTTCGACTACTGCTTCCCGATCCTCGACAAGATCGCGCACAAGCTCGACAAGATCGAGGACGACATCCACGAGGTGCGCTCCGAGGATCTCGTGCGCGACATCTCGAACGTCAAGCAGGAGATCATCTCCTACCGCAAGATCATCAAGCCGCAGCGCCCGACGCTCCGGCTGCTCGAGCGGTCGGTCGAGCGCTTCCTCCCCGAGAATCTCGAGCTCTACTTCGACGACCTCGTCGACGCGTCCGAGCGCATCTGGGACCTGCTCGACAACTACAAGGAGGTCGTCGAGGCGCTCGAGCAGACGAACGAGACGGTGATCGCGCACCGGCACAACGACGTGCTGCGCGTGCTGACGGTCTTCAGCGTGATCCTGCTCCCGCTCACGCTGATCGCGAGCATCTTCGGGATGAACGTGCAGTTCCCGGGCTGGGAGACGCATGCGGCCGTTCTGGGTCATCGTCGCGCGTGATGGTGCTCACCATCGCCGGGATGCTCGGCTTCTTTCGCTGGAAGCGCTGGCTCTGAGCCACATCGCTAACCAAGCCGACGCTGCGGCCTCATGGCGGCGGAAGCGCGCGCTGGACTCAATCGCTGTAAGGGCCGCTTGTCCTCGCGATGGCGTCCGTCGAGTCGTATCGTCGCGAACTCTGGGTTCGAAAGACGACGGCAATGGCTGAGACGCCGATCTCTGGCGCCGAAGCACGCGCTGGACTCAACGGCTGTAAGGGCCGCTTGTCCTGGCGACGGCGTCCGTCGAGTCGTATCGTCGAGAACGCTTCGGTGTTCGAAGGGAGGACGGCATGGCTTCGACTCCGGAACGGCTTTCGTCCGAGCTCGTCCACGAGTTCGTGCGCACTGCGCACGGCGGCTTCGACGAGATACGCGCGTTCCTCGAGGATGAGCCGCGACTTGTGAACGCCGCCTGGGACTGGGGTGACGGCGACTGGGAGACGGGGCTGGCGCCGCGCGCACATGGGGCGGCGCGACATCGCCGAACTCCTTCTCGACCGAGGCGCGCGGCCGGACGTGTTCGCCGCGGCGATGCTGGGGCAGGTCGGCATCGTCCGCGCGATCATCGATGCGTTTCCGGCGACGCGCGACGCGAAGGGCCCACATGGGATTCCGCTGATCGAACACGCAAGGCAAGGCGGAGCGGAAGCGCACGCCGTCGTCGAGCTGCTCGAGGGCGCGGCGGTCTAACCCGAGCGCGTCAACCGCGGTTGTTCCGGAACGCGTAACCCGTCCCGGCGCCCGCGCCTAGCCGAGCCGCTCCCTCCGCTCAGGAGATCTCTGTCCGGTTCGACGCCATCGAGCTGATCTCAGCCGACCCGACGTCACCCGACCCCACTCAGGAAGCGGCCCCCGACCTCACCTGACCTGCAATGTCAGATGCGCTGGCTCTGAGCCGCACCGCAGAACCAAAGCGACCAGGAAGGGGACTGGCCTCGTAGCTGAACCCGTTTGCCTTCGGGCTCTACGCCTCGCGCGCCATTTCGCGCGTCGGTGTGTCGCGGGCCGAGGGCCAGGTCTGTGGGCGAGGCCAGTCGTGCACACGCTACTCCCTCTGGGCCGCGCGTGAGGTTAAGGAACCTCCCGCCCAGGTTGTCGCCGGCTCTAGGCGGCGCCGTCCCAGGCGCGGCGGATCCGGTCGCGGTAGAAGAGCCAGAGGAGCAGCCCGACCACCAGCAGCGCCGCCTCGTCGACGGGACCCGGGATCGGCAGAAGACCGAAGGCGGCCAGCCCGCGCAGCGGCTTCGGGATGTCGCCGTCGGCCGCGAGGAGCTTCACGGCGCGGAGAAGTCGCCCGACTAGCGCACGACGACGTTCATGTGGTGGCGCGACGGCACGTACCACCGCACCATCCTGCCCACCGTCCACCGCTTGCACCAGCACTCCGGCGGGCAGCCGCACTCGCGGCCGCTCGGGTTGTGGAGCCGCGCGACCAGGTTCCGCGGGCCCTCCGACCACATGCGCGCCGGCTGGGAGTAGCCGAACTCGCGCTCGGCGCACCCCGGGCAATAGAAGGCGACCACCGGCTCGTCCGCCGGGTCTTCGGGATCCGCGCAGACGAGGGCGCGCCACCCTCGTGCCTGAGCGGTCTCCGCGCGGCACTCCTCACAACGGAGCACCGCGAGAACCTATCGCCCCACGAACCGTCGGTTCAACCGGCTAGGTGACCTTCACGGAGACCGTCCGCGACACCCTCGCCCCGTCGAGCTCGAGCGAGAGCGTGAGCTTGATCGTCTTTTTCTTCGCGGCCTTCGGGGCGGTCCCGATGCAGCCTGCGATGTCCTCCGGGAAGACCGCCGCGACCTTGAGCGTCTTCTTCCCGAGCTTCGCGACGCAGCGGATCAGCCCGGCGCTCGTGTTCTCGTTCAGGTCGCTCCGGAAGACGCGCATGGCCGCGAGGTACTGCTTGCCGGCCTTGACCGACTTGGAGGACGCGAACTGCGCGATGCGGAGCCGGAGCACCTGGGCGGACATCGCGTGCGGGCTCGTTGTGCTGTCGTCGCTCTTCGTCCCGGACGCGGTGTGCACCCAGTAGCGGAACGACCCGTTCGGGACCCCTCCGACCTCGCTCTTGTTCACCGACATCCGGAAGCCGTTGTAGATGTAGCCGTACGCCGTCTGCGACGCGACGCGATCGAAGGACGAGCCGCTCCAGTGCATGAGTTTCACGTCCTGCGCATCCATCTCGAGCTCGTACTCGACGCCGTTCGGCGGCTGGCCCGTCGCCGGGTTGTTGTCCGCGTCGATCAGCACCTGCACGAGCTCGGTCGCCGCGAGCTCGGTTCTGTTTCCGATCCCGACGACGAACGTGATCGCGCCGGTCGAGTTGCTCCCCGTGATGACGCGCGTGATGTCCGGGTCGCCGTCACCGGCTGCGTCAGGCACCGTGTCGAACTCGTAGGTGTGCGCGTACGCGGGGACGGCGAGGACGAGCGCGAGCGCGGCGAACGCGGGAACGAGACCCCTGGGCGACATGGCGTTCCTTTCGATCTGGCGGACGGCGAGTGCTCCACGGCTTGTACGCGCTTCGCCCAGAACTGTCAACGGTCTGGTAGAAGCGGCCCGGTGACGAAGCAGCTGTGGGCCCCGTGGCGGCTCGAGTACATCCAGAGCGCCGACGAGCAGCCGGGCTGCGTCTTCTGCAGCGCCCAGGCCGCCGAGGACGGGCTCGTCGTGCATCGCGGCGACCACGCGTTCGCGCTCCTCAACCGCTTCCCGTACGCGTCGGGCCACTTCATGGCCGCGCCGTACCGGCACGTCGGCGACTTCGGCGAGCTCACCGACGAGGAGGTGCTCGAGATCCACCGGCTCGCCGCAGACGGGATGCGGGCGCTCTCGGAGCTCTACTCGCCCGAGGGCTCCAACCTCGGCTGGAACCTGGGTCGCGTCGCCGGCGCCGGCGTCGTCGACCACGTCCACCTCCACGTCGTGCCCCGCTGGGCCGGCGACACGAACTTCATGCCGGTGCTCGCCGACGTGAAGGTGATGCCGGAGCACCTCGAGACGACACGCGAGAAGCTCAGCGAGGCCTGGCCCGGCTGATCCCTCGTTTGCGGCACGACGGGAAATCGGATGCCGCCGATGATGAACCCATGCTCCTCCGTGAAGACGGACAAACGATGACCGAGTACGGCGTCACGCTCGCGGTGATCACACCGCTCGTGATCGTTGCGTTCACGCTGCTCTCGGGCCGCATCTTCGACATGGTGCAGCGCGTAGTCGGGCTGCTTCCCTAGCGCGAAGGACACAACGCGGCAACCAGAACGCCGGGCATCGAGCCCGGCTCTCGTCGGTTGCGGAACGGCCGTTCTCCAGAGTTCGGGGAGAGTCGCCGGAGCGACCCTCCCCTGTCCTAGCCGGCCCTTGAGGAAGCGAAGGAGCCGTCTGACCTCCGAGTACTCGGAGGCCGGAGCTACTGACCCCGCGTGCCCGTAGTCCTTGCGCTCTGCTCCGTGAGGAACGCGGCGACGGCGGCGCGGAACGCCACGGGCTGCTCGATCCAGGGGAAGTGAGCCGCACCGGCGATCGGCTCGACACGAGCGCCGTCGATGAGTGCAGCCGTCTCCGTCGCGGTGCGGAGCGGCATCGGATCCAGCACGCCGTGGACGAAGAGCGTCGGCGCGCGCGACGACGGCAGAGCGTTCTTCAGCGTGCGGCGCTCGAAGTGCTCGGCGAGCGAGCGGTTCGTCTCGATCGACGAGTCGACGCCGACGCGCGCCGGTGGCGGCGTCGCGCGCGACGGGTCGACGAAGAATCGCGGCCAGATGATGCGAAAGCCCTCGACGAGGTCCGCCTCGCTCACGTTCCGTGCACGGCGGCGCGCCTGCATCTCGCGCACGAACTCGATCTCGTCGTCGGTCAGCCCGCGCGCGAGGTTCCGCTCGTACTCCGCGAAGATGCCGGCGTCAGCTCCGAGCGTGTCGACACAGATCACGCCGACGACGCGCTCCGGGTGAGCCACGAGGAGGTGAAGCGCGAGGTGACCGCCCCAGGAGTGGCCGATCGCCCACGCCCGCTCGACTCCGAACGCGTCGAGCACCGCGACCGCGTCGGACACGTGCGACTCGACTGTGTACGGCGGGCCGGCCTCCGATGGCGGCGTCCCGCGCTGCGTGTAGCGGAGCGTGGTGAAGAGACCGCCGAGGAGCAGAGCGCAGTCGCCCATGTAGTCGGGAAGCGCGGCGCCGCCGTGGAGAAGGAGCGCGGGCGGACCGTCGCCGCCTCGGTGCCCGTGGAGCGTCCCGGTCCCGATCGGGACCTCGAACGGCTCCTCGCTCACTCGCCGTGCTGCTGCTGGCGGCGCCAGCGGTGGAGCGTCTTCGACTTCTTCGCCGACTTCGGCGCCTGCGGCGGCGGTTTCGGGTCGTTCTCCGCCAGCCACCGTCCTGCCTCGTCCTGCTGGTCGATGCCCAGGTTCTGCTCCCGGTCGGTGAGCTTCTCGACCCGGCGGCGGCTCAGGTGCCTTCTCCCCATCGCCCAAACGTAACGAAGCGCGAGACTGTTGCCGTGATCGTGCGCTCCGACCGTGGTTGACGAGCTCCGCGCACTCGTCGAGCAGCTCGTCGCGATCGACTCGGTCAACCCGTCGCTCGTTCCGGGCGGCGCCGGCGAGGCCGAGATCGCACGGTTCGTCGCCGACTGGCTCGACGCGCGCGGCGTCGACGTCGAGTACGAAGAGCTCGCCCCTTCGCGCGCGAACGTCGTCGGCCGTGTGCGCGGAACAGGCGGCGGCCGCTCGCTGCTCCTGAACGCGCACATGGACACGGTCGCGCTCGGCGGGAGTGACGGCGATCTGACGCCTCGCAGCGAGGGAAACCGCCTGTACGGCCGAGGCGCCTACGACATGAAGGCGAGCCTCGCCGCGATCATGCTCGTCGCCTCGGCCGCCTTCGACGTCGAGCTCGCAGGCGACGTCGTCGTGACCGCCGTCGCGGACGAGGAAGCGCACAGCATCGGGTCGGAGCGGATCGCGGCGACCGTACGCGCCGACGCTGCGATCGTGGCCGAGCCGACCGAGCTCCGCGTCGCGATCGCGCACAAGGGCTTCGTCTGGCTCGAGGTCGAGACTCGCGGTCGCGCCGCGCACGGATCGCGCTACGACGTCGGCGTCGACGCGATCGCGCGGATGGGCCCGGCGCTCGTCGGCGTCTCCGAGCTCGACAGCCGCCTCCGCGGCGACGGACGGGAGCATCCGCTGCTCGGTGGCGCGTCGCTGCACGCGTCGCTGATCGAAGGCGGACAGGAGCTCTCGACGTACCCGGAACGTTGCGTCGTGAAGGTCGAACGCAGGACGCTGCCGGGCGAGTCGGCCGAGTCGGTCGAGGCGGAGCTGCGAGCCATCGCCGGCGACGCGACGGTGAGGACGACGTTCGTCCGCGAACCGCTCGAGACCGAGCCGGATGCGGCGATCGTCCGCGCGCTCACCGAGAGTGCTGCACGGGTCGTCGGCGAGCCGCCCGAGCTCGTCGGCGTGCCGTTCTGGACCGACGCGGCGCTCTTCGCCGCAGCCGGCATCCCCACCGTCGTCTTCGGCCCCGCCGGCGACGGCGCGCACGCCGAGACGGAGTGGGTCGACCTCGACAGCGTCGAGGCAACTCGCGCGATCCTGCTCGAGACCGTGCGGAGGTTCTGCGCGTGACGACGCCGCTCGAACGTGCGCCCCGCACGCTCGCCGTGTACGCGGGCTCGGACGACCTCTGGCTCAAGCGCGAGGACGTCCACGAGCTCGGCGCGTTCAAGTGGCGCGCGGCGCTGCCGGTGGTCTCGTCCTTCGTCGCCGACGGCCACGCCGCAGTCGTCACCTCGTCGACCGGGAACCACGGGGCCGCGGTCGCGTGGTCCTGCCGGCAGCTCGGCGCGACGGCGATCGTCTTCGTGCCGCCCGGAGGCGCCGAACGGAAGCTCGCGCTGCTCGCGGAGCTCGGGGCGGACGTACGGGTCGCCGGGAACGACCTCGACGAGGCGAAGGAGGTCGCGCGGGCATTCGCGGACGCCGCCGGGCTCCCGTTCTTCGAGGACGGCGCAGAGCCGCTGCAGTACGAGGCTTACGGCGCGATCGCGGAGGAGATCCTCGACCGCGTCGCGCCGTCCGTGGTGGTCACCCCGATCGGGAACGGTGCGCTCGCAGGAGGGATCGGCGCCGTGCTCCGCCGACGTGCACCGGACGTGCGGCACGTCGGCGTCGTCGCCGCCGCGATGCCCGTGATGGCTGCGAGCTACGACGTGGGTGCGGTGGTCGACGTCGGCGGCGGGACCACGGTCGCGGACGGCCTTGCGGTGCGCGTCGCGATCCCGCTCGCGGTGTCGCGGTTGAGCACGACCGTGGACGAGATGGTGCGCGTGTCGGAGCGGGCGATCGCCGAGGCGCTCGTCGCGTGCCACGACGCGTCCGTGCCCGTCGAGGCGTCCGCCGCGGCTGCCGTCGCGGCTGCTCGTGCGAGCAGCTTCGAGGGACCGGCCGTCCTCGTGATGACCGGACGGAACGTCGACCCCGACCTCGTCCGGCGCGCACGCGAGCGCCCGGAGTCGTTCGCTCGGTAACCCCGCCGGCAGACCGCAAGGTCGCCGTCGGATCGGAGTCTGTAGCGGTGGCTCCCGGGGACTAGGCGCTGGGCGCGTCGATCGGGAAGCTGTCTGACAACCTGGGCCCCGCCATGCGGCCGGCGGGGCTCATCCTTCCAGGCGCGTCCTGACCTCGTCGAGCGCAGTCTGCTCGGCAGGGCTCACCTCGACGCCGCCTTCCTTGTGAGCCGCCGCGACCTTCGAGGCTGCGGTGAGCACGAAGTCCCGGTACGCCGAGAGCTCATCGGGTGTCGCCTTCGCTCGCAGCAGCGCGGCTGCCTCACCGACCTGCTCGAGCCCCTTGTCGTGCAGCTCCTCGGTCGATCCGAAGCGGTGGCGGTCGAACTCGGGCTTCGACGAGACGATCTCGTCGAGGAGCTCGCTCGCCCCATGCTCCTTGCGCGCGTCGGTGTACGCGCGCGCGAGCGCGAACGTCTCGCGGAACGTCCCGCCGCCCGCGGACGTGAGCACGATCATGCCGGCCGTCATCGGGGCTTCGAGGATCAGGTCCCACTCTTCCGGAGCGAAGTCGCTCTTGGCGGTCATCGAGCCTCCTTCCGGCGCCAGAGGCGCGTGAGCAGGTACGTCGGCACGAGCCAGACGAGGAGGAAGCCGAGGAGCGTCGATCCCGAGGCTCCCTGGAGGAGCAGCGTCAGCGCGAAGACGAACAGCAGGATCATGCTGAACATGAGATACGCGCCGGTGAAGAGCACGAGCGCGGCGCCACGCGCCGCAACGCGAACGATCGATCGTCCGTCCGAGAACCCGGGCAACCCCGAGAACGCGCCTCGCAGCTCCGCATGGGAGCGCGCCGCCAGAACGCGGCCGATCCGCTCGGACACCTCGTCGAGCGTCAGGCGACCGCCGACGTAGTGCTCGCGGAGCGTTGCCGCCGCCTGCTCTCGCTCCTGATCCCCGACGAACACCCGGTCATCGTACTGCTCGTCAAGAGATGACCGTCCGGGCGATTACCGGCGGCTCGCGGCCGGCGATGAGCCACCCGGCCGCCGCAGCTGCCAGCGGGACACCGACGACCGCGAGCGTGAGGTAGTTCGGCCTCAGCCGCCTTCTCAGTCGAGGCAGCCGAACGAGACGTACGCCAGAAGCGCGAAGAACGCCGTGAAGCCCGCGAGGAGCAGCGAGAACAGACCCGCGCTCGCCCTGGCCATCCGCGAGCGGCCGCGGCTCCCCACGGCGCCGCGGAGCAGCAGCGCCGACGCGGCGAGAATCGCCAACGTGGCGCCCGCGAGGACGTAGCCCTGGCGCCGCTCCGAGGCGGCGAACCACTCGTGGTTGTCGAAGCCGCACTGCCCCTCTGGCCCGACGATCCCGGCGACGACGAAGAGCGCGACGGCGAGCGCCCAACAGGCGAGCGCGACCAGGTCGGTAGCACGGAGCGGAAGTCTTCGCACGCGGACATCGATCGGCACTCGCGTGCCGTAGTCCGAGCCTCCAGACGGGTGAGATGCACGCCAACGCCCAACGCGGGCTTGAGCACGAAGTCGGCCGGGTAGGGCCTCCGAGCCATTCGACCGCGCCATCGCGGAAGACGCATCGACTGACATGGCGTACACCTGACGAAAGGGCCAAGGGTGGATCTCAGCAACGAGTTGCAGCAGCTCGGTCTCGTCGTCGGAAGCGTTGTTGCCGTTGCAGAACATGCCGGCGCTCGTGCTCCCTCGTTTCTGCTCACGATCGAGCTCGGGCCGCAGGGCACGCGCGAGTGCAGCATTCCGAAGAGCGGCTACGAACCTGTCGAGTTGGAGGGGACGCAGGTCGTCTGCGTTCCTCGCGGGGACGAGCTACTCGTCCTGGCAGCGCACTCACACGCGAGCGGAATCGTCCTCATTCGGCCGGACCGCGAGGTGGAAGATGGGTCGATCGTGGGTTAGGCGGGCCGGCACTGCGCCCGCTGCGTTGCTACGGCGCTGGGAGCAGCCCGAGCCACCTGACGGCATCCGGCAGCTGCGTGTCGTGGCGCATCTCGGCTGAGTGGCGCCAGGCGCCGGTCACGGCCTCGACCTTGGCTCGTGGTCGGAGCTTTCTCAGCTCCTCGTAGAAGTGCGCGGACTGGTGGGTCTGATCGACGACGATCTGATCGGTGATGCTCCACCAGATTTGCAGTGGGACGCCTGAGCGGGCGATCTCCTTGAGCCAATGGGTGGGGCTGCGAAGCACGTACCCCGTCGGGTTGGTGCGTGGGGTGCCACCGACCTCGAAGCGGGCGAGCATCTGCAGCCCGCGCCGGCGCGGCGTGACCGCGAAGTCGCCGTACCGGCGGTAGAAGTTCGTGACGGAGTCGAACGCGACCGCGCCCGCGAGCAGCTGTGGATGCTGTCCGAGCAGGAGCAGGGTCTCCTGACCGCCCATGCTGCCGCCGAGCGCGTAGATCCGTCGTCGATCGACGCGTAGCCAGGGCAGCGTCCGTCGGGCGATCTCCGGCATCTTCGCGAGATCGGTGATCTGGCCCCGATAGCCCCAGGAGTGGAGCGGCAGGCGCCTGCCCATTCCGCCGGGGCAGATCACTGCGAAGTCGCCGCGCTCGGGCAGCTCGCCCCACAACCGGGCGTTGGGAGCGGCGGAGACACCGCGGCCGTGCGGTGAGATCACGAGCGGCAGCGGCGGCGTCGGCTTTCCCGGCCCGTACTCACCGGACACGAGCACGATCGCCGGACGGGGCGCGCCGTTGTGCGCGCGGTAGCGCACGGTCCACTTGCGCGTCGCCACGGGCGCAGAATCGCAGAGCCTCGCCGCACGTGAGACCGGCAACCCTCACCGGTCGGGATACGCCCGACGTGTGCGGGTATACCCGGCGCGTGTTCGAGGGGTTCACGCTCGAGCGGATCGAACTCGAGGAGGTCGTTCTTCGGGTTCGCCACGGCGGGGCAGGGCCGGCTCTGTTGCTCCTGCACGGTCACCCCCGGACTCACACCACCTGGCACCGCGTTGCGCCGTTGCTGGCCGAGGACTACACCGTCGTCTGCCCCGACCTGCGCGGCTACGGCAAGTCGACGAAGCCTTCGACGACGCCCGATCACGAGCCGTACTCGAAGCGAGCGATGGCGCGAGACTGTGCTGCGCTGATGCTCGAGCTCGGACACGAGCGTTTTCGCGTGGCCGGACACGATCGCGGTGCGTACGTGGCGGCGCGAACGGCACTCGACTACCCCGACGCCGTGGAGGCGCTCGTCGTCCTCGATGCTGTCCCCATCGCCGACGCGTTGGCCAGGTGCGACGCGACCTTCGCAGCATCGTGGTGGCACTGGTTCTTTCTCGGCCAGACCGACAAGCCGGCGGAGCGCCTCATCTCGGCCGATCCCGAAGCCTGGTACCGGCCGAACCGCGAGTCGATGGGTGAGGAGAACTACCGGGACTACCTGGAGGCGATCCACGATCCCGCGACGGTGCACGCGATGTGCGAGGACTATCGCGCGGGCCTGGGGATCGACCGGCGACACGACGAGGCCGACCGGGACGCCGGCCGGCACATCTCGTGTCCCGTGCTCCTTGGCTGGGCGGCGCACGATGACCTCGAAGACCTCTACGGCGATCCGCTGGCGGTCTGGGAGTCGTGGGCGCCAGACCTTCGAGGTGTCCGGCTCGACTGTGGTCACCACATGGCCGAGGAAGCTCCGGACGAGCTCGTCGCCGCGCTCAGAAGGTTTTTCGCCGAGGTTCGCTGAGAACGACGAGCCGTCTGCCGGCGGGAGAGCGGAAGTCAGCCGGTCGTTGCGTCGAGGAGCGCTCCTCCGCCCGCGCCACCGCGTGCTTGTTCACCGAGTACGAGGCCACGTTCCCGATATTGACGCAGCCTCGTCGCTCGCCGGGTGGATCAGCAGCGCGTAAGACAACGCGCCGAGACGACGCTTACCTCTGTGCGGGACGCATCCTCGGAGCGTCTCACTCGAGGGGTGGGGCGCTCCCGAAACCACGGGAGGTAGGGAAATGACGGAATCGAGTCTCTACGAACGGCTCGGTGGCGCATTCGCCATCGCAGCAGTCGTCGACCACTTCAGCGACGCGATCGTGCGCAACCCAATCGTCGGCCAGGAGTCGGAAAACCCGGCCCTCCGGGAGTGGCACACCGGCAATCTGGGCAGACTCCCCGGCCTGAAGTTCATGCGCACGCTCTGGGTCTGCGACGTCGCCGGGGGACCCAGCAGTACGCAGCCACGGAGCCAGGAAGCACCCCTCTCGGCCTGGAGGAAGCCCATCGCGAGCTGAAGATCTCCTCCGCCGAGTTCGACGAGGTCGCGGCCGAGCTCGGGCGGACGCTCGACGTCTTCAAGGTTCCCGCGCAGGAGAAAGGCGAAGTGCTGGCTGCATTCGCGGCGCACAAGGACGAGGTGACCGCCGGATACGCCGGCTAGCCCCGCGGGGACGGGGACACCGCGGAGGCGGGCTTCCAGAGCGCGTCGTCGCCGAGTGGCGTGCGTGTCGCCGCCCCGTCGGCGACCAGCCGCAGCATCGTCACCTCGGCCTCGACCCGGTCGTGTGCGTCGTTGCCGCGCGTGAGGAGCTGTGCGACCTCCTGGGTCACGAGCCCGCCCGGAAACGCGGTCAGCAGCTCGAGTGGGTCGTCCGGGACTCCTCGGCGCTCGCCATCAGGGATCAGGTTCGCGACGAGGACGTCGTAGGCCTCGATCGTCTGCCAGCCACCGGCCTCGAGCCGCCGTCCGGCGTGCTCGAACACGAGCGACGGGGCCGTGTACCGAACAGGGCCGTCAGTGGTCGCGTGCTTGTCCTGGAACTGCGTCGGCGAGCCGACCGCAGCAGCGGGCCTCGGCCCGATCGCGCTGGTAGGCCTCCTCCACCGCCGGCGTGTCGATCGCCGCGATCGCCGCGTCGACGTCGATCCCCTCCACCCCACGAAGCGCGGCCGCGATGCCCTCGTCCTCGTCGAGAAGCAGCGTGGTCGTGAAGAACGCAAATTGCAGCGCACGGAAGGCCGCCCACTCCCGGCCGGGCGCCTGCAAGCGCACCGCCACGATCGCGCGACACGAGCGCCCCGTGCCGACGATCCGCGGCCCGCGGGTTCGGCGCCAGGGGCATGCCGAACCGGCGGAAGCGCCGCGCGTACCCCTCAGCCGAGCGCAGCGGGGTATAGCCCCGGTCGACGTACTCCTGCGCCATGTCCGTGAGCCCGATCAGCACGAGCCTCCACTCGAGCTGCGCGCCGTACCGCCACTCGAGCACGCGGAACGCCGGGTTCGCGGAGTACCCCCACGGGCAGGCCGCATCGTTGTAGAGCGTCACCCTGACCGGATCCGGCACCGGCCCTCCACCCTAGTCGCCGACCTCGCCGACTACGAGGAAGAGCGGGGTCACCAACGGGGACGCCGGCGGAGCTCAGCCGCGATCGCGCAACGGCTCGGTGCCGGTCAGCCGCTCCTCGACAACGGCCTCCCCGGCGACGCGCGCGGCCGAGTGCGAAGTGACGGCGGCGAGGAAGTCGGCTCGCTCGAGCGCGTAGAGCTGCCCGTCGACGACCGCTCGGATAGTCGCCGTGCGCGGCACGTCTCGAAGCAGCGCGATCTCGCCGAAGTAGTCGCCCCCACCCATCTTGCGCTCCGCACCGTCGGCGAGGACGTCGAACTCGCCGTCCGCGACGATGTAGAACCGATCGCCGGGATCGCCGGCGCGGATCACGACCTCGCCGGCGGAAACGGGCACCGACACGAGGCACCTCGCCATGTACTCCTTCGCTGCGATCGACAGCGGCGCAAACATCGGGACGGCGTCGACGAGCGCGAGCCCGGCCGTCGGCGCGGCCACGGTCTTGTCGATCTCGACGAGACCACGCCAGCTGAGGAGCGTGAGCAACGGCAGGATCGCACCAACGGCGACAAGCGCGCGACGCGGCCCCGCGGCCTCGACGAGCGCGGGGGCGGCGACCGAACCGAGCGCGACTGCGCCCATCGCGGCGGCCCAGACGACGGCGAGCACGCGGGTGAGAACGTCGTCCGGCACGATCCGCTGGATCAGCGTGAACAGGGCGACGTCCTCGACGCTGTTCGCCGCACCGACGATCGCGAGCAGGACGAGCGTGAGCGCCAGGTCCGGCCGCGGAGCGACCAGCGCGATCGGCAGGCCCCAGAACACGAGCGCGAGCCCGAACGGAACGGCGAGTCGATGCCGGACGACGGCAAGCGACCCAAAGGCGCCGATCAAGCCGCCGACGCCCAGCGCGGCCGTCAGGTAGCCGACGGCGCCGGGGCCGGCGTCGAGCACCTCGAAGACGGTGACCACGATCAGGACGTTCAGGCAGCCGCGCACGAAGGCCTGCGCGAATACGAGCCCGATCACGAGCCGAGGCCGCCGTTCGCGCAGCGCCGTCTCGAAGCCCGAGAACGCCGACCGCAGCGCACCGCGGACGGCGCTTGCCGGCGCGGCGTGCACACGGCCCTCGACGCGCACGCGGGCGAACAGCACTGCCGCCGCCGCGAACGCGACCGACCCGACTGCGAACACGAGGCCGACATCGGCGAGCGAGACGAGCACCCCGGCCGCGAGCGGACCGACGAGCGTTCCGAGCCCCTCCACCGTCGAGGTCGCGCCGTTCGCGGCGATCAGCTCCTGCGGCGTCCGCGCGAGCGACGGCAGGAGCGCCTGGAGCGCCGGCCTGACGAGCGTCGACGCGAGCCCGACGAGCCCCGCAAGGACGAAGACGAGCACCTCGTTCTTGCCGGCGTAGTACGCCGCAGCCGATCCGGCCAGCGCGGCCGATCCGACCAGCGCGACACCGACGAGGAAGCGCTCACGCCGGAAGCGATCGCCGAGCGAGGCGGCAAACGGCGCGACGAGCGCAGCGGGCATCAGGCGAACGAGCCCCGCGATCCCGACGGCCACAGTGCCGCCGACGTCGTAAGCGAAGACGCCAAGCGCGACGAAGTGGGCCCACTCGGCCGTGATCGCGGCGCCCCAGGCGAGCTCGCTACGGCGGAGGTTGTCGTTGCGGACGACGCCGGCGAGGCCAGCGAGTGCGATGCCGATGCGGTTCACTCAGCCGGATGGCGTGCGTCGAGAGAGGACATCTCCGCGAGCGATTCTGCGCGAATGCCAATGCGATTTCGAGTCCGCGGTCGGTGCACGCCGCATCGCTGCGCGCGGCGTCGGCGACGCTTCGCGCGGTGTCGGCGGGCACCGCTACCGCTCTGACGTGGACGTGTAGCCTCTGGGAGCGTCGCGAGGGCGCATCCGGTCCGCGGGCAGGGCTGAGCCCACCTCGTCAGGAACGACCCGGCAACACCAAGCGATCTTCTTCCCGCCCGACGCAGCGGACCGCGGGCCCACATGGGAGGAGGTCGTAGTGAATCTCGAACAGCTTCGCAAGCGGGCCAAAGAGCTCACGCGTGCCGCAAGCGCGGGAGAGCCGACAGCCGTCGCTCGCCTCGGCGACCTGCCGCCGCGCCTCGCGAGCGCGCAGCTCGTGCTCGCACGCGAGCAGGGCTACTCCAGCTGGCCCGAGCTCGTGCACGAAGTCGCCGAGCAGCCGTTCCACACGGATCTCGAGTATTACGAGGGACGCGCATACGGGATCGCGACCGTGAACGGCACGTCTCTCGCGGACGCGCGCCGCGACCTCGCGCAACGGCACGGGCTCTCGAGCTGGACCGAGCTGACACGCCGCGTGCGGGCACTTGCGAGCGGCGAGGAACCGCCGACGCCGTTCATGCTCGCGTATCGCGCGGTCGAGGACGCTGATCTCGAGCGGCTGCGCGAGCTGCTCGACGAGCACCCCGAGCTTGTGCGGCAGCGTGGCACGAACGGCAACGACCTCTTCGGCATGGCGGGCGCCCTCGACGTCGTTCGGCTGCTGCTGGAGCGCGGCGCCGACGTGAACCGCGGCAACGACTACGGCTGGACGAAGCTCCACTCGGCTGGCTACGGAAACGATCGGGAGCTCGCCGAGTTCCTGGTCGCGGCCGGCGCCCGCGCCGACCTCTACGGGCGCGGCGACGGTGGCACGCCGCTGATCGCCGCGCTCTTCTGGGGGCACCGCGAGGTCGTCGACGTGCTCGGGTTCGAGCCGCGCAACCTGCGAGTCGCGGCGGGGCTCGGCCTCGTCGACCTGATCGACGAGCTCGCCGGCACACCGGCGGCGGGCGCGCACCGCAGCTTCTACCGGCCGCATGGCGGCTTTCCGGCTTGGCAGCCATCGGACGATCCGCAGGAGATCCTCGACGAGGCACTCGTGTGGGCTGCCAAGAGCGACCGTGTGGAGGCGATCGAACGGCTCGTCGAGCTCGGCGCCGACCTCGACGCCGATCCCTACCGCGGCACTCCGCTCACCTGGGCAGCCGCGAACGGACGCGTCGCGGCGATCCGCCGCCTCGTCGAGCTCGGCGCCGACGTGAACCGGCGCGGGACTTTCGGCGGGCCCGACCATGGCCGGGGCGTGACCGCCCTCCATCTCGCCGCGCAGTCCGGGCAAGCCGAGGCAGTCGAGACGCTTCTCGCGCTGGGAGCCGACCCGACGATGCGCGACGCCATCCACGGCGGCACGCCGGCAGGCTGGGCGCAGTACGGCTGCCACCCCGAACTCGCAGAGCGGCTCAGCTGAGCCGACCAGGCTCGACGTTTTCAGGGCTGCGCTTCTCTCGTAATGAAGGGGCCCCGGTTCGAGTCCGGGCGTCGGCTCTCCTCACTTGCACGGCTTTCGCGTCTGAGCGCTTCGACTGAGTCGCCCCTCGGCGGCGGAGGGTCTACCAGGGGTCTACGGCGAGTGGCTGCGCGCGCGTTGCGGATCGCCTGCGCGACCGGGACACAATGTCCGCGTGCAGTCGGCTTCGGACGTGAGCACGCTCACACATGCGAGCGGATCCGCATCAGGGTGGCCTAGCGCACAGTTCGCGCTTGCAAGAAGACCCAAATCGCCACTGCGGCGGCTGCCCCGAATATGACCCCGAGCACCAAGTGCCCGCTGACGAGGAACGCCAGAGCCAAAAGCACGAGAACGCCCGCGATCAAGCCCGCGCGCCGGAGGATGCGCTGGCGCGCCTGTCCTCTACCCCCCACGCTCATGAAGTGACCTCATGGTCTGATCTCACGACAACATCTCAACCGATTGCTGGGCGTTCTCCAGCATCAAGCACGCGGGAACCGGACAGTTCTACCTCATGTCCATCAAGGGCGCCGACGGATCCCCTCGACGGTGCTCAGACCTACAAGCTGACGAGTCCCGCGGGTCCACCCGTCGACCTGTCTGGTCGGCGACCGGCGACACAGGGCCAACGCTCGTAATGAAGGAGTGGGTTCGACCGGCGAGCGCGCGTGGCCGTGTGTTCCCTGCCGGCACCTGGGTCACGGTTTGGCGTCCCACCCTCGCGCGATCGCCGTCGCCTAGCGCGGTTGTTGCGAAGCGGCGTTGCTATTCGCCGTCGAACACTCGCCCCGCCCTCCTCCCGGCGGACAAAAGGGCCTGTTTCCAAGCCCTTCCGTGAGAGCGGGCGATGGGGCTCGAACCCACGACCCTCAGCTTGGGAAGCAAGGGCGTCGGGAACTAACGGGAAGCAACGGGAACTCTCTCATGGAGGAAAGCTACTTCTCCGCCCCTCTCCCCCGCTTCGGGTTCCCGTTCGTTCCCGTCTGTACTGCCCACGAACGTGCCATTTGCGCCCATCGCCTGCTGCATCGCCGCGCGAACAGCCTCGTCGGTGCGGACGCGGTTGAACAGGTGGATGTCCTTCCGCTCCGTCACCCCGGAATCGGCGTGACCCATCTGCGAGGCGAGCACGGTCGACGTGATCCCGCGTTCGATCATCAGCGCCGCGTACACCGCCCGCAACGAGTGGAACGTGAACCGCGGCTCGCCGTCCAGGCCAGCCTTCTCGGTGATGTCCGTGAACGTGCGGCAGACGTTCCGATGCCCGAGCGGCGTCCCACGCTTCGACGCGAACACGAAGTCCGCTTCGGTCGAGAACCTCGAGGCTCGTGCGTGACTCTCGCGCTCCGGGATCACCCGCAGGTAAACGTGCTACGCAGGTTCAGGTTGATGCGCCGACCGCGCCCGAGGCAACACGTTGCTCTAGCCCTGGCGGCTCGGGCAAGATCTCCCGCACCTCCTGCGCACAGCGGCAGGCGACGGCGATCTTGGCAGCCCACTCCAGCGCCTCCTCGCGTGAGGGCACATCGACGACCGCGAACCCGCCGATGACCTCCTTGGTCTCCGGGAACGGGCCGTCGGTGACCATCCCGTCGGTGGCCACGATGCTCGCCCTCTGCCTTTCCAGTCCGGCGCCGTAAACCCACACACCGGCATCCTGGGCCTCATGAACCACAGCGAGCGCGGCCTTGGCCACGGCGGGCAGGTCCTCCTCGGGGAAGGTCATCCAGCCGTCATCGAACGAAATCAGGTACCGCGTCATCGAATGCCTCCCTTGTCTTCGGGCGGCCCCTCCGGCCGCCTCTTCACCTCTTCTACGAACGGCCCGCTCCAGATTCGACACTCTGCAGACGGTCGAGGAGGTCGAGAACTTGTCGCTCGCGCAGATTCGCCAGCTCCGCGCCGTCGTAGAGTCGGATTACCCGAGCTAGCGCTTACGGCGGCGCTTACTCCATCGGCGCACTCGATCGACGAATGAGCCTGCGAGGATCGTCTCGCCCCCAAACGATCCGAGGGGGACTTCATCGTGAACTGACCTCTCGGCGCTCGCGTCCTCGCGCTCGGCCTTGCCCGACCGATCCTCAGGCCACCGAGGCTTTGGAGGATCGCGCTCCTCGTTCATCCGCCAAGTATCGCTCTCGTTCGCCCTTCGCATGGTTGTCGGTGCTGAGGCAGGGACGCTGCCGCGCCGTTGTCCCTGACCTCGTGGGCGACTGAGCGGGTACAAACGGAGCAGAAGGTCGGTGCTCGAGCCCGCATCCCTCCACGGCTTCTGAGCGCGGGTCAGCGGCGGGTCAGCAGTCGCTCTGTGAGAGATTGGACCTCGGTCGCTCCACGCCTCGACTCCGCCTCCGACCCCCCCGGTACGCCCCCTCCCCCTGGCTGGGGACGCGGGCGTCGGAGTCACAGGCGGGCCTGTCATGGCTCTGGCCGGACCCGCGCGGACGCGCAAACGGTGCGCCAGGGAGCGCAGGAGCGCCGCTCACGCCATCGGCCGAGTCTGTACTGCCCATTCCCGTGCCAAATGCCGAGCCCGACCGCGTGTCAGCACCGTCAGCGCAAGAGAAAACCCCGCCTGAGCGGGGTTTTCGTAGAGCGGGCGATGGGGCTCGAACCCACGACCCTCAGCTTGGGAAGCTGATGCTCTACCAACTGAGCTACGCCCGCCCGGTCGCGCCATTGTAGCCCCGAAGCAATGAGGGGCCGCCGCCGCAGCGAGGCCCCTCGGAGTCAGGATCCTAAACGGTCGCGGCCCGACTTGGAAGCGCGATACTTGAGTCCACCGACGACTTCTGGAGGGGACATGAAAGCCGCACCGGAGCTCGAGCTCACTGCGCGCGCGCTCGTCGCGCCGGGGAAGGGGATCCTCGCCGCCGACGAGAGCGACGGCACGATCAAGAAGCGCTTCGACTCGATCGGCGTCGAGTCGAGCGAGGAGACACGCCGCGGCTACCGCGACCTCCTCTTCACGACGGAGGGGGTCGAGGAGTACATCTAGGGCGTCATCCTCTACGACGAGACGATCCGCCAGAGCGCGGCCGACGGGACGCCGTTCCCGAAGCTGCTCGACTCGAAGGGCGTCATCCCCGGGATCAAGGTGGACACGGGCGCGAAACCGCTCGCGCTCGCGTCCGAGGAGACGATCACGGAAGGGCTCGACGGGCTGCGCGAGCGGCTCGCCGAGTATCGCGAGCTCGGCGCGCGCTTCGCCAAGTGGCGCGCCACGTACTCGATCGGCGCGGACGTTCCGAGCGAGTACTGCGTCTGGACGAACGCGCACGCGCTCGCCCGCTACGCCGCGCTCTGCCAGGAGGCGGGGATCGTCCCGATCGTCGAGCCGGAGGTGCTCCAGGACGGGACGCACACGATCGACGAGTCCGCGAAGGCGACGGGCCGCGTGCTCCAGGCCGTCTACACGGAGCTCCACGACCAGCGGGTCGACTACCGCGGCACGCTGCTCAAGCCGAACATGGTGCTGTCGGGCTACGACGCGTCCGACCGCGCGAGCGTCGACGAGGTCGCCGAGCGGACGCTCGACGTCTTCTACCGGCACGTGCCCGCGGCGGTGCCGGGCATCGTCTTCCTCTCGGGCGGCCAGTCGGACGAGGACGCGACCGCGCACCTGAACGCGATGAACGCAATGGGCCCGCATCCCTGGCAGCTCTCGTTCTCGTACGGGCGCGCGCTGCAGGCGCCCGCGCTCAAGGCGTGGGGCGGCAAGGACGAGAACGTCGAGGCCGGCGCAGCGCGCGTACTACCACCGCGCGAAGATGAACGGCGCGGCACGCACGGGCGCGTACGCGCCGGAGATGGAGACCGCGAACGTCTAGCGGTACTCGAGGCCCGACGAAGCGACTGAGCTTCTCGAGCGCGTGCTCCGCCTCGATCCGGCGGACCGTGCCCGAGCGCGAGCGCATCACGATCGACTCGGTGAGCGCGCCGTCGCGCGTGTAGCGGACGCCGTTCAGTAGCGCGCCGGACGTGACGCCGGTCGCCGCGACGAAGACGTTCTCGCCCGCGACGAGGTCGTCCGTCCGCAGCACGCGCTCGACGTCGTAGCCGGCGTCGACGAGCTTCTCGCGCTCCTCGTCGTCGCGCGGCCAGAGGCGGCCCTGGAGCTCGCCGCCGAGGCACTTGATCGCCGCGGCCGCGATGACGCCCTCGGGCGTGCCGCCGATGCCCATCAGGAGATCGACCGTGGCGATGCCTCCGTGCGCCGGCGGCGATCGCCGGCGCGACGTCGCCGTCGCGGATGAGGTTCACGCGTGCGCCCGCCGCGCGCAGCTCGTCGATCAGCTCCTCGTGCCGCGGGCGCTCGAGCACGATGACCGTCACGTCGCGCGGGCTCTTCCCCTTCGCCTCGGCGACGCGCTTGACGTTCTCCGCCGGCGTCGCGTCGATGTCGATCGCGTCTGCTGCTTCCGGCCCGGTCGCGATCTTCTCCATGTAGACCGCCGCGCCCGGGAAGAACATCGTGCCGCGCTCGGCGACCGCGATCACCGCGATCGCGTTCGGCTGGCCGAACGCGGTGAGCCTCGTCCCCTCGAGCGGGTCGACGGCGACGTCGACGGCGGGACCGTAGCCGCTGCCGACCTACTCGCCGTTGAAGAGCATCGGCGCCTCGTCCTTCTCGCCCTCGCCGATCACGACGACGCCGGCCATCTGCACGGTGTCGAGCATCAGGCGCATCGCGTCGACGGCCGCCTGGTCGGCGGCCTCCTTGTCGCCGCGACCGACCCAGCGGCCGCGCCCAGCGCGGCCGCCTCGGTCACGCGCACCAGCTCGAGCGCGAGGTTCCGGTCGGGAGGCGAACCGGCCCCGCCCGCCCGCTCGCTCGTCTCGAAGGCCTGCGCCACTGCGCGGATCCTAGCCGGGCGTGACCGGAGCGGTCTCGGGCGCGGCCGCATCCGCCGGCTCGAGGAAGACGACGGTCGCGCCAGCGGCGATCACGAGCAGGCCGCCGACGACGACCTGCCACGTGAGCGCCTCGTCGAGAAGCGCCCACGCGAGCAGCGAAGCCGACACCGGCTCGATGTAGGCGAGGACGCCGATCGCCTGCGCCGTGACGTGGCGCAGGAACGCGATGTAGAGGTAGCCGGAGAGCGCCGTGAAGACGACGCCGAGCGCCAGCACGGCCGCAGCTCCGAGCCGTCGGGAGCACGCGGTCCGCGCCGAGCAGAAGCGGCGCGATCGCGACTGACGCCACCGCGTAGTTCGCGAGATGAGGTCGGAGCGGCTGGAGGGACCGCGGCGCCGCTGCCCGACCGCGACGGCGCCGCCGGCGTCGCGCTGGTGCGCGGCGTAGGTCGCGGCGGCGCGGAGCCCGGTCGCGAGCGCGAGCGGCCGCACCGGAGCCGCGCCGCGCTCGCCGCGCGCGCGTCGGCGATCGCGAGCGGCGCGAGGTACGCCATCAACACCGCGACCGCGACCGACGAGAGCTTGATCGTCGCGAAGAAGAGGAACCAGTGCGCGCCGAGCGTGATCCCGATCACGACGATCCGCCCGCGGTGCCGACTCAACCGCAGCAGCGCGACCTTGCGGAGCACGAGCGCCGCGATCCCGAGCGTGACCGCCGCGAAGGCGAGCCGGCAGAAGACGAGCACCTGCGCGTCGAGGTCGACCTTCCGGACGATGACGGCGATGAGCCCCCACGACGCCGCGAGCGTCGCGACGGCGAGGTTCCACCGCACGCGACGCGCCTACATCCTGTCGGGCGCCTCGACTCCGACGAGGTCGAGACTGCGCGCGATGACGTTCTTCGTCGCGATCACGAGCCCGAGCCGGAACGCCTCGGCGTCGCCGCCGCCGAGCACGCGGTGGTGGTGGTAGAAGCGGTGGAAGTCGTCCGCGACGCGGATCGCGTACGTCGGGGAACGCGTGCGGCGCGCGCCGCTGCGTCGCCTCGGCGACGACGCGCGGGAACTCGGCGAGCCGCTTGACGAGGTCGCGCTCCTCGCGCGCGAGCTCCCCGTACGGCTCGGGCGACGGTGGCGCGTCGCCGGCGTTACGCAGGATCCCGGCGATGCGCGCGTGCGCGTACTGCACGTAGTAGACCGGGTTCTTCTCCGACTTCTCGCGCGCGAGGTCGACGTCGATCTCGATCGTCTGGTCGTGCCCGCGCGAGACGAGGTACCACCGGCAGCGTCGACGCCGACCTCGTCGACGAACTCGTCGAGGAACACGACGTCGCCGCGTCGCTTCGACATCTTCGTCTGCTCACCGCCCGCGCGTCAGGTGGACGAGCTGGTAGAGCAGCACCTCGACGCGCTCCGGGTCGTAGCCGAGCATCCGCGCGACCGCGCCGTACCAGTTGCGCGTGCCGTGATGGTCGGCGCCGAGGACGTAGATGCGCGTGGTCGAAGCCGCGCTCGAGCTTGTCGACGAGGTAGACGACGTCGGCCGCGCGGTAGGTCGGCGCTCCGCCCGCTCCGACAGCGGATGAGCACGCGGTCCTCGTCGTCGCCGTACGCGGAGCTGCGCGCCCAGACCGCGCCGTCCGTCTCGTACGTGTCCAGCCGCGGCAGGAGCTCGGGCAGCCGCTGCTCGAGCGCGCTCTGGAGCGCCCACGCGTCGAAGTGCACGCGGAAGCGCTCGAGCGTCGCCTCGATCCGCTCGAGCATCGCGCGGCACCGGATCGCCCTCGCTCGCGGCGAGCTCGTGCGACGTACTCGCCCGCGGTAGCCGTCCTCGGGCGGCTCCTCCCCACGCCGCGCCGCCTCGACCGACGCGCGGAAGCGCTCCATCTGCGCGCCCGCGTCGTTGTAGTAGTACTCGCGCTCGACGTCGTGGCCCGCGAACGTCGAGCAGGCGCGCGACCGCTGTCGCCGTAGGCGCCGTTGCGCGCCGAGCGCGACCGTGATCGGCCCGGTCGGGTTCGCCGAGACCATCTCGACCTGGACGCGCTCGCGCGGGTCGGCGCCAGCCGGCGCCGTAGTCGCGACCGCCGTCGAGCAGCTCCGCCAGCGCACTCGCGGTACCAGGCGGGCGCGACCCAGAGGTTGACGAAGCCGGGGCCGGCGACCTCGGCCCGCTCGACGTTCGGGCTCGAGCGCGACCGCCTGCGCGATCTCCTCCGCGAGCTCCCGCGGCGGCCGGCCGCGCTGCGGCGCCATCCGGAGCGCGACGTTCGTCGCGTAGTCGCCGTGCGTCGGGTCGGCAGGGCGCTCCAGCTCGACCGGCGCTCCGGCGAGCTTCGCCGAGCTCGGCGGCGAGCTTCGTGACGGCATTGGCTGCGGACATCGGGCTGTATCGTAGGGCGCGTGGACGACGAGGCCGCCCGAGCGCCAGCTCAACATCCACCTCGACCCGGAGCACCTGGCCGGCGTCTACTCGAACTTCGCGAACGTGAGCTTCTCGAGACTACGAGTTCACGATCACGTTCGCGCGCATCGACCACGAGGTCGAGGAGGGTGACGTGCCCGGCGTCGTCGTCGCGCGCGTCAACATGGCTCCCGCAGTTCATGCGGAGCTCATCGACGCGATGACGGATTCCTGGTCGCGCTACGCGACGCAGCAGGGGATCAAGAGCCTCCCGGAGACCGACGGGCGCGACTGAAGGCGTCGGCCATCCCCGCCCGCTCGGCGAGGCCGGGATGGGTGCCGAACACGATCGTCCACCAGCCCGGCGGGGCCGGGTCGCGCACGCCGGCCTTGGCGATGTCGGCGAAGAAGCGCTGCGAGGCGCGTGGGTTCCGTGCCGTCTCGAGGCCGATCCAGTCGGCCTCCGCCTCGTAGCGGCGGGAGATCGCGTTCACGATCGGGGTCGAGAGCGTCAGGAGCACGAACGCCGTCAGAAGGACGCGCGGCACGTCGTCGGGCAGGCGCAGCGGCGCGAGCCGCGCCAGCAGCGCCAGCCCCGGCGCGAGGAGGAGCACGAACCACGCGAGACCCTTCCAGAGGTGGCGCTGCTTCACGTGCGCGAGCTCGTGCGCGACGAGGAACGCGCGCTCGCCCGCCGGCAGCCCGAGCGTCGTCTGCCAGAGGATCACGCGCGTGGTCGGGCCGATGCCGAGCGCCACAGCGTTCAGCTGTCGCGTGCGCCCCGACGTGCGCTGCACTTCCACCTCCGGTCGCGGCAGTCCCTCGCGCGCCGCGAGTCGCTCGACCTGGCGCACGACGTCGAGGCGCCGCGCGGGCTCGGTTCGCGGTGTGAGCAGCGGCTGCGCGAGGATCACCGCCGCGCCCGCGACCGTGAACACCGGCAGCGCCGCGAGCCACCAGCGGCGGCGGAACCGCTGCGCGAGCCAGAAGCAGAGCGCTGCCGCGAAGGCGAGCAGGCCGATGCGCAGCAGCAGCGGCTCGAGCTGGTCGACGAGCCACGTTCCGTAGTCGAGCTGCGCGATGCCGTAGCGGCGCTGCCACCAGAGCGCAACCGCACCGACCGGCAGGCGCGCGAGCACGAGCACGATCGCGGCGAGCCCGCCGAGCTGCGCCGCTCTCACGACGGGCCGGCCGCGGACCGGCGGGCGGAAGCGGACGAACAGCAGGAGCGCGACGAACTGCAGCGCGATCGAGGTCACGGTGAGGAGGCGAAGCACCGCGTCGTGCCGCTCCGCGCGCTCGAGGTCGAGGCCAGCGAACGGCGCGAGCGTCGCGTGCGCGTCGAGGTTCCCCGGCACGTCGGTCTGCCAGAGCGCGTACGCCGCGACGAACCAGGCCACGGTTAGGGTTCCGACCCCGATGCGCGTCGCCGTCATCTCGGACATTCACGCAAATCTGCACGCCCTGCACGCTGTGCTCGCGGAGATCGACGCCGAATCGCCCGACGCGGTGTGGTGCCTCGGCGACCTCGTCGGCTACGGGCCGCGGCCGAACGAGTGCTGTGAGCTCGCCCGGGAGCGCGCCGACGTCTGCCTCGTCGGCAACCACGACCTCGTCGCGCTCGGCGGTATCAGCATCGAGGACTTCAACCCGGAGGCGGCCGCTGCGGCCCGCTGGACGATCGACGCGCTCGACGACGGGTCGCGCGCCTTCCTCGAGTCGCTTTCGCCGAGCGCCGACCTCGAACGCGCGCAGCTCTTCCACGCGAGCGCGCGCGATCCGGTCTGGGAGTACGTGCTCACCGACGAGGCGGCGCTCGCCATGCTTCGACAGCACTCCCTGCAGCAGCGTCCGCCAGCTGTCAACGCTTCCGACGGCAGACGGCGCTGCGATCGCGAGCCAGACGGGGAGTTTTCGGGAGCCGTGCTGCGTGAGTCGCGCGTCGACCGCCGTGGCATCGGTCTCGAGGGTGGCTGTCACCCGCGCCATCACCGGAACAGGCAAGTCGGCGCCGCGCAGCTGGAGCTCCGGCGCGAGAGGCCCGGATACGGGCTCGTCAATCGCAATTCGCGGAAGACGATCGGAGTGATCCTGGGCTTGCGCGACTCCCGCTGCCAGGAGGCACAGGGCTCCGAGCAACGCGAGCCGTCGCATCAATCGCGAGTATCCCTTGGTCGTCATCGTGCTGAGCGGGTCCCACGGAGTCCGACGCTACGCGGTGCGCGTGCGAACTGTGTCGAGATCACTCAGGGCCCCGAAGTCCCCCTCGCGCAGAATTGCGCTCAGGCGCGTCCGGAAACCCCCGAGCCGGAAATAGTGCGCGAACCGCAATCGCAGCGGCAGATTGACCCTGGGCGGATCCGGGTCTATCTCCCACGGGTGCACCGTCAGTACTGACGCCCGATCGGCCCTATTCGCCTTTTCAATCGACCGGAGGACCCGCGAGGGTGAGCTCATGCGGAGCCCCCATCCCCACCCGAGAGGCATCACCTGCCCGAAACGGTCCGCCACGAGCGGCGGCACCTCCAGAATGTCTCCGAACGGCGTCGGACGCATGTGCGGGTGGCGCGGAAATGTGACGTCGCCTACTAGTTTGACAGGCGCCATGCTGGCGTCCACCGTAAATCGTTCGGACGCCAGCACGTCGAGCGCCCACATGGATCGCGTGTTGATGGACCACTCGGGTGCGCGGAACGCGCACACCGCCGGCGCACCGGCAAGATGAAGGGCGGCGACGCTGCGCCGGAGCTCCTCCCGGAACGTGGCGGAATCGAGCTCGTAGACCCGGCGGTGCAGGTGGCCGTGCGACCCCACATCGTGACCGGCCGCCAGGATCTCGGCGACCAGTTCCGGGTGCCGTTCGGCGACCCAACCAAGGACGAAGAACGTCGCGCGAGTGCCGGTCCGGTCCAAATCCTCCAACAGCAAACGCGTCGTCAGCTCCACTCGTGACACGAGGGTCGGCCACCGATCGAGCGCGAGCTCCGGAAGCGGACCGCAGATGTGGAACCACTCCTCGACGTCCACGGTCAGGGCATTGGTGCGCGCCCGCCGCGGGCTGGACCCATTCGACGGGCTCAGGGTCGCCGACGACGCGGGGTCGACGCCGGCCGTGCGCGTCATGCGGATCTCAGGTCGACGCTCGGGCCCGCTCGGCCGTGATGAAGTCGGCAATCGCGTCGACCGATCGCAGGACCTTGGTGCCGGTCTGCTCGTCCGTGATCGACACGCCGAACGACCGTTCGAGCTCCAGGACCAGCTCGAGCACGTCGATGGAATCGAGGCCAAGCCCCTCGCCGAAGAGGGGCATGCTGTCGCCGATCTCCTCGGGTGGAATCGGCAGTCGCAGGCTCCGCACCAGTGCCTGCTTCACTTCCTGTTTGAGTTCGGGGGAGGCGGTAGGCATAGGGTGAATGGTGACGGGATCAGCGATCAGGGATCAGGGATCCGTAAAAACCTCGAGAGCCAGACTACAGCCCGTCCTCGTTGAGACGCGGTCCCAGCCAAGGCCAACGATGTTACCGCAACGAGCCTCGAGTCCGATTCCCAACGGATCCCTGATCCCTGATCCCGACCCGTTCTACATGAGCCCCCCATCCACACCAATGACCTGCCCGGTGATGTAGCTGGCGGCATCCGACGCGAGGAAGGCCACGAGAAGAGCGACCTCCCGGGTCTTGCCCGTCCTCCCGGCCGGCACGGCCCGAAGGTAGCGATCCTTCGCTTCCAGGGTGAGCTCGTCCAGCATCTCGGTCTCGATCAGTCCGGGACAGACGGCGTTGACCAGGACGCCCTTGCCGGCCACGTCGCGCGACAGGGCACGCGTGAACCCCTCGAGGCCGGCTTTCGACGCCGCGTAGTTCGCCTGCCCTCTCAGGGGAATCCGCGCGCTGGGTGAGCTGACGTTGACGATGCGACCCCACTCCCGCAGGAGCATTCCCCGGATGACGGCGCGGGCGCAGAAGTACGCCGAGTCCAGGTTCGTCGCGAGCACGTCGTGCCACCGGGGGGCGTCCATCAGCATGAAGTGCGCGTCGCGCGCGATCCCGGCATTGTTCACGAGGATGTCGACGGGGCCGACCTCGCGCGTCACGCCTTCGAAGAACGCGGTCACCGAAGGCTCGCTGGTGACGTCGCACTGCCCGGCCCAGGCACGCCCGCCGTTCGACTGAATCATCGAAACGAGCGAGGAGGCCGCATCGGCGCGCTCCCGGTAGGCGACGGCGACCGCAGCTCCCCGCTCCGCCAGGAGCTCCGCGATGCCGCGGCCGATGCCTCGGGATCCGCCGGTGACGACGGCGACCCGGCCCGTGAGCTGCTGTTCGTCGATAGACACTGATGAAATATCTGGCGATCGGAAAACCCTCATAATATCAGGTCCATCGATCGACTCAGTCGAGCCGGGCGGTGGGTCAGATCGACTGCCGAGAAGCTGGGGCGGCCGCGAGCAGGAGGTTGCGAAGACAACGGAGTTCACAACGGAGAAACGGAGAGAACGAAGACGAAACGGAGAAAACGCAGCCGCGCGCCGGCGTCACGCCCCACCGGCCGAGTCGAACCACATCCTCTTCTCCGTTCGTCCCCCGTTGGCTCCGGTCCTCCGTTGTGAACTCCGCGCTCTCCGTCCGCTCCGTACCGGGCGCGCAGTCAAAGTGATGACCCAGTACCGGGGCGGTGCCGGTGTGTCACAATGCCGAAATCAGCCTCGCGGAAGTGCGCCGATGATCCTGAAACAGTTCTATCTGAATTGCCTCGCGCACGCGTCTTACCTGATTGGCGATGAGCAGTCGCGGACGGCGGCCGTCGTCGACCCGCAGCGGGACATCGGCCAGTACCTGTCGCTCGCACGGGAGCACAGCCTCGACATCAAGCACGTGTTCCTGACGCATTTCCACGCCGACTTCGTCGCAGGGCATCTCGAATTGCGCGATCGGACCGGCGCGACGATTTACCTTGGCGCTGCCGCCCGCGCCGAGTACGCGTTCACGCCAGTGCGCGACGGCGACGTCATCGAATTCGGCCGCGTGCAGCTCCGCCCTCTCGAAACACCCGGTCACACCGCCGAATCGATCTCCATCCTCGTCTACGATCTGGACCGGAGCGGGACAGAGCCGGAGGCCGTGCTGACGGGCGACACGTTGTTCGTGGGCGATGTCGGGCGTCCGGATTTGCGTGTGGCGCTCGGGTGGTCCGCGACCGATCTCGGAGGCCTGCTCTACGACTCACTTCGCTCGAAGCTGCTGACGCTGCCCGACCGGAGCCTCGTCTACCCGGCGCACGGCGCCGGCTCGCTGTGCGGGAAGGCGCTGAGCAAGGAGACGTTCTCGACGATCGGCGAGCAGCGGCGATTCAACTACGCGCTCCAGCCGATGAGCAAGACCGCGTTCGTGGAGCTGGTCACCGCCGATCAGCCGGAGGCGCCGTCATATTTCACGTACGACGCCGTCCTGAACAGCAAGGAACGACCGACGCTCGACGAGACTCTCGAGCGGATCAGCCCGCTGAAGCTGGATCACGTGCTCGCGCTGCAGTCCTCCGCTCACGCGCAGATACTGGACACGCGCGATCCAGCGGACTTTGCCGCCGTGCACCTCGATGGCAGCATCAACGTCGGCCTTGGAGGGCAATACGCCACGTGGGCTGGAACAGTGCTTTCTCGCGATCAGCCGATCGTGATCATCGCGGATCCGGGTCGGGAGCATGAGTCGGCAACCCGCCTCGGTCGAATCGGGTTCGATCACATCGTCGGCTACCTCGAGGACGGGCTGCAAAGCATAGCGTCGCGACCCGAGCTGACCATCTCGACCGAGCGACTGAGCGCGCAGGTCGCGGCTGACCGCGTGCACGGGCAGGCAGACGACGGGACACCAATGCTCATCGATGTCCGGGCGCCGCGGGAACGCGATCAGAAACGCATTCCCGGCAGCCTGAGCATCCCCCTCAATCACCTGGCGGAGCGGACCTCGGAGCTGCCAGCCGATCGGCCGCTGCTCGTCTACTGCGCCGGAGGCTACCGCTCGTCGATCGCAGCCAGCCTTCTGCAGCAGCATGGATTCAAGCACGTCAGCGAGATAGCCGGCGGGATCACCGCGTGGGAAGCGGCGAAGCTGCCCATCGAGACGTGAGACCCCGGGGCCAGACCACGATTCGGATCCTGTCGTCCTAACGCGATAGCTGAGGGGAGATCCGAGGAGGTCGAGGCATGCTGCGACAGGCGGCAGGCGACGCGTTCCGTGTGTCGCGCAACACTCCGTGGACATCTGCGACGATCGTGCTGACGCTGGCGCTCGGCACCGGCCTCAACGCCTCGGTGCTGGCGCTGGTCTACGGCATCTTCTACCGACCGCTGCCTTACCGGGACGCCCGTAGTCTCGTGCGAATCGAACACGACATCCCCATCACGCAACTACCGGAATTTCGGGCGCGCCTGCGAACGGTGGACCGGGTGGCTGGCTTCGCGTCCGCGTCCTACGTACTCCGCGGCATCGGCGCCCCTCACGCGGTCCGCGCGGCGTTCGTCAGCGAGGAGTTCTTCGACGTGCTCGGCGCGCCGGCCGCCATCGGCCGCACGTTCGACGCGTCCTCGCGTGGCGACGGCGTGGTCCTCAGCTGGCGCGCTGCCGTCGCGACGGGCGAGGATCCGGCCAGCCTCCTCGGACGACAGCTGAACGTCGCAAACCTGAACCTGCCGGTCCTGGGCATCCTGCCACCGAGTGCGAGCTTCCCGTCCGATGGAACGGATCTCTGGATACCGGCCGTCGACGCACCAGCCGTGGCGCTGAAAGGACTCGCCGATGACCGGCGTTTCCAGCTGGTCGCCAGAGTCAGCCCGGGCGCCACGCTGGAACAAGTCAGCGAGGACACTGGCCGGGTCCGGCGCGAGCTTTCGTCGAGGCCGACGGGCGCGGAGGAGAAGATTTCAGTCCAGACCATCCAGGACCACTTGTACGGTGGCGTCCACTCACTCCTTGCCACGTTTTTCGCAGGCGCGGCGCTGGTCCTCGTGGTCGCATGCGCGAACGTGGCGACGATGCTGCTCGGACGGGCTGCGGCGCGGGAGCGCGAGATTGCGGTGCGCCTCGCGCTCGGCGCCGGTCGCAGCCGGATTCTCGGGGGCCTCTTCGCCGAGGGTCTCCTCCTGGCGCTGGCGGGCTCGGCCGCCGGCGTCGGCCTCGCGGCTGGCAGCATCCGGGGGATGAGAGCCACACTGACGGCGACACTCCCACGGCTGGATGCCGTTGCGATCGACTGGCCGGTGCTCGCGCTCGCGCTGCTGGTGGGTCTGCTCGTGGCGCTCGGGTGCACGATTGGACCCGGGCTCTACGCCATGCGAACGAACGTCGCGCCGCTCCTGCGCTCGTCAGGGGCGCCGGGGCTCCGGCTCCGGCGACGCATGACAGCCAGCCTCGTCGTCGCGCAGATTGCGCTGTCCACGGTGCTCCTCGTCTGCGGCGCGCTGCTCGTCGGTAGCGTCATGCATCTGCTCGCTGTCGACCTCGGCGTCGGAGCGGGCAACGGCGTGGCCATGAGGGTGATGCTGGCGGACACGATGCAGCTGGTCAAGGATCGCAACGCGTTCGTGCAGTCGCTCCTGGATCGCCTTCGCGCCGAGCCAGGCGTCCTCCATGCGGGCATTGGCGTCGGGCTGCCGCCGAACCACGCCGACGTGCTGATGACGATCCGCGTCGTAGATGGCCCCCGCGACGAGACCGTCCGCATGCACCTGATACCAGCGACCCCCGGATTCCTCGACGCGCTCGGCGCACGCGTCGTCGCCGGCCGACTGCTCCAGGCGCAGGATCTCTCCGGCGATCGGCCGGTGGTTGTGATCAGCCGATCCGTGGCTCGCGGATTGTTCGGCGATCGGCAACCAGTCGATCGCGACCTGGTGGCAACGATTCCCGGGAGCGGCAACGTGCGTCCACGCGTCGTCGGCGTCGTGGAGGACGTCCACTACGACGGGCTCGACGCCGCCGCGGGTGGCGCGATCTATCTGCCCTGGAATCGGCTGCCGCTGGGAGTAGTGTCGCTCGTCGTCCGCACGGCCGGCGCGCCGCTGCCGGCCGTGAGCTCAGTGCGCGGGATTCTGCAGCAGCTGGATCCGGGGGTGCCGATCGAGGACGTCGTGACGCTCGACAACCTGGCGACAAGATCGATCGGCGATCGGCGCCTTCAGGTCGTCATCGCCATCGGTTTCGCTTTGCTGACACTGACAATTGCGGTCCTTGGTCTCGTCGCCGTTCTGATGCGATCGATCGCGGAGCGTCGGCACGAGCTCGCGATCCGCGCCGCCATCGGCAGCTCTCCCGCGCAGACGCGCCGGTCGGTCCTTCGGCACGCAGCCGGCCTCACAGGACTCGGGCTCGCCTGCGGTCTTGCCGGCGCCGCTGCGGCCGCGCGAGGGCTTGCGCACTCGCTGTTCGGCGTCCGCCCCTACGACCCGCTGACGTTCGCCGGCATCGCGGTCGCGATTCTAGCAATCGCGCTGCTGGCGTGCCTGATTCCCGCAACCCGCGCGAGTCGGATCGATCCCGCAGAGGTGCTGAGGTCGGGGTAACCCGAAAACCTCTTGAGCCCCCTACGCCCGCCGCCAGAACAGCGGGACAAAACCTGATACGAACGTGCCCGTCCAGAGAACGAACGATCGAATAATGTGTGGGTCGCTGGGCGACGACTCGGGCCACATCCGGGAGATGGCGTACCACATCATGCCCGACAGCACGGCGGCGCCGACACCCTGAACAACCGCGCTCGTTGGTCCGATCTCTCCTCGCAGGACGGCCTCGCAGCCGGCAAACCCGAGCCAGAAGAAGGCCCATGCAAGCCAGAGCGCAGCGGTGCCCAGCGAAGGCAGCAGCACCACGTAGACGCCGGCGATGAGCGTGCCAAGCATCAGGCCGCTGAGCGTGCCGATCATCAACTGGCGCGATTGCAGGCCGATCAACCCGCCCACGCAGTAGCAGGCAAGCAGGACCCGTCCGACCGGATAGAGCGCTTGTGAACCAAGTCTCAGCTGTCCTGCGACGACGTCGGCGATCGTATTGATCCCGCCGAGGACCAGCGCTCCTGCAAATGCGTCCATCATCGGTGTGCCAGCCAATCCGAAACCATCTCGTTGCTACGTCCATGCGCCGCTCCAGTTTTGACAGACCGTTCGCAGTGCCGTCACAGCCGCGATACGACGAGGCAGCAGACTGGAAGTCTATGGAACTTCAGATACCGGATAGTGGCGCGAACTCGATCGACCAGGCGACAACATACTCCGAAAATCACTGGACGCTGCAGCGCGAAACCGCCGATGAATGGTGCTCGCTGGATTGCAACCGCGAAGGCTGGAGGCTTCGCATGCACGTCGGCGAATTCTCTGTCATGGCCGAAGGCGGAAACGACGGCCCGAGCTCGACGGCTGTGCACGACCTGCGGTCCCGACTGCGTGCGCTCGGCTGGAACGAAACGCCGGCTGTCAGGGTCCGTCCGAAGCCGGATCGACGCGCAGGACGACGCTGAAGAGCGCACCGCCGCTCGCAAACGCGTTGACGAGCGCGATGCGCGCGGGAGCGCGGACACGGCTGGTGGCCAGGTTCAAAGAGGCTGAAGCAGGGTCCGGCGACCTCAGTCCGGCGATCGGCGGAACGGCGCTGACGGACCCGCAAAGGACGGCTGCAACCCCCGCTGCCGCGCTCGAGGCTCCACACTCGCCGATGGCGCCCTTGATGGAGGTCACTATCGTCCGGGATCCGCCGAACACCTCGGACAGTGCCTCCGTCTCGATGCGATCCAGGATCTGCGTCGAGTTGGCCGACGCGTACACCACGTCCACATCCGAGACCGCTATCCTCGCGTCGTCGAGGGCCAGGCGCATCGTCCGCACCAGCGGATCCGGGCGATCCGGCCAGGCGTTGAGCGGCACCGCGGCGCTCGACGCAGCGACCCCGAGGACCTCGGCCAATCTCGAGGCGCCGCGGGCCCTCCAGTGGTCCCCCCGCTCGAGCCACACGCCGAAGCCGCCCTCCCCCATCACGAAGCCGCGTCGGCGTGCGCTGAATGGCGCGACGGAATCGTCCGGCTCGCGCGCATCGCTCATCACGCGAAAGCGATCGTGCACCCTGTAGAACAGGTCGTAGATCGAATCGATGCCGCCCGCGATCGCGGCGTCGAGCCGGCCCTCGCGGAGGAGATCGACGGCGGTCACGATGGCCGCGAGGCCCGACGCCTCTTTCTGACTGATCGTCGCGTTCGGGCCGCGCAGCTTGAGCTCGAGGCCGGCCAGGCCGGCGGCGGCGTTTCCAACCGTGCTGTTGAACAGCAACGCCGGAGCATTCCCTGGTCCGCCATTGAAGAGTGCCGTCAGGTACTCCGTCGTCGATCGGCCGCCAGCGCTATACGTGCCGAGGACGACACCCGCGCGATCGTTGGGAACGATCCCGACGGCGTACTTCGCCTGCGCCGCTGCCTGCTGCGCGATCACCAGGGCCAGAGGCCCGGTGTCGTCCATGCGGCGCAGCTTCATCGGCGGAATCCACTTCGAGGGCTGGAATCCGGCTATGCGCGCCGACAAGAGCGAGCGGCACCCTTGCGCTTCGAACTCCGTGTCGGGTGAGATGCCCGTTCGACCTTCCAGGATGGCGTCCCGAAAAGCATCGGGCGAGTCGCCGAAGGTCGAGACGACACCGATGCCGGTGATGACGATCTGCTCGGGCACGATGGGATTTTCCCGTACGTTACCATTCCGATCATGCATGTTCAACGGGGCTGCGGGCGCGCTCGACCGTCGTTCGGCGCTCTCGGCTGCTTTGTTGTCCTCCTTGCGGCGACGGCGCTCGGCACGGTCGCCTCCGCGGGAGCGGACCTGTTCGACGAGCTCTTCAAACAGGGACAGGCGAAGAATGGGGCGATGAAGACGCTGACGGCGTCGTTCGTCGAGACGACATCGTCAACGCTCCTCACGAGGCCTCTCGTGTCCAGCGGAACGCTCGCGGTCGTCCGGCCGTCGAGGATCGTGCTCCGCTATACGCAGCCCGACGAACGTGTCGTCCTCATCGACGGCGACATGATGACGATGTCGTGGCCGTCCCGCCACGTGCGCGAATCCAGGGACATCGGCGCGTCCCAGAAGCGAATCCAGAAGTACTTCGTCGACAGCTCGCCTGACGAGCTGCGGAGCCACTTCACCATCGCCGCGCGCGAAGCGGAGGATCGCCCGGGCACCTACCTGGTGACAATGGTGCCGAAGCGGAAACAGATCCTGGAAGGGTTGTCGCGTCTGGACCTGTGGGTGGATCGAACCACGGAGCTGCTGGTGGCGATGAAGATGTCCTTCCCGAGCGGCGACACCAAGCTGATGACGTTCACCGACGTGAAGCCCAACGCACCGATCGACCCTTCGGTGTTCCGCGTCGAGTCTCGCTGAATCGCCCGGACGAAAACGTCAATCGGCGTTCAGGCTTCGAGGACCCTCCGAAGCGCCGCCACGGACTGATCCGCGGTCGTCAGATCGTATTCCGCCATGTAGTGGGCCGGATCCATCATGCGCTGCGTGCGGCCCAAGGCCCGCATGAGGAACATCGCGTTGCGAAGATCGACCTGTCGCAGCCATTGCCACACGCTCTTGCGGCCGCGAAGGTTCAGCACCGACCGGCGCCACGTCTCGCAGTACAGCTCGAAGAATCGCTGCGGGCCGAGCGCGGGTTCCCAGAGAAGGTGGTGCATGTCGAACTGCGCCCACCGGCGTGCCTTGAGCCGCGGCCGCATCTCGTCGAAGTAGGCGGTCCCGGGGAGTGGCGTCAGGATCGTAAATCCGGCCTGGAACAACCGGTGCCGCTCGACGAATCCCCACAGCCGCTCGAAGTCGGTCTCGCCCCATGCAGGATCGATCACGAAGTTCCCGGTGACGCCGTACCGCAACGACCGCGCGACTTCGATACCCTGCAGGGTGTGATCGACGGTCGCGTCCTTGACGAGACCGGTCAGGCCTTCGTTAGTGGCGGCTTCGAGGCCGAAAAAGATGTCGAAGTCCCGCGCGACCGGGCGCCAGGCCTCCAGCAGATCCGCATGACGCGCGACGAGATCGACTCGGCTCTGGACCAGGATCCACCTTTTGCGGATCCCCCGGCGTCGCAGCTCCATGGCCAGGGCGCGGCTTCGCGCCGGGTGGTACCAGAAAAGATCGTCTGCGACGAAGATCTCGTCTCCGCAGCTCTCGAAATCCTGGCAGACCGATTCGATCGACCGTTCCCGCACGGATCTCGAATGGAGTTGCCAGATCGAGCAGAACGAGCAGCGGAACGGGCACCCTCGCGCCGTCTCGATTAGCCACGTCGGACGATGGGCAAGGCACGCGTACTGACGACGCCAGCCATCGACAAGTCGCCGGGAGGGGAGCGGAACGTCGTCCAGGTCGAAGACGTCCGGATTCGCCTCGGTCCGCCTGACGCCGCCGCTCTGGTCGCCAATGGCTATACCCGGAACCTCGCCGAGCGGACGACCCTTTTCGACGGCGTCGACGATCTCCGGTAGTGCTCGTTCGCCATCGTCGAGTACGACGGCGTCGACGGGGCCCGACAGGAAGGGCTCCGGATACGCGGCCGCGGTGTGGCCACCGATGACGATCGGCACGGCCGGCGCGAGCCGACGGATCTCTCGTGCGAGCCCGAGGACCTCGTCGGTCTCGAGCGCGTGCATGCCGGCGATGCCGACGAGACCCGGGCGCGTGCGTCGCAGCTGCTGCTCGACGGAGTCGCTGAACCGAAGGTCGGCGATGGTGACCCGATGACCACGGCTCTCGAGCGCGGCCGCGATGTACTCCATGCCGAGGGGCTCGATGCGGAAGAACGGACCGAGACCGAATCGTTCGTTTCCTGGGATCGGACGCAACAGGAGGACGTGCATGGGCGAACGCGGAAGCGTAACATAGGAAACCCTCAGTGACGTCCGCCGTTGCAGCCATCCTGTCGTGGTCCAGACATCACCGCACGGTCGTTGCCGTGTCGACTCTTCTGCTCGTGATCGCGTCGCTCGTCGGGATCCAGCGTCTGAGGTTCGACACCGACGTGCTCAGCCTCCTGCCGCGGGACGGTCGGGCGATCCCCGCATTTCGTTCCTTCCTCGCGAGCTTCGGCAGCCTCGATCAGCTCTACATCGTCTTCAGCGCGCCTGCAGGACAATCGATCAGCGACTACGACGAGCAGATCGACGCATGGATCGACGCGCTTCGAAAAGCGCCGGAAATCACGCGGGTCGACAGCGGCACGGTGGACACGTCCCGAGACATCGGTTGGTTGGCCGACAGGCAACTGCTCCTGTTTCGCGACGATGCCCTCGAGAAAGCACTGAAGCGTTTCAGCGACGACGGCATGCGGCGGGCGGTCGCCGAACGCCGCGCATTGCTGACCGTGCCTTCGCCTGAAATCGCGCAGCTCGTGCGGCAGGATCCGCTCGGACTCTTCGATTTGATGCGGGAACAACTCGGCGACTCGCAAGGAGGCCTCAATATCGGGATCACCGAAGGCGGCTACGTCACCAAGGACGGACGTCGACGCCTCGTGATCGCGCAGCCGGCCCGCCCTCCGTACGACGCGGACTTCTCGCGGGCGCTCTCCTCGAGGCTCGAGAACATCCGCGCGTCCGTCGGTGCACAGCCGGGGGACGCGGACCCATCCGAGGACAAGCGTGGTCCGCTGGCCATCGAGCTCGCGGGCGGACATCGCATCGCGGTCGAAACCGAGGCGCTCGTCCGGCGCGAGAGCATCTCGAACACGGTCGGCTCGCTGGCGTTGATTCTACCGCTGCTCTTCATCGTCTTTCGCAGCCCGTGGCTCGTCGCCGTGGGATCCCTGCCCTCCGCCATTTCCCTCGTGCTGGTTCTTGGCGCGCTCGGTCTCGCCGGCGCGACGCTCTCTGCCGCCGCGACGGCGTCTGCCGCGATGCTCTTCGGACTTGGCGTGGACGGGGTCGTGCTGCTCTATGTCGCTTACACGCGGGCCATCGATCAGGGTCGCGATACGGGTGCGGCCATCGAGGGTCTTACGGGACCCTCATACAGCATGCTGCTCGGGATGTGGACGACGGCCGCGACGTTTTACGGACTCGTGTTCGTCGATTTCCCGAGCCTCGAGCAGCTCGGACGGCTGATCGGACACAGCATGCTGTTGTGCGGGGCGCTGACGCTCGTCCTGGTGCCGGCCTCGCTGCCGCGCAAGCGACGCCGGGCGCGCTCGCTGGCGATGCCCGGGCTCGCGGCGTGGGTGCAGCGGAATCGAATGTTGATTCTGGGTGGGGCCGCTATCGCGACGGTCGTTCTGGGAATCGCCGCGACGTGGCTGCGGATCAACCCGACGCTCGACCGGCTGAAATCCGTGACGCCGGCGGCCGTACTCCAGGAGCAGCTCGCGCCGATGTTCGGCCTGCCGGGCGAAGTCTACGTGATTCTCGACGAAGGGCCGGACCTCCAGGCGCTGTTGACGACCAACGAGCGGCTGGCTGGCGAGCTGTCACGGACCCACGCGGACGTCCCTTTGCAAGCGGCGACCGTGCTGCTGCCGTCCGAAGCGACACAGGCCAGGCGGGCGGCCATCGTGAGCGGCGCGGGCATGTCGGTGACGGCGGTCAACGCCAGTCTCTCGCGGGCTGCCGAAGACGCAGGGTTTCGACCCGAGTCGTTCGATCTGTTCCGCCAACGCGTGCCGCGATTGCTCGACACTGCTCAGCGATTGACGGTGGAGGACTACAAAGCGCACGGGCTCGGCAGCCTCGTCGATCGTCTCGTCGCGAAAACGCCGAACGGCTGGCGCGTCGCGTCCTACGTGTTCCCGGCGACCGCCGCGCAAGTCGATGCGGTCCAGGAGGTCACCCGGAAGATCGATCCCTCAGCGACGCTGACCGGGCTGCCGCTCGTCAATCGCGAGCTGTCGGACAGGTTCCTCCCGCAGTTCATTCGCGGCCTCACGGTCGGATCGCTGGTGGTCGTGGCGATCGTGATTTGGGCGTTTCGCGATTGGTGGCTGTCGCTGCTGGCGCTGCTCCCGACGGCGATCGGCCTCGTCTGGGCCGCCGGGTTGCTGGCCATCGCCCGGTCGGAACTGGACCTCTTCGCGCTGTTCGCCGTCGTAACATTCGTGGGTATCGGCGTCGACTACGGCATCCATCTCGTGCAGCGCTACCGCGAGGCCGGCGCTGCGAAGCAGGCGATCGAAGAGCTCGCGCCCGTGATCCTGGTGGCTGCCGCCATTACGGTGCTCGGCTACGGCACCTTGGTGACGTCCAGCTATCCGCCGCTGCGGTCGATCGGCGTCGTGTCGGCCGTCAGCGTGGCGACGCTGGCGATCGCATCGGTCGTCGTGCTGCCGGCGCTGCTGACGAAGAAGTTGGAATGAACGACAGCACTTCTGTTGCCGTACCACGGCGCTGGACGCTCCATGGACTGAACAACGGGGTGATTTTCAGCGCCACCCGCAGAGGCGTCGCGATCCTGCCGCGCTTCGTGTCGTACGGGATCGGGCACGTCGGGACATGGATCGCCTGGAGGACGATGGCGACCAGCCGCGCCGCGGTTGCGGACAATCTGTCGGCCGTCTTTCCTGGAGAAAGCCGCCGAGCGCTCGAGGGGCGGGCGCTCGAGATGTTCCGCAGCTACGCGCGCGACGTCATCGACTTCCTGCGCGCGCTGTCTGCGGCCGACAGCGAAGCGGACACGCTCTTCCACATCGCGGGGCCCTACCTCACTCTCTTCGAGCGCCTGCGCGCGCAAGGCCGCGGGATCATCCTCGTCAGCGGCCACTTCGGCAACTGGGAAGTCGGGGGCGTCCTGTTCAGGATGCTCGGGCTTCCGCTGAGCGTCGTCGCCATGACCGAGGCGGATCCGAAAGTCAACCAGATCCGTCGCGAGATACGAGACCAGATTGGAGCGAAGACCATCGAGACGCGCCAATCGCTCGACACGGCTCTCCAGATTCGACGTGAGCTGGGGGCGAACAACGTCGTGGCGATGCTGATCGACCGTCACTACGGCCGCGATCGCGTCGGCGTCACGCTCTTCGGCCGCCGGGCGTGGTTCCTCCGGCTGCCCTTCGTGATGGGTCATGCCACCGGCGCGCCTATCCTGCCGTGCTCGGTCGAACGCATGTCGCCGGGGCGTTTCGCGATCTGCCCGGGCTCGCCCGTTCATGTCGCGACCGACGTTCCCCGCGACGAAGCGATCGCCGCCGCGGCACAGAAAGTTGCCGAGGCCGTCGAAGAGCGGATCCGCGCGCGCCCCGAGCTCTGGTACACGTTCTATCGCTACTGGGACGCTCAGCGTGACGCGTACGACGGGCTCGGGTAGCTGCGGAGCGGAGAAGGGTCACCCGGTCGGGTCAACACGAACAGCTCGTTGGCGAAGGGGGTCCCTTCGCCCGCGTCCTTTCGCGCGACGCTGAACCCGAATCGCTCGAACAGCTCCTTCCACCCGGCCGCCGTTCGATAGTGAAAGGACTCCTTCCAGCGGCCAAACGCGAGCGCCTTCAGCCAGTTCCCCGCGCGTACGGCGCGGAATCGCCAGCCTCCGCCCGCATCCGCCTCCCGCACGAGGATGACGCCCGAGGGCTCGAGCTGCGCGGTCATCGACTCCGACCAGCTGTTCCTGATCCTCGAAGGACATCATGTGCAGCACGTCGAAGAACAGGATTGCCTGGCAGTGCATCGGCGCCGAACGGCGCGCGTCCTCCTCGACGATCGTCACCGCGTCGCCCAGCGCTCGCCGCGCAAGACGCGCGACCTTCGGGCGGAGCTCGATGCCAACGAGTCGATGGAACAGAGGCGGCGCCGGACGGTCACGCGGCCATCCACCCTCCCGCCAGCACGTCGCGGCCTCCGCCAGCAGCGCAAGCATCAGGCCGGACCCGCATCCCACATCGACGAGCGTCCCCTCGGACGTGCCCGACGGCAGCACTCCCCCCATCAGAACCGTCCGATACAGCGGATCCCCGCGGAGCTTGCCGCGCGCGAACTCCCACGCCGTGATGCTGCCGGCGACGAACCGATCCGAGGCCCGTCGCACGAGCGAGGCGAAAAGCGGATCTTCTCCTGGATCGCGTGTCAGCAACCAGGTCGCACTGCCGATCGCCAGACCGAGGACCGCTCCGACGATGACCGAACCGATCAGGATGTCGGCGCCCAGGCTCCAAGGGTTGATCTGCTTGACGGCTTCAATCGTCAGCGGCCGCAGCTCGCCGCGCCTGACGAGCGAGCCGGCCTGAAGCTCGGACAGGATCAGGAACGGCGCCATGAAAGGGTTGGAAATGTTCGCGGCCAGATACAACTTGACGCGATTGAGGCGCAGCAGCGTGCCTGCCGCCAGGCAGATCGCGAGATGGAAGCCGTAGAAGGGCAGACTTCCGATGAACACGCCCAGGCCGACGGCTGTCGCATCACGTCCCGGCCCGCTCCCTTCGGTTCGGAGGTCGTGCACGAATCGCCGCATCTGGCCCGTCATGGTCGGACCGCTGGGGATGCCGGACATGCGGATCAGGATGCGGGAGCCGGTGGACCGTCGGCAGACCCAAGCGTGACGCTGCCGACAGCCACGAGCTGTCCGTCTGCTTTGACTTCACCTTCGATTTTGTAGAGTCCGCCGAGGTGACCGGCGACGCGCACTTGCACGTCGAGCTGCGCGCCGGGTGCGGCCGCGCGCGGGAACTTGAATGGTCCGAGCCCTGCCACGCGCAGTCGCAACGGTTGCGCCGAGCTCGCATCAGGACTCGACGGTGCTCCTGCCGCCAGCCCTCCAGCCTGCGCGATCATCTCGACCAGAACCACAGCCGGCACGATCGGCTCGTCGGGAAAGTGTCCGTCGAAGAAGAAGTCGTCTCGTCGCAGCTCCCTCCGTGCGTGAGCGTGCCGGCCCGGCACGAGCTCGACGATCTCGTCGAGCAACCGCATCGGAGGGCGATGCGGAAGGAGGTCAAGAAGGTCCATGAACGGGTCCAGTATACTGACCTGCCAGGACCGTTTGGCGGCGGAACGGCGATGGGGGGT
>CAWBRK010000008.1:0-29914 GCA_963791205.1 uncultured Actinomycetes bacterium
TTCGAGTGTCGCGCCGGGTACGTCGCGCATCCATGGACGTCAGATAGGCGATTGATGGAAAGCAGCTCTCAACCGGGCGCATGCGTCGAATACGACATCCATGGAGGCCGGCTGGTCGTCGTGACGAGCGCCGGACGGCATGAGATCCACGTTCGGCCTCAGGTGCACAAGCTCGCTCGGTTCATGGCAGAACGGAACGCTGCGAGCGCTGGAACTCCCGTGCTCTGCTCCAACGACGAGCTCATGAATGCCGTCTGGGGCGACGAGCCGATGCACACGCATACCGAGCTCGCGAGGCTTGTCTGGGAGCTGAGACGCGAACTCGAGCCGCTAGATGCGACGGAGGTCGTCGTAAACGAGCGACGTCGCGGTTACCGGCTCATAACGTGCGCGGAGGCAGCATCAAGCACAGCTGATAGGGACGCCGCCGGTCTTCCGATTAGCGACCGCGTAGCCGACGGCTCTAGTCCGAATCGTCGAGTCCGATGGGGGATCGCCGCGCTCATGGCGCTCGCCGTGGCCCTCGCGGGCGTTGCGGTGGCGCTGACCAGGGATTCCGGCGGAGGCGCGGCAGCCGAAGTGTCGACGAACGCCGGCATTGGGATCTTCGTCGACCGGATCGAGAATGTGCTCGAGCAGTCAGCCTCGGGACGTCGCGAAATCCGCGCGGCATTGAACGGAGGGTTCAGCTGCTCGATCACACCCGAAGAAGCCGCACGGCGAATCTCCAGCGTTGCCGACAACCGTCAGAGCATCCTCGAGCAACTCGGTAGCCTCGAGGCGCCAACGCCGGAGACCGGCGAGATCGTGACAATTCTGCAACGCGCGCTCCAGCAGTCGATCGAAGCGGACCGTCATTACCGCGACGGCTTCCTTGAGGTTCAGGTGGGCACGCACTGTCCGCTGCCGTCGAATCCGAGCTTCGACGTTGCTGCAACATCGGACAAGCTCGCCACGGTCGCAAAGAGACGTTTCGTTAGGGCTTTCGACTCGCTCGCCCGAGTACACGGGCGCCCGACATGGTCGGCCGGCGGATTCTGAGCCCCGACCGATCGCGCAAGTTCCGAGTCGGCCGTGTCGAGTGGCGCTGTAAGACCGGCTGCTGACTGCTGGGGACCTTCGGTCGATACGGGCTCTGCGCCCCGCCGACACATCTCGGCGGGGCGCAGCATCTTGATCCGGACACGGGTGCGGCCCGGGTCGGCGTCACTAACCGGCTGGGCGGATGATGCCGACGAGGCCATGTGTTTCCTCATCGGGACCGGCGCTGAACCAGACCGCATTGGACCCTCCGCTCGTGGCAGTTCCGGGGAGTAGCGCCCAGAGGCCGTCGATCGAAAGCATGTCGTTGTTGCGGTCGCGCAGGAAGCCGAGGAAGTCACCGCTGCCGGCGTACGCGCCGATCTTTCCGTCACCGAAGTTGCCGACCAGGAGTGCACCGGCGAACTTGCCAAAGCTGGGCGGCGCGATAGCCAGGCCCCACGGCGCGTTGAGGTTGCCACGACTGGCGATCCTCTGCACCGTCTGGCCGAAATCGGTGAACTTGTTCACGAACCCGAGGTTGTGACCGGCGATCTCCTCTTCGCCGTCGGCGTCCTGCTTCGCGTAGCTCACGTAAACCGAGGAACCAATTACGGCCACGTTGAACGGTGCGTAGCCCGACGGCAGGTCCGGGTCGGTGAACGCCGAGCCGACGTTGATCCGGTTCCAGTTACCGTCGAAGACGTCGATACGTGCGTGGTGGAAGTCGGCCGCCAGCAAGAACGGGCCGCTGGCCGCGTGCAGCAACGCCAACCCCGTATAGATGGCGTCGTCGGCGTGTGCGGCGACTAGCGCGGTCGTTGGGCTCGCCGCCGGGTTCCACCCGGTGATGTCGCCGTTCTGGCTGTCGAAGATAAATCGCGCCGGTCCGCTACCGAGTGGCGTCGACACCACGAAGCTCGCGGTGTCGTTAAAGACCTGACCTGTCGGGGCACCGTTGGTCACGGTGACCTCCAGTGGCACCTTGACGAACGGGGCGGCGCCACCGTCGCCGCGGTAGAGGGTCGCGACGCCGGGGCCGTTGTTGGCAACCCACAGCGGGCTCGTGGGTGACAGGGCCAGTCCCCACGGGTTGACCAGCAGCGGGTCGAGGATCGGTGCAACGCCGGGCAGGTCGGACACGACGTTGATCTGGTCGAACCGGTTGGCCGTCGGCGCCGCCGTAGCCGACCCGACGAGCGCCGCGAAAGCCGCAACTAGGCCAACGACGACGATGGCCCGTAGTGGTCTGCCGAGCGCGAATAGAGATGAACCAAGCATTGGTCTCCCCCTTTTCGTGAAGCGGTCTGTCGCAAAGTGACTACGCATCCCGGTCCTTCGCGGTTCATGCACGCCGTCGAGCGGGTCTCGGCGGAGGCGCTGATCCCTTGGATCAACCAGGCGCTCGGGATGCCCGTTGAACGCGTCGAGCACCGCAAACCCAGCTCCGCCCGAGTAAGAGAAAACCCGCCATTGCGGCGGGTTTCCGAGTGGTACTGGGCTCGAAACTCGAGCTCGGCGGATCTTCAGGGCCTCCCGCCATCAAACCCAGACGCCCGATCCAGCAAGCCAGCGGTCTTCAGTTCACGACAGATTTCGGACTGCGGGCCAGCCACGCCTTGCCGGTTGCCGTCACATCAACCACGGAAGGGCGCGAGCCGAATGCTTAGGTCGCTCAGGGCGAAGCGGTGCAGGTACCAGGCGCGGCCACGAGGGACTTGCTTGGCCTCGGCTCGGAGAAGCCCGGCGAACTCCCGCTTGAAGCCCAACCGCGGGTACTCCTGGATGACGCTCTGGCGGACTGCATCGGGTATCTCGTTGCTGCGTAGGCCGAACACATCGACGGCTGCGCCGGCAGATAGGAGGTAGGCCTCGGCACCGGATTCGAGGCCAACGCCGGGGGTGTAGTGCATGGCGATCGCGTTTGCAACGAGCTCGCGGATATCGGCAGGCACGTCGTGGCTGTCGGTGAACTCGCGTGCCAACGCGGCGCTGCGAACCGTGAAGTCGACGTCGGGCACCGGGCTCGGGATTCCGGTGTCGTGGAACATTGCAGCCAGGTACAGGAGCTCACGGTCGAACGTGATCCCGTGAAGTGCGGCGATGGCCGCGCCCCACGTGTAGGCACGACTGGAATGGTTGAGGAGTACCGGTGTCAAGAGGTCCTGCGCGGCGACCTCGGCATCTCTTGCGAGAGAGGAGTCGGGAGGCACCAGGCTCGCCGGATCGATGGAACTCCGGCGTCCCGAGTGCATTCGGAGCACCATCGCGAGACGGCCGGCAAGAATGCTGAGCTCCGCCCGCAGCAGGGGCCGGGCAAGTGTTAGACATTCCCGAGCGGTCAGCACTCCCCCGGTGCGTTCGGTCCATCCAATGGATCCGATCGGATCGGTGGGTCGTGGCTGGCTCATGGGGCCTCTCAGTTCGGTGGTGTCGCGGTCAGGTGGCGGAGACAAGCACGCCGCAGAGTCAGCATCTCAGTGTCGCCGATAGGCGCGCGACCCGCGCGTCACGCGACGCCTCTCGATCAAGGCTCCGACGTCTGCGTGATACGCCGCCTAGCGACCGAGGACGGCGGTACGCGCCGGTGATACCGAACCTCAGCGATCGTTTGCGGCAAACAGTCGCCATGGCCCTGGGACGCCCTTCAATTCGTGCTCGCCCCGGTCCTCGAACGCCATTCCCGACCCAGCGACGAGGTCCCTGACTGTCCCGGAGACGAGCACCTCGCCCGCCTCGGCCGCTGCGGAGATACGTGCCCCCACCACGACTGCCAGACCGCCGGGCTTCCCGTCGATGATCTCGCACTCGCCGGTGTGGACACCGGCACGGGCGTCAATCCCAAGACTCGTGATCTCCGTTTGGATCGCCCGTGCACAGCGGATTGCCCGCGCAGGTCCGTCAAACGTCGCGTAGAAACCGTCTCCAGCGGTATCGACCTCCGTCCCCCGATACCGGGTCAACATGCGACGAACGAGATCGTGATGTCGTTCAACGAGCTCCCGCCAGTTCGCGTCCCCGATTTCCGACATCCGCTCCGTCGAGCCGATGACGTCCGTGAAGAGCACGGTGGTCAGCATGCGCTCCTGGTCTGTGTGCCGAGGCAGGTCGCGCAGAAAGGCCTCGATCTCGCGTGCGGGGTCCTCGAGAAAGATGCCGACGTAGTCGTCCCCGGGTAGTCCGACCAGCTTCGCATTGGGGATCAGTCGCGCGACATCGCCATACATCTCCCTCGCCTCCGGACGGTACTCGCGATAGAGCACGAGCGTCGGGACGTGGACCGCGGGATAGACATCGCGGAAGTCGACCTCTTGCAGCATCTTCCAGAATGCGTAAGCGCCCGCAGGACTCGCCGACAGCCGAGTCCAGTCGCGGTACCAGGCGCGAAACTTCTCGTCCGCTGCCAGCGTCCGCCCAGCCAGAGCTATGAGTATCTCGTCCGCAAACTCGTTCGTTCCCCAGCGAGCCCGCATGTCGACCAGGTCCTCCTCCGAAGGGCGCAAGAAACGCGAATCCGAGCGGCCAAGCCACGGGTGGTAGAGGGCGAGGCTTTGCGTCCGCTCCGGAAACGTCGCGGCGAAGAGCGATGCCATCCAACATCCCTCTTGGGCGGCGACGAGCGCTGTGCGTTCACACCCGACCGCGTCGAGCACCGCCCGAAGGTCATCGATTCTCGTTTCGAGATCGGGAAAGAACCGGGGGCGATCGGAGAGTCCCGTGCCCCGTTTGTCGAAGACGATCAGCCGCGCGAAGGAGCCCAGTCGCTCGTAGAAGTTGCGCCAGTACGGCGTGTGCCACGCCCAAACGAGATTCGAGACCCAGTCCGGAACAAGGACGACGTCGAGCGGGCCGTCGCCGATCACCTGGTAGGCAATGGCGACCTCGCCACTTCTGGCGTACTTCACATCCGATACATCCACAGCCGAAGTCTCGCGCACTCCGAGCGTGGATTGCGAACCGCTCCTCACTCCGGTGCGTGAGCCTCTTCGAGCCAATGGGGTGACTTTGGCAGTCGGGGCCTTCGCAGACAGGCCCACCATGTCGTTCCGGTCGGGGTACACGAAGAGCCCCGTTGTGCGGGGGCTTACGAGTGGGTGTGGCCCCTGGCTGCGTGAGAAGCCGGGGGGCGCTGCCGTGGGTCTGGGTGTTACGCCTTGGTGCGGACGACCGTGAGGCTCAGGGAGCCGAAGTTGTCGTCGTAGGAGCCGGGGCGGTCGTTGTAGGCGACCTGCACGGGGTGGGTGCCGTCGACCGTGGTGTTCGCGGCGTGACCTGCTGCCAGGCGACCGCCGTCGACGCGGTAGATGACAGTGCCGACCTGCGTGCCTTCGAGCAGCAGGGGGCCGTGGCCGGGGAGGGTCTCGTCGCCCCAGATCCCGGACGTCAGCGACCAGCCCGTCGTCGCGACGCCGTTCGCGTAGGACGTCCAGTAGTCGAGGTCTGCCGGACCCCAGTTCGCGGTGCCGTCGTTGACCTTGATCGTCATCTTGGTGAACTGGCTGTTGAGGGCGGGCAGGTCGACCACGCCGTCGGTGGCCGCGTTCAGCGTGACGGTGTGCGTGGTGATGCGCCGGGGGCGGCGATGCCGCGGGGCCACGGCGGCGATCGGACGCGGCCACGGCGGCAACGGCGAGGCGGCGCTGATGATGAGCTTGCGCATTACTTCCCTTTCGTTGGTTTGAAGCCCACCATCTGTGATCGGCCTCTGCACCATACGGGACTACGCATAGCAATCTCGCTATGACACGCATTGCGCGCCAATCGCACGGCTTAGGTCGGGGTCAGAGGGGCAGGCGCGGCGGATAAGTACCCCGGCGCCTCGGCGTGTCCACGCCAGACGATTCCGTCGGTGGGTGTTGCCTGGACTGGCGGGACTTCTGAACCCGCTGCGGACATTTTGCGGACACGCCCGATCTTGCGTTTCCATCCCGGAAAACGAAAAGCCCCCGTTTTGCGGAGGCTTTCTGAGTGGGCGGTACTGGGCTCGAACCAGTGACCCCCAGCTTGTCGAGCTGGTGCTCTCCCAACTGAGCTAACCGCCCTGGACGGCCGATTCTAGCGGGCGTTACGGGCCGAACGAGTTGAAGCTCGGCGGGGCCGAGTCGACCGCGGCGGGACCGCTCTGGTCGTGCGGGACGCCGACCTTCACCGTGCCAGAGCAAGTGCCGCCGTCCTCGTCCGCGGCGGTGAAGGCGATCCGGTAGACGCGTCCGTCACCGTCGCCCGCGCGCTCGGCGCGCACGAACACCTTGTTCGCGGCGGGACCGGCTTCGGCGTCGGGCGACGTGTCACCGTCGCCGGTGGCGTTCAACGGCTCGTCCTGCGTGACGCCCGTGATCGTCAGCGTCACGTCGCCGCCCTCGGGATCGGTCGCGCCGCCGACCGTGACGAGCACGAGCTTGTGGTTCGGCGGCCAGAGCGTCGTCGGACTTGCAGTGACGGTCGTGCAGTCGGGCGGCTCGTTGACGGGCGGGCAGTAGCCGTAGTAGACCGCGGCGGAGCCGCCCGGCGGGCAGTACCCGTAGTACGCAGCCGCTGCGGAACCGCTCGTCGAACCGGCGGCCGTGATGCTCGCGAGCGCGCCGGCGGCGACGAGGACGAGCGCTGCGGCTAGCAGTCGCGCAACGACCTGCGTCTGCCTCGATTCGCCCTTCATCCAACCGCCTCTCCGGCCTTGCTCGAACTCTAGGACTCTCGGGTCTCCACATCAACCACCGAAAGGAACAGATGGGCCGTTCTCGAGGCGAACGACCGCTCCGACCGCGACGGCCGTCATCACAACGACGATCGCCACACGCATCCAGAGGCGCATCGGCTCCGAACGCTCGGGTCGCGTGGCAACGAGCGCGGCCGCGCCGCAGAAGAGACCGGCGAGTGTCACTGCAGGCATTTCCCAGTCCCAGTCGATTCCGGCATGCACGACGAACGCGACGTACGCGGCGAGCGCCGTCGTGGCGTATCGATCGCGACCCGCTCGGCGCGCGACCGCGACGAGTGGAACGGCGAGCGCCGCGACGACGAGCGCCAGACCGAACGGCCCGAGCTCCGCGAGCGACTGCAGGTAGAGGCTGTGCGCCGTCCTTGTGAAGCCGGCAGTACCGTGACCGAGCCAGTAGTGGCCGTACGTCCCGGCACCGGCGCCGAGCACCGGGTGATCGCTGTAGTCCTGCCACGCGACGCTCCAGTAGTCGGCTCGGTTGTCGTCCGCGATGACGGCGAGCCCGCCTGCGACGAGCAGCGCCGCAACGACGATCGCCGCCGTCGTGCGCAGGGAAAGCGGACGCACGAGCAGCACGAGGCCGACCGCACAGCGCGAGCCACGCGCCGCGACTCGACGTGAGCAACAGCGTCGGCACGAGCACGGCGAGCGAGAGCAGGAGCGCCGACCGCGCGAGTCGATGGCGCAACACGGGCGCGAGGCCCGCCGCGAGCACGATCCCGATCGCCGCGGCGATGCCGAGCGCGTTCGCGTAGCCGAGCGGCCGGTGGAGAAGCCGACCCTCGAACGGGTCCAGCGCGGGCGGCGAAAACAGGTATTCGGCGAGCCCGTACGCCGAGAACGCGGTGATTGCGGCAACGACGCCGGCGAGGAGGTATGCAACCGTCGCCCGCTCGACGACGACGAGCACCGCGACCAGCGCAACGGCGTAGAGAACGGCGCGTTCCGCCTGCAGCAGCGTGTCGGTCGGGTACCCCGACCAAGCAGCCGAGAGCGCCGTCCAGCCCGCGACCGCGGCGACGGACCCGACGAACATCCACTCGACCCGAACGAACGGGATCCGCTCGCGCGCGAGCACCGCCGCGGCCGTGAGCGCGCACAACGCAAGCGCGGCGAGTCGCCACGTCCGCGGGAAGACGCCTCCGTCAGCGAGACCGACGCTGAACAACACCGAGAAGCCGAGCAGCGCGGCCGACAGGCGCGGCAACCACCCGCGCCAGGTCGCTCCGATCGCGGCCGTCCTGCTCCGACCGTCGGCGAGCAACGTCACCTCTCGAATGGAAGCCGACCGGCGTCGGTCAGGCAACCACCGGAAGGTTCAGCGCGCGATGAACGGCATCGGGTCGATCGGTTTCCCGAAGTCGTGCAGCTCGAAATGCAGATGCGTTCCCGTGCACGAGCCCGTGCAGCCGGCGAGACCGACATGGTCGCCGGCGGCGAGAATCGCGCCCGGCTTCACGTCGATGCGCGAGAGATGTGCGTACATCGTCTCGTACCCGTCCCCCACGTCGACGACGACGACTTGTCCGTACCCGTCGTAGCCGGTGAGCCACCCCGCGCGTTCGACCGTGCCCGCCGCGGCCGCGCGGAGCTCGAGCGAGCGGAGGGTCCCGATGTCGAGCCCGAGGTGCATCCGGCCCCAGCGCGGGCCGAAGCCGTCCGTGATCGTTCCCTTCGCGGGCCACTGCAGCACGAGGACGCCGTCGGGTGACGGCGGGACCTCGTCGACCGCCCAGAGGCGTGCAGATGCGGGCTGCGCGAACACGAGCGCGCAGAGCAGTGCGCTGGCCAGACGCATGAAGCGTGGGAGAGTACCTCAGAAGATCTCTGGGCACCACGGAGCGACACTGGTGCGGCGAAAGATCGCATCCGCACGATCGATCGCGCCGTCGCGCAGCTCCTCGACGCGGAAAGCGCGGAAGAGCTCGCGGAACGTGAATCCTCCGAGGTAGACGGAGCCGAGCGTGGTCACGTCGCAGCGCAGGTCGGCGTCGTCGTCTGTTCGGTCGCACTCGCCGTTCGCGAGCTTCCAACGCCCGGCGTTCCACGGTGCGAAGCCGTCGACGACGTCGATCACCAGCTCGCCGTCCTGCGCGTACGACCGTGCCGAGAGCGCGGCGCCGACGTCGACCAGACGCACCCACAGCCCGTCGCCCATCCGGTACTTCAGCCGTCGCGGCTCCCCGAGCAGGAAGAAGAGCGGATGGTCGACCGGCAGGAGATACGCCTCGACTGTCGCCTGCCAGTCGATGTCGAGCAGGAACCGCCAGATCTCCGCCGTGCCGCGCGGCGTCGCGCCGATCGCCTCGACGATCGTGAGCTTGGCGGTCGACGATCCCTCGTCCCACGACGGACGGTGTCGGTAGATGGCGTACGCCTCGGCCCTGCCGTCGATCTCGACAACCGCGAAGCGCTTCGGGCCTGCTCCGTAGCGGCGATCCGGCGGATCGGCGATCGTGCGGCTCTCCCACCAGGTGCGCCTGCGCCGGAACATGCCCGGCGTCTCGCCGAACGCCGCGTCCCAGATCGGCGGCAGAGACCGCGAGAGCCTCCTCGGTGTCGAGGGAGCGCACACGCCCCTCCGGCGTGAACGGCAGCGCGTACGCCGCATGCTCGCGTGCGAGCGAGATCTCGCCCGCCTCGGACGCCATCCCGTAGCCGAACCGCCCGTAGATCGTTTCCTCCGAGGCCCACAACGCGGCGACCGGCTCTCCCCATTCGTGGATGGCGTCGAGCTGTGCCCGCATCATCGAGCGGAGCACGCCGCGCCGCCGGTGCGTCGGATGGACGCCGACGATGGTCACGCCGGCGCACTGGACGCTTCCCCCCGGAACCGAGAGCTCGAACGGAAAGGCGCCCGCCCCGCCGACGATCCGTCCATCCTCGAACGCCGCGTGTGCGCGCTCGACGGGGAGGTTCTGCGCGAAGCGCTGGACGTCCTCGGAGCCGGCCTCCATGCCGAAGTAGTGGCCGATCGCGAGCAGCGCCTGCTCGAACTCCTCGGCGGTCTCGGTCGGACGGACGTCGAACACTCAGAACACCTCCGGGCAGAAGGGCGGCAACGGTGTGCGGAAGAGCTCGGTTGCGCGGTCGAGCGCTCCGCGCTCGAGCTCGCGCACGCGCTCGGCGCGCGCGAGGTCCAGGAAGGAGAACCCGCCGAGGTAGACGGCACCGAGGTCGGCGACGTCGAGCGCGAGCTCTGCTGCGTCCTCGGTCCGCCCCACGTCGGCACCGACGCGGTAGCGGCCGGCGTTCCACGGGCAGAGCTCGTCCCTCACCTCGACCACGACAGGCTCGCCCTCGCGGTACGACCGCGCGCGCAGCGACGCGTCGACGTCGACGAGCCGGAGCCAGAGCGCGTCCTGGCGCGTGATCTGGAGCGCGCGCGGGTCGCGCACCATCAGGAAGAGCGGCGAGGCCGGGTCGATCGCATGGTGGTCGACGGTGGTCATCAGGTCGATCCCGAACACGTAGCGCCAGAGCTCGCGCTCCGAGGTCGGCGACGTCGCGAACGCCTCGAGCGGCCGCACGATCCCCTTGGGAAAGCCGTCCTCCCACTCCTCCTTGACGCGGTAGATCGCGTACGCGGCGACCTCGCCGTCGAGCTCGAACGACGCGTAGAACTTCGGGCTGTTGCCCCGCCGCCACGACTCCGGGTCGGCGAGCTTGTGCTCGCGCCACCAGTGCTCGTTGCGGCTGAGCATCCCGGGACGCTCGAGGCGCAGCCGCTCGTAGACCGGCGGGAAGAGCCGGAACGCCTCCTCCTTGTCGACGAGCCGCCACGTTCCGACCGACCCGGGATCGTCGCGGAACGCGAAGCGGTCGCGTCGGCCCTTCATCCGCGCACCCGGCGCGGCGAGCCCGTAGCCGAACCGGCCGTAGATCGACGCCTCTGACGCCCACAACGCGGCGACAGGCTCGCCCCAGTCGCGCGCGTCGGCGAACTGCTGCTGCATGAAGCCGCGCAGGATCCCGCGCCGGCGGTGCGTCGGCATGACACCGATCCACGTGACGCCGGAGCACGGCAGCTGCGCGCCCGGAACGGTGAGGTCGAACGGGTATGCGCCCGCGAGCCCGACGGCCCGGCCGTCGTCGAAGGCGACGACCGCGCGGTCGAGCGGCAGCGTTACCCGCTCGCGCTCCCATTCTTCGTCGTCGAGCGAAGAGCCGAACGCGACCGAGGCGGCCTGCATCGCGTCTCGGAGCTCAGGCTCCGTCGGATGCCGGATCTCGATCGCCATCAGGCGATCTTCTCGAGCGGCGCGTAGTCCAGGACGAGGCGCCGCTCGGAGCCGTCGCCGGCGAAGCGGACGGTGATCACGCCGCCTGCCTCGATCCGCGTGACGACGCCTTCGCCGAGCGTCCCGTGCCGAACGTTGTCGCCGGTGGAGAGCGACGGCACGTCGTTCCGCGGCGCGATCGCCGGCGCGGGCGAGCGCGCGGTCCACCTTGTCGGAGCGAGGCGCTCGCGCTCGACGTGCTCGCCCGGCAGCTCGTCGAGGAAGCGCGACGCCATGTTGTAGTTGCGGCCGCCGTAGAGCGCGCGCGAGGACGCGTGCAGCAACGTCAGCCGCTCCTGCGCCCGCGTCAGCCCGACGTACGCGAGGCGGCGCTCCTCTTCGAGCGACTGCTCCTCGATCGAGCGCGCGTGCGGGAAGATGCCCTCCTCCATTCCGATCATGAACACGGCGCGGAACTCGAGGCCCTTCGCGTTGTGCAGCGTCATCAGCGTCACGAGCGAGGCCTCGCCGCGGATCGAGTCCTGGTCGGAGTAGAGCGAGATCTCCTGGAGGAACGACGACAGCGTCGGCTCATCCGCGACCTCCTGGTACTCGCGGGCGACACCGACGAGCTCCTGCAGGTTCTCGATCCGACCCTGCGACTCGACCGTGCGTTCCGCCTCGAGCGAGTCGAGGTAGCCCGAGCGCTCGAGCACGTCCTGGACGATGTCGGCGACCGGGCGATCGAGGTCGGACATCAGCGACTGGACGAGCGTCCGGAAGCCGGCCACCGCGCGTGCCGACGCGACCGCGAGGCCGGCCTCCTCCGGGAACTCCATCGCCTCCCACAGCGACACTCCGCGGCCGGTCGCGTACGTCTGCAGGCGCGCGAGCGAGGTGTCGCCGATCCCGCGCCGCGGCTTGTTCGCGATCCGGAGCAGCGACACGGTGTCGAACGGGTTGTCGAGCACCTGAAGGTATGCGACGACGTCCTTGACCTCGGCGCGCTCGTAGAACCGCGGGCCGCCGATCACCTGATACGCGATCCCCTGGCGCACCAGCACGTCCTCGAGCACTCGCGACTGCGCGTTCGTCCGGTAGAAGACCGCGATCTCGTCGCCGTTGTAGCCCTCCTCGACGAGCCGCGCGATCTCGACGGCGACGAACCGCGCCTCCGCGTGCTCGTCCTCGAGCTCGACGACCCGCACGGGCTCTCCCGTGCCGAGCTCGGACCAGAGGTTCTTCGGCTTGCGCTCGGTGTTGTTCGAGATGAGCGCGTTCGCGGCGCCGAGGATCGCGTTCGTCGAGCGGTAGTTCTGCTCGAGCGCGATCACGCGCGTACCGGGGAAGTCGTGTTCGAACTCCATGATGTTGCGGATGTCGGCGCCGCGGAAGGCGTAGATGGACTGGTCCGGATCGCCCACGGCGAAGAGGTTCATGTGTCGCTGCGCCAGGAGCTGCAGCAAGCGGTACTGCGCATGGTTCGTGTCCTGGTACTCGTCGACGAGGATGTAGCGAAAGGCCTTCTGCCACTTCAGCCGCGCCTCGGGGAAGCGCTCGAGCACCTCCACCGTCAGCATGAGCAGGTCGTCGAAGTCCATCGCGTTCGCCGCGTGCAGTCGCTCCTGGTAGAGGCGGTAGACGTCGGCGACGGTCTGGTCGTAGAACGAGGCGACGCGCTCGCGATAGTCGTCCGGCGAGACGAGCTGGTTCTTCGCGTTCGAGATCTGCGCGTGGATGCCGCGCGGGACGAAGCGCTTCGTGTCGCGCTCGAGCTCCTCGAGGACGTTCTTCACCAGCCGCACCTGGTCAGCCTGGTCGTAGATCGTGAAGTTCGACCGGTAGCCGAGAAGTGCCGCGTCGCGGCGGAGGATCCGGCCGCACGTCGCGTGGAAGGTGAGCACCCAGAGCCCGCGCGCGTCGTCGCCGAGCAGGTCCCAGAGCCGCGTTCGCATCTCGTCGGCTGCGCGGTTCGTGAACGTGATCGCGAGGATCTCGTTCGCCTTCGCGCCGATCGCTCCGATCAGGTGCGCGACCCGGTGCGTGAGCACTCGCGTCTTGCCCGAGCCCGCTCCCGCGACGACGAGCACGGGCCCCTCGGTGAGCAGGACCGCGTCGCGCTGTGCCTCGTTCAGGCCTGCGAGATAGGTTTCAGGCGAGACGACCGGCACTCCGGCGATGCTAGCGAGGGAGGAGGCGGGGCACTGATGGGACACAAGGTCGCTACGCTCGACGAGCTCGGCGAGGGCTACGGCTTCCGCAAGGTGCGCAAGGAGCTCGGGGTGACGGCGTTCGGCGTGAACGCGATCGTCTTCCCGCCAGGCTGGGAGGGCTTCTTCCACTACCACGACGAGCAGGACGAGCTGTACTTCGTGCACCGCGGCACAGGGCGGTTCGAGGCGGAGGACGAGACGTACGAAGTGCCGGCCGGCGGGTTCGTCCACGTCGAGTCGACGACGCATCGGCGGTGGTCGAACGCCTCGGACACCGAGGAGCTCGTGTCTGGTCGTGATCGGCGGCAAGGACGGCTACGTCGGGCGCGACGGGCAGCTCGTCGACATGGCCGACCTGTCGAAGCGGCAGTCGCTCTCGAGCGGGTCCTAGCCCAGGCCCGACTCCACGAATCTGACCGCGTCGGCGAGCGCGTCCGCGTCGCTCGACTTCAGGACGACCGTCACCTCCGGGCCCGTTGCGTCGAAGCGCGGGTAGCTCCCGACGAGCACGGCAGGCCAGCGCTCGGTCGCCTCGGCGAGCTGCTCGACGATGTCGCTCTCGCGCGTCCGGTACGTCCGCCGCCACGAGGCGATCGGCGCGCCACCCGCGAGCTCGCCGGCGACGGCGTCGAACATCGCCTCCATCTCGGCCGGAAGTCCCGGGAACACGTAGACGTTCTCGATCACGAAGCCGGGCGCGCCGCCGCGCGGGTTGGCGAGCGGGCGACTCCCCCCGGGCAGGAGCGCCCAGCGCGCCGCGTACTCGGGATCGCGCGTGAAGCGCGCGCGCAGGTCGTCGGCGAGCTCGGGCAGCTCCTCCTGCCCCACCCCGAACGCGGCGGCGAGCGCCTCGCGCGTCAGGTCGTCGGGGGTCCCGCCGAGCCCGCCCGTGACGAGCAGGAAGTCGACCGCCGGCGCGCGCTCACGGACGAACCCTGCGATCTCGTCGATCTCGTCCGGAAGAGCCGCGATCAGCCGCACCTCGACCCCGAGCGGCGCGAGTCTGCGCGCGAGCCACGACGCGTTCGTGTTCTCGGTGTCGCCGGACACGATCTCGTTGCCGATCGTCAGGATCGCGGCCGTTGCCACGCGCCGAAGCCTATGCTCGCGCCGTGATTCGAGAGTACGAGCCGCGTGACGCAGTGGGCGCTGCCGCACTGATCGAGCGCTGCTCGCCGTGGCTGGCCACGCCGGCGGGCCTCGACCACGAGGTGCGCACGCGTCCGGCGCGGGCGAAGCGCCGTTCATTGGTCGCTGAGGAGGACGGCGAGATCGTCGGCTGGGCCGAGGCCGAGTTCGAGTGGTCGACCGAGGCGGCGGACGCCGGCGAGATCTGGGTCCTCGTCCGCGGGGACGCGCGGCGCCGCGGCATCGGCACGGAGCTCTACGACGGCGGTGTCGCCCATCTCCGGCAGGAAGGCGCAACCGAGATCCGCGCAATCGCGGGCGACGCCGCGGGCCGGCACTTCGTCGAGAAGCGCGGCTACGTCAAGTCGCGCGACGAGGTCATCTCCGCGGTCGACCCGCGCACGGTCGACACGTCGCGGCTCGAGCAGGAGCTCGCGCGCATCGAGCGCGAAGGGCTCCGCCTCGTGACGCTGGGGGAAGCCGAGCAGCGTCCGCACGAGCTGCACGCGCTCTACGCCGCGGCCGCCTCCGACATGCCGGCCGACCATCCCGAGAGCAACCTCCCGTACGACGACTGGCTTGCGGAGACGCTTGGCAAGCCGGACCTCTCGCGCGAGGGCAGCTTCGTCGTGCTCGCACGCGACCGTCCGGTCGCGCTCTCGTTCGTCGACGTCGACCTGCCGCACCGCAAGGCGGAGCAGGAGCTGACCGGCACGGCGCCGGATTTCCGTCGTCGTGGGCTCGCGCGCATCGCGAAGCTCGCGGTCGCCCGGTGGTGCGCGGTGAACGGCATCGAGCGGCTCTCGACGTCGAACGACGGCGAGAACGAGGGCATGTTGAAGATCAACCGCGAGCTCGGGTTCGAGCCGACCGAGACGTCGACGACCTACGTGCTGCGCGTGTGAGCGAGCTCACGTTCACCTACCGCGCGCCGAGCACCGGCGTCAGGGCGGTGCGGCTTCGAAGCGACGCGTTCCAGCGGCTCGCGCCGCCCGAGTTCCGCCGCCGCGGCCGGACGCGGACGTGGCGATTGGAGCTGCCGCGTCCGAACGGGCTCGCGCGGCTCGAGTACCAGCTCGAGGTCGAGCACGGCGACGGCGCGACCGAGTGGCTCCCGGACCCCGCAAACCCGCTCCGTGCGAGCAGCCCGTTCGGCGAGCGCTCGGTGCTCGAGCTCGACGGGTACGAGCGGCCGGTCTGGCTCGACGACGAGGAGGCGCCGGCGGGGAGGCTCGAACACATCTCGATCCGCTCGCGCCTGCTCCGCACGGACGTCACCGGCGAGCTCTGGACGGCGAACGGCGTCGACGACGACGAATCGCTCCCACTGCTCGTCGTCCACGACGGGCCCGAGTACGCCGAGCACGCCTCGCTGCTGCGGCTCTTCGACTCCGCGATCGCCGAGCTCGAGCTGCGTCCATTCCGCGCTGCGCTCCTGCGGCCGCCGGGCAACAGGAACGAGACGTACTCCGCCTCGACGCGGTACGCGAATGCCCTTGCGACCGAGGTCGTTCCCGCGCTCCACGAGCTCGCCCTCACGCCCGACATCCCCGGCGCGCGCGCGGCGATGGGCTCGAGCCTCGGCGCGCTCGCCGCGTTCCAGGCGCACCGCGTCCACCGGCACCTGTTCGGCGGGCTCTTCCTGCAGTCCGGGAGCTTTTTCCGCCGCTCGACCGACGCGCAGGAGGGCGGGTTCGCGCGGTTCGCCCGCGTCTCGCGCTTCGTCGCCGGTGTGCTCAGAGCCGAGACCGCGCCGGCGGCGATCCCCGTCGTCATGACGTGCGGCCGAAACGAGGAGAACCTCGCGAACAACCGAATTCTCCGCGACGCTCTCGTCCGCCAGCGGTACGACGTGCGCCTGCACGAGCACGCCGACCTCCACAACTGGGTGTCGTGGCGCGACATGTTCCACCCGCATCTCGTCGGGCTGCTGGAGCGGCTTTGGGGGTGAGGCGCCAGATCGAGCTGGACGGCGGCAACGTGCTCGCGTACGGGCACTGGGGCCGGCCCGTCCTCGCCTTCCCGTCCGAGCAGGGCCCGTGCTGGCAGTACGAGGAGCGCGGAATGGTCGACTCGGTCGCGCCGCTGCTCGACTCCGGCCGGATCAAGCTCTACTGCGTCGACAGCTTCGACTCACAGAGCTGGCAGGCGAAAGACGTCCCGCTCGAGGAGCGGGCGCGGCGGCACGGGCACTACGAGTGGTGGATCCTCGAGCGCGTCGTCCCGTGGATCGCAGCCGACTCCGGCGGCGCCGGCGAGCTCGTCGTCACCGGTGTCAGCTTCGGCGCCTACCACGCCGCGAACTTCGCGCTCAAGCGGGCCGATCTCTTCCCGGTCGCGATCTGTCAGAGCGGCGTGTACGACGTATCGGTCGTAGGCTGGGGCGAGCGTGGAGACAGCGTCTACTTCAACAACCCCGCCGACTACGTGAACCATCTCGGCGGCGACCACCTCGACTGGCTCCGCGGACGCGTGTCGCTCGTCCTGGTGTGCGGCAGCGGACAATGGGAGGACACAACGGGCGCGCTCGAGAGCACGCACCGCTTCGGCGCGCAGCTCGCCGAGAAGGGCATTTCCTGCGAGGTCGACATCTGGGGCCACGAGTACCCGCACGACTGGCCGTCCTGGCGCGCGCAGCTCGCGCATCATCTGCCGAGGTTCTGCTGATGCCGTCGCACCTGATGGGACTGCTGCTCGGCACCGAGGACGACTGGCCGACCGCGTTCGAGTCGCTCCTCGAGCGGCTCGGCCCGATCGAGTGGCACGGGACGAAGCACGAGCTGACGACCGAGCGGATCCTGAACGAGCCGTTCGACCTCCGCTACCGCCCCCGCTACTCGCTCGTGATCGACCGCCTCGCGTGGTGGTACGACCTGCCCCGCGCGTGGCTGAAGAAGGTCGCGCTCATGGACGACGTCTACCTCCTGAACAACCCGTTCACGTTCCAGTCGATGGAGAAGCACTCCGCGTACTGCGCGATGATGCGGCTCGGGCTGAAGGTGCCGGACACGTGGCTGATCCCGCACAAGGAGCCGACGCCGATCGCGAGCTTCGATCACATGGCCGCGAAGTTCCCCGACGTCGCCGCGCGCTACAACGCACCGTTCGAGCTCGACGAGATCGGTGAGCGCGTCGGCTACCCGCTCTTCATGAAGCCCTTCGACGGCGGCCAGTGGGTGGGCGTCTCGCGCGTCGGCGACGCCGGCGAGCTGCACGCGCGTTACGACGAGTCGGGCGAGCGGATGATGCACCTGCAGGCTGCGGTCGAGGACTTCGACGTGTTCGCGCGGTCGCTCTCGATCGGTGCCGAGACGATGGTCATGCGCTTCGAACCGGATCGGCCGATGCACGACCGCTACCAGGTCGAGCACGCGTTCCTCCCGCCCGACCTCGGCTGGGAGATCGTCACGGTCTCTCGGCTCGTGAACGCGTTCTTCCGCTGGGAGTTCAACTCGTGCGAGACGATCGTCAAGGACGGCGAAGGCGCGCCGATCGACTACGCAAACGCGTCGCCCGACGTCGCGATCACGTCGCTGCACTACTACTTCCCGTGGGCGATGCGCGCGCTCGTGCGCTGGTCCGCGTTCGCCGTCGTCACCGGCCGGCAGATGCGGATCGACCTCGACCCGCGCGAGTACTTCGCGATCGGCGACCGCGACGATCTCTCGTACGACGAGAAGCTCCGCGCCTACCGCCGCCTCGCGGACGAGTACTTCGAGACCGCGCGCTACGAGGAGTTCGTCGACGAGGCGCTCGGGCGGCTCGACGAGCTCACGATCGACTACTTCGAGAGCCCGGCGTTCGACGACCTGCTCGTGCAGACCGTGCAGTCGACGTTCCCGGAGCACGAGCACGAGCACTTCGTCGAGCACTACCGCGGGCTCGTCGGCGCCTGGGCCGGCGACCAGCAGCCCACATGATGCGCTAGGCTCGTCGCGCCGGACACATATCTCCGGCCGGTGTGAAGCAGCGAAGTCCGGTGCAAACCCGGCGCTGTCCCGCAACTGTGAAGCCCCCTCGGGGGACGAGCCAGGGCGCCTGCCCACGCCGACGAACACAGCCCTCGGAGGAAGGGCGGTTCGGGCGGGACCGCCGCCGAACCAACCTCCTCCGCTCGACGCGGAGGTTTCTCATGGTCAGAAAGCTGTTCGCCGCCGCCCTCGGGGCAGCGGCCCTCCTCACCCTCGCACCAGGTGCCGGCGCCGAGCTCGCCGCGACGCCGAAGCCGTTCCCGGTCGTGCTCTCGACCCCGATGGGCAAGCTCACGATCCGTAAGCAGCCGACGCGGATCGTCTCGCTCTCGCCCACCGCCACAGAGAGCCTGTTCGCGATCGGGGCAGGCAGGCAGGTGATCGCCGTCGACGACCAGTCGGACTACCCGCAGCGCGCGCCGCGGACGAAGCTGTCGGGATACACGCCGAACGCGGAGGCGATCGCCGGCTACCGGCCCGACCTGGTCGTCGTCCAGAGCGACTCCGGCCTGACCGAGGCTCTCGGTAGGGCAGGCATCGCGGTGCTCGTGCAGCCGGCAGCCGCGACGTTCGCACAGGCGTATGCCCAGGTGACGCAGCTCGGGCGCGCGACCGGGCGCCGGAACGGGGCAGCGGTGACGGTCCGCTCGATGCGGGCGAGGATCGCGAACACGCTCAAGTCCGTTCCTCGCGGCCGGGCACTCACCGTCTACCACGAGCTGACCCCGGACTACTACTCGGCGACGTCCCGGACGTTCATCGGCCAGGTCTACAAGCTGTTCGGCCTCAGGAACATCGCTGACAGCGCCCCGGGGACGACGGCGTATCCGCAGCTCTCGGGTGAGTACATCGTCGCCTCGAACCCCGACCTGATCTTCCTCGCCGACTCGAAGTGCTGCGGCCAGAGCGCCGCAACCGTCTCGGCGCGGGCAGGCTGGAGCACGATCCGTGCCGTTCGCGGCCGCAACGTCGTGCGGCTCGACGACAGCGTGGCCTCGCGCTGGGGACCGCGGGTCGCAGCGCTCGTCCGGACCGTCGCGACGTACGTCAAGCGGGCGCGCTCGACGTGACGGCCGCCCGCGAGCACGAGCTCCCCGCGGTCGCGGCGCCGCGCGTGGGCGTCCCGTGGACGCTCGTCGCGCTGGCCGTCCTGCTGGGAGCCGTGCTCGTCGGGCTCGTGGTCGGTCCGGTTCCGATCGGCGTCGGCGACATCGCGCGCTCCGCGCTCGCCCGCGTGCCGTTCCTGGACGTGAGCTCACCGCTCGACTCCGCACAGGAGGCGATCGTGTGGGAGATCCGCTTTCCGCGCGTCGTGCTCGGGGGAATCGTCGGCGGGATGCTCGCGCTCGCCGGTGCGTCGTACCAGGGCACCTTCCGCAACCCGCTCGCCGATCCGTACCTGCTCGGCGTCGCGGCCGGCGCCGGGCTCGGCGCGACGCTCGTGATCGTGAACGGCGCCTCCGATGGTGGCCTCGTCCTTCCGCTCGCGGCGTTCGCGGGAGGCGTCGTCGCGGTGATCGCGACCTACGCGATCGGGCGCTCCGTCGCAGGGCGAACGACGTCGACGCTGATCCTTGCGGGCGTAACGGTCGCGGCATTCTTCACCGCGGTCCAGATGTTCGTGCAGCAGCGTGGGATCGGATCGCTCAACGAGGTCTACACGTGGCTGCTCGGCGGCCTCTCGACCGCCGGATGGCGCGACGTCGTGACGATCCTGCCCTACGTCGTCGTCAGCGCGGTCGTGCTCCTTCTGCACCGGCGGACGCTGGACGTGCTGGCGGTCGGGGACGAGGAGGCGCGGTCGCTCGGCATCGACGTGACGCGCGTGCGCCTGCTGCTCGTCGCGTCGGCGACCCTCGGGACCGCAGCGGTCGTTGCAGTCAGCGGCCTGATCGGATTCGTCGGGATCGTCGTGCCGCACCTCGTGCGGCTCGTCGTCTCGTCGAGCTACCGCGTGATCATGCCGCTCTCCATCATTGTCGGGGCGGCGTTCCTCGTGCTCGCCGACGTGGTCGCGCGCACCGTGGTCTCCCCTGCGGAGCTGCCCATCGGCGTCGTCACCGCGTTCGTCGGCGCGCCGTTCTTCGCGCTCGTGCTGCGAACGACTCGGAGCGGCGCATGAGCGCCGTCGCGCTCGACTCGGTCTCCGTCGCGGCCGGTGGCAAGACCATCGTGGACGGCGTCACGCTCGAGGTCGAGCGCGGCGAGTGGGTTTCGGTGCTCGGCCCGAACGGCGCCGGGAAGACGACGCTGCTCCGGGTGCTTGCCGGAACGATCGGTTTCCGCGGGGACGCTCGGCTCGACGGTCGGTCAGTGGGGCGCCTTCGTCGCAGGGAGGTCGCGCGGCTCGTTGCCGTCGTGCCGCAAACACCTGTGGTACCCGCCGCGATGACCGTCTCGGAATACGTGCTCCTCGGGCGCACCCCCCACCTCGCGGCACTCGCGCAGGAGGGCGCGGAGGATCGCGCAGCCGCGGGCGCGGCGCTCGGGCGGCTCGACCTGGAGGATCTGGCGGGCAGGGAGCTCGGCTCGCTGAGCGGCGGCGAGCTTCAGCGCGCCGTCATCGCGCGCGCGCTCGCGCAAGAGGCGCCGATCCTCCTGCTCGACGAGCCGACGACAGCACTCGACATCGGACATCAGCAGCAGGTGCTCGACCTCGTCGACCGTCTGAGGCACGAGGAAGGGCTCACGGTCGTCGCCGCGATGCACGACCTCACGCTCGCGTCGCAGTACGGCGACCGCATCGTGCTCGTCGACCGTGGGCGGATCGTCGCCGAGGGCGCTGCGGAGGAGGTGCTGACGGCCGAGCGGCTCGAGGCGCTCTACGGCGCGCGCGTCCGGATCGTCGGGGAGGGACGCGAGCTCGTCGTCGTCCCCGTCCGCTCGAGTTGAGCCTCGTCGTCCTGCTCGGAGGCGCTCGCGCCGGGAAGTCCGCGCTCGCCGTGGACCTCGCCCGCGAGTGGGACGGGCCGGTCGTCTACATCGCGACTGCGGAGGCGGGCGACGACGAGATGGCGGCCCGCATCTCGCGCCACCGCGAGGAGCGTCCGCGCGACTGGCGGACGGTCGAGGAGCCCGTGGCGCTGCGGGAGGCGCTCGAGGCGGTCGAGCCGGACGCGTACGCCATCGTCGACTGCCTGACGCTCTGGGTCGCGAACCTGCTCGAGCGCGACGACGACGTGCTTGCCGAAGCCGTCGCCGTTGCGAATGTGGCCGCCAGGCGCGACTCGCCGACGCTGGTGGTCACGAACGAGGTCGGGCTCGGAGTCGTGCCGGCGACGCCGCTCGGGCGCGAGTACCGCGACCTGCTCGGCGCCGTGAATTCGGCGTTCGTCTCACGCGCCGAGGACGCGGCGATCGTCGTCGCGGGTCGCGCCTTGCCGCTCGTTCCAAACTGGCGGCCTCGTGGTTGAGCCGCTCGACGAGCTGGCGATGCGGGCGGCGCGGGAGGAGCTCGACCGAAAGACGAAGCCGCGACGCAGCCTCGGGCAGCTCGAGGAGCTCGCGGTGCAGCTCGCGGGCATCGGCGTCGAGCAAGGTCCGGCCGGCGATCGTCGTCGCGGCGGGCGACCACGGTTACGCGGACGAGGGCGTGAGCGCGTACCCGGCCGAGGTCACGCGGCAGATGCTCGAGAACTTCGCGTCGGGCGGTGCGGCGATCTGCGTGCTCGCGCGAACGCTCGGCGCCGAGCTCGTGGTCGTCGACGCGGGCGCGCGCGAACCGTTCGACGATCCAAGCGTCCGCTCGGTCCGGATCGGAGCGGGCACAGCGAGCGCGGCGCGCGGGCCGGCGATGGCGCGGGCCGAGGCAGTCGCGGCGATCGACGCAGGCGTCGAGCTCGCGCGAGAGCTCGCGGGCCGCTGCACCGTCGTGGCGCTCGGCGAGATGGGCATCGGCAACACGACGTCGGCGAGCGCGCTGCACGCCGCGCTGCTCGGGGTCCCGCCTGCGCTCGTGTGCGGGCCGGGGACCGGGCTCGACGAGGAAGGCGTGCGGCGCAAGATCGCGGTCGTCGAACGCGCGCTCGCAGCGAACGCGCCGCTCGGCGACGACCCGATCGACGTGCTCGCCGCGCTGGGCGGGTTCGAGATCGCGTTCCTCGTCGGCGTCGCGATCGGCGCCGCCTCGGAACGGCTGGCGGTCGTGCTCGACGGTTTCATCGTCGCGTCGGCCGCGCTCGTCGCAGCGCGGCTGGAGCCGGGGTCGACGGCGTACATGATCGCCGGCCATGTGTCGCCCGAGCCGGGCCACCGGCTTTCGCTCGAGGCGCTCGGGCTCCGGCCGCTGCTCGACCTCGAGCTTCGGCTCGGCGAAGCGACCGGCGCGGCGCTTGCGTTGCCGCTCCTCCGATCTGCGGTCGCGATCCGCCGCGAGATGGCGACCTTCGCGAGCGCACACGTGACGGACACCGGGCGCTGACGTGTCGATGCTCGCCGCGGCGACGACGTTCCTCACCCGTGTGCCGGTCGGTCGTGTCGTCACGGTCGACGGTCGCGCGGTTGCGCGTGCTGTGCCGCTCTACCCGCTCGTCGGCGGCGCGATCGGCGCGCTCGGAGGGGCGGTCGTGGACGTCGCTTCTGGGCCGTTGCCGGCTGCGGCGGCGGCCGCACTCGGTCTCGGGGTCGTGGCGCTCGTGACCGGGGCGATGCACCTCGACGCGCTCGCGGACACCGCCGACGCGGTCGGCGGGATGACACGCGAGCGGCGGCTCGCGATCATGCGCGACCACGCGGTCGGGGCGTTCGGCGTCGTCGCGGTCGTGCTCGTGCTCCTGTTCGAGGCGTCGCTGCTCGCGAGCGTCGACCACGCCTGGAGTGCGTTCGCCGCAGCGGCCGCGTGCGCGCGCTGGGCGCCGCTGCCGCTCGCGAGCGTGCTGCCGTACGCGCGCTCCGAGGGACAGGGAGCAGCGCTTGTCGGGACGTCGATGCTTCGCGTCGCGGCCGCGCTCGCCGTCGCCGGCGGCGTTGCGCTCGGCGTCCGCGGCGTCGACGGCCTCGCGGCGCTCGGTGCCGCTGCGGCGACCGCACTCGTGCTCGGCCTCTTCTTCCGTCGCTGGATCGGCGGCGTCACCGGTGACACGCTCGGCGCGACGACCGAGCTCGCGCAGGCTGCGGGGCTCGCGGCGGTGCTGCTCGCCTCGTGACCCGCGTGCTGCTCATCCGGCACGCCCAGCCGGAAGACGACGCGCGCGGACGCTGCTACGGACGGCTCGACGTGGGCTTGTCTCCGGCCGGCGAGGAGGCGGCCGAGCGGCTCGCGCGGGGTCTTCCCTCGACGCTCGGCGCGGTGTACTCGAGCCCACGTCGTCGGGCGCTGCAGACGGCTACGCGGCTCGGCGAGCCGCGCGTGGACGAGCGTTTGAGCGAGATCGACTTCGGCGAGCTCGAAGGACGAAAGTACGAGGAGATCGAGCGCGAGCAGCCGGAGCTCTTCCGCCGCTGGATGGAGTCGCCGACGCAGGTGCGCTTTCCCGGCGGCGAGAGCTGGGCGGACCTGCGCACGCGTTCGCGCGACGCCGTCGCCGACATCCTCGGGGCGGGCGGCGACGCAGTCGCAGTCGTCACACACGGCGGGGTTGTGCGCGCGATCCTGGCGGACGCGCTCGGTCTGCCCGACGAGCGGGCGTTCGCACTCGACGTCGGCTACGCGCGCGTCAGCATCGTCGACTGGTACGACTCGAGCTCGGTCGTGCGGCTCGTGAACGGCGTCGCGGCCGACGTGCCGGACGCGCTCGGCGGCTGAAGGCGGAGCCTATGATCGGGCGTGTGCCGCGCGTCGTGAGCCTGTGGCTGCCGGTCGTCGCGTGGGCGGCGCTCATCTTCGCCCTCTCGTCCGTCGAGACGCTCGACACGGGGCTCGGCGGCTTCGACTACGCGGTACGGAAGCTCGGCCACATGGCCGAGTACGCGGTGCTCGGCCTCCTGCTCACGCGCGCACTCGGTCGACCGCTGCCGGCGTTTCTGCTCGGCGTCGCGTACGCGGTGTCCGACGAGGTGCACCAGCACTTCGTGCCCGGGCGCCATGGGACCCCGATCGACGTGGCGATCGACGCCGTCGGGGTGGCGGTCGGGGTCGCGCTCTTCCGGCGCGTGCGCGCGTGAGGCTCGCACTCGACTTCGACGCGGTGATCGCGGACACTCGACCTCTCTGGCTCGAGTGGCTCGACGATGCGGCGCGGAGGTACCGGTCGATCGCCGTGCTCGAGCCGGGGAGCTCCCGGACGACCGCGCCGATGCGGCCGACGCCCTCGATCGCTGGGCGGAGGCGGGCGTCGGTGACTGGCGCGGCGCGCTCGAGCGTTTCGCGGAGGACCGCGCGCCGCTCTTCTTCCGGCCGGAGCCGGCCACGAACTCGGCGCTGCGGCGTCTGCGCGCCGAAGGGGCGTCGCTCGCGGCGTTCAGCGACGCGCCGGAGCCGCTCGTCCGCGTCGCCCTCGCGCACGTGGGCCTCGGGCGGGCTCTCGGCGTGGTGACTGCCGGCCGCGACGCGGAGCAGCGCGCGCTCGGCGAGCTCGGCGCCGACGCGCGGGTCGTCCGGTCGCGCGACGAGCTGCTAGGGCTGGAGGCCTAAGATCTCGGTGATGGCGCCTCCCCGGCACCCGCTCGACGACCGGCAGCTCGACGTCCTGCTCGAGCGGCTCGACGGCATCCGCGACGAGCTGCGGACGCTCAACCGCCGCCTCGACTCGCAGGAGAACCTCGTCCACATCGCGCGCGAGCTGTCGAACCTGAACGAGTCACTCCAGGCGCTCGCCTACGCGGCCCTGGGGCAACAGCCCCCGCAGGTCCGCCGCCGCCGCACCGGCTAGCGCCGGGTTTCCGGCCAGCCCCACCCCTCGAGGGGTGGGGAAGTGGTGGTTCCACCCGCCTCCCGCGGGTGAGCGTAGCCCCGAGAACCGTGCCGTGTCTGTCACGGCGTGCGCCGGAAGCGCAACGATCCGTCCACAGCCCCTAGCGCACGAAGCGGTAGACCCGTCCCTCGAGAGACGTCGCGTACAGCTCCCCGCGCGCGTCCTCGCCGAAGCTCGACAGGCCCGGCACGCGGACCGACTCGCGCCGCACGTCCGTCGCCTGCCCGCCCGAGATGACGAGGCTCCAGATGCTCCCGCTGCAGTAGTCGCCGAAGAAGTACCGCCCGCGCGCCGCCGGCACCGCCGTGCCGCGGTAGACGAACCCGCCCGTGACCGAGCATCCGTCACCGCGGCCGTACACGTGGACCGGGAAGACGAGCCGCCCCCGCGAGTTCGGCTGCTTCGACTCGAACCGCGCGCGCCCCTCGTACGCGTCCCAGCCGTAGTTCGTGAGCTCGGCGACGCGTGCCCGCGGCATGTAGTCGATCTCCTCCCAGGCGTTCTGGCCGACGTCGCCGATGTAGAGGTCGCCGGTCGCGCGGTCGAACGAGAAGCGCCACGGGTTGCGCAGTCCGAGTGCGGCGATCTGCGGCCGGGTCGTGCCGCCGCCACGTTGATCCGCACGAGCTTCCCGAGCAGCGTGCCCATGCTCTGCGCGCGGTCCTGCGGATCGCCGCCGGCTCCGCCGTCTCCCATGCCGACGTACAACCTTCCGTCGCGCCCGAATGCGAGCTGCCCGCCGTTGTGGTTCGGGTACGGCTGCGCGACGAAGAGCCACTGCTTCCGCGTGCGGAGCAGCGCCTGCGTGCCGGCCGCGTTCGCGCGGTACTCGGCGACGCGCGTGTTGCCGTTCGTGTCGGTGTAGTCCACGAAGAAGCGGCGGTTCCTCGCGAACTGCGGATGGAAGGCGACCGAAAGCAGCCCTTGCTCTCCGCCCGACCGCACGAGTCGGCGAATGTCGAGGAACGGCGCCGCGCGATAACGGCCGTTCACGGCGATGCGGATCCGCCCCGATTGCTCGACGACGTAGAGCCAGCCCGGCTTGTTCGCAGGGCGCCGCGACGTGCACGGGCGACTCCGCGCTCAGATACGGCGTGAACGAGTACGCCGCGCGGCTCGGCGCTGCGGTCGTCTCCGGCTCCGCGGTCGAGCCGGAGGCAGCACAGGCCGAAAGCAACGCCGCGGAGGCGATGCTGGTGACCCCCCGGCGCAGCGTCACCGCTTGAGCATCAGCTTTCGCAGCTCGTCTTCCTTGCCGGGCTCGAGGATCGCGAGCACCTGGTCGCCCGGCTTGAGCTCGGTCGCCCCGACGGCGATCTCGGCGGTGCCGTCGCGCATGACCGAGATGAGCCGCGCACCTTGCGGGAGCCGGAGCTGCTCGACGTCTTGCCGGCGCACGGCGCGCCCTGGTCGATCTCGACCTCGACGATCTCGAGGCCCTCCTTGCGCAGCTCCAGGAGGTGGACGAGCTCGTGCTCCGGCACCTCGTGCTCGACGAGCCCGAGCACCATCACCGTCGCGGAGACCGTCGGCGCGATCCCGAGCAGGTCGAAGAGCGGCTGGTTGCGTGGATCGTTCACGCGCGCGATCACGCGCTCGACGCCGTACTTCTCCTTCGCGAGCTGGCCGATCACGAGGTTGTCCTCGTCGTCGCCGGTGACCGCGATCACGATGTCCGCCGGCCGCGCGATGCCCGCGCGCTCGAGCACGTACAGCTCCGTTGCGTCGCCGTGAGGACCTGGTGCTCGAACTCCTCGAGCCGCTCGTACCGGTCCGGCGCTGTTCGACGAGTGTGCCTCGTGCCCGAGCCGCAGCAGCGTACGCGCCACGTTGGAGCCGACCTTGCCGCCGCCGGCGACGATGACGAACATCTACGCGCTCGGCCTCCACGCGCTCCTCGAGGACGTGGCGCGTCGAGCGTCTCGATCGCGGTCTTCGTCGGGCAGACGACGTTCATACCCGGCTCTCGTAGAAGTAGGCACGGTGCGGGTCGAGCAGCCGCACAACGACGAGCGGGACCTCGAACTGGCGGTGAGCGATCTGCGCGACGACGATGTTCGTGTTGTCGCCGTCGGTCGCGACGACGACGGCGTCGGCGTCCTCGATCCCGGCGCTTCGCAGAACGCTCAGGTCCATCCCGTGGCCGACGACGAAGCCGCCGGCGCCAGTCCGTCGCCGAGCCGTGCGAGCGCAGCGTCGGTCTCGTCGACGGCGGTGACCTCCCAGCCCTCGAGCGCAAGGCGCCTGGCCACGGACGAACCCACCCGGCCGCAGCCGACCACGATCGCCCGCACGCGGGCAGCGACTAGCTCCCGCCGTCCTCCTCGAGGACGCCCTGCGGGAAGGCGATCACCAGACCTCGGGCAGCGCCTCCGGAGCACGAGCTCGACCGTGGGGCTGAAGAAACGCGACTGCCGACGCCAGCGCGGCGACGGAGCCCATCAGGATCAGGTCGGCGTCGGTGGTCTTCGCAGCCTCGATGACGAGCGGCCCCGATCGAGCGCCCGCGCACGACATCGCCTCGACCTCCACGCCGTGCTCGGCGGCGAGGATCCGCGCCTCGGCGAGCGAGCGCGGCCGCGCGCTCGTCGTCCTCGGCGTCGGCCGCCTCGAGCGGGCGCGAGAGCGGCACGCGGGTCACGTACAGGACCTCGACGACCACGGCGCTCTCGGCGAGGCGGACGGCCGTCGCGACCATCTCCTCGCCGATCTCGCCGATCTTCATCGGCACGAGGATGCGCCGATAGCGCGTCTCCCGGGGAGAGGTCTGCTCGTCCGTCGAGACCACGCTCTGCGTCAGGCGCTCGCCGTGCCGGCGGCGGACGACGACGTAGAGGAGCACGCCCCCGGCGAGCCAGATCGGGCCGGCGTAGCGCGCACCCGGATGCGTCCAGAGCGCGACGACCATCACCGCGGCCGTGAGGACGAAACCGACGACCGAGACGAGGACGACGGTCCGCGAACCCGGACGCCGCCCGGCACCTTGAACGGTCGCCGGAGCTCCGGGCTGCGTGAACCGGAGCCGGATCACGGCGAGCTGGGCGGCGCCGAACGCGACGAGGACGCCGAAGCTGTAGAGCGCCGCGAGCGTCACCACCGGGTCCTCGCGCAGCACGTCCACCACGACGAGCGTGATCGCGGAGACCGCGCCGGCCGCGACAAGCGCCTGCGGCGCCACGAGCGTCCGCCGGTGCAGGCGCCCGAACGTCCGCGGCAGCTGGTCGTGCTCGCCGAGCGAATACGCGAGCCGGCCGAAGCCTGAGATCGAAGTCGTCGCCGCAGTCAGGAGGATCAACACCCCCGTGAGGCCCACGTAGACGCGCAGGACATCGCCCGCGAACGACGGGAGCTCCGCCGTCAGCTCCACGACCCCCATGAGCGGCGCACGTACCCAGTCGCCGCCGAGTGCGTTTCGTGGCTCTCGGCCGGGAAGGCGGAGAGCCGACGACCCGATGGCGGTGTAGATCGCCACCGTGAGCCCGATCGCGGCAAAGAGGCTCCGCGGCAGCGTGCGCCCGGCCGCGCGTCTCCTCCGCGAGGTTCGCGACCGTCTCGAGGCCGGTGTAAGCGAGGAGCGCGAGCGGCAGCGCGAACGCGATCGATCCCACGTCGGCGCGACCCCGACGTCGGTGCCCGCCTCGAGCGCGTCCCGCGAGTAGATGAAGGCGAACCCGAGCCCGACGAGCAGGACGGTGCCGAGGCGACGACGGCGACCGCCACCACGTCGCGTACATGCGCGGCGGTGCGGCGAGCGGATCACCACGATCGCCGAGGACGATCACGAGCACCACGACGACCTGTCCCACGGGAGTCTCGCGCGCGTTCGAGCCGGTCGCGGCCGCGAGGTAGTGCGGCACGAAGAGCGCCGCGAGCGCGATCACGATGAGGTAGTCGAGGAAGAGCGCCCAACCGGTCATGAAGCCCGCCGGGTCGTTGAACGCGCGCCGCACGAAGAGCGCCGCACCCCCGACCTTCGGGATCGCCGTCGTGCCCTCGGCGTACGAGAGCGACACGATCACGAAGATCGCGCCCGCGATCAGCAGCACCCACGGCGTCAACCCCGCGGCGTACGCGGCCACGATCCCGAGCGCGAAGAAGATCGACGAGCCGATCTCTCCGTACGCCACCGAGGCGATCGAGCCGCCGCCGAGCGCCCGCGTCAGCCCCTGGAAGCGGCGCGCCATCAGAGCCTCCGCGCGAGGTAGAGCCGGCCCGTGCCGGCCACGATGAAGAGCGCCCCGAGCACCAGCCCCGCCCCGCCGCCCACGCCTTCCGCGACCGTCCGGACGACGATCCCGACGCCGAGGAGCACGACGACGACCGCGAGGACGGCGCCGATCACGCCGGCGCCTCGACACGGCCCCCGGTCAGGAGCACGCGGACGGGGCTGTTCTTGAGGACGTAGTCGGCGGTCCGGCCGAAGAGCTGGCCGCTCGCGCGGCGCCGTCCGCGCGGCCCGCCGACCGCGATGAGCTCCGCGTTCCGGCGGAGCGCTTCCTCGACGATCGCCTGGCCGGCGAAGCGCGCGCGCACGAGGCGGCTGATGCCGCGGACGCCGTACTCCTCGACGAGCGCCTGCGCGCTGTCGAGGAGCTCGTCGGCCTCGAGCTCCTGGTCGTGGAGCGGCGCGTCGAGCGGCAGCTCCATCGGCACCTCGAGCACATGCACCAGCACGATCGTCCCGCGGCGCTCGACCGCAGCTGCGCGGCCGCGACGATCGCCTCCTCCGACTCGGCCGTCCGCGTGACCGGGACGACGATCATCCGGTACTCGGCGGTGAGCGACGGGCCGA
>CAWBRK010000009.1:0-20351 GCA_963791205.1 uncultured Actinomycetes bacterium
AGGGATCTTTGTCCCCTTTCCGGGGGATCTGACCTACAACGCGAGTAGCGGTCCAGTCGGATCGCTGTGCGTCGGGTCGACGCACCTGCGGCAACTGCGGTACCTGAGGGGGAAGTTGGATGATTTTTAAGCGGCTTTTGACCGCGATCTTTGCGGTGGGGATCCTCGCTGTTTTTGGGGCTCGCGGGTGCGAGCCTGGCGGGCGCAACGGCATCCAACGGGCAGGGTCCACCGAACGACCCACCCGGCCAAGGGGAGTGCCAGCACGGCAACTCCGGTAAGGAATGCAAGCCCGATCCGCAGCCCGATCACGGTAAGGACTGCGAGGAACACGGTCCAAAGGAAGGTGGCGTGAACGAGGATCATTGTCTTGGCGCCGAGACGACGGGGACGACGACCGAGACGACGGGGACGACGACAGAGACGACCGGGACGACGACCGGGACGACGACCGAGACGACGGGGACGACCACCGAGACGACCGGGACGACGGGGACGACCACCGAGACGAACGGGACGACGGGGACGACCACCGAGACGAACGGGTCGACCACGACGGGAACGACGCCTGGCGGTCAGGTCGCCGCTACGACTCCGCAGGTCGAATCGACTCTGGCTGTTGGCGGCGTCGAGGGCAAGACGAAGACGCAAGTAGCGAAGAAGGCTGAGAAGAGCAAAGGCCAAGTGAAGGGGAAGATCGTTGCGTTGCCCTTCACGCCGTAGGACGACCCTCGTTTCCCTTGCCGTCGCGGGTCTGGTGCTTTCCAGCCCCGCGACGGCCTGCGCGGCGCGGATCGTGATTCCCAGGATCGGGGTGGACGTTCGCTTAGCGGCGCAGGTCGACGATGGTCCGTCGCTCTATTACCGCGACCGCGACACGATCGCGATCGCCGGCCACCGCACGACGCACGGCCACCCATTTCTGCGCCTCCCGAAACTTCGACGCGGGGACGTCGTCCGCGTGGGTCGGAGCGAGTTCGTCGTACGAGGAGCGGCGATCGTTCGCGCCTCTGAGGTCTGGGTGCTCCGCTTCCGCGGCCTCGTTCTGTCCGCGTGTCATCCGCCCGGAACGGCGAGGTATCGCTACGTCGTCTTCGCGCTTCGAGCACCTGCACGGTTTGCGTTCCGTCAGGGGCTGGCCCCAGGATTGTCCCCGGGTCGTTAGCGCGGCATCGGGCTCAGGGTCTGGCCCCGGGATTTCTACTCGGCTAACGTCAAACCCGCCGTCCGGCCCCAGTCCTGAGCACTGGGAGGACCGAGATGTTCACGTTCAAGCTCGAGCTCGAGACCGGCGAAGCCGCAGAGCCCGCCACATTCGTGACCGCCGTGCCGAACTGGAAGGCCGGCGACACGATCCCGCTAGGCGGCCGGACACTTCGCGTTGTTGAGGTTCGGGAGGGCGTGCTCGTGGGGTCACCTGTAGCGCGTAGAGGGGTCGAGTGAGAGACCGGGGCTGCGGCCCCCCTAGCCTCTCGAACCCGACCCCCAGATCAGACATCGGCTACCGCGCTAACTCCTTGAGAGCGACCGGGGGTTGCAAGCGAGCCAAGGCGGACGAAGATATGACCCAGGGAGGGAAGTGCGGGATGCCCTCCCCGAAACCTGCGGCCATGCTCATTCGCGTCAGCGACCCAACAGCTCTACCCGCGCTCATCCGCGACCTCGAACAACGCGCCCACCACTACGTCGTCAAGCAAACCGGCCCCGACACACTCGCGGTAAGCGTCCTCGGCTCATTCAAAGACGGTGGCGAGCTCGACCTCACGCTCTTCCTCCTGGCATGGCAGGCCGCTCACCCTCAGACGACTGTCAACCTCGAGCGTTAGCCCAACTAACGCGGATCGACGCGTTGAGCCCGTGGTCTTCGCGGCTCAACGCGTCGGTCTGCGTTTGTGTTACGGCCGGTTACCGCAGACGGACGAGTTGTTGAGTCCGGTCTGATATCCGTTCGCTCCGGCCGGATCGCGCTGTCCGAGCCAACCGAAGTTCCCGTTCACGTTGGCGAACGCGCCGGACGCTGCATCGCTGCCACACTGAGCGTTGTCATTGGCCGGACTGGCGCCTGCCGCGCCGGTGATGCTGAGGGCAGCCGCGAGGGCTGCGAGTGCGAGGATGTTCCGCATTGTTGACCTTTCATTGAGGGCTCCCGTGAGCCCGTCTGACCAAGGTAGCCGCCTTCAAGGCTCGTCGTATCGTCGCGTCGAGGGTTGGCTAATGGCGCGAGCCTGTACCACCGCCGAGTCTTGCACACACGACGAGCGCACCTGTGCCCAGCGCGACGAGATCTTCGAGGAGTGCGACGGCTTCCTTCCGTGGTGACGCTCCGGCGTCGTCGCGTCGTCAGCGAATTCGGCTCCTACGGCGCCCGTTTCGCTGCCCCGGTGTGGTCCCGGTGTGGTCTCGACGCTCAGAAACCGCCGAAAACCGTGGAGGAAAGCCGACCCTTGTACTTGTTGGTGTAGTCCTCCACCCGGGGTCAATCTATCGGCGCAAGTTTCCCGTCCCGAACGGCAAAACGGGACGAGGAGCAGTTGGCCACGGCCGGAATCGACCGGTGGTCGCGGACGTAGTCGAGCCCGGTCGCGAGGGCGTGGACGACCCGGATCGTGCCCCCGTGGGTCACGACGAGCACCTCTTCGCCGAGGTGCCTCTGCACGACGTCGTCGACGAAGCTCCCGACCCGGGCCGCGAACGAGTCGAACGACTCGGCGTCGTGCGCCCCGGCGCCGATCCCCGCCCTCCAGCGCGCCTGCTCGTCGGGGAAGGACGACTCGATCTCCTCGGTGGTCAGTCCCTCCCACGAGCCGAAGCCGCGCTCCCGCAGGCGTGGGTCGAGCCGAGTCTCGAGGCTCAGGCGTTCGGCGATGATCTCGGCGGTCTCCCTCGCGCGGGCGAGGTCGCTCGAGTAGAGCGCTTCGACCGGCTCGAGCTCGTCCGCGAGCCGGCGCGCCTGCTCGCGGCCGACCTCGTTCAGCGCGGTGTCCGAGTGGCCCTGCCAACGGTGTTGCGCGTTCCAGTCGGTCTCGCCGTGGCGCACGAGGATGAGCGTCGTCATGCCGGGTAACGTAGCCCGATGGACCTCGGGCTCCGCGGGCGCGTCTGTGTGGTGACCGGCTCCACGGGCGGGATCGGGCGCGCGACGGCACGGCTCCTCGTCGAGGAAGGCGCGCTCGTCGTGGTCACCGGTCGAGACTCCGCCCGGGCCGAAGCGGCGCGGCGCGAAACGGGAGCAAAACTGGCTGTCGTAGCCGATTTGGCCGACCCCGGTGCACCGGAAGAACTGCTCTCCCAGGCCGAGCGCGAGGTCGGGCCGGTAACTGCACTAATAAATAATGTGGGGACCGCCACCCAGGCGGACTTCCTCGAGGTCACGGATCGGGAGTGGGAGGAGCTCTGGCAGTTGAACGTGATGAGCTTCGTCCGGGCGATTCGGGCCGTCGTCCCCCCGATGCGGGAGCGGGGGGAAGGGGTGATCGTCAACGTCTCCTCCACGGCGGCGAAGCGACCCTCGACGTCGATGCCCCACTACTCGGTGACCAAGGCGGCGGTGCTGTCGCTGTCGCGGCTGGTCGCCGACCTCTACGCAAAGGACGGGATCCGCTGCAACGCCGTGACGCCGGGCCCCACCGCCACGGATGCGTGGCTGGGCGCGGGCGGCCTCGCCGACCAACAGGGCGAGCGCACCGGCAAGCCCCGCGACGAGGTGCTCGAGGCGGTCGGGGCCGGACGCCCGCTCGGCAGGCTCGCGGAGCCCGAGGAGATCGCTGCGGTGATCGCGTTCCTGTGCTCCGATCGCGCCTCGTACGTGACCGGCGCGGCGTGGAGTGCCGACGGCGGAACCGTGCCGATCATCGTCTGACCTGTGGACGAAGTGTTTCCAACTCGATACAGAGTCGGCACACACCAGTCACGGGATGCGCGGTAGCGTTGGAAGCCCCGCCGGAAGCCCCGGGTGGGAGGGGGTTGGGGATGGGAAACGCGCGTCGCGCGCGGCCGCGCCCGGCTCCAGTTCGCGGCTCGATCCACGACCGGATGAGCGACTACCCTAGGCCCATGCCGGAGCTCGCCGGACTCGTTGCGGACGCCTTCGAGCAGCGGGTGCGCGAGCACGAGGACCGCTGGCTGTCGCCGCTCGCCGTCAAGTCGTACGAGACCCGCGGGCGAGTCCGCGACGAGGAGCCGTGCCGGGTGCGGACTCCGTTTCAGCGTGACCGCGACCGACTGCTCCACTCCAAGCCCTTCCGCCGCCTGAAGGGGAAGACCCAGGTCTTCATCGATCCCGCCGGCGACCACTATCGAACCCGCATGACGCACACGCTGGAGACGACCGCGATCGCCCGCGGGGTCGCCCGCGCGCTGCAGCTGAACGAGGACTTGACCGAGGCAATCGGCCTCGGGCATGACACCGGCCACCCGCCGTTCGGCCATGCGGGCGAGCAAGCCCTCGACGAGTGCATGCGGGAGCGATTCGGGCGCGGCTTCCGCCACAACGAGCAGTCGCTCCGCATCGCGGAGAAGCTGAACCTGACCTGGGAGGTGCGCGACGGGATCCTCAAGCACACCGGCCAGGACGACCCCGAGACCCTGGAGGGGCGGATCGTGCGGATCGTCGACCGCGTCGCCTACATCAACCATGACATCGACGACGCGATCCGCTTCGGCATCCTGAGCGCCGAAGACCTGCCTGCCGCGGAGCTCGCCGTCCTGGGGCCGACAGGGTCGAGGCGGATCGACACGCTCGTGCACGACCTGATCGAATCCTCAGCTCCGGCCGGCGACATCGTCCAGAGCGAGGAGCTCGGAAACGCGATGCTCTCCCTTCGCAGCTTCATGTTCGAGCGCGTCTACCTCGGCCCGAAGACGCGTAGCGAGCACGAGCGGGCGCGCGACGTGATTCGCCGGATCTTCGAGCACCTCGTCGGACGCGGCGACGAGCCCGAAGCAGTCGTCGACTATCTCTCCGGGATGACCGACCGCTTCGCACTCGACTACGCCGAGCAGATCTGACGTGGCGCGGCTGAAAGACGAGTCGGTCGAGGCAGTCAAGGCGGCCGCGAACATCGTCGACCTCGTCGAGGCGCGGACCCGTCTGCGCAAGGTCGGCGGTCGCTACACGGGGCTCTGCCCCTTCCACGAGGAGCGAACGCCCTCGTTCTCCGTGTCCCCCGACCGCGGGACGTACCACTGCTTCGGCTGCGGCGTCGGCGGCGACGCGATCTCGTTCGTGCGCGAGACGGAAGGGCTCGACTTCGTCGGCGCTATCGAATGGCTCGCGGATCGCTTTCACGTGCAGGTCGAGTACGAGGACGCGTCACCACATGCCGACGAGCAGCGAAGAAAGCGCGATCGGATGCGCGCGCTCCTCGAGCAGGCGGCGGTGTTCTACGAACGGACGCTCTGGGACTCCCAGGACGGCGCGTCGGCGCGGCAGTACCTCGAGTCGCGCGGGCTCGGAGAGGAGGTCTGCCGCGAGTTCCGTCTCGGGCTGTCGCCCGCCGGCGCGACGCTCGCGCGCAAGGCGCGCGAGAAGTTCTCCGCCGACGAGCTCGCCGCGGCCGGGCTCGTTACTCGCAGAGGTACCGACTACTTCCAACGCCGGTTGATGTTCCCGCTCGCCGATGCGCGCGGACGCGTGATCGGGTTTCAGGCGCGCAAGCTCCACGAGGACGATCCGCTGCGCGGCAAGTACGTGAACTCACCTGAGAGCGAGCTCTTCCACAAGTCGAACGTCCTGTACGGGTTCGACCTCGCCCGCGGAGCGATCGCGAAGCAGGACCGCGCGATCGTCGTGGAGGGGAACACAGACGTGATCGCGCTGCGGCAGGCGAAGCTCGAACCGGTCGTCGCGTCGATGGGCACAGCGCTCACCGAGCGGCAGCTGTCGGAACTTTCGCGGCTGACCACCCGCGTGTTCCTCTGCTTCGACGCCGACGCGGCCGGAGAGGACGCAACGCTCCGCGGCATGGAGCTCGCGCTGCGCCAGGGGTTCGACGTGCGCGTCGTCGCACTGCCCAAGGGCAAGGATCCGGCCGACGAGCCGGCGACGTTCGAGGCGCGGCTCGCCGACGCCGAGTCGTACGCCGTGCACCGCGTGCGCCTGGAGTTGGCCAGGGCGCGCGATCGCCAACATGCGTATCTGCGGGTCCAGGACGTGCTCAACGATCTGCCTGAATCGCCCGAGCGGCACGAGGCCTGGCGTCTCGCGAACGATCAGCTCGGGCTCACCGTTCAGCTGCGAGCGGCGGCGGGCGGCACCGCAAGCGCGGGCGACGCGTTGTCACCGCGACTCGTCGAGGTGGGGGACAAGCTCGAGCGCAGCGCGCTCGCGGGGGTGCGCGCACACCCGGCCCTTGGCCGCGTGCTCGCCGAGCTCGGCCCGGAGCACTTCGACTCCGAGCTGCACCGGCAGGCCCGCGACGAGCTGCTCGCACCTTCGAAGGCTCCGGAGCCCGAGCTCATCTCGCTGCTCGCCGGCCTCGACGCGCTGGCCGAGAAGGAGGGCATCGACGAGGAGACTGCGAAGCAGATGCTGCTTCGACTACGCGAGCGCAGACTGCGGCGGGAGTTCGAGGGCGCAGACGAAGCCGACCTCAGCGAGCTCCAGCACAAGCTCGCAGAGATCCGAACCGCGATCCGAGAGTTCGCCTAGGCCGCCGGCTCGGGCGAGGCGGCCTTGCGCCGCCGGAACTCGCGCTGGGCCTGAGCACGCGCGCAGTCCTCGAGCAGTACCGCATCCCGCGCCGACGGGCTCGCTCGTCCCGGACGAACAGACGAGCGCACGACTCGTTCGCACAGCGCGGGAAGTCGTTGGCAGCGGCGACGGTTGAAGAGCACGCACCGCGGAGCCGCTGGTCAGGGACAAAACGGGCGTGATCGAAGACAGGCCGGATGCGTCAGCGGAAGCGGCCCTTCGCTCCTCACCGGTGGCGTGGGTGAGGCGATTCAGACGCCAGTCGGCCTGGTCGCCGTCGGGCTCGTCCGTCAACAGACGCCAGGCGGCGACGGCGTCGCGGATGATCGTCGCTTCCAGAACGAACTCGGCGATCGTCTCTTCGGCGGGCTCGCCGCGGACCCGGCAGTACCGACGTCGCGGAAAGCGCGCCCCGAAGTCGCTTAGGAGAGCGGCTACAATCCGCCGCTCGATCCCCGGTAGCTCAATTGGTAGAGCATCCGGCTGTTAACCGGAGGGTTGTTGGTTCGAGTCCAACCCGGGGAGCTCGTAGCGCGTCGAATGTGTGCTGTAACGCAGATCTGGCACGCGTTGCGTTCGTTCTCCGCACTGACACGGGCAATGGGCCGTTTCGCGCGCGGCGCGATCTCTCTTCGACCGAGTCACCGGTCGTCCCGACGGAACGAATAGGCCGTTCGGCCTATTGCAAGGCGCTGGAACGTGTGGCACATTCGCCGAACTCCGGCCGTGGGGGCAGGAAGAGAGAGGGGATGAGGGGATTCAAGGGGTTCGAGCGGCGGCTGACCCGCCGTTTCAGGGGGGTAAGTCTTGGCGCGCTTCGGCATGGACGCGCGGCAGGGCGATCCGAGAAGCTGGCTCCGCTCCCGCTGCTTCAAGCTCCCGCTTCAAGTTCCCCACGATCGACCCCGCGAAGGCGACACCGGGACAGACGCGGGCGCGTGAGGCCGCGCCGGGTACGACACCCGCTCCCGCCCCTCGCGCCGGCCATCCGCGCGATCCGCGTGCTCGACGGTGGTGCCGGCGTCGGCTACGTCCTGGCGTATGACAGTGCCGAGGCCGGACGACGCTGACGGGCCTCGCCATGACGGCGACCTCGGTACTCGACCCCCTCTACTCGGTGACTGCCGGCGGAGCAGCGTTCTCGATCACGCTCGCCGGCTACGGGACGGTGGCGCTCGCGGGCGGCGCGAGCGCTGCCGCTGTCAGGCCGCTGCAGTACCTGCTCGTCCCGGGCAACTCGTGCGGTGTGCGCACGGTGTCGTGGGTGTACGGCGTGGGCCCGATCAAGATCGTTTTCGACCACGCCGGCGGCTCGACCGCGCCGGCGCCTTGAGCGCGAGCTCTAGCGGGCCGTAGACTCGCCCGCGTGCGTCCGCGCCTCGGCCTTCTCGCCCTCGTGGCGTTTCTCGCTGCGTGCGGCGGGAACGACGAGCCCGAGCGCGAGCTCCAGCCTGGCGGGTCGGTGACGATCGGGATCGTCGACGGCGAGCGCCTGATCGCGGAGGGCGCCCGGGTGGAGGCGAACCGCGTGAACAACGCCGGCGGCGTGGGGGGCGCACTGACGGTCCGGCTGGCGCGAGGGACGGTTCCCGAGCTCCTGGCTCGGGGTGTCCGGCTGTTCGTGCTGCCCTGCCGGGTCGGGCTCGAGGCCGCGGTCTCGGCCGTCACGAAGGCCGGCGCGTACGCGGTCGCGCCGTGCGACGACGGGCCGATCGAAGGGACGCCGCGGGTCGCCTTCACGGGGCTCTCGCCGCGCGCTCAAGCGGCGGCGCTCTCGGACTTCGTCGACGGCGAAGTGAGCCGCGAGCTGGCTCCGGAGACCGCCCGTGGGGCGCGCGTGGAGCCGTTTCTCAGCCTGGACAGCGGAGGTGCGAGCATCGTGTCGCCGGACGCGCCCGAGCGGGTCGTGGCCCCTCCAGGCGCGCCCGAAGAGACGCTCTTTGCGACCTTCGGTTTCCCCGAGCCGGGCTCCCGAACCGACGAGTTCTACGAGCGCTTCCGGGCCGTGTACGGCCGGCGTCCGGAGACGATCTTGTCTGCGCTCTCGGCGGACGCGGTCAACTCGCTCGCCGCGGCAATCGAGCTTGCGGCCTCGACGAACCCCGATCTCGTGGCGGCGGAGGTCCGGAAGGGGTTCGAGGTCCGCGGCGTGCTGAACGAGCTCTCCTTTCCGGGCGACACAAACCGTGCGGAGGTGGACGCGGTGATCGTTCGCCTCCGGGACGGGAAGCTCAGGATCGCGGGCTAGCGCTCAGACGTGGATGCGGTCGGCGCGCTCGCGGAGCGGGCCGCCGTCGCGCCCCGCGCGCGTGGCCAGGATCTCCGCGAGGATCGCGACCGCCGTCTCGGCCGGCGACTCGGCGCCGACGTCGAGGCCCACCGGGCCGTGGATCTGTTCGACGGCGCTCTCGTCGAGACCGAGCTCGAGCAGCGCCTCGCGGCGCCGCGCCTGGGTCTTCCTTGACCCGATGGCGCCCACGAAGAAGGCGTCGCTCGCGAGTGCGAGCTGGAGTGCGGGCAGGTCGATCCGGTCCTCGTGCGCCAGCACGACGACCGCGGTTCCCTCGTCCGGCGCGAGCCGGGTGAGCGCCTCGTCGGGCCACTCGACCACGATCTCGTCGGCGCTCGGCACGCGCTCGGCGGTCGCCCAGCGCGCGCGCGGGTCGACCACGATCGCCGTCCAGCCGAGCGACTTCGCTCCGCGGCAGAGCGCCTCGGCGGTGTCGATCGCGCCGACGACGACCAGGCGCGGCGCGGGTCGCGACGCGATGGAGAGCCCGTCGCCCGACGGCTCGACCGTCACGACGCGGCCTCGGCCGATCTCCTCGACGACGCTCCGCAGCAGGCTGGCGTCCGCCTTCGCGACGTAGACGTCGATCTCGCCCCCGCAGGGGAGCCCGACGCCGTACGCCTGCTCGTCGGTGATCCCGTAGGTCAGCCGGCGCGCCGCGCCGCCCGCGAGCACCTCCTGCGCCTCCGCGTAGACCTCGTTCTCGACGCAGCCCGCGGAGACCGAGCCCGCGAGCTCGCCGCCTGCGGACACTCCGAGCACCGAGCCGACCGGACGTGGCGCCGAGCGGCGTGTCGCGACGACTGTGGCGAGCGCGACGTCCTCCCCTCGTTCGAGCCAGCGTTGAAGGGAAGGGAGCAGCTCCTGCACCCCTGCATCGTAGATTCGGGAGGCGCCGCTAGGGTGCGGCGATGACCGACGAGCCGCGCCCGGTGATCAAGTCCCTTCGCCGGCGCAAGGAGCTTCACAAGCAGCGGAGCAAGCTCTACCGGGTGCCCTTCGCCGTCGTCGGCGTGTTGATCATGGTCGTGGGCGCGGCGTTGGCACTCCCAGGCGTCCCCGGACCAGGTCTGTTGCTGGTCGCCGTGGGGCTCGGGATGCTGGCGCTCGAGTTCGACCGCGCGGAGCGCCTGCTCGAGAAGATCCTCGACCGGGTCGAGGACGCACGCGAGCGCACGAGCACGTGGCAGCAGGTCGTGCTCGCCGTCCTCGGGCTCGCGCTCAGCGTCGGCTACTTCGTCGCGGCCTTCGTGACCGAGATCCCGGTGTTACCGGGCTAGGAGCCGCAGCGGCAGACGGGCTCGCCGAGCTGGCGCCGCTCGAGCTGGACGCCGCAGCGGGCGCAGCTCGGGGGGACGACCTTGGCAGCGACGAGGAGGCTGCGCATCAGCGTCAGCACCACGATCAGCTCCACGAGGACGGTCGTCTTGTTCATTGGGGTTCTATCGGCAGTCCAGACGAGGGCTTTAGCGGACGACCACCCGTTGGGTCATCAGGGTGGGGTGGAGCGAGCAGTAGAGATTGTAGACCCCCTTGCGCCGGAAGCGGAAGGCGAAGCTCCCTTCCCGCACCGACGCCGAGGCGAGGCCCTCGGGGCCGTTCGCGAGCGTGACGTCGTGCCGCTCCGTGCCGAGGAAGCGCCACCGGAAACTCGAGCCGGCCTTGAGCTCGACCCGCTGGTTCCGGAAGCTGAAGTCCGTGACCGCCGTCTGCTTGACCCGCGCGAACTTGCCGACAGGGCTGCGCAGGAGCGGTTGGAAGATGCGCGGCGTCGGCGCCGGGTCGTGCAGCGGGTCTGGACAGCGCGGGCGTCGGCGCGCAGGCCGGCGTCGACCCCGGGGCGAGCCACGCGATCATGATCCCCATCACGCGCATGTGGGGCCTGCTGTTGTCGTAGACCGCGCGTAGGCGCAGCGTCTCGCCGGCGGCGACAGGAATGCCCGCGGCGTCAGACCACGACGTCATATGCGCGGGCCCGGGCTCGTGCATCATCGGCAGCGGGTAGTGGTCGGGCCAGCTGGGCCGCGACGTGAAGAGCTCGCGGGTCGAGCAGGTCGCGTTCCGAAGCTCGATCCGTTGGCCGCCGCCGTGGATGTGCGCGCCGCCCGAGACGAGGCGTCCGCTCTCCGGCATCGTGAAGTCGGACGTGCGCACGAAGCTCGAGCCGGGACCGCCGTCCCCGGGGACGGTGAAGATCGGGTCCGCGTAGCAGTTTACGACGTCGAGCCACACCGGCTTCACGGGTGTGCGCGGCTCCCCGGTGACGTACTGGATGCGGTACTGAACGTGCACCGTCGATGCCGCGTTGCGGTGGTTCATCAGCATGTAGACGAGACCCCAGATGTCGGTGCCACGGTTCGCGTAGCCATAACCGTCGGGAAGGTGCAGCTCCATGTGCTCCTCACCTGCACCGAAGAAACGCTCGGCCGGAAGCGGCGACGGTCGCCGGTCGTAGTCGTAGAACCGCCCGCAGGTATAGTCGGGCACGAGCGCCTTCACGAACACGGCGTGGTGGAGCATGACGTCGTTCATCGTCTGTACCCGTCCGGCGGTGTCCACCACCTCCACTGTCATCCCGGTCACGTAGCCGTCGACGCGCGGCGAGGGAACCGCCGTCATGCCCTGGACGACCTGGTACGGCTTCATCGGGAACGCCTGAGAGCGCAGAACGAGCGTTTCGACCGCGGCCGATGCCAGGGAGGGCGCGGCCAGTGCGACCAGGGCCGTAATCGTCAAGACGAGCCTGCGCACAGGGTGAATCTAGCCCAGGACGGCCCGCCGGTAGAATCGCGGGGCAGTGGGCTGGATCTACGCGCTGCTGCTCGTGGGTGCGGTCGCCGTGCTCGCCGCTGCGGAGTGGCCGCGGCTGACGGCGCGACTCGGTGTTCCCGCGCGCCTTCCGGGCGCCACGAAGCGGCGCAGGGCCTCGCACCTCCGGCTGGTGCGGACGGAGAGCGAGGAGTTCGCGGCGAGCGTCGAGCGGGACCTCAACCGCCTGCCGACGATCGAAGAGCGCGACCGGTCCTAGCTACGGGATCCGGATCGCCGCCCGGAGGACGCGCGTGTTCGGGAGGATCCGAGTGACGTTCTCCATGTTCTTCGCCTCCTGGTAGTCGGAGACCGTGAACACGAGCGTGTGGCTCCCGCGGCCGAAGCCCTTCACGTCGACCGTCGCGACGCCGCCGGTCAGACGCACGCGCCGCGCGTTGCCGTCGACGGTCGCGTGGATCGAGCGCGGGTCGACGCCGGACACAGAGTCGGAGACACGAACACGGAGGACCCCGGCGCGCACGGTCGCGCCGAGCAAGCGGGCGTTCGGCGGTCGCTGGTCGTCGACCCAGAAACGGAACGCGAACCGGGCGCCCGTGGCAGCCCTCGAGTCGAAGACGAGGTCGTACGTCCCCGGCGCCGGACGGATCGCACCTGCGATCGGCCTCGCGTCGCCGAACTCGGCGACGTACGGGTTGATGTTGACCGGCAGGCCTGCGATCCCGACGAGACGGTTCTCGTCGCCGTTCTGGACGACACGTGGCTGCACGTCTCCGCGCAGCACGGCGACGCCGAAGTTCGCGACCGCACGGCCGAGTACGAACCGGAAGACCTGCTCCGGCCCGGGCTGCGTGCTGTTCGCGACGACGGGATAGCGGTACTGCTGCACGCGGCGCGGCTTGCCGACCGTCGAGCCGCTGTAGGTGCCCGTGCGGGTGAGCGTGCGCGTCGAGCGAGGCAGCTGCGGTGTCGAGACCCGGAACCAGTACGGGATCCGGCGGATCTGATCGCCGCGCTGCAGCACGACGTACCCCGCTTCTTCCGCTGAGGAGTGCGCAACTTCCGCGAACGGGATGCGCAACTCGCCGGGCACGGTCACCGTGCGAGGCGTCGCGAAGATGCCGCTCACCGACCAGGTGCCCGCACCGCCGCCGGCGTCGGCGAGCTTGACGACGACCTCGGGGTTCTTCCCCGGCGACACCAGGCCGAACGAGATCGAGCTCGGCTCAGCGAACAGCAGCGGCGTGTCCGCGCGACCGACGGCGATCAGCCCGCCTCCGGTCCGCAGCGGCCCGTTCGGAAGCAGCGAAGCCGTGGTGACGAGCGCGGAGCGCAGTTGCGCGGGCGTCCACTCGGGATGTCGCTTGCGGAGCAACGCGACCGCCCCGGCGACATGGGGAGAGGCCATGCTCGTCCCGCTGAGCAGCGACCACGAACCCTCGGGGGTGGACGAGAGGATCGACGAGCCGGGTGCCGAGACGTCCGGCTTGAGCCGGAGCGAGAGCGGCGTCGGCCCGGCGGAGGAGAACGACGAGATCGCGCCGGCGGGCTCGGACCGCCCGTTCGAGACCGAGGCCACGCTGATCGCTGTGGCCGCGCTCGCCGGCGACCCGACCGAGCCGAGTTGCAGGCGACCGTACTCGTTCCCCGCTGCTGCGACCGTGGGCACGCCTGCCGTGGCTGCGCCGTCGATCGCGAGCGTGACGAGGTCGCGCGTCGGCTCGATCTCGGGCTCGCCGAGCGAGAGGTTGATCACGTCCATGCCGTCGGCGACTGCGGCCTCGATCCCCGCCGCGATCTCGGGGGCGTTGCCGTTGAGCCCGAAGCCCTCGGTGGGGACGGTCAGCACCTTGTAGTTGCCGAGGTACGCGCGCGGCGCGACGCCGGAGATGCGCACGCTGCCTGCGAGCGTTCCCGCGTTGCCCGCGGCGATTCCCGAGACGTGCGTCGCGTGCGACGAGTGCACGGGGTCGAACGGCAGGTTGCGGTTCCTCCAGGTCAGCCCGGGCGGCGGAAACGCGCGCGCGACGATCACCTTCCTCGTCGTGTACGCGGTCTGCCCCTTCGGGAAGCCCGTAGGCATCGCGAACGCGGCAGGGGAGAAGAAGGGGTGCGACTGGTCGAGCCCGTCGTCGAGGATCGCGATCTTCATCCCGGACCCTGCGTCGACGCCCGGCGCGAGCCAGAACGAGGTCGCTCCGATCATCGCGACGCTGCGGTCGAGCTCTCCCCGGAACGTCGTGCTGGGGTAGACCTTCCCGAGCCTTGCCAGCTGCGGGAGCCGCGCGGCCGGGAGCACGATCGCAAGCCCGTTGAAGGTGATGCGATAGCGCCGGTGCACGACCGCGCCCGGCACCTCGCGCGCGAGCCTCGCTTCGAAGCGCGTCTGCGAGAGCGCGACGGCGTCGAGGTACGAGCGGCTCGTCGGGCTCCGGAGGTCGAGGCGCTGATGCTTCGCCGCCGTGCTGAGCACGCGACTCCGGGCGTTCGCCTCGGCGACTCCGGGCGAGTCGAGCCGGACCACGACCTCGACGTCGCGGGCCCACGCGGAACCCGGCGCGACGAGCGCGAAGGCGACGGCGATGAAGACCCCGAGACGCAGGCTGATCATGGTACGTCCGACGTGTCAGGGGCCAGAAAGTCAGGCGCTACACTGGCCGGTCTCGCGGATGTGGCGGAATTGGTAGACGCGCACGGTTCAGGGCCGTGTGGGGGCAACCCCGTGGAGGTTCAAGTCCTCTCATCCGCATAGCCAGATTCAGCGGAATCTGGGAACGCACCGGAGAACAAACCTCTCCTTGCCCATGACGCCTTGTTCTAAGTGGCCGACAGGCGTACCGTTCTCTTCGGTGCTAGGAAAGCCCTCGATAAAGAAGGGGGAGACGTGAAACGAGCAGCAGTGGCCCTCGCCGCCGCGAGCGCGTTGGGCATGGCCGGCGCCGCGTCCGCCGTGCCTTGGCAGGCACCTGTCGGGACGAACGTCGTCGCAGACGCCGTCATCTCCGGCGGCGGCTATCCGGTCCCGCCAGGCGCGACCCGGCCCGATCCCGGAACCTGCCGGAGCGGGCTCTACAACGCAAACCGCTCCGAGTCCTGGATCGCGGTCAAGCCCGGCACTGAGACGTTGATCGGCAACTCGAAGATCTTCTTCGAGAAGTACAGCACCTTCTACGACTTCCATCTCGGCACGGTCACCTTCCAGAACGGGGCCGTGACGGGGTCGAACCAGGTCCAGGGTTACGACTGCGTCTCGACCGGCACGCAGGAAATGCCGCCGAGCTGGATGAACAACACCGACCCGAACGTCGATTTTGACACCCGGGGCCGGGCGTACCAGGTAACGCTCCCGTTCAACCCGTTCTGGGAGGGTGGCCTGCACCCGAACGGCGCCGTCGACGTCTCGTACAGCGACGACCTCGGCGCCCATTGGATCAAGGGCAACGGGGGCAGAGACCTGGAGCCGAACAACAATCAGACGAGCCTTGCCTTCGGCCATGTCGAGGACAAGCAGTGGGTGGCCGTCAATCACTTCGTCGGCACCCGGTTCCAGGATCACGTCTACGCGGCCTGGACGACGTTCAACGGCGCGGCCGGGAATGGGAAGATCCGACTGGCCGTCTCCGCCGACCGCGGCCTCACGTTCCGCAAGGCGATCACGATCACGGCGGCGGGCGTGACGACCCCGGCGACGACGTACGTCTACCCCTCCGTCGGAGCCGATGGGACGCTCTACGTGGCGTTCATCGGCGGCTTCGACACGACCAACAAGAACCGCGTCGGGCACGTGTACGTGACGCGCTCGCTCGACGACGGCGTCACATTCGGCCCGTTCGTGGAGGCGGCGACACCGGGTGAGAACCCGAACGGCTTCCTCCCGAACACGAACTTCCGCGACGGGATCATCGAGAGCTTCACCGCCAGTCAGACCTATCCGGGCCATGTCTACCTGACCTACGAAGACTGGGACGCTGCCTCCGGGCAGTTCGACGTCAAGTTCAGGCAGTCCACCGATGGGGGCCTCACGTGGTCGGCCGTGCAGACGGTGAACGACGCCCCGAACTCGGCCTCGACGGATCAGTTCCAGCCCTCCGTCGCGGCAGGTCCCGGCGGCGCGGTCGCGGTCGCCTTCTACGACCGCCAGCTAACGTGCCCGAGCGACCCGTCGATCCTGCCGCAGCACGTCGGCGATGCAAACACCTGCATCGACGTCTCGCTGCAGGCGTACAAGGACGCCGGAACGGCGGCCGGTGCAGTGCCGATCGGCGGCAACGTGCGGGTCTCGCAGTTCACCTGGGATCCCGATCAGTCGCAGCAGAAGGTCGACGGGATCACCCAGTACGCGTGCGCCGGACACAGCGATCCGTGCCCGACGGGCCGCGGCTTCATCGGGGACTACTTCGGTCTCGCGATCTCGAACGGCAACGTCTACACGTACGCGGTCTCGACGCACTACCCCTCGCCAACGGTGACCGCCGACGGCGGCGGGCCGGTCTACTACCAGCAGCAGGTGCTTGGAATCGTGCCCCGATCGACCTTCGGGGCGGGCTACTAGCGCGCTCGATCTTTGTGGGCGGCGAGGGTGCTCGCCGCCCACACCATCCATCGAGTGCACGATCTCGCGCCTGCGGGCGCCCGCGTGGACCTGCGCGCTAGAGACCGACCTGGCCGAGCGGGATCGTGTCGCCGGGTTTCCAGTTCGGTACGGCTGCGGTGAAAATTAGCGGGTCGGCGGGTGGCTACCAGACCTAGCGTTCGTGCTGCGGCGCACCGTTGCTGCCGAGCGCGAACGACAAAACGATCCCGGGGATCAGCGCGCCGACGTCGACGGTTTTGTGCATGAGTGCGTTCGGTTTGAGGCGCTCGGCTCTTGCGAGATCCTCCCGAGCAGTGAGGCCGGTCAGGACAATGACTACTGGCCTCCGCTTGCGGCGGTTGAGCGTTCGCATGACCTGAAACCCGTCCATCCGAGGCATCTCGAGATCGAGCAACATCACGTCCGGCCGAAGCGTTTTTGACAGTTCCAGCGCTTCGACGCCGTCCTTTGCCAGACCGACGACGTCGACGGTCCCCTCTTCCGCGAGCCCCGCGAGAACCGCCGTCGCGAAAGCAGCGTCATCGTCCACGACGAGCACTCTTATCGAGCCTGCCGGGGGCTGTCGTTTCACCGCTGGACTGTCTCCCGTGAGCGACGGGAGAACAACTGGTCGTTGGTACGGGGCGGTTCACCTCGAGCTGCGGCGGACTCTCAAGACGAGGTCAGGGTCGGCGGATGCCACCTGACCGGGAAGGCTTCGGGGAAAGCCGCAGCCCCCCCGAAGCCGAGACAATCATCTCCTCCGCGGCCGCTTCCCAACCCCGCACGAACGGCTGGGTTTCGGCGGAAGGCATCGAGGCGTCCCGGGCGAACTGCACACGGGGGCTCTGGCCTGGACCTGTGCCGCAGGGGTCGGCTATCCCCCTAATTCGGTCGTCCGACCGGATGGAGGGTCGAAGAGCCGCGCCCAGACGGCACGCGCGAAGTGTCGAGCGGGGCATGAGCACGCTGGCCGCCAGCTATTCCTTCGCAACGACGAGCGTGCCGTTCAGCGTCGCGTGCGGTTTCATGTCGACCAGCGCGGTAGTTCGCCAGTCCGTTAACTCTCACGAAATGCGAACAGCCACCGAGGATCCGGGTGATGGGCGGGTTCGTCTAGACGCTAGGAGCTCAGCGTTGTACGGTCGGTCGTGCGGCGCCTGCCGCACTGCGGTGATCTACGGAAGGAGTTGGATGAAGCGGAGAATCCTCATCGTCGCTGCTCTCGCAACGGCGGCTGTGGCATTTAGCACAGGCTTCGCGATCGCTGCGCCTGCTGGGAAGCTCGACGCGCAAGTGATCGGCGGAGTCGAACGACGCGGACAAACCGACGATTGCGACCGTCATGGCGTGACACCGCCAAGGCGGCGACGGCGCACATGTCTGGGCCGTCCGGTGAGGGGTGCGACTGCTGCGACCTGAGCAGTGGGCGACGAACAGGCAGCGAGCGTGTCGGAAGAGGGCGCTTGGGGTCAAACAGCCATCGCAACTCGGTCACGTGCGGACGGAAGCTGGCATGTTGGTCGTTCACCGTTGATCAGGAGGAATGGGGCGGTGAAAACCTGCGCAGGGTCAGGCCGGGGTTCAGTTCTGTGTGCATCCACCGGGCGGTCACCCTGAGACCGGCCCGATCACGTGGAGCATGTGTTTCGCAGCGATCAAGAGGGCGTCCCAAGTGCAGGCATGGAGCAGCCGGCGTGGAGGGTGTCGCTGTGGTGCTGTTCATGTTCAGGCCGCTCAGCCGAGAACGGATCAGATACTCGCACTCACTCGGTGCTCGACGACGAGACGCTCGGCGCGCCTGCAGATGTGTAGGCAAGTCCCGCCCGAACCAGACGATCGCCAGGCGCCGAACCGGGGGACGGCAGTCACGAACTTTGTGGCTGCGGCCTTGTTGCTTCTGAGCTCGAAGTCGAACATCGTGCTCTTCGCGTAGGCGTGCGGGTTCATGAACGACATCGGGGTGCCAGCGGCGTGAGAACCTGTGCAGGTTCAGTTCCTCGATCTGGATCCAGATCAAGGCGCTCGGTCCGTTGTGGCGCGCGTCATCAGCTCTTTCACGAAGGTTTCGTCGCGAGGAACAACTGCGTTGCCGTGACGCGCAGCGTTCAGCGAGCGAGTCGCAACGGCAACGTGTCCGTTCCGCCTCGATGTTCCAGCGCGCCGAGCAGCATGTCGCGGACTGGGACGCGCCCGACGTCGGGCACGTGTGGTCGAGGTGGATCTCCTGGTTCCGCGCCTCGAGGCGCAGCACGACCTCGACGAAGACAAGGTGCGCCGGTCGCCGATGTCGTGGGCCGCAGGCGGTCGGGGTACGGAACCGGAACCGCGATCACCGCTCGAGCCCGCGAACGCCTCGGAGCTGGAGCCGAGCCGGGTAGTGGCTTCGATTTGGCTGAGGGCGATCTGGTTGGCCTCGTCGCGGCAATCCGGTACGCGTGCCGAAGAGCGACGATCGCGTCGTCGCGCGGCGATCCGCGCCGCGTGGTAGCCGATCGGGTCCAGCCAGCTGACTCGAAAGCGTGCGAAGATCTCAACCGTGCGAAAGATGCTTCGATGTGAAGAACTGCGTGCTGATGCGCTGGTGCGCTCTCTGGGATCATCGACGACAGCAGGTGGGCCGAGGTTCTATGTGAGCGAGTCGATGGTCGCTGGTCCCACCGAAGTTCGACGATGTAGTAGTCGCCGTGCTCTCTGACGAAGAGTCGCGGTTGAACCGGGTGAACATCTCCTTGGCCTCGCGCTCGAAGTCGGTGGCAGGGGTATTGTCGCCGATGATCCGCTCGGCCAGCTCGGCGGCGCGCAGCTTCGCGTCGTAGACGTATCCGGGATTTCCGCGGTCGCAATCGGAGGAAAGGACGCGGCCGTCATGGCAACCGGACACCGTCGAGAATCTTCCAGCACTGATCGCCGAGGCCCTCGGACGAGCGCGTCGCGCAATCGACGTACCGATCTACGCGGGTCGCCGAAGTGGTCCACCCATTCGAAGCGCGGCGAACGGTGCCAATGGTCGCGAACGAGTTGTTGATCGTCTGGAAGGCGCGAAGGTCGACAAGCAGATCAGCCAAGTGGTGGTGGGGCATTGTAGTCCGTGTAGACGGCTGTGCAGGCTTCTCGCCGAGGATGTGAGTGACCTGGTGGATCTGGCAGGATCTTCGGCTCTTCGTCGTGGAGTTGTTCAACTCCGCCGGAGTCGCTGAGCAGGTGGAGGGGACGACGCGCGAGACTGGGCTGACTGAGAGGTCCTAAAGGGGAATTCGCGCAGGACCCTGCGGCCCGAGCCCGCACAGACACCCCGGCACTCGCCACGGTCCCACATTCCGGGAGCCGCCACAACCACCAATCCTGGGGGAAAAGAGGGAAGGCAGCGGGGGCCGAAGTGGCCGCACAAGAGACCCCGTTGCCTCCCCCGCGCAGCACAGTAACGCGCCGACTGTAGGAATCCAAGAGCGTTCACCGACGCGTAACCGAGCTTTGTATCGGTGACTTCGCCGGCGACCGTGGGGTCCGACATTCGTCTCGCCGAGAGTGCTAAGAGGGGCCGGAAGCCCCTGGGGTACTCGGGCTTCCGGCCACCTAATACGCGACGACCAAGCTACCGCGCAAGCAGGCACGCACCGCGTTCACCCAAACAGGGGGAACGCGTGCACTCGACCGTCCCGCGAGCAACGGTTACGAAGGGACGGTTGCAGCCCCGCGCCGGGGTGGATGGCCTCCCAAATCTGCAGATGCATCTCGATCTCGTTCCGCGCCTGCTCAGCGCTGGGCGCGTCCGGCCTGTCGACCTCGACCATGCTTCCGCCGGCCGGGTCCACCGTAAAGCCGGAGCGCCGGAAGTGAGCGCACAGATCGTGCAAGAGCGCGGGATCGTCGAGGAGGACAAGCATGGGCCGCAGAGCCAGTCCGAACCTTCGCGGCTGCCAACGAACCGCGCATCCCCTTGTCGAGGGGGACATCCCACGAACAACGCAACGACAACAATCGCGCCGCCACCAATGGAGCTAACTACCCCAGCGCGACTCGCCGCT
>CAWBRK010000010.1:0-78771 GCA_963791205.1 uncultured Actinomycetes bacterium
GACGGGTGCCGGATAGCTCAGGGACCTGATGGCTCTCCTGGGCAGCTGGGCGCTCGGGTTTTGCCCGCTCAACTCGATCGAGCGCTCGGATCAGCGACCGATCGACGCGCGCGGGCACGACCGGGTGGAGCGCACGCCGGCGGTCGTCACCGCGGAGGACGCGACCGAGATGCTTCAGCCGGGAGACGTTCTGATCGACGCGACGGGCGCCAGGTCGCTGCTTCGCGATCACCTCGTTCCCGGCCCCAACGCGGTTGACGGAGGCGCCAACACGCTCAAGATCCGGCTCGAATACGCACTCGTCATCACCTTCCTGTATGGCCAGAGGTACGACTGCAACGAGTCCTGCAAGTACTACAAGAACATCGAGAATGCGCACTACAAGTTCATTCCGATGGTGCACCGAACGAACTACGACGGCAGCGTCACCCACGTAACGGGCATCGTCAACATCAGCGCCGAGGAGTACGAGGCGATGCCGTCCCGATTCGACGGCGAGTGGCTTCGCGAGAACTTTCCCGGCGTCGCACAGTCGATGGACCGATTCATCGACAAGATCAAGCAAGAGACGCACGGCGAGATACTCGGCGACCTCGAAATCGTCCGGATCCCCCTTGATCTCTATCGCGCTCGCAATGCGACGAGCCGGCAGTGGCGAAGATCCGGTCCTGCGAACCATCCGTTCGCCAGTGCGCCGGTCTTCCTTGCCGGGGACTCGGCGATCGGCTCTCCGTACTTCCAGTCGATCTCGCTTGGTTTCGAGTGTGCGATGTACCTGGCCGGGCTCATCGCGCAGCGGGATCTACCGCTCGGAGAGATGCTCGATCGCTATGAGCTGTACATCTACAAGCAGTGGCTTCGCGTCTACATGCGCAGCAAGATGATCAAGCACAACAAGGACCTCTTCGAGTCGCTCGACGACCCGCCTGCGCTCCTCGGCAAGCTGCACATCTACTAGGGCGCGAGCGGTGGCGCTCGGCTTCGGGCACCATCTCTGTATGGAGTCTGTCCCCAGGCCAGGCTGGTTCATGCGCTTGCTGCAGTTCCTGGGTCTGCGGAAGCGGCCGCCTGACATCGGCGTGCGGGAGCCTCGCCGTCCCGTTCCATCCAGATCCGGGGGCGCGGTCGCCCTGGAGCCGCCCGAGGACGCGCAGGAGTAACAGCCGGGCTTCGAGATCGCACGCGGCTCATCGCTCCGTCTTGCGCGCGAACGATGCGACGTACGTCCCGTCCGCGGTCAGCAGCGCAAGCGAGTCGCCGTCGACGCGGTACTCGACCGCCGAGGGCAGCACCGCGAGATACGCCGCCTCTTGCTCCATGACGCCCTTCGGCTCGGGGCAGAGCTTCTTGCTCGACGCCGGCGGCGAGATCTCGATGCGGCCCCCATCGGTCGTGAACGGCGCGGTGTAGCTGTTGCATCCCGACGAGCCGCTCAGCGTCCCGCCCTCCGTGAAGTTCGCGGTGATCGTCGTGCCGGGCAGCGGGCTCGCGACCGCGTTCCCGGTGAGGAATGCCGTCGTCTCCCACGCACCGATCGGGGTCGCAGCGCGGTACCGGAGGAGCTCGGCCTCGCTGTCGTCCAGGAGGACGAGCTCGGCGCCGTCGGCGCGCCACCGAACGACCTGGTCCAGCGCGGCGACGTATGCGCGCTCGACCTCGTCGACAGGCGGCGGGCACGCCATCCGGGTGGACGCGATCGTGCCGAGCTCGAGCCTGTCGCCGTCGACGGTGTACGAGGCCGTGAACCGGTTGCAGCCCGTACTTCCGCCGACCGTCCCGTCGTTGAAGACGGCGCTCGGCGCGGTTCGCTGCCAGTCTTCGACGTCGAGTCCCGAAGACAGGACCCATGGAACTCCCACGAACGAGGGCGGCTCCGTGTCCGTCCCGTCGTCCCCTCCGCACCCGGCGATCCCGAGCGCGAGCAGCGCCAATGCAACACGCATCGCGCGCACGACACTAGTCATAGGCGCGGCTCGAAGGCGAGCGCGCTCACGACGCGCCGCGAGGCAGGCGCAGGCGGTCCTGCGTCGAGTACGGACGGTTCCGCAGATGGCCTCTGTGGACGAGCGTGGTCGAACCGCCGCCGTCGAGGTTGATCGCGCTCGCCGCGCCGAGCTCGACCATGACGTCGGCGAGCTCCGCCATCGAGAGGCCGCCGTCCACGTTCGACCGACGGCCGTCGCAGGCGACGGCGACGACGAAGTCGTCGGAGATGCCGAGTGCGGCGCGGGGGTAACGACCCTCGGTGATGTCGGAGTCGAACTGTCCGGCCCCCGCGGAGAAGCCTTCGCGGTCGTTCCCCGGGTCGAAGACGACCGCGCCGTCCGCGACGAGCAGCGGTCCGGCCTGCACCAGGTCGCCCATCGGCTCCATCGGCGCATCGCTTCGCGGCACGAGTCGGGCGACGCCGTCGTCGATCAGGACGCTGGCCCGCGTGCCCGCGAACGGCTCATCGATCGGCTCGTGTGGGATCTGCCGCCCGTCGATCCAGAGCTCGCCGAGCGGCCGGTACGGGTCGCGCAGGAAGAACCCGCCGACGACGGCTTCCTCCACACCCCGACTCCGGCACCACACGTCGAGGTGCTCGGTCCGGGGGAAGTACACGACCCGGGCCTGCATCGTGCGCAGCGGATACCGGACCGCGTAGACGGTCGTCACCTCGCCGTCGGCGAGCTCGTGGCGCGAGAGCAGGTACTCGAGCCCGTCGCTCACGTCGGAACCCTCACTACGTGACGAACGCGTCCAACTCAGGCGTCGGTCGGCACCCCGCCCGCGTCGAAGAGCCCCGTCTCGTGCGCGAGCACGACGGCTTGGACGCGGTCGCGGAGGTTGAGCTTCTGGAGGATGTGCGTGATGTGCGTCTTGACGGTCGTGTCGCTGATGTAGAGCTCCTGGCCGATCTCGGCGTTCGAGAGGCCGCGGGCGATCAGTCGGAACACGTCGAGCTCGCGCTCGGTCAGCTCGTCGAGCTCTTTGGGAGGCGTCGGGTGTGGAGATGCGCGTGAAGTTCTCGATCACGCGCTTCGTGATCGCCGGCGAGAGCAGCGCATCGCCGTCGGCGACGATGCGGATCGCGGCGAGCAGCTGTTCGGGCGGGTCGTCCTTGAGTACGAAGCCGCTGGCGCCGGCCCGAAGCGCCTCGTAGACGTACTCGTCGAGGTCGAACGTGGTCAGGATCAGGATCCGCGCCGTCTCATCGGCGGCGAGGATCCGCCGGGTCGCCTCGAGCCCGTCGAGCTCGGGCATGCGGATGTCCATCAGCACGACGGTCGGGCGCGAAGCGGGCGGCCTTGTCGACGGCCTCGAGCCCGTTGCTCGCCTCGGCGACGACTTCGATGTCGGGCTCGCCGGAGAGCAGCATGCGGAAGCCTGCGCGGACCATCGATTGGTCGTCGGCGACGAGGACGCGGATGCTCATCGCTGGTACGCGGTCGACCGGGAGGCGTGCGCTGAGGATGAAGCCACCCGCCGGTGCGGCTCCCGCCGCTCATCTCGCCGCCGTAGATCTTGACGCGTTCGCGGATGCCGACGAGGCCGTGGCCGAGGCCGTTGGTCGTCGCGGGGCCCTTGCCGTCGTCGGCGACCTCGAGCTCGACCTCGTCCGGCCGGTAGCGGACCGTCACGTCGGCGTGGCTGGCGTGGGCGTGCTTGAGCGCGTTCGTCAGGCCTTCTTGCACGATTCGGTAGGCGGAGAGGTCGATCGCGCGCGGGAGCGCGATAGGGCTCGCCGTCGACGTGCAGTCGCACCGGAAGCCCGGCGTCGGATGACGTCGTCCACGAGCGAGTCGAGGCATCGAGGCCCGGCTGCGGGCGCGAGCTCGACGCCGTCGCCGTTCGCTGCGCATCGCTCCGAGCAGGCGGCGCATCTCGGCGAGCGCGGTGCGCCCGGCCTGCTCGACGCGCCCGAGCGCCTCCCTGTCCTCCTCGAGGGCGTGCGGGAGCTTGTGTCGCACGGCGCCGACCTGGAGCACCATCACGCTCATGGCGTGGGCGACGATGTCGTGGAGCTCGCGCGCGATCCGCGCGCGCTCCTCGGCCACGGCGATCCGTGCGGCCGCCTCTCGCTCGCGCTCGGCGAGCGTCGCGCGCATCTCCGCCGCCTCTCGCTCGCGCTCGGCGAGGGTCGCGCGCATCTCCGCCGCCTCGGCCTGCTCGGACACGCTCACGCAGGGCGTAGCCGGCGACCCAGGCGACCACGAACCGGAAGCGGAATGAAGATGAGGTCGCTGGCCGACTGCGCGCCAGGGATGTTGGAGACGACGATCACGATGCATCCGAGCACGATGGCGAGGCCGATTCCCGCCTGCCGTGTCGTCGCGCAGGTTTCCGAGCAGGAACGCGGTTGCCAACCCGACGACGCCGAGGCTGCCGATGAACGGGATCAGCACTCCGTCGACGAACGTGAGCGCGGCGGCCATGCAGCCAGTAGGCCGCAGGGGCGGCGAAGGGAAAGCGCCGATCGCGCGAAGAGCGGCAGTACGAGGATCGCCACCGCAGGTACCGAGAACCAGAGGCTCGTCGTCGGGGCGCCCGGCGAGTCGCGCCCGACGACGAGCTCGAGCATGCCGGCGATCGCGAGGACCGCGATCAGCAGCTCGAACCAGTACTCACGCGCGACGTGCCGAATCCGGTTCATGCGTTGAACGTACTGCAGGCGCTCGAGCGTCGCCTCCTACCGAAGGTAGGAGTCGAGATCGTCGCCTGGTGGAGCCCGGATCCGACTTCACGACGACGACACGCGCAGGCGCTGCGCTCGTAGCGTCGCGTCCATGCACTCCAACGACCAACGGAGAGGCATGGAAGCCGCAACGGACACCATCACCATCCCCGCTCACGACGACACACACGCGGGCGGATCGGCCGAAGCCTCGACCGTCGAGATGCCGCAGCTCACAGCGGGCTGCGCGGCATCATCGCCGTCTGGGCCGCCGCCGCCGTGCCGATGGCGCACTGCTCGCGTGGCTCGTCGCACCGCTGCTCGCCGATCGGTTCGACCGGCGACGGCATCGTGCCGATGGCGAAGGCACTGATCATCCGCTCACGGTCGGGCTCGTCTGGCAGTTCGTTCTCGTCGACGGTCGCTCGTCCGACGTGAGCAGCGGACGCTCCGCTGGTCGACGGTGCGCGAGGCGCTCTGGCTCCGCGTCGCCGCGGAGCCCGCGCAGCGGCCGCGTCGGCGGCCGGATCTGGCTCGATCCTGATTGCCGCTGATCGTGGGCGTCGGCGCTATCGAGGCGCTGATCCCGGTCATTCCGGGCCCCGCGAACCGCGACCTCGCCGACGCTCGTCGGACTCGGACGCCGGCAAGGCGTTCCTCGACGGCGCCTGGGGCTGGTACGCCCTCCTCGCTCGTGATGTTCGTGTTCAACACCGTGCTCGGCGAGGAGCTCCTGTTCCGCGGGTACCTGCTTCCGCGCATGAACGGGCGTTCGGCCGCGGGACTGGCTCGCGAACGGCGTGCTCTTCACCGTCTACCACCTGCACGTGCCGTGGGTGATGCCGGGGACGCTGCTCGAGTCGTTCCTCAGGCCGTACCCGACGAAGCGCTACCGCAGTGCCTGGATCGGCATCGCCGTGCACAGCGCGCAGTCCGTCGTCCTCGGGCTCCTGATCTTCACACTCGTCGTCTGAGATCCGGCTGTGTCGAGAGGGCGGCCCGCAGCAGCCGCCCTCTCGAACGCGCGACGTCGGTTAGCCGCAGCCCGGCATCGCGATGATCTCGGCGCCCTGCAGGTTGTGCAGCCCCGGCGCGCCGTCCTGCGGACCGAGCGTGTGGATGATCCCGACGCCCGGAATGAACGAGTGATGCACGTTGTGGTGGAACTGGTTGAAGGCCTGCTGCAGATTCGGGTTCTGGCAGATCTGCGGGCCGACCGGGACCAGCTCGCCCGATGCGCTGCGGATGAAGTGCCGATGTGCCGGAACCGGGTCGTAGAGCATGTCCGGCGGATCGGCGAGGCCGGCGCCGGCGAACGCCAACACCGCCATGAATCCGGCCGTGAGTGCGGTGAGAAGGATCAGCCTTCGCATGAAGTGCTCCCTCCGTCTCCCCCCGTTGTGTGACCACTATCCGCCTGCGTATGGACGTTGTCAACGAGGCGAACCGAGGAATGATCCAGGCGGAGCTAGCCGGTCGAGTAGCGTGGCGCGGTGCCGCCGCTTCATCTGGGCGTGATCCTCCCCAACTACGGTCCGGCGCTCTGCGGCCGAGGATCTCGCCGCCGTGGCCGCCGCCGCGGAGGAGAGCGACCTGGACTCGGCGTGGGCGACTGACCACGTGTCCGTTCCCGACGAGCACGCAGGCGTCTACGGGACGATCGCCGAGCCGCTCGTGTCGCTCGGCTTTCTCGCGGGCCGCACGAAGCGGCTCCAGCTCGGCGTGTCGGCGCTCGTCGTCCCGCAGCGGAATCCACTCGTCGCGCTGAAGCAGCTCACGACGCTCGACTTCCTCTCCGGCGGGCGGATCGTGACGGCCGTGACGGCCGGCTGGATCGAGGGCGAGTTCGCGAACCTCGGCGCCGACTTCGAAGGCAGAGGGCAGCTGCTCGACGAGTGGCTCGAGCTCGCCGAGTCGGTGTTCGAGCAGATGCCGGGCCGAGTTCGGTTCGAGGGCCGTTCGCTGTCCGTCGACGGGTGGATGGCTCCTGCGCTCGCTCGTCCCGGCGGGCCGGAGCTGTGGGTGGCCGGTGTCTCGACCGCGACGTTGAGACGCGCAGCACGCACGGGTGTCTGGCACCCGGTCGCGTTGCCGCCGGACGAGCTCGCACCGATGGCGGCCGAGCTCCGTGCACGGCGGCCCGACAGCCGCGTCGTCCTCCGACTCGGCATCTTCTTCGAGCGCGAGCCGGGGACGCGCGTTGACGAGCGCGGCCGGCACGCGGTCTCTGGACCCTCCGAGTGGCTGGCCGAGCGACTCCGCGAATACGTCGGCGCAGGCGCGAACGGCTTCGTGGTCAACCTCGATCACCAGGAGGCGGGGCTCGAGGACAGGGTACGGCGCTTCGCCGAGGAGGTCGTCCCGCTCCTCCGCTGACTTGGCAAACGCGCCGCGGGCGCGAGATGCTGCGCAGATGCGGCTGCCCACCGGGACGGTGACGTTCCTGTTCACCGACATCGAGGGGTCGACCCGGTTGCTGCACGAGCTCGGTGACGAATATGTCGACGTGCTCGCCGAGCACCGACGAGTCGTGCGCGAGGCGTGCGGGTGCCACGACGGTGTCGAGGTGGACACGCAGGGCGACGCGTTCTTCTTCGCGTTCTCACGTGCGTCCGACGCGGTCGCGGCGGCCGGCGCGGCGCAGGACGGGTTGCGCGACGGGCCGGTGCGCGTGCGCATGGGCGTGCACACCGGCGAGCCGCTCGTGACCGACGAGGGGTACGTCGGTGTCGACGTCCACCGCGCGGCGCGCGTCATGAGCGCAGGCCACGGCGGTCAGGTCGTGGTCTCGGAGGCGACCGCGCAGCTGCTCGACTCGCGCGACGGGCTGCTCGACCTCGGCGAGCACCGGCTAAAGGACTTGCTCGCGGCCGAGCGCCTCTATCAGCTCGGCGACTCCGCGTTCCCGCCGCTGAAGACGCTCTACCGGACGAACCTTCCGATCGTCGTCACACCGATCGTCGGTCGCGAGCTCGAGCTGGAGGAGGCGGGCGCGCTCGTGCGCTCACACCGGCTCGTCACGCTCACCGGTCCCGGCGGCTCGGGGAAGACGAGGCTCGCGCTGCACCTTGCGGCCGACGCGGCCGAAGCGTTCCCGGACGGCGTCTTCTGGGTTCCGCTGCAGGCGGTGCGGGACCCCGCGAACGTCGAGCGCGCGATCGCCGCCGCGATCGGCGCGGACGACGGGCTGATCCCGCACGTGGGCGGCAAACGGATGCTGCTCCTGCTCGACAACTTCGAGCAGATCATCGACGCGTCGCCGACCGTCTCGTCGCTGCTCGCGGCCACGTCGAACGCGAAGGTGCTGGTGACGAGCCGAGAGCCGCTGAACGTCGCGGCCGAGCAGCGGTATCCGGTCGAGCCGCTCGAGCTCGACGACGCCGCGCGGCTCTTCGACGAGCGTGCGCGTGCTGTCGTGCCCGGCTTTCGGGCGACGCCGGAGGTTGCGTCGATCTGCGAGCACCTCGACCGGCTCCCGCTCGCGATCGAACTCGCGGCCGCGCGAGTCGCCCTGCTCGACCCCGCCGACCTCCTCGCGCGCCTCGACCAGCGGCTCCCCTTGCTCGCTTCGCGCTCACGCGACGCGCCGGCTCGGCAGCGAACGCTCCGGGCGACGATCGAGTGGAGCTACGAGCTGCTCGACCGCGAGGAGCAGCAGCTCTTCCGTCGGATCGGCGTCTTCCGCGGGAGCTTTACGGTCGAGGCGGCGGAGGCGGTCTGCGACGGCGATTTCGACACAGTGGAGGCGCTCGTGGAGAAGAGCCTCGTGCGGCGACGCTGGGAAACGCCGCGCCTTTCATGCTCGACACGATCCGCGAGTACTCCGCCGAACGGCTCGAGGAGTCGCCCGAGGCAGACGCGCTTCACCGGCGGCATGTCGGCTACTTCCTCGAGCTCGCGCGGTCGGCGAACCTGAGCGCGGGCGATCTCGTCGCGGGCGGGCAGCGCCTCGACATCGCGTTCGACGAGCAGGACAACTTCCGCGGCGCGCTCGCGTGGACGCTGACGCACGACGAGGTCGAACGCGCGCTCGAGCTCGCGACGGCACTCGAGCAGTTCTGGGTGGCCAACGATCCGAGCGAAGGCGTGCGTTGGTTCAGCCGTGCGTTCGTGGACAACCCTGCGACGGAGGCGGCCGACGCGATGACGCGTGCGAATGCGCTGCGCGCCTGGGGCAGCTCGGCCCACATCGCAGGCGATCCGGCGAGCGCCGAGCAGATGTGGCTTCGGAGCCTCGCGCTCTTCGAGGAGCTCGGCGACGAGCACGGGTGCGCCGTGATCCTTCACCGGCTCGGCATCAGCGCGATGATCCGCGGTGACCTCGTGCACGCGCGTGAGCTCGTCGAGTCGAGCCACGAGATCCACGCTCGAGGCGACGACCGGTTGCGAAGGACGTGGGGTCACGCGCAGACGACGGGGACCCTCGGCGCGATCAAGCGTGACGAGGGCAATGACGCGGCCGCCGCCGAGCTGCTGCACGAGAGCGCCGAGCTCGCACATTCCGTCGCGTTCGCGTGGTGGCGGGGCGGGATGCTCGCCGAGCTCTCGGCACTCGCGCTGCGCGAAGAGCGCGTCGACGACGCCGACGCATACGCGCGGGACTCGCTCGCGATCGCGGACGCGCTCGGCGACCGGTCCGGACTGGTCTTCGGCGTCGGACTGCTGTCGTGCGTCGCTGCGGAGCGCGGAGAGCTCGACCGCGCGGGCCGGCTCTGGGGCGCGATCGAGAACGAGCGCGCCTTCGCGCCTCTGGGCGGCTGGCAGCGGCACCGCGACGCCTGCGAGGCGCGCATCCGGCCGAACGCGGACGGCGCCTTCGACGAGGGGCTCGCCGCCGGCCGTGGTCTCGAGCTCGAGGACGCGGTGGACGAGGCACTCGGCCGCTAACCAGCGCATTAGCAGGGCGTTAGACGCGGCGCGCATCGTCGAGCCATGCGGCGCTCGATTCTCACGCTCATCCTGATCGCCATTGTCCTCACGGCGGCGCCTCCGGCCGGCGCATACCAGCGATCGAACGACCTGGAGCGGGTCGCGTCCGTGTTCGCGCAGCGCGACGCCGATGTTCGCTGCCCTTCGATGGACGAGTGGATCGCCGATCCGATCTGGGGCGGCCCGAAGCAGCCGCGCGCGTGGGGCTACACCAACATGATCAAAGAACACATCGTCCTCCACCCGGCACTCTGCGCGGGGGCCATGGCGCTCGACGATCCGACGCTTCCCCTCTGGCAGCGCGCGACAGGCGCTCTCGTCCTGGTGCACGAGGCGTACCACCTTCGGCGCTGGGGCGGACGCTGGAGCGAGGCGCGAGTCGAGTGCCGCGCGATTCGCCACTTCAGGGTCGGAGCGGAGCTGCTCGGCGCCTCGCCCGCCCTCGCGAACGAGCTCCTCCCGTATGCGCTCGCAGCGCATCAGCGCATGGTCACGCTCTTCCCGACCTACCGCTCGCCGGAATGCAGGCTCCCCCTCTGGGCACTGCCGATGTCGCCGTAGGACGTAAGAAACGCGGCGCCCTCGACGCCTACCTCCTGACATCGAAGAGGAGGAGATGGATGCCCTGGGGAGATTGGGTCAACGAGCTGCCGACCTCGTTCTTCATGGTCGTGCACATCGCGGCGTTCGCACTCGGCGCGGGCTTCGCGTGGCTCGCGTTCAAACGTGATCTGAGCCTGCTCGGCGTCGCGTTCTCGCTGTTCGCGGCCGCCGAGCTCGTCTACATGACCTACCACCTCGACTGGACCGTTTTCCTGTTCGCGCACACGATTGCCGAGGTCCTCGATCTCAGCGCCTTCGTGCTCGTCTTCGCGGCTGCCGTCTGGCAGGCCGCAGGAGCGCGCCGGCCCGCGCTGGAGTCGACCCGGTGATTCGCACGATCCTCCCGGCCGCCGCTCTCGCCGCGCTCGCGATCGTCTTCTCGGCGGGCTGCGGCTCGTCTGCGGCCGCCGCACCCGTCGCGACCACGCAGGTGACGATGGTGAAGAGCTACCGCTTCGACCCGGAGACGATCGAGGTCAAGGCGGGCTCGACGGTCACCTGGTCGAACGACGACAACTTCACGCACACGGTGCACGTCGACGGTCGGGAGGATCACAAGGTCGAGCCGGGCGACCGCGTGTCGATCTCGTTCGCGCAGCCCGGCACGTACCACTACGTCTGCACGCTGCACAGCCGCGACATGCAGGGCGAGGTGATCGTCAAGTGATCGGCCGCGACGTGATCGAACGCGACGTGCTGATCGTCACCTGCGCCGTGAGCGCCGGGATCCACGCGGCGCTCGTGCCGGAGCACCTGGCCGAGGGAACGCCGGCCGGGCTCGGCTTCGCGGTCTCGGCTCTGCTCCTCGCCGCGGCGGCCGTTGCTCTCACGCGGTCGCTCAACCCGGCGCTGCTCGCCGGTGCGGCCGCGCTGTTCCTCGGTCTGATCGCGAGCTACGCGCTCGCCGTGACGACCGGCTTCCCCGTACTGCATCCCGAGGCCGAGCCCGTCGAAGGACTCGCGCTCTTCACCAAGGCGGTGGAGCTCCTCGGGCTCGCGGCGGCAACCGACCTGCTGGCGCGGCAGCGCGCCGGCTCTCTCCTCCCGAAGGGAACTCTCGCGTGAAACCCACCACCCAACGACCCATCCCGCTCGCGCTCACGGCGCTCGTCGCCTTCTTCTCCGCACTCGCGGCGCTCGCGGTCGCGAACGGCCACGACGCGCACGCCCACGGAAACACAACGCACGCCGACCATCACACGCACGTCGTGCAGTCGAGCGCGGTGGTCACACGCAAGGAGCTCGCGCTGCGAGGCGACATGCGCAAGCTCTGGGAGGACCACGTCACGTGGACCCGGCTCGCCGTGATCAGCCTCGTCGCGGGCACGCCCGACACGCAGGCGACCGTCGGCCGGCTGCTGCAGAACCAGGACGACATCGGCAACGCGCTGAAGCCGTTCTACGGCCGCGCGGCCGGCGACGCCGTCACGGCGGAGCTGAAGAAACACATCCTGATCGCCGCCGACGTCATCGCCGCGGCGAAGGCGGGCGACCAGGCGAAGCTCGCCGACGCGCAGGCCCGCTGGGAGCAGAACGCCGGCGACATCGCGACGCTGCTGAGCAAGGCCAATCCGCGCAACTGGAAGCGCGCAGCCGTCCTCTCGATGCTCGACGAGCACCTGAGGCTCACGACCCAGGAGGCGGTCGCCCGGCTCCACGGAGACTGGGCCGGCGACGTCGCGGCGTACGACCGCGTCCACGCCCACGCCCTGATGATGGCGGACACGCTGTCGACCGGACTCGTCAGGCAGTTCCCGAAGCGGTTCCGGTGAGGGCGACGCGCGACCCGATCACGCGCAGCATCGTGGGCTGGCGCCGGCGTCAGCTCATGGACGCGGGCTTCCCGCACGCGCTCGCGGACCAGGTCGCGCGCGAAGCGCGGTACGACCTCCATGCGCTGATCGAGCTGGTCGAGCACGGCTGTCCGCCGGAGCTCGCGGCCCGGATCCTGGCACCGCTCGGCGAGGGAACCGCCGCATGAGAGCGGCCCAGGCGCCTATCGTCGCGGTCGTGAAACCGACCGTCGACGCGGTGACGCGCTCGTCGAGCCTGGTGACCGACGAGGAGTCCCAGACCTGGCTTCGCGACCTGCGCTCGAGCGGAGCGGCGCAGGACGAAGCGATCGCTCGCCTCCACGCGCTTCTCCTGCGCGCCGCTCGCTTCGAGGTCGGGCGCAGGCGCGCGTCGCTTCCGCACGTGCGCGGCGACGAGCTCGACGACATCGCAACCGAGGCGGCCGACGACGCGCTCATGGCCGTGCTGCGGAAGCTCGGCGACTTCCGCGGCAACAGCCGGTTCACGACGTGGGTCTACAAGTTCGCGCTGCTCGAAGCCGCGGTGAAGCTGCGCAAGCGTGCGTGGCAGGGCCGTGAGGTGCCGCTCGAGCCGGAGAGCTGGGAGCTCTTCTCGAGCACCGGCCTCGAGCCCGAGGCGGCAGCCGAGCAGACCGAGCTGCTCACGACGTTGCAGCGTGCGATCGACGAGCAGCTGACGGCGCACCAGCGCCGCGTGCTCGTCGCGCTCGCCGTGAACGGCGTGCCGATCGACGTGCTGGCCGAGCGCCTGGGCAGCACGCGCGGCGCGCTGTACAAGACACTCCACGACGCCCGCCGCAAGCTGCGGCAGCACCTGGACGAGCGTGGGCTGACAGCTGGATCGTTCCGCGAGGAGACGACGTGACCGACCGTACAGATCTCAAGCACTCACTCGACCGGCTGCTCGGGCCGTCCGGGCACGAGGTCGGCTGCGACGCCTGCTTCGACCAGCTCGACGGCTATGTCGAGCTCGAGCTGGCGGGCGGGAACACCGACGAGGCGTTCCCGGGCTTCCGGGCCCACCTCGCCGGCTGCCCCGCTTGCCGCGAAGAGCACGAGAGCCTGCGCGTGCTCGTCGGCGGCGACCGGGCGCCCTGAGCCGTCGTTCAGGCGCGAGTCAGCGCGCCGCGGGCACGATTCGTTTGATGATCGGGTCGCTCCTGACCCTGCCGCCGTTGCTCGTCTACCTCGCGCTGTTCGCGCTGATCGCGGGTGAGTCATCCGGGTTGCCGCTTCCCGGCGAGACGAGCCTGATCGCGGCGGGCGCTCTCGCGGCACGCGCCGGCAGCGAGCTCTCGATCGTCGCCGTGATCGCCGTCTCCGCGGCGGCGGCGATCATCGGCGACAACGTCGGCTTCATGCTCGGGGGACGCGGAGGCCGATGGTTTCTGACGCGCGAGGGACGTTTCGCGGACGCACGACGGCGCTACCTCGTGCGCGGCGAGGGGTTCTTCGAGCGACACGGGCCGAAGGCGGTCTTCCTCGCCCGCTGGCTGCCGGGTTTCCGCGTCGCGGGCGCCTGGCTCGCGGGAACGCACCGGATGCGATGGCACTCGTTCTTCGTCTGGAACGCACTCGGCGGCCTCGCCTGGGCGGCGTCGGTCGGCATCGCCGCGTACCTCCTCGGGCAGGCCGCCGGTGGCTTGTTCCGCACGTTCGGGATTGCCGGGCTCGCACTCGTCGCGGCCGCGGCCGTGATCCTCGGAGGATGGCATCTGCGTCGGCGTCGCCGGGCGGCTTCTACTCGTAGCGAAGCGCGACCACCGACGCCGACGACCCGCTCGCAGCGGGGAAACTGACGCTGTGCACGCATTCATTCCGGGCCGGGAGCTCGCACAGGCGTTCTACGTGGAGGTCGTCGCGCCGCTCGTCGCCGACGTCCCTCACTCGGCTGCGCTGCTCGGGTGGGGCTCGGACGTCGTGGGGTTCGACACGGAGCGCTCGACCGACCACGGCTGGGGGCCTCGGCTCCAGCTCTTCGTCGCAGACGACGACGTTGCCGACCTACGGTCGCGCATCGACCGGGGGCTCCCCGACGAGTTTCGCGGCTGGCCCACACGCTTCGGCTGGGACGAGGTGCCCGTCACGGACCACGTGACCGTGACGACGGTCGGCGCGTGGCTCGAGAGGCAGCTCGGCTTCGACCCACGCCGGGGAGTCACGACGGTCGACTGGCTCGCGACGCCCCAGCAGCTCCTGCTCGAGGTGACCGTCGGGGCCGTCTTCCACGACGGCCTCGGCGAGCTCGAGCCGGTGCGGGCCGTGCTCGCCTGGTACCCCGACGACGTCTGGCGCTGGCTCGTCGGCTGCCAGTGGTGGCGCATCGAGCACGAGGAGTCGTTCATGGGCCGCACGGCAGAAGTCGGGGACGAGCTCGGCTCGCGCGTCGTGGCCGCACGGCTGGGGCGCGACGTGATGCGGCTCTGCTTCCTCTTCGAGCGACGCTACGCGCCGTACTCGAAGTGGTTGGGATCGGCGTTCGCACGACTCGAGAGCGCCGGCGACGTCGGGCCGGGCCTCGAGCGGCTGCTTGCTGCGCGCGACTTCGCGGAGCGCGAAGCGGCATGGGTGTCGGCGGTCGAGGCGCTCGCGGCGCGCCACAACGCGCTCCGCCTCACCGACTCGCTCGATCCGACGGTGCGGCCGTTCTACTCGCGGCCGTTCCGCGTCATCGAGGCGCCGCGGTTCGCTGCCGCGACGATCGAGACGGTGTCCGATCCGTTCCTCCGCTCGCTCCCGCGAATCGGCTCGATCGATCAGATCGTGGACTCGACCGACGTGCTCAGCCACGTCGACGTCGCGCGGCGGTTCGCGGCGATCTACGGCCCGACGACGTAGACGTGCGCCTCGAGCGGCCCGAAGCGATCGGTGATCGCGCCGGCGCGGACGGGCACGCTTCGACTCTCGCCGAACACCCACGCCGTTCCATGCAGGCCGGGGGTTGAGACGCTCGCGCGCAGGCGCCGCCACGACGTGTTGACGGCGATCACGTACCGCGCGCCGTTGAAGCGGCGCGCGCCGACCCGCACGGGGCCGGGGGACGCCGCCGCGGGGGCCTCCTCGGCGAGCAGCGCCGGCGCGAGTGCGGAGATCTGCGTGTTCAGGCTCGCGATCGCCGAGGTGATGTCCGGCCGCCAGTGGTCCGGGAAGTACCCGATGCCGCGTGCGCCGCCGGCGACCGCGAGCCAGGTCTCGGCGCGCACGCTCAGCGGCGTCGGGTCGAGCTCCGGCCGTCCCTTGCAGAACTCCATGCGCCCGACCTCGATCCACTGGTAGGTCGCGCGCGGCCCCGCGAGCGCGGCGAGCTCGCGCTGCGCCTCGTAGACGGCGCGGAACGCGTCGCGTCGGCACCAGACCTGCATCGGGTACAAGTCGAGCCCGATCATGTCCGCCCTGGCGATGAAGCCCGGGTAGACGCTCCGGCCGTACGGCGGTCCCGCCGAGCCGCTGTACACGTGGCCGCTCAGCGTCAGGAACGTCACGCGGTGGGACTGCTGCCACGGTGGGTGGAACGGCAGCGCTTCGGGACGCATGTACAGGTCGGCCTCGTCGGGGTGGTACCAGCCGATCGAGCCTCGACCATCGGCGACGTCCTTCCACGCCGCGGGGATCGCGGAGACCGCCCGCGCCCGCAACGCGTCGAGCTGCACCCACGGGGTGCTGCAGCCGCTCCCCATGTAGAGGTTCACGCCCGCGTCGAGGCTCTGCTGGTACGCCCAGTCGCACTGGCCGTAGACCATGCGCGGGAAGAACGGCTGCCCGTCGACGTGCAGCGCGCTGTCGACGACCGCGCCGACTGTCCACTCCGGGAACGGCCTCGTCGTGAACGTGCCGAACGTCGTCACGAGCGACGGCCCGCGCCGCGCGGTCACGCGATAGCGATACGTCGTGCCCGGCTCGAGCGATCCGAGCAGCGCAGTCCCCGCAGCGCGCTCACGCGTGGGCGTGCGGAGCCAGATGCCGTAGGCGGCGTTGCGGCCGACCTCGACCGTCGTTCGCGCCGGCGCGCTCGTCGTCCAGCGGAACGCAGCAGCGTGCGAGCCAGGCTCGACCGCCGCGCTGACCGAGAGCGGTGCGGCCGCTGCCGTCGGCGCCAGGCCGAGGCCGAAGGCGACGACGGCGACCAGGCGCAACATCCTTCCGAAGGTAGCCTCGTGGCGTGATCCGTGTGTTAACTCTCGCCGCGGAGATCGTCGATCGGCTCCCCGACTGACGCGTGCGGTACGGCCCGCACGCCGACCAGATTGTCCACGAGCACGACGCGCCGGACCCGCGCGCCGTCGTGGTCGTGCTGCACGGCGGCTTCTGGCGGGCGCGCTACGGCTGCGACCTGATGGACGACCTCTGCGATGACCTCGTCGCGCGCGGCTACACCGCGTGGAACGTCGAGTACCGCCGCGTCGGGGCGGACGGCGGCTGGCCGGCGACGTTCGACGACGTCGAGGCTGCGACGAGCCGCGCGAAGGCGCTCGGGCCGTTACTCGTGACGATCGGGCACTCCGCGGGCGGCCAGCTCGCCGTCTGGGCGGGGGCGCGGTGCGGCGCGGCCCTCGCCGTCTCGCAGGCGGGCGTCCTCGACCTCGAGGACGCTTGGCACCGCGGGCTCAGCTCGCACGCGTCTGGGGAGCTCCTGGGCGGGTCGCCGGCCGAGGTGCCGGAGCGCTACGCCGCCGCGTCGCCGGCCGCGCTCCTCCCGCTCGGCGTTCCGCAGCTCCTGGTGCATGGCCGGCGCGACGATACGGTGCCCGTCGAGATGAGCCGCGCCTACGCCGGCCGCGCCCGCGAGGCGGGCGACGACGTCGAGCTCGTCGAGTCGGACGAGGGCCACTTCGAGTGCCTCGACCCCTCGTCGGCGAGCTGGGCCGCGATCGTCGAGCGGCTGCCGTGAACCGTGCCGACGCCGAGGCGCTCGACCGGACCGACCGGCTGGCGTCGTTCCGCGAGCGGTTCGTGATCGACGACGAGCGGACGATCTACGCCGACGGCAACTCGCTCGGGCGGCTCCCGAAGCGCACGGTCGAGCGAACGACGGAGCTGCTGGACGAGTGGGGATCGCGCCTCGTGACCGCCTGGCCCGACTGGATCGAGCTGCCGATGTCCGTCGGCGACCTCCTCGCCGACGGCGTGCTCGGAGCAGGCGCCGGCGAGGTGCTCGTCTGCGACTCGACGACCGTGAATCTCTACAAGCTCGCGTCGGCGGCGCGCGCGTCGAACGCGGGCGCGCTCGTGACCGACTCCGCGAACTTCCCGACCGACCGCTACGTGCTCGAGGGCCTCGGCGAGCTCGTGCTTTTCGAGAGCGACGAGATCGATGGCCCGACGGCCGACGACGTCGAGCGCGCGTGCCACGGGCGGGAGATCGCGGTCGTCTGCCTCTCGCAGGTCGCGTACCGCTCGGGCGCCCTCGCCGACGTGCGCGCGATCACCGCGGTCGCACACGCGGCCGGCGCACTCGTCCTCTGGGACCTCAGCCACTCTGCGGGCGTCGTCCCGGCGGAGCTCGAGGATTCCGGCGTCGATCTCGCGGTCGGCTGCACCTACAAGTACCTGAACGCCGGGCCGGGCTCGCCTGCGTTCCTCTACGTACGGCGCGACCTCCAGGACGGGCTCCGCTCGCCGATTCAGGGTTGGTTCGGCCAGCGCGAGCAGTTCGCGATGGGGCCGGCCTACGACCCGGTCGACGGCATCGGGCGCTTCCTCGCCGGCACGCCGGCCGTCCTCGGGCTCGTCGCCGTGCAGGTCGGCACAGAGATCGCCGCGGAGGCCGGCGTCGATGCACTGCGCGCGAAGAGCGTGGCGCTCACCGAGCTCGTCGTCGCGCTCGTCGACGAGCGGCTGGCACCGCTCGGCTTCGAGCTCGGCTCACCGCGCGACACTTCGCGTCGCGGGTCGCATGTTTCCGTCCGTCATACAGACGGTTGGCGCATCTGTCGCGCGCTGATCGAACGCGCCGACGTCGTGCCGGACTTCCGCGCGCCCGACTCGATCCGCCTGGGACTGCCGCCGCTCTACACACGCTTCGTCGACGCGTGGGACGTCGTCGACCGGCTCGCGCGCCTCGTCGAGTCGGGCGAGCACGAGCAGGTGGACGCGACCGCGGCGCGCGTGACCTAATTCACCCATGAGCGCCGCCGCGTATCTGCCCGACCGGCTCGACCTCGAGTCGCTCAGGGCAGCGGCGCAGGAGTGCCGCGGTTGCGACCTCTGGACGAACGCGACACAGGCCGTCGTCGGCGAGGGGCCCGAGGACGCGGACGCGATGTTCGTCGGGGAGCAGCCGGGCGACCAGGAGGACACGGAGGGACGTCCGTTCGTCGGGCCGGCCGGCCGGATGTTCGACAAGGCGCTCGTCGAGGTCGGGATCGACCGCTCGACGGTGTACGTGACGAACGCCGTGAAGCACTTCAAGTGGCAGCCGCGGGGCAAGCGGCGCATCCACCAGAAGCCAACGGGGGCGGAGATCACCGCCTGCCGCCCGTGGCTCGACGCCGAGATCGAGCTCGTCCGGCCCCGCGTCCTCGTGTGTCTGGGCGCGACCGCCGCCCAGGCCCTGCTCGGCCGAGAGTTCCGTGTGACGAAGCAGCGAGGCGTGCCGGTCGACTCGCCGCTCGCGGAGCACGTCCTCGCGACGATCCATCCGTCGGCGATCCTTCGGGCACAGGACCGCGACGCGGAGTACGCGGGCTTCGTCGACGACCTCCGGAAGGTCGCCGAGCTGCTCTAACGCGCCGTCGGCGTCAGTCGCCCCAGTCGAAGTCGCGCGAGCGGCTCCAGAGACCGGTGTCGGTCTCGTCGCCGGTAGCGGCGTCTTCGCCGGGCCAGCCGAGCGGGCTTGCAACGGACACGACCTCGGGGGCCTCGAGCCCCTCCATTGTGTCCTCGAGACGAGCCTGCTCCTCGGTCTTGAACAGCGGGTGATTCTCGAAGGGATCGCCGGACTTGTACTCGCGGATCGGCATCCGCGTCTCGAGCTGCGAGTTGCGGTCGCGAAGCTCGAGGTGTTCCTGAATGACCTGCGCGAACAGCGACGGGGTCTCTACCGGCATTCGATCCTCCGTAGTCGGGGGCGGGGCGCTGGGCGGCGGCCCGATTGTAAGGCCACGGTGAAGTCTGACGAAACCTGGGGCCGGAGGTTAGCGGAGATTGCGGACACTCGCGGTCGCCGGGGCGAGCTCGACGCGGTTCTTCCCGGCTCGTTTCGCTTGATACAAGGCTGCGTCCGCGGCCGCCACCAGCTGGGCGGCCTCGCCTCCGTCCTCGTGCTCGGCGACGCCGAAGCTCGCGGTCAGGCGCACCGGGACGCCCTCGGGCGTGAGGAGGGTGCGACCCTCGACGTAGTCCCGGATCCGCTGGGCGAGCCGCACGGCGCCGGCCGCGTCGGTGCCCGGGAGCACGAGCAGGAACTCCTCGCCGCCCCACCTCGCCGCGATGTCGACGTCGCGCACGGTGCGGGCGAGCACGGCCGCGAACTCCCGCAGGACGGTGTCGCCGACCGGGTGGCCGTGGTCGTCGTTGACCGACTTGAAGTCGTCGAGGTCGCCGAGCACCACGGAGAGGGGCCCGCCGAAGCGCGCCGCCCGTGAGACCTCGGAGGCGAGCGCGTCCTCGGCCTGGCGCCGGTTCGCGAGCCCGGTGAGCCCGTCCACGAGCGCCTGCCGCTCGACGATCCGGTGGAGCTTCGCGTTGTCGAGCGCGATGACGGACTGGCCGACGAGGGACGCCGCGGTCAACCGGGCGTCCTCGTCGAAGTTCCGGCCGAAGAGGAAGAGCGTTCCGAACATGCTCTGACCCGCAGCGGAGCGGGAGCTCGAGCTGGTCGGACCCGGTGCCGGGCGCGCCGACCTCGACGACCTGACCCTCCGAGCCGACGAGCATGCCGCCCGACGCTCCCGTCGCCTCGACCGCGGTCTCGACGATCGCGCGCATGAGCTGGTCGACGTCGTGCGTCGCGGCGAGCGCGTCGCCGAAGCGCGAGACGGCCTCGTTCAGCCGGTGGCGCTCGGACTCGAGCTCCTCGAGTCGCTGCTGGAGCTGGTCGGCCATCTGGTTGAACGCGTTCCCGAGCTTGGCGAGCTCGTCGCGGCCCTTCACGGGCACGCGCTCGTCGAGCTTTCCGCGGGCGATCGAGTTCGCGGCGCGCGCGATGCTCGAGACCGTCCGCACGATCGAGCGGCCCTCGAGGTACGCGACCATCGCGATCAGGAAGAGCGCGGCGAGCAGACCGACGAGGAGGCGCTGCTGGATCCCGGCCGTCGCGGCGTCGATCGAGTCCTGTGGCGAGAGGACGCCGAGCGTCGGCTCGGTCGCGGAGCTGCCGGGCGTGTCGGCGATCAGCACGCGCACTCGCTCGCCGTTGAGCTCGAGGGTCGCGGGACGGTCGGGCGGGACCCGAAGCGGCGCCTGGGTCCAGCCCGCGCCGGCGACGAGCCGCCCGTCCTGGACGACGACGAACTGCTCGCTCGAGTCGAGGCCCGAGCGCGCCTTCACCTTGCGCAGGAGCGCGCGGTCGAACGGGACCGACGCAATGACGTAGCCGAGGAGGTCGTGGCTGCCCACGACGCGGACGCTCCGCTCGGCCGCGAGGGCAGGCCGGTCCCCGACCCGGAAGTCGCCGCGCTCGACGCGGACGTCCGGCGCGTAGCGCAGGAGATCCTGGAGCGTCGCGGCGTCGCCGCGCGCGAGTGCGGCCTGGAAGACCGGGTCGTGCGCGAGGGCGTTCGCCTCGCGCGTCGCTTCGGCGAGATCCTCGTCGTACGCCGCGACGGCGGCGCGCAGGCCGGCCTGGAGCCGCGCGTCGACGCGCCGCACCTCGCTCTGCTTCGCGACCGAGCTGAACCCCCAGAACGCGGCCGCCGCGGGCAGGAGCGAGAGCAGGACGAAGTACGCGACGAGCTTGAACTTGAAGCTTCTCGCCGCAGGTCGAATCAAGTGTCCCCCCTCGGACGCCGATACCTCATTTGGGTGATTTCGGCTGAAACGGGCTCGAACATGAGGGGAATCGTCTGGAGGGCGCTGGCGCTCGTCGCGGCGGCCGTCGGGCTGGCGGCGGCCTTCGTCGTTCCGCTCCGGGCTGCCGGCTCCGCGCCGCTGCCGGGACCGACCGTTCAGATGCCCCCGGCCCGGCTCCAGACGACCGTCTCGGTCTTCCCGGCTCCCGGCCGGCCGGAGTCCGCGCCGGGGCCCGTCCTGCGGCCGCACGTCCCGAAGTAGCGCGCTTCTGCTTGGATTGCGGCGTGCCGCGCGTGCGACGACCGGGAGCGATGGGCCTCGCGCTGACCGCCTTCGAGGTGTGGCGGCGGCTACCGCCCGCTCAGCGCCGGATGATCCTGGACTCGGCCCGGAAGCAGGCGCCGCGCGCCGCCGCCGCCGCGGTCGCCTACTGGCGCGCCCGCCGGCCGCCCCGCTAGCCCAGGGCCTCGCGGACGATGCGCTCCTGCTCGCGCAGGTGCGCCGTCGGGTAGCCCTCGCTCGGGCTCGCCCGCCACGGACGACCGACGTAGCGGACCGGGCCGCGGCCGGCGATCTCCTCGACACGGTGCCGGATCGTGCGCCACGCGCCCATGTTCTGCGGCTCCTCCTGCGCCCAGACGATCTCGTCGAGGTCGGGTAGCGCCCGACCAGCCCGCCGCCGCCTCGAGCGGGAACGGGTAGAGCTGCTCGATCCGCGCCACCGCGACGTCCTCCGCGCCTGCTCGCGGGACTCGTGGCCGACGATGTCGTAGTAGAGCTTCCCGGAGGAGAGGACGAGCCGGCGGACGGCCTGCTTGTCGGCGCCGGGATCGTCGATCACCGGCTGGAACGACCGTCGGTCAGGTCGTCCAGCGTGCTGAGCGCTTCGCGCAGCCGGAGCAGCCCCTTCGGCGTCATCACGATCAGCGGCCTCGCCTCGGGGTCGAGCGCCTGGCGCCGCAGGAGGTGGAAGTACTGCGCCGCGGTCGTCGCAGTTGACGAGGCGGATGTTCTCCTGGGCGGACAGCGACAGGAAGCGCTCGAGCCGCGCGGTCGAGTGCTCCGGGCCGTTGCCCTCGTAGCCGTGCGGAAGGAGCAGGGTCAGCCGCGAGGTCTGCTGCCACTTCGAGAGGCCGGAGACGATGAACTGGTCGATGACGACCTGCGCGCCGTTCACGAAGTCGCCGTACTGCGCCTCCCAGAGGACGAGTGCCTCGCCGGCGGCGACGGAGTAGCCGTACTCGAAGCCGAGCGCGGCGAACTCCGACAGCGGCGAGTTGTGCACCTCGAACGCGCGTCGCGCCTCGCCAGGCACTGGATCGGCACGAGTACTGCTCGCCGGTCTCGGCGTCGTGGAGCACGAGATGACGGTGCGAGAACGTGCCCCGCTCGGTGTCCTGGCCGGTGAGGCGGATCGGGATGCCGTCGATCAGGAGGCTGGCGAAGGCGAGCGCCTCCGCGTGGCCCCAGTCGATGCCGCCCTCCTCGAGCGCGTCGCCGCCGGCGAGCAGCTGCTCGACGAGCTTCGGGTGGACGGTGAAGCCGTCGGGGACGGAGAGCAGCGCCTCGTTCAGCGTTCGCGAGCCGGTCTTCCGCGACCGGGTGTCACCGAGTCGCCGCCCGCCGCGTCGGGATGCGGCCGTCGCCCGCTGCGGCTGCCAAAGCTCCTGCAGCTTCTCGTGCGCGGCCTTGAGGCGCCTCGACCTCTGCCACGAGCGCCTCCGCCTCCTCGGCGCTGACGCTCGCCGATCGAGCCGCTCCGCGTACTGCTCGCGCACGCTCGGCTGCGCCGCGATCCGCTGCGCCATCAGCGGCTGCGTGTACGCCGGCTCGTCCTGCTCGTTGTGGCCGTGGCGGCGGTAGCCGACGAGGTCGATGACGACGTCGTGCGCGAACCGGCGCCGGTAGGCCATCGCGAGGCGCACGGCGGCGATGGCGGCCTCCGGATCGTCGGCGTTGACGTGGATGATCGGGACGTCGAAGCCCTTGGCGAGGTCGCTCGCGTAGCGCGTCGAGCGGCCGTCGGCGGGGTCGGTCGTGAAGCCGACCTGGTTGTTGACGATCACGTGCAGCGTGCCGCCGGTCGAGTAGCCGGCGGAGCGCTCAGGTTGAGCGTCTCCGCGACCACGCCCTGCGCGGCGAACGACGCGTCGCCGTGGAGGAGAACGGGCAGCGCGACGCGCGGCTCGTGGACGGCCCTCGCGGTGCTGCGATCCGTCTGCTTCGCGCGCGTGATGCCCTCGACCACGGGGTCGACGGCCTCGAGGTGGCTCGGGTTCGAGGACAGCGTGACGGTGATCTCGCCGGCCTTCGTGCGGCGGACGCCGCGCGCGCCGAGGTGGTACTTGACGTCGCCGGTTCCGCCCTCCGGGTCGGACGTGACGGCGTCGATCGTCCGCTCGCCCTCGAACTCGCGCAGGATCGTCTCGTAGGGGCGCCCGATGGTGTGCGCGAGCACGTTCAGGCGCCCGCGGTGCGCCATGCCGAGCACGACCTCGTGGGCGCCGTCCTCCGCGGCGAGCTCGATCGCCTCGTCGAGCATCGGGACGAGGACGTCGAGCGCCCTCGAGGGAGAACTGCTTCTGGCCGAGGAACGTCCTACGCAGGAAGACCTCGAGCCCTTCGACCTCGGTCAGGCGCGCGAGCAGGAGCTTGCGCTCCTCGGGCGCCAGCGGCTGCCGGTACGTCTGCGACTCGATCGCCCACCGCAGCCAGACGCGCTCCTCGTGGTCGGCGATGTGCTCGATCTCGTAGGCGATCGTCCCGCAGTAGATCTCCTCGAGCTCGCAGACCGCGTCGGCGAGCGTCTCGCCCGCGACGGAGAGGCGGAGGATGCCCGCCGGGATCAGCGTCTGGAGCTCGGGCGTCAGCTTCGGCTCGTAGCGCATCGGGTCGAGCGCCGGGTCGCCGGGCGGCTCGGAGCCGAGCGGGTCGAGCCGCGCAGCGAGGTGGCCGTGCGTGCGGTAGGCCTTGACGAGCGCCATCGCGGCGGCGACGGCGGCGATCAGCTCCTCGTCGGCGGCGGGCGCGGCGACCGGCGCAGGCCGGCGGCCGGCGCGGCCGCTTCCGCGGCGGGCGGCTCGGCGACCGCCGCGTGCCCGTTCCCGTCCGCGCGCGTCGCGAGCAGGCGCGCGAGGCCCGGATGGTCGGCGAAGAGCGGCGAGTCGCCGCTCTCGAACAGGGCCCGCCATTCAGGCGGGACGGAGGCGGGGTTCTCGAGGTAGTCGTCGAGGAGGAGCTGGGCGTACCCCGCGTTCAGCCCGTCGACTTCACGTCGCTCGGCCATCGCTCGTCCTGTTGTAGCAGAGCTACCAGAGAGGGGAGTCCGTGGCCACGGCGATCGTCATGCCGAGCACGAACGCGCACGGTCCCGCAGGCAACCGGCGATCGCGTGCGAGCCGGCCGCAGCGCCCGCCGATCGCCGCTCGCGACGAGGCCGAGCACGACGGCGGCGATCGCGATCGGCACGGGCCGGTAGGCGAGGCGCGATGCACGCGAGAGGAAGATCGCGGCGGCGGCCAGGAAGCCCGGCGACCGTCTCGGTCACGGCATCCGCGTCGCACGGACCGGCTGGGCTGACGTCGGCCATCGCGGTGCCGCGACGGCCCGGCGCGGCCCGCGCGCCGGCCCGCGCGGGCGGATCGCGCGGCCGCCGGGCGAGCGCGGGCGCGACGCGCGGCCAGGGCGCGGTCGGCGGGCCGGCTCGACCGGACGAGCGCCGCGCGCCTTCGGGCGGTCGGGCTTCGCCCGGACGGCGTACCAGACGACGCGCGCCAGGTAGAGGATCGGCAGCTTGAGCACGAGCATCATGAAGACGAGCTCCCACGCCGCGTTGCTCATGGACCGAGTCTACGCGATCGATCCCCCGCCGAATCCGTTCGGGCCGGTCCCGCGTTCTACGATGGGAGGGGCGACTCGGTGCGTTAGACTCGACGACCGAGGGGGAATGAGCCGGCGATGAGCACGGAGCAGATCCAGAGGCTGATCGCGCGCGGCGAGGAGCAGGGGTGCCTCAACCTGTCAGCGGTCTCGGAGTTCGCCCAGGAGCACGACCTCTCCGACGACGAGGTCGAGGCGCTCGACGCGCAGCTCGACGAGCGCGGCATCGAGCTCACCGACGACTGCTCACGGCCGCGACGAGCGACGATGCGATCTACGTCAACGGCGACCTCGCAGTCGCGACGACCGACGCGCTGCAGCTGTTCCTCAACGAGGCCGGCCGCTACCCGCTGCTGACCGCCGCCGAGGAGGTCGAGCTCGCGAAGCGCATCGAGCGCGGCGACAAGGAGGCGAAGGAGCGGATGATCAACTCGAACCTCCGCCTCGTCGTCTCGATCGCGAAGAAGTACCAGGGCCACGGGCTGCTCGCTGCTCGACCTGATCCAGGAGGGGATCATCGGGCTGATCCGCGCGGTCGAGAAGTTCGACTGGCGCCGCGGCTTCAAGTTCTCGACGTACGCCACGTGGTGGATCCGGCAGGCGGTGCAGCGCGGCGTCGCGAACAAGTCGCGCACGATCCGGATCCCGGTGCACATCGTCGAGCGCGAGACGAAGATCGGCCGCGCCGAGCGCGAGCTGGTCGTCGAAGCTCGGCCGGCCGCCGACCGACGAGGAGGTCGCGGACGCCGCCGAAGCTGCCGCTCAAGCAGGTGCGCGAGGTGCGCGAGGCCGCGCGCGCCGTGACGAGCCTCGACAAGCCGATCGGGTCGACGAGGGCGACTCGTCGTTCGGCGACCTCTTCGGCGACCGACGAGCGCCGCGCTCGAGGAGGAGGTGAACGTCGAGCCTCGCCGAGGAGGCGCTCCACACGCGCGCTCGCCGCGCTACCCGATCGCGAGCGCGAGGTGCTCGAGCTGCGCTACGGGCTCGACGGCGACAGCGAGCCGACTCTCCCTCGAGGAGATCGGCCGGCAGCTGGGCTTGACGCGCGAGCGCGTGCGCCAGATCGAGGCGCAGGCGCTCGAGCGGCTCGCCGTGCAACCGCGAGATCGACGCGCTCCGAGAAGCCGCCTGACCCGACCGAGCCAGGCCTCGAGCTGACGCTCCTCGGGCGTCGTGAGCTCGGGTTCCTGCCAGGTCAGCACGACTTGGGGCGCCGGATCCGCTTGCCGGTCGATGCTGCCCAGAGAGCACTGTTGCGGCGGCCGTGAGAGTTCCTCACGTTGAAGAAAGATCCCGCAGGTTCCGAAAACTTGCGCGGAGGCGGCTACCCTGTTCGAGTGATCGGCCGGGGGGTGATCACGGTCGCCGCGGTCGCTTTCGCACTGTCGTCCGCCGCTGTTGCGCGCGCGAGCGAGCCGTTGCCGGACCTGAACGTGCGCGCTCCGACGCTCAAGGCGAGCGGGAAGCGGGCGCTCGTCGAGTACACGACGGCGCGAGGCGTGCGGCGCCACGTGTTCGTCTGGGGCGCGATCAACTCCCGCGTGCCGCCGCGCGCCGACGTCCGGCAGGCGCGCTTCCGGTACGACTTCGCCGGCGGCTGGCGGATCGCGCGCAAGCAGCTGTGGCATGGGTTCAGGAACAGGTGCCGGCGATACGACGGGCCGCCGCTGCCGTACCTCGTGGTCGCGTGCAAGGCGCCGGACGGGTCGTACTGGGCGCTGCAGTCGTGGCAGCGAAGGCTCCCGTTGCTCGGGTTCGACGCGTGGCTGCCCGCGCAGGACGACTACGAGCTGCACGTCTCGCACTGGAACACCGAGCTGCCGGTGCTCGAGGCGTACGTCAACTGGACGTACGGGTTCCAGTGGCAAGGCGTGTTCGGGCGGCTGTCGTACCTCGGGCATCCGGTCTACGGGTTCGGGAGCTCACGCGGGGGAACCCGCGCGACCGCGTACGCGCGGAACGTCTACATCGACACGTTGAACTCGGGGTACGGGCCTGGATGGAGCGCGAGTCGGGGTCTCACGCACCGCGGGACCGGGACGTTCTGCCACAGCTTCGTGTCGGGGCAGCGGCCGCATGCGGGGTATCCGTCCTCGGCGCCGCGGCCGTCTTCGCGGGGGGAGCGATATCGGATCTCGGTCATGGGGCCTGGGGTCACGCCGACGCTGATGTGGGAGGCGGCGGGGTTCCCGGCGTTCAACGGGAGCTCGCAGCACCAGGCGATGGAGCAGCGGGCGAACGAGGCGTTCGACCGGCTGATGGCGGGGGATCGGGTCTGCGCCCGGGAGCGTTAGAACGGCGAAGCCGCCCTTGGGGCGGCTTCTGAGGTGGAGCCAGCCGGGCTCGAACCGGCGACCTCTTGCATGCCATGCAAGCGCTCTCCCAGCTGAGCTATGGCCCCTGGGTGTCGTCCCAGTCTAGCCGGGAAGTCGTCATTTCGAGCCCAATGGATCCCGTGATGACTGGTTGTTGCGTGCCGGTCTCAGCCGGAGCGCAATCGTCGAACGAGTGCCGATCTCGTCAACCGGCAGGAAAAGCAGCGACCCTCTTCGAGGCAGTACGCCGCGAACGCATCGACCTCGCCACGTTCGTAGACGCGCTTGACGAAACCGGCCGAGCTGCGACGCGAGGAGTTATCGCCGACTCCGCGATCGCGCCTTTCTGATCCGGTGTGAGCACACACCCCGACGATAGCGATCGCCTCGGACGCATCGTTGTCTAAACAGACACCGCCGTTCTAGACAGCGGCGGCTTCGACCTCGACGCTCGGCACGTCGCCCCACAGCTCCTCGAGCCGGTAGAACGCTCGCGCGTCGGGCGTGAACACGTGCAGCACCACGTCGATGTAGTCCGCCACGATCCAGTTCGCCTCGCGCTGGCCGTCGGCCGTGTGCGGGATCGTGCGTTCGTCCTTCTTCATCCGCTCGCGCACGTCGTCGTAGATCGCCTTCACCTGCCGCGGGTTCTGGCCCGTGGCGATCACGAAGAAATCGGTGTAGGTGCACACCGGCCGCATGTCGAGGATCACGACGTCCCGCGCCAGCTTGTCCTGGGCGATGCCGGCGATGCGGCGGGCTTGTTCGAGGGGGCTCAGTCGGTCAGGTCTCCGAGAAGGAACGTCTCGCTCAGTGTAGCGACGGTGCCCGATAGAGCCGGAGGCGCGAGATCTCGGCCGCGACCGCAGGCGGGACGAGGCCGTCGAGCGGCTCGCCGCGCCGGGCACGCTCGCGGAGGTCGCGGGACGAGATCGGCGGCGAGCTCGATCTCGAAGAAGTGGACGCGCCCGCTCGTGCCCGGACGTGCGCGGGGCGGCCCGTGGGACGCCCGAGCGCGTCGCCACGCCCAGACGAATGCGCGCGAGCACCTCGTCCGGCTCCTTCCACGTCGCGAAGTCGCGGTACTGGTCGGCGCCCATCAGGAAGATCGCGTCGTCGGGCGGCGGCTCTGCGCGGAGACGGTCGATGGTGTACCGGTACGGATCCGCGACGACGCGCGCCTCGGGAACATGCTCGAACGCCTGCTCCGCGAGCGCGACGCGAACGTCGACCGGACAGCTCGACCTCCTTGTGCGCCGGGTCGCCGCTGACGAGCACCTCGAGGCGGTCGAGCTCGAACTCCTCGATCCCGCGGCGCGCGAGCTCGAGGTGCCCGTAGTGCGGCGGGTTGAACGCGCCGCCGAAGAGGCCGATCACTCGAACACGAGGGTCTCGTCCCCCACCTCGACCTCGACGCCCTTGCGTGCGCCGGCCGCGCGCAGCGCCTGCTCGAGCTCGTCCGGCGCGGGCGGCGTGCCGGTGACGCGGAACCCGCGATCGGTGCGCAGGATCCGGTAGCCGCGCGCCGCGCTCGACTGCGGGCGGTAGACGAGGAACTCCGCGAGCTCCTCGGCGCCCTCCTCGACCGGGAGCGCCTCCGCCTCCGGTGGGCAGAGCTCGAAGAGCCCCCGCCGGAGCTCGTCGATCCCCGCGCCCGTCGCGCACGAGACGAGGAAGACGCGCTGCACGCGTTCGTCGTCGAACGCGATCTCGGGCGCCTCGGGCAGCAGGTCGATCTTGTTCAGCGCGATGGCCTGCGGCCGCTCGTCGAGGCCGGCGCCGTACTGCTCGAGCTCGCGGTTGATCGTCTCGAACGCCTGCTCGACGTCCTCCGAGACGTCGATCACGTGGACGAGCAGCCGCGCGCGCTCGAGGTGCGCGAGGAACTCGTGGCCGAGGCCGACGCCCTCGCTCGCACCTTCGATCAGCCCCGGGACGTCGGCGACCGTGATCTGCCTGCCGTCCGGCGCCTCGACCGTCCCGAGCACCGGCGCGAGCGTCGTGAACGGGTAGTCCGCCACCTTCGGCTTCGCGTTCGAGATGCGTCGCAGCAGCGACGACTTGCCCGCGTTCGGGAGACCGACGAGCGCCGCGTCCGCGAGCAGCTTCAGCCGGAGCTCGATCGTCGACTCCTCTCCCGGCAGCCCCGTCTCCGCGTAGCGCGGCGCCTGACGGGTCGGCGACGCAAAGCGCTTGTTGCCGCGGCCGCCCTCGCCGCCGCGGGCGGCGAGCACGCGGGCGCCAGCCCGTGCGAGGTCGGCGATCAGCTGCCCGTCCTCGTCGAAGACCTGCGTCCCCACCGGCACCGCGAGCTCGACGTCGTCGCCGTCGGCACCGTGCTTGTTCGCGCCACCGCCGTGTCCCCCGCGCCCTCCCTTGAACCACTGGTTCGGGCGAAAGCGCGAGAGGTCGCGCAGGTCGGGATCGGCCACGAGCACGACGTCGCCGCCCCTGCCGCCGTCGCCACCGTCAGGCCCGCCCTTCGGGACGAACTTCTCGCGGCGGAACGAGAGCGCGCCGTTCCCTCCGCGGCCGGCGACGATGTGGATCCTCGCGCGGTCGTGGAACATCCGCGCCTCCGCCGAGGCGAGCCGCTAGGACTCGACGACGTGAACGGAGCGGCGGTCGCCGCTGCGTCGGAACGAGACGACGCCGTCGCGCTTCGCGAAGATCGTGTCGTCGCGACCGAGGCCCACACCGTCACCCGCGCGGAACTTCGTCCCACGCTGGCGCACGATGATCATCCCGGCCTTCACGCCCTGGCCGTCGAAGATCTTCACGCCCAGCATCTTCGGGTTCGAGTCGCGACCGTTGCGCGACGACCCGAGACCTTTCTTGTGTGCCATCTAGTGCTCCTCCTTCGCGGCGAGCGCGTGCTCGATCGCGCCGATCGCGCCCTTGCGCTTGCCGTGTGCCTGCTCGTACTCGAGCGCGGCCTCCAGCATCGGCCGGTTCCAGTCCGGAGCCGCGTCGTGGATCTGTGCCACGGTCATCCCCTCGTAGTCCTTCGGCATGCCGGCGACGCGATCCTCCGCCGGGGCCTCCGCCTTCGGCGCGGGCTCGGACTTCGCGCTCGAGCTGCGGGCGCCGATCTTCTCGATCTGGAGCTCGGTCAACGAGGCGCGGAAGCCCGTGTGGCGCTTGTAGCCGGTGCGGCGGCGGTACTTTCCGATCCGGATCTTCTCGCCCTTGACGTGGCCGACGACGCGCGCGGTCACCGTGACGCCCTTCGGCGACAGCTCCGTCTTCTTGTCGTCGCCGAACAGGAGCACCGACGGGTTGATGGTCTTGCCCTCGTCGGTGGCGACGCGGTCCACGCGCAGAACGTCGCCCTCCTGGACGCGGTACTGCTTCCCTCCGAGTGAGATGATCGCGTAGCTCATAGCGCGGAAAACGCGGGCAACTGCGCCCGCGGCGGCGAAAAGTGTAGCACCGGCGAGATCTCAGCCCCGCAGGGCCGGGAGCAGGTAGTCCCGCAGCAGCACGCGTGTATCGGGCTCCCGTCCGGGGTCGCACGTCCAGACGACGACCGCGCGCTCGTTCGGCGCGACCGCGATCACCTGGCCGCCGTAGCCGATCGCCGCGAACGTCTTCGTCGCGTCGCCGATCCACCAGTAGTAGCCGTAGCGCACCTGCGGCTGGCCCGTCTCGACGTGTGGCGCGGTCGACGCGCGCACCCACGAGCGGGGCACGAGCTGCCGCCCGCCGAACTCGCCGCCGCGCCGGAAGAGCTCGCCCAGGAGCGCCAGCTCGCGCGCGCGGAGTACGAGGCCGGCGCTGCCGCTCGAGTTGCCCTGCGGGTCTGCGGGCCACTCGAGGGGCCGAATGTTGAGCGGCCCGAACAGCCGCTTCTGCGCGTACTCGGCCGCCGACTGCCCGGTCGCGCGCGTCAGGACCGCGGAGACGAGGTGCGCCGAGCCGTTGTCGTAGACCCACCTCGCGCCGGGATCGCGCGCGAGCGGCCGGCTGAGGAGATTGCGCACGACGTCCGGGCCGCCGACCGGCTCGTCGTCCCAGCCCGCGCTCATCGTCAGGAGCTGCTCGAGCGTGATTCTCCGCACGCGCGGATCGGCGCTCGGCGGGACGTCGAGCAGCTCGCCGAGCGGCTGCTGCAGGCTCGCGATCTTCCCGTCGGCGATCGCGACGCCGACGAGCGCCGAGACGACGCTCTTCGTGATCGAGAAGACCGGGAACGGCTGCGCGGCGCTCGCGCCGTCGTAGTAGCGCTCCAGGAGCGGCTTCCCGTCGCGCATGACGATCAGCGAGTACAGGCCGGGCGTGCGCGCGTGCACGGCGTGTTCCGCGTCGGCGAGTCGTGCGCCGACGCCGCGCGGGACGGTCGTCGTCTGGGACGCCTCGTTCGAGCCTCCGCACCCGGCCAGGCCGAGCAGGAGCGCGCAGACGAGGACGACTCGTGCTACGCCGCGGACTCCGTCGGCTCGGGCGCGTCGCGCCGCCGGCGGGCGCGGCCGCCGTCGTCGTCTTGCGGCGGCGCTTGCCGCCGCGCGAGCCGCGGCGCGTCTTCTTCTTCGGCTTCGGTGCTTCGTCGCCCTCGGCCGCCGGCTCGGCGCCGTTGGTCTCCGCCGCGACCGCCTCGGCCGGCTCGGGCGCCGGCTCCTCCTCGAGCGAGCGGTCGGGCACGTGGATGCGCGGGCCGTCGTCATCCGGCGCGGCGCCGTTCGCCGCTGACGCGGCGGTCGACGTCTTGCGGCGCCGTCGTCCGCCCCGCGAGCCGCGCCGCGTCTTCTTCTTCGGCTTCGGCTCGGCTTCGGCGTCGGCATCCGCGTCGGCCTCCTCGGCATCCGCCTCGGCCTCCTCGGCGACCGCCTCGGTGGGCTCTTCCTCCGGCGCCTTCTCGGCCTCCTTCGGCTTCGGCGCCGCCTTCGCGCGCGAGGCGCGCGTGGGCTTCTCGGCCTCGCGCTCGGCGGTGATCGGCGCCTCCACCTGACTCTGGTCGATGAGCGACGCGTAGGCGGTCCCGTTCAGCACACGGTTGACGCGGACGGTCACCTTCTTGCCGACGAGCTTCGACGCGCCGCCAACCGTGACCGCGAGACCGTCGACCTTGCCGACCGCTGCGCGCGGGTCGTAGAGGCCGACCTCGACGAGCTTGAGCTCCACCTCCGCACCCTCCTCGACCGGCGACTCGGGCGTGAGCTTCTCGATCGTGCCCTCGTCGAGCACCGAGAAGTGGTCGTTGTGGGTGCCGTCGTTCAGCTCGAGGAAGAAGCGCCGCTTCGTCGACGCCTCGATGCCCTGGAGCCGCGAAGCGCCCGGGCCGATGAGCATGCTGCCCGGCTTCGCCGCGATCTCGACGCGGAACGCCTTCGTCCGCGGCTTCGACGCTGCGAGTGCGCGCAGCCGACGCTCGAGGTCGACCGCCGCCGTGGACTCGGAGACGACGATGCCGTCGCCCGCGCACGTCGGGCACTTCTTCGTGAGGATCTCGCGCGGGCCGTCGGTGACGTTCTGGCGCGTCATCTCGACGAGACCGAGCGGCGAGATCTCGACGACGTACGTCTTCGTGCGGTCGCGCTCGAGCTCGGTGCGGAGCGCGGACTCGACCGTCGCGCGGTTGGACGGGTTCGCCATGTCGATGAAGTCGATGACGATGATCCCGCCGATGTCGCGCAGCCGCAGCTGGCGCACGACCTCCTTCACCGCCTCGAGGTTGTTCTTCGTGATCGTGTCCTCGAGCCGCGCGCCCGAGCTCTTCGAGCGCGAGCCGACGAAGCGGCCGGTGTTGACGTCGACGACGGTGAACGCCTCGGCGTAGTCGAAGATCAGGTAGCCGCCGGACGGCAGGTCGACGCGTCGGTTGAGGGTTGAGCGGATCTCGTCGTCGACGCCGAAGCTCTCGAAGAGCGGCGTCTTCTCCTTGAAGCGCTGCACCTTCTCGACCATGTGCGGCGAGGTCTTCTTCAGGTAGCCGACGATCCGCTTGTACGCGGTGTCGTCGTCGATGAGCGCGCGCTCGAAGTCGTCGGTGAAGAGGTCGCGCGTGACGCGGAGCGGCAGCTCCGACTCCTGGTAGACGAGCGACGGCGTCGGCGCGGCCTTGGCGCGATCCTGGATCGACTTCCAGAGCTTCTGAAGGAAGGCGAGGTCGCGCTCGACGTCCTCGGCGGACGCGCCCTCTGCGGCGGTACGGACGATGACGCCGCCCTGCTTCACCTTCAGGCCCTTCACGATCTCCTTCAGTCGCGCGCGCTCGTCGTCCTCGAGACGCCGTGAGACGCCGAGGCCCTCGCCGAGCGGCACGTAGACGACGAAGCGGCCGGGAAGCGAGATCTCGGTGGTGAGCCTCGCGCCCTTGGACTTCATCGGGTCCTTGACGGCCTGGACGAGCACCTGCTCGCCGCGCTTGATCAGGTCCTGGATGCGCCGGCCATGGCCCTTGCCCTCGAGCTCGGGGACGACGATCTCGTCGACGTAGAGGAAGCCGTTCTTCTCGAGGCCGATCTCGACGAACGCGGCCTCCATCCCCGGCAGGACGTTGTCGACCGTGCCGAGGTAGATGTTCCCGGCGATCGACCGCCGCTCGGGGCGCTCGAGGTAAACCTCGGCGACGCGGTCGTCCTCGAGGATGGCGACGCGCTGCTCGCCGACGTCGACGCTCACGAGGAGCTCGCGCTTCGCGGGCGGGAGCTGCGGGCGCTTCTGCGGGACGCGGCGGCGGGGCTGGTTCGCGCGGCGCTCACGGCGCTGCGAGCGAACCTCCTCCTTCTTCTCCTTCGGCTTGGGCTTGGGCTCGGTCTTCGCCGCAGTCGCCGCCGCGGTGGCAGTGCCCGTCTTCTTTCGGCCCTTGCCGCCGCGGGTGCCGCGGCGCCGCTTCGGGCGGGTGGGATCGGTGGTGGTCGGTTGTTCCCCGCCGGCCGTGGCGGGGGTCGTCGTTACGTCTGGAGGCGGCGCTGGAGCGGCTGCCTGCGGTGCAGGCGCCTGCTCCGACTCATTGCGCTTTCGTCGGAACCAGGAAAGTGGCAAACGGTTACTCCTTGCTCGGCGCGCGGCCGAACGTCGACCCCCGCAAGGGGCCGGGGCGCGCGCTGGATTGTCAGGTGCGAAAACTCGTGCATTGCTTCCTTCAGGGTACCAGTGCCCTCGGCGAGGGCCCTCCGTCCGGTCCAGGACCTACGCTTCCGCCCGTGAGCTACGCCGAGGAGGCCCCGATGAGCCCGACGGAGGAAGCCTTCGAGCTGCTCCTGATCGAGGAAGCGGACGCCTGGTTCGAGTACCTCGAGGCGACCCGCGGTCAGTCGGAGATCCGGTACAAGGAGGTGGAGCCCTGGGCCTGGGCTCGCCTCAGTCAGCGCCTACGGGCCATCCGCGCGAGGCGCAGTCGGCTCCGCCCCGCCGCCGCGTAGCTCGAAGTACCTGATCGCCGCCTCGCCGAGCGCGCGCGTCCCCGTGTACGCGACGCCGCCCTTCACCACCCAGCCGCCGACAGGGACGACCCCGAGCGCGCCGCGCGCGATCGTTCTGAACGCCAGGCCCGATCCGACGACGCCGAGGACCTCTGGCAGGCGCTGCGCGTCGAGCTGCTGGCCGTACGCGGTCGCGAGACGCATCACGAGCCGCAGCTGGTTCAACGTCAGGACCGGAAAGTCCACACCGGGGATGAACACCGCGGCTCCGATCAGGCCGTTCTGCTTCGCGACCTTCGCGACGAGCGCCTCGACGATCCCGGGCCGCAGGGCCGGGAGTTTCGCCGCGAGCGGCGCGGAGGCGTCGCCTGCCTTCGTCGCCAGAAGACGGCCGAGGTCCTCGAGCGGGAACCCCTCGCCCGGCTGCAGTGGGAGAACGTCGGTCGCGAGCACGTTCGGAATCGGCGTCGTCGGGTCCGGGCCCAGGGCGATGATCGGCACGCCCGCAGTGGCCGCCGAGCGGAGCGCGCGCTCGTCCTCCTCCGTCGGCTCGCCCGCGAGCACGTAGACGAGCGCTGCGGCGCCGTCGAGCGCGCCGAGCGAGGCGTCGCGGATCGCGCTCGGATCGCCGCCGCGCAGGAGCTCGCGGCGCAGCGCGTCGACGAGCGCGGGCGCACCGCCGAGCACGATCGGCTTCCCCTTCTTCGACGAGTCGCGGAGCTCGCGGACGACGCCGAAGACCGCGGAGGGGTCGAGCGGGAGCTTCATCATCGCCGCCGGCCTCGGGCGTGGATCGCCTGGAGCACGCCGACCGCGAGCAAGTTCGTGACGAGCGACGAGCCGCCGACGCTGACGAACGGGAGCGGGACGCCCGTCACCGGCGCGATCCCCATCGTCATGCCGACGTTGACGAAGACCTGGAACATGAGCGCGAACACGATCCCGCCGGCGGCGATCGCCGAGTACGGGTCGGAGGCGTACGTGACGACGCGAAGGCCGCGCCAGACGACGAGGAGGTAGAGCAGGAGCAGGATCGCCGCGCCGAGGAAGCCGCGCTGCTCTGCGAGCGAGGCGAACGCGAAGTCGGTCGCGTGCTCCGGCAGGTAGTCGAGGTTGGTCTGCGTCGCGTTGTCGACGCCGCGGCCGCGGACCCCGCCCGCGCCGATCGCGAGGATCGACTGCTGGACGTTGTAGCTCGCGCCCTGCGGGTCGTGCGAGCGGTTGACGAACGCGGTCAGGCGGTCGCGCTGGTACGGCTCGAGCACGTCCACTCCGGCGGACGGGAGCAGCCAGACGACGAGCATGCCCGTGAGCGCGACGGTCGAGAGGATCACGCCGAGGTGGAACCAGCGCGCGCCGGCGATGAAGAGCATCGCGATGAGCGCCGCACCGTAGACGAGCGACGTCCCGATGTCGGGCTGCATGAAGACGAGGAGCGCCGGCACCGTGACGAGCCCGATCGTCCCGAGCACCGTGCGCACTTCGCCGATCCGCCGCGCGCGCTCCGCGAGGAACCCCGCGACACCGAGGACGACGAGGAGCTTCCCGAGCTCCGACGGCTGGAACGTGACCGAGCCGACGCCGATCCACCGCTGGGACCCGCGCGCCTCGGTGCCGAGCGGGATCACGAGCAGGAGCAGGAGGAGCGAGACCGCGTAGAGCTGGCGCCAGTAGCGGCGGTAGAGGTCGGGGTCGAGGAGCGAGGCGCCGAGCATCGCGGCTCCACCGACGGCGGCGTAGACCGCCTGGCGGATCACGTAGTAGTCGGGGCTCCCCGGCACGTCGTCGCGCGTGATGCCGGCGACGAGGTGGAGCCCGTACGCGACGAGCGCGACGACCGAGCCGAAGAGGATCCAGTCGAAGCGCCGCGCGAACGCCTCCGCGCCCTCGAGGCGGCGGGCCCTCGCGCCTCGCCGGCGCGCGGCGGTGTAGTCGACGGCCATCAGTCGGTCTCCGAGGAAGAAACGACGCCGACCTGGTCGGCCTTGACGTGGAAGTAGCTCGCGAGCACCTCGCGCGCGGCCGGAGCCGCGGACGTGCCGCCGTGGCCGCCGTTCTCGATGAGCGCGCAGACGACGATCTCGGGGGCGTCGTTCGGGCCGTACCCGCACCACCACGCCTGGTCGAAGTAGCGGTTGTACTCGCTGGACCACTTCTCCGCCGTGCCCGTCTTGCCGGCGATCTCGACCGGGAACGACGAGAAGATCGCGGTCGACGTTCCGTCCGGGTCGTGCGTCGCGCGGAAGAGGCCCTCGCGGACGACCTGCAGCGCGCTCGACGAGACGTCGATCTTCTTCGGCGTCGGCTGCGTCGGGCGCGGGACGATCGACACGCCGCTCGGGTTCGTCACGTCCTTGAAGACGTGCGGCGTGACGAGCCGGCCGCCGTTCGCGATCATCGCGTAGAAGCGTGCGAGCTGAAGCGGCGTCACGGTCATCTCGCCCTGGCCGATCGCGAGCTCGATGGAGTCGCCCGGCTTCCAGAGCTTCTCGATCGGATCCTTGAAGTAGTCGCGGCGCCACTTCGGCGTCGGGATCAGGCCGGGTGCCTCGGGGCCGAGCTCGAGGCCGGTCGACGCGCCGAACCCGAACGTCTTCGCCCACTGCTGGAGCGGCGACGACGGAAGCTTGTAGAACCGCACGCCGAGCTCGTAGAAGTACGTGTCGCACGACCACGCGAGCGCGATCGGCATCGTGATCGCCGTGTTCACGTAGGGGTTCCAGTTCTTGAAGAGGTAGGGGACGCCGTTCTCGCCGACGTACGTGTAGCTCGGCGTGCACGGCAGCGCCTCGTACGGCGACACGCGGTAGTCCTCGAGCGCTGCGAGCGCCGTCACGGGCTTGAACGTCGAGCCCGCCGGATAGACGCCGGCGATCGCGCGGTCGAGGCCGGGGTAGTTGCGGCGCTTCGCAGCGTTCGAATTCAGCAGCGGTCGCAGGCGCCACGGGTTCGGCTTGCCGACGAACACGCGCGGGTCGAACGTCGGGTTGGACGCGAGCGCGAGCACCTCGCCGTTCCGCGCGTCCATCGCGACGACCGCGCCGCCGTTCGCGTTCCAGCAGCCGTAGCACTCGGAGTTGCGCGCGATCTGGATGCCGTGCTGCAGCGCGCGCTCCGCCGCGAACTGGAGGTCGGCGTCGATCGTCAGCTCGACGTCGTTCCCGGGCGTCGCCAGCTTGAGCGGCGTGATGTCGCTGCGCGGCTGGCCGAGCGAGTCGACGCGGAGCCGGTCGATGCCCGCCGTGCCGCGAAGGTAGCGGTCGAACGCCGCCTCGACTCCAGCCTGGCCGACCTTGTCACCTGGTACGAGCCCCGCGTACGCGCGCTCCTTCAGCTGCGGCTCGCTGATCTCGCCCACGTGGCCGAGGACGTGCGCGGCCATCGTCCCGTACGGGTAGTCGCGCACGTTGCTCTCGACGAGCCGCATCCCCGGGAACTCGTCGCGGCGCTCGCTGAGGTAGAAGAGCTCGGCGCGCGTGACGTTCTCCTTCACGACGACCGGGCTGAGCGGGTCGTGCGCGCGCTTGTCCACCTCGCGCGCGATCTGCGGCGCCGGCACCTCGAGCACCTTGCCGAGGCGCTTGAGCATCTGGTAGCGGCCCTTCTCCGGGAGGTCGGCGGGCCAGAGCTTCACGGCGATGCCGGCGGTGTTCCCGACGAGGATCCGGCCCTTGCGGTCGCGGATCACGCCGCGCGGCGCGTCGACGCGGATCGTGCGCAGCTGGTTGTTCTGCGCGGCGCGGAGGTACTGGTCGCCCGAGAGCACCTGGAGTGCCCAGAGCCGCAGGAAGAGCACGACGAACACGCCGAGCGTGATCGCGCCGAGCACCGCGAGCCGGAGCGCGAGCTTCGGCGTGAGCCGGTAGGGCTCGACGACGCGCGGGTCCGGAGGCAGGAAACGGCCGGGGGTACGGCCGTTGCCCTCGCTAGCCAAGGAGACGCACTTCCTGGGCACCCCACTCGGGCCGCCCGAGGATGCGGCGCACGAGCGCGTACACCGGGAACGTGAGCAGGAGGTTGAGCAGGACGCCGGGGATCAGCGCGCCGACGAGGACCGTGCCCGGCGTCGACGGGATCGCCGAGCACCACGTGCAGCGCGAGCGCGCCGACCGCGTAGAGAACGGTGACCACGGCGACCGAGAGCAGCGGCGCGTGCGTCCGGTCGCGTCCGGTCGTCTCGCCGTAGCGTCCGATCCAGTAGCCGGCGACCGTGAGGAGCAGCGACGTCTCGCCGAGCCGGGCCAGGCTCGCCGTGTCGAGCAGCAGCCCGGCCGCGAAGCCGGCGGCGGCGCCCCAGATCGCTCCGCGCAGGAGCGCGATCGCGACGATCGTGACGAGCAGCAGGTCGGGCGTGCCGCCGCGGATCTGGATCGTGCTGACGATCGAGGCCTGCAGCACGACCGCGACGAAGACGATCGCCGTGACCTTCAGAACGTCGACGCTCATCGCACGAGCACCGTGACGACGTCGAGGTTCGAGAGGTCGACCATCGACGCGAGCTGGATCTGCTTGAACGGCTCGGTGTCCGTCTGCGATGCACCCGTCACCGTGCCGATCGGAATGCCGCGGGGGAAGAGCGACGGCAGCCGTGCGACGCCGGAGCCCGCGGTCGCGACGAGGTCGCCGCGCGTCAGGTCCTTCTCCTTCGGCACGTTGTCGAGCACGAGCGAGCCGCCTTCGCCGGACTCGACGATCCCGAGGGCGCCGGTGCGGATCGAGTACGCGGTGACCGCGCTCGACTCGTCGGTGAGCAGCGTCACGAGCGCCGTGTCTGGTGTCACCCTCGTCACCTCGCCGACGAGCGCGCCCGCGGAGAGCACGGGCGCATGCTTTTTGATGCCCGCGTTCGAGCCGGCCGAGATCACGATCTGCTTCGAGAACTGCGGGGCCTGCTGCGCGACGACGCGGGTGTTCACCGGGCGGTAGTCCTTCAGGCCCGGGAGGTCCTGGTAGTCGAGCGCCTCGCGGAGGTCGCGGTTCTCCTGCGCGGCGTTGAGGTTCGCGATCGCCTGCTGGTTCGCCCGCGCGAGCTCGGCCCGGAGCCGCTCGTTCTCCTCCTTCGCGCCCATGAGCCCGTCGAACCAGCCGTAGAGGTCGCGGAACGGCCGCGCGACGCGCTCGGCGCCGACCTGGAACGGGCGCATGACCGATGCGCCGACGTCCTGCGCACTGTGGAGCGGGCCGTCGTCCGACTCGCGGAAGTAGACGGAGAGGAGGGCGAGCGAGAGCAGCGCAAGGACGCCCACCACCACGCGGCGCCTGGTTGCGCTGCGGGCTCGGGAGGGGAACGGTGCGGCGGAACGCTGGAAGGGACGATCCAGCACCGCCAGGCGGGCGGTCCGGTTACGAGGCACGAGCTAGGCCAGAGGTTAGCGGGGTTTGCTGCTAGCGCCGGTGATTGTTTCGGCGGGCACGAGCCGAGCGGTGGATGACCTCGAACTCCTCGAGGCTCCGGCCGGACCCGACCGCGACACAGGTGAGGGGGCTCTCGGCCAGGTGGACCGGCATGAGGGTCTCGTGGCGGAGGCGCTCGTCCAGGCCGCTGAGGAGCGAGCCGCCGCCGGCGAGCACGATCCCACGGTCCATGATGTCCGCGGCGAGCTCGGGCGGCGTCTTGTCGAGCGTCGACTTGATCGCGTCGATGATCTGGCTGACCGGGTCCTCGAGCGCCTGGCGGATCTCCTCGGACGTGAGGATCACGGTCTTCGGGAGGCCGGTCATCAGGTCGCGGCCCCGGACCTCCGCCTGGACCTCGTCCTTGAGGCGGTACGCGGACCCGATCTCGAGCTTGATCTCCTCGGCCGTCTGCTGGCCGATCAGGAGCTTGTACTCCTTCTTGATGTGGTTGACGATCGCCTCGTCCATCTCGTCGCCGCCCGTCCGCATGCTCTGCGAGACGACGATGCCGCCGAGCGAGATGACCGCGACCTCGGTCGTGCCGCCCCCGATGTCGACGATCATGTTCCCGGTCGGCTCGGCGACGGGGAGCCCGGCGCCGATCGCGGCGGCCATCGGCTCCTCGATCAGGTACGCCTGGCGCGCGCCAGCGGAGAGCGTCGCCTCTTCGACGGCGCGCTTCTCGACGCCCGTGACGCCCGAAGGCACGCAGACGACGACGCGCGGGTGCGCGAAACGGTGCTGATGCACCTTCTGGATGAAGTGGCGGAGCATCTGCTCGGTCACGTCGAAGTCGGCGATGACGCCGTCCTTGAGCGGGCGGATCGCGCTGATCGTCCCGGGCGTTCGGCCGAGCATGCGCTTCGCCTCGACGCCGACTGCGTGCACCTCGCCCGAGCGCTGGTCGATCGCGACGACGCTCGGTTCCGAGAGCACGATCCCACGGCCGCGCACGTAGACGAGCGTGTTCGCAGTGCCGAGGTCCACGGCCATATCGCGGCCCCCGAAGCCGGTCAGGGTGTTGAAGACGCCCATAGGGAGGCCCACAGGGTACTAGGAACGACGTTGACTTCAGCCCCGGCCGGGTTAGGGTTGCTTCACGGCGATGCGGAAGATGCGGCTCGCAGGGGTCGCCTCCGTCCTCCTCCTCTCGGTGGCAGGCGCAGTCGGTGCACGCACGCCGACCGCTCCGATGAAGCACTGCAAGGCCGGAACGACGTCCGCGACGATCGCGGGCAAGCACGTCTGCCTCAAGCCGGGCGCCCGCTGCACGAAGCGGAACGACGGCGCGTACCACCGCTACCGCTTCCACTGCCACTCGGGCCGGCTGACGCGGTTCCCCGCTCCTGGTCCGCCGCCGGCGGCGCCGCCCGCGCTCGCGGAGCCGCCTGCTCCGGCCGGTGAACTGGTCGACGTCGGGGGGTACCGGCTGCACCTCGAGTGCGTCGGCACCGGCTCGCCGACGGTCGTGATCGAAACGGGCGCCTTCGCGACGCGGCTGGGGTACCGAAAGGTTCAGTACGCGCTGAGCGCGGAGTACCGTGTCTGCTCGTACGATCGCCCCGGGACGTTCGTGCCGTCCCCGTCCGCCAGCGATCCGCGACCGCCGTCCGTTCCGTCGACCTCGGAGACGTTCGCTCGCGAGCTCCAGACGTTGCTCGCGCGCGCGCAGGTTCCCGGGCCGTACGTCCTCGTCGGCGCATCGTTCGCAGGACTGCTGGTCTCGGCGTTCACGTTGCGGTACCCGGATCAGGTCGCAGGGCTCGTCTTCCTCGACGCCGACGGACCGGGCTCCGCAGAGTCGTGGGCGCGACTGGGGGGAGGGGCGCCCGAGGGGTGGGACGTCCGCGCTGACTCGGCGGCCCTGACCGCGGTGAGCTTCGGATCGCGACCGGTCGTGGTGCTCACGACGACGCTGCCCGGTCCGATACCCGACCTGCGTCGCCGCGGCACGAGTGTCGTCGTCGCAGAGGCGCCGCAGTACGGGCACATGATCGCGGCCGAGGCGCCGGGGCTCGCGTACGAGGCCATCCGGGTCGCCGCGGCAGCAGTGCGCGCGGGCGGGCGACTTCCGCCGTGCGCACAGACGCCGCTGGCGCGGCTCGTCCGGCGCTGCTCGCCGTAGCGCGGTCGCCTAGCCGAAGCCGTACGTACCCGCGAAGCGTTCCGCGAGCAGGCGGACCAGCAGCGCGCCCGGGAGGCCGACGACGTTCAGGTAGTCGCCGTCGACGCTGTCGACGAGGCTCGCGCCGAAGCCCTGGATCGCGTAGCCGCCCGCACGGCCCTCCCACTCCCCACTCGCGACGTAGAAGCCGATCTCACGCGGCGTGAGCGCGCGGAACGTGACGCGCGTCGAGGCGTGCTCGACGACCTCCCACGCCGTCGTGCGCAGGCACAGGCCCGAGATCACCACGTGCGTCTTGCCACTGAGGGCGTCGAGCATCTCGGCCGCGTCCTCCGCGCTCGCCGGCTTCGGGTAGACGCGCCCGTCGAGCGCGACCGTCGTGTCGACGGCGAGCACCGGACGTTCGTCCGCCGCGACCGAACGCGCCTTCTCGACAGCGTGCCTGCGCACGAGCTCGACGGGGTCGGCGTCGGGCGGGTCGTGCTCCTCGTAGTCCGGCGCGACGACGTCGTGCGGGATCCGCAGCTGGTGGAGGATCGCGGTGCGCTGGGGCGACGTCGACGCGAGCAGCAGCGGCGGCGCGGGCGGGACGCTCACGCGCGCTTGCGCGCCGACCAAAGCTCCTCGGCCGGCCATTTGCGCGCCCACTCAGCCGAGACGTAGTTGTAGTAGTCGTGCGTGCTCGCATCGTCGGGCGCGTAGAGCTCGACGAACCGCTCGACCTCGAACCCGTTCTCGCGCAGGACGTCGATCAGCTTTCCGGGCGGGAGGTGGAACTCGACCTCGCCGGTGTCCTCCCACGCGAGCTTGTACAGATCGCGCTGTGGCCTGACCAGCTGCTCACCGACGCCTTCGCCGGGCTGGCAGAGCATCGCGAGCGTGGAGTTGCGCAGGAAGACGAGGCGCCCGCCCGGACGAAGCAACCGTGCGGCCTCGGGAATCCAGCGGTACGGATCTGCCCAGAGCGACGCGCCGTACTCCGAGATCGCGAGATCGAACGACGCGTCGGGCAACGGCACATCCTCGCCGACCGCCTCGACGAGCGGGAACTCGAGGCCGAACTCCTGCTGCATCTCCCGCGCTGTCGCGAGCTGGGCCGGCGTCGGGTCGACGCCGACAGGCCGCGCGCCGCGCTTGGCCAGCCACGCCGAGAGGTACGCGGTTCCGCACCCGAGCTCGACGACGTCGAGGCCTTCCACGTCCCCGACGATGCCGATCTGCGACTCGGGGATCCTGAACACACCCCACTCGATTTCGTCGCTCGCCCACGCCTCTCGCGCGCGCGGACCGGTGTGCTCGGCGTTCGCCTTCGTCCAGACCTCGACGTTGTGCGCGACGTACTCGGGGTACTCAGACGAGCTCATCGTCCGAGAACCACAGCGCGATCTCGCGCTCCGCGGACTCCGGCGAGTCGGAGCCGTGGACGAGGTTGTTCGGCATCGACGTCGCGAGGTCGCCCCGGATCGAGCCGGGCTCCGCGTCGGCCGGGTTCGTGGCGCCGATCGTCTTGCGCATCGTCGCGATCGCCCCTTCGCCCTCGACGACGAGCGCCCACGTGGGCGCCGACGTGATGAACTCGACGAGCTCGCCGAAGAACGGCTTCTCGGCATGCTCGGCGTAGTGCTTCTCGCCGAGCTCGCGCGAGACGCGCAGGAGCTTTCCGCCGACGACGCGGAAGCCGCGCCGTTCGATGCGGGCGAGGATCTCACCGGCGAGCGAGCGCTCGACGGCGTCCGGCTTGATCAGGATGAGCGTCCGCTCGACGGCCACGGACGGAGGATCCTACTCGGCGCGCCTCCGCCTCGGCGATTCCCAGGTGTCCCCGAAGTCGATCGTCGCCGGCGTCTCGACGCGCGTCTCGCAGTACGGGCAGATCTGCCACAGCGCCTCGAGCGGCTGCTTGCAGTTCACGCACGCCTGCTTGAGCTTCGTCGTGCAGACCGGGCAGACGAGGAACGACGGGTCGACCTCCGCGCGACAGACGGGGCAGTGGAGGTCGCGGAGCGCGAGCCGCTTCTCCATCGCCTTGATCTCGAGCTCCCGCTCGCGGATGTCCTCGAGGTACTCGGGCGGGCGGAAGAACATGTAGATGATCGGCCCGAGGAACGGCGGGATCGCCCCGAGCACCGTCGCCATCGCGACCATCCACGGATCCTCGATCCGCCGGCGCGCGTCCTTGAAGACCCAGTACGCCGTCGCGATCCAGAACACGACGAGCAGGAACAGCCCGAGGTTCCGGCCGACGATGAGGAAGTCTTTGTCGAACGTCACAGCAGCAGCTTTCCCACGAGGTAGCCGACACCGAAGGCGGTCCCGACGGCTGCGCACAGGATGAACGCGCCGAAGGACACCACTTTCACGTGCTCGACCAGCTTCGTCACTCTACGCCCTGCTCCTCTCGGGCGGCCAGATCTGTGAGCAGATACAGCGATCCGGTGACGAGCACCGGCGGGTCCCGGCGGGCGCGCTCGACGGCGGCGCCGGGGTCGGCGACGGTCTCGACCTCGGCGAACCACGGCCGGGCCCGCTCGGCGAGCTCCTCTGCCGCGAGCGCCCGCGGGTTCGACGAGGCGGTCGCGACCAGACGGTCGCCGACCTGGGCGAGCCGCTCGAGCATCCCGTCGACGTCCTTCTCGCGGAGGATCGACGCCACGACGGTGTAGCGGCCGGGCGGCAGCTGAGGCAGCGCCCAGTCGAGACCGTCCGGGTTGTGGCCGCCGTCCCAGATCTCGCTCTCCGAGCGGCGTTCGAGCCGCCCGGGGAGCTCGACCGAGACCTCGCCCTCGACGCCGGCCCCGAGGAAGGCCCCGGCCGCCTCGCGGGGCCCGCCGAAGACCACCTGCGCGCTCGGCGGGACGAGCTCGCCGAACTCACCGTCGGGGAGGACCGCGATCGCGTCGTGTGTCACGACCGCGAGCTTCTCGCGCGCGATCTCCTCGCGCGTCTGGCCGAGCACGTCGGTGTGGTCGAGCCCCACGTTCGTCAGGAGCACGACCGGCGCGTCGATGACGTTCGTCGCGTCGTGCCGCCCGCCGAGCCCGGCCTCGACGACCGCGGCGTCGACGTCCGACTTCGCGAACTCGGCGAAGGCCGCCGCGGTCAGCACCTCGAACTGCGTCGCCCCGACCGCGACAGCCGCGGCGCGCACGCGGTCGACCGCCTGCTCGAAGTCGGCCTCGCGACCGCGGACGCGGATCCGCTCGCTCCAGCCGCGCACGTGCGGCGAGAGGTAGGCGCCGACCGACAGACCGACCGATGCCAGGTGCTCCTCGACGGTCCGCGTCGCGGTCGACTTGCCGTTCGTCCCGACGACGTGGACGGACGGGAAGCGCCGGTGCGGGTCGCCGAGCGCATCGAGGAGCATCCGCATCCGCCCGAGCCCGAACTCCTCCGGCCACGGGTTGAGCGACTCGACCCAGTCAGCGCCCGACGGCATAGCCCTGCATGCCGCGCGGGTTCGCGGCGGCGCGCAGCACGCCGTCCGGGTCGCGCGACGCGGCGCTCAACCGGCCGAGCGACCAGTCCGCGGTGACCGCGACCTCGTGTCCGCGCTCTCGGAGGCCGGCCACCACCGCCTCGTCGAAACGCCCCTCGAGCTCGACGTGGCGCGGCTTCGCCGCGCGCGGATAGAAGGAGCTCGGGAAGTGGTTCGAGTGGAACATCGGCAGGTCGATCGCGGCCTGGAGATTCGGCTCGAAGTGCACGTGGTGGAGGAAGAAGACGAGCGACCACTGGTCCTGCTGGTCGCCTCCCGGCGTCCCGAACGGAAGCAGCTGCCCGTCGCGGCGCGCAAGCGACGGCGAGAGCGTCGTGCGCGGACGCTTGCGCGGCTCGAGCGAGTTCGGCAGGCCCTCCTCGAGCCAGAACATCTGCGCGCGGGTGCCGAGCGGAAAGCCGAGCTCGGGGACGACCGGCGAGCTCTGGAGCCAGCCGCCGCTCGGGGTGGCGGAGACGGCGTTGCCGAAGCGGTCGACGACGTCGACATGGCACGTGTCTCCGCGGGTCGGCTCGCCGAGCCCGGCGCCGACGGCCAGACTTGTGCTTACGGCCCTCGGCAGGCGAGCGCCGTCCAGCCCCGGCGTCAGGTCTCCCGAGGCCATGTCCCCGACGAGCGCGCGGCGCTCGGCCGCGTACTCGGCGCTCAGGAGGCGATCGAGCGGGACGTCCGCGAAGTTCGGGTCGCCGTACCAGGCCTCGCGGTCGGCGAACGCGAGCTTCGAGCACTCGAGCACGGTGTGGACGAAGTCGGCGCTGCCGGCGCCCATGGCCTCGAGGTCGAACCCGTCGAGGAGCGCGAGCTGCTGGAGGAGCACCGGCCCCTGTCCCCACGGTCCCGTCTTGTGCACCGTCCAGCCCGCATAGTCGAGCTCCACCGGCTGCTCGAACGGCGCCTCGAACGCGGCGAGGTCGTCGGCGGTCAGGACGCCGCGGTGTCGCCGGCCCGAGCTGTCCATGACCTCGTCCCGCTCGCAGAACGCCCCGATTGCCTCGGCGACGAACCCGCGGTAGAAGGCGTCGCGCGCGGCCTGGATCTGCGCGTCGCGGTCGGACGAGGCCGCTTCGGCCTCCTCCAGAACGCGCGCGTACGTCTCAGCCAGCACCGGATTCCGGAAGAGCGACCACGGCGCCGGCCCGGGCAGCCAGGTCTCCGCGGAGGTCGGCCACTCGCTCCGGAAGAACGACTCGAGCGAGGCGATCGACTCCGCGACGCGCGGGAGCACCGGGTGCCCGCCGCGCGCATAGCCGATGGCCGGCTCGAGGACGTCGCGGAGCGGCGCGGTCCCGAGCTCGAGCAACATCCGCATCCACGCGTCGAAGGAGCCGGGAACGCACGCGGCGAGCAGGCCGGTGCCGGGTACGAGGTCGAGCCCGAGCCCGCGGTAGTGGTCGATCGTCGCGGCCGCGGGCGACGGGCCCTGGCCGCAGACGACGATGACCTCGTCGCGCTCGGCCGAGTAGAGGACGATCGGCAGGTCGCCGCCGGGCCCGTTCAGGTGGGGCTCGACGACCTGGAGCACGAGCCCCGCCGCCACGGCCGCGTCGAAGGCGTTGCCACCGGCCTCGAGCAGGCGCATCCCGGTCGCGGACGCGAGCCAGTGCGTCGAGGCGACCATGCCGAAGGTCCCATGGAGCTCCGGGCGGGTTGTGAAGCCGGCGGCCACGCGGAAAGAATGCATGCTGCCCGCACGTCGACCGACCGATGCGCGAGAGCGGCGACCTGACGCGGCCGTCGTCGGACGGCCAACGCGAACGATCTTCCGCTCGGGCTAGGCCGACTCTTCGGCGAGGAGCGGCTCGTCCGCCAGCTCCTCGGCGCCGGCGCTCGTCACGAGCGTCGGCCGGATCCCGTTCGAGATCGTCTCCTTGGTGATCACGCACTTGGAGACGTCCTTGCGCGACGGGAGCTCGAACATCACGTCGAGGAGCGCCGCCTCGATGATCGAGCGCAGGCCACGAGCGCCGGTCTCGCGCACGAGCGCCTTGTCCGCGATCTCCCAGAGCGCGTCCTCGGTGAAGACGAGCTCGATGTTGTCGTAGCCGAAGAAGCGCTGGTACTGCTTCGTGAGCGCGTTCTTCGGCTCCATCAGGATCTTCACGAGGTCCTCGCGCTGGAGCTGGTGCACGGCCGACACGACCGGCAGCCGCCCGATGAACTCGGGGATCAACCCGAACGAGAGCAGATCCTCCGGCATCACCTGCGAGAGAAGCTCGCTTCGCTCGACGTCGTGCTTCGAGCGAATGTCCGCGCCGAAACCGACCGCGTTCTTGCCGATCCGCTTCCCGATGATCTTGTCGAGCCCCGCGAACGCGCCGCCGCAGATGAAGAGCACGTTCGTCGTGTCGATCGAGAGGAACTCCTGGTGCGGGTGCTTGCGCCCACCCTGCGGCGGCACGGACGCAACCGTCCCCTCGAGGATCTTCAGCAGCGCCTGCTGGACACCCTCGCCGGACACGTCGCGCGTGATCGACGGGTTGTCCGCCTTGCGCGCGATCTTGTCGACCTCGTCGATGTAGATGATCCCCGTCTCCGCCTTCTTGATGTCGAAGTCCGCGGCCTGGATCAGCTTGAGAAGGATGTTCTCGACGTCCTCGCCGACGTAGCCGGCCTCCGTGAGCGCGGTCGCGTCGGCGATCGCGAACGGCACGTTGAGGATGCGAGCCAGCGTCTGCGCAAGCAGCGTCTTGCCGCAGCCGGTCGGCCCGAGCAGCAGGATGTTCGACTTCTGCAGCTCGACGTCGCCTTCCTCGGTGCCCATCTGCACGCGCTTGTAGTGGTTGTAGACCGCGACGGCGAGCGTGCGCTTCGCCTCTTCCTGCGAGACGACGTAGTCGTTCAGGACCGCGTAGATGTCCATCGGCCGCGGCAGGTTGTCGAGGTCGAGCTGCGCGGGAGTCGTCAGCTCCTCGTCGATGATCTCGTTGCAGAGATCGATGCACTCGTCGCAGATGTAGACGCCGGGTCCGGCGATCAGCTTCTTGACCTGGCGTTGCGACTTCCCGCAGAAGCTGCAGAGAAGCTGCTCGTTCCCTTCGCTCGCGCGCGCCATCAGCGGGACACTAGTACCCGGAATTGCTCCCGGGTGTTCTCCCTCGAACGAGTGATTTCCGCTGCCCGATCCACCGACGCTCTCCTTTTACCTCGGAATCCGCCAGGGTGCTAGACCCTGGTCCCATCCCTACTCAAAACGACAGTGTCGATGACGCCATAGTCCTTGGCTTCCTGTGAGGTCATGTAGTAGTCGCGATCCATGTCCTTCGCCACTTTCTCGATGTCCTGCCCGGTGTGCCTGGACATGATCTCCTCCATTAGACGCTTGAGGCTGATCACCTCGCGCGCCTGGATCTCGATGTCCGTCGGCTGGCCGTGGAAACCGGCGGAGCCCTGGTGGATCAGGATCTTGGAGTGCGGCAAGCGCCATCCGCTTTCCTTCGGCGCCCCCGGCCAGGATCACGGCTCCCATCGACATGGCCATCCCGACGCAGATCGTCTGCACGTCCGGCTTGATGAACTGCATGGTGTCGTAGATCGCAAGCCCGGCATACACGACGCCCCCGGGCGAGTTGATGTAGATCGAGATGTCCTTGTCCGGATCCTCGGACTCGAGATGGAGCAGCTGCGCGACGATCAGGTTCGCGATCTGGTCGTCGACGGGCGTGCCGAGGAAGATGATGCGCTCGTTGAGCAGTCGCGAGTAGATGTCGAACGCGCGCTCTCCGCGCGACGTCTGCTCGATGACCATGGGGACAAGCGGGCTCATGCAGTCTCCTTGCTACCGGGGGTCCACAACTTTGTCGGTGTGTCTTCTTTTTCCTTCTCGGGTGTCCAGATCGCCTCGCGCGCCTCCGCCAACTCGACCGGAATGCGCTTGACCTCGGACGCGACGCGGTCGAGCGCCGCTCGGAGGCGGATGTCTTCGCGGAGATCCTCGAAGGTACCGGCGTCGCGCAGGCGGATGATCAGCTCGTCGGGGTCGTCTCCCGCGAGCGCCGCCTCCTCGCGCACGAGCGCCTCGACCTCGTCGTCGGGGACGTCGATCTCGAGCTTGTCGGCGACGGCCTCGAGCACGAGCTCGCGCGCGACGGACTGCGCGGCCTCGGCGCGGATCTGCCCCGAGAGTTGCTCGGGTGATTCGCCCGAGAGCGCGATGTAGGTCTCCAGGCTGATTCCGCGGGCCGCGAGCGAGCGGGCGAGGTTGTTCAGAAGCGTCCGCGCGCGTGCGTCGACGAGCGGGCCGCCCGCCTCGATACCGGTCGCGTCGACGAGCGCGTCGACGGCGGCGCCGCGCACCGCGCCTTCGACCTCGACCTCGATCTGCTCGCGCAGCTTCGACTCGATGTCGGCGCGGAGCTCCTCGACCGTGTCGAACTCACTGGCCGCACGCGCGAGGTCGTCGTCGACGGGCGGCAGCACCTTCTCTTTCATCTCCTTGACCGTCAGCTCGACCTTCGCGGTCTCGTCGGCGCTGCGCTGGAACTCGACCTCGCGCGTCTCGCCGACCGACATGCCGACGATCGCCTGCTCGAGCTCGGGGACGAGCCGCCCGGCGCCGAGCTCGACGACGTAGTCGCGCTGCGGCTCCTGCCCCTCGACGAGGAGATCGAGCACGATCGTGTCTCCGGGCTGCGCCGGGCGGCCCTCGACCGGCGTGAGCTCGGCGACGGAGCTCCGGAGCACGTTCAGCTCGTGCTCGATGAGGTCCTCCGGGACCTCTGCCTCCGGCGCGGGCACCTCGAGCTGCGTCCAGTCCGCGGGCTCGGGCTTCGGCTGCACCGAGACGGTGGCTGTGAACCGCCAGTCCTGCTCGGGGTCCTGGGGCAGGTCGTACTCGTACTCCGGTTGCTCGACCGGGCGGATGCGGGAGCGCGCCGCCGCGCTCATGAACCAGCTGCCGATGTGGCTCTCGACCGCCTCGCTGTGCAGGCGCTCGCGCCCGACGCGCGCAAGGAGCACCGGCATCGGCACCTTGCCCTGGCGGAAGCCGGGAATCTTGACGGACTCGGCCAGGTCGGACGCCGCGTGCTCGACGGCGTGTTCCATCTGGGCACGCGGTACGTCGACCGTGAGGCGGACGCGATTGTCCGCGAGCTCCTCGACCTGGGCCTCCACTCGCCCATTGTGCCGAACGCGTTTCGGGCCAGCGCGGAGGGTCGGCGCCGAGGACGTCCCTCCGGTTCAGCTTCTAAGCTTCGCGACCGACAAGGAGGGGGCGATGCACGCCGTCGTTCAGTTCGTCCAGTACGTCAATCTCGCCCTCTTCACGGTCGTCGCGATCGCCGCAATCTGGCTCTGGCGGAGCCATCGCGAGCGTTCTGGGATCTGGGCCGCGCTCTCCTTCGGCCTGCTGGCCCTGATCGTCGACGTCGGCCCGCTCTTTCCCGACCAACCGCACGGCTTCTGGGAGGAGCTCGCGATCCGCGGGCTGATCGCTGGGCTCGTGGTCTTCCCGTTCCTCCTCTTCCGCTTCGCGGTGAGCTTCCGTCCGCCGAGCAGGCGCCTCTCGTTGGTGCTCGGCGGGGTGACGCTCGCGATGGTCGCCTGGACCTTCGCGCTGCCCGACGTGCCTGCGGAGGGAGAGTCGTGGCCGGCCTCGTTCGTCGCCTACGTCGTCGCCTTCACGCTCCACTGGACGCTGCTCACGATCGTCGTCACCCACCGACTGTGGACGGCCGGGCGCGGAGAGGCGAGCGTCCCGAGGCGTCGCATGCAGCTCCTGGCGTTCGCGTCGTCCACGATCACGCTCGCGCTCATCATCGCCGCGGCCGGACCGGCGGAGGACTCGGTGGCCGCGCTCGTGTCGAGCCTCCTCACGACGACGAGCGCCCTCGCGTTCCTCGTCGGCCTCGCCCCGCCCGCGTCGCTGCGAGTGGCCTGGCGCCGTCCCGAGACGGTCCGCGTCCAGGCTGCCATCGCCGACCTGATGGGCGCGACCTCGAGCGAGCAGGTCGTGCAGCAGGTTCTGCCGCCGATGTGCGAGATCGTCGGGGCGCACGGGATCGAGCTCCTCGACGTGAACGGCAGCACGCTCGGTGCGTACGGCGACCGTTCGGACGGCAACGGACGCGTCGTGTCGATCGACACACCGCCGGGCCGCGTGAAGTTCTGGACGAGCACGTACACGCCGTTCTTCGGCGCCGACGAGCTCGCGGTTGTGCGGACGCTCGCCGCGTTGACGGCGCTCGCGCTGGACCGCGCGCGCCTGTTCTCGGAGGAGCGCCGCATCCGCCTCGAGCTCGAGAAAGCAGACGAGATCAAGACGAACTTCATCTCGCTCGCCGCGCACGAGCTCCGCACGCCTGCTGGGACGATCCACGGGCTGGTCGAGACGATCCAGGTACGGCGCGATGAGCTCAACGAGACGCAGCTCCGCGAGCTCGAGGTCGTGCTCCGCGATCAGGCCGCCCGGTTGAAGACGCTCGTCGAACAGCTGCTCGACCTTTCGAGGCTCGAGGCGGAGGCCGTCGAGATCAGGCCCACCGCGCTCGCGGTGCGACCGCGGGTCGAGGAGATCGTCGCCGCAGCCGCGGGCGTGCGCATCGGTGCGGTGGAGATCGACGTCGATCCACGCCTCGTCGCGCATGTCGACACGGACGCGCTCGACCGGATCCTCTCGAACCTGATCGTGAACGCGCTTCGCTACGGCGCGCCGCCGGTCACCATCACTGCGCGCCAGAACGACCGCCACTTCCGGCTCACCGTCGAGGATCGCGGAGACGGCGTGTCGCCCGAGTTCGTCCCGGACCTCTTCGAGCGCTTCACCCGCAGCCGCGGCGCGCGCTCGAGGACGGGCGGCACCGGCCTCGGCCTCGCGATCGCACGGTCGTACGCGCATGCGCATCGCGGCGACCTGATCTACGAGCCGGCGCATCCGCAGGGCGCGCGCTTCCAGCTCGTGCTGCCCGTCGAACGCCGCTAGCGGCGGAGTGCGGGCGAGAGAGGAGTCGAACCTCCAAGGGGTTCTCGAGGCTCTGACCTCGGTTGTCGGCGTGTGAAGCGCCGTCGCGTGTCAGGCATGGCGCAGCGCTTGGTCGCCCTGTCGCACTCGTGAGACACTCAGCAACGGTGATGATGCGTTTCCGGTGGATCGTGGCGCTGGGGGCCGCGCCCTTGCTTCTTGCCGCTCCGGTTGTCGCCGGCGGCGACACCACCAACGCGACGAGTGCAGTCCCGTGCGCCCGCGTCGGCGCGCTGAAAACGGTTTTCCCAAATGCGACCGCGGCGGGCTTCGGCACACGTTCGCAGATCAAGCGCGAGGCCCCCCGCGAACCTTTCAAGGATCGGAAGTGCGGCGACTTGTGGACGACCTATACCGGCTTTCGCAGAACCGGGGCGACCGCCGATGTCAGCGTCACCCTCTTCAAGACACGGCGGGACGCGCTCGGCGGGCTTGCAGAGGGGCTCGGCGGTCCTGTCCAGGTTCTTCCGAACGGCGTGCGCGTGCGGACGCGGATCAAGACGCTTGCAACTGACTCGTTCGTCGTTTCACTCGTCGGCAACGTCCTCGTCTCATCGACCGGCATCGGCCCACACGACGGCACGTATTCCGGCCGAATCGCAACCACGGCGTGGATGAGGATCCATCGCCAGATCCACCGTGCCGTCCTAGCGCTCCGCTGAGTCGGGGCGCTCACCGCCGAGCTCGAACGGGAGCGCGAGCAGCACGCTGATCCGGCTATGCGGGCGAGAGGAGTCGAACCTCCAAGGGCTTTCGCCCAACGGGACCTAAACCCGTCGCGTCTGCCAGTTCCGCCACGCCCGCGCGCGTGCAGAACAGGCTAGCGCCGCAGCTCGACGGGAATCCGCACGACGTTGATCTCCGAGCCGTCCGCCGCCGAGCGCTCGTACGCGACGAGCGTGCCGGGGCCGTCCTTCGAGATCGTGAACGGGATCGTCTGCTCGAAGGTGCCGCGCGTGCCCGAGCCCGACGTCGCCGTCGTGAAGTTGTCGTAGAGCACCTTCCCGCTCCCGTCCAGCAGGCGCAGGTTGAGCGTCGCCTCGAACGTGTTCGCGGTCCCGCGCACGCGCAGCGGGCTCGTGACGACGCTCCCCGGCGTCGGGGACTCGACGAGGATCGCCGGCGTTTGCTTCTCGAACGCCGCACGGCCGACCGGCGGATCGACGAGGACGCCCTCGCCGCCGATCGCCTCGACGGGCTTGCCGTCGATGCGGAACCGAACGCGCTTCACGCTCGGGAACTGCGTCAGCGTGTAGACGATCTGCGCGACGCGCAGCTGCATCGACGTGCTGCCGCCGCCGGACTGGAATGCGCGCGACAGGTCCACGGTCGCGACGCCGTTGTCGATGGTGAGCCCGTTGAGTTGCGTGCCGGTCGGGATCTCGGAGTCGAGCCCCGCTTCGCGGTCGGTCGCGGTCGGGCCGGCGATCAGCTCGCGGAGTGCGACCGCGCCGACCGCAGGGGTCGCCTGCACGTCGCGGCCCGCTGCACCCATGCGATCGTTGCGGACGAAGTAGACGCGAAGCGCTGTGGTCGACGTCTGCCCGTCCGTCTCCGACGACGTCGTCGTCGTTCCGGGCGCCGTCGTCGGCGGCGCTGTCGGCGCCGCGTCGTCGTCCCCGCCGGCGCAGCCCGCGAGTGCGAGGACGGCCACGCTCACCCAGAGGGCCCGCACGGCGCGAGCGTAACGTCCTCCCCGTGAGCAACGCGTTAAGGCTCGAGCGGCATTCGTTAAGCGACCACTTGCAGCGTGGCGCGCTCGTCGACGTTGCGAGGCGGCTCTGCGGACTCCACGCGCAGGTGCTGTCGGCAGCCGACCTGCAGCTCTGGTCGCGCGTCCGTGACCATGGTCGCGACGATCTCGCGCGCGCTCTCTGGGAGGAACGGACACTCGTCAAGACATGGCTGATGCGCGGCACGCTGCACGCGGTTCCGGCCGACGACCTCCCGCTCTTCGTCGCGGCGCTCGACAACCGCGGCGAGTACGCGAACGCGTGGCTGCGCGCGTTCGGCACGACGACGAAGGAGATGGAGCGGTTGATCGAGTCGATCGGCGTTGCGTTGGACGGTGAGTGCCTCACGCGCGCGGAGCTGATCGCGGCCGTCGAGCCCAGGGTCGGCAAGTCGTTCGCGAAGCGTCTCTCGTCGGGCTGGGGGGAGTTCCTGAAGCCCGCGTCCCGCCGCGGCGTGCTCTGCTTCGGACCGAGCCGCGGGCAGAACGTGACGTTCGTGCGACCGGACCAGTGGATCGGCGGCTGGCGGTCAATCGGGCGTGACGAGGCGCGCACCGAGTTGCTGCGCCGCTTCCTCTCGTCGTACGCGCCTGTGTCGGCCGACGACTACGAGCGCTGGCTCGGGTCCGCCCGGCGCATCCGCGAGCCGTGGGACGCGCTGGCGGACGATGTCGTCGAGGTCGAGCCGAAGCGCTTCGCGCTCGCTTCCGACATCCCGTTGCTCTCCGCCCGACCGAAGGGCGTCAACGTGTTGGGCGGATTCGATCCGTACGTCCTGTTCCCACACGCCGACCGGCCGGTCGCGGAGGAGCATCGCGATCGCGTCTACCGGACAGCCGGATGGATCTCGCAGGTGATCGTCGTCCGCGGCCGAGTCGTCGGCGTCTGGACGCACAAGAAGAAGGGTGGCCGGCTCGAGGTCGCGCTCGAGCCGTTCGCGCCGCTCAACGCGACGACGGCGCGCGCCGTCGAGCGCGAGCTCACGTCGCTCGCGGCGTTCCTCGGCGCCGAGCGCTAGGCCGCGGTCGCGAGCGCTGCGATCGCCAGCGCCGGCCTCGGCTCGTCGAGCGCCTCGGTCTGCAGCAGCTCGGCGAACCGCACCGGCATCGGCGGAACGTCGAGGTTGCCGCGGGCGTCGAGCGCTGCGCGGAGTCCGGTACCGAAATCTGGAGGGGTGGATGCGGCCATCTGTCCTCGGTCGGTTGGGGGCGCCGACGGCCGCATCGCCTAGCGCTGGTTGCACACATGATCACGGCAGACGCCTCCGGGGGCTATCGCTCGAATCGGGGATTCACGGCGCCCCGGCCCATGGAGAAAAGCGGGCTGCCGGCCTCTGGTGTGCATGGGCTGGTCGCCTACTCGCGCGACGCGATCAGCCTTTCCCCCAGAACGGACGTACCTCGATCGTCCCGATCTCGGCGACGGGGTGCCCTGCAGCGATCTCGACAGCCTCTTCGAGGCTGTCGCACTCGATGATGTCGAACCCACCGACGGCCTCCTTCGTCTCGGCGAAGGGGCCGTCGCTGACGACGGTCTTCCCGTCGCGAACGCGGACCGAGCGGCCTCGCCGTGGCGGCGCGAGCTGGTCGCCGATGACCCACTGGCCGCGTGCCTGCACGTCGTCCAGCCACGGGAAGCTCTTCTCTTCGCGCTCGGACGGGTCGGGCTCGACCTGAGCGTCCATCGCTCCCGCGTCCCAGCAGACCAGCATCATGAACTTCATCGTCGTTTCCTCCTAGGTCGCGCGGTTTGCGAGTGTCGCCCTAACGACGGGCGCACCGCACCGAGATCGACATCTCGGCGGCGCCCAATATCTCCGCGGAAGCGCTGCTAGCGCGTCGCGGGCATGTCCCGCGTGCCGATCAGCTCGCGGAGCCGGCGCGCTGCTTCGGGCGCGTCGTTCTCGAGCGCCCAGACGTCCCGCTTGAAGAAGGTGACCAGCCGCATCGGTGAGGTGGCGACGACACTGGCACTTCGTCGGCCTGCAACGAGCACCGCGACCTCGCCGATGACGTCGCCCGGTGCGAGCGCGCGAATCGCCTCCCCGTCCTGTGTCACGTCGGCCGTTCCAGACTCGATCGCGAACAGACAGTGGCCGAACTCGCCTTCGGTCACGAGCATCTCGCCGGCGTCGGCCTCGCGCTCGCCCGCGCACCCCGCGAGCACCGAGAGCTCGGACTCGGGAAGGGAAGCGAAGAGCGGGATCGCCACAAGCCGCTGCACGTCCACCCGCCGACCCTACTGCGCCCGCGCGCGAAGACAGCTCGAAGAGTGCAGCGATGAGGTGGCCCTCGGGTGAACAGTCGGTGAAACGATGGCCCCGGGTGGAGTCGAACCACCGCACGCAGATTCGAAGTCTGCCGCTCTATCCACTGAGCTACGGGGCCGCGGACGACACGGTAGCCGAGCCCGGAACGAGGTTCGGGGGCTCGCGGCGCTCGAGGACGGCCTCGATGTTGGCGACGAGCTCCGCGGTCGCCGCCTCGCGCGTTCCCCGTGTCGCACTGCCGACGTGCGGCTGGAGGACGACGTTCGAGAGTCCGAGCAACGCTCCCGGCACGTTCGGCTCGTCCACGAAGACGTCGAGCCCAGCGCGCAGACGGCCGGAGGTCAGTTCGCGGACGAGCGCATCCTCGTCGACGATCGCCCCGCGCGCGGTGTTCACGAGCGCCGCTCCGTCGCGAAGCAACGCGAGCCTGCGCGCATCGATGAGCCCGCGCGTCTCGTCGGTGAGCGGCGCGTGGATGCTGACGACGTCGCTCTCGCGGAGCAGGTCGTCCAGCTCGCGGAAGTCGGCGTCACGCTCGCTGCGCCGGTTGTAGACGATGTGCATCCCGAAAGCGCGCGCTCGCTCTGCGACCGCCCGCCCGATCCGGCCGTAGCCGACGAGGCCGAGCGTCGCGCCGCGGACCTCGTCGCCCATCAGCTGGCCGACGTGCCAGCCGGCGGCCCAGCGACCCTCGCGCACGAACCGATCTCCCTCGACCACCCGTCGGCGCACCGCGAGCACCAGCGCCATCGTCAGGTCGGCCGTGGCGATCCCGAGCGCCTCCGGCGTGTTCGTGACGGCAACCCCGCGACGCCCGCACGCGTCCACGTCGATCCCGTCGTAGCCCACGCCGTAGTTCGCGACGAGCCTGAGGTCGGGGAACAGGTCGAGGAGCTCGTCGTCCACCGTCGCCGCGACGACCGCGAGCGCCTCGATCGCCCGGACGCTCTCCCTCGACGGGCCACTCCACGACGACGCCGGTCGAGCCGCTCGCCACGCCGGCCCCGGGAACCGTCGAGAGGCGAGGACTCGCACGAGCCGAGGCTATCCTGTGCTTCCCGCGAGGTGGCGGTAGCTCAGTTGGTAGAGCCCCGGGTTGTGGTCCCGGTGGTCGCGGGTTCGAGTCCCGTCCGCCACCCTCGCATACCGCTTCAGTTCAGTCCCATGCGCGCCGATAGGCATGGAATGACGCTGCCTGCGGCAGAGGCACTTCAGCGCGAAACGACAATCGCCGGGGTGCTCAAGACGACCTGCGTCCAGTTGACGACCGCGCTCGAGGCCGAAGCGTGCAACCTCTCGCGCGTGATCGGCCAGCTCCTCGTCGACCTCGTCGAGTACTCCCGCGACGGGCGCCGGATCCAGCTCGGGCGTGCGTACCTGCTGCCGGACTACCCGGTCACGCAGGAGGTGATCGACAGCAGCGAGCCGCGGACCGTCTGGCTCTTCGATCCCGGAGTCGATCCCGGCGAGGCCGCCCTCCTCCGCGAGATGGACTTCGACGCGCTGCTGATGCTCCCGCTCCAGCTCGACGGTCGCTGCTGGGGCCTGCTCGAGATCTACCGGATGGGGACGCGCGTCTTCTCAGCCGAGGACATCGCGCTCGGCGTCGAGATCGCCGCCCACGCCGGCGCGGCGGTCGAGGACATCCAGCGCCGCGCCGCTGCCGCCTAAGACCACAGACCTGTCGCTGACGCTCAGTCGCGCGGGTCGGTCGCCCGGGCGACCCGCGCCGGCTCGCCCGCGCGCTTCTGCACCACGCGGAACCGCTCGTGCGTCTCGACCACGTCCTCGACCTCGGCGACCTCGTGCCCCGGGGCGACGATGAAGAACGTTGCTTCGGCACGGACCCGCTCGTAGTCGGCGGCGGGCACGTCGAGCATGTCGGCGCACCCGATGTCGGAGCACTCGCAAACCATCTGGAGCTCGTCGGTGAGGTCTGCGAACGTGCGGTTGAGCTCCTCGAGCCGCTCGTTGACCTGCCTGAACATCGCCTCGTTGAGGCCGAGCTTCCGCTCTCGCTCGCTCACGCGCGACCCTACTCGCCGCGTGGCCGGGGGCCGGCGAGAAACTCGAGCACGACCTCCGCGAACCGATTCGGCTCCTCGAGCTGGATCATGTGAGCGACGTTCTCGAACTCGATGAGCTCGGCGTTCGGAGCCGACGCGAGCTTGCGACCCGCCGCGACGGCGCCCGGCTCGTCCGCCGCACCGACGAGCACGAGTGTCGGCACGCGGAGCTCGTCGAGGCGCTCGGCCGCGGGCGGTGTCATCGGCATCGGGCGTCCTTCGGCCTTCCCGGCCTCGAGGTCCGCCTGGATCCAGTCGTGGACTCGCCGGCGCACCTCCGGGTCGACGCGGTCACGCGGCTGTCCCCACCCATCGACCCACACCTGGGTCTCGAGCTCCGCGAGCGCCGCCCACTCCTTCCGCTCCCAGAGCCGCTCGAGCTCGTCCCACGGCGGCCGGGACGTCCCGTCTGCGAGTTCCGGCTCGTAGCCGCCGATCCCACCCGCAACGCTCACGAGCGCGTCGAACCGGTCGGAGCGATCGAGCGCGAGGTCGAGCGCGATCATGGCGCCGCGCGACTGTCCGACGACCGCCGCCGACGCTACGCCGAGGTGGTCGAGGACTGCGATCGCGTCGTCGCGGTTCGCGAACTCGACGTCGTCCGTCTCCGTGCGGCCGAACCCGCGCGTGTCGTAGCGGATAACGCTGTGGCGCTCGCCGAACCGGGGAACCTGCTCGTCCCACATGCGCAGCGTGCCGAGGCCTCCGTGGATCAGGAGCACGGGCGGCCCGTCGCCCTCGGCCTCGTAGTAGACCCTCCCGCCCTGGACGGAGACGAACCCGGACTCGGACATCGACGCGAAGCCTAGGCGCGGCGGCCCGGCGGCGCGAGATGACGCGGGCTCAGCCGATCTGGATTGCGATCTTGCCCTGGCTGTGCGTGGCGGCTCGCGCCGCGAGCGCCTCGGGTGCTTGCGCCAGCGTGTAGGTCGCTTGGACGGGGACGCGGAGCGCCCCGTCGGCGAGCAGCGCGCCGAGGCGCTGCAGGTTCGCGACGCTGGGGACGGCCACGACGTTCGTGCGGCCGGCGCCTTCGCCGGCGGCCCCGGCAGTCGATGCGATGCGGGCGTCGGTCTTGAGGGTGGCGTCGTAGCTGCCCGCCGTGTAGGAGACGAGGTCGAGTAGCGCGTCGACGCCGTCGGGGTAGCGCTCGCGGACGTGCGCGACGAGGTCTTCGTCGCGCGGGAGCACATCGGTGACACCGAGGTCGCGCAGGTAGGCATCGTCCACGGGAAGCGCCGGGGCGATCACGGTTGCGCCGGCGCGGGCGGCGAGCTGGACGGCGAGGCTCCCGACGCCGCCTGCCGCGCCGACGACGAGCAGCGTGGCTCCGGCGGACAGCTCGAGCGCATCGACAGCGGTGACCGCGGCGATGCCTGCCAGCGGAGCGGCCCCTGCGGTGGCGACGTCGATTCCGGCGGGGCTATGGGCTACCTCGGTGCTCCTCGGGAACGGCGATCAGCTCCGCCCAGCTGCCGTCGTGGACGTCCGGGTTGGCGTGCAGGACGAAGCCGTAGACCTGGTCGCCGGGGGCGTAGCGGGTGACGTTCGCGCCGACCTGCTCGACGACGCCGGCGTAGTCGCGCCCGAGTGTGACGGGGAAGGTGTGCTCGGCCATGCCGCTGAGCATCCCGGCGGCGATCGCGTTGTCGACCGGGTTGACCGAGGACGAGTGCACGCGCACGAGCACCTCGTCGTCGGCCAGGGTGGGCGCGGGCAGGTCGTCACGCAGCCCCGGCTGCGCCTCGAGGCTGTCGAGTGTGACGGCGTTCATGGTCAGACTCCTTCCTCGCGGACGCGCCCGGGAGGATTCGAACCTCCGACCAACGGCTTAGAAGGCCGCCGCTCTTCCACTGAGCTACGGGCGCTTGCGAAAAGGGTAACCGCGAACTCGGCTCAGCGTCTGACGCCGAAGTCCGCGGTCAGCAGGGTCACCGGGTTCCCCCCGAAGACGCCCACGCCTGCATCGGCGTGCACCGCGGAGAGGCCGATCTCGCGCCAGCGCGCTGTCAGCAGGTTCTGGCGGTGCGGCGGACTGTTCATCCACATGCGCACCGCGCCGGCTGGATCGACGTCCGGTGACGACCAGAGGAGGTTCTCCCCGACCGACCAGTAGCGCCGCGAGCCCTGCGGATAGAAGTGCGCGACGCGCTTCCAGAACGCCGTTCCATCGGCGGACTCGTGCGCGAAGAAGCCGCCGGTGGCCATCGCGCTGCTGTGCGCGTCGGCCGCCGCGCGAAGCCGGAGGTTGAGACGGAGCGGCGTCAGACCGTGCTGCCGGCGGACGGCGTTGATCTGCACCAACACGCCGGCCTCGAGGGCGGCGTTGCGGGCGGCGGGACCCCGCGCGCCGTCGGCACGAGCGAACGCCGGTGGCGCCGCGAGCGACGCGACCACGAGCACGATGAGGATGCGGGCACCGAACGCCACGGTTCAGAACATCGGCACGAACGGCCCGCGGCTAGAGCGGCGCGTCGACGACCGGGGTCGCTCGCTCGCGCCGCGTCCTGAGCCAGTCGCGGAGCAGCACCTGGATCGTCCCGGCGAGCGGGATCGCGCCCAGCGCCCCGATCACGCCCGCGACGGAGGCCCCGATCAGCACGGCGATCAGGATCACGAGCGGGGAGAGCTCGACGGTCTTCGAGTAGACGAGCGGGTAGAGCACGTGGTTCTCGAGCTGCTGGTAGAGGATGAACCAACCGAGGACGATCAGGCCGATCGTCCATCCCTCGTCGAGCACGGCGACCGTCGTGACGACGACGGCCGCGATCGTCGCCCCGGCGAGCGGGATCAAATCGAAGAACGAGACGAGCAGCGCAAGCGCGAACGCGTAGCTCACGCCGACGATCGTCAGCACGATCGCGGTCGTGATGCCGGCGATCAGCGCGATCGTGACGGCGCCGGCGACGAAGCCGCCGACCGTCGTGTAGACGTCGCGCCCGATCCGCCGCCACCGAGGCCGAGACTCCTCCGGGAGCTCGTCGAAGAACCGCTCGACCCACTTCGGCCCCTCGAGCAGCATGAAGAACGTCATGACGATGATCGTGATCGTCGCGACGATCGCCGTGATCACGCCCTTCGTCACCGCGACAGCAGTGCCGGACACGCCGAGGACCCGGCTGAGCTCGATGTTCGACGCCGCATCCTGCACGCGCTCGACGAGGTGGTAGTCGCGCTCGAGGAAGCCGAGCTTGCCGCGGCCCTCGGTCAGATCCTTCACGTACTGGGGAACCGCGTCGATGAAGTCGTTGATCTCGCCGACGAGCGTCGGGATGAACGTGAAGCCGAGCGCCACGACGACGATCGCGATCAGGATGAAGGTCGTCGCGATCGCGAGCCCGCGCCGGCGGATTCCGAGCCGCATCAGGAAGTTCACGACGGGGTCGAGCGCGAGCGCGAAGAAGGCCGCGATCAGGACCCACGTCAGTACCTGGTGCGCGATCCAGAGCACCTTCAGGAGCGCGGCGACCGCGAGCACGATCGCGAGCACGGTCAGGATCGTCCGCGCCCGGAAGCGGACGATCCGCTCCGGCACCATGGGCACGGAGCTTGCCGGGAGCGCCGGATAGCATCAGTCGCCATGAGCGACGCAACGATGCACACCAACCATGGCGCGATCGAGCTCGAGCTCTTCGACGACGACGCGCCCAAGACGGTCGACAACTTCGTCAAGCTCGCGCGCGACGGGTTCTACGACGGCGTCATCTTCCACCGCGTGATCCCGGACTTCATGATCCAGGCCGGTGACCCGACCGGCACCGGTCGCGGCGGCCCGGGCTACACGTTCGAGGACGAGTTCAACGACAACAAGGTCGTCCGCGGTGCGCTCGCGATGGCGAACGCCGGTCCGAACACCAACGGGTCGCAGTTCTTCATCGTCACCGCCGACTCGACGCCGTGGCTCGACGGCAAGCACACGGTGTTCGGCCGTGTTAGGAGCGGCATGGAGGTCGTCGACTCCATCTCGAGCGTCGACACCGATCCGAGCGACAAGCCGCGCTCCGACGTCACGATCGAGCGCGTCGAGCTGGCGGAGTAGGGCTGCGTCGCGGCCGACCGGCCGCGTCGTCCGTCATCAGGCGAAGCTGCTGCGCGCTCCGAGCACCTCGGGGCTGAGCGGCGGCGGCGGGTACGGCTCGGGTCTCCGCACCGCGGCGGCGTCGACTCCGCGAACGAGCAGGCGCGACTTCAGCGTCTGCGTCGCCACCGAGTAGAGGTCGAGCTTGTCGCCGCAGCCGCCCTTCGCCACGAGCACGTGCCCCTTGTCGAGCCAGCCGAGAGCCCGAGCCGGCGCGTCGGGCAGCAGCTCGTCGCCCCGCGGGCGGCGGGCGGTGACGACGAGCGCGTGGCTCGACCGGCAGTCCCGTCCGACGGTGAACGCGACGTTGCCGCCGCGCCCCGGGAAGAGGTCCGTGACGTGCTCGGCGGGGCCGCCGCGCCACGCGACCGGCGCGGACGTCGCGCCGACGAGCTCGAGCCGGTGGATGTCGACGCGATCGTCGACGTGCTGCGCGGCGAAGTAGAGCGACGTGCCGCCCTCGTCGAACGCGATCGCGTCGAAGCCGGTGTGCAGGCGGCCGTGCACGAGCTGCCGCGGCGACGTCCCACGGTTCGACGACATCCAGACGGACTCGCGGCCGCCGCGTCGGAGGACGAACGCCCAAGCGAGGCCTGACGGGTGGTAGACGACGCGCTCGTACTGCGCCCCCTTGACCGGCGTGACGTTGCCGAACGGCCCGCCGGCGGGATGCGCCTTCAACAGCCGGCGTCCGTCGCGCGAGACGAACACGATCGACTTGCCGATCGGTCGTCCCCACGACGACGCGGACGGGTCGATCGCGGAGGGAGGCCGTGACGGCGCCCCCGGAAGTCCTTTCACCTGAAGGTGTGCGAGCAGCGCGCGGTCGCCGCGGGGACCCCATGCGAACGGGCCGGCGTTGCGCGCCGCGAACAGGCACGTGACGCGACCGGAGGGGTCGAGCGCCCACGCGCGACCGTTCGCGACGAACGCGACGGTCGCGGCCGAGCTCACGCTGCGCTGGGCGCAGCGCGCCGGCAGCGGCTCGCCCGACGCGAGCGCGGGCTTGCTCGACTCTGCTGCGTCGTCCCCGAATGAGCAGCCGGCGGCGGCGAAGAGCAACGCGATCGCGAGAACCCTGCCGATCACTGCAAGCGCCCGACCGGGGTCGAACCGGTGACTAGAGCTTGGAAGGCTCTCGTGTTGCCGCTACACCACGGGCGCGGCGCACGCCCTAGGGTAGCCCGGGTGAGCTGGAGCCGTGGCCGTCTGGCGTCGTTCGTCGCGGGCACGGTGCTGACCGTCGCCGCGCTCGTCGGCCCGCTCCACGACCTGCAGTTCGACCTCTTGATCGCGCACCTGCTCCAGAACATCGTCCTCGCCGAGTGGGCCCCGGCGCTCCTCGTGTTCGGGCTGCCGCCCGAGCTCGGCCGCCGACTCGCCCGCTATGCACCCGCGTGGGCGACCCTACCGCTGTGGCTGGTCGTCTACTACCTCTGGCACCTGCCGCCGGTCTACGACGCCGCGCTCGAGCACCCCGACACCCTGCTCCAGCTCGAGCACCTCACGTACCTCGCGGCGGGCGGCGCGTTCTGGCTCTCGATCGCGCACGGGCCGATGTCGCCGGGCTCGAAGGCCGGCTTCATCTTCGCCGCCTTCATCCTCGCCAGCCCGCTCGGGCTCATGCTCGCGCTCGTTCCGACCGCGGTCTACGACTTCTACGACGGCTACCGCGGGCTGAGCGCGCTCGAGGACCAGCAGATCGCGGGGCTGACGATGTCGGCCGAGGAGGCGGTGGGCTTCTTCGCGGTGTTCGCCTACTACTTCGCGCAGTTCGCGCGAGAGCAGGCGTGAGTCGGGGCGGCGAGATTCGAACTCGCGGCCTCTGCCTCCCAAAGGCAGCGCTCTAGCCAGGCTGAGCTACGCCCCGCTCGCGGCCGAGTGTAGCTTCGCGCGGGTTTGCCGTCGTCCTCCCGATCGCTTACGGTCCGCTGCGATGCTGCGTTTGGCCGCGGTTCTCGCAGCGCTTGCGACGGCGTGCATCGCCGCATCGCCCGCGCCCGCACAGCCCAGCGGCGCCGAGGCCGAGTTGATCCGCGCGATCAACCAGGCGCGTGCGCCGCACGGACTCGCTCCGCTCCAGCTCGACCTCAGGCTGGAACGCGCCGCGCGCGCGAAGTCGAGCGAGATGCTCCGCACCGGCACGTTCGCGCACGGCGACGTCCGTGGGCGCCTCGTCCGCTTCGGCGTCAAGGGCCCGTCCTACGGCGAGAACCTCGCCTGGGCGACCGGCTCGAAGGCGAACGCAGTGGAGATCGTGCAGATGTGGATGGCGAGCCCGGGCCACCGCGCGAACATCCTGCGGCCGACGTTCCGCCGGATCGGCCTCGGCCGCCGCGTCGGTCCCTTCGCCGGCTACGCGAGCACGGCCGTGGTCACCGCCGACTTCGCCGGCTAGTCACTCCTCCATCAACGCGCGCAGGTCGGCGAGCTTCTCGTGGCGGAGCTGGTCGCGCTCGCCGCGTTCGATGCGGTCGAGCAGGTCACGGACGAGCGGCGCGAGCTCGAGCGGGTTGAACGGCTTCGTGATGTAGTCGACGCCGCCGATGTCGAGACCCTTCGCGCGGTCGCGGAACTCCGCGCGCGCGGTGAGGAAGACGATCGGGATGCCGCGCGTGTTCGGATCGTCGATCAGCTGCTCCGCGACGCGCCAGCCGTCGAGCCCGGGCATCATCACGTCGAGCAGGATCACGTCCGGCCGCTCGGCGCGCGCCTTGTCGAGGCCGGTCGGGCCGTCGGCGGCTTCGGAGACCTGCATCCCCTCGGCCTCGAGGTTGACCCGGCAGAGCAGCCGGATCGGCGCCTCATCGTCGATAACGAGAACTCTGGTCATCGGGGTCCCGATCCGCCGGCGAGTACCCGGGCCACCGGAAGCTCGAACGCGAAGCGAGAACCCTGGCCTTCGTCGGACTCGACCCGGATCCTTCCGCCCATCGCGTTCACGAGCCCCTGCGCGATGAAGAGGCCGAGGCCGGTGCCGCCGCGCTCGGCGTCCGCCCGATAGAACTTGCGGAAGATCCGCTCGCGCTCGGCGGCCGGGATCCCGCGACCCTCGTCGACGACCTGGAACTCGACGGTGTCGCTCTTGCGGCGCGCGGCGACGGTCACACGTCCTCCTTCGGGCGAGTACTTGACGGCGTTGTCGACGAGGTGCGAGAGCACCAGGCGAAGTTTCTCAGCGTCGGCCTCTGCAGCGAGCGGTTCCGTCGGGAGATCCAACACGAAACGATGCTCGCCGCCGCCGTTTGCCTTCACGGTCGAGACGACCTCGTTGACCAGTGGCTGCACGTCGGTCGCCGAGAGGTTGACCTGGAGGTCGCCGGTGTCCAGACGGGCGACGCTCAGGAGCGCGTCGACGATGCGGGTCAACCGCCCGGCCTCCGACGTGATGTAGCCGAGGAACGTCCTCCGGTCGTCCTCCCCGAAGAGCACGTCCTCGCGGAGGAGAGTCTCCGCGAAGCCGTAGATCGAGGTCAACGGGCCGCGGAGCTCGTGGGAGACCGTGGAGACGAACTCGGACTTCATCTCCTCGACGGCACGGTCGGCGGAGATGTCGCGGAACGCGAAGATCCGACCGGCGACGGCGCCCGCCGGATCGCGCATCACGGCCTCGGTGACAGAGAGCCACGTCTCGGTGCCCCCGCGCCCGATCGGCACCGACGCCGAGCCGGAGAGGCTGCGACCGAGGATCTGCTGCGGTTCGCGCCCCAGCGCCTCGCTCGCAGGGACGCCGGTCGCCCGCTCGGCGGCGCGGTTCCAGAGGACGACCTTGCCCTCGCGGTCGACGGCGACGATGCCGTCCGCGATGTTCTCGAGGATCGCGGCGCTCCGCTCCTTCTCGAGCGCGACGCGCTGGTAGAGCTCGGCGTTCGAGAGTGCGGCCGACGTGTTCACCGCGAGCGCGACGAGCGCATCGACTTCCTCGGCGCGCCAGGCGCGCGGGCGGCGGCCGTAAACCGCCATGACGCCGTGGAGTGACGCCTTCGGGCCCGACGAGCGGCACGCCGAGGTACGCGGTCAAGCCGGCCGGTAGCAGGGCGTCGGACGCGAAGAGCACGGGGTCGGACGCCGCGTCGGTGACGGCGACGGGCCGCCGCGACTGCGCGACCTCGCCGGAGAGCGGGCCCGCGGCGTCGCTCCGGGCGCGCAGCGCGCTCTCGGCGCTCACGCCGGCGACCGCTGTGACGAGCAGGTCCCCGTCCTCCGGCGTCCGGATCGCGCACGCGTCGGCGCCCAGCAGCGCCGCCGCCTGCTCGACCACCTCGTCGAGCACGGCTGCCGGGTCGAGCTCGGTCGCGAGGACGCTGCCGGTGCGGGCGAGCTGCTGCGCGAGCGAGCGCGATGTCCGCTCGGCCTCGAACAGCGAGCTCCGTTCGAGCGCCCCGCGCCCGGCGCCGGCGAGGTGGCGGGCGAGCTCCACGTCGTCGTCGCCGAGCGTCCACTCCTCGTCGAAGAAGACGAGAACGAGGCCGGCTGCGTCGTCGCGGGACTCGAGCGGCACGACGAGGAGCGACCGGAACCCGCAGGACGACCCGAGGCCGCGCCAGCGCTCCGAGAACCGCTCGTCGCCGGCCACCGAGGTCGAGGCCAGGAGCTGACGGTCCGATGCAGCGAGGCGGAGCGCGTCGGCATCCTCGGCGAGCCCCTTCTCCAGTGCCGCGCGCAACGGGTCCGGCAGGTCGTGCGCGCCGACGACGTGGAGCGAGCCCCCTCGCGGCATCACCACCGCCGAGAACGCGCCGCCGAACGCCTCGCCCGCGGCCTGCGCGAGCGCGTCGAGGGTCGCCGCGAGCGACAGCGGCTGACCGAGCACGGTCGCGATGCGGTAGAAGCCGCGCTGGATCTCGAGCCGGCGCTCGTTCTCGACGACGAGCTGCGCAGTGTGGATGCCGAGCCCGAGCTCGCGCGCGAGCGCTTCGATGAACGCGACGTCGACGTCGGACCAGCGGCCGGCGGTCGTGCGGTGGATCGAGAGCACCCCGATGCGCTTCCCGAAGACCAGGATCGGCGTCGCGAGCACGGCGCGGGATCCCATCTCCAGCATCCCCTGCGGCCCTCCGGTGTCCGCCTCGCGAAGCGCGGACGAGGTCGCGACGTCGGAGATCGCCACCGTCGCGCCGCTCCGTACCGCCAGGTTCGAGGCAGCGAGTCGCGTGATGTTCGAGCCATCGAGCGGCTCGAGGCCGGCCGCGAACCACTGCGCCTTGAGCGTCAGGCCTCCGTCGGGATCGCCCAGGCGGACGAAGCACCGGTCCGCGTTGAGCGCCGCGGCGACCTCCTGCATCGTGCCGGCCAGCACCGCGTCGAGATCGGCGTCCGTCCGGACCTGCTCGGCGAGGCGCGCGACGGCAACCTCGCGTGCGCCCGGCGCCCGCGCGCGGAGGCGCTCGAGGATCGGCCCCGCCTCGGCCGCGAGCGCCTGCAGCCTCGCGAGGTCTTCGCTTCCGAAGGCGTGCTTGTGGCCCACCGAGCCGACCGCGAGTACACCGACCACCTGCTGCGCCACGAGCATCGGTACGTAGGCGACGCTCTCGACGCCGCTGCGCTCGACGAGGCGCGGGCTGACGCGCTTCGAGGCCCGCGCGTCGTAGACGGCGAACGCCGAGGCGTCGTGGTACGCGCTGGCGACGCCCGACGGCTCCGAGTCGAGGTCGATCCGCACCTCGCGGAACCAGTCGACCGGCTCCCCGCCCTCGACCATCGCGACGCCATGGGCTGTGCGGGTGGTCTCGTCGATGAGCGCGACCGCCGCGACCTCGACGTGCGCGAGCGCGTGCGCGCGGTCGGCGATCGCGCGGGCCGCCTCGTCGATCGTCTCGGCGGTTCGCAGGCGCCCGAGCTCCTCGGCCGCACGGGCGAGCCCCGGCGCGGTCAGCATCAGCGTGCGCTCGCGGAAGCGGGCGAAGAACGCGACCACCGGGACGAAAGCGATCAGGACCGCGACGAACCCGGGCCAGCCGCTGCCCCCGACGGGCTCCCGGTCGCGCAGGACCAGGAGGCCGAAGACGATCGCGGCGACGCCGACACAGGGGAAGAGGAGCGCGAGTGCGAGCTCGAGCTCGCGGAGCGCGCCGCGGGCGCGGACGAGCACCGGGAGGAGCGAGAAGCCCGCGGCCAGGTAGGCCACCCCGAGCACGAGCAGGGGGATTGCATTGAGGTAGATGGCCTGCCGCTCGGCTGTCACTGGGCTGGATGCAGATGATAGGGAAGGAGACCCACCGTTTTTGCCCGTTTCCTGGCGTCGGCGGTCGTTCCTCCAGCTTCAAAAGATGGGCCGAACGGCCCATTGTCCCCGCGAGGCGCGGTCGCTAGCTTCCCAGTCACTGGGCGATGCGAACCGCGGCCACCTGGCCTTGAGTCCGCGGTGAGCACTCTGAAGAGGCCGGCTGCACCGACCCCCCCGAAGCAGCCGGCCTTTTCATTTCTTTTTTCAGGCGTGGCTACGATCAGGACGATGCCGAAGCGCGTCCTCCTGGCGTCCCCTCGCGGCTACTGCGCCGGGGTCGAGCGGGCCGTCGACACGGTCGAGCTCGCGCTCGAGCACTACGGCGCCCCGATCTACGTCCGGAAGCAGATCGTCCACAACGCCCACGTCGTCCGCGAGCTCGAGGAGCGTGGAGCGATCTTCGTCGAGAGCGAGCAGGAGGCGCCGGAGGGCTCGACGATCGTCTTCTCGGCCCACGGCGTCGCCCCGGTAGTCCACGCGAACGCCGCCGCCCGCGGGCTGAACACGATCGACGCGACGTGCCCCCTCGTCACGAAGGTCCACGTCCAGGCGAGGCGCTACGCCGCCGAGGGCTACACCGTCATCCTGATCGGCCACGCGGGCCACGAGGAGGTCGAGGGGACGATGGGCGAGGCGCCGGAGTCCACGATCCTGATCGAGTCCGTCGAGGACGCCGAGGCGCTCGATCTCCCGGCTGACGCCAAGCTCGCCTACATCACGCAGACGACCCTGTCGGTCGACGAGACCGGTGACGTGATCAAGGTGCTCCGCCGCCGCTTCCCGTCGATCTACGCTCCGAAGCGCGAGGACATCTGCTACGCGACCTCCAACCGGCAGTGGGCGGTGAAGGAGATGCTCGGCGAGATCGAGCTCCTGCTCGTGATCGGGTCGCGCAACTCGTCGAACTCGAACCGGCTCGTCGAGGTGGCCCGCGCGAACGGCGTCGCGGCGCACCTGATCGACGACGAGACCGACATCCACGAGGACTGGCTGGACGGTGTCGAGACGGTCGGCGTGACCTCGGGCGCCTCCGCTCCGGAGAAGCTCGTCACGCGCGTCTGCGACTGGTTCCGCGCGCGCGGCGTCGACGACGTCTCGCCGTATCGCCTCGTCGACGAGGACGTCGAGTTCCGCCTGCCCGTGGAGCTTCGGCGCGAGCTCGCCCTCGCCGAGTCCCAGTCCTGAAGACGGCCATCCTGATCCTGGGCGCGATCGCGCTCGCGTTCTTCGCTGCCGCGGGCGGGTACCTGCTCCGCGACTCGCAGAACCTCGAACCGCGTGCGTGGAGCCACTGCCTCGACGGCGCGGGCGGATTCGACGTCGAGTATCCGTCCGACTGGCACAGCGCACGCGGCGCGGTCGCGTGCCGGTTCTTCGACCCCGAGCCCTTCACGGTCCCGCAGAACTCGGACTTCGGCGGGACCGCCCTGCGCGTCGACGTCGCGCAGCAGCCGTTCGACGACGTGCTCGCGGGGTTGATCGACCGCCGCTTCGCAGAGACGGAGCTCCGCGAGCAGGTCACGATCGGCGGCAAGCGCGCGTTCCGGCTCCAGCTCGTGTCGACGGGCGAAGGGCTCGAGGACAAGGGGACGCGCACGTACGGGTACGTGATCCGGCGGGGCTCCGGCCCGCCCGTGCTCGTGACGACGAGCGCGCCGCCGGGCGAGCGCATCCGTCACCAGGACGTCGTCGACCACGCGGCGCAGACCCTGCGGCTATACAAGCCGGAGGAGCAGGCGGTCAGCGGCCTGCCGCCGGCGGTCGAGCAGACGCATTCGGCGCTCCTTGCCGCCGCGGAGGCGCACGACGAGGACGCACTGCGCGAGCTCATCGACGAGAAGGAGTTCCGCTACACGTTCGGCGAGAACGTCCCCGGCGGCGCGCTCGCGTTCTGGAAGCAGGAGCAGGAGCGGTCGGGCACGGACCCGATCGACGCGCTCGCGAAGGTGCTGCGGCTGCCGTACGTCCTCTCGCAGGGCCTCTACGTCTGGCCCTTCGCCTACGACAAGGATCCCGGCGAGATGTCGGAGTACGAGCGAGACCTGCTGCGGAAAGCCGGTCAAACCTCGACCGACGCGGACGGCGTCGGCTACCTCGGCTGGCGCGCGGGCATCCGGCCGGACGGGCGCTGGGTCTTCTTCGTCGCGGGGGATTGAACTTCGGCGTAGCGGAAGCAGTCGACGGTGTGGTCGTTGACGAGGCCCGCCGACTGCATGAACGCGTAGCAGACCGTCGGCCCGACGAAGCGGAAGCCGCGGCGCTTCAGCTCCTTGCTCATCGCCTTCGACTCGGCAGTCTCGGCCGGGACCTCCTTCACGGTGCGGAAGCTGTTCACCTTCGGCTCACCGTCGACGAACGACCAGAGGAGCTCGCTCAGCGGGACGTCCAGGTCGACGATCCGGCGCGCGTTCTCGACGGTCGACTCGACCTTCAGCCGGTTGCGGACGATCGCCGGGTCGCCGAGCAGCTTCTCGATCCGCTTCGGGGTGTAGCGCGCGACCTTCGCCGCGTCGAAGTCGTCGAACGCCTTCCGGTAGCCGTCCCGCTTGCGGAGGATCGTCAGCCACGACAGGCCGGCCTGCGCGCCCTCGAGCGTCAGCAGCTCGAAGAGCCCACGATCGTCACGCAGCGGGACACCCCACTCCTCGTCGTGGTACACGACGTAGTCGGGCACTCCCTGCGGCACCCATGCGCAGCGCGTCTTCATGTCTTCGCGATCTGCGGCTCGTCGACGTCGTCGAGCTCGACGCTCGTCGCGAGCACCTCGCGTGCGATCCACTCGCCGTGGCGCTCGACGAGCTCGCCGAGCCCGCGCGGCAGGCGGACGACGATCCGGTCGGTCAACTCGAGCCCGTCGTCCTTGCGCTGCGTGTTCAGGCGGTGGATGAGGTCGAAGCCGCGGCCCTCGAGCTCGAGGTCGGCGTCGAGCGCCGTGTCGAGCGCGACGGTGAGCCCGTCGTCCGCCGCCACCGCCCAGCCCTCGAGCCCGCGGCGCTCGACGAGCACCTCTTCGGGCCCGAGCTCGTGCCCGTCGACGCGGAAGCGACCGTCGCCGAGCTCGTCGAAGCGGCCCTCCTGCAGCGCCGTGCGCACGGCGCCGAGCTCCTTGCCGAGCTTGGGGCCGAGCACGCGCAGGTTCGGCTTCACGACGAGCTCGGTCGCCGCGACCTCGCCGAACTCGACGTCCTTCACTCGCAGCTCCTCGCCGATCTCGCCGGCGTGCCTCGCGGCGCGTCCGGCTCCCTCGACGACCATGCGGCGCAGCGGCTGGCGCTGCTTCAGGCCGCTCGTCGCTCGCGCCTTGCGGCCCAGCTCGACGACCTGCCGTGTCTCCGCGATCTCGCCGACGAGCGACTCGTCGGCAAGCGCCTCGACCGGCTCCGGCCAGCCCGCCAGGAACACGGAGTCGGGCGCGTCGTCGACGACGCCGGCGACGAGGTTCCGCCACAGGTGCTCGGCCAGGAACGGCATCACAGGGGCGATCACGCGCGTCGCCTGGACGAGCGCGACCCACAACGTGCGGAACGCGGCCTCGTCGAGCTCGTAGAAGCGGCGGCGGGAGCGGCGGATGTACCAGTTCGAGAGGTCGTCGACGAAGCGTTCCCACGCGCCGGTGATGTCGGGCGTCCAGAAGCGCTCGTGGGCGTCGGTGACCTCCGTGACGAGGTGCTGCGTGCGGGCGAGCAGCCAGCGGTCGAGCGGCCTCAGCTCGACGTCCGGGCCGCGCTCGAGGTCGGCGTACGTCGGGCGGAAGTCCTCGATCGTCGCGTACATGACGAAGAACGAGACGGAGTTCCAGAACGTGAGCAGCCGGCGCTTGACCTCGTTCGCAGGGCCGTAGCCGAAGTTGAGGTACTGGCTCGGGTTGTGGTCGGCGTACATGAAGCGCATCACGTCCGCGCCCATCCGGTCCATCGCCTCGTTCGCCTCGATCGCGTTGCCCCAGGACTTGTGCATCTCGCGGCCGGTCTCGTCGCGCAGCTTCTCGTAGGCGAGCACGCGCTCGTACGGCGCGCGGCCGACGAGCGTCACCGACATGAACATCGTCGAGTAGAACCAGAGGCGGATCTGCTCGCGGTTCTCGGAGATCCAGTCGGCCGGGAACCACTTCTCCCAGTACGCATGGTCGGGCAGATCGGCGCCTGAGAGGCCGGAAGCTGCGCCGTTGGAATAGCCGTGCTCCTTCCATTCCGGGCTCTGCCAGCCGAGGGTCGAGAACGGGACGATCCCCGCGTCGAGCCAGGCGTCGCCGACCTCGGGAACGCGCCGCACGTCGCGGCCGCACTCCTCGCACGAGACGGCGACCTCGTCGATCCACGGCCGGTGGAGCTCGCGAAGCTGGTCGAGGCCGCCGACGGCGCGCTCCTCGAGCAGCGAGATCGCCGCGATCGCGACCATGACATAAGTGAAGATGGTCTGCGTTCTCTGCTGTTGCGCAAGGAGTGCCGCGGGAATCGTCACGCTGAAATCCTGCGTATTGTTGTGGGTTTGATTCAGGATCGCTGTGACAACTTTCGCAACCTGTACGCTGTCCGCGCCGGGTCGCAAGCGCATGTCGATGCCGTCGAGTTCGTCCTTCAGATAAGCAGACATGTCCCAGAAGCGGTACTGGAACGTGTTGAAAGGCACGTAGATGATGTTGTTCGGGTCCTCCATCTGGCCGCCCTTGCTGGTTTCGCCGGCTTTGATGCGGTCTTTAAGGACGCCGACTACTTCGAGCCACGTATCGTTTGCCTTGACGAATTTGCCGACGCCATCGCCGTATCCCAGAAGTTCGATTTTGGCGCTCGCGCCGAGGACACAGACAGGGGCGCTTCGCAGATTGTCGTCAGCGTTCAAAAAGCGTCCTTCGGCGGGCTGCAAGTTGTGGATGGTGGCGAAGGATGGACGAACGCCGTACAGGTCAGGCGTCTGCTTTGCGGGTTTCGGCAGGATACGCGCCGGACGTAAAGTTCGCCGTGGCGACAATGTTTCGAGCGAGTCGATGTTGGCTTCGAGGACACGCACATCGCGTTCGTTCAGCCCCTGAGAAGAGCGCCGGCGTTGTTGCAACTCCTGCATCGTTCGTTGCTGAACGCGAATCGATCAGGACGTTTCGCACGCCCAACTGCTCGATGAACTTCAGCGACTCCTTCCGCGCCTGCGCCGATGGCGAGCATGCCGATAACACAGCCGACGCCGAACACTATGCCCAGCGCGGTGAGCATCGTTCGGGTTTTCTGCGCGTGAAGATTGGCCGCGGCCTGGCCCAAGTCCGCTAGGATCATCGTTGAATCGCCTGAATGGCCCCGCCCTCGACCCGTCATTCTTGCTGCGAATCTGATCAGGGCTTGCCAGTGCGACCAGTTCACCCTCTTTCAGGCCTTCGATGACAACGCTCGTTTCGCTGCGGCGTACAAGATTGACATCTTGCGGGGTAAATCCGCTGCCACGCCTCACGTAGACGAACTTGCGTCCGTCACTTTCAAATAGCGCCTGAGACGGGAGCCAGAGAACCGACTTCATCGAGTCGGTGACGATGAAACGTACGCTCATACCGGGACGTAGTTCCGGAGCAGGATCTGCTACGGCGATTTTGCATTCGAAGCCGCGGTTCCAGGGTGGTCCGGTTGTGCCGCCGATGTTCGATACTTTCCCTTTAAAGTTTCTTCCGGGAAGAGCGACAACTTCGATGTCTGCCTGTAGTCCCACCGCGAGATGTCCGCGGTCGAGTTCTCCGATACGCGCAGTGACCTCCCAATTGCGAAGGTCGGGAATTTGCGCAACCGCCATACCTGCGCGGATGTTATCCCCGACTTGGATTGCCGGAAGATAGCTTCCCCAGTTGAAGTTGCCTTGGGTGTTTTGCTGGACCGCGACATACCCGCTCGTCTTGGCTTTGAGCGTCATGGAGTCGATGTTGCGCTGTGCGGTTTCGGAGGCGACCTTTGCCTTCGTGCGCGCGGCCTGTTGCATCGCAATGCCCGCGCGCGCAGCACCGAGGCGATCTTCGTAATCACTTTCGAGTTGTTTTACGCGATCTTCTGCGGAGGACACGGCGAGGTCGTTCTGGCGCGCGGCGATTCGCGACAATAATTCATTCCGCTGCGCTTCCAACTGCGCCAGTTTGAGATCAGACTTCGCCTTCACGAACTCATAACGTGCTTCCTCGGCCTTCGCGTCGCTTTCCGCTTCTGCCTGAACGACCTGTTGTTCCGCTTCGGCCAGGTCGGCTTGGGCTTCACGCAGTTTGAACTCCTGCTCGGTGGTATCGAACTTGGCGACGACGTCGCCTTCTTTGACCATCTCGCCGGACTGACTTAGGTATGTGAGTGAGAGTCCGTTCCCGCCGGCCATCGGAGCAGTCAGCATCTCGGAATTGCCGCCCTGCAGTTCGCCCTTTGCACTCACGTTGAATGCCACGTCGCCACGTTTCACGACTGCGGCGGGTAGCGTCCATTCCCGCCGAGAGCAGTATCAGGAGTTGCACTGACGCGCGTGCCGTAGAGAGTGTGGGCTCCCCATCCACCGAGTACGATGACGGCTAAGGCGACGAAACTCGAAATCAGCTTGCGACGCATCAGCTTTGTCCTTTCTTCAAGGGTTCGATGAGCGCAACACGTGTGGACTCACGGATGCCTTTCACAGCCACTTCATCGGGGTTACGCGCGAGAGACTTCGATCGGTGCGGTGCGTGGCTGACGGCCATCTTCGACGACCCAAACGACGGGTTTGCCATTCGCCGCAAAGACTGCCTTGGACGGGATGATGATCGCGTTCGGGATCCGGTCGATCACCACGTCCATACTTCCGTTCATGGCTGGGCGGAGGCGATCGTCTGGCTTGCTGACTTTCGCATAGCCTCGAAACGTGCGCGTTGGAGGCGATTCCCGACCCATCACTGTCATCGGAGAAAGCTGAATGAGGGTGCCGGGAAACGGTGTTTCGGGGAGAGAGTCGATGCGTATGCGAACTTCCTGGTTGACGTTAATGCGCCCGCGATCGATCTCTTCCACTTTGGCTTCCATTTCCAGAGTGCTGAGATCCGGGATCTCTGCGAGTGCGCCCCCGGGCCACGCCTGGTCACCGACCTTGAATGGCTTCGCATTCATCCAGCCTTGAGAAGTGTTCGGGAGCAGGTGGAACATCCCGCTGCCCGGGGCTTTAACTTCCATCTGGTCTAAACGGTACTTCGTGAGAGTGACTTCGTCCTTGGCCTTGTCCCTCGCGCGGACAAGCGCTGCGATTTTCGCCTCGTTCGATGCTTTGTTCAGGTTGGCGTTGGCTCGCTGTACATCGAGCTTGGTCTCGGCAAGGCCGAGATCAACGCGGCTTTCCTCACCTTGCAACCGGCTGACGATCTCGGCTTTCGAAGCTTCGAGTCTGGCTTTTTCTACCTGATAGCTTGCGGAAGCGGTATCGAGCTTGTCCTGTTCTATGCCGATGCGGCTGGTTGCGACCGCCTGGTCGAGTGCGGCCTGGGCCTGTTGCAGGGTTGCTTCTTTCTCCTGAAGTTGCTGTTTTGCAGAACTCGGGTCGAAGCGAAATACGACGTCACCTTCTTTTACGTTCGACCCTTGATCGGCGAGCCACAGGATACGAAGTTCGGGAACGTTCTTGGGTGCGATCACCTGACGGGAATTGCGCGCCTTCGAGTTCGCCGCGACAGCGCACGATCGCGCTGAAATCGCCCTTGCGAGCAGGGGCGGATGGCAATTCTTCCTGTTCCTGCACGCCTCGGAGTTTATTGAAGTTGAATGCGCCGGCGCCTAAGACACCGAGTATGAGGAGATAGGTTGCCGTACGGCGGAGACGAGCAGCAGTGATTTTCGGACGCTTCATCTTCATCACTTTGGACTCCCTCTTAAAATGACGGCTGCCGAGAGGTCCGGAAGCAGCCTGGGGTCGGAGCCCTCAATTCTGAACGTTGCGCCGAAGTTGCGGATTGGACTTCCGATAGCCGCTGTCGCAACTGGTGAAGACGAATGGAAACGCGCTTTGAAGACCGCGTCAGGATACGCGTCGAGATAGACGGTGGCGGTGGATCCTTCTTTAAGGACGGCTCCGTCGGGCTCGCCCACCTGCGTTCGCACCTCCATGATTGTCGGGTCGAAGATCTTCAAGAGTGGCTGCCCACCGAAGAGTTGGTCGCCTTCTTGTGAGATACCCATTGAACCGCCGCGCCACATCGTCTCCAGGGCAACCATCCCCGAGAGGGGAGCTTTCAGAACGAGCAACTTCGCATTTCGGTCCGCGCGCTCCAGGGCTACTTTCTGACGTTCCATTTGCAGCTTGAGGATTTCGAGTGCAGCTGTCGCGGCGACGCGATGGCTTTTGTCACTCTTGGTCAGACTTTCAACGCGCGCACGGGCGCTCGATGCACGTTCTTCGGCCTTCATGCGATCGATCGCGCTGATGACTGGTCCCTTCTTCAATTGAATAAGCGCCTTCGCGAGGTCGGCTTCTGCTTCCCGGATCGCGGCGGAACGCTTCGCGGCGTCGCTGTCGTTTAGAGCGAACTTTTCGCGGACTTGATGTGAGAGATTCTCGAACTTCGCCTTCGCCTCGAGGGCTGCGTCGAGTTGCTGTGTGCGGTCAAACTCGGCCAGATCGTCGCCCTGCTTCACCGCCGAACCGTTCGGCACGAGGGCGACGAGAGTAAGGCGGCCCGAGCCGCCAATGATCTGGGGAACCTGTACTGTGAAGGCCCGTACAGCTTGGATGGTGCCGGTGGCGCGGATCTCGATACCATTGCGGGTCGGAGCGGGCTGGGTTGCAAGCTGCGGGTCACTTCACCGGGCGTCTCTTTGGCGCTGACGGTTTCGGTGCGTGTGCACGCAGCGGATGCGAGGCCGAGTGCGATGACAACTGCTAGCAGGGAGCGGGGCGAAATACTTCGGCGCTGCATAGGGCCTTCCTTCTAGTCAAAGACGCCAACGACGGCGTTTAGTCCCCAACTCATCCGCATCGGGACGTCATGGCTCGAGAACATGACGAATGCCGGACGTAGTTGGTTTACGCGGTGCTTCAAAGAATAGCAAAATTCAGTATTTGTGTAATCGCAGTTGCAATACGGGGCGCCTGAGGACCAATGGCGGTGTGCGGAACGGGATGCACGTAGGCCAAAACGGCACAGTGCTTCGGTATGTTTGTGTAGACTGTTGGGCAGGATTTGTCATGAACAATTCAAAAAACCGCGAATGGAATGCTGACCTTGTGCTGGGTCCGAGGCCGAACGATCGCCATCCGGACCATCGGTACACCGGCGTTTTGGCTCAGGGACGCTCACTGGTGGCGCCCCTAAAACGCAATCCAATGCTGCTGCCGATGATTCCCAAGGCATAAGTCTTCGATGTGGGTTCTTGTCCTTGTGTTGTGTGCGGCGTCACTGAACGCCCAGGTTTTGGACGTTGCGGGCCGCACTGTTGATGAGAACAGCACTCCCATAGGTAACGTTGGGGTACATTGATTGGCCGTGAGTCCGGCGCCGTCGCTGCCGCCGTGACGTCGGATACCGCTGGAGTGTTTGCTTTGCGTGTTCCAGGGCGTACCTGCTGACGGCCGAGCGGGAAGGCTTCTTTGCCGTACGCGGCCGGCTACTCGATCTATCCGTCTCCGGCGAACGCTGGACATCGTCGTCCCACGATTGCAGCAGACTTCGGAAGCGATCAATGTGTCGGCTGCGGTACCCAATGTCGACACTCAGGACACGACATCAGAACGGCGATTGACCGGCCGTCAACTGATCGATATCCCGTACCCGGCTACGCGCGACTTTCGAAATGCCCTGCGCATGATGCCTGGAGTTTTGCGGCATCCAGGCGGCGCATTGACATTCGATGGCGGCATGGAAAACGAGTTACTTCACGCTCAACGGGTTCAACGTGAGTGATCCCGTTACCGGACGATTTTCGACTCGCATGCCCGTGGA
>CAWBRK010000011.1:0-215353 GCA_963791205.1 uncultured Actinomycetes bacterium
CGACCTGCGCGGGGTCCACCGGGCCAACCCGGTGAACCTCCCGCGCCACGGGGGCGTGCAGCTCGAGCTGCCGCCGCGCACGCGGTCCCGCACCGTTCCGATGTGGCGCGACCTCCCCGACGACGAGCCCGTGCCCCACCAGCAGGACCTCATCGCCGGCCTGGCGGCGGCCATCGACACGTGGTCGTCGGCTACGGGCTGAGGCGAACGATCCTCCAGCCCGCGGGCATCGCCGGATCGGGCTCGTAGCGCAGACGATCGTGCATGCGGTTGGCGCGGCCCTGCCACAGCTCGATCTCGTCGGGCACCAGGCGATAGCCGCCCCAGTACGGCGGGCAGGGGACGTCCTGGCCCTCGAAGCGGGCCTCGGCCTCGGCGAAGCGGTCCTCGAGCTCGGCGCGGTCGGCGAGGACGCTCGACTGCTGCGACGCCCACGCGGCGAGCTGGCTGCCGCGCGGCCGCGTGGCGAAGTAGGCCTCGCTCTCCGCTCGGTCCACCCGGTGCACGGGCCCGCGCAGGTGCACCTGGCGCAGCAGCGGCACCCAGCTGCACAGCACCGCGCCCTGCGGGTTGGCGGCGAGGTGCTGGCCCTTGCGGCTCTCGTAGCTCGTGAAGACGGTGCAGCCGTCGCGGTCGAAGCCGCGCATGAGCACGTTGCGCGCCGCCGGTCGTCCCTCGGCATCCGACGGTGGCGAGGATCACGGCGTCGGGCTCGTTGGGCGCGACGGCCGCCCACTCGTCGAGCCACCGCTGCACCTGCACGAAGGGGTCGGGGTCGACGTCGTCCACCTCGAGCCCGGTGCGCTCGTGCTCGGCCCGCAGGGCGTCGATGTCCATGCGGCGATTCTGCTTGGTCGGGGCGAGTCGCCGGGCGGCGACGGTCAGGACCGGCTGACGACCTGGTCGATGGCGTGCTCGAGGGCTTCGACGCCCTCCACCTTCTCCAGGTACCAGGCACCGAGGCGCGCCGCCTCGATCTCGAGGAGCGGATCGAAGAGGCTCGAGATCACGATCACGGGCCGGTGCGGGTCGAGGGCGAGGAGGTCCTCGACGGTGCTGAGCCCCTCCGCCCCCTCCATCACCAGGTCGACGACGACGACGTCGGGGTGGTGGCGCTCCGCCTCCTCGACGGTCTGGCTCGCGTCCCCGGCCTCGGCCACGACGTCGTAGCCGTCGTCTTCGAGGAGCGAGCGCACGATGCGTCCGGAAGCGGACATCGTCGTCGGCGAGGAGGACGGAGGTCCGGTGCATCGCGGGGGTCGTTCCCTCCACGACGGCAACCTACCCATGCCCCATCTCGGACAGATGGGCCGGATGGGCCATTACCACCGGTACCGGACAGGGCCGCCGGACGGCGCTCAGGCCGGGTCGGGCTCGGGTCGTTGCGGGTGCCGCGCCGGCCCGGTGGCCTGTGGCGTGTCGCGCTCGGCGGTGGCGTTGGCCAGGATCGTCGGCGGGGACCAGCCCTCGCGACACCCAGTTGCGCTCGTCGGCCCACACCAGCATCGGCGGCAGGACCACGAGCGCGCTGAGCAGGCGCGACGGCCACGTTCATGGCCACGATGATCCCGAAGTCGCGCAGCAGCGGCAGCGACGACGTCGCGATCACGGCCACGCCGGCGATCGCGGTCATGGCCGACACGATGAAGGCGCGGCCGGTGCGGGCGGCGGTGACGTCGACCGCCGCCTTGCGGCGACGAGCCCGCGCCGCCGCTCCTCGACGAAGCGCAGGAGGATCAGCGAGGTGAACTCGGTGCACACCGCGACGACGAGCGGACCGCCGACCGCGGTCATCGGGCTGAGCTTGAGGTCGAGCGCGAAGGCCACCAGCGACGCCGCGCCCACCGCGATCAGCACCGGCACGAGCGAGAGCAGCGCCCGCACGATGCTGCGCAGCCGCACGGTGAGGAACAGGAACACGAAGAGGATCGCGAGGTAGGTGAGCAGGATGCGGTTCGCCTCGAGGTTGTCGAGCAGGCCGACGCCGACGACGGCCAGGCCCGACGGCGTGGCGGTGACGCCCGGGCGGCGGATCGACGGTGTCGCGGATCGTCGCGCACGACCACCGGCCCGCTCGTCGAGGCCGCCCGGGCCCGGTGCGGAAGATGAGGTTCAGCGCGCCCGCGTCGTCGTTGGCGGTCGACTTCTGGATGTCCTCGGGGCGCCACGTCGTAGGCGGCCTCGACCTCGGCGCCCGGTCGGCGGGACGTCGCCGGCGCCGGGGATCTCCATGAGGAAGCTGACCGTCGTGACGATGCTCGACGCGGTGAGCAGCTCGCTCGGGGTACTTGTCGAGCTGCTCCTTGGCGAAGTCGTCGACGAAGCGCGACCGTCTCGTCGTCGAAGATGTCGTCGGACTGCACGAAGATCCCGAGCTCGCTCGACGAGTGACGTCTCGGCCTCGAGCCGGTCGAGGTCCTTGATCACCTGCGAGTCCTGGTTCACCCACTCGATCGGGTCGGTCTGGAGGACGAGCTTGTCCTCGACGATGATGCCGCCGACGAAGATCGACGAGGCTCGCCGACGATGAGGAACGGCGCGACCTTGGCGGGCAGGCCGCCGAGCCACACCACGAGCCGACCGAGCCGCCCTCGCGGAAGTCCTTGCCGGTGGTGGGCGACTTGTACTCGCGGATGCCGAGGACGGCGAGCGGGCCGATGATGCTGCACAGGCAGATCACGCGCGATGCCGACCGCGAGCAGCAGGCCGAAGTCGCGGATCATCGGCACCTTGGCGAAGCGCAGGGCGGGGAAGGCGAAGATGGCGTCGAAGGTGACGACGAGCAGGGCCGGCCCGAGGTTCCTCGCCGTCTCCTGGATCGGGTGCTCGGCGCGGTCGATCACCACCTCCTCCTCGACGCGCGCGTGCATCTGGATCGCGTAGTCGATGCCGACGCCGAGCATCACGGGCAGGCCGGCGATGGTGACGACCGTGAGCGGGATGCCGAGGTAGCCGGCCAGGCCGAAGGCCCAGACGCACGCCGATGAGGATGACGCCCAGCGGGCAGCAGCCGCCAGCGCACGTCGAAGACCACCAGCAGGATGATCACCATCAGGCCGACGGCGATGGCGCCGAGCACGAGCATGCCGCCGGTGAGGTAGTCGTTGAGGTCCTTGAGGAGCACCGGCGCGCCGGTGGTGGTGATCGTGGCGTCGTCGAACTCGAGGTCGGCGGTGGCGTCCTGCACGAGCTCGGCGGCCTTGCCCTCGGTCTCGATGTCGAGGTTGCCCGGGAGCCGCACGACCATCTGCGCGTGCGTGTCGTTCGGGAAGAACGGGCGCAGCGACTTGCGGATCTCGCCCTCGTTGTCGTGCAGGAGGAAGTCGTTCCACGCCGGGTTGCCGATCACCGCGGTCCTCGGGCGGGATCGCGCTCACCCGCGCGAGGGTCTCGACGGAGCTCGGCGCTGCGCGCCGCCTTGCCCTCCGTCGGTGGGATCGCGCGCGGTGGCGCCGAGGAGGATCTGGGCGGCCACGCCCTCGAGCGACGTTGCCGGACGTCGGGCAGCACGAGGTCGTTGGTGAACTGCGAGCGCGGTGAGCGGCGTGACGACGCCGAAGATGTGGTCGCCGCCCTGCTCCTTGATCTCGGCCTCGACGTCGCTGCCACTGCTCGACGTCCTCGGGCGTGAAGAGGTCGGTGAGCGTCCTGGCCCTCGCCCATCGTGACGAGCGTGACCATCGCCTGGCCGCCGAAGAGGTCCTGGTAGGCGACGCTGTCCTTGTAGACCTGCTCGTCCTTGTTGAGGTAGCTGTCCTGGCCGGTGGCGAACTCGAGCTTGGTGATGCCGACGCCGAGCACGATCGTGATCACCAGCCCGACGATCGACACGATCCCGGCGTGCTTGCCGAGGTTGAGCCCGAGCCAGCGCCCAGAACTTGTGCATGCAGGTTCCCCTCCGACGGCCGCCGCGACGATGCGCGCAGGCACGTTACCCAGGCGCCGGTCAGCGGCCGGCGGTGGATCAGCCTCGGATGCCTCGCCGAGGTAGCGGCTGCAGCGGCTTCGACGATCGCGATCGAGCCGTCGGGCTGGCGGTGCGTCTCGAGGTAGGCGGCGACCGTGCGCGGCCACCCCATCGCCGAGCCGTTCACCGTGTGGCACACCTCGGTGCCCTTGCCGCCGGTCGGGCGGTAGCGGATGTTGGCCCGGCGCGCCTGGTAGTCGCGTGAACCACGACACCGAGCTCACCTCGAGCCACATGTCGCAGCCGGGTGCGTACGCCTCGATGTCCCAGGTGCGAGCCGGCCGACGCGCCGACGTCGCCGGTGCAGAGGTCGAGGATCCGGTAGGCGAGGCCGAGCTCGCGCGAGCAGCGCCTCGCTGCGGGCGAGGATGTCCTCCTGGCACGCGATCGCCTGCTCGGCGCCCGTCGGCCAGCGCCAGCAGCTCGACCTTGTCGAACTCGTGCGACGCGCAGCAGCCCGCGGGTGTCGCGCCCGGCGGCCCCGGCCTCGCGGCGGAAGCACGACGTGTGGGCGGTGTAGCGCAGCGGCAGGTCGGCCTCGGCGAGCACCTCGTCGCGGTGGAGCGAGGTGAGCGGCACCTCGGCGGTGGGGATGGCCCAGAGGTCGTCGCGCTCCATGTGGTACGCCTCGTCCTCGAACTTGGGGAGGTGGCCGGTGGCGATCATCGTGTCGGTGCGCACGAGGGTGGGCGGCCGGAGCTCCTCGTAGGCGTCGGCGTTGCGGTCGAGGCTGAGCTGCACCATCGCCCGCAGGAGGCGGGCGCCCCAGCCGCGGTACATCGTGAACATCGAGCCGGAGATCTTGGCGGCCCGCTCGCCGTCGAGGATCCCGAGCTCGGTGCCGATGTCCCAGTGCGGCACGCGCTGGTGCTCGCCGTAGGCGTCGGGGTCGAAGCCCTCGATGCGCAGCACGACGTTGTCCTCCTCGCCGGCGCCGTCGGGGCAGTCGGCGGCCGGCAGGTTCGGCGTGCGCAGGAGCAGGTCGCGCAGCTCGTCGGCGAGCGCGTCGACCTCGGCGTCGAGCGCCTTCTCCTCGTCGCCCAGCGCCCGGCTCTCGGCCATCAGCGCCTCGGCGCCCGTCGGCGTCGCCCTGGCCGCGGCGCTGGCCGACCTCCTTCGAGAGCGACCTTCACCCGGGCCCGCAGCTCGTCGCGCTGCGTGCCGAGCGCCCGCTGCTCGCACGTCGAGCTCGAGGATGCGGTCGACGTGCGCCGCCGCGTCGCCGCCGCGCCGGGACAGCCCGGCGCGGACGGCGTCGGGTTCGGTGCGGAGGCGGCGGAGGTCGAGCATGGGCCCAGACGGTAGCGGCGCGCTCGATGGCAGTTGGCCGTCGTTCTGGGGACCACGCGTAGGGTCCAGCGATGGCTGCCGTGGAGGTCGACGGGCTCGTCGTGCGCTACGGCGAGGTCACCGCCGTCGACGGGGTGAGCTTCGAGGCGGAGGCCGGGCAGATCACCGCGGTGCTCGGTCCGAACGGCGCGGGCAAGACCACCACCATCGAGGCCCTCGATTCCCGCTCGTCGCGCTCATCCTGCCCGCGATGTTCATCCTCACCCTGGGGCCGGTGCTCGCCCAGGTGATCAAGTTCTTCAACTCGACGTGATCCCACCGCTCAACCGCGCTTGCGGAGCGGCCGATAGAACGGATAGGTTCGTTGTCGGTCGGCTCCGGAAAGGAGAGCGCGGATGGGTGTTGCAGGGCTGCTTCTCTCGATCGTCGGCGCGTCGGCATTGCTCGCGCTCTGGTCGTACCTGCGCTGGCCCAAGGCGGCTCCGAGCCGTTTCGCCGACGCCATCGTCCGCGTCATCGTCGCATTCGTGCTCCTGCAGGTCGGCACCATGGCCCTCGACGCTGCGGTCGGAGCCTCGCCCGCGGCGGCGGTCCTCGCGGTCGTCGGCGTCGTGGCCCCGGTCCTCGCGTTCATGTTCCTCGCGGCGCTCTGGATCATGAAGCTCTTCGCGGACCAGCTGAAGGGCTACGTCTAACCCGCTTAGACCAGGGTCTAGGCCACGAGCGGGGCGTCTCCTGGGAGAGTCCCTGCATGCCGCGGATCAGAGTGGCGCTGGCAGACGATCACCGTCTCGTGATCGAGGCCGTGCGCGCGACGCTCGAGGATGACGGCGACTTCGACGTCGTCACGGTCGCCGAGTCGGCGCGCCAGCTCCTGTCGCAGCTCGCGCACACCGCGGCGGACGTCGTCGTGCTCGACGTCGCGATGCCCGGCACCGACGGCTTTGCGTGCCTGCGCGAGCTGAGGGAGCGCTATCCACGTGTGAAGGTCGTGATGCTGTCGGCGCACGACGAGCCACGCATCGCGCAGCGGGCGCTCCGACTCGGCGCGGCCGCGTACGTCAGAAAGCAGGTCGATCCGCGCGACCTCGCCTCCGCGCTGCGCCAGGCGGTCGAGGAGACCGTCGCGTCGCATCCGGAGGCCCTGCAGGAGGACGAAACCGTCGACGACGCAGTGGCGCTGCTGACCGCGGGCGAGCTCGCCGTGCTTCGCGCGCTGGCGCGCGGTCTCGTGAACAAGCAGATCGCGGCCGACCTGCGGATCGCCCCGCAGACCGTCAAGTTCCATCTGACGAACGTCTATCGCAAGCTCGGCGTGGCGAACCGGACCGAGGCGATCCGCTTCGCGTTCCAGCACGAGCTCGTCGAGCCCGAGCTGGTCTCCGCCTAGACGAGCTCGGCCGAGACGCCGCGGCGGCTCGACCAGGCGCGCAGGAAGAAGCCCAGCTCGACCCGCGCCGCGGCCTCGTCGCTCGCTGCTCGATGCAGGACGACGAACGTGTGGTCGCCCGTCCGCGCGCACAGGCAGTCGCCGGCGGCGAGCGCCCGAACGAGCTCGTCGCCCAGGGCGGGAGAGCTGAGCCGTACGCGCAGGGGTGGGGAGGGGTCCACGCCTGGATTATCGAAGGCGGCGCGCTCGGCGGACATGGACGGAGGGCTTGGCAGCCCCATCCGACGGCCAGTCCGCGCGCGAATCACCCTTGGGAGGGATCCGACCGCGCCGCGCAGTCCCCAGAATCCGTCCACGGGGTCAGACCGGCTCGAGAGAAGGCTCTGCGGCGATGGGACAACTGAGGTTGTTGGTGGTCGACGACCACCAGCTCATGCTCGAAGCCGTTCGCTCCGCGCTGGGCGGCGAGGACGAGATCGAGATCGTGGGCGAGGCGCGCTCAGGGTACGAGGCGCTCGCACTCGCGCGCGATGTCGCGCCGGACATCGTGCTGCTCGACCTCCGGATGCCGGGCATGGACGGCATCCAGGTGCTCGAGGAGCTGAAGCAGCGGTTCCCGGCTGTCCGCGTCGTTGCGCTCAGCGGGAGCGACGACGAGCAGCTCACGCGCGAGGTTCTCGCCCGCGGTGCGAGCGCGTTCGTTTCCAAGAGCCTCGATCCGCGCGATCTCGCAGCCGTGCTCAGGCAGGTCGTCGAGGGGACGGTCACGTCGGGCGGCGAGCAGGGCATCCCCCGGAGCGAGCGTGCCGCGCGCGAGGCGGGGCTGACCGAGCGGGAGACCGAGGTGCTCGGGTGGCTCGCCGAGGGCCGGTCGAACAAGCAGATCGCGCTCGAGCTCAGCGTGAGCGAGCAGGCGGTCAAGTACCACCTCACGAACGTCTACCGCAAGCTGAGAACGTCCGGCCGGGTCGAGGCGCTACGGCGCGCGACCGAGCTCGGCCTCGTCGACGCGCGCTCCAGACTGTCCCTGTAGCGCGACAATCGGGGTCCGGTGACCCTGCTCGTCGAGCTCGTCAACGCATCGAAGGCCGTCGCTGCCGAGAGTGCGCGCTCGCGCAAGGTGGCCATCCTCGCCGAGCTCCTCGGGCGCCTCGAGCAGCGAGAGGTACCGATCGCGGCCGGCTTCCTCGCAGGCGTCCCGCGCCAGGGTCGTGTCGGCGTCGGCTACTCGACCGTCTTCGGGATCGAGGTCGGCGCCGCGGCGGAGCCGTCGCTCGCGATCGAGGACCTCGACCGGGCGATCGACGACGTCCGCGCCGCGACGGGGCCCGGGTCGGCCGCGCGGCGACGCGAGATCCTCAGCGAGCCTGCTCGAGCGCGCGACCGAGGACGAGGCGGACTTCGTCCGGCGCCTGTTCACGGGCGAGCTCCGGCAGGGCGCGCTCGCCGGGTTGATGGTCGACGCGATCGCGAAGGCGGCGTCCGTTCCAGGCGAGCTCGCGCGCCGGGCGCTGATGCTCTCGGGCGACCTGCCGCGGACCGCCGAGATCGCGATGACCGAGGGAGAGGACGGCCTGCGCGACGTCGGCTTCGAGCTCTTCACGCCGATCTTCCCGATGCTCGCGTCGACCGCCGAGAGCGTCGAGGACGCGGTCGCCGCCTTCGAGCTCGCGTCGGTCGAGTGGAAGCTCGACGGCATCCGCATCCAGATCCACCGACGCGGCGACGAGGTGCGTATCTACACGCGGAACCTCAACGAGATCACGCACGCGCTGCCGGGGCTCGTCGACGTGGCGCGGCGCCTGCCGGTGGAGCAGGCGGTGCTCGACGGCGAGGCGCTCTGGATGGCCGACGACGGGCCGGCAGCGTTCCAGGACACGGTTGCGCGGATCGACGACGACGCGACGCCGGAGGGCATCGCGACGTTCCTCTTCGACCTGCTGCACGTCGACGGCGAGGACCTCCTCGACGCACCGCTCGAGGAGCGGGCGGCGCGGCTCGACGCGATCGCCGGCGAGCTCAGGATCCCGAGCGTCGTCACGTCAGACGCCGCGGTCGGCGCAACGCGTGCTCGACGAGGCGCTCGACGCCGGCCACGAGGGCGTCGTCGTCAAGGACGCGTCGTCGCCCTACGCCGCCGGGCGGCGCGGGAAGGCGTGGCGCAAGGTCAAGCCCGTTCGGACCTACGACCTCGTTGTCCTCGGCGCCGAGTGGGGTCACGGCCGCCGGCGCGGCTGGCTCTCGAACCTTCACCTCGGGGCGCGCGACCCGCGCACCGGCGACTTCGTGATGGTCGGCAAGACCTTCAAGGGGATGACTGACGAGCTGCTCACATGGCAGACGCAGGAGCTCCTCGCGCGCGAGGCGCATCGTGAGGGCATCGCGGTGTTCGTGCGGCCCAGAGCTCGTGATCGAGATCGCGCTCGACGGTGTGCAGTCGTCGACGCGCTATCCGGGCGGCGTCGCCCTCCGCTTCGCGCGGGTCAAGCGCTACCGCCCGGACAAGCGCGCCGAGGAGGCCGACACGATCGACGACCTGCGCGCGCTGCTCAGTCGAGCGCGAACAGCAGGAACTGCGTGAACTGGGTGGCTGCGAAGTTGTTGTCGCTGACGAGCACGAGCGAACGGCGGCCGTCCGGGAGCGTCGGGCCGAGCGTCATCCCCTCGACGTTGTCGAGCGGGATCCCGAGCGTGCGCAGGTCGAGGAGCAGCGTCTTCTGCGCGGTCCGCACGTCTCAGCCCGGCGATGCTGTCGAGCGCCGTTCACGTCGTCCGCCCCCGGGAACGCGACCGAGTAGAGCTTGATCGTGTTGCCCGTTCCCGGCGCTCCGACCGAGAACGAGCGCTCCATCGAGAGCATGAACTGGTCGTTGAACGGGAGGAGCTCGACGAGCCCGTTGACGCTGAAGTTCGTCGGCGGCACGGGCGGTTCGGCGACGCGGTCGTTCACGTAGACGTACTGCGCCTCCAGGCGCCCGTTCGACAGGTTGTAGCGGAGGATGCGCGACGCGCTCTCGGTCGTGAGCGTCGCGGCTGGACCGTCCTGCGCGAGCGCGTTCTCCATGCCGACGAACAGATGCCTGCCGTTCGGGGCCACCGCAGCCGCCTCGAACGCGAGGTTCTGACGCACGCCGTGCGTCGGGCTCGTCGGCAGGAACGCGCCCGGCACCGCGAGGTCTCCGAGGAAGGTCCCGTCGAGCGCGTAGCGCCGCACCCACGGCGCGATGGAGCGGTTCGCGAAGCCTTCGGAGGTGACGATGAGCTCGCCGCTCTTCGTCAGCGTCAGCCCTTCGGGATCGAGGCTCTGCGGCGGGTACGGCCCGCCGCCGGGCGCCTGCAGCGTCGTCACGCCGGTGAACACGACGTCGCCGTTGTCGAGGTGTCCGTCGGAGACGTCGACGCGAACCGTGTAGAAGCGCGCCGGTTGGAACTGGCTCGGGTCGTCGGAGAGGCTGTAGAAAACGCCGCGGGAGGCGTCGTACGTGATGCTCGAGAGGCCGCCGACCGTCGTGCCCGCGAACGTCGTCCCCGTCGGCACGATCGCCTGCCCGAGGAACTCGAGGCTCGGCGGCTTCGATCCGTCGCTTGCGCTCGCAGGTGCTCCGCCCGCCACGCACACGAGCACCACGACCACGATCGCCATGAACGACCTCTTCATCGCTCCCCCTCCGTCTCGTTGACCCGCGGGGACCCTAACGGGTCGCAGTCAGGGTCGGAGCGGAAGCGACGCCCACCGCACGAAACGGATGCGCGACACCCACGGGGCGGCCGCGGTGTACGCGTAGAAGAGCCCGGTGTCGCCGAAGCGCGCGTCGTTCGCAGTCGCGACGACCTTGTCGCGGCCGTCCCTGAGCCGGAGCAGATGCAGCTTGCCCGACAGTGTGTAGGCAGCGAGCCCGCGTGCAGCGTCCACGAGCTGCAGCGTGATCGTCGGGCACGGCGGCATCCCGCACACGCCGCCGCTCGGGACGTTCGGCAGCGGACGCGACTGGATCAGTGCGCCGGTCTGGATCCGGTACTCGCGAAGCTTCCCGGGCACGAGCACGACGAGGCGGTTGTCCATCAGCTCTGCGCCGCGCGTCAGTCCCGCAAGGCCCGGGAACTGTCGGACGAGTGCGCCGCTCGCCTTGCGGACCTCGAGCGCGCCGCTCGCCCGGCGCAGCACGACGCGGCCCGAATCGACCGACAGCGGTCGCAGGACGTCGTTCGCCGTGGTGATTTGGAGGCACGGTCCGGGCTTGTTCACGCACTGCGCCTGGAACGGCGGACGTCGAAGCTGCCAGACCGTCTGGCTGATCAGCGTCCGCGTGGAGGTCGGGCAGCTCGGCGCACCAGGGTCGCCGCACTTGACGCGCGAGCTGAATGCGATGACGTTCCCGTCGCCGTACGCGTCGCCCATGCGCTCGCGGTCGGGATCGAGGCTCCGGCAGCAGTACGTCACGTCTGCGGCGATCGTGATCACGTTCGGCTGGCCCAGCACGGTGAGGAAGAGCAGATTCGTGACCTGGTTCCCGCCGGCCTCGGCGATCCACGCGACGCGATCGCCCGCGAAGGCGAGGCTGTATGTCCGCTCGAGCCCTCGCGGCGGCGGGCACGTCCACTGCGTCGACGGGCCGAGCCGCGTCACGCCGGCCGTTCCGGGGCGCCAGACGCCGAGCAGCTGGTTGCAGAACGCGAACGCCACGCGGTTCCCGTCGGCGTCGAGCGCGGCCAGCGGCTGGCTCAGCCGCAGCTCCTTCGGGTGGACCTGCACGAGGGGAGCAGGCGCCGCGGTGCTTTTCGCCGCTCCGTCGGCGACGAGGCCCACGCTGACGAGCACCGTCAAGGCCGATACGACTGCCGCAGCGGAGATGCCGACCCTCATCGATGAACCCCACTCCGCCGGTGAGCGTCCAGTGTGACGCATCTCGGAGCCTCGGACAACCGGCGCTCCGTACGATGCGGCCATGACGAGATACCTGCACACGATGTACCGGATCACAGATCCGGAGCGGAGCCGCGCCTTCTACGAGGCGCTCGGGCTCGAGTTTCGCCGTGACATGGACATCGTCCGCAACGGCGAGAAGGAGGCGACGAACTACTTCTTCGGCGTGCCCGGGCAGGACGAGGAGCTCGAGCTGACGCTCAACCACGGCGGGCGCACGTACGACCTCGGCACGGGCTACGGGCACATAGCGCTCGCCGTCGACGATCTCGACGACACGCTCACGCAGCTGAAGAGGCAGGGGATCGAGCCGGAGCGCGAGCCGTACCGCGTGCGCGAGGGCGGCTCGCGGATCTGCTTCGTGAGGGATCCCGATAGTTAGCTTCGGACATTGAGTTCTGCTGCGTCGACGTAGAGTTCTTCCCCCTCGAACTGAGGCGCGTCGAGTCGGCCCGCAGCTCTCCAGTCAGCCGTTCTACTTCAGAGCCCAAGGGCGCTCGCGGCCTGCTCGAACTGGTCCTCGCGCACGTACACGAGGTAGCCGAAGGAGCCGCCGCCGTCGGTCACTCCCGAGGACGCGAAGATGTCGACACCCGCCTTGACCAGCTGTTCGTGAACACTCGCGAGCGCACCGAGCTCGTCGTCGCCTTGCACCAGCAGCGCGTGGTACGGCCCGTCGAGGGGAAGGCCGGCGGCGCGCGCCTCGGCAACGAGCTTGTTCGGGTCCTCGGCGAAGAGCGCGAACTGCGCCAGGCTCGGCCCGCTCGGCACCGCAGTGAAGGCGAGCAGGTTGACACCGAGCTCGGCGAGCTGGGAGAGGACGCGATAGGCCGCTCCCAACTCGTCGCGGACGTTCGCGTAGTAGTACTCGACGCTGCGGATCCTGAAGGCCATTGCGCTCTTCCCTCCCACTACCCTAAGCGTGCGGGGCCGGGGCCGACTGCTCTCATGGGGGTCTGAGGTCTCTTCAGCAGAAGGTGCTGCTGATCGACGATTTGCGGCGCGATCGTCTTCGGGAGGCTCCGTTTGGCGCCGCCGGAGAGAAGGGGGCACGCCGGGTTCCACGACGGTGGCGTGCCCGACGTGAGGTGGAGCGGCGGCGTGATGCCCTGGTCCGGCGCGCGCGATGTGACAATCCTCAGCGCACATGCCCGAGCTTCCGCTCCCGGCGCACTTCGACTCTAGCCGTGTTGGCGAGGTCTGGCGAGTTCCGTATGAGGCCCGCGCGCGCGAGGCACAGGCGTGGGCGGACGAGCACGCCCTTGGCCTCGCCGCCGAGGACGCGTTTCGCCTCTGTCTTCTCGCCGTCGATGTCCAGAACACGTTCTGCATCCCGGACTTCGAGCTCTTTGTTGCGGGGCGCTCGGGTACGGGCGCGGTTGACGACAACCGTCGTCTGTGCGAGTTCGTTTACGGCAACCTCGGGGTGATCACGCAGATCTTCCCGAGCCTCGACACCCATCATGCGATGCAGGTGTTCCACGCGATCTGGCTGGTCGATGAGCAGGGGGATCAGCCAGCTCCCTTTGCGCTCGTCTCTGCCGAGGACGTTGCGGCCGGCCGCTGGAGAGTGAACAGCGCGGTCGCCGATGCGCTCGGGATCGACGTCGACTACGTAGAGCGGCACCTCGCCGGCTACACGCGGCGGCTGGCCGACCGCGGGAAGTACGACCTCACCATCTGGCCGTACCACGCGATGTTCGGCGGAATCGGACACGCACTCGTCTCGGCAGTCGAGGAGGCGGTCTTCTTCCACGGCATCGCCCGGTACAGCCGCCCGGAGTTCCAGGTAAAGGGCGACAACCCACTCACAGAGCACTATTCGATGCTCGGTCCGGAGGTGACCGAAGGGCCAGACAACGATCGCCTCGGCCGCAGGAACACCGAGCTGATCGAACGGCTGCTCACATTCGATGCCGTCGTGGTGGCCGGGCAGGCCAAGAGCCACTGCTTGGCGTGGACGATCGATGACCTCCTGGAGGACGACGACGCGCGAGATCGGCTCGCCGCGCGTACGTACCTTCTCGAGGACTGCACGTCCTCGGTCGTCGTGCCGGGTGTTGTCGACTACACGGACGAGGCCGATGCCGCCTTCGAGCGCTACGCGGCTGCCGGCATGCACATCGTTCGCTCGACCGACCCGATCACGAGCTGGCCGGGCTTGGAGGGCGCGCAATTCGAGCGCTGAGGCTTCAGCGGTGCTCGGCGGCGGGGAACGCGTGGTCGCCGAGCAACCCTGCGGACCGCGGTCGCGACGTACGTCGGCTCCGCGTCGATCGGGAGCACCGTGCAGTCGTCGAGCACGTCTTCGAGCGCGAGTGTCTGCGCGACCGTGGCCAGCACGACGGCCGGAGTCTCCCGGTAGCGCGTCCGCAATCCCCGCACCACGCCCACGCCGTCGGTTGTGTCGAGGTCGAGTGCGGTGACGACGAGATCGGCCCCCTCGACTGCGACGCACGGCTCGAGGCCGTGAAGCGGACAGCGTGTGGCCGGGTCGGCCGCCGCGTCGGGCCCGCAGCAGACGCCGACGGTGCACCCCGCCTGACGCAGGGCTCCGGCGAGCTCGAGAGCCCGGGCAGCGTCGAAATGTTCGATCAACACGCGAGGCCGGCCCGCGAACGGCCATTGCTCGAGGTCGATCGTGACGCGACGCTTCGTCATAACGCCCGACGCTAACCGGCCGAGCTTCGCCGTCCATCCGTCTGCCGCCTGAGCCGCGATCCGGGCGAAGTACGGATCTGCCTGCGTACAGATCGGGCCTGATCGGTCAGCCCAAGCGGTTACGGAAAGACGTCTCGGTCTCGCCAGTGGCGATCTCAAGAAGAAGGGCTCCTTTTCAGGAGCCCTTCTGACCTTCGTGGAGCCAGTGTCGCTTTCGTCTACTTCATTGGGAAGGATGTCGGTGGGTTCTTCCTACTCTCGTTCTCGTTGAAGCTTCCTCCTAGTTGCGATCTGTGCTCTGCGCAATCGCGATCTTCTTGCGAGCAGAGCCATGCAGCATCCGCACGATCGCTGATTCGGGAGCCGTAGTTTCCCGCAGGGGTGCGCTCCAAGCCCGCTGTCGGGCCTGTTGCTGACACGAGCTTCAGTCCGACCGCGGACGACCCGATCGCGTTTGACATGAGGCTTCGCATGCAAATCGGAAGATTTCGAGGGCGACCGAAATCGCACCTCGAGTTGGCTGCCAGCAGGCCCCGACGGAACCCGCGACTTGTCCCCGGACCGCGCCTGCCCGTCCGAGCCGCCGCTCGTCATACGTCTCAACGCCACGGCCACGGGCAGCCGCCCTTACGATTGCCGGCATGACGAGATACCTGCACACGATGTACCGGATCACCGATCCGGAGCGGAGCCGCGCCTTCTACGAGGCGCTCGGGCTCGAGTTTCGCCGGGACATGGACATCGTCCGCAACGGCGAGAAGGAGGCGACGAACTACTTCTTCGGCGTGCCGGGGCAGGACGAGGAGCTCGAGCTGACGCTCAACCACGACGGGCGCACGTACGACCTCGGCACGGGCTACGGGCACATCGCGCTCGCCGTCGACGATCTCGACGACACGCTCACGCAGCTGAAGGGGCAGGGGATCGAGCCGGAGCGCGAGCCGTACCGCGTGCGCGAGGGCGGCTCGCGGATCTGCTTCGTGAGGGATCCCGACGAGTACCGAATCGAGTTGATCGACCGCAGCGGAAAGTAGCCGCCGTGCCGGAGGCGCCGCCGCTCTACGGCCCGGCGCAGTCGCGCTTCGCGAGGTATCTCGAGGGTCGGGAGCGGCGCCGTCCGGACGAGCGGCACGCCGAGCTGCGGCGGCAGCTCCTCGCCGGGCTCGAGGGGCGCGTGCTCGAGCTCGGCTCCGGCGACGGACGCTCGTTCGAGCAGTACCCGCCGAGTGTCGGGCACGTCCTCGCCGTCGAGCCCGACGCGACCGCGCGGGAGGCGTCCGAGGAGCGTGCACGAAGCGCGGCGGTCCCGATCGACGTCGTCGCGGGCGCGGCCGAGTCGATCCCGGCGGACGACGGGTCCATGGATGCGGCAGTCGTCATGGGCGTGCTCTGCAGCGTCCCCGATCCCGCCGCCGCCCTGCGCGAGCTCCGTCGCGTGGTGCGGCCCGGCGGCGAACTCCGTTTCTGGGAGCACGTCCGCTCAGAGCATGCGCTCTTCCGCGCGCTGCAGCGGAGCTGTGACGCGCTCTTCTGGACGCGCTCGCTCGGCGGCTGCGAGACGACGCGTGACACGCTCGCGGCGATCACGAACGCGGGGTTCGAGGCGAAGCGCGTCGAGCGCGGATTCCACTCGTCGTCGTTGCTGACGATCACGTCCGCGCCGTACGTGCTCGGCGTCGCTAGGCGCGACCGATGACGACCAGCTGATCGACGACGTCATCGATCGGCTGCGCCGCGTCGAGCTCGTGTGTGCTGGTCGCTCGGAGGAGCGGTTCGACCTCGGCGAGGTGCTGAAGAATCAGGTCCCGCTCCTCGACAGCTTTCCCGTACTCGTTCGTCGTCCTGTTCTCGATCCGCTCCAGCAAAACGTCGGCCGGGGCGCTCAACAGGACGACGGCGTCGAACTGCGGGTAGAAGCGCCCCTGATTCGAGACCGTGCCCGACACGTAGAGCGTCACGTCGCGATCGCGCGCGAGGAGCTTCGCGATCCGGTCTTCCCGCCAGACGTACCCGTCTTCTCGATCCGACCACTCGCTCCAACCGCGCTCGTCGGTGTCGACGACCTCGAACCCGCGCCGCCGCAGCTCTGCGAGCGCCGTGGACTTGCCGGTGCCCGACATCCCGGTGACGAGAACCCGTCGCAGACGGCTAGTGCCAGGCGACGTTGACGACGTCGATCGGACGATCGACGCCCTGGAACGTCTCCGTGCGCGGCTCCGAGAGGCGGAACGCTCCGCCGACGCCGTCCAGCGTCTCCCGACTGACAAGGATCTCCGAGGCGCCGGCCGCCGCCCCGATCCGTGCAGCAACGTGCACGCCCTGTCCGCCGTAGTCCGTCTCCGTCCGGAACGCCTCTCCCGCGTGGACGCCGATCCGGACGTCAGGCGCGACGATCTCGGCGTCGAACGCACGGTGGATCGCGACCGCGGCGTCGATGGCCGCCTTCGGGTTGTCGAACGCGGCGAAGACGCCGTCGCCCGTGTTCTTGATCACCTCGCCGCCGTGCTCGCCGATCCGCTCGCGGAGGAGCTCGTCGTGGCGGGCCAGCAGCTTCTTCCACTTCGCGTCGCCGAGCGTCTCGAGCAAGCGAGTCGAGTCGACGATGTCGGTGAAGAGGAACGTGCGCCGCGTCTGCACCCGGCCGAGCAGCTCCCGCGCGCGGTCCGCGTCGAGCTGCGCGCCGAGCTGCTCGAACGTCGTGAGCGCCGCTTCGAGCTCGGATGTCGCGGCGTCCTCGTCGCCCTGCTTCCGGAATGCAAGGCCGAGCTGAACGCGCGCCAGGGACGTCTCGTACGGCGCGCCGACCTGGTGCCAGTCCTCGCGTGCCTCGCGCAGCATGCGCGCGGCTTCGTCGGCGTCGCCCTCGGCGAGCGCGATGCGGCCCGCAGCGAGCTTGACGGTCGCGTCGAACGCGAGCGTCCGCCGCCCGCCGATCTTGTACGAGTCGACGATCTGCTCGAGCTCCCGCGCGGCGTCGCGCGCGGTCTTGAGGTCGTGCGCTGCGACCGAGATCTCGACCTGCGCGGGGAGGCCGCGCAGACGAACGAGCGGCTCCTGGATCTCGGCGAGCGCGCGTCCCACCCCCGCGACGGCGGCGTCGACCTTGCCCTCGGCGAGGCGAAGGAGCGCGTGTCCGGGCTCCGGTGTGCGGCCCAGCTGCTTGGCCGTCGCGTACGCCTCCTCCGCCCCGGCGAAGTCGCCGCGGCGACGCCGGATCTCACCGATCTCGTAGTAGCCGCCGGCGGTCACGGAGCGGTCGAAGTCGTGGATCTCCTCGCATGCCGCGATCGCCTGCGCCTCGGCCTCGGGCCACTCCCCGCGCAGGCGCATGATCTCGGCGCGGTGGATCCGACACACGCCGGGGAAGCCGCTGACGTCGAGCCGGTCGCACCACCGGTTCGCGACCTCCGTCCACTCCGCGGCGCGTCGGAAGTCGCCGAGGTCCTGGCAGGAGCTGATCGTCGCGCAGTAGACGATCCCGGTCGAGAACGGACGTAGCTCGCCGCAGACCGCGGCTGCCGTCGCCTCGTCGAAGAGCGCGAGGCCGCCCTCGACGTCGCCGGCCTTGACGAGCGCGCGGCCCTTCCCGACCGAGCGCGAGCACCTGGGTGTCTCGGTCGCCGACCAGCCGGGCGATCTCGCCGGCTCGGTCGAAGAGCTTCGCACCCTCCTCGAGGTCTCCCGCTCCGAAGAGTGCGGCGAACGCCTGCGCGAGCACGAGCTGTGCGTGCTCGGGCGACTCGGGCTGGTCGGACAGCAGGCGCTCGGCGTTCGCGAACCACCCCTGCGCGACGGCGAACGCGCCGCGGCTCACCTGGTCGTCGGTCAGCGCCAGCGCGACGCGGGCGGCGCTGCGCGGATCGCCGGCGGCGGAGTACGCCGCGTACGCGCGCTCGCGCAGCGCGATCGCCTCGTCGGGGGCGCCACGCCACCAGGACGCCTCGGCGAAGCGCTCGAGGTCTTCCGCCGCGAGATCGCCTTGCTCGACGCTCGAATACGCGTCGTAGGCCTCGCGCCAGGAGTAGTTTCCGGCAGCCTCGCGAGCGGTGCGAACGGAGTCGAGAACCTGCGACATCGTCCAATTGTCCCATCCGCGGCCGGGGCTGCGAAAGGGGAGGCTTCAGCCGGGGACGCGCTAGGCGCTGCGAAGCTCGGCGGACGTGCGCCGCGAGCCGGCCGCGCGCTGGCTGGCCGAGGCGAGCGCGGCCGCGTGTGCGCGCCGCTGCATCCGGACGAGCGGCTCGACGAGGCCGAGCTTCGACGCGATGCGGTAGCGGATCATGGGCTTGAAATCGGCCTGCACGGTGAGTCGGTGATCCCCCGAACGCGGCAACGTGAACCTATCCTGGACGATCGTCTAGGACGACATGGCTCCTCCAGGGGTTTTCCCGCAGCCAGGCGGTGCCGTTACCGAACATGGGTGAGCCGGCGGGGCGTCGGAGCGGCCGACTCCGACGCCCGACCACCGTCAGCGGAGCTGCTTCGTCGCCTCCGTGAGGACGTCGCCGAGGATGCCGACCATCTCGTCGAACTGCTCCTGCCGCGCGACGAGCGGCGGCGAGATCTGGATCACCGGGTCGCCGCGGTCGTCGGCGCGGCAGATCAGCCCGCGCTCGAACAGCGCGCCCGAGAGGAAGCCGCGCAGCAGCCACTCGCACTCCTCGTCGCTGAACGTCTCGCGCGTCTCCTTGTCCTTGACGAGCTCGAGCGCGTAGAAGAAGCCGGTCCCGCGCACGTCGCCGACGATCGGCAGCTCGAGCAGCTGCTCGAGCGTCGAGCGGAACGCATCCTCGTGCTCGAGCACGCCCTCGACGATCCGCTCGCGCTTCATGATCTCGATGTTCTTCAGCGCGATCGCGCACATGACCGGATGGCCGCCGAAGGTGATCCCGTGCGTGTACGTCGACGTCCCGTCCAGGAACGGCTCCATCACCTGGTCGGTCGCGATCACCGCGCCGATCGACGCGTACGACGACGAGAGCCCCTTCGCACTGCAGACCAGGTCGGGCCGGATGTCGTAGCGCTCGGACCCGAACCAGTGGCCGACGCCGGCCGAAGCCGGTGATCACCTCGTCGGCGCCAGAGCAGGATGTCGTAGCGGTCGCAGAGCTCGCGCACGCCCTGCCAGTAGCCGGCCGGCGGCGTGAACGCGCCGCCGGCGTTCTGCACCGGCTCCATGTGCACGAGGCAGACCGTCTCCGGCCCCATCGCGCACGATCGTCTGCTCGAGCTCGTCGAGCAGGAAGCGCGTGAACTCCTCCTCGGTCTCCTCGAGCGGGCGGTGGTAGCGGTTCGTGTTGCGGACGTGCGCGGACCTCCGGCACGAGCGGCTCGAACGGCGCCCGCAGCGCCGCGATGCCGTTGATCGAGAGCGCGCCCATCGTCGTGCCGTGGTAGGCGACCTTCCGCGCGATCGCCTTGCACGCCGGCTTCCCGCCGCGCGCGAGGTAGTACTGCCGCGCGAGCTTCCACGCCGACTCGACCGCCTCCGAGCCGCCGGAGACGAAGAAGACGCGGTTCAGGTCGCCCGGCGCGAGCTCCGCGACCTCGGCGCGAGCTCGATCGCGCGCGGGTGCGCGTACGACCAGTTCGTGTAGAAGGGCAGCTCGCGCATCTGCTCGAGCGCGGCCTGGCCGATCTCGTCGCCGTAGCCGTAGCCGATGTTGACGGAGAAGAGGCCGGCGAGCGCGTCGAGGTAGCGCTTGCCCGTTCGAGTCCTCGAGGTAGCAGCCGTCGCCGCGCACGATGATCGGCACCTCGCGCGTCGCCGCGTACGCCGCCCATGCGCGTGAAGTGGAGCCACAGGTGGTCGCGCGCCGCCTCCTGGAGCTCCTCGTGCGACAGGCCGGTCGTCGGGCAGGCTCATGCGGTCCCCCTTCGTCGCTGGAGCAGGATGTTGACGAGCATCAGCGACGACCGCGACGACGAAGATCACCGTCCCGATCACGTTCACCTGCGGCGGCACGCCGACGCGGGCGGCGCCCCAGACGAAGAGCGGGAACGTCACCTCGGAGCCGGCGTTGAAGTACGTGATCACGAAGTCGTCGATCGACAGCGCGAACGCGAGCAGCAGCGCGGCGAGGATCGCCGGCGCGATCAGCGGCAGCGTCACCTTGCGGAACGTCGTCCACTCGTTCGCGCCGAGGTCCATCGCCGCCTCCTCGAGATGGCGGTCGAAGCCCGACGAGCCGCGCCTTCACGGTCACGACGACGTAGCGAGATGTTGAACATGATGTGCGCGATCAGGATCGTCCTGAAGCCGGTCGCGACGCTGCACGTTGAGGAAGAGCGTCAGGAGCGACGCGCCGAGCACGATCTCGGGCGTCGACATCGGCAGGAAGATCAGCAGGTTCGTCGCGCCGCGGCCGCGGAAGCCGTAGCGGACGAGCGCGAGCGCGATCAGCGTGCCGAGGACCGTCGCGATGATGCTCGACGAGCGCACGCGATCTCGAGCGAGAGGCACCATCGCGTCGCCGAGGCCCGGGACGGCGTCCCAGTTCAGCCAGTTGTCGAGCGTGAAGCCCTGCCACGTGTAGTTGAAGCGGCCCGCCGGGTCGTTGAACGAGAACAGCGATCACGACCGCGATCGGCAGCAGCAGGTAGACGAAGCGCGAGCACCGCGTAGACCGTCAGCACGTGGCGGCGCACGACCGCCCAGCGCGCGGCGCGCAGGCCGGAGGCCGGCCGGCGTCGTCGCGGCGACGTCGTCATCCGGTCAGCCGCTCCGTGCCGAGAGCGCGCGCGTAGAGCAGCACGACGACGAGGATCGCCGCCATCAGGACGAACGACGAGCGCCGCCGCCGCGGGTAGTCGGTCAGCTCGAGGAACTTCGACTGGATGACGTTGCCGATCATGTACTGCTGCGGCGTCCCGAGCAGCTGCGCGTTGATGAAGTCGCCCGCCGCCGGGATGAAGGTCAGCAGCGTCCCCGCGAAGACGCCCGGCAGCGAGAGCGGCAGCGTCACGCGCAGGAACGCCTGCGCGCTGCTCGCGTAGAGGTCCTGCGCCGCCTCGATCAGCCGCGGGTCGATCTGCTCGAGCGCGACGTACAGCGGCAGCGCCATGAACGGCAGGAAGTTGTAGGTGATGCCCGCGACGACCGCGGTCGACGTCGCGAGCAGCCGCCCGTCCTCGCCGAGAGGTGCCGATCGTGCGGAGCGTGTTCGCGACGAAGCCGTCGTCGGAGAGGATCGTCTGCCACGCGAGCGTGCGGATCAGGTACGTGACGAAGAACGGCGCGATGATCACGAGCAGCAGGAGGTTCTTCCAGCGCCCGCCGCGGAACGCGATCCAGTACGCGAGCGGGTAGCTGATCACGAGCGCGAGCGAGCGTCGCGAGCCCGGCGTAGACGAACGAGCGGATGAACTGCTCGTGGTACGTCGTGATCGCGTCGAGTAGTTCGACCACGCCCACGTGAACGTGTAGCCGACGTCGAACGAGCCCGGACTGCAGCGACTGGTAGACGCAGGAAGCCGAGCGGCACGACGAAGAAGATCGCGAGCCACGCCAGCCCCGGCGCGAGCAGCAGGTACGGGATCGCTCCCCGGTGCCGGTGGAGGAACGCTCATGCGCTACGCTCCGATCAGCGACTGCCACTTCTCGAGGTAGTCCTGGTTGTTGAGCGCCTTCGCGTCGAAGATGACGACCTTCGCGAGCATCTCGTCGTCGGGAAGATGAGCGGGTTCTCCGCGAGCTCCGGGTCGATCTTCGCCGCCTCCTCCTTCGCGCCCTTGACCGGGCTGACGTAGTTCACGTAGGCCGCGATCTGCGCCGCGATCTTCGGGTCGTAGACGAAGTTCATGTACGTCGACGCCGTGTACACGTCGCCGCCCTTCGGGATCAGCATGTTGTCGGTCCAGATGTCCCGCCGGAGTCCGGCAGGTTCCACGTCGAGGTTCGGGTTGTCGGCCGGCAGCTGGACGATGTCGCCCGACCACGACATCGCGGCCATCAGGTCGCCCTTCGCCAGCGGCGCCGGCGTAGTCGTTGCCGGTGAACTGGCGGATCTGGCCGGAGTCGACGGCCTTCTTGATCCGGTCGTAGGCCTTGTCGAAGTGGCGTCGGTGACCTTCGTCGGGTCGTCGCCGTTCGCGAGCATCACGAGGCGTCATCGTGTCGGCCATCTCGGTGAGCAGCGTGACCTTGCCCTTGAGCTTCGGGTCGTCGAGCAGCTGGTCGATCGAGGTGACGGGCTTTCCGCCGGTGAGCTTCGTGTTCGTCGCCGATGCCGGTCATGCCCGACTGCCACGGCAGGCAGTACTCGCGGTTCGGGTCCCAGCTCGGGTGCTGCGAGCGCGGTCTGAAGGTTCTTGATGTTCGGGATCGCGCTCTTGTCGAGCTTCTCGGCCCAGCCCTTGTCGATCAGGAGGCCCGGGAAGCGCGAGTTGTCGGTCAGGACGATGATGTCGCGGTCGATCGACTGGCCCTGCGAGAGCGGGCCCTGGATCTTCCCGAAGTACGACGCGTTGTCGTTGATGTCCTCGGTGTACTCGACCTCGACGCCCGTCTTCTTCGTGAACTGGTCGAGCGTCGGGTGCTTCTTCGTCTTCTCGTCGACGTCGATGTAGAGCGTCCAGTTCGAGAAGCGCAGCGTCTTCGCGAGCTGCCTTCTTGCCGCCGGCCGTCGTCGTGCCGGCGGCCTCGTCGTCGCCGCCGCCGCAGGCGGCGAGCACGCCGGGAATGGCAGAGACGACGCCCGCCGCGGCGCCCCGCCGCAGCAGCTCGATCCTCGTGAACGATCAGTCATGACGCCTCCTCGACGACGAACGTGTCGTCCGGCTCCCAGCTGAGGGTGACCGGATCGCCCTCGGCCGCAGCCCCGGACGTTCTGAACGAAGACCGTGAGCATGCCGCGCGGCGTGTTCACGACGTACTGCGTCGCGACGCCCATGTAGGCGCGTTCCTCGATCGTGCCGTGGATCACGTTCGCGCCCGAGCCGTCGAGCCGCATCTTCTCCGGGCGCACGCCGATCGGGACGCTCGTGCCGGGCGACGGGAGGGTCGGCCCGACGCGCACCTCGCCCGCACCGTCGACGCGGACGGCGCCGTCGGTCGTGACGGTGCCGTCGAGCAGGTTCGAGACGCCGAGGAACCCGGCGACGAACGCGGTGCGCGGCCGTTCGTAGAGCTCGCTCGGCGCGCCGAGCTGCTCGATCCTGGCCGCCGTTCATGACCGCGATCGTGTCGGCCATCGTCATCGCCTCTTCCTGGTCGTGCGTGACGTGGACGAACGTGAGCCCGAGCTCGTGCTGGATCCGCTTGAGCTCGAGCTGCATCTGCTTGCGGAGCTTGAGGTCGAGCGCGCCGAGCGGCTCGTCGAGGAGGAGCACCTTGGGGCTGTTGACGAGCGCGCGGGCGAGCGCGACGCGCTGCTGCTGGCCGCCCGAGAGCTGGCGCGGCTTGCGCTGCTCGCATCCCGCTCGAGCCCGACGACGTCGCAGGATCTCGCGCGACCCGACCGTCGACCTCGGCCTTCGGCGTCTTCTTGCGGCGCAGGCCGAACGCGACGTTCTCGAAGATCGACAGGTGCGGGAAGAGCGCGTAGCTCTGGAAGACCGTGTTGACGTCGCGCTTGTACGGCGGGACGCCGGTGACCGGCTTGTCGCCCGACCTCGATCGTGCCGCCGTCCGGCTCCTCGAAGCCGCCGATCATCCGCAGCGTCGTCGTCTTGCCGCAGCCCGACGGCCCGAGCAGCGCGAAGAAGGAGCCGGACTGGATCTCGAGCGAGAGGTTGTCGACGGCGACGACGTCGTCGAAGCGCTTGACGACGGAGATCAGGCGGACGTCCGCAGGGGTCGGGCGGACATCCGCCATCTGGTCGGTCTCGGCGATCGCCGTCACGAAAGCTTGATGGCGACGTGCTTCACGCGCGTGTACTCCTCCATCGAGTACAGCGACATGTCTTTGCCGTAGCCGGATTCCTTGAAGCCGCCGTGCGGCATCTCCGAAGCGAGCGGGAACAGGTGCTCGTTGATCCACACCGTCCCGAACTCGAGCTTGCGCGCTGCGCTGAGCGCCCGCCCGACGTCGCGTGAGAAGACCGAAGCGGCGAGCCCGTAGCGGACGTCGTTCGCCATCGCGATCGCGTCGTCGTCGCTCGAGAACGGCTGGACGGAGACGACCGGGCCGAACACCTCCCGCTGGACGATCTCGGACTCCTGCGTGACGTCGGCGACGATCGTCGGCTTGACGAAGAAGCCGCGGTCGCCGATCGCCTCGCCGCCGGTGACGACCTTCGCCTTGCCGTCGAGCCGCTCGAGGAAGCCGAGCACCCGCTCACGCTGCTCCTCGGAGATGAGCGGGCCCATCTCGACGTCGTCGCCTTCGGCGGGGTCGCCGACCTTCATCGCCTCGATCACGCTCGTCGTCTGCGCGAGCACGTCGTCGTAGATTCGCTCGCTGACGAGAATGCGAGACGAGGCGGTGCAGTCCTGGCCGGAGTTCCAGTAGCCGCCGATCTTGATCGCCTCGGCGACCTGCTCGGGGTCGGCGTCGTCGAGGACGACCATCGGCGCCTTGCCGCCGAGCTCGAGGTGGACGCGCTTGAGCGTGTCGCTCGCGTTCCGCGCGATCAGCTTCCCGGTCTCGACGTCGCCGGTCAGCGAGACGAGCCGGATGTCGGGTGGCGCACGAGCCGGTCGCCGACGGGGAGGCCGTCGCCGGTCACGACCTGGACGATCCCGGGCGGGAGGACCTCCTGCGCGAGCTCGACGAACCTGAGCAGCGAGAGCGGCGTCTGCTCGGCCGGCTTGAGGATCTGGACGTTGCCCGCGGCGAGCGCCGGGCCGAGCTTCCAGACGACCATCATCAGCGGGTAGTTCCACGGCGTGATCCCGGCGACGATGCCGAGCGGCTCGCGTCGCGTGATCGAGGTGTAGCCCTCGACGTACTCGGCGGCAGCCTTGCCCTCGAGGGCGCGCGCCGCGCCGGCGAAGAAGCGGAGGTTGTCGGCCGAGAACGGCATCTCGTCCGCGGCGATCGACATCGGCTTGCCGACGTTCGTCGACTCGAGCTTCGTGAGCTCCTCGGCGTTGTCGTCGATCACGTCGGCGAGCTTCAGGAGGAGCTCCATCCGGTCCTTCGGCGTCTTGTCGAGCCACTCGGGGAGGGCGGCCTTCGCCGCCGCGACGGCGCGGTCGACGTCGGCCTCGGTCGACCGCTGCACCTCGGCGATCACCTCGCCCGTCGCCGGGTTCAGCACCTCCATCGTGCCGCCGTCGGACTCGACCCACTCGCCCGCGATGAAGTTCTTGTGCTGCTGGACGGTCACGCTCATGAGCTCAGCCACCTCCGGCCGGATTCGTACGCCGTGGCGAGCCTATAGCCGGTCGCCGCGAGGCGACAAGGGATGTCGGGGGCATGCCGGCAGCCGCGACTTGGCCCGCCTGTCGAAAGTCTTCCATCAGCTCGCACCCGCCGCCTGGGCGCCACCCGCCGTCGGCGCGACAGCGCCAGTGTCGCGCGAGAGCCGGGTCGCCAGGTAGACCGGGATCGTCGAGAGCAGGATCAGGACGACGGCCACGACGTTCACGACCGGCAGCTGGTTCGGGCGCGAGAGGTTGTTGAGGATCCAGATCGGCAGCGTGAAGTCGGCGCCCGCCGTGAACGTCGTGACGATCACCTCGTCGAACGAGAGCGCGAACGCCAGCAGCGCGCCGGCCAGGAGCGCCGAGCGGAGCTGCGGGAACGTGACGTAGCGGAACGTCTGCCACGAGTCGCGCGCCGAGGTCGGCGGAGGCCTCCTCGAGATGCTCGGACATCCGGCGCAGCCGCGCGACCGCGTTGTTGTAGATGAGCACGATGCAGAACGTCGCGTGGCCGATCACGATCGTCAGCAGCCCGAGCGAGAGGCCGACACGTGTTGAACGTCGCGTTCAGCGCCATGCCGGTCACGATCCCCGGCAGCGCGATCGGGAGGATGACGAGGAACGAGATCGTCTCGCGGCCGAAGAAGTGGTAGCGCGAGACGGCGAGGCGATGCCAGCGTCCCGAGCACGATCGCGACGACGCGTCGCGCCGAGCGCCGCCTTGATCGACACCCAGAACGCGTCGCGCGCGCCCTGGTTGTGGAGCGCGCGCTCGAACCACTGCAGCGTGAAGCCCGTCGATCGGCCACGTCTGGATGCGGCTCGAGTTGAACGCGTAGAGCGCGATGATCGACGAGCGGCACGTAGACGAAGACGAGCGTCAGCGCGGTGCCGCCGCGCAGGAGCCACTGCGCGGCCGGGCCGAGAGCGTCATAGAGCGCTCGAACGCGCCCGCGCGCCGCGCGAGCAGCAGGTAGACGATCATGACCACGACCGGCACGGTCGCGAACGCCGCCGCGAGCGGCAGGTTGTTCGCGACGCCGACGTTCGCGTAGACGACGTTGCCGATGAACTGGTGCCCGGCCATCGACGAGCTGAGGCGTGATGTAGTCGCCGAGCGTCAGCGAGAACGTGAAGATCGAGCCGGCGACGAGCGCCGGGAACACGAGCGGCAGGATCACGCGGCGGAACGTGCGCCCGGCCTGCCCGCCGAGGTCGGACGACGCCTCGAGCAGCGAGTCCGGGATCCGCTCGAGCCCCGCGTAGACCGGCAGGATCATGAACGGCAGCCAGAGGTACGAGAACACGATCACGCCGGCGACGTTGCCGTAGCCAGGCCCGCGCAGGCCGAACGGGTCGAGCGCCCAGTTCAGCGGCCCGTCTCCCTGGAGGATGATCCGCCACGCGTAGACCTTCACGAGGTAGCTCGACCAGAGCGGCATGAGGATCGCGACGACGAGCAGCGCGCGCGTGCGCGCGGCGACGCGACCTTCGCCATGTAGAAGGCGATCGGGAACGCGAGCACGCGTCGGTGACGGTCACCGCGGCCGCGATCCCGATCGTGCGGAGCGCGATCGTCCGGTAGACGTCGCTCTCCCAGAGCGTCTCGGAAGTTGTCGAACGAGTAGTCGTGGACGATCTCGGCGGTGAACGGGTCGAGCCGCCAGAACGCCGCGACGAAGAGGACGACGAGCGAGCCGAGGTACGCGATCAGCAGCCAGCCGAGCGGCGCCGCGAGCAGCGCCGACAAGCCGCAGCCGCGGCCGGCGGAAGAAGAAGGTGGAGAGACGGCGCCCCAGCGACCTGCCGGGGCGCCGTCTCAGCGGCAGCGGTCGCCGCCGTCCAGCTACCCCTTCACTTCGGTCCAGGCCTGCGACCCACTCGGAGTAGTCCTTGCAGATCGGCTCCGCGCCGTCGACGCAGTCCTTCGTCGGCGTCGTCCAGTAGCCAGACCTGCTTGAAGTACGCCTCGTCGTCGGCGTGGTAGGTCGTGCAGTGGTCCTTGTCCGCCGTCAGCGCGCAGGACTTCTTGTTCGAAGGCGCCTCCCCGAACCACTCCGCCACGGCGGCGTTCGCCTTCGGCGAGATGATGTGGTTCATCCACTTGTACATGCAGTTCGGGTGCTTCGCCTTCGACGAGATCATCCAGGTGTCCGACCACCCGGTCGCGCCCTCCTTCGGCAGCGTGACCGTCTCGACCGTCACCTTGTCGGCGGCGAGCAGGTTCGCCTGGTGACCTGCCAGGTCGTGCCGAGCACGGTGTCGCCGCTCTTGAAGGCGCCTGATCTCCTTCGTCGTAGTCGCGACCAGTACTCGCCGATGATCTCCCGCTGCTGCTTGAGCAGGTCGACCGCCGCCTGGAACTGCTTGTCGTCGAGCGCGTACGGGTTCTTGATCCCGAGGTCGGGCTGCGTCTTCATCAGGTACAGCGCCGCGTCGGCGATGTAGATCGGGCTGTCGTACGCCGTCGACCTTGCCCTTGTACGGCGAGTTCGGGTCGAAGACGACGCCCCACGAGTCCGGAGCGGGCGTCGACCTTGTCCGTCCGCCACATGAGCAGGTTCGCGCCGCGTCCGTGCGGGGATGCCGTACATCTGGCCGTCGACGGAGTTGTGCTTCTGGTTCTTCAGGCCGTCGAAGACGTCCGCGTAGTTCGGGATCAGCTTGGTGTTGACCGGTGCGACGTCGCCGGCCGCGATCAGGCGCAGCGTCGCGTCGCCCGACGCGGACACGCCGTCGTAGTTCCCGGTGCGCATCAGCGTCACCATCTCGTCGGAGCGTGTCGCCGATCTTCACGTTGACCTGGCAGCCCGTCTCCTTCTCGAAGTCGGTCACCCAGTCGACGCTTCGGGTCGGTCGAGCCGTCCTCCACGTAACCGGCCCAGGCGATCAGGTCGACGCGACCTTCGCCCTCGCCGACCGACTGCTTCATCGGGCCGCCTGCGGCCTCCGTCGTCGGTCCCGCTCCCGCGCTCTCGTTGTCGTCGCCGCCGCCGCACCCTGCGAGGACCGCCAGCGTCCCCACGACGACGACGACGCATGCCCAGAGAAACGTCCTTCGCCTACGTGTCATCGATGCTCCTTCTCCCCCTGGTCTCGAGGGTGAGTGTGTGCTCGGGCCGCCACTCGAGCCGCGACGTTGCGGCCGCGGGCTTCGAGCGCCTGCGCCGAGGTCGTCTCGAGGTTCTGGACGACGACGGTCAGCTCGCCGCCGTCGTCGAGCTCGACGATGTAGCGGGTCACCATCCCCGCGTAGACGACCTCTCGGATCGTTCCCCTTCGACCTGCGCGCCGGCCTCCTCCGGCTCCCCGTCGCCGAGGATCCGGATCTTCTCCGGCCGGACGCTGAATCGTCGTCCGTCCGCGCTCGAGCAGGTTCGAGACGCCGACGAAGCCGGCGACGAACTCCGTCTGCGGATGCTCGTAGACCTCGGCCGGCGGGCCGACCTGCTCGATCTTGCCCTGGTTGAAGACGGCGAGGCGGTCGCTCATCGTGAGCGCCTCGTCCTGGTCGTGCGTGACGTAGATGAAGGTGATGCCGACCTCCTGCTGGATGCGCTTGAGCTCGATCTGCATCTCCTGGCGCAGCTTCAGGTCGAGCGCGCCGAGCGGCTCGTCGAGCAGCAGCACCTGCGGGTGGTTGACGAGCGCGCGCGCGAGCGCGACGCGCTGGCGCTGGCCGCCGGAGAGCTGGGCGGGCCGCCGCGCGCCGTAGCCGGTCGAGCTGGACCGTCTCGAGTGCCTCGTCGACGCGCGTGCGGCGCTCGGCGCGGGGGACGCGCCTGATCTCGAGCCCGTACTGCGACGTTCTCGTCGACGGTCATGTGCGGGAAGAGCGCGTAGTCCTGGAAGACCGTGTTCACGTCGCGCGCGTAGGGCGGGTCGCCGCTCACGTCGACGGCCGCGGAGGCTGATCGTCCCCTCGTCGGGGCGCTCGAAGCCGGCGATCAGGCGCAGCGTCGTCGTCTTGCCCGAGCCCGACGGGCCGAGCATCGTGAAGAACTCGCCGCGGCCGATGTCGAGGTCGACGCCGTCGACCGCCGCGACGTCGCCGTAGAGCTTGCGCAGGCCGACGAAGCCGGACGTCCGGCTCGGACGCGGCCTCCGCGCGGTCGACGTCTCGTTCCCGCGCTCAGCCGACAGCGCCGCCAAGCGACTCCTCCAGGATCTCGAGGCCACGGTTCGAGCTCGTCGTCGGATGCGACGAGCGGGACGAGGATCCGGACGACGTTTCCGTGCAGTCCGCAGCTGAGCAGGATCAGGCCACGCTCGAGCGCGCCGGCCGTCGTCGCCTTCGCGAGCTCCGGCGCCGGCTCCTTCGTGTCCCGGTCGCGCACGAGCTCGAGCGCGAGCATCGGGCCGATCCCGCGCACCTCGCCGATCTGCGGCACACGCTCGGCCATCTCGTCGAGCCGCGCGCGGAGCCGCGCGCCGAGCTGCTCCGAGCGCTGCGCGGAACGTCGGGCGTCGCGACCTCGTCGAGCACGACGCACGCGGCGGCGCACGCGAGCGGGTTGCCGCCGAACGTGCCGCCGAGGCCGCCGGGGCCGGACGCGTCCATGACCTCCGCGCGGCCCGTGACCGCCGCGAGCGGCAGCCCGCCGCCGAGCGACTTGCCGGAGACGAGCAGGTCGGGCTCGACGCCGTAGTGCTCGATCGCCCAGACCGGGCCGGTCCGGCCGACGCCCGACTGCACCTCGTCGTCGACGTAGAGGATCCCGTGCTCGGTCGCAGACGCTCGCGGAGCGCGCGCGGGAAGTCGTCCGGCATCGACGATGAAGCCGCCCTCGCCCTGCACCGGCTCGAGCACCACGCAGGCGACGCTCTCCGGGTCGACCTCGCGCTGGAAGAGCAGCTCGAGCCCGGCGATCGCCTGCGTCGGTGTCGATGCCGCGGTACGGGTACGGCGCCGGCGCGCGGTAGACCTCGGGCGCGAACGGGCCGAAGCCGCGCCGGTACGACGACCTTCGAGGTCATCGTCATCGTCAGGAGCGTGCGGCCGTGGAAGGCGCTGTCGAAGACGATCGACGGCCGGCCGTCCGGTCGCGGCGCGCGCGATCTTGACCGCGTTCTCGACGGCCTCGGCGCCGGAGTTCACGAGCAGGGAGCGCTGCTCGTCGCCGCGCACGGCGAGAGCTCGGCGAGCCGCCGGCAGACCTCGATGTACGGCTCGTACATCCCGACCATGAAGCACTGGTGCAGGTAGCGGTCGACCTGCGTCGTGGATCGCGGCCACCGCCGGCGGCGAAGACCGTGGCCGAGGTTCTGGCAGCCGAGCCCGCCGGCGAAGTCGATGTACTCCCGGCCGTCGACGTCCTCGATGCCGCGCGCCCTCGGCGCGCTCGACCACCAGCGGCGGCGTCGACACGCCGCGCGCGACGTAGCTGGCTGCCGCGCCGCGACGACGCGGTCGCTGGCCCGCACTTCCTGCAACGCCACGGCGCAATCCATCCCATGAACCGGCCCGGCGGGCAAGAGACGACGGGGAGGAATCGTAGGCTTCGTTTTGGACGCGTCGTCGAACCCGTTCGCGGCGAGTTGGCCGGGCGGCGGCTTGCAATCGCCGCTGAGCGAGCCTAGCTTTGGCCCTGATGTCGGAGTGCTGACCGTTCGCGACGTCGCCGAGTTCGAGGGCCTCGGCCTCACCGTCGCCGCCGGCGCGGACGGTTTGGCCAACGAGGTGACCTGGCTCCACGTCTCCGAGCTGGACGATCCGACCCCGTTTCTCGAGGGCGGCGAGCTGCTCCTCACGACCGGTCTCGGCGTCGGCGAGCTCGCGACGACGCAGCGCGCCTACCTGCGCCGGCTCTCGAAGCACGGGCTCGCGGGGCTCGGCTTCGGCCTGGGGTTCGGCTTCTCGGAGATCCCGCCGGCGCTCGTGGAGGAGGCGAACACGCTCGGCTTCCCCGTCGTCGGCGTGCCGTACGAGGTGCCGTTCGTGGCGATCACGAAGGCCGCCGGCGCGCGGCTCGCGAACGAGCAGCTCGAGCGCCTGACGCGGGCGCTCGAGGTGAACGAGCGCCTCGCGGAGGCCGTGCTCGAGGGCCGCGGCGTGCAGGCGCTCCTGTCGGTCGTGAGCAGCCACCTCGGGTGCTCGCTCGCGCTGCTCGACGAGCGGGCTCGCGTGCTCGCGGAGCGGCACACCGGCGGTCGCGCGTCGTTCGAGGCGGCGCTCGAGCTGCCGCTGGGCGGCGGTGCCGTCCTCAAGGCCGCGCGCGACGGTCGTGAGTTCGGGGAGTACGACCGGCTCGTGCTCCACCACGGGCAGACGGCGCTCGGGTTCGAGCTCTCGCGGCGGCGTGCGGTCAGCGCGGCCGAGCTGCGGCTCGCCGGCGACCTGCTCGAGGACCTCGAGAGCGACCGGCTCGATGACCGCGAGGCCTCGCGCCGGATGGCGGCGTTCGGGCTCGACCCCGAGCGCCTGCTACGCGGCGCTGCTTGCCGTGCCCGCCTCGAACGGGACCGACGGCGCGAGCGCGTTCGCGGCGAGGTTGCCGACCTGCTCGACCGCCGCGCCGTCCGCTACCTGTCGACCGCTCGGCCCGAGCGCGCGGGCGTTCCTCGTCGAGGTCGAGACCGAGGAGGAGGCGCTCGCGCTCGCGCACAAGCTCGTCGAGTCCGATCCGTCCGCGCGCGTCGGCATCGGCCGGCCAGGGCGCGGGCGCGCGCTCGGGCGGTCGCTCGTCGAGGCCCGCGCGGCGATCGACGCGGTCACGACACCCGTCGCCTCGTACCGCGACCTCGGCTCGCTCGAGCTGCTGCTGTCGCTGCCCGATGCAGCGCTCGAGGCGTTCGTCGACCGCGTGCTCGGACCGAGCGCGGCGAACGCGCGACTCGTCGGACTCACTTTCGGCGCTGCTCGAGTCGGGCTGCCGCTGGAGCGAGGCGGCGGAGCGGCTCGGGATCCACCGGCACACGCTGCGCTATCGGATGGACCGCCTGCGCGAGCAGACGGGGCGCCATCCGGACGAGCCGGAGCAACGGATGGAGCTCTGGTTGGCCGTCAAGGCCACTCAGGCACTGCGGGCGCGCCTGGTCGTTCCGTCCAACGGGGCGGGTGCGGCCGGCCACTGACGAGGGAGAGGAGAGGGGTATGGCGAGGACACCGATGCTGGCCGCGATTCAGCGGATCACCGCCGACGTCGCGGCGGAGGAGCGCCGCACGAGCCGGCGCGACTTCCTGCGAGACGCGGCGGCCACGGGAGCGGCGGCGACCGCGTTCGGCGCCTTCGCGACGCGTGCACGGGCGGCGACGCCACCGGGGCGGGTCGTGGTCGTCGGCGCCGGCCTCGCCGGGTTGACCGCGGCGTACCGGCTGAAGCAGGCCGGGGTCGTCGCCGAGGTCCATGAGGCCGGGGACAGGGTCGGCGGCCGCTGCTGGACGCTTCGCGGCTTCTTCGACGACGGGCAGATCGCCGAGCACGGCGGTGAGCTCATCGACCAGGGCCACACCCAGCTCAGGCAGCTCGCGTCGGAGCTCGACCTCAGCCTGGACAACCTGATCTCGGCCGAGGACGGCAACGAGCTCACCGCCTGGTTCGACAACGCGCGCTACTCGTACGACGAGGCGGTCGACGACGTCAAGGCGGGGTGGCAGAAGCTCCACAAGGACCTCTCCGCCGCGTCGTACCCGACGACGTTCGACAGCTTCACGAAGCGGGGGAAAGAGCTCGACGGGATGTCGATCCTCGACTGGCTCGACGAGACGTTCCCCGGAGGACGCGACTCGAAGATCGGCCAGTTCCTCAACGTCGCCTACAACATCGAGTACGGCGCCGAGTCATCGGTGCAGAGCGCGCTGAACATCGTCTACCTGCTCGGCTACCGCGGGATGGGCAACCTGCGCCTCTTCGGCGCTTCGAACGAGAAGTACCACGTGGTGGGCGGCAACGACCAGGTGCCCGCGCGGCTCGCCGACCGGCTCGCCGGGCAGATCACCATGGGCTCCGAGCTTGTCGCGATCCGGGTCACGGCGGCCGGGCGCTGGGAGCTGACGTTCCGGCAGGGGTCGCGTACCCGGACGATCCCCGCCGACCGCGTCGTGCTCGCGCTCCCTTTCTCGATCATGCGCGAGTCGGTCGACTTCACGAAGGCGGGCTGGGAGCCGCTGAAGGAGACGGCGATCCGCGAGCAGGGAATGGGCACGAACTCGAAGCTGCACGTCCAGTTCAAGAGCCGGTTCTGGAAGCCGCAGGGCTTCAACGGCGAGACGTACACCGACCGGGGCTCGCAGAGCTCGTGGGAGGAGACGCGCGCGCAGCCCGGGATGTCGGGGATCCTCGTCAACTACACCGGCGGCAACATCGGTGCGAGCTTCGGCGATGGCACGCCCCAGACCGCGCGCAGCAGTTCCTCGCGCAGATCGACCCGGTGCTTCCGGGTGCGAAGCAGGCCTACAGCGGCAAGGCGTACGTCGACTTCTGGCTGGACAACCGGTGGACGAAGGGCTCGTACTCGTACTGGAAGGTCGGGCAATACACGAAGTTCGCCGGAGTCGAGCGGCTGCGCCAGGGCACGTGCCACTTCGCGGGCGAGCATACGTCGATCGACTTCCAGGGGTATCTCAACGGCGCGGTCGAGACGGGCGAGCGCGCGGCGTCGGAGATCCTCGGGGACCTGAAGTGAGGGAGCGTTCGGCGAATAGGCGCTGGCCGTCCGGCCGCGCTGATCGCCCCGATGCGGCGTCCTCAGTCGCGCCCGTAGCCTCCGGCTACGAACGCTCCCTGCGTTCTCGGCCTCGGGCCGACCATCGCACCCCGACCAGGAGGCCCGTTCCGCCAAACCTCCTAGCGCAGGCCGAGCCGCGTTCCCGTTAGACGCGGGAGCGCGGCGCCGGCGCGCGCCACGAGCGGTCGGCGCCGTCCCTCCTCGTCTGCCTCCTCGAGCGCGAGGATCGACCGCCGCACGAGCTCGCCGCCCGCCTCCTTGAACGGGGGCAGTCGCGGGACGTAGCGGTTGACGAGCGGCAGGCGCGACCACTCGTCGTTCGCGCGGAGGACGACGGACGAGAGCGACTGCGCCGCGAGCCACGTCGGGCCGACGCCGTTGCCCGTGAATCCGGCGGCGTAGTGGATGCGACCGCGCGAGCCGACCTGCGGAAGGCGGTCGGCGGAGACGTCGATCGGTCCGCCCCAGTCGTGCGTGATCTTTGCCTCGGCGAGCGCGGGAAGGAGCAGTCGGAGTCCGCGCTCCGCGTGGCGACGCGTGCCTCCGGCGCTGCCCATCAGCACGCGGCCGTCCTCGGTCGTGCGGAAGTAGTGCAGGAACATGCGGCCGTCGCTGATCGCCTCCCCGCCGGTCCAGCGGAGCTCGCGGAGCAGGTCGGGCACCGGCTCGGTCAGCACGACGTGCGACCGGAAGCGGGCGAGGTGCGGCGCGGTCGGGGTCCAGGAGGCGAGTGCGGCATTCGTCGCGAGGACGATGTCGCGCGCGCGGACCGAGCCGTCGCTCGTCTCGACCCTGTTGTCGCGCACACGCACGGCGCGGCTGTGCTCGTGGATCTCGACGCCGGCGGCGAGCGCTGACCGTCGGAGCGCGCGGGCCAGGCGTGCGGGCTGCACCGTCGCGCACTCGCGGAAGAGGACGCCGCTCCGAAAGAGCGGCGAGCTGCATCGATCCTGCACCTGCTCGGGCGAAAGGGCGATCGCCTCCTCCGGGACGCCGAGCTCACGCGCCGTGGCCGGGGCGCGGCCTAGCTCGGCCTGCTGCTCCTCCGTCGTCGCGACCTCGACCATCCCGGCCTCGCGCAGCCAGACGTCCTCGCCGAGCTCGCGCACCGCGGGCAGGATCCGGTCGCCGGCGCGAGCGAGCTCGAGCGCGCGGTTCGTCCCAAGGACGTCGCGGAGCCAGCCGAGCATGCTCCAGTAGCCGTGGAGGAAGCCGCCGTTCCGGCCGCTTGGGCCGTGGCCGCAACGGTCGGCCTCGAGCAGGACGACGCGCAGCTCCGGCGAGCGGCGGCGAAGCGCGAGCGCGGTCCAGAGCCCGCAGTAGCCCCCGCCGACGATCGCGACGTCCGCGTGGACGTCGCGAGTCAGGGGAGGCTGGGCCTCGTCGGGCGGGGCCTCCTCGAGCCACCACGGTGTCGTGTCGGTCACGGCCGCGAGCATCTCACGTCCTCTGGACGGCTAGACGAGCGCGAGCTGGGCGACCGGCTGCAGCCCCGAGACCGCGACGCCGACGAGGCGGAGCGCACCCTGGCGTTCGCCGAGCGCCCGATCGAGGAGCTCGCACGCGAGCTGGTGGATCCGGTCGGCGTCGTCGGTGCCCGTCGAGAGGGTCGTCGAGCGCGTGCGTGTCGTGAAGTCGCCGTAGCGCAGCTTTGTCGTGACGGTTCGCGCGTAGAGGCGGCGCTCGTCGAGCCGCCGGGAGATGCTCTCCGCCATCCGGCGCAGCTCGTCGTGCAGCCGCGCGCGGTCGGCGACGTCGCGGTCGAACGTCTCCTCGTGGCTGATCGACACCGGGGGCTCCGAGACGGGCTCGACGCGCCGGCGATCGATGCCGCGTGCCCGGTCGCGGAGCTCGAGGCCGACCTTCCCGGGGAGGAGCGTCGCCAGCTCGTCGTCGCTGAGATGTGCGAGCCGGCCGATCGTCTCCACGCCCGCGGGGCGGAGCCGTTCCGCTGCCCGCGGGCCGACGCCCGGGAGCTTGCGGATGTCGAGCGGCGCGAGGAATGCGGCTTCCTTGCCGGCGGGGACGACCGTCACGCCTCCGGGCTTGCGTCGGTCGCTCGCGATCTTCGCGACGACCTTCGCGCTCGAGATGCCGAGGGAGCACGTGAGCTGAGTCGTGCCGCGGACCGCGGTCTGGATCGCCTCTGCGAGCGCGCGCGCGGCCAGGAAGTCGGCGGCCTGTTCGGTCAGGTCGAGGTAGCCCTCGTCGATCCCGGTCTGCTCGACGACCGGCGCGAGCTCGCGGATCGTCGCCCAGACACGTCGCGACATGTCGCGGTAGTGGGCATGCCTCGGTCGCAGGAAGATCGTGGCCGGGCAGCGGCGCAGCGCCTCGGCGCAGCTCATCGCGGAATGGATGCCGTACCGGCGTGCCGTGTAGTTGGCGGTCGCGACGACCCCGCGTCCGTGCGGGTCGCCGCCGACGACGAGCGGCTTCGCGCGCAGGCTCGGGTCGTCGAGTTCCTCGACTGCGGCGAAGAAGGCGTCCAGGTCGACGTGCGCGACGATCACTGTGGACGAGAAGTCTCACATTCGGCACAGACGCGACACACACCCGGCACACCTTGCTCGCTACGTTCGTCTTCATGAGCACGAAAGCCCGAGCCAACGCCAGAGCGGCCACACCGTGGGGCGACGCGGCCCTCGTCGACCAGCTCGAGATCCAGCAACGCGCCGGCGAACGCCGCTTCGCCTCCGTCGTCCAGCTGCTCGAGAACGCGAAGGGTGAGCGCTTCGTCCGCTTCGCGTACACGACCGACGGGTCCGCGCGACGCGGGCCGGTCACGCTTCGCTCGCGCGACGTCCAGCGCCTTCGCCAGGCGCTCGCGAAGCATCCGGAGCTCGCGGAGACGCTCGGCTTCGGAGGTGATGCCTAGACGAGTGCCGCTTCGCGCTCGCGTGCAGCGTCCACGAGCGACGCGAGGATGAACGCGCCGTCCGCCGGCCCGAGCAGCGGATCGACTGCGTGCTCCGGATGCGGCATCAGCCCGAGGACGTTGCCCTCCCGGTTGCACACGCCGGCGACGTCGTGGACTGAGCCGTTCGGGTTGTCGCTCGTAGCGCAGGACGATCTGGTCCAGATCCGTCAGCTCGGCGTAGAGCTCCTCGTCGGCGTACCAGCAGCCCTCGCCGTGCTTCACGGGGATCGACAACACCTGCCCCTCGACGCAGCGTCCCGTGAGCTTCGTGTTCGTACGCTCGACGCGCACGCGCACGTCACGACAAATGAACTCGAGCGACCGGTTCGGGCGGAGCACGCCCGGGAGCATCCCGGCCTCGCAGAGGATCTGGAAGCCGTTGCAGATCCCGAGCACGGGGCCGCCGTCGGCGGCGAACGCGACCGACGGCGTCCATCGCGGGCGCGAAGCGCGCGATCGCGCCGCAGCGGAGGTAGTCGCCGTACGAGAACCCGCCGGGCAGGACGACGCCTGTCACGTCGGGGAGCTCCTCGTCGCGGTGCCAGACCGAGACGGGGTCGGCGCCCAACGCGTCGAGCGCCCAGCGCGGCATCGCGGTCGTCGTTCGACCCCGGGAACGTGAGGACGCCGATCCTCGGCCTGCGCTCGCTCACGCCTCGGTCAGCTCGATCTCGTAGCTCTCGATGAGCGGGTTCGCGAGCAGCTGCTCGCACATGCGCTCGACCTCGACGCGCGCCTGAGCCGGGTCCGTCGCCTGGAGCTCGAGATCGACGACCCGACCGACCCGCGCCTCGCCGACGGCGAACCCGAGCTGCCGCAGCGAGCTCTCGACCGCCTGCCCCTGCGGGTCGAGGATGCCCTCCTTCGGGCGGACGAGGACCGTCGCCTTCACCGGAGCACCACCGCCGGCTCCGCGAGGTACTCGTCGAACGGGATCCCGGTCACGCGCTCGAACGCCTCGACGTACCGCGCACGCGTGCCCGCGACGACCTCGTCGGGCAGCTCCGGGCCCGGGGCCGTCTTGTCCCAGCCGAGCGTCTCGCAGTAGTCGCGCACGAACTGCTTGTCGAACGACGGCTGCGCCCCGCCGGGCCGGTACTCGTCCGCGGGCCAGAAGCGCGAGGAGTCCGGCGTGAGCGCCTCGTCGCCGAGCACGAGCCGGCCCTCGGCGTCGACGCCCGAACTCGAACTTCGTGTCGGCGATGATGATCCCGCGCTCGAGCGCGTACTCCGCGGCGAACGCGATAGAGCGCGAGCGCGGTCCGCTCGACCTCCTGCGAAGCGCTCCTCGCCGACGAGCTCCGACGCGCGCGCGCGCGTCGATGTTCTCGTCGTGGCCCCTCTGCGCCTTCGTCGCCGGTGTGAAGATCGGCTCCGGCAGCCGGTCCGACTCCTGCAGCCCGCTCGGCAGGACGTGGCCGCAGACGTCGCGCCCGTCGCCGCGTAGTCCTTCCAGCCCGAGCCGGAGAGGTAGCCGCGGACGACGCACTCGATCGGGAGCATCTCGAGCCGCACGGCACTCGGTCGAGCGACCGTCGTCGCCGAGCGCGAGCAGGTGGTTCGGCACGATCTCCCGCGTGCGGGCGAACCAGAAGCCGGCGAGCCCGGTGAGCACGCGGCCCTTGTCCGGGATCTCGGTCGGCAGGACGACGTCGAAGGTCGAGATGCGATCGCTGGCGACGAGCAGGAGGCGCTCGTCGTCGAGCGCGTAGAGCTCGCGGACCTTTCCGCTCCCGACGTGCGCGGCGGCTTCAGGCATACGTTGGCTCCTCTTCTCTCGTTCGGACGAGCGCGTGGAGGCGCTCGAAGACGGTGTCGACGTGACGGGTGTACGGCTCCAGCGAGAACGTCTCGTCGAGGTCGATCCGGCCGGCGATCTCGGCGTCCGCCGCGGACGAGCTCGCGGAAGTCCTGCTCCTCCTCCCAGGCGCGCATCGACGCCCGCTGCACGAGCCGGTACGCATCGTCGCGCGCGAGCCCGCTCTCGACGAGCGCGAGCAGGAGCGCGCTGGCTGAAGAACAGGCCGTGGCTCTGCTCGAGGTTCCGCCGCATCCGCTCGGGGAAGACGACGAGCCCTTCCGACGAGCCACGCGAAGCGGTCGAGCATGTAGTCGAGCGCGAGGAACGCGTCCGGCAGGACCACGCGCTCGGCCGAGGAGTGCGAGATGTCGCGCTCGTGCCAGAGGGCGACGTTCTCGAGCCCGACGAGCGCGGCGCCGCGGACGACGCGCGCGAGGCCGCAGATCCGCTCCGGCGACGACCGGGTTCCGCTTGTGCGGCATCGCCGACGAGCCCTTCTGGCCCTTGCCGAACGGCTCCTCGACCTCGCGCACCTCGGTCCGCGCGAGGTGCCGGATCTCGAGCGCGAAGCGTGTCGAGCGAGGAGGCCGCCACCGCGAGCGCCGCGAGCAGCTCGGCGTGGCGGTCGCGCTGGAGGATCTGCGTCGAGGACGGCGCCGGCTCGAGGCCCAGCCGCTCGCACGCGATCCGCTCGACCTCCGGGTCGGTCGCCGAGTACGTGCCGACGGCCCCGGAGAGCTTCCCGACGCGAAGTCCCTCGAGCGCGCGCTCGACGCGGACGCGGTCGCGGTCGAGCTCGAACGCCCAGCCCGCCAGCTTCAAGCCGAACGTCGTCGGCTCGGCGTGGACGCCGTGCGTACGCCCGATCGTGAGCGTGTCGCGGTGCTCCTCGGCGCGCGCGACGACCGCATCGAACGCGCGTGCCGAGCCCCGCGAGGATCAGACGGCCGGCCTCCTGGATCTGGAGCGACGAGCGCGGTGTCGAGCGACGTCCGACGAGGTCAGCCCGTAGTGGAACCAGCGGCCCTCCTCGCCGAGCTGCTCCGCGACGGCGTCGACGAACGCGGCCATGTCGTGGTGCGTGCGCTCCTCGATCTCGCGCACGCGTTCGGGCGTCGGCGCCTTCGCACGGGCGCGGGTCGCCTCGGCGGCGTCGTGCGGGAACCCGCCGACCTCCGCCCAGCGCGTCGAGCGCGGCGAGCTCGACCTCGAGCCACGCGTGCGAGCTTGCGCTCGCTCCGACCAGACTCCGGCCATCGCCGGACGGGAGTAGCGGGCGATCACCAGGCCAGACTAGCGCCGCGCCAGGCCGGACTCACGAGACCCCGAGGATGCGCGCCGCGAGCACGGCGGCGTTCTTCGCGTTGTCGACGCCGACCGCCGCCACCGGCACGCCCGGCGGCATCTGGACGATCGAGAGCAGCGCGTCGAGACCGTCGAGCACGCTCAGGCGACGAGCGGAGCGGCACGCCGATCACCGGCAGGTCGGTGTGCGCAGCGACGACGCCCGGCAGCGCGGCGGCGAGCCCGGCGCCGCAGATGAGCACGCGGATGCCGCGCTCGCGCGCGGTGCGTGCGTACTCGGCGACCGCACTCCGGGTTCCGGTGCGCCGACCGCACGTCGAACTCGTACGCGATCCCGCGCTCGTCGAGCTCGTCGAGCGCCGCCCTGCATCCGCTCGCGGTCGGACTCCGAGCCGACGAGGATGCCGACGACCGGCGCGTCAGCCAACGGCGCCCCGTCGCCGCTTCGACCGCGATGTCGGTCCGGTAGCGCAGCGCCGTCGAACGCGATCCGCTCGGCCGCGGCGTACGCCCGCGTCCCGCGCGTCGCCGATCGTGGCCGCCGATCGCCGTCACGTCGAGGATCCGGCCGCCGTTCGTCACGAGCCGGCCGTCGCGCAGCGCCGTCCCGGCGTGGAAGACGAGCGCGCCCGCCGCCTCGGCGTCCTCGATGCCCTCGATCGCGGAGCCGCGGTCGCCTCGGGCCGGGTAGTCGCGCGCCGCCAGCACGACGGTGACCGCGGCGTCGTCGGCGGTCGCGACGGACGACGTCCCGCGAGGTCGCCGGCGGCCGCCGCCGCGAGCGCCTCGAGCAGGTCGCCCTCGAGCGCGCGGCAGGATCGCCTGCGTCTCCGGGTCGCCGAAGCGGCAGTTGAACTCGAGCACGCGCGGGCCGTCGTCGGTCAGCATCAGGCCCGGCGTAGAGGAGTCCGACGAACGGCGTCCCGCGCCGCGCGAGCTCGTCGAGCACCGGCTGGTGGACGGCGTCGACGAGCTCGGCGCCTCGGCGTCGAGCAGCGGGACGGGCGAGTAGGCGCCCATGCCGCCGGTGTTCGGGCCCTCGTCGCCGTCGTCCGGCGCGCTTGAAGTCCTGCGCCGGAGCGAGCGGCGAGCGCCCGCGCGCCGTCGCAGAGCGCGAAGACCGACACCTCCTCGCCCTCGAGCAGCTCCTCGACGACGAGTCGGCCGCCGAAGGGCCCGACCGCGCGCAGCGCGGCGTCGAGCTCGGCCTGCGTCCGGCAGACGAAGACGCCCTTGCCGGCCGCGAGCCCGTCCGCCTTGACCACGCACGGCGCCCGGGCGACCGCGAGCGTCTCCGCGGTCGGCACGCCGGCGGCCGCCATCACGTCCTTCGCGAAGCGTCTTCGAGCCCTCGATCGCGCGGCGGCCGCGGCGTCGGCCCGAAGACCGCGACGCCGCGCGCGCCGCAGCTCGTCGGCGACGCCGGCGACGAGCGGCGCCTCCGGGCCCGACGACGACGAGGTCGACGTCGAGCGGTCGCGCGAGCGCGAGCAGGCCCTCGCCGTCGTCGGCGCGCACGGGGTGGCACGGGCCGAGCGCGGCGATGCCCGGGGTTGCCCGGCGCGGCGTGCAGCTCGGTCAGTCCGCGGGCTCTGCGCGAGCTTCCAGGCAAGCGCGTGCTCGCGGCCGCCCAGAGCCGACGAGGAGGACTTTCACGCGCTCATGCTATGCCCGTCGGCGGCCGGATCCGTAGGCTCCCGCCCGATGTCGCTCCTCGATCGCCACGTCGAGCTCTTCAACGAGGCGATCCGCACAGGCGACTTCGAGCCGATGCTCGAGCACTTCACCGACGACGCCGAGCTCGTCTTCGAGGGCGTTCCGGCGGGACCGTTCAGTGGCAAGCAGGCGATCGCCGAGGCGTACGCCGCGAACCCGCCCGACGACGAGGTCGAGATCCTCTCGGTCGAGGAGTCCGACGACCCGATCGTCGCGCACTACGCGTGGCGTGCCGACGAGGGCCGCGAGGCCGGCCGCATGATCATCACGCCCCGCGACGACGCGATCGCGAGGCTCGTCGTCACGTTCGACTGACGGCTAGGGCCGCGCGAGCTCTTCGAGGCCGCGAGCCGACAGCACGCGCTTCGCGCTCGGCTCCCGTGCCGATGAGCGAGACCTCGACGCCGAGCTCGCGCTCGACGAACTCGACGTACGCGCGCGCCGCCTCGGGCAGCTCGGCGACGGAGTCGACCTCGTCGAGCGGCTCTGCCCAGCCCGCCAGCATCTCGTAGACCGGCTCCGCGTGGTGGAAGTCGCTCTGGTGCGCCGGGAAGTCACGCGTCTCCGTGCCGTCCCGCAGCCGGTACGCGGCGCAGACCGGCAGCTCGTCGAACGCCGAGAGGACGTCGAGCTTCGTCAGCGCGAGCGACGTGATCCCGTTCACGCGCACGGCGTAGCGCAGCGCGACGAGGTCGAGCCAGCCGCAGCGGCGCTCGCGGCCGGTGACCGTGCCGAACTCGCCGCCGAGCTCGCGGACGCGCTCCTGGTCGGGCCCCTCGATCTCGGTCGGGAACGGCCCTTCGCCGACACGCGTGACGTACGCCTTCGACACGCCGACGACCGCGTCGATCCGCGTCGGCCCGATCCCGATGCCCGTCGCTGCGTACCGCCGCGACCGGGTTCGACGAGGTGACGAACGGATACGTGCCGTGGTCGAGGTCGAGCAGCGTCGCCTGCGCGCCCTCGAAGAGCACGATCCTGCCCGTCGTCGAGCGCCCGGTCGACGAGCAGCGACGTGTCGGCGACGTACGGCCGAAGGCGCTGCGCGTAACCGCTCGCAACGCTCGACGCGACCTCCTCGAGCTCGAGCGGCTCGACCCCGTAGACGCGCTCGAGCCAGAGGTTCTTCTCGGCGAGCGCGACCTCGATCTTCTGGCGCAGGATCTTCGGGTCGAGCAGGTCCTGGACGCGGATCCCGAGCCGCGCCGCCTTGTCCGCGTACGTCGGGCCGATCCCGCGCCGCGTCGTGCCGATCTGGAGCTTGCCGAGCCGGCGCTCGCTCGCCTGGTCGATCGCGACGTGCCAGGGCATGATCAGGTGCGCGTTGCCGGAGACGTGGACGACGCCCGTCCGTATCGATGCCGCGCGCGGTCGAGGTCGTCGAGCTCCTCGATCAGGACCTCGGGGTCGACGACGCAGCCGGCACCGATCACGCAGTGCTTGCCCGAGAGGATCCCCGACGGCATCTGCCGGAACTTGTACGTCTCGCCGTCGACGACGATCGTGTGGCCGGCGTTCGGCCCGCCCTGGTAGCGGCACACGACGTCCGCGTGCTGCGCGAGCAGGTCGACGATCTTCCCCTTGCCTTCGTCGCCCCACTGGGCGCCGACGATCACGGTCGCGGGCACGCCGGGAGTGTGACCGATCTAATGGACGAGGCTCGCCGGCAGCGCGCGAAGGACGCGGATGTCGTGCCCGCGGTGGCACGTGACGTGCCCCTGGTCCTTCTCGAGCGCCAGCTTCCCTTCGACGACGGCGCCGACGTAGCCCCTGCTCGGGAGCTGGGACGAAGCGCACGCGTCGCACACCGCGCGGAAGCTCGTCGCCCTCGGCGGGATGCACACCGTCTGCTCTGCAATCACCCCACGTGTTGCGCAACACCACTCCCATCAGGCTGCCGCGAGGTCGGAGAACTTCGCGTAGCGCTTGAGGAACGACAGCTTCATCGAGTCGGTCGGGCCGTTGCGGTGCTTCGCGACGATCACCTCGGCCATCCCCTGCTGGTCGGTCTCCTCGTTGTAGTACTCGTCCCGGTAGATGAACATCACGAGGTCGGCGTCCTGCTCGATCGACCCGGACTCGCGGAGGTCGGAGAGGATCGGCCGCTTGTCGTGGCGCTGCTCGACCGCCCGCGAGAGCTGCGACATGGCGACGATCGGCACGTCGAGGTCGCGCGCGAGCACCTTGAGCGAGCGCGAGATCTGCGACACCTCCTGCACGCGGTTCTCGGCGCTCACGCCCGAGGTCATCAGCTGGAGGTAGTCGATGACGATCAGCCCGAGGTTCGGCTCCTGCTGCTTGAGCCGCCGCGACTTCGAGCGGATCTCCATCAGGTTGATCGAGCCCGTGTCGTCGACGTAGATCGGCGCCTTGGCGAGCTTGTCGCACGCGGCCGTCAGCCGCGGCCAGTCGTCGACCGCGAGCTTCCCCGTGCGGAGCCGCTGCGACTCGACCTTGGCCTCGCTGCACATCAGCCGCTGTGTCACCTCGGACTTCGACATCTCGAGCGTGAAGATCCCGACCGGGACGCCCTCGCGGACGGCGAGGTTCGCCGCCATGCAGAGCCCGAGCGCCGACTTCCCCATCGACGGACGCGCCGCGACGATGATCAGGTTGCCCGCCTGGAAGCCGGACGTCGTCCGGTCGAGCTCCTTGAAGCCGGACGGTGTCCCGGTCACGTCGGCGCCGGCTTCGTAGAGCTGCGTGATCCGTTCGAAGCTCTCTTTCAGCAGCTGGTCGATGTGCGCGAACTCGGTGGAGATGCGATCCTGGGAGAGGTCGAAGAGGATCTGCTCGGCCTGGTCGACGAGCTGATCGGTCTCGCCGGGCCGCTCCCACCCGAGCCGGGCGATCTCCTGCCCCGTCCGGATGAGGCCGCGGAGCGTGGCCATCTCGCGGACGATCCGCGCGTAGTGCGCGGCGTTCGCGGCCGCCGGCACGAGCGCGGCGAGCTCGTGGATGCGGATGCGGCCACCCGCATCCTCGAGCTCACCTCGTTCTTCGAGCGCGTCGACGAGGGTGATCGCGTCGACGGGCTCGCCGCGGGCGTACAGGGAGAGCGCCGCTCGATAGATCTTCGCGTGGCTCTCCCGGTAGAAGTCGCCCGCATCCAGGATCTCGCTCACCGCCCCGATCGCACCGGGGGAGAGCATCATCGCCCCGAGGACAGACTCCTCGGCGTCGAGATTTTGCGGCGGGACCGGGGCGGCGGACGAGAACTGGGCGACCTGGGCCACAGGACGCGAGTCAACCACTCCGCTCGAGGCATTGGTAGGAGTGGACAGCGGTGTTTTCGACATGGCGAACCCTTCGATGTGCAGGGAAAAGTCCGGCCATGCTGCCAGCGTCACCGGACGGATCTGTGGGAAACAAATCCGCTCCGTGCGGAAAGTTCGTGCGCGAATCCACAGGCACGTGCACGCCTGTGGACGAGTCGTTGCTAGGTCGACTCGGTCTCGGGGTCGGACGAGTCGGGCGCCTCGTCCTTCGGAGGCTCGTCTGCGGCGGGTTCGTCCGCGGCGGGCTCGCCCTCGGCAGGCCCGCCTCGGCGGGCTCGTCCTCGGCGGGCGGCGTCTCCTCTTCCACGGCCTCCGCCTCGGCGACGAGCTCTTCGGCCTCCTCGTGCTGCGCGTCGACTGCCGCAGCCGCGGCCTCCTCCTTGGCGCGCTCGGCTGCCTCCATGGCGGCGAGCTCCTCCTCGGGCGGCAGTTCGCCGCCTTCGGGCACGACGAGCGTCTTGACCTCGACGTCGACGTCGTTGAAGAGCTCGATCGGCACCGTGTAGCGCCCGATCCGCTTGATGTTGTCGATGCCGATCTTGCGACGGTCGACGCGGATCTTGCGGACGCGCCAGATCTCGTCGACGAGGTCCGTCGGCGTGACCGAGCCGAACAGTGCGCCGGTCGGGCCGGACTTCACCTCGAAGCGGAGCTCGGTCTCGTTGAGCGCGTCCGCCATCTCGCGCGCCTGCTCGAAGCTCTGCGCCTCGTGCCGCGCGCGCTGCTCCTCGCGCTTCCGGAGCTCTGCGACCTTCGCCGGCGTCGCCTCCTCGGCGAGCCCGCGCGGGAGGAGGAAGTTCCGCGCGTAGCCGCGGGCGACGTTCACGACGTCGCCGCGGAGGCCGACCTTGTCGATGTCCTGGCGAAGGATGACGTCCATCGTCTAGCGCTCGCCGACGTACGGCAGGAGGGCCATCTCCCGCGCGCGCTTCACCGCGACCGACACCTGGTTCTGGTGGCGCCGGCACGCGCCCGTGATCCGCCGCGAGCGGATCTTGCCCTTCTCCGAGATGTACCGCCGGAGCTGGTTGACGTTCTTGTAGTCGACCTGGTCGATCTTGTCCTTGCAGAAGAAGCAGTTGCGCTTCCGCTGCGGGCCTCCGATCGGCGGGCGCTTCCGCCCTCGCTGTTCCTGCTGCTTCGCCACGTCTACCTCGCTAGAAGGGGATGTCGTCGTCGGTGCCGGTCGGCGTGAAGTCGTCGGTCGCGGCGCCCGCGGGCACGAACTGGCGCTCGCCGTCGCCGCCGCCGCTGTCGCGGCCGCCGAGGAACTGCACGGTGTCGGCGATGATCTCGACCGCCTGGCGCTTGGAGCCGTCCTGCGCCTCCCACTCGCGCCAATCGAGCCGGCCGTCGATTCCGACGGGGCGGCCCTTGGAGAGGAACTTGGCGCAGTTCTCGCCCTGGTTCCCCCAGACCGTCACGTCGAAGTAGTTCGGCTTCTCGCCCCACTCGCCGGTCGCGGAGTCCTTCTGGCGGCTGTTGACCGCGAGGCGCAGCTTGCAGACCGACGTCCCGCTCGGCGTGTGCCGAAGCTCGGGATCGCGCGTGAGGTTTCCGACCAGGATGACCCGGTTGATGTTCGCCATGGTTCTCCTCCTACTCCTCGACCGACTGGGTGACGGGCTCGCGTGCATCCTGCCCGTCACGCGGCGTCCGCGCTACCGGCCGCACCGGACTGCGCTGGACGCGGCGGACCGCCAGGTGCCGCATCACACCGTCGGTGATCTTGAGGATGCGCGACAGCTCGTCGAGCGTGTCCGGCTCGGACGTGAACTCGACGAGGTGGTAGACGCCTTCGTCCTTGTGCGCGATCTCGTACGCGAGCCGGCGTCGGCCCCACGGCTCGTGGCGGTCCCACGTGCCGCCGCCGCCTTCGACGAGCTCGCGCGCGCGCTCGAGGATCTCGTTCTGCCGCTCCTCCGGTGCTTCCGGATCGAGCATGACCAGGATCTCGTACTCGGTTCTCAACTCCCGATACCTCCTCTTCTCTCGGTCTTAGGCGGCTCCGCCTGCCTGCGCCGCTCGGGAAGAGTGACGGCGCGGGGCGGAGCGAGAAGCGGCGGGCAGTGTAGCATCGCCCCGATGCGAAGCCGGGTCTGGTGGCTGCTCGCAGGAGCCGGGGTCGCGGTGGCGCTCGTCGTTCGCTTCCTCCGGCAAACCCCTTCCGCTCCTGTGCCCGCGCCCGTCGCGCCGCCCGTGCCCGAGCCCGACGCGCGCGCCGACGAGCTGCGGCAACGGATCGCGGAGTCGCGCGAGGTAGTGGATGAGCGCGAGGCGTTCGAGGAGGCCGAGACGCCGCTCGACGAGGCGGATCCCGAGGTGCGCCGGCACGACGTTCACGTCCGTGGCCGCGCGGCACTCGAGCGGATGCGGGGCGAAGCAGAGTCCTAGAGATGGCGAAGGGCGGCTTCGAGGCCGCCCTTCTGGTGCGTCACGCCAGCAGGTAGATCAGCAGAACGATCAGGACGATGACGAGCACCGTTCCGAGTCCGATGTACATCTCCTGAGCCTCCCTTCCGGGATGACCGGTTCGCTTTCGATTCGGCCTTGCTAGGACGAAACCGAGGTACCCACGGCTTCTGGACCACAAACCGTCCTAGCCGTCGCGGCGCTTCTCCTTGTCCCTCTCGTGGTCGCGGCCGTGCTCCCGGTCACGCTCGTGCTCGTCGTCGTCCTGCTGCTCGCACTCGGCGGAAGGCTGCGCCGCGGCGGGCGGAGCGGGCGGCGGCGCCGGCTCCTCGGTCTTGTGCTCGTGCTGCTTCTCGTCCTTGGCGTTGTTCTTGACCTTGTCCTTCGGCTTCTTCGGGTCGACCGTCGCGGGCGGCGGAACGGCGGCCGGAGCAGCCGCTGCGGCCGAAGCGACGGGGACGTCGACCGGCGCGGGCGCAGGGACGGGCGCGGGCGTCGGCGTCGGAGGAGACGCCGGCGCGGGCTCAGGGGCCGGCGCGGGAGCCGGTGCCGGGGCCTGCGGTGCGACGGGCGCCGGGCGCGAGGCGCGCGGGCGGCCGGGCGGCGGCTGCTCTTCCTCGAGGGCGTCGGCCGCCGGCTGCGTGGTCCGGACGCTCACGAGCGTGACCGCCGGAGCCTCGGGCCGCGTCGGCCTCGTTTGCTCGGGCGTCGCGCGGCCCGGCGCCGCCGTGACCGGCACGTCCGCGACGACGACGTCGGGCGGCGCCGACGAGCGCGGCGTCGTGACGCCGCTCTTCGGCGCCGCAGACGTCCCTTCGAAGAAGACGTTCGGGAGCGTGAAGAAGGAGAGGACGGCCGCGGCCAGCGCGGCGCCGGCGACGCCCGCCCGGAAGACCGTTCGGTCTGCGACGGTGTCGAACGCAGCTCCGAGGGTGGCCAGCGTCGTCCGCGGGCTCCGGGCGAGCACAGCGGCGCGCGCGCCGCGGAACCACGCCGCGGGTGCTTCGCGAATCGCCGCGACGAGCACGGCGCCGGCGTGCGGGTCGAGCCCGTCGGCCACGCGCGCGGCGCCCTCGAGCGCGACCACGGCCCGCGCGGGATCGCCGAGGAGCAGGTGGAGCTGCGCCGAGTCCGCGGCGAGCGTCGCCGCGCTCGGCGGGTCCGCGGCGGCTGCGAGGCTGAGCTCGGCAAGGGCGGCGTCGCCGGCCCCGTCGAGCGCGTGCGCGAACGCGCGGGCCCGCCGTCGCTCGTACGCGAACGCCTGGATCGCCGGCATGGAGGCGGCCAGCGCGACGAGCGCCGTCCGGTCACGGGCGAGCGCAGCCTCGTTCACGGCGTGCCGAGCCTCGGCGGCTTCCACCGTCAACCCCTCCGCCGCAGTCCAGCACTCCTCGCTGCGGCCACTGGACGACCCTTCGCTCCGACCTGCTAGGACAGTCTCAACCTAGTCGCGTTTTGCTCTTTTTGCCAGATACGACTCCGCGCCCAGTGCAAGTCCTCTCGCGATGCGCTCCTGGTACGCCGCCGAGTGGAGCAGGCGCGACTCGGCCGGGTTCGAGAGGAAGCCGGTCTCGACGAGGACCACCGGCACGTCGGCCCAGTTGAAGCCCGTCAGGTCCGGACCGGCGCTGGAGCCCGAGGTCGCGCGCTCCGGTCGCCCGCACGACCTCGCGCTGGATCAACGTCGCGGCGAGCAGGCTCGGCCGAAAGACGTCGTCCGTCCAGCCGCGGTGGAGCGCCGGATAGAGCGTGTGCACGCCGCGCTGCGAGCTGTTCGTCGAGCCGTCGGCGTGGATGCGGATCATCAGGGCCGCGCGCCGCGCGTTGCAGAACTTCGCCCGGTCGACGTTCCCGCCCGTGTAGCCCGCGCGCTCGCGCGTCATCGCGACGCGGTAGCCACGCGCAACGAGGAGCGCGCGCGTCCGGCGGGCGATCGCAAGCGCGACCGGCGCCTCGCCGGCCGCGCCGCCGGGATCCTTGATCTTCAGCGTCCGAGAGCCCGGCCCGATCGGCTCGCGCTGCACACCGACCGACGGCACCGTCCCGTGTCCCGGGTCGAGGCAGATGAGGGTCGCGGCGAGCGCCTCGAGGATCACGCGCGGCCGGCCTTCTCGGTCGCAGCGCGCAGGCGCGCAGCGAGCTCAGGAGTCAGCGAGCCCGGTTCGAGCCGCCACCGCCAGTTGCCGGTCTCGCTCCCGGGGAGGTTCATGCGCGCCTCGCTGCCGAGGCTGAGCACGTCCTGCAGCGGGACGACCGCGAGCACGGCGCGGGACGAGAACACGCGCTCGATCAGCGACCACGCCGGGTCGCGGCCGTCGAGCCCGGTCGCGGATCGTTCGTCCGCGTCGAGCGAGCGCCACCAGCCGAGCGCCGTGTCGTTGTCGTGCGTCCCCGTGTAGACGACGCCGTTCTCGCGGTGGTTCTCGATGCGATGCGGGCTCTTCGAGTCTGCGACGAACGCCCACTGCATCACGTGCATCCCCGGCAGGCCGAGCCCGTCGCGGAGCTGCTCGACGGCCGGCGTGATCACACCGAGGTCCTCGGCGATGACCGGCAGGTCGCCGACGTCCGCGCGCACCGCCTCGAAGAGCTCCCGGCCCGGCCCCGGCCGCCACTCGCCGTCCTTCGCCGTCTCAGCCTCGGCGGGCACCGCCCAGTACGCGACGAAGCCGCGGAAGTGGTCGACGCGCGTGAGGTCGACGAGCTCGAACGTCCGGCGGAACCGCTCGAGCCACCAGCGGTACCGCTGGCGCCCGAAGCGCGGGCCAGTCGTAGAGCGGGTTGCCCCAGAGCTGCCCCTCGTCGGTGAACTCGTCGGGCGGGACGCCCGCGACCCAGTCCTCCTGGAAGAGCTCGGCATGCGAGCGATGGTCGGCGCTCCCGGGCGCCACGTAGATCGGGAGGTCGCCGATCAGCCGGACTCCCCGCCCGTGCGCGTACGCGCGGAGCGCGCTCCACTCGCGCTCGAAGCGCACCTGGTCCGCGATCGCGTCCCCGTCGGCGAACGCGGCCCAGTCGCCGATCCAGTACGGCTGCGCGCGCGACGAAGTCCTCGAGCTCGTCCGGCGACACCGGCGCGTCGGGCTCCGCGAGCAGGCCGGCCCAGCCTGCGAACGCCGACGGCGACTTGTACGGCGAGCCGACCTCGTCCGGCGGCCCGAGCGGCAGGACCTGCCACCACGACTGCCCTGCGGCGGCGAGCCAGTCGACGAACCCGTACGCCTCGGGCCCGAGCCGGCCGCCGGGCAGGGAGGTTGGGTGCAGCAGGATTCCGCTCGAACGGGGAAGCTTCACGCGTTCAAACCTCGCACAGTCTCGGTACGACCCACGCCGATGCCACTTCCCAAGTCGAAGACCGCTCCGTCACGCATCCAGATCCAGGACGTGCGGCCGCAGGTGGACTGCGGACGGTACGCGGTCAAGGCGGTCGCCGGTGACCGGGTCGACGTCTCGGCGACGATCTGCCGCGACGGCCACGAGGTGCTCGGCGCCGCCGTCCGCTTCAAGCGTCCGGGCGCGACGCGCTGGCAGGAGTCGGCGCTCCGCCCGGTCGGCAACGACCGTTTCGAGGGCGGCTTCGAGGTGGACGAGCCGGGCAGGTGGACGTACCGGATCGAGGCGTGGGTCGACCGGGTCGCGTCGTGCCAATGGGAGATCCGGCGCAAGCACGAGGCGGGGCAGGAAGACCTGAGCTCGCGAGCTCGCCGAGGGTGCGGCGCTCCTCGAACGCGGCTCGCTCACGGTCGAGGAGGCGCTCGAGGCGAAGGCGGGCGACCGCAGCGAGAAGACGCCGTCGCAGACGTTCGAGCTCGACGTCGACCGCGAGCGTGGCGCGTTCGGCTCGTGGTACGAGCTCTTCCCGCGCTCCTTCGGCGGCTTCGCCGGGGTCGAGCGCGTGCTTCCCGAGCTCGCGGAGCTCGGCTTCGACGTCGTCTACCTGCCGCCGGTGCACCCGATCGGGACGACGAACCGCAAGGGGCGGAACAACACGCTCACGCCGGAGGCCGACGACGTCGGGAGCCCCTGGGCGATCGGCGCGGCGGAGGGCGGGCACGAGGCCGTGCATCCCGACCTCGGCACGCTCGAGGAGTTCGAGCGCATGGTCGCGCGCGGCCGCGAGGTCGGCTGCGAGATCTGCATCGACTTCGCGATCCAGACGTCGCCGGACCACCCGTGGCTGACCGAGCACCCCGAGTGGTTCCACCGGCGCCCCGACGGCACGCTGAAGTACGCGGAGAACCCGCCCAAGCGCTACCAGGACATCTACAACGTCAACTTCGGACTCGGACGACTGGCGCGGGCTCTGGGACGCGCTGCGCGACGTCGTGCTCGCGTGGGTCGAGCGCGGCGTCCAGATCTTCCGCGTCGACAACCCGCACACGAAGCCGATCCCGTTCTGGGAGTGGCTGATCGCGGAGGTCCGGCGCGAGCACCCCGACGTCCTCTTCCTCTCCGAGGCGTTCACGCGCCCGGCGATGATGACGACGCTCGCGAAGATCGGCTTCAGCCAGTCGTACACGTACTTCACGTGGAAGAACACGCGCTGGGAGCTGAAGGAGTTCGTCGAGCAGCTCCTCGACTGGAGCGACTTCTACCGGCCGAACCTGTTCGCGAACACGCCGGACATCCTCCACGCATATCTGCAGCAGGGCGGTCGGCCCGCGTTCGAGGCGCGGCTCGTGCTCGCGGCGACGCTCTCGCCCGACGTACGGGATCTACTCGGGCTTCGAGAACCTCGAGAACGTCCCGGTGAAGGACGGCAGCGAGGAGTACCTCGACTCGGAGAAGTACGAGGTGAAGGAGCGGACGCTCGACGGCGACGCTCCTGCCGCTCGTGAGGCGCCTGAACGAGGTCCGGCGCGCGAACCCGGCGCTCCAGCGCTTCGGGAACCTGACGCTGACTCGAGACCGAGAGCGAGCACCTCTTCGCGTACGCGAAGCGACGAGCAGACAACATGGTCGTCGTCGTGGTCAACATCGACCCGTTCGAGACGCGCGAAGGCGTCGCCGTGCTCCCGGCGGCGCTCGGCCTGCCGCCGACGTTTCGCGCGCAGGAGCTGCTCACCGACCAGACGTTCATGTGGCAGACCGGACGCAACTACGTCCGGCTCGACCCGGGCCAGAGCCACGTGCTGCGGGTGGGACGCGTGACCGAGGCCGTCGAGCGCCCGGCCGAGCCGGGACACTGGTTCGAGAGCGACCCGCTCTGGTTCAAGCACGCCGTCTTCTACGAGATCCACACGCGCGCGTTCTTCGACGGGAACGACGACGGCTCGGGCGACCTGCGCGGCGTGACCGACAAGCTCGACTACCTCCAGTGGCTCGGCATCGACTGCATCTGGCTGCTGCCGCTCTACCCGTCGCCGCTCCGCGACGGCGGCTACGACATCGCAGACTTCTACAACGTGCACGAGGACTACGGCACCGTGGAGGACTTCCGGCTCCTCGTCGAGGCCGCGCACCAGCGCGGTCTCCGCGTCATCGCCGACCTCGTCATGAACCACACGTCCGCGGACCACCCGTGGTTCCAGGCGTCGCGCTCCGATCGGGACGGCCCGTACGGCGACTGGTACGTCTGGTCGGACAGCGACGAGCCGTGGCAGGAGGCCCGGATCATCTTCCTCGACACGGAGCCCTCGAACTGGACGTGGGATCCCGTGCGCGGGCAGTACTACTGGCACCGCTTCTTCTCGCACCAGCCCGACCTGAACTACGACAACCCCGAGGTGCAGGAGGCGATGCTCGACGTCCTGCGCTTCTGGCTCGACCTCGGCATCGACGGCTTCCGCATGGACGCGATCCCGTACCTCTACGAGCGCGACGGGACGAACGGCGAGAACCTGCCCGAGACGCACGACTACCTGAGGCGCGTGCGTGCCGAGATCGACGCGCACTACCAGGACAAAGTGCTCCTCGCCGAGGCGAACCAGTGGCCCGCGGACGTCGTCGAGTATTTCGGCGGCGGCGACGAGTGCCACATGTGCTTCCACTTCCCTGTCATGCCGCGGATGTTCATGTCGCTGCGGCGCGAGGACGCGACGCCGATCTACGAGATCCTCGAGCGCACGCCGGCGATCCCGGACAACTGCCAGTGGGGACTCTTCCTCCGCAACCACGACGAGCTGACGCTCGAGATGGTCACCGACGACGAGCGCGACTACATGTACGGCGAGTACGCGAAGGATCCGCGGATGAAGCTGAACCTCGGCATCCGCCGCCGCCTCGCCCCGCTCATGGACAGCGGCCGCGACGAGATCCAGCTGCTGCACGCGATCATGTTCTCGCTGCCCGGCTCGCCCGTCCTCTACTACGGAGACGAGATCGGGATGGGCGACAACATCTTCCTCGGCGACCGTGACGGCGTTCGCACGCCGATGCAGTGGACGGGTGATCGGAACGGCGGGTTCTCGCGTGCGGACTTCGCACAGCTCTATCTCCCGCCGCTGATGGATCCGGTGTACGGCTACCAGGCGGTGAACGTCGAGGCGCAGCTGCGCACGCCGACGTCGCTCCTGCGCTGGATCCGGCGCTTCATCTCGCTGCGCAAGCAGCATCCCGTCTTCGGGCTCGGCACGTACGAGCCGCTCGAGACGTCGAACCCGCGGATCTTCGCGCACGTGCGCTGCTACGAGGACGACATCGTGCTCTGCGTGCACAACGTCGCGCGCTCCGCACAGGCGGTCGAGCTCGACCTGTCACGCTTCAGCGGGATGGTGCCCGAGGAGATGTTCGGCCGGACGTCGTTTCCGGCGGTCGGCGACCTGCCGTACCTGCTGACGCTCGCGCCGCGCGGATTCTTCTGGTTCCAGCTCCGCGCGCCTCAAGAAGGAAGAGGACGAGTGACGGCGTTCACGCACCACCTCGCGCTCTCCGTGCCCGAGGACTCGCTCCGCGAGTTCGTGCTCGCGCAGCGCTGGTTCGGTGCGAAGTCGCGCGAGATCGCGCACTTCCAGGTCGTCGCGGCGCCGGTCGTCCGGACGGAGGAGCCGATGCTCGCGCTCGCGCTCGTCGAGATCCGCTTCCACCCCGGGACGCACGAGCTCTACCACGTGCCGCTCGGCTTCCGGCGCGAGCTGGGACGATGCAATCGCCGAGGTCGAGGGCTGGAAGGTGTACGACGCGCTCGCCGATCCGGAGCTCGCGCGCGAGGTCGTTCGCGCGATGCGCGCAGAGCTGGACGTCGCCGGCGGGGAGGCGATGGTCGAGTTCCGCGGGCCCGGTCCGGACGGCTCGCTCGAGCAGGTGCGGCCGATGGGCCGGGAGCAGTCGAACACCTCGCTCGTCTTCGACGATGCGCTCGTCCTCAAGGCGTACCGCCGGATCGAGGCCGGCGTGAACCCGGAGCTCGAGCTGCTCCGCTTCCTGACCGACCGCAGCTTCCCCTCGATCGCGTCGCTGCAGGGCTGGGCGTCCTACCTCGGGACGCCCGTGGAGGCGACGCTCGCGATCGCGCAGGACTACGTCCCGGGCGACGGCGACGGCTGGGAGCTCGCGCTCGCAGTCGCTCCGCGAGGGGTGGAGCGACGAGTTCGTCGAGCGCCTGCGCGTGCTCGGCGAGGTGTCCGGCGCGATGCACACGGTGCTCGCCTCCGACTACTCCGATCCGAGCTTCGCGCCGGAGGAGCCGAGCAGCGAGTCACTCGGGCTGTTGACCGCGAGCGTCGACGAGGAGATCGAGGAGCTCTTCGTCTCGCTCCCCGACGCCGAGGCGCTCGGTCCGATCCTCGGCCGCGGCGAGGAGGTGCGGGAGCAGCTGCGCGGGCTGTCGCATGCCGGCGACGTCGGCAAGATCATCCGCACGCACGGCGACTACCACCTCGGCCAGGCGCTCTGGACGGGTGACTCGTGGTTGATCCTCGACTTCGAGGGCGAGCCCGCCCGGCCGATCGTCGACCGCCGGCGCAAGCGCTCGCCGCTCCGCGACGTCGCCGGGATGCTCCGCTCGTTCGCGTACGCCGCGAGCGCCGCGCGGATCGAGCACGGCGTCGAGCCGCCCGAGGGCTGGGAGGACCGTGCGCGCGACGCGTTCCTGCTCGGCTACCTCGCCGAGGCCGACTCGTCGCTGATCCCGTCGGGCTCGTCCTTCGAACGGCTGCTCGCCGTGTTCGAGCTCGAGAAGGCGGTGTACGAGCTGCGCTACGAGCTCGACAACCGGCCGACATGGGTCCCGATCCCGGTCGCAGGGATCGCGCGGCTGCTCGAGCAGGCGACGGTATGAGCGTCTTCGGCGAGATCGACCTGTACCTCGCCGGCGAGGGACGGCACGAGCGGTTGTACGACGTGCTCGGCGCGCACGTGCGCGACGAAGGCGTCTCGTTCGCCGTGTGGGCGCCGAACGCGCGCGCGGTCGCGGTCGTCGGCGACTTCAACGACTGGCAGCCGAGCTCGATGCGGAACCTTGGCGAGTCCGGCATCTGGGAGACCGTTGTCGACAGCGCCGAGCCGGGGCAACGCTACAAGTTCCAGGTCGTCCAGGCGGACGGCACGGTCAAGCTGAAGGCAGATCCGTTCGCGTTCGCGTCGGAGGTGCCGCCGCACACCGCGTCCGTCGTCCACGTGCCCGAGCACCGCTGGGGCGACGAGAAGTGGCTCGAGCGGCGCCGCACATCGGAGCCTCACGGCGAGCCGATGTCCGTCTACGAGGTGCACCTCGGCTCCTGGCGGCGCAACCCGCTCGAGGACAACCGCTCACTCACGTACCGCGAGCTCGCGCAGGAGCTCGCCGACTACGCGCTCGACCTCGGCTTCACGCACGTCGAGCTGCTCCCCGTGATGGAGCACCCGTTCTCGGGCTCGTGGGGCTACCAGGTGACGGGTTTCTTCGCGCCGACGTCGCGCTTCGGCTCTCCGGACGACTTCCGCTGGTTCGTCGACCACCTGCACCAGCGCGGGCTCGGCGTGATCCTCGACTGGGTGCCCGCGCACTTCCCACGAGACGACTGGGCGCTCGCGCGCTTCGACGGAACCGCGCTCTACGAGCACGACGACCCACGCCGCGGCGCCCATCCGGACTGGGGCACGCTCGTCTTCAACTTCGGGCGACACGAGGTGCGCAACTTCCTGCTCGCGTCCGCGCTCTTCTGGCTGCGCGAGTTCCACGTCGACGGGATCCGCGTCGACGCCGTCGCGTCGATGCTCTACCTCGACTACTCGCGCCGAGAAGGCGAGTGGGTCCCGAACGTGTTCGGCGGCAACGAGGACCTCGACGCCGTCTCGTTCCTGACCGAGTTGAACGAGGTCGTTCACGGTCGCGAGCCGGGTGTCGTGTCCGCGGCAGAGGAGTCGACGGCGTGGCCGGGCGTGTCTCGGCCGACGTACCTCGGGGGGCTCGGCTTCGGCTTCAAGTGGAACATGGGCTGGATGCACGACACGCTCGACTACTTCCGCCGCGAGCCGATTCACCGCCGCTACCACCATCACCAGCTCACGTTCTCGCTCATGTACGCGTTCAGCGAGAACTTCGTGCTGCCGCTGTCGCACGACGAAGTGGTGCACGGCAAGGGCTCGCTCCTGTCGAAGATGCCGGGCGACCGCTGGCAGCAGTTCGCGAGCCTGCGCGCGCTCTACGCGTACATGTGGGCGCACCCCGGCAAGAACCTGCTCTTCATGGGCGGCGAGCTCGCGCAGGAGCAGGAGTGGTCGCACGACCGCTCGCTCGACTGGCACCTGCTCGAGCAGCCCGAGCATGCGGGGATGCAGCAGCTCGTACGGGAGCTGAACCGCGTCTACCGCGACCGACCCGCACTCTGGCAGGTCGACCATCACCCGGACGGCTTCCGCTGGCTCGAGGCGAACGACGCCGGCCACAACGTGCTCGTGTTTGCACGCTACGGCGCCGGCTCGACCGATCCCGTCGTCTGCGTCTGCAACCTCTCGCCCGAGGTGCGCGAGCGCTACCGCGTCGGCTTCCCGGCCGGCGGCCGCTGGGCCGAGATCCTCAACACCGACTCGACGTACTACGGCGGGAGCGACGTCGGCAACCTCGGCGGCGTCGTCGCGGAGGCGGGCGGTTGGCACGACCAGCCGTTCTCGGCGGAGCTGACGCTACCGCCGCTCGCGGTCACGTGGTTCGCTCCGGAGCATTAGCGTCCGCCTGGCTCCCGAGATCGAGGAAGAACGACGCGAACGCGCCGGCGATCCCCGTCACGAGAACGAGGGCGTTGAGCTCGAGGACGATGTCGACGATCCGCCCGGGTGTCGTGACCGGGTTTCGCATCTGCGACGAGACCGTGAGCAGCTGGACCGTCGTGAAGAAGAACGCGTCCCACAGGTTGTGGATCTCGCTGCGGGCCGCGTCGTCCTCGAACACCCACATCAGCACCGTGCCGATGACGTCGACGATGCCGACGAGCACGAGCGCCGCAACCAGTCGCCGCCTCAGCCGGAGGTGCGGCGTCTTCGGCGTGCGGCGGAACAGCTCTCTCAGGTGAGCGTGCGTTCGCACCATTGGAGGATCGCGCGGTGATCGGACACCTCGTCGGGTACCTTCACCGCCGTGCTCGGCGCCGTTCCTCGCGACCGAGAGGTCGTTGACTTCGAGGTGTGGGCGCCCGAGGCGTCCTCGCTCGCCGTGCGCGTGAACGGACGCGACCACGCGCTCGAGCGCAGCGACGACGGGTTCTGGCGTGGCACAGCGGACGGACGGCACGGCGACGACTACGTCTACGTCGTCGACGGCGAGGCGCTCGCGGATCCGGCCTCGCGGTGGCAGCACGACGGAGTGCTCGGCCCCTCGCGCGTGCTCGACACTTCGAGGTTCAAGTGGAACGACACTTCGTGGAAGGGGCTGCAGCTCGACGAGCTCGTCCTGTACGAGCTGCATGTCGGGACGTTCAGCGACGAGGGCACCTTCGACGGCGCGGTCGAGCACTTGCGCGAGGTGAGGGAGCTCGGCGTCACCGCGGTCGAGGTGATGCCGATCGCGACGTTCCCCGGACTGCGCGGCTGGGGGTACGACGGCCTCTACACGTCGGCGCCGCACGTCGCTTACGGCGGGCCGGAGGGATTTGCGCGCTTCGTCGACGCGGCGCACGAGCTCGGGCTCGGCGTCGTCCTCGACGTCGTCTACAACCACGTCGGGCCGGGCTCGGAGGCGCTCGCCGCGTTCGGTCCGTACTTCACCGATCGCCACGAGACCTTCTGGGGGCCCGCGCTCGACTATGCGCAGCACGCTGTGCGCGAGTGGGCGATCCAGAACGCCGAGCTCTGGGTGCGCGACTACAAGGTCGACGGTCTGCGGCTCGACGCGGTGCACGCCGTGTTCGACGACGGGCCGGTACACGTGCTCGCCGAGCTCGCGGAGCGCGTGCGTGCGATCGATCCGCGTGTGCTCGTGATCTCCGAGATGACGACGGGCGACCTCCGGCCGATCGAGGAGTGGGGTCACGACGCGCAGTGGGCCGATCAGCTCCACCACGAGCTGCACGTGCTGCTGACGGGGGAGCGCGACGGGTACTACGCCGACTACGGCTCGCTCGAAGGGCTCGCGACCGAGCTGCGGCGCGAGCCGGCCGAGCGCCTCGTCGTCGAGTCTCAGAACCACGACCAGGTCGGCAACCGTGCCGTCGGGGACCGGCCGGGGAGCGACGAGCTCCGGATCCGCGCCGCCGTCGTCCTGTTCGCGCCGCAGACGCCGCTGCTGTTCCAGGGCGAGGAGTACGGCGAGCGGCGGCCCTTCCAGTTCTTCACCGACCACATCGACCCGGCGGTGGCGGAAGCGACGCGCGAGGGTCGCCGGCGCGAGTTCGCGGGCTTCGCCGGGTTCGCGGCCGATGACGTTCCCGACCCGCAGGCGCTCGAGACGTTCGAGCGATCGAAGCTCGACCGCTCCGTGGCCGACGAGGAGCTACGCGCGTTCTACCGCGAGCTGATCGCGCTGCGCCGCGAGCTGCCGCGTGCGGCCGACGTGGTCGTCGACGATCGCGTCCTGCGAGTGCGACGCGGGTCGGTCGAGCTCGTCGCCGACTTCGATGCGAAGACCGCGGAGCTCCGTCGATGAGGGTCTGGCCCGGCGAGCCCTTCCCGCTCGGCGCGACGTGGCGGGGTGACGGCACGAACTTCTCGCTCTTCTCGGAGCACGCCGAGCGCGTCGAGCTCTGCCTCTACGAGGACGACGGCGAGACGCGGATCGAACTGAGCGAGCGCACGGCACTCAACTGGCACGGGTTTCTGCCGGACGTCGGGCCGGGAACGCGGTACGCGTTCCGCGTCCACGGCCCGTACCGCCCCGAGCAGGGGCAGCGGTTCAACCCCGCGAAGCTCCTGATCGACCCGTACGCGAAGGCGATCGAGGGCCCTGTCGACTACCGGCGCGCGAACACGCTGCCGTACGTCCCCGACGCGAGCGCGGACGCCGACCTTCGCATCGACGAGTCCGATTCGGCCTCGGCGATCCCGAAGTGCGTCGTCGTCGACGGCGGGTTCGACTGGGAGGGCGACCGCACGCCGCGCACGCCCTGGCAGGACACCGTCATCTACGAGACGCACGTGAAGGGCTTCACGAGGCTCCACCCGGACGTGCGCGACGAGCTGCGCGGCACGTACGCGGGCCTCGCGAGCGATGCCGCGATCGCGCACTTCACGCGTCTCGGCGTGACCGCGGTCGAGCTCATGCCCGTCCACCACGTCGCTGACGAGAGCTTCCTCGTCGACCGTGGCCTCTCGAACTACTGGGGCTACAGCTCGATCGGCTACTTCGCGCCGCACGCGCTCTACGCAGCGACCGGGACGCGCGGCGAGCAGGTGCTCGAGTTCAAGGGGATGGTCAAGGCGCTGCACGCCGCCGGGATCGAGGTCATCCTCGACGTCGTCTACAACCACACCGCCGAGGGCAACCACCTCGGCCCGATGCTCTCGTTCAGGGGCGTCGACAACGCGAGCTACTACCGGCTGATGCCGGACGACCCGCGTCACTACATGGACTTCACCGGCACGGGCAACTCGCTCAACCCCGTGCACCCTTCGCGTGCTGCGGCTGATCATGGACTCGCTCCGCTACTTCGCGATCGACTGCCACGTCGACGGGTTCCGCTTCGACCTCGCGTCCGCGCTCGCGCGCGAGTTCTACGAGGTCGATCGCCTGTCGGCGTTCTTCGACACGATCCACCAGGATCCGGTGCTCAGCCAGGTGAAGCTGATCGCGGAGCCGTGGGACGTCGGGCCGGGCGGCTACCAGGTCGGGAACTTCCCGGTGCTCTGGACGGAGTGGAACGGCCTCTACCGCGACACGATGCGCGACTTCTGGCGCGGGCACGAGAACGTCGCGGACTTCGTCACGCGCTTCACCGGATCCGCGGATCTCTACGAGAACGACGGGCGCCGCCCGTTCGCGTCGATCAACTTCATCACCGCGCATGACGGGTTCACGCTCGCCGACCTCGTCTCGTACAACGACAAGCACAACGACGCGAACGGCGAGGCGAACCGCGACGGGACCGACGACAACCGCTCGTGGAACCACGGCGTCGAGGGGCCGACGGACGATCCGTCGATCCGCGCGCTCCGCCGGCGGCAGCAGCGCAACTTCCTGACGACCCTCGTCCTCTCGCAAGGCGTGCCGATGCTTCTCGGCGGCGACGAGTTCGGGCGCACACAGCACGGCAACAACAACGCGTGGTGTCAGGACAACGAGCTGTCGTGGTTCCACTGGGACTGGGACGACGACCAGCATGCGCTCGTCGAGTTCACGCGACGGCTGATCGAACTGCGGCGTGCGCACCCGGTCTTCCGGAGTCCCGCGTTCCTCGAGGGCCGCGGCTCGCCCGGCGCCGACCTGCCCGACGTTTGGTGGATGCGGCCGGACGGGCGGCGCATGACGCAGCGCGACTGGCGTCGCGGCGACGCGCGCGCGATTGGCGTCTTCCTGAACGGCGAGGAGATCCCGACGCGCACGCCTGAGGGTGAGCCGATCGTCGATGCCAGCTTCCTCCTGCTCTTCAACGGCCACTACGAGCCGATCGAGTTCAAGCTCCCGACGAAGCGCTTCGGGACGCGGTGGCAGTTCGTGCTCTCGACGGCGGAGCCCGAAGTGGTCGACGGGTCGCGCTCGTATACGGCGCGCGCGGCCGTGCCGGTCGAGTCGCGCTCGGTGCTCGTGCTCCGCCGCGGCTGGTGAAGCTCACTTCGACCTACCGGCTGCAGCTGCGGCCGGGGTTCGGGTTCGACGAGGCGCGCGCGGTCGTGCCGTACCTGCGCGAGCTCGGGATCTCACACCTCTACCTCTCGCCGATCATGGAGGCGCGGCAGGGCTCGACGCACGGCTACGACGTGGTGGATTCGACACGGGTGTCGAAGCAGCTCGGCGGGGAGGAGGCGTTTCGGTCGCTTGCCGGTGCCGGGCTCGGCGTCGTTCTCGACGTCGTTCCGAACCACATGGCCGCGAGTGACGAGAACCCGTTCTGGGTCGATCCGGCGCGCCGCGCGAAGGTCTTCGACTGGGATCCGGAGACCGGCTGGTACCGCCGCTTCTTCACGATCGACGATCTGGCCGGCGTGCGCGTGGAGGATCCCGAGATCTTCGAGCTCACGCACCGAAAGACGCTCGAGCTCGTACGTGAGGGGCTCGTCGACGGGTTGCGCATCGACCATCCGGACGGGCTCGCCGACCCGCGCGGCTACCTCGAGCAGCTGCCGGTCGACCACGTGTGGGTCGAGAAGATCCTCGAGCCTGGGGAGCGCCTGCGCGACTGGCCCGTCGACGGCACGACGGGGTACGAGTTCGCGAACGACGTGACCGCGCTCTTCGTCGACCCGCGCGGGGAGGGGCCACTCACGCGCTGGTACGAGCGGCTGACGGGGGACGCGCGGTCGTTCGGGTCCGTGGCCGAGGCGGCCAAGCTCGAGCTGGCGCGGTCCGACCTTCGGCGCGAGGTCGACAAGTTGCAGTCGTCACTGCGTGATGGCGATGGACATCGACATCGCCATCACATCGACATCGCGGTCTCGTCGCTCAGTGTCTACCGAACGTACGTCGAACCACTCACGGGTCGCGTCGCGGAGGCTGACCGTGACGCCCTCGAGCGTGTCGAGCATTCACTCCGTCGTCTGCTGCTGCTCGAGGAGCGAGGCCACGACGAGTTCGTGACGCGCTTCCAGCAGACGACCGGTCCCGTCATGGCCAAGGGCGTCGAGGACACGGCCTTCTACCGCTACCTCCGACTGACCGCGCTCAACGAGGTCGGCGGCGAACCCGGTCGGTTCTCGCTTCCCGTCGACGAGTTCCATCGTGCCAACCTGGAGCGCGCGGAACGGTTCCCCGACCATCTGCTCGCGACGCAGACGCACGACACGAAGCGCTCGGGCGACGTGCGCGCGCGCATCGTCGTGCTCGCCGAGCTCGCCGACGAGTGGGCGGAGCGGCGCGAGTCGTGGCGCGCGCTCGACGACCCGAACGAGGACGAGCTCCTCTGGCAGACGCTCGTCGGTGCGTGGCCGATCGAGCCCGACCGCGTCGAGGGCTACCTGCAGAAGGCACTTCGCGAGGCGAAGGTCAACACGACCTGGTCGCGGCCGAACGAGCTGCACGAGCGCCGCGTGAAAGAGGCGGCCCGCCGGGTCGTGATGGCTCCTCCCGCGGGGTTCGAGGACTTCGCTGCGCGCGTGGCCCAACGCGGCCGGCGCAACGCGCTCGGGATGACGCTGCTGAAGGCGACGGTGCCGGGCGTGGCCGATGTCTACCAGGGCGACGAGCTCGAGTCGCTCAACCTCGTCGATCCGGACAACCGCCGCCCGGTCGATTTCGACGCGCGCCGGCGCACGCTCGCCGACCCGCCGCCGAAGCTCCACGTGCTCCGCGAGTCGCTCGCGCTGCGCGCGCGGCGCGAGCTCGGCGAGTACCGGCCACTCGACCTCGGCCTAGACGTGTGCGGGTTCCTCCGCGGCGACGACGTCGCGGTGGTCGTGCCACTGCGCGGCCAGGATCCGCCGACGCTGGAGCTCCCCGGCGAGTGGCGCAGCCTCCTCGACGCGGCGCTACCGGTTCGCCTGCTCGAGCGCGTCTAGCAGCCTGTCGTTCGCGGCCGGCAAGTGGACGGTGATCCGAATGGCGCCGTCGAACGGACGCACGACGAGCCCCTGCGCGAGCAGCCGCTCGTACAAGACCGACGCGTTCTCGGTCGGCACGTAGACGAAGTTCGCGTGTGAAGGCAACGGCGCGAGCCCTATCTCCGCGAGCGCAGCCGCGAGTCGCTGGCGCTCGGCCACCGTCTCGCTCACGTCGGGCGGCCCCGCCCGCAGCGCCGCGAGCGCAAGCGCCGCGGAGAGCGTCGTGATCGGGAGCGGGTCCTGGCGCACGACGAGCTCCGACGCGACGTCCTCGTCTGCGATCGCATAGCCGACGCGCGCGGCAGCGAGGCCGAACGCCTTCGAGAAGGTTCGGATCGCCACCACCCCCGCGAGTCCCGCCGCGGTGTCCCCGCCGTACTCGAAGTACGCCTCGTCGACCACGAGCGGCCGCTCCGACGGGACCGGCCCGAGCGCACCGGTGGGATTGTGCGGCCGGCAGCAGAACGTGACGACCGCGCCCTCGTCGCCGACCTCCGCCCCCGCGAGCCACGCGCCGATCCGGAATAACGGGTACGTCGGCTCGTCGAGCACTCGCACGGCGTCGCCCGGCCCGGCGAACGCGCGAGCGCACAGGAGCAAGAGGTCGTCGGCGCCCGCGCCGAGCACGATGCGCGAGGCATCGACGCCGGCGTACCCCGCAATCGCATCGAGCAGCGTCGGGAAGCCGCCGTGCGGATAGCGCTGGATCTCGGCCAACGCCCGCGCCACGACTTGCCCCGTCGCGTACCGGGGCGGAGCAGGCGGCGTGTTCCCGTCGAAGCGCAGCACCTCGCCCGGCTCGATCCCCGCGATGCGCGCGGCTTCGACCGTCGACATCGCCCAGCCATAGGGCGTGAACTGCTCCGGCAGCGGCCGCATCGCCCCAGCATCGCAGGGCCGTCTGCCGCGATCGGGCCGACGGAGCGGCGCCGGAGTCGAACCGACCGAGCCGTGGGCTACACGACCGCACTGGTTTTGAAGACCAGCTGGGCCACCGGGCCCATGCCGCTCCGATCGGGAGGGTAGTCCGAGAACGCCTAGGTCGCGACGTGGTCGCGCCAGCTGTGCTCCGGTGTGTAGCCGAGCACGCGCCGCGCCTTCTCGCTCGAGAGGAGCGAGTCGTGTTCGCCACCCGACGGTGTGTACGGAACGTGAGGGTAGACGTCGGCCATCAGCTCGCGGCTCGGTCGAGTCATGACGGTGTCGGCCGCGGCGATGATGAAGTGGTCGGCGCCATCGAGCTGCGCGTCGAGTGCGAGCCGGCACGCCAGGCCGACATCGCGCCCGTCGACATAGCTCCAGAGGTTCCAGCTCCGTAGACGCGGGTCGTCCCAGTACGACGGGAAGAGCGAGTAGTCCTCGACGTCCATGATGTTCGAGAACCGGAGCCCGACGATCGGGATTCCGCTTCGCCGGCTGACCTGGCGCGCGAGCTCTTCGCCGAGGAGCTTCGACTCCGCGTAGCTCGACTGCGGCAGCGCCGGATGCTCCTCGTCGAGCGGCGCATACGCCGGCGGCTCGCGCTCGAACGGCAGCCCGAGGATCGTCTCGCTCGAGGCCCAGACGACGCGCTTCAAGCCGAGGACTCGTGCGGCCTCGAACACGTTGAACGTGCTGAGCATGTTCGTCTGAAACGTCGTCTCCTCCGTGCTGATCCCGGGGGCGGGAATCGCGGCGAGGTGGACGACCGCATCGCCGTCGGCGAGTGCCTCGGCGGCTTGCCCGAACTGCGTGACATCTGCGAGCAGGAAGTCCGCCATCGGTTCGGCGGGCCGGACGAGGTCGACCGCGAGGACGTCGTAGCCGTGGCCTACGAGGTCGGAGACGACGAACCTGCCGGCCTTTCCACTCGATCCGGTGACGACGACTCGCACGGTCGAACGTTACGCCTCGTCCGAGACCCAGTCGCGCGTGAGGTAGAGCCAGAACGCGAGCCCCGAGTACGGCCCGTAGCGGCGGAAGCGCCGTTCGATCGTCGCGTCCTTCGCCTTGCGACCGTTCAGCCGCGCGTACGTCGGCCGCGTCCAAGAGTCGAGGACGAGCCGCGAATAGCGCCCGATCAGCATCATCACGTGCGCGGCCGCGTACGGGCCGACACCGGGCAGCGCGAGCAGCCTTTGCTCGACCTCGTCGTCGGGCAGCTCGCGGTCCGCTCCGAGCGCCTCGAGGTCGAGCTCGCCGGACGCGACGGAGGACGCGAGCGAGCGCAGGTACGCGGCGCGGTAGCCCGCACGTGCGACGTCACGGTAGAAGCGCTCCGGCGTCGACGCCATCCTCTCCGGCGTCGGGAACGCGCGCCGCCCGCGATCGGACTCGTCGCCGAGCTCCTCGACGAGTGCGGTCACCATCCGCACGGTCCCCGACCACGCGCAGTTCGTCGTGCAGATCGTCTTGACGACGTCCTCGAAGACCGTCGGGCTGCGCATCCATCGGCCCGCGCCGCTTGCTGCCCACGCGAGGTCGGGATCCTCCGCGAGGCGCGCGTAGAGCGGTGCGAGGTCCTCGTCGAGCCGGAGGACGTGCCGCACCGCCGGCGCCGCGCGCTTCGGCGCGCGGCCGTCGATCACGATCGTCCCGGGTGCGTCCGAGCGCACCAGAACCGTCTGTGGGCCGGGGTGCAGCGTCAGTTCGAGTGTCCGCTCGACCGAGTCGATCCGGTTCGGGAGCAGGTCGTTCAGGCCGTGCGAGTTGACGGTTCTCCAGAAGTCGACCGGCTCGCCGCCGGCCCCGACGAGCTCCAGCTCGAGCTTGGCCACGGCGTTAGCGTAGGCGTGGATGGAGCTGTCACGTCGTCAGCGCGTCGCGTTCGAGTCGGTCGCCGACACCTTTGCGCCCGGGCTCGACGGACTTCCGTCGGCGAGCGCGCTCGGTGTCACCGAAGCGTTCGTCGGAGTCCTCGACCGCCACCCGCGTGAGGCGGAGGTTCGCGAGGTCCTGCAACTCCTCTCGGTGTGGGACCACGCGGCGCGGCCGCTCCGGCGCTTCTCGCGACTGCCGCTCGCGGAGCGCGAGAGCGTGCTGCGCTCCTGGCGCGACAGCTCGCTCGAGCGCAAGCGCTCTGCGTACAAGGTGCTGCGCAAGGCCGTGCTGCACCACTACTTCGGACTCCCCGGAGAACCGCGAAGCGCGATCGGCTACCCCGGGCCGCTCGAGCATGCCCCGGCTCCGCCGCCGTTCGAGCCCGAGCGCCCCACGGGTGAGTTGAGCGTGACGTGCGACGTCTGCGTCGTCGGCTCCGGCGCCGGCGGAGGCACGGCCGCCGGCGTCCTCGCGGCCGCGGGCCTCGACGTCGTCGTCCTGGAGGCAGGCGAAGTGCCGACGTTCACGGGCGAGGAGATCGACTCGCTCCGCCGTCTCTACCTCGAGGGCGCAGCCGCAGCGACCGAGGACCAGGCCCTCGACTTTCTCGCGGGGTGGTGTCTCGGCGGCGGCACGACGGTCAACTGGACGACGTCGCTCCGGCCGCCCGACGACGTCCGCGCCGAGTGGGCCGCGCACGGCGTGCCGGCGTTCGTCGGCGACGAGTTCAGCCGAAGCCTCGACGCGGTGGAGCAGCGCATGGACGTCAACGGCGAGCACGGCAATGCCTCCGGCCGCGACCGGGTGCTCGAGCAGGGAGCGGAGGCGCTCGGGTGGCACGTCGCCGCGCAGCCACGCAACGTCCGAGGCTGCGACCAGAACGGCGTGTGCGGCTACTGCGGCTTCGGATGCCCGCTGGGCGCCAAGCAGGGCACCGCGGAGACGTGGCTTGCCGATGCGGTCGCGGCCGGCGCACGCGTGCTCGTCGGAACGCACGCGCAACGCGTCATCGTCGAACGCGGTGCGGCCGTCGGCGTCGACGCGGGGCCCGTGCAGGTGCGGGCGCGTGCCGTCGTCGTCGCGTGCGGCGCGTTCCAGACACCCGCGCTCCTGCGGCGATCGGGGCTCACCAACGCGTCGATCGGCCACAACCTGCACTTCCATCCCGTCACGCTCGTCGTCGGCGAGTTCGACGAGCCGATCCGCCCCTGGGAGGGAGCGCTCCAGGCGCGGTACTCGGAGGAGCATGCGCGACTCGACGGCGGCTACGGGGTGCGGTACGAGACCGCGCCGATCCACCCGGGTTTCCTCGGCGCCGGTCTCCAGTGGGACGGCGCGCGCGAGAGCCTCGAGTTCGCGCGCCGGTATCCGCACATGGCGCCGATCTTCCCGCTCGTGCGCGACCGCGACGGCGGCGAGGTCGTCGTCGGCCGCGACGGCCAGCCGTCGGCGCGTTATCGGCTCTCGCGCTACGACCTGCGCCACCTGCGTGCGGGCTTTGTCGGCGCCGCGAGGATCCTCGAGGCGGCCGGGGCGAAACGCATCGTCTCGACGCACGCGAATCCCGTCGTCTGGGACCACGGTTCCGGCGGTGTCGGCCGGTTCCTCGCAGACGCCGACGCGCGAGGCTGGGAGCCGAACCGCGTGCTCTACGCCTCGGCGCACGTGATGGGGACCGCACGGATGGGCGGAACGCCGGCGACGTCGGCATGCGATCCGAACGGCGAGGCGTGGGAGGTCTCGCGCCTGGTCGTGGGCGACGGCTCGACGTTCCCGACGGCGTCCGGCGTGAACCCGATGGTCACGATCGCCGCGGTCGCGCACCTGAACGCGACGGCGCTCGCGGCCCGCCTTTGAGCATCCTCGGCGTCGACGTCGGCGGCACGTTCACGGACGCCGTCCTCCTCGCCGACGGCGAGCTGCGCACGGCGAAGGTGCCGACGGCCGCGCGCCAGGAGGAGTCGGTCGTCGCGGCCGCGCGGGCGGTCGGCGCGCTCGGCGTCGATCGCTTCACGCACGGCACGACGGTCGCGACGAACGCGCTGCTCGAGCGCAAGGGCGCGCGCACCGCGTTCGTGACGACCGCCGGCTTCGAGCACGTGCTGCACCTCCGCCGCCAGACGCGCGCGCACCTCTACCGGCTCTGCGCGGCGCATCCCGAGCCGCTCGTCCCGCTCGAGCGGTGCTTCGGCGTGCGCGAGCGGATGGGCCCGGACGGCGGCTCGAGCCGCTCGACCTCGAGTCGCTTCGCGGCGCTCGACGCGGAGGCGGTGGCCGTCTGCCTGCTCCACTCGTACCGCCACCCGGAGCACGAGCGCGCCGTCGCCGCGGAGGTGCGGCGTCGCGTCTGCCGAGCGCGCACGTCGTCGCGTCGCACGAGGTCGCGCCGGAGTTCCGCGAGTACGAGCGCGCGTCGACCACGGCGGCGGACGCCTACCTCGGGCCGGTCGACGTCGCGCTACCTCGGCGCGCTCGCGGCGGCGTCGGCGGAGCGCCGGGCTCCCCGAGCCGCTCGTGATGCGCTCGTCCGGAGGCGTCGCGAGCGCTCGACGAGGCAGCGGCGCACCCGGCGCGTCGTGCTCGTCTCCGGTCCGGCCGCGGGCGCGGTCGGCGCGGCGCGCGGTGGCTTCGGAGGCGGGTTTTCCGAACGCGATCGCGTTCGACATGGGCGGCACGTCGACGGACGTCTGCCTGATCGTCGGACGGGGTGGCGCGAGCGGCTCGAGCGAGCGTGTCGTCGCCGGGCTGCCGATCCGGCTGCCGACGGTCGACATCCACACGGTCGGCGCGGGCGGCGGCTCGCATCGCGCGAGTCGACGCAGGCGGCGCGATGCGCGTCGGTCCGGAGAGCGCCGGCGCCGACCCGGGCCCGGCCTGCTACGGGCGCGGCGGGACGCAGCCGACGGTGACCGACGCGAACCTGCTTCTCGGCCGTCTGCCGGAGCGACTCGCCGGCGGCGTCGAGCTCGACCGCGCGGCTGCGGAGCGCGCGCTCGGCGTACCTCGACCCCGGCCGTCGTCGAGGTCGTCAACGCGGAGATGCTGCGCGCGCTGCGCGTCGTCTCGGTCGAGCGCGGCCACGACCCGCGCGAGTTCGCGCTCGTCGCGTTCGGCGGCGCCGGGCCGCTGCACGCGTGCGCGCTCGCCGACGAGCTCGGGATCGGGACGGTGCTCGTGCCCGAGGCCGCGGGCGTGCTCTCCGCGCTCGGCCTCGTCGCGAGCGACGAGCGGCGCGACCGCGTCGAGAGCCGCCTCGTCCCGCTCGACGAGGCCGGCGAGCTTCCGCGCGAGCGGCGAGGCCGACCTTCGCTACACGCGGCCAGTCGTTCGAGCTGACCGTTCCGCTCGAGGACGACCTCGCCGGCGCGTTCCACCGTGCGCACGAGGAGCGCTACGGCTACGCCGACCGCGAGCGCGCAGATCGAGCTCGTCGCCGTCCGTACGGCCGACGTGCGCCGCGGGCCGGTCGTTCGACCTCCCGCGTGCGGCCCCGGTGCGCGTCGACGGGCGCCGGCCGTCCTCGAGCTCTCCGGCTCCACCGCCTTCATTCCCCCCGGGTGGGTGGGGGTTCGGGATGGGTCTAGCACGCTGAGAGTGACGAGAGCGTGACGCCTTCGTGACCATTCGAGCTCCAGGTCATCGGCGAGGCGCTCCGCGCGGTCGCCGAGGAGATGGGCGCGGTGCTCATCCGCTCCGCGTTCTCCGCGAACATCAAGGAGCGGCGCGACTGCTCGACCGCGCTCTTCGACGAGCGCGGCCGGATGATCGCGCAGGCCGAGCACATCCCCGTCCACCTCGGCGCGATGCCCGACGCCGTCGCAGCGGTCGCGGCGCACGAGCCCGCGCCGGGCGACGTCTGGATCCTCAACGACCCGTTCACGGGCGGCACGCACCTGCCGGACGTGACGATGGTGTCGCGAACGGCGCTCGGCTTCGCCGTCTCGCGCGCGCACCACGCGGACGTCGGCGCGATCGAGCCCGGCTCGATGCCGGCGGAGTCGCGCACGCTCGAGGAGGAGGGCGTCGTGATCCCGCCGACGCGGCTCGGAGAGGACGTGCTCGAGGCGCTCGTCGCGCGCATGCGCAACCCGGAGGAGCGGCGCGGCGACTTCCGCGCGCAGCTCGCCGCGCACCGCCTCGCCGAGCGGCGCATCGACGAGCTGTGCGAACGCCGCGGGCGGAGCGAGGTCGCGGCCGCGATGGACGAGCTGTACGCCTACTCCGAGCGCGTCGTGCGCTCGGCGCTGACGCGACTCCCCGACGGGCGCTACGAGGCCGAGGACGTGCTCGAGGCCCCCGACGGCGAGCTCACGATCCGCGCGACCGTCACGATCGCGGGCGACTCGATCGAGATCGACTTCGCGGGCACGGCGCACAGCACGGGGGCAACCTCAACTGCCCGCTCGCGGTCACGCGCTCGGCCTCGTACTTCGTCGTGCGCTGCGTCACGGAGCCCGACCTGCCCGCCTCGGGCGGAGCGTTCGCGCCGGTGACCGTGAGCGCGCCGCGGGGCTGCCTCGTCAACGCCCGCCCGCCCGCCGCCGTCGCGGCCGGCAACGTCGAGACGTCGAGCCGGATCGTCGACGTCCTGTTCGCGGCGCTCGGACAGGCGCTCGACGTCCCCGCGCAGGGTCAGGGGACCGTGAACAACGTCACGCTCGGCAACGACCGGTTCACGTACTACGAGACGATCGGCGGCGGCCAGGGCGCGTGTCCCGACGCCGACGGCCCATCGGGCGTCCACGTCGCCATGTCGAACACGCTCTCCACCCCGATCGAGGCGCTCGAGCTCCAGTACCCGCTGCGCGTCGAGCGCTACGCACTGCGCCTCGGGTCCGGAGGTGCAGGAGCGCACCGCGGCGGCGACGGCGTCGTCCGCGAGCTTCGCGCGCTCGAGCCGATGCGCCTGTCGCTGCTCACGGAACGCCGACGGCATGCACCGCGAGGGGCGCGCGGCGGCGACGACGGGACGCCCGGACGGAACGCGCTCAACGGCGAGACCCTGCCGTCGAAGGTCACGCATCGATCTCGAGGCGGGCGACGTCGTCTCGATCGAGACTCCTGGCGGCGGCGGCTACGGCGGATAGTGTTCGGACGCATGGACCACGGTCGGGTCGAGGGCATCTTCATCAGCGCGCGCAAGGGCGAGTTCCCGCAACCGGTCGAACGCGCCCGCGCGGTCGCCGGGCACGGGCTCGAGGGCAACCGGTACTTCTTCGACGAGGCGCCTCCCGGCCAGGCGATCACGCTCATCTCCGCCGAGGCACTCGCGGAGGGCGCTGCGGAGAGCGGCGTCGACCTCGGCGCAGCCGAGAGCCGGCGGAACGTCCTCACGAGCGGCATCGACCTGAACGCGCTCGTCGGCGTCCGCTTTCGCGTCGGCGACGTCGAGTGCGTCGGCGTCGAGCTCTGCGAGCCGTGCTCCTCGCTCGAGGGCATGACGCGTTCCGGCGTGATCAAGGGCTACGTCCACCGCGCGGGCCTGAACGCGGACATCCTCACCGACGGCGAGATCGCCGTCGGTGATCGCGTCGTCCGCGAGTAGCGATGCGCGAAGCGGTTCGCGTCGCGTGCGTGCAGGTCGAGCCCGTGATCCTGGACCGCGACCGGACGATCGACAAGCTCGCGACGTACGCCGCCGAGGCGGCGGGCGAAGGCGCGCAGCTCGTCGTCTTCCCGGAGACGTTCGTGCCCGCGTACCCGTCGTCTCGCTGGGCGAAGGCGCTCGCAGGCTGGGCCGATCCGCGCGCGAAGGAGGCGTTCGCTCGACTGCGCCGCGAGTCGCTCGAGGTGCCGGGCGATGCCGAGCGCCGGCTCGGCGAGATCGCCCGCGAAAACGGCGTCTGGCTCGTCACCGGCGTGAACGAGGTCGATCCCGAGAAGCCGGGCACGATCTACAACTCGCTGCTCTACCACGCGCCCGACGGAACGCTCGCCGTGCACCACCGCAAGCTCGTCCCGACGAACCACGAGCGGCTCGTCTGGGGTCAGGGCGACGGTCGCGGGCTCCGCGCCGTCGAGACGCCGCTCGGACGCATCGGCGGCCTCATCTGCTGGGAGAACTACATGCCGCTCGCGCGCTTCTCGCTCTACGAGTCGGGCGTGGAGATCTACATCGCGTCGACCGCCGACGACAGCGACGCCTGGCAGGCGACGCTCGTGCACATCGCCCGCGAGTCGCGCGCGTTCGTCGTCGCCCCGAGCCACTTCCAGCGTGCGTCGTCGTACCCCGAGGACTTTCCGCTACGCGAGCTGCTCGACGGCGTCGACGTGCTCGGACGCGGCGGCAGCGCGGTCCTCGGCCCCGACGGCGGCTATCTCGCGGGGCCGCTCTACGACGAGGAGGGCGTCCTGTACGCCGACCTCGAGCCGGATCGGCTGTTCGAGGAGCGGCAGCGTTTCGACCCGGTCGGGCACTACCACCGGCCCGAGCTGCTCGCGTTCGAGCTCAGGACGTAGCCGCGCGCCGCAGCACGCGCGCGTCGCCCATGCGCCGCGTGAGCCCGTCGGCGTCGAACCGCTCCAGGAGGAGCTGCGCCGGCCGCCTCGAGGAACCGAGGAGATCGCGGAAGCGCGCGAGGCTGACCGACCCGGCCTGCTCGCACTCGCGCACGAGCTCGTCGCGCGCGCGGTCGTACGCTGCGCGGCCGATCGCATGCCCGTCGCCGACCCGGACGAGTCGGCCCTCGCGCTCGAGGTGCTCGGCGAGCGCGCGATTCCGGACCCTGACGGGCTCGTAGCCGGCGAGCTCGAGCTCGGACTCGAGCTCACGCGCCTCCTCGTCGTCGGCGGTCGCCGTCGCTCCCGGCAGATAGAGCTTCGCGCCGCGCCGCTCGAGCCCGAGGAGCGGGACGATCTCGTCGGCCCACGGCGTCGACGGCGTCGGCACGCCCGGATCGAGCGGGTCCGCGTCGTGCGAGGCGGCGCCGCAGCTCGCCGGCGAGGTCGTCCAGCCACTCCGGCGCGAAGACCCAGCCGTCTGCACGCGAGAGCGCGTCGGTCGAGAAGCCGCGGAGCTCGAGCGTGTCGGCGGGAACGGGCTCATGGACGAGCGCACGCGCGTCACCTGACTCTGCGACCGCGAGACGTTCGGCGTCGACGTGCCGCGGCGGCGCCGGGTCGAGCACGACTCCTCCGCCGACGGTCGTGTCGGTCCGGAGGACGAAGCGGTCTCCTCGGGCAGCGACGACAGGCGCGGCGAGGCGGAGCTGCGCGCGTAGCTCGTCGGCGGGGACGACCCGCGCCGGGATCTGCGCCGTCCCGTGGTGCAGCGTCACCGCGCGGGGGATCTCCCCGATCGGCTCGAGGCGCACGTCGAGGCGATACGACGTCGCGAACGCCCCCGCCGTCACGAGCGCGTCGCCGCGCGCGAGCCGGCCGCGCTCCACGCCCGGCAGGTTGACGGCGACGCGCCCGCCGGCCTCGGCGCGCTCGACGTCCTCGTCGTGGACCTGCACGCTCCGAACGCGAACGTCGAAGCCGGCGGGCTCGACGCGAAGCCGGTCGCCGGAGCCGATCGAGCCCGACCAGAGCGTCCCCGTCACGACCGTCCCGATCCCGCGAAGGGTGAAGACCCGGTCCACGTAGAGCCGCGCCGGGCCGGCTTTGTGGCTCCGAGCCACGAGCTCGGACGCCCCGGCGAGCGCGCTGCGGAGCTCGTCGAGCCCGGCGCCGGTCTTCGCGCTGACGGGGACGACCGGCGCGCCCGGGACCAGGCCCCGCGCCTCCTCGACCGCGAGCGCGAGCGTCTCCACGTCGACGGCATCCGCCTTCGTCACCGCGACGACGCCGTGCTCGACGCCGAGCAGCCGCAGCACCGCGAGATGCTCGTGCGTCTGCGGCCGCGCACCCTCGCGCGCGTCGACCACGAGGAGGAAGAGGTCGATCCCCGTCGCACCCGCGACCATCGTCCGCACGAACCGCTCGTGGCCCGGCACGTCGACGAGCGAGAGCCGCCGGCCGTCCGCCGAGGTCGAGCGGCGCGTAGCCGAGCTCGATCGAGATGCCGCGCTCACGTTCCTCAGGCAGCCGATCGGTGTCCTTTCCGGTCAGTGCCCGGACGAGCCACGTCTTGCCGTGGTCGATGTGCCCGGCCGTTCCGACCGTCAGAGGCATCGAGCCTCGATCAGGCCGTCGTCGACGCTGACCGGCTCGAACCCGCCGCTCGCGAGGAGCTCCCGCCACTGCTCCTCGTCCCGCTCGCGCCCAGCGAGGAGCGCGAGCATGAGCAGGTCGAGCCACTTCGCACCGTGCGGCTCGTTCCCCGAGGGGACGACCGATTCGACGATCAGGAGCGCGCGCGCCGGGCGACGCGGTCGCTCGGATCGTGCGCAGGATCCTCGCCGCGCTCTCGTCGTCCCAGTCGTGGAGGATCCCCGAGAGGACGTACGCGTCACCCTCCGGAACGCGCTCGAAGAAGCTCCCGGCGACGAACTCGACCCGATCGCCGAGCGCAGCCTCGTCCCGATCGGTCTCGGGCAGGTCGAGGACGACTCCGCGCAGCCCCGGGTGCCGTCGGACGAGCTCGACGAGCAACGCACCGTTACCTCCGCCGACGTCGACAACCGTCTCGTCGCCGCGCCAATCGAGGGTCGACGAGGCGGTCCGCAGTTCGAGTCTTGCCGCCGCTCATCGCGTTGTCGAAGGCGCTGCGCTCGGTGGGATTCGCCCCGAGCCAGGTCCAGTAGTCGGTGCCGTACAACCCGGGGAAGGATGGTTCCCCGCCCGGCGTCGAGCGCGCCCGCCGCGCGGTAGAAGACGTCGCCGAAGAGGTGTGCGAACGCGGTTTCGCTCTCGTCGAGTAGTCGCTCGGACGCGAGTGTGTTCGCGAAGACGCCGCGCTCCTGCTCCGCGAACATGCCGTCGCTCGCGAGCGCGCGCAGCAGCCGGTGGAGCATGTCGGCGTCGGCGCCGACTTCGCGGGCGACCTCCTCGACCGGTCGGGGGCCGTCGGCGAGGACGTGCGCCACACGCAGCTCCGCGGCGATCGCGTACGCGCGTGTCGTGAGCGCCCCGCGGAGCAGATCCCAGCCGATCGCCTCGGGCGACCGCCCGCTCATCCGCGGGCCGCGTCGACCGCGGCCGCGACCTCCGCGAGCTCGCCGTCGGCGAGCGTGCGGCAATCGAGGAGAAGGCGACCGTCGCGGACGATGCCGACCACCGGCGGCTGACCGGTCCGCAGCGCCGCCGCGAGCTGTTCCTCGATCGCGCACGCGAAGCTCGGCAGCTCGGCGAGCGGAAGCGCCCCGCCGCCGACGCGCGCGACCGTCTCCTCGACCGTTCCGCCCACGAGCTCGGCCAACCGCTCGGCACGCGAACGAACCGCCTCGCCGGGCTCGCTGAGCATCCGAAGCACCGGGATCCGCCGCGGCTCGTCGACGTACGCGAGCAGCGTTCCTTCGAGCGCCGCGAGCGTGAGCTTGTCGGCCCGCAGCGCACGCTGGAGCGGGTGTCGCCGAAGGCGTTCGACGAGGTCGGCGCGGCCGACGACGATCCCGGCCTGCGGGCCGCCGAGCAGCTTGTCGCCGGAGAAGCAGACGAGGTTCGCTCCGGCGGCGAGCGCATCGCGCGCCGAGGGCTCGTCGGTGAGGTCGGTGAGCACGCCGGAGCCGAGGTCGTCGACGAGCGGCAGCTCGTGCCGCCGCGCGACAGCGGCGAGCTCCTCGACGCGCGGCTGCTCGGTGAACCCGACGACGCGGAAGTTCGACTGGTGCACGCGCAGGAGCACCGCGGTCTCGGGACCGATCGCGCGCTCGTAGTCCGCCGCGCGCGTCCGGTTCGTCGTCCCGACCTCGACGAGGCGCGCACCCGAACGCGCGAGCACGTCGGGGATGCGAAAGCCGTCGCCGATCTCGATCAGCTCGCCGCGCGAGACGACGACTTCGCGGCCCTCCGCGAGCGCGGCGAGCGCGAGCAGCACAGCCGCCGCGTTGTTGTTCACCACGAGCGCGGCGTCGGCGCCGGTCAGCCGTCTCAGGATCGACGCGACGTGGTCCTGGCGCGACCCGCGCGATCCGGTCGTGAGGTCGTACTCGAGGTTCGAGTAGCCGCGCGCCGCCTCCCGAACGTGCTCGAGCGCGGCGTCGGCGAGCGGCGCGCGCCCCAGGTTCGTGTGGACGATGACGCCGGTTGCGTTCAAAACCCGCCGCAGCGACGGCGTCCGAGCACGCGCGAGCTCGTTGCCCAGGCGCCCGCGGAGATCACCGGGGTCGGCGCCGGCGCGGATCTCCTCGCGTGCCCGCTCCAGGAGCGCGCGCGCCGCGTCGACGGCGAGCGGATCGTCGATCCCGCGCGCCAACTCGTCAACAGACGGCAGGTCGCGGAGCCGCACACCCGGGAGTGTAGGTGCCCCTGCTACTTTCGCCCCGTGACCGAGCTCGCCGCGAAGCTGGTTCCGAGGACGTGGCCGAGGATCTCGACGCTCGTCGTCGTGCTCGTGCTGGTGGCGGCGGCAGCCGTGCCGTATCTCCGCATGACGCAGTACCGCGACGAGGCGCTCCCCGGCACGACCGTCGCGGGGGTCGACGTGGCAGGCCTCGACCGCGCGGGCGCGACGGCCGAGCTCCAGCGTCGGCTCTCACCGCGCCTGAAGGCGCCCGTCGAGGTCCGTGCGGGCGAGACGACGGTCACCGTTCGCCCGGCCGAGCTCTTCGCGCTGAACGCCGTCGCGACCGCCGACGCGGCGGTCGCCGCATCGCGCCGGACCGAGCCGGAGCGCTTCGCCGCGCTCGTGGGCGCGCGTCAGGTCGACGTCGAACCGGTGCTGCGCGAACGACCCGAAGGACTGGACGCCACGCTCACGCGCATCCGCCGCGCCGGTGGCCACTCGCCCACCGCGGCGGAGGTCTCGATGCACGGCGTCGAGCCCATCGTCGCGCCGGGACGCGAGGGACTGCGGCTCGACGCCGCGACGCTGCTCGCCGACATCCGCCGCGCCGCTTTCGACGGCGGTGCGGTGACCGCGAGCTTCTCTCCGTCGGCGCCGCGCTACTCGACCGAGGACGCGCAGCGCGCCGCGGAGACCGCCAGCAGCCTCGTCGCCGCGCCGGTCTACGTCTTCTTCGAGGGCCGGCCGCTGCGCACGCTCGCGCCGGAAGAGCTCGCGCGACTCGTCGCAGTTCGAGCGCCGCGCCGGCGACTTCCTCGTCTCGTTCGACGAGACGCGCCTCGCGCGCGTGCTCGATCCGGCGATCGGCGCGCACGAGCGCCGAGCGGTGAACGCGCGCTTCCAGATCACCGGCGACCGCGTGCGCGTGCTGCCCGGACCGCCCGGGCATCGGGCTCGACAAGAGCGCCGCGCTCGCGGAGATCACCGCGGCCGCGTACTCACCCGACCGGCGCGTCGCCGACATCCGGCTGACCGACATCCCGGCCGAGATCCAGGCGGACGCGCTCACGTCGCTCGGCATCACGCGGAAGGTCTCGTCCTTCACCACGGACATGGGCGTCTCGTCCTCGAACCGCATCTGGAACGTGCAGCTGATGGCGCGCTACATCGACGGGACGATCATCGAGCCGGGCGAGGTCTTCTCGTTCAACCGCGTCGTCGGCCAGCGCACGGTGGAGCGCGGTTTCCGCGAGGGCCAGATGATCGTCGGCCGCTGCTGCTCCCGTCGATCGGCGGCGGCGTCTGCCAGACCGCGACCACGCTCTTCAACAATGCATTCGAGCTCGGCCTCCCGATCGTCGAGCGGCACAACCACAGCTTCTACATCAGCCACTACCCGCTGGGCCGCGACGCCACGGTCTCCTGGGGCGGCCCGGACTTCGAGTTCCGGAACGACCTGACCGACGGGATCCTGATCAAGTCGTCGTACACGAGCTCGACGCTGACGTTCACGTTCTACGGCACGCCCTCCGGACGCCGCGTCGTCTCGACGACGAGCCCGCAGACGAACTGGCGCCAGCCGAAGACGAGCTATGCGTACGACCCCTACGCGCCGGCCGGGTCGATCCGCACGTCGGAGGGCTCGAACGCAGCCGGGTTCGACGTCACCGTCCACCGCACGGTCTATCCAGGGCGACGAAGTACTGACGCGCGACTCGTTCGCCGAGCCGCTACATCGCGGTCGGCGAAACCGAGGTCTACGGCCCCGGGACGACCCCGGCCCGTACTTCGACTTCACGCTCCCGCCGCCGGTGGCTACTCCGCGTCGGCCTTGCCCGGCTCGGACGCGAGCGACGCGCACCGGCGCACGTAGCACTCGTTCACGATCTCGACGGCCTCGGCCGGGTCGTCCGTCACGTGCAGCAGCTCGACGTCCTCGGGCGAGATCATCCCCTTCGCGAGGAGCTCCACGCGCATGAAGTCGAGCAGCTCGCCCCAGTAGTCGGAGTCGTAGAGCACGACCGGGAAGTCGAGGACCTTGTCGGTCTGGATGAGCGTCAGCGCTTCGAACAGCTCGTCGAGCGTCCCGAAGCCGCCCGGGAAGATGACGAACCCCTCGGCGGGCTTCACGAAGCAGACCTTGCGCGCGTAGAAGTGGTCGAAGGTCAGGCCGATGTCGAGGTACGGGTTCTCGTGCTGCTCGTGCGGGAGGTGGATGTTGAAGCCGACCGAGAAGCCGCCGCCCTCCTTCGCTCCGCGGTTCGCGGCCTCCATCACACCCGGGCCGCCGCCGGTGATCACGGACCAACCCGCCTGCGCGAAGAGTCGTCCCGCGGTGCGCGCGGCTTCGTACGCGGGTATGCCGCTCGTGCACGCGCGCCGAGCCGAAGAGCGTGACCGCGGGGAGCGGAATCTTCGAGACGGCCTCGAAGCCCATCTCGAACTCGCGCGCGATCTTGAGCACGCTCGCGTGGACGTTCCCGTCGACGCTTTCGAGGATGCGGCGGTCGTCCATCACAGCGTGCGCTCGATGTGGGTGAAGTGCATCGCCACCGCAAGGAAGACGGCGAGCCCGATGTACGTCACGGCGACCACGCCGCGCTGCCAGCGCTCGACCGTGTAGTAGGCGGTCGCCGCCGCGGTGCCCCGGTCGCGCCAGCGGTTCCAGAGCTCGAGCGCACCGAAGACGAGGATGACCAGCAGGATCGGGTTCGGAGAGATCACGAGCAGCGCCCCGAGCGCGATCAGCCCGACCAGCCAGAACGCCGGGTGGAGTGCCGCGACCGCGCGGCCGCCGTCGAGCGGGACGATCGGCAGCAGGTTGAAGAGGTTGAGGAAGAAGCCGACGTATGCCATCGCGGTGAAGAAGTCGCGCTGCGTCGCCGCGCCGACGATCCAGAAGGCGCAGGCTCCGAGCGTCCCCACGATCGGGCCCGCGAGCGCGACGCGCGCCTCGCGCCACGCGTCGTCGGGGAGCTGCTTCATCGTGATCAGCGCGCCGAGGAACGGGATGAACATCGGTGCGCTCGTCGGCAGTCCCTGGCGTCGGGCCTCGAGCACGTGCCCCATCTCGTGGATGAACAGCAGCACGACGAGCCCGACCGCGAACCACCAGCTCCAGAGGAGCGCGTAGGCCGCGACCGACACGAAGCCCGAGAGCGCCGTGCCGATGAACTTGAACTTGAAGACCGCGACGGCCGCGGCCTTGAACTTCCAGAACAGCGCGCCGACGAACGCGATCGGGACCCAGAGCTTGCGCAGGAACGAGCGGAGCGGCGACTCCGGGTGTATCGGCTCGTAGCCGCGGAGCTGGGTCAGGTCGTAGGGCTCCTCCGGGAGCTCGTCCCGGTCCTCCTCGCGGACGCCGGTCGACCACTCGACCGGGTCGGGCCGTGGCTCTGGGCGGAAGTCGCTCACTTACTCGGTATAGCTGAAAGTCGGCGTCATGAACCGTGGCCGACCCATTCCTCGCCGCCCTCGTACACCTCTTTCTTCCAGAGCGGCACCGTCTCCTTCAGCGCGTCGATCGCGTCCTTGCACGCGGCGAGGGCGTCGGCGCGGTGCCGGGCGGAGATCGCGATCACGACCGACGCCTCGCCGATCTCGACCCGGCCGACGCGGTGGTGGATCGCGACGTCCTGGAGGTCGTACCGCACCTTCAGCACCGTCGCGAGGCCGGCCATGACCGACTCGGCCATCTCGGTGTACGCCTCGTACTCGAGATGGTGGACGGTGCGGCCGCGCGACTCCTTGCGGACGGTGCCGGTGAACGTCGCGACGGCGCCGGCCCGCTCGTCGACCACCTCCCGGACGGCGGCGTCGAGCGACAGCGGGTCGTCCGTCACGACGAACGCGCCGCCCGAGACCGGCGGGATCAGCGCCACCTCGTCGCCGTCGGCAAGCGGGCGATCGGTGTCGGCGTACTCCCGGTTGACCGCATAGAGCAGGCCCTCGGGCTCCTCGCCGAGTCCGAGTTCGGGCCAGACGTCCTGTGCGCGGGCTCCAGCCGGCAGGTCGAGGCGGCGCTCGCCCGTGCCGGCCTGCTCGCGGAGGCCGGCGAAGAGCTTCACGACGACCTGCATCGCCGAAGCGTACTCACGAAGAAATAACGGTTTGAACCCACAAAGGCCGGGGTAGGCAGTTCTCAGCGAAGAGGCGCCGGCTTTCTCGCCAGCGTTTGCCGGCTCTACGGCACCACGGGTTCGCGAGGATCGGGGTCCCGGCGCCTCTTTGTCTTTCTCCTACGATCTGGCGGTGGCTGCGACCGACGCGCGCGAGACCGACTCGGGCATCGAGGTGAAGCCCGTCTACACCGCCGACGACGTCGACGGCGAGCTCGAGCTTCCCGGCGAGTTCCCGTTCACGCGCGGGCCGTACCCGGACATGTACCGCGGGCGGCCGTGGACGATCCGGCAGTACGCGGGGTTCGGCTCGGCAGAGGAGACGAACGAGCGCTTCCGCTACCTGCTCGAACGCGGGCAGACGGGACTGAGCGTCGCGTTCGACCTTCCGACGCAGCTCGGGTACGACTCGGACGACGCCCGCGCCGAGGGCGAGGTCGGCCGCACGGGTGTCGCGATCGACTCGATCGCGGACATGGAGCTGCTGTTCGACCGCATCCCGCTCGGCGACGTCTCGACGTCGATGACGATCAACGCGCCTGCCGCGCTGCTGCTCTTGCTCTACGAGCTCGTCGCGGAGCAGCAGGGCGTCGAGTCTGCGCAGCTCCGCGGGACGGTGCAGAACGACATCCTCAAGGAGTACATCGCCCGCGGGAACTACATCTTCCCGCCGCGGCCGTCGATGCGGATCACGACGGATCTCTTCGCGTACGCGGCCGAGCGTATGCCGCGCTGGAACACGATCTCGATCTCGGGGTACCACATCCGCGAGGCGGGCTCGACGGCTGCGCAGGAGCTCGCCTTCACGCTCGCGAACGGGATCGCCTACGCGCAGGCCGCGGTCGACGCGGGGCTGTCGCCCGACGACTTCGGAGCGCGGCTCTCCTTCTTCTTCAACGCGCACAACCACTTCTTCCAGGAGGTCGCGAAGTTCCGCGCTGCGCGCCGGCTGTGGGCGGAGATCATGCGCGAACGGTTCGGGGCGACGAACCCGCGCGCGCTCGCGCTCCGCTTCCACGCGCAGACCGGCGGCTCGACGCTCACCGCGCAGCAGCCGGAGAACAACATCGTGCGCGTGGCGATCCAGGCGCTGTCGGCCGTCGCGGGCGGGGCGCAGTCGATCCACACGAACGGCTTCGACGAGGCGCTCGCGCTGCCGACGGAGCATTCGGCGCGGATCGCGCTGCGCACGCAGCAGCTGCTCGCGCACGAGGCCGGCGGGACGGACACCGCCGATCCGCTCGGCGGCGCGTACTTCATCGAGGCGCTCACGGGCGAGCTCGAGGAGCACGCCCGCGACCTGATTCGGCGCGTGGACGAGCTCGGCGGGGCCGTCGCGGCGGTCGAGCAGGGCTTCGTCCAGTCGGAGATCGAGCAGTCCGCGTTCCGCTACCAGCAGGAGATCGAGAACGGCGAGCGCGTGGTCGTCGGCGTGAACCGCTACGTCGAGGAGGACGCCGAACCGATCGAGCTGCACCGGCTCGATCCCGAGGCCGAGCGCCGTCAGCTCGAGCGGACGGCGCGCGTGCGTGCCGAGCGCGACGCCGATGCGCACCGAGCCGCGCTCGACGAGGTGCGCCGCGTCGCCCGCGGCACCGAGAACCTCCTCCCGCCGATGCGCGAGGCGCTCCGTGCGCGTGCGACCGTAGGCGAGATCTGCAGCGTGCTCCGCGAGGAGTTCGGCATGTACGACGCGCAGCGAGCCTAGGCAGAAGCGCCCGAGTACCGCCGCAGGCCGAAGTGCCAGAACCACCGCGTGAAGGCGAAGAGCACCGCGCCGAAGACGAGCGCGAGCACGACCGTCGACCACGCGAGCCGTGACGTCACCGCCTGCGCCGGCACGGTGATCGCGAACGCGATCGGCACGAGGAACGTCACGCTGATCCGCAGCCACCCCGGATAGATCGAGACCGGGAACCGGCCCGTCTGGTAGAGGCCGTCGAAGAGCTCGATGATGTTCCAGACGTTCACGATCCAGAACGCGAGCGTCGCGATCACCAGCCAGAAGCAGTAGATCGTCATCGCGCCGAGCGCGAGCAGGGCGAGAAAGAGCAGCGCATCGTCGAGGCCGACACCGACCTCGAGCCCGGAGATGCCGTACGCGAGCACGAACGCGCCCGACACGACGTCGACCGAGCGCCAGATGCGCACCTCACGCACGCTTGCGAGCACCTGCGAGTCCTCGGGCTTCGTCAGCGCGAAGTCGAGCTTGCCGTCGCGCACCTCCTCCATCAGCCGCTCCATGTTCGGCTGGATCGTCGTGCGGATCACGCCGCCGAGCAGGATCTGGATCCCGGTCACGACCATCAGCTCCGACTTCGACCACCCGTTCAGCTCCGCCGTGTGCGAGTAGACGAGGGCGAGCACGACGAGCGCCGTGACGACCGAGACCGTCGACTGCAGCACCTGGACGAAGAAGTTCGCGCGGTACTGCAGCTCGTTCATCGACCCGATGCGGAAGAAGAGCCAGCCGAGCCGGACCGCCCTCAATTGCCCACCGCCGAGTAGCGGCGCACGGCGAAGCGCCAGACGATCGCGGTCAGCCCCGTCAGCGCGACGGTCCAACCGACCTGCGCAGCCAGCCCGCCGAGCAGCTGCGCGTTCGACCAGTCGCCGACGAGCGCCTCGATCGGGAAGTAGAACGTCCACATGAACGGCAGCGCGTAGGCGAGGTTCTCCGCCCAGCTCGGCATCAGCTGGAGCGGGACGAGCCGCCCCGAGAGCAGCAGCTCGAGCGCGATGAAGAGCTCGAAGATCGCACTCACACGCGTCGTCCAGAACGTGATCATCCCGAGGATCGAGAGGAACATCGTGCGAATCAGGTACGCGCCCCAGATCGCGACTGCGAAGACCGCGACCTCGATCGGCCGCGGGTCGAGCGTCGGGTCGAAGATGAGCCAGAGCGCGGCCGCGATCGGCAGCCAGAGCACGATCACGACGACCTTCCAGCCGGCGAACGCCGCCACGTCGTCGTGCAGGGGATGGATCGGCCGAAGCAGTGCCGCCGACAGCTGCCCCTCGCGGATCCGCCACTCCCACCCGTAGGGCGTGAAGACGATGTTCATGTTCCGGACGAGCGTCCAGACGATGTAGTACGCGGCGAGCTGGCCCGCCGTGATGCCACCGACCGAGCCGCCCTGCTGGTCCGCGATCGTCGTCCACACGACGAGGTAGATCACGGGCTCCGCGACCATCCCGACCATGTAGAAGTAGTTGGCGACGCGGTACTGGAACTGCTCGGAGATCATCGTCCGGCCGCGCGTGAGGTAGTAGTCGACGTACGCGCGCGTGCGCGACGACTCGGGCAGGGCAGGCGGAGCGGTCACTCCCGTTCCTGCGCGAAGACGAGCTCGATCACGTCCTCGATCGGCGGATCCTCGACCGTCAGGTCGGCGACGTCCTGCTCGGCGAGCAGGCGCGCCGTGATCTGCGCCGTCTGCGCGCGCGGCACACGGAGGGTCACGCGGGAGCCGTCGTGCTGGAGCACGTCGCCGTACGCACCGAGGTCGCGCACGCCGTCTTCGAGGTCGACCGCAATCGTCTTGTACGCGGCGAAGCGCTCGCCGAGCGCCGCGAGCGGCCCGTCGAAGAGGATTTGCCCGTGGTGGATCACGATCACGCGCTTGCAGAGCGCCTCGACGTCCGCCATGTAGTGGCTCGTGAGCAGAACCGTCGCCTCGTAGCGGCGGTTGTATTCCGCGATGAACGAGCGGATCCGCTTCTGCATCGTCACGTCGAGCCCGATCGTCGGCTCGTCGAGGAAGAGCACGCGCGGGCGATGGATGAGCGACCCGACGACCTCGACCTTCATCCGCTCGCCGAGGGAGAGGTTCCGCACCGGCTTGCGGACGAGGTCGCCGACGTCGAGCAGCTCGATCAGCTCGTCGCGGAGCGCGGTGAAGTCGGGGCGAGGGATGCGGTAGATCGCGCGGTTGAGCTCGAACGAGTCGAGCGCGGGGAGGTCCCACTGCAGCTGGTTGCGGTTCCCCATCACGAGCGTGATCTGCCGGAGGAAGTCGCGCTCGCGCTTCGACGGCACGCGGTCGAGCACCCTCGCGACGCCGGAGGTCGGGTAGAGGAGGCCGGAGAGCATCTTCAGCGTTGTGGTCTTGCCGGCGCCGTTCGGACCGAGGAATCCGACCACCTCGCCGCTCCCGATCTCGAACGAGATCGACTCGACCGCGTGCACTTCGCGGTGGCGGCGCCTGAAGAGCGCGCGCATCGCCGCCGCGAGGCCGGCCTCACGCTCGGGGACGATGTAGGTCTTCGCCAGCTGCTCGACCTGGACGACGCTCACGAGCCGGGACGCTAGCGTCCCCGCCGGTGCGCGTCCTCCTTGTCTCGCAGATGTACCCGGGGCCCGACGATCCCGACCTCGGCGTCTTCGTGGCGCAGATGGCGGACGCGCTCGAGCGGCGGGGACACGACGTCGACCGGGCCGTGCTCGACAGGCGTTCCGGCGGGAAGCTCCGCTACCTCGAGCTGGCCCGGGCCGCGCGGAAGGCGCCGCGGCCGGACGTCGTCTACGCCCACTTTCTCGTCCCTTCCGGGCTCATCGCCGCGCTCGCGCAGCGGGCGCCGCTCGTCCTCACCGCCCACGGCCGCGACGTCCGCAACGTGGGAGCAATCACCGGTGTCGCCGCTGCGACGCGCTTCGCGGTCCGCCGCGCGAGTGCGGTGATCGCCGTGTCGGACTACCTCCGTCGCGAGCTCGAGGCGAAGATCCCGGAGGCGCGCGGCAAGACCGAGGTCGTCGACAGCGGCGTCGACCTCGAGCGGTTCCCGGTGCTGCCCGCGCCGGACGAGACGCCTGCGTTCGTTTGCATCGGCTCACTGACGGCACGTAAGAACGTCGTCCGCCTCGCCCAGGCGTTCGAGCGCCTCGGCGAGGGGACGCTGACCTATGTCGGCGACGGAGCGCTCCGTACGCACCTGGACGGACGTGCGAACGTCCGCGTCGTCGGCCGTGTCCCGCACGACGCGATCCCCGAGCACCTCGCGCGTGCGTCCGTGCTCTGCCAGCCCAGCCTGCTCGAGCCGCTCGGCCAGTCGCTGCTCGAGGGGATGGCGACCGGCCGGCCCGTCGTCGCCACACGGATCGGCGGGCCGCCCGAGTTCGTCCCCGAGGAGGCCGGCGCGCTCGTCGATCCGCTCGACCTCGACTCGATCACGGACGGCCTGAGCCGCGCCGCGGCGCTGCCCGTCCCGAACCCGGCGGCCCGCGCGGCCGCCGAGGCTCACGACGTCAATGTGCAGGCGAGCCGCGTCGAGGCGATCCTCGAGCGAGCCGCTCGAGATCGGCGAGCCTGATCTCGACGAGCGGCTGGACCGTGTCCTCGAGGCCCGCCTCGCGGGCGACCTCGAGCGCGTCCTCGTAGCTCTGCCGGACCTTCGCCGGGTCGACGCCCTGCTTCAGCCTGTTGTCCCCGGTGACGAGGAGTTTGTGGATCCGCTCACGTGCCTCGTCGGCCTTCACATTCCGAGGGTAACAGTGCAGATTGCAAGGGGTATGGCCGCCGCCGTGAAGGTGCTGATCGCCGACGACCATCGCCTCTTCGCGGAAGCTCTCGAGGCCATCCTCAGCGCCGAGGAGCAGATCGACGTGATCGGGCACGCGCGGGACGGGCGCGAGGCCGTCGACCTCTGGCAGGAGCGCCGGCCGGACATCACGCTGATGGACATCGCGATGCCGGTGCTCGACGGGATCGCCGCGACGCGCGAGATCCGCGCGCTCGACGACTCTGCCCGCATCCTCATGCTCACCGGCTCGAACGCCCGCTCCGACGTCGATCGGGCGCGGCAGGCCGGTGCCGCGGGCTACGTGACGAAGGACCGGATCGCGGCCGAGCTCATCGACGCGATCATCGAGGTGGCCGGCCGCTAGCTACCATGGCCGGCGCATGGTCGGCTTCTTCGCAGCACTGCACGTCCTCATCTCGTTCGCACTGATCTCGCTCATTCTGATGCACTCGGGACGCGATGCCGGCGTGGGCGGCATGGGCTTCACGCCCGCCTCCCAGGGTGGGACGCACATCGTCGAGCGGAACCTCACCCGCTTGACGGTCGTCGTGTCGGCGCTCTTCGCGACGAACACGATCGTGCTCTGGCACTTGCTCTGAGCTAGAGCCCGTACCGCGACGAGGCACTGAGCCGCCGGGCCGCACGGGGCGGCGCGATGCAGCGTCCTCAGTCGCGCCCGTATCCAGCGGATACGAACGCTCCCTGCGTCCTTGCCTCGCACCACCCCGCGCACCCCGGCGACGAGGCCCCGTCACGGCACGAGCTCTAGAGCCCCGGCTCCGAGCCGACGCCCGTGATGTTGAACCGGGCGGTCGCGATCGCAGGCACGAGCGTTCCGGTCGGATAGCGGTCGCCGTAGAAGTCGCTCGTGTTCACGAGCGTCGTCTCGCGCGAGAGGCCGGGCACGTCCTCGAGCATCTGCGGCACCGAGACGGTGAAGCGCAGGTTGACGAGCGGCTCCGCGATCTTCCCGTCGCGGATCCGGAACGTTCCGTCGCGGGTCATCCCGGTGATGACGCCCTCCCGCGGGTCGACGATCCCGAGGTAGTGGAGGCGCGTGACGTAGATGCCGTCGCCGACGAGCTCGCAGAGCTCCTCGACCGAGTCGACATCGCCGCCGGCGACCGAGATGCCGAACGCGAGCGGGCCGTACTGGCGGTAGACGGGCGGCGGCGCGTGGCCCGTCGACTCGTTCCCGTCGCCGGCGCGCGCGGCGCTCGTGCGATCCCAGACGACGCCCTTCGCGACGCCGTTCTCGATCAGCTGCACGCGCTGCTTGGGAACGCCTTCGAAGTCGAAGCTCTTCGGCAGGCCGCGGGGGTCGAGCCCGTCGTCCGCGATCGAGACCTTCTCGTCGACGATCTTGTCGCCGAGTCGGCCGGCGAGATACGAGCGGCCCTCGAGTAGGCCGTTCGCACTGAACGCGTCGAAGGAGAAGTACGTGACCAGGTCCGCGAACGCGTACGGCTCGAGCACCGCGCGGTAGGGGGCCGGCTCGAGCGTCTTCGCGTCGCGTGTGCGCTGCGCCTTGTCTGACGCTTCGCGCCCGACCGAGGCGGGGTCCATGCCGTCCTCTGCCCAGGTCGTCCGGCTCGCGTAGCCCGACTCGCGTTCGCCCGCCGCGACCGCGAGCGTCGTCTGGTCGGTCATGCCCTGGTACGCGTCGACACCGGCGGTCGACCTGATCGCGAGCTCGGTCGCGCCGCTCGTGAAGAACCCGAACAGCTCGACCGCCGACGCGTCGATAGCAGCACGGGCACGCCGTGCCTGGTCCTCCGGGCCGATCCCCGCCACCGCGTCGTCCCATCCATCGACGTCCGGCAGCGTCTGCGGCGGCGCGAGCCCGGGGAAGCCTTCCTCCGCGACGGACGCGTCGGCGGCCTCGCCGGCGCGCTCCGCGAGCTCGCGAAGCGACTCCTGGTCGAGCCGGTTCGTCGACGCGGTGCCGATCCTCCCGTCGCGAACGATCTGCAGCATCACGCTGCAGTTCTCGATCAGCGTCGGTTGATGCACCTCGGACGACGCGAACCGCGCCAGCCCCGACCGCTCGCTCATGACGATCGCGACGGCGTCGTCGCCCTCCGCTGCCTCGAGCGCGAGGCCCGCGACCTCGCGGACGTCGCTGCTCACGCCTTGACGCCCACCTGGACGTTGCGGAAGCGGCACGGCGACGCGCCGTGCGAGACGTGCGCGCCCTGACCCGGCTGGCCCTTGCCGCAGTTCGTCAGCCCCTGCATGTGCCAGGCCTCCGGCCCGGCGACGGCGTCGAGCGAGCCCCAGAACTCCGGCGTGATGCCGGTGTACGTCGCGTCGCGCAGCATCCGCCCGAGCTTGCCGTTCTTGATCTCCCACGCGATCTGCGTGCCGAACTGGAAGTTGAGGCGCTTGTCGTCGATCGACCAGCTCTTGTTCGTCTCGAGGTAGAGCCCGTCGTCGACATCGGCGAGCAGGTCGTCGAACGAGCCCTCGCCGGGATCGAGGTGGAGGTTCGTCATGCGGATCAGTGGCATCCGGTTCCAGCCGTCGGCTCGCATCGAACCGCCCGCGCCGGCGCCGAGGCGCTCGGCCGTCTCGCGCGAGGTGAGGAAGTTGCGCAGCACGCCCTCGACGACGATCGGCTCGCGGCGAGCGGGCACGCCTTCGTCGTCGAAGCCGAACGAGCCGAGACCACCGGGCGTCGTCGAGTCGGCGGTGATGTTCATCTTCTCCGAGCCGTAGCGCAGCGAGCCGAGGTCGGTCGGCTTGAGGAAGCTCGTGCCCGCGTACGCCGCCTCGCTGCCGTAGACGCGGTCGAGCTCGATGGGGTGGCCGACCGACTCGTGCACCTGGAGCTCCATCTGCTCGGCGTCGATCACGACCGTCGTCACGCCCGACGGGCAGACGTCCGCGCGGAGCAGCGCGGCCGCCTGCTCGCCGACGCGCGGCGCCTCGCGCTCGAGCGCGAGCCCCTCGACGTACTCCCAGCCCGCCTGCGACGACGAGCCGCCGTGCGCCGACGGGTACGAGCGGATCTGGAAGCCGCCGTCGCTGACCGCGAGCGCGTCGATGCCGGCGCCGGTCTCGACGAGCTCCTGCTCGATCTCGGCGCCGTCGGAGGTGAACAGGAACTTGTGCTCGCGGAGCGCGCGGACGAACGCTTCGGTCACCTTCACGTCGGGGTGACGCGAGCGCCTCCTCGGCGCGCAGGCAGAGCGCGACCTTGTCGCCGAGCGAGATCGCGAAGGGATCCGTCTCGACCGGCGTTCGGTACGTCCCACTCGCCGCCTGCGAGCGGGCGCGAGCGCCGTTCTCGCCGCGACCGGCCGCGGCGCGCGCGAACGCGTACGCGCGGAGAGCGGCGTCGCGCGCTCCGTCGCCGTCGAGACGGCGGTCGCAGGCGAAGCCCCACGCGCCGTCGACGAGGACGCGAACGCCGATGCCCTCGCTCTCGAGGTCGCTGACGTTCTCGACGCGTCCGTTCTTCGTCGAGACGCGCTGGGAGCGGCGGACGACCGCGCGCGCGTCGGCGTACGACGCCCCGGCGCCGACCGCCGCGTCGACGGCCGCTCTGCAGAGGTCGCGCACCGCTCGTACCCTAACCGCGGCTACACTGACTGCCCCTCAGGCGCTGGTGGCGGAATTGGTAGACGCGCTAGGTTGAGGGCCTAGTGGCCTTAAGCGGCCGTGGAGGTTCAAGTCCTCTCCAGCGCATGACCTCGCGAGGCCGGCGGAGCCGGACTCGCGGCACGTACCCTCTGAGTGATGGCCACGGTGCTCGCTCCGTCCGTTCTCGAGTTGCTCGAATGGGTCGAGGGTGGGAGCGGACGTACGCCGAGGCGATGGAGGCCTGGACGAGCAACTGCCCGCGGCATCCCGCCTGGGACGACGCGTCCGGCGAGGGCCTCATCCGGGTCGTCCGCGGACACGTGGAGCTGACGGAGCTCGGGCTCCGCCGGCTTGACGACGTCCGAAGGACTCTCTACCCTTCTGTCGAACACACGTTCGCGGAAACGCGCGTTCGACCAACCGACCAGGAGGCCGGGATGCTCACCGGACAGGCAGCAGGAGATCTGGGACTTCCTGACCGAGTACGTCGACCGGCCACGGCTACCCGCCGACGGTGCGCGAGATCGGCGAGGCCGTCGGGCTCGCCTCGCCGTCCACCGTGCACGCCCACCTCGCGAACCTCGAGCGGGCGGGCTCCTGCAAGCGCGACCCGACGAAGCCGCGCGCGCTCGAGCTGCGGCCGCGACCGGCCGCGGGCCGCGCGAGGCCGAGCCGGCCGAGACGCACGAGCTGCCGCTGCTCGGCGAGATCGCGGCCGGCGGCCCGCTGCTCGCCGAGCAGAACGTCGAGGACGTACCTCGCGGTGCCGGAGCCGCTCTCGCGCGGCGGCGAGGAGTTCCTGCTGCGCGTCAAGGGCGACTCGATGATCAACGCGGGCATCCTCGACGGCGACTTCGTCGTCGTGCGGCGCGCAGCAGGACGCGCGGAACGGCGAGATCGTCGTCGCGCTCGCCGGCGACGACGAGACCGCCGACGAGGCGACGGTCAAGCGCTTCTTCCGCGAGGACGGCCGCATCCGGCTCCAGCCCGAGAACGACGCGCTCGAGCCGATCTACGCGCCGCACGTCCAGATGCTCGGCAAGGTGATCGGGGTCTTCCGGAGGCTCTGATGGTGACGCCGCTCTACAACCGCACGCTCGACCAGGAGCTCCTCGCGCTCGCGCGCGGGGTCAGCCTCGAGTGCCTCGTCTGCGGCGAGTTCGTGCTGCACCGAGGCGCGCGGACGATCGCGTGCCCCGAGTGCGGCTCGCACGTGCGCGCGGCGGCCGACTCGGCCGAGGGCGGGCTACAATTCGAGCGCGCAGGCCGGGTGACCGCGGGCCGCTCGCGGCGGCTCGAGGAAAGTCCGGACACCGCAGGGCAGGACGCTGGGGAAACCCCAGGCGGCGAAAGCCGACGGAAAGTGGCACAGAAAGGAGACCGCCTCCGGCGCATGACTCTCCGGAGACGCCGGCGGTAAGGGTGAAAAGGTGGGGTAAGAGCCCACCAGCGTCGTGGTGACACGGCGGCTCGCCAAACCCCGTCCGGTGCAAGGCGAAACAGGCTCCGCCGAGGTGGCCCGCCGAGGAGCCGGGTACGCCGCTCGAGCCGCCGGGCAACCGTCGGCCTAGAGGGATGGTCACCCTCGACAGAATCCGGCTTACAGGCCTGCTACGGAAAAGCCCCGGCAACGGGGCTTCTTCATGGACCGCGATGAGTTTCGGGCGGTTGGGCGGTCTACCCTCGTGACGATGGCCGTTCGGCCTTCACCAACGACCCAGGAGCAGGAGCTGCTCGACGCGGCGCGCGCCGGCGACGAGCGCGCATTTCGACGGATCGTGGAGGAGCGCCGGGCCGAGCTCCATGCGCACTGCTACCGCATGCTCGGCTCGGTGCACGACGCCGAGGACGCGCTCCAGGAGACGTTGCTGCGTGCGTGGCGCGGTCTTGGGCGGTTCGACGGCCGAAGCTCGCTACGCACGTGGCTCTACCGGATCGCGACGAACGTGTGCATCGACGCGCTCGCGCGTCGGCGGGGCGCGTGCTGCCGGCCGACTACGGCCCGTCGGCCGAACCGGCTCCGACGTCGGCGAGCCCCTCGTCGAGTCGGTGTGGGTGGAGCCGTACCCCGACGAGGAGGTCGGCGTCGCCGACGGGCACGCCGCTCCGGAGGCGCGCTACGAGCAGCGCGAGGCTGTCGAGCTGGCGTTCATCGCCGCGCTCCAGCACCTGTCCGCGACGCAGCGCGCGGTGCTCGTCCTGCGCGAGGTGCTCGGCTACTCCGCCCGCGAGGTGTCGGAGTCGCTCGACACGACCGTCGCGTCGGTGAACAGCACACTCCAGCGCGCGCGAAAGGCCGTCGACGAGCGGCTTCCCGAGCGGAGCCAGCAGACCACGCTGCGATCGCTCGACGACGCACGCACCCAGCGGCTCGTGAATGCCTACGTCGACGCGTGGGCGTCGGGCGACGCGAAGGCCATCGCGTCGCTGCTCACCGAGGACGCGATCTTCTCGATGCCGCCGTGGCCGAGCTGGTGGCGCGGACGCGAGACGATCGCCAGTTTCGCCGAGGCCGCGCACGAGTTCTGCGCCGAGTCCCGCGCGATCCCGACTCGCGCAAACGGGCAGCTCGCCGTCGCCTACTACCACCTGAACGCCGAGACCGGGCGATACGCCCCCGCGGCCCTCGACGTCCTCACGCTCGAGGGATCACTGGTCAAGGAGATCACGGCCTTCGTCAGCCCTGAGCTGTTCGCCGCCTTCGGCCTGCCGCCGGAGCTTCCCGCCGACGAGCAGCTGCGCTGAGGCGGGCCGCGAGCGCCTTGACGCTCGTCCGCAGCTCGTCGGGCCGTGGATCGTGAACGCGCAGTCGAGCCCGGCGAGCACCGACGCCGTCCAGTCGAGCGAGCTCACGCGCATGCGGAGCAGCGTCCCGTCGTCCCGCTCGACGAGCTCCGCGAGCGTGGCTGGGAGCCGTCGCGACGCCGTACTCCGAGCGGCAGGTGCGAGCAGCACGTCGACCTCCCGTGGCGCCACGGCACGCGCGCGAGCGAGCGGCTCACGTGCGCGACCGCCGTGAAGTCGCTCCGGCGGGTCGACGGCGGCCTCCGTCGCGAGCACGGCGCGCTCCATGCGGTCGACCCGGAACGTGCGCAGGTCGTCGCGCCCGTGGTCGTGCGCGGCGAGGTACCAGCGCCCGGAGTGCACGACGAGGCCGTGAGGGCTCAGCTCGCGCTGCGTCTCCTCGCCCTGGAACGACCGGTAGCCGATCTGCACGCGCCGGCCGCCGGCGGATCGCGTCGGCGAGGAGCAGCACGGTCGTCGCCGGCGACCGGCGCCCCGACCGTCGCCGACCGCGTGAAGCTCGAGCGTCTACTCGAGCGCCTCGACCCGGCGGCGGCAGCGCGTCGGGCAGCACGCGGTGGATCTTCGTCAGCGCTCCGTCGACCGACTGCCGACGCGTGTCGAGACCGAGTCGGCGCGCGGCGAGCGAGCCCGAGCACGACGACGATCGCCTCGTCGTCGCTCAGCATCAGCGGCGGCAACCGGTAGCCCGGGCGCATCCGGTAGCCGCCGCCGACGCCGCGCTCGCCCTCGACGGGGATGCCGAGCTCCTGGAGCGTCGCGACGTAGCGGCGCACCGTCCGCCGGTCGATCCCGAGCCGGTCGGCGATCTCACGCCCGGTCGTCGAGCGGGCTGCGTCTGGAGCAGCTCGAGCAGCTCGAGCAGCCGTGAGGTCGGGGTGGCCACGAGCGAAGTGCAAGCACAAATAGCGGGCAGGTTCCGCCCTAATTCATTCGGTAGCGTCGCATGACGAACCACCGGAAGGGAGGCAGCGATGGTGGAGACAGTGCAGAGAAGCGGCAGGCGTGCGGGACTTCGACTTCTGGATGGGCCGCTGGAAGGTCCGCAATCGCCGCCTGCGCGAGCGGCTCGCGGGCTCGACCGAGTGGGAGGAGTTCGAGGCGACGAGCACCGCGTGGCCGATCCTCGACGGGTTCGGCAACGAGGACATGTTCCTCACCGACCACGACGGAGGCTTCGTCGGGATGTCGTTCCGCTTCTTCGATCCGGAGACGAGGCAGTGGTCGATCTACTGGGCGGACAGCCGTCGGCCGGGCGTGCTCGATCCGCCGGTCTTCGGACGGTTCCACGGCGACGTCGGCGTGTTCGAGGGCGAGGACACGTTCGAAGGCCGACCGATCCTCGTGCGCTTCACGTGGTACGGCGCAACGGGCCCGACGCCGCGCTGGGAGCAGGCGTTCTCGGACGACGGCGGCGAGACGTGGGAGACGAACTGGGTCATGGAGTTCACGCGCATCGGAGACGACGTCATGAGCGTCGCGCCCGAGTACCTCCACGTCACGAAGCACGTCCGGCCGGGGCCGACGGTCAACGTCGACGGCGCGGAGCTCAAGTGGTACGAGATCGCACCGGCCGAGGAGCCGGTGCCCCGATACGTCCGCGACCTCGCACGCGAGGCGCTCGGTTCGGGCGAGTTCGATCTTCGCGGCGACGACGTCGGCTTCCTCATCCTCCACCGCTGCGGCGAGAGCTTCTACTTCCTCATCGTCTCGACGTGGCACAACGACAACGAGGTCTGGCAGACGGTCTGGGCGAAGACGGGCGACGATGATCCCGCGTTCTCGAGGTGGATCGTCGACGACGGGCACCGGCCGACGTTCTGCGTCTGGGAGCTCGGTGCGGTCTGGCACGAGCAGCAGGCGTGGAGCCGCTACCTCCGCTCCGCGCGCGACGAGGACGCGAGGTTCGAGTACCTCGCGGACTCGTACGACGGCGACGTCTAGGCGCGGAGCGCGATCTCGACGGTCGTGCCGCGACCCGGGTGCGAGCGCACGGACACCGCGCCGGCGATGCTCGCCGCGCGCTGCCGGATGTTGCGGAGCCCCTGTCCGGCGCCGCCGGTCTGCTCCTCGAAGCCGCGCCCGTCGTCGGTGACCGTGACGAAGCGCTGGCCGTCGCGCGTCCAGATCCTGACGACCGCGCTCGTGGCGCCGGCGTGCTTGCGGACGTTCGCGAGCCCTTCCTGGACGATGCGGAAGACCTCGATCTGCTCGTCCGGCGCGAGCCGCACGCGCGGGTCGATCTCGACGTCGACGTCGAGCGCGCCGTCGGCGACGAGGAACTCGACGTAGCGCCGGAGCGCCGCGTCGAAGGGCGCGCTGCCGCCGGCGGACGAGAGCGCGAGGACGGCGAAACGCGCCTCCTGCTGCGCCGTCACCGCGAGCTCCTTGATGCGCGCGATCGCCTCCTTCGTCGGTTCGCCGCTCTCGAGCATGCTCGCGTGCGTCGCGAGCGCGAAGAGATACTGAGCGAGCCCGTCGTGGATCTCCCGTGCGACGCGCGCGCGCTCCTCCGCGACCGCGCGTCCGAACTCGGCCGAGGAGATCGCGCGCCACACGCCGACGAGCAGCACGCCGAACGCGATCACCCGCAGGAAGTCGCCGATCGAGACAGCCGTGCTCGGGAGGAGCGGCGTGAACACGCGGTAGAGCGCCGAGAAGAGACTGAGCGTCGCCGCGGACGCGAGCCAGCGGTCGAGGTCGTCGCCGCGGTTGCGGTAGCGCAGCCCGAAGCCGATCAGCGCGAGGAGGCTCAGCAGCGCCTGGAGCGACAGCGACATCGCGAGCAGGAGCGGCGGATCCGGCTGCGTCGGGCCGGACGTCAGCGGCGGCAGGTGCGGCCCGAGCGCGCGGAGCCCGAGCCAGAGACCGGCGAGCGCGGCGAGGAGCACGCCGACCGAGTTTCCGAGGGCACGCTGACGCGCGACGACCGTGCCGCGCACCCACGGCGCGAGCGCGATCAGCCCGGTCGCGAAGAGCGCGCCGAAGATCGCCGCCCAACCCTCGACGCGCGCCGGGATCGGCTCGTCGAGGACCGGGACGATCTCGAAGAGCAGCGTCGCCGACGCAGCGACGAAGAACCCGGACGAAAGAACGAGGTCGAAGCGGCGCCCTTCGACCGAGAAGCGGATGCCCGCGAGCACCGCGACGATGCCGCCGGCGAGCGTGATCGCCGTGTCGAGGACGAGCCCGAGCGCGGGGGCCTCCCACGCGTGACGCAGCGCCGCGTAGTCCACGAACAGCGCGAGCGCAGCGCCGAGGAGCCCGAAGAGCAGGAGCTCACCCGAGAGCCAGGTCTCGTAGGCATCGCGTTCCTCGCGGCGCATGTCCCTCTAATCGGCAGGCCGCGCGCTGCCGATGAGCCTCTTGATGCAGTCCCGCGTCTTGATCGTGGACGACCACCCCCTGACCCGGGAGGCTCTCGCGAGCCTGCTGGGGGCGAACGGCTTCGACGTCGTCGGCCAGGCGCCGGACGGCGAGGAGGCGATCGCGCTCGCCGGCGAGCTCGAGCCGGAGGTCGTCCTGCTCGACCTGTCGATGCCCGGAGTCGACGGACTTGCCGCGCTCCCGCGGATCCGTGACGTCGCGCCGAACACCGAGGTGATCGTCCTCACCGCGTCCGGCACCGAGGAGAACCTGCTCGCCACGATCCGCGCAGGCGCCGCCGGATACCTGCTCAAGAGCGAGCCGCCAGACCGCATCGTCGAGTTCCTCCGCGGGGTCGTCCGCGGCGAGGCCGCGCTTTCCGGCGAGGTCGCCCGGCGCCTCCTCGAGCAGGTGCGCGAGGGCGGGCATCGAAACGGCGGCGTGCCCGACGAGATCGCGACGACGCTCAGCGCGCGCGAGGTCGAGGTGCTCCTGCTCCTCGACGAGCACCTCGGGACCGACGACATCGCCAAGCGCCTCTTCATCTCCGAGCACACCGTCCGCTCGCACGTGAAGAGCCTGCTGCACAAGCTCAACGTCTCCTCGCGGCGCGAAGCGCTCGAAGTGCTCGCGGTCGCGCGCGGTTAGCCGAAGCCCTCGAGCGCCGACGCGACGAGGTCCGGCAGCGTCCGGAGGTTGTAGCCGCCCTCGAGGACCACGGCGACGCGCGGCGCGAGGTTGCGCGAGCGCGCCGCGATCTCGCGGAAGCCGTCCACCGTCACGCGCAGGGACGCGAGCGGATCGTCCTCGTGCGCGTCGAAGCCCGCCGAGACGAGCAGCAGCTCCGGGTCGAAGCGTGCGAGCGCCGGCTCGACGAGCCGGTCGAGCGCGTGGAGGAACTGCTCGTCGCCAGAACCGGAGCCGAGCGGGATGTTCACGGTCGTGTCGCTCTGCTCGTCGGGGCCGCCGCTGCCCGGATAGAACGGCCACTGGTGGATGGACACGAAGAACACTGTCGGGTCGTCCCAGAAGATCGCCTGGGTGCCGTTCCCGTGGTGCACGTCCCAGTCGAGGATCGCGACGCGCTCGAGCCCCAGCTCGGCCTGCGCCCAACGCGCGGCGATCGCGACGTTGTCGAAGAAGCAGAAGCCCATGGCGCGGTGCGGAAGCGCGTGGTGGCCAGGCGGGCGGACGAACGCGAATGCCTCCTGCTCGACGGCCGCGATCGACGCCCCGGCCGCGAGCAGCGCCGCCTCGTACGAGGTCTCGCTGGCCATCGTGTCGCCGTCGACCCAGGTCTCGTGGTCGATCAGCTCGACCTGCTCGACGTACTCGCGCGTGTGGCAGCGAAGCACGTCGGCCTGTCGCGCCGGCCCGGCTTCGGTCCACTCGAATCGCTCGAGCAGCACGCGCAGTCGCTCGGGGGACTCCGGGTGGTGAAGCGTCGGGTGGAGGCGGGCAAGATCCGCGTGCGAGACGACGTTCACGCGGCGCGCGCGGCGAGGCGTTCAGAGAGCGCCTTCAGCCCCCACTGCTCCGTAATGGCGGACGCCTCCGCCCATTTCGGCGTCTGGTCTCTGAGGGGAGGGAGAGGAGCAGAGGCGTCCACGGTCGCGATTCGCCGGAAGAGCCGCAACTCCTCCGCCTGCACCGGAAAGCGTCCCTCCTCGAGCGCCGCTTCGAGCGAGCCGTACTGGGCCAGGATGGAGGCGGCGGTCTTCGCGCCGACTCCCTTCGCGCCCGGCAGGCGGTCGGACGGGTCGCCGCGGAGCGCGATGAAGTCCGGCACCTGCTTCGGCTCGACGCCGTATCGCTCGCGGACCTCGGCCGGTCCGACCCACGCGAGCTCGCTGACCCCGCGCACGGGCTGGAGGATCGTCGTGCGTTCGCTCACGAGCTGGAAGAGATCGCGGTCGGAGGTCGCGACGACCACACTCCTCTTCTTCTTCTCCTCCGAGGCGACCGCTGCGCCGAGGAAGTCGTCGGCCTCGTAGCCGGGCTCCTTCGCGTGCGCGAACCCGAGCGCCGCGACGAGCTCCGGCAGCAGGTCGAGTTGCTCGAGCAGGTCGTCGGGGAACTCGCGCCCGGACTGGTACGCGGGGAACGCGACGTGCCGGTACGTCGGCGTCGTCAGCGTGTCGAATCCGACGAACGTCGCGCGCGGCTCGACGATCTCCCAGAGGCCGACGAGCATGTTCGTGAAGCCGACGATCATGTTCGCCGGCCGGCCTTCGGCGCGGCGGATCTGCTTCGGCAGGGCGTGGTACGCGCGGTGCGCGAGCGAGTCGCCGTCGACGGCGAGGAGCGGCTTCGTCACAGCGTGGCCTCCAGTCGCTCGATCTCTGCCATCAGCCGCTCGGTCGCCTCGTGCGCGGCCTCGCGCGGGTCCTGCCCGCGCAGGTCGTCGAGCTGAACGGGCTCGCCGTAGGCGACGCGAATCGGGCCGAGCCGGAGCAGGTTGTCCGTTCCCTTGATCGCGGCCGGGATCAGCGGCACATCTGCCGCGAGCGCGATGCGGGCGGCGCCGCTGTGCGCGCGCGGCTGGAACTTCTTCACCATTCCTTTCTTCCTGCGCGTGCCCTCGGGGAACATCATCACGGCGTGACCGTCGCGCGCGAGCTCGACCGCCGTGTCGATCGCCTGGTTGTCCGCCTGACCGCGCCGCACCTTGAACACGCCGCCGGCGGTGATGATCGGTCCGAGCGGCCACCAGAAGAGCTCCGACTTCCCCATGAACCGCAGGAACCGCCACGGGAAGATCGGCAGCCCGACCGCCCACGGGTCGAAGTTGGACAAGTGGTTCGCGGCCAAGACGAACCCACCCTCGCGGGGCACGTTCTCGATCCCGACGGTCTTCGGCCGAAAGAGCACGTTCGTGACGGGCCGGGACGCGGCGGCGACGGCGCGGTAGAAAGGCGAAGGTTGCGGAGCCACGGCGGCGAATTCTGCCGTCTTGACAACTAGGGCTAAGGTGGACCGCGTGGCGACCACGGAGAAAAGCGGCGGAAACCGCCTCGTCATCGTCGAATCTCCCGCCAAGGCGCGGACGATCTCCGGCTACCTCGGAGACGGCTTCACCGTCTCGTCGAGCGTCGGCCACATCCGCGACCTCCCGAGCCGCGCCTCCGAGGTGCCGAAGGAGAAGCGCGAGAAGTACGGGACGATGGGCGTCGCGATCGAGGACGACTTCGAGCCGCTCTACCTCGTCGACAAGGACAAGAAGAAGACCGTCGACGACCTGAAGAAGCAGCTCAAGCAGGCCGACGAGCTCCTGCTCGCGACGGACGAGGACCGCGAGGGCGAGGCGATCGCGTGGCACCTCAAGGAGGTGCTGAAACCGAAGGTCCCGGTCCACCGCATGGTCTTCCACGAGATCACGCGGGACGCGATCGAGCGCTCGCTCGAGCACACGCGCGACATCGACGACCGCCTCGTCGACGCTCAGGAGACGCGCCGGATCCTCGACCGCCTCTACGGCTTCGAGGTCTCGCCGGTCCTCTGGAAGAAGGTGACGCAGGGCCTCTCCGCCGGCCGCGTGCAGTCGGTCGCCACGCGGCTCGTCGTCGAGCGGGAGCGCGACCGCATCGCGTTCGTCGACGTCTCGTACTGGGACCTCGAGGGGATCTTCGACCCCGGCTCGTTCACGGCCCGGCTCGTCGCGCTCGACGGGAAGCGCGTCGCGCGAGGCTCCGACTTCGGCTCGGACGGAAAGCTCAAGAACGACAAGATCGTCCACCTCGACGAGAACGCCGCACGCGGGCTCGTCGAGCGCCTCGGCGAGTCGACGTTCAGCGTCCGCAGCAAGGACGAGAAGCCGTACACGCGCCGACCGACCGCGCCGTTCCGCACAGCGACGCTGCAGCAGGAGGCGAGCCGCAAGCTGCGCTACTCGTCGCAGACGACCATGCGCGTCGCGCAGCGCCTGTACGAGAACGGCCACATCACCTACATGCGCACCGACTCGACGTCGCTCTCCGAAGCGGCCGTGACGGCGGCGCGCCGGCAGGTGACCGAGCTCTACGGCGCCGACTACGTCCCGCCGAAGCCGCGGACATACCAGCGCGCGGTCAAGAACGCGCAGGAGGCGCACGAGGCGATTCGTCCCGCCGGTGACCGCTTCCGCACTCCGACCGAGGTGCGCGGCGAGCTCAACCGCGACGAGCTCGCGCTCTACGAGCTCATCTGGAAGCGCACGATCGCCTCGCAGATGGCCGACGCGCGCGGGCAGACCGTGTCGCTCCGCATCGCCGCCACGTCGTCGTCCGGCGAGGACGTCGAGCTCGGCGCGTCCGGCACGGTGATCACGTTCCCCGGCTTCCTCGCGGCGTACGAGGTCGGTAAGGACGACGAGGACGACGAGGAGAACCGCCCGCTGCCGAACCTCGAGAACGGCCAGGGCCTCGAGACGAAGGAGCTGACGGCGCAAGGGCACGCGACGTCCCCGCCGCCGCGCTACACCGAGGCGACGCTCGTGCGCGCGCTCGAGGAGCGCGGCATCGGCCGCCCGTCGACGTACGCGGCGATCATGGGCACGATCCTCGACCGCGGTTACGTCTTCAAGCGCGGCACCGCGCTCGTCCCGGCGTTTCTGGCGTTCTCGGTCGTCGATCTGCTCGAGAAGCACTTCGGCCGCCTCGTCGACTACGAGTTCACCGCGCGGATGGAGGACGACCTCGACCGCATCGCGGCGGGCGACGAGGGCCGCGTCGAGTGGCTTCGGCGCTTCTACTTCGGCGACGGCGACGGAAGCGACCAGGTGACCGGGCTGAAGGAGCTCGTGACGGCGCTCGGCGAGATCGACGCGCGCGCGGTCAACACGTTCCCGATCGGCGAGGACATCGCGCTCCGGGTCGGCCGCTACGGCCCGTACGTCGAGCGGGGAGAGGAGCGCGCCAGCGTGCCGCTCGACCTCGCGCCGGACGAGCTCACGCTCGAGAAGGCGAAGGAGCTCCTCGCGCAGCCCTCGGGCGACCGCGAGCTCGGCGTGCACCCGGAAACGGGTCGGCAGATCGTCGCGAAGACCGGCCGCTTCGGCCCGTACGTGACCGAGGTGCTGCCCGAGGACGACAAGTCGAAGCCGAAGACGGCGTCGCTGTTCAAGTCGATGTCGCTCGACACGGTCACGCTCGACCAGGCCGTCCAGCTGCTCTCCATCCCGCGGACGCTCGGCCCCGACCCGACCGACGGCGAGGACGTCGAGGCGCTCAACGGGCGCTTCGGCCCGTACGTGAAGAAGGGAGCGGAGACCCGCTCGCTCGAGAACGAGGAGCAGCTCTTCACGGTCACGCTCGAGCAGGCGCTCGAGCTCCTCCGCAAGCCGAAGGAGCGCCGCCGCCGGGGCGCCGCGGCCGGCCCGCTCCGGGAGCTCGGGGTCGATCCGTCGAACGAGAAGAAGATCGTGATCCGGAACGGCCGCTTCGGCCCGTACGTCACCGACGGCGAGACGAACGCGAGCCTCCGGGCCGGCGACGAGGTCGAATCGATCACGCTCGAACGGGCGCTCGAGCTGCTCGCCGAACGCCGCGCCCGAGGGCCGGCGCAGCGGGGCAGACGCCGGACGAGGGCATAAGGAAACTTTCGAGCGGTTCCGGCGTCTGTATGAGCAGGGAGGGGTTTCGCGCGCCCTGGAATGCGCTGGGCGCGGGCGGCGTTTCCCTGGTTGAGACCAGCATTGTTGGAATTCGGTTGCGATTCGTTCAGACCCTCTAGCAGCGACAGGAGAGACCTCCTAGAGTGCGAAAGGGGCGTGTGCGAACGCATGCCCACTGGCAAGCGCGAAAGGAAGACTTACTTACTTTGACGCAGAATCAGTTGCAGGAACTTCTGGAGTCGGAGCACGTCAAGGCGATCGTGGAGGCCTCGGAGGAGCAGGGCTTCATCGAGTCGACCTCGCTCGAGACGATGGCGCAGGAGCAGGAGCTGAACGAGGAGGACCTCGAGCAGCTGCGCCACGAGCTCGAGTCGATCGGCTTCGAGATCCGTGCCGCTGCGACCGATGAGAAGGAGGCGGAGAAGGTCAACACCCGCCTCAACCTCGAGCATCAGCCGCTCTCGGGCTCTGCGGACAGCCTTCAGCTCTTCCTGGCCGACGTCGGCAAGCACAAGCTGCTCACCGCAGCCGACGAGGTCGCTCTCGCGAAGCGCATCGAGCGGGGCGATCCGGTCGCGAAGCGCCACATGATCGAATCGAACCTCCGGCTCGTCGTCTCGATCGCCAAGGGCTATCGCGGCCTCGGCGTGCCGTTCCTCGACCTCATCCAGGAGGGAACCCTGGGCCTGAACCGCGCAGTCGAGAAGTTCGACTGGCGGCGCGGGTTCAAGTTCTCGACCTACGCGACGTGGTGGATCCGCCAGTCGGTCCAGCGCGCCGTCGCGAATCACGCTCGCACCATCCGCGTGCCCGTCCACGTCGTCGAGCGGCAGCAGAAGCTGTCGCGCGCCGCACGCCGGCTCGAGGTCGAGCTCGGCCGCGAGGCGACGAAGGAGGAGCTCGCGGAGGCGACCGGCCTCCCGATCCAGCACGTCGACGAGGCGCTCGGCGCCGCGTCGGCGTCGGTCTCGCTCAACCAGACCGTCGGCGCGGACGACGAGGGCGAGCTCGGCGATCTCTTCGCCGACCGCGAGGCACCCGATCCGTTCGACGAGGCGGAGGAGTCGCTCCGCCGCCAGGGCGTGCGCAAGGCACTCGACGCGCTGCCGGAGCGCGAGCGGCGCATCCTCGAGCTGCGCTTCGGCTTCGAGGGCGAGCCATGGACGCTCGAGGCGATCGGTCACGAGCTCGACCTGACGCGCGAGCGCGTCCGGCAGCTCGAAGGTCAGGCGCTGGCGCGTCTCGGCGCGCTGCGCGATCTGATCTCCGTGGCCTCCGCGGCGTAATCGCGAGAACTGAGTTCGTCGTTGACGAGGGGCGGCTTCGGCCGCCCCTTAACAATTCGTTTGCCAACCCGTCTTACCTGCTGAATACTGCTTCGCAGGCAGCAGCGACACGAGAGGTGGTGGCAGTTTGAGGGGCAATTCGAAGCTCCTGAGCATGGCGGGTGCGGTGGTGACCTGCTTGCTCGTTGCGGGAGCCGCGACGGCCGGGTCGAGATCGGAGGCGTCGCCCACGGCGACGTCCGGTGACACCCTGATCTACGCCGGCGCGAGCGATCCCACGTATCTCGATCCGGCGCTCGTCTCCGACGGCGAGTCGTTCCGGGTCACGAAGCAGATCTTCGAGAGCCTGGTGGACTTCGTCCCCGGCACGACGAAGATCAGTCCGTCGCTCGCGAGAAGTTGGAGCGTCGCCAAGGACGGACGGACCTACACGTTCAACCTCCGCAGCGGAGTGAAGTTCCACGACGGTACGCCGTTCAACGCGGCCGCCGTGTGCACGAACTTCAACCGCTGGTACAACTTCAGCGGTCCGTTCCAGGACGCGTCTGCGACGTACTACTACCAGACGGTCTTCGGCGGCTTCCGCAAGAACGAGAACTCGACGCTCGGCAAGCCGCTGTACCAGAGCTGCCGCGCGAAGAATGCGACCACGGCAGTCGTCAAGCTGGCGCGCCGCAACGGTCCGTTCCTCGCGTCGCTCGTGCTCTCGGCGTTCTCGATCCAGAGCCCGACCGCGATGGCGCGCTGGGGCGCCAACCAGGGCACGATCCGAAACGGGGCGTTCTACCCGACGGGTCAGTACGCGTTCAGCCATCCCACGGGCACCGGCCCGTACCGGCTCCAGAGCTGGCGCGTCGGCGAATCGGTCGTCCTCGTGCGGAACCCGAGCTACTGGGGCCGGAAGGCCCGGCTGGCACGGATCATCATCCGCCCGATCGGCGACAACACCGCACGGGTGCAGGCGCTTCAGACCGGTGAGGTCCAAGGCATGGACCTGCTCGCGCCGCAGCTCGTCGCCTCGGTCCGGAACAACTCGAACCTGAAGGTCCTCAACAGGCCGTCGTTCAACGTCGCGTACGTCGGGATCAACTCGGCGAAGCCGCCGATGAACGACGTGCGCGTCCGCCGTGCAGTCGCCTACGGCCTGAACCGGGCGCTGGTCGTCCGCTCGTTCTACGCGGGCCGTGCGCAGGTGGCGCACGAGTTCATGCCGCCGAGCCTGCCGGGTTACGAGAAGAACGTGACGAAGTACGCGTACAGCCCGCAGCGCTCGAAGGACCTGCTCCGGGCCGCGGGTTGCGGACCGCCCTGCAAGATCTCCTTCTGGTACCCGACGGGCGTCTCGCGTCCGTACATGCCGGACCCGAAGGCGAACTTCGAGGCGTTCAAGGCGAGCCTCGAGCAGTCCGGCTTCGAGGTCGAGACGACCAGCATGCCGTGGCGTCCCGACTACGTGAAGCACGTGAACGACGGCACCGCCGGCCACCTGTTCCTGATCGGCTGGACGGGTGACTACGCCGACGCGGACAACTTCCTGGGCGTGTTCTTCCAGGGCTTCAACCCGCAGTTCGGCGAGCGGAACGCCGCGCTCGACAAGCTGCTCGACCGCGGTGAGCAGGAGACGAACCAGGCGAAGCGCGCTGCGATCTACAAGCAGGCGAACCGCCTGATCGCACAGCAGGTCCCGGGCGTTCCGTACGCCCACTCGGTTCCGGCACTCGGCATGCAGAAGCGGGTGCGGGGCTACTTCACGAGCCCGATCGGCACCGACCTGTTCAAGACCGTCTTCCTGGGCGGGCAGTAGGAACGTGAGCTAGCAGCCGCCGGACGAAATGGCCCGCTTCATCGTCCGGCGGCTGCTGCTCATGATCCCGATCCTCTTCGGCGTCTCCGTTCTGCTCTTCTTCTGGGTCCGGGCGCTTCCTGGCAGCCCGGCGGAGTCGCTCCTCGGCGAGCGCGCGACGCCCGAGCTCGTCGAGGCGTACAAGGAGCGCTACGGGCTCGACCAGCCGATCTGGCGCCAGTACGTCGACTACATGCAGACGATCTTCCGCGACCGCGACCTCGGGGTCAGCGTGGCGACGCACCGCCAGGTGACCGACGAGATCGGCCAGCGCTTCCCTGCAACGGTGGAGCTCGCACTCGCGGCGATGATCTTCGCCGTCGGGCTCGGCATCCCACTCGGCTTCATCGCGGCGAAGCGGTATGGAGGCCCGGTCGACCACGGGAGCCTCTTCATGTCCCTGATCGGGATCTCGGTCCCGATCTTCGTGCTGGCGATCCTCCTGAAGTACATCTTTGCGGTGCGGCTCGGGTGGCTGCCGAGCGTCGGCCGTATCGACCTCCTGAATTTCGACGCGGAGCATCCGACGAACTTCTACGTCCTCGACGCGATCATCACCCGCGACTGGGAGACGCTCTGGGACGTGATCAAGCACCTGATCCTCCCGGCGATCGCGCTCGGGTCGATCCCGCTCGCGATCATCGCGCGGATCACCCGCGCCTCCGTCCTCGACGTGCAGAACGAGGACTACGTGCGCACGGCGCGGGCGAAGGGCATGGCGCCGCGAATCGTCGACCGCCGGCACGTGCTGCGAAACGCGCTCCTGCCGGTGACGACGGTGATCGGCCTCCAGATGGGATTCCTGCTGTCCGGGGCGATCCTGACCGAGACTGTCTTCGCGTACCCGGGAGTCGGGTCGTGGCTACGCGACGCGATCTTCAACCGCGACTACCCGGTCCTGCAGGGCGGCATCCTCTTCCTCGCCATGGTCTTCGTCTTCGTCAACCTCGTCGTGGACGTCCTGTACGCGGTGATCAACCCGAGGATCAGATATTCATGAGCGTCGCCGAGCTCGAAGCGGTCGAGATCCAGCTCCAGCAGCCGAGCGGCGGGCTCTGGTACGAGGCGTGGTACCGCCTCCGCCACAACCCCGGCGCGATCGTGGGAGCAGTTCTGGTCTCGGTCTTCGTGATCTGTGCGCTCGGCGCGCCCTTGATCGCACCGCACGATCCGGCGAAGGACACCTTCCTCGTCAACGGGATCCTCCAGCCGCAGCCTCCGAGCCGCGACCACTGGCTCGGCCTCGACATCCAGGGCCGCGACGTCTTCAGCCGGATCGTCTACGGCGCGCGCTACTCGCTGCTGATCGGGGTCGTCTCGGTGACGATCGGCCTCTCGATCGGGCTGCTGCTCGGGTCGTTCGCAGGGTTCGTCGGACGGTGGCCGGACTCGATCGTGATGCGGTGCATGGACGTCATGCTCGCGATCCCGGGATTGCTCTTCGCGATCGCGATCGTCGCGATGCTCGGCCCAGGCCTCTGGCAGGTGATGATCGCGGTCGGCGTGGTGAACATCCCGATCTTCGCGCGCCTGCTCCGCGGGTCGGTGCTCGCACAGCGCGAGAACGACTACGTTCTCGCCGCTCGCTCTGTGGGCGTCGCGCGCCGCAAGATCCTCTTCTCGCACATCCTCCCGAACTCGATGTCGCCGGTGATCGTCGCGGGCACGCTCGCGATGGCGACGGCGATCATCGACGTCGCGGGCCTCGGGTTCCTGGGTCTCGGCCCGCAGGATCCGTCGACGCCGGAGTGGGGGACGATGCTGACCGACTCGAACGAGTATCTCGCGGCGGCGCCGTACCTCGCGATCATCCCGTGCCTCGCGATCGTGGTCTCGGTGCTCGGCTTCAACCTCATCGGCGACGGTCTTCGCGAAGCACTCGATCCGAAACTCCGCGGGCGTGCCTGAGCAGCTCCTCAGCGTCCGCGACCTGCGTGTGGAGTTCTGGACGCGGCGCGGCACGATCCACGCCGTCAACGGCATCTCGTTCGACATCGCGCCGGGGGAGACGCTCGGCATCGTCGGCGAGTCGGGCTGTGGGAAGAGCGTGACCTCGCTGGCCCTGCTCGGGATCCTGCCTCGCGCCGGGCGCATCGCCGGCGGCAGCGCGCTCTTCGGCGGCCGCGACCTGGTGCAGCTCTCGGACGCCGAGCTGCCGCTCGGTGCGCGGTCGCGAGATCGGGATCATCTTCCAGGACCCGATGACGTCGCTCAACCCGGTACTGACGATCGGGAAGCAGATCCGGGAGGCGATCCAGACGCATTTTGGGTTGTCGAGGAAGGACGCGGACAAGCGGGCCGCCGAGCTGCTCGACCGCGTCGGCATCCCCGGCGCCAAATCGCGCCTGAGCGACTATCCGCATCAGTTCTCCGGCGGGATGCGCCAGCGCGCGATGATCGCAATCGCGCTCGCATGCGAGCCGAAGCTCCTGATCGCCGATGAGCCGACGACCGCGCTCGACGTGACGATCCAGGCGCAGATCCTCGATCTCCTCCGGGAGCTCGTCCGCGACGAGGAGACTGCGCTGATCATGATCACGCACGATCTCGGCGTCGTCGCCGGCATGTGCGAGCGCGTGAACGTGATGTACGCCGGCATGTTCATGGAGACCGGGAGCGCCGACCAGCTGTTCGACTCGCCGCGTCATCCCTACACGCTCGGGCTGCTCGAGTCGATCCCGCGCCTCGACGCGCCGCGCAAGGCGAAGCTGAAGCCGATCGCCGGCGCACCACGCGACATGCTGAGCCCGCCGAACGCGTGCCCGTTCCAGCCGCGCTGCCGCTTCGAGGTCGAGCTGTCCCGCAACGAGGTGCCGACGCTCGACGAGACCGAGCCGGGCCACTTCGTCGCGTGCTTCAACCCGGTGCCGGCGGACGAGTGGACGCGCGAGCGTGCGGTGACTGCTTGAGCTCGAACGGCGCGCTCCTCTCGGTCGAGGATCTCAAGGTCTGGTTCCCGATCAAGAGCGGGCTCGTGCTCGACCGTCACGTCGGCGACATTCGGGCGGTCGACGGCGTCTCGTTCGAGATCCGCCGCGGCGAGACGCTCGGCCTCGTGGGCGAGTCGGGCTGCGGCAAGTCGACGGTGGGCCGCGCGATCCTTCGCCTGTACGAACCGGTCGAGGGCCGGATCGTGTTCGACGGCCAGGACATCACGCACCTCGCCGAGAAGCGGCTTCGTCCGCTGCGTCGTCGCATGCAGATGGTCTTCCAGGATCCGTACGCGTCGCTCAACCCGCGCCACTCGGTCGGACGCATCATCGGCGAGCCGATGCGCACGCACGGCCTCGCAGGCCGAAGCGAGGGCGACGCGCGCGTGCGCGAGCTGCTCGGCATCGTCGGGCTGCCGGCCGACGCCGCGTCGCGGTATCCGCACGAGTTCTCGGGCGGACAGCGTCAGCGCATCGGCGTCGCGCGCGCGCTCGCGCTCAACCCGGACCTGATCGTCGCCGACGAGCCGGTCTCCGCGCTCGACGTCTCGATCCAGGCGCAGATCCTGAACCTCCTCGAGGCGCTCCAGGACGAGTTCGACCTCACGTATCTCTTCATCGCGCACGACCTCGCGGTCGTCCGGCACATCTCGGACCGGATCGCGGTCATGTACCTCGGCATGATCGTCGAGGTCTCGCCGGCCGGAGAGCTCTACCGGCGGCCGCTGCATCCGTACACCATCGCATTGCTCTCCGCGGTTCCCATCCCCGACCCGCGCGTCGAGCGCGAGCGGGAGCCGATTCTGCTCCCGGGCGACCTCCCGTCCCCGGCGAACCCGCCGCAGGCCTGCCGCTTCCACACCAGGTGCCCGTTCGTCCAGCCGACCCGCTGCCGCGACGACGCGCCCCCGCTCCGGGAGTTGTCCTCTGGACACACCGTCGCGTGCCACTACGCGGAGGCGATCGAAGCGGGCCAGATCCGGCCGCACGAGGTGGAACCGGTGTTCGTGGAGCCGGTTCTCGGAGCGCCGCTTCCCGAGCAGATACCTGAGCCGCCGCCCACCTAAACGTGTTTGGCGATTAACCCGTCCGCAACAACCGATTGGGAACTCTTTCGTCTATTAGGATCGAGCCCGCCATGCGCCCCGCCTGGCGGCGTGTCAGCGACGAATGGGGGTACGGATGCAGTTGAGCAAGTGGAGGCGGTTCGCAGGAGTGTTCGCTCTGTTGGCCGCTCTCACGTTCGCCCTCGCCGCATGTGGCGGTGGCGACGACGAGTCCAGTGGCTACGACAGAGGCGAGCGGAGGAACGACCCAGAAGACGTTCCCCGAGTTCAAGGTCGCCTTCGACAACGGCATCGACTACCTCGACCCGGGCCTGTCGTACACGGTCCAGGGCTGGTCGATCATGCTTCCCGTCCACCTTGGCCTCGTCACGTACAAGCTCGTCAACGGTCCCGACGGCGCCACGATCATCCCGGCGCTGGCCAAGGATCTTCCCGAGATCTCGTCCGACGGAATGGACTACAAGTTCACGCTGAAGGACGGCCTCGACGTACTCGGACGGCACGCCGATCAAGGCGTCGCGACTTCAAGAGCACGATCAAGCGCCTCTACCTGATCGACTCGCCGGGCGTCGGCTTCTTCACCGGCATCCAGGGCGCTGAGCAGTTCGCGAAGACCAAGAAGGGCGACATCGCGGGGATCATCACCGACGACGCCGCCGGCACGGTGGAGATCAAGCTGACGGCGCCGCAGGGCGACTTCATGCACATCCTTGCGACGATGTTCGCGTCGTTCGTTCCGCCGAACACCCCGGCAAAGGATCAGTCGACCGCGGGAATCCCGGCCAACGGCCCGTACATGATCCAGAACTACACGCCGAACCGGACCGTCACGCTCGTCCGGAACCCGAAGTGGAAGGCGATCGACGAGCATCCCGGACGGGAACCCGGACAAGATGACCTTCAACGTCATCGAGGAGGACTCGGCGGCGCTGCAGTCGGTCATCGACGGGAAGAACGACTACGACTTCCACCCGATCCCGGTCGACCGGCTCGGCGAGGTCCAGAACCAGTACGCGGACCAGCTGAAGCTCTACACGCCGGCGAACACGTACTACTACTTCATGAACACGCGGCTGAAGCCGTTCGACAAGCTGGAGGTGCGGCAGGCCGTGAACTACGCGGTCGACCGCGACGCGGTCGTCCGGCTGTACGGCGGTCTCGCGGCACCGACGCAGAACGTGCTTCCGCCGACGTACCCGCAGTACAAGAAGATCACGACGTACACGCACGACCTCGCCAAGGCGAAGGCGCTCGTGCAGGCGTCCGGCTACGCGGGCATGCCGGTCACCGTCTGGGGCAACTCTCGCGAGACGCTCCAGAAGCCGGCGCGCGTACCTGGCGGACGTCCTGAACCAGATCGGCTTCAAGGCGAAGCTGAAGATCATCGATCCGTCGGTGTACTTCACGACGATCGGCAACCAGCGGACGAAGGCGCAGACCGGAATCGCGAACTGGTTCCAGGACTACCCGCATCCGCTGAACTGGTTCGACACGCTCCTGAACGGCAACCGCATCACCGAGGAGCACAACAACAACTACTCGAACGCCAACGTGAAGGCGATCAACGACGAAGATCGAGGAGCTCAAGAAGGAGCCCGAGATCAACGACCAGGTCAACGCGGAGTGGGCGCAGGTCGACAAGATGGTCGGCGGACAACGCGCTGTGGGCACCGGTCGTGAACCGGCAGTTCACGGACTTCTTCACGCCGCAGATGGACCTCTCGAACTGCTACGTGAGCCACGTGCTGTACCAGTACATCTACGCAACGTCCTGCAAGAAGTAGTTCACGGAGTCGAGTAGGAGGGAAATCGGATTCGAGGGCGCCGACGAGGCGCCCTCGGATCCCCAAATGACTCAGCAGGCCACGGACTTCACCCTCGACACCGCCGCAGAGCTCGCGGCGGCGCGAGCAGGGGCCGATCGAGGGCCGGAGCCCGTGGTACGCTCGCCTGGCGCCGGCTGCGGCGCAACTACGTCGCGCTCGGCTCGCTGGTCGTCTTCTTCGTCATCGTCGTCGCCTGCGCCGCTGGCGCCGTGGTACGCGGAGCACGTCGCCGGCACCGGCCCGAACAACACGCACCTGACCGACAAGGTCACGGTCAACGGTGAGCAGGTCGACGTCGTCTCCGCCGGCGGCACGGTCCAGGACTCCGGAGACCGGCGAGCTGAAGATCAAGCCCGTCACCGTGCTCGGGCCACAGTCTCTGGAAGGCGGACGGCAAGTACGTCCTCGGCGCCGACACGCTCGGCCGCGACGTCGCGGTGCGCGCTGCTCTACGGCGGCCGCAACTCGCTTTTGATCGGCATCTCCTCGGCGCTGATCTGCACGCTGCTTCGCGACCGTGCTCGCGCTGATCGCCGGCTACTTCGGCGGGTGGTCGGACTGGGGGATCACGCGCGGGTTCGATCTCATCGCAGCGCTTCCCGTGATCCTGCTCGGGATCGCGCTCGGCGCCGCGCTGTCGATCAACGGCTTCCACCACTGGGCCGATCAACATCGAGTCGGGAAGCCTCTGGATTCCGATCCTGATCATCTCGGTCATCCTCGTCGCCTACATCGGCACGTCCGCTCCGCGGCCAGATCCTGTCGCTGCGCGAGAAGGAGTTCATCGAGGCGTCGATCGCGCAGGGCTCGGGCCCGTTCCGCGTCATGCTCGGCGAGCTGCTGCCGAACATCGCTGTCGACCATCCTCGTGTTCTTCACGCTGATCATCGCCAACAACATCCTCGTCGAGGCGGCGCTCTCGTTCCTCGGCGCCGGCGTGCAGCCGCCGAACCCCTCGTGGGGGACGCTCATCGCCGAAGGCCAGGAGCGGATCGGACGGCGCCGTGGCTGACGATCGTGCCCGGCGCCGCGATCGTGCTGACCGTCGTCGCCCTGAACATCTTCGGCGACGGTCTCCGCGACGCGCTCGACCCACGCGCGAAGGTGAAGATCGAGCACTGAGCCATGGTCGCATTCATCGTCAGACGAGCCTGATCGGCGCGGTGATCGTGCTGATCGTGCGTGAGCTTCATCATCTTCGCGATCTTCATCGTCATCCCCGGCGGCGACCCCGCGACGCGGATGGCCGGCAAGAACGCGACCGACCGAGAACATCGCGAACATCCGCGAGACGTGGGGCTTCGACCAGCCGTTCTACGTGCAGTACGGGAAGATGATGCAGAAGGTCGTTCACGGCCGATCTCGATCTCGTACACGACGCAGCAGGACGTGCTCCAGGAGATCAAGCGCGGCCTGCCGGCGACGATCTCCCTGGCGGTCGGCGCCGGCATCATCTGGCTCTTCTTCGGCGTCCTCGTGGGGGTGATCTCGGCGGTCACCGCGGGGAGGTGGTCGGACCGAGGGATCACGATCCTCGCCCTCATCGGCATCTCGATGCCGGTGTTCTGGCTCGGCATCCTCGCGCGCTACTACCTCGGCCCCGAGAACGCGGGGATCTTCCCGGACGGCGGCTACGTTCCGCTGACCGACAACCCTGCCGAGTGGCTCTACCACATGATCCTGCCGTGGTTCGTGCTCGCCGTGCTCTTCATCGGGTTCTACGGCCGCGTGCTGCGCTCGAACATCCTCGACACGATCAACGAGGACTACGTGCGGACCGCGAGGCGAAGGGCCTGAGCCCGCGGCGCGTTCATGCTCAAGCACGTGCTCCGCAACTCGATGATCCCGATCGTCACGCTCTTCGGCGCTCGACTTCGCGGCAGTGATCGGCGGCGGCGCCATCCTCACCGAGACCGTGTTCGACCTCCACGGCGTCGGCCAGTACGCCGCGCAGTCGGTGCGCTCGCTCGACCTCCCGCCGATCATGGCTGTGACGCTCCTCGGCGCGTTCTTCATCGTCTTCTTCAACGCGATCGTCGACTTCGTCTACGCCTTCCTCGATCCCAGGATTCGACCTGAGCTAGTGGCCGAACGGCTGCTCGAGGTCAACGGGACTGCAAGGTCGGCTTCGCGACCGAGGACGGCGATCGTCCAGGCCGTCGACGGCGTCGACTTCACGCTCGACCGCGGCAAGGTGCTCGGCATCGTCGGCGAGTCCGGCTCGGGCAAGAGCGTGACCTCGATGACGATGCTCGGCCTGACCCGCGGCGTCGAACGCGCGCTTCGAGGGCGAGGTCCAGTACAAGGGCCGCGACCTGATCGCGATCAGCGAGGACGAGCTGCAGTCGATCCGCGGCAACGAGATCGCGATGATCTTCCAGGACCCGATGACGTCGCTGAACCCGGTCTACCGGGTCGGCGACCAGATCGTCCGAGACGATCAAGGCACACAATCCGGGGATGGACAAGGGCACCATGCGGTCTCGCGCGGTCGAGCTGCTGCGCGCCGTCGGGATCCCGAACCCGGAGTCGCGCGTCGACGACTTTCCGCACCAGTTCTCGGGCGGGATGCGTCAGCGCGCGATGATCGCGATGGCGCTCGCGTGCAACCCGGACGTCCTGATCGCCGACGAGCCGACGACGGCGCTCGACGTGACGATCCAGGCGCAGATCATCGAGCTGATCGACCGCCTGAAGGACGAGTTCAACTCGGCGGTCATCCTCATCACCCACGACCTCGGTGTGGTCGCGGAGATCGCCGACGAGATCATGGTCATGTACGCCGGCCGCGTCGTCGAGGCCGGGACGAAGCGCCAGCTCTTCTACGACCCGCAGCACCCGTACACGTGGGGGCTGCTCGGGTCGATCCCGCGGCTCGACCGGCCGAAGCCCGAGCGGCTCCACTCGATCGAAGGCACGCCCCCGTCGCTGATCAACCTCCCGCAGGGCTGCAAGTTCCGGCCGCGCTGCCCGCACGCGTTCGAGCAGTGCTGGGAGGAGCCGCTGCTCGAGAACCGCGTCGAGGATCCCGGCCATCTCGACCGCTGCTGGCTCCCGGTCGAGGTCAAGCGCGATCGGTCCGCGAGGCGACGATCGCCGGGGAGACGCAGGCGGCGTGAGCTCGACCGAGACGCCGCTCGTCGAGGTCAGGCACCTCAAGAAGTACTTCCCGATCAAGAAGGGGATCCTCCAGCGCGAGGTCGCGCGCGTGCACGCCGTCGACGACGTCTCGTTCGCGGTCCGGCGCGGCGAGACGCTCGGCCTGGTCGGCGAGTCGGGCTGCGGCAAGTCGACGCTCGGGCGCGACGATCGTCCGCCTGCTCGAGCCGACCGAGGGCCAGATCCTCTTCGAGGGCGAGGACATCACGCATCGCACGGGACGCGCGCTCCGGCCGCTGCGTCGCGAGATGCAGATGATCTTCCAGGACCCGTACGCGTCGCTGAACCCCCGCAAGCGCGTCGGCTCGATCATCGGCGACCCGCTGAAGATCCACAAGATCGGCGACGAAGGCCGAGCGGAAGGCGCCGGTCCAGGAGCTGCTCGAGATCGTCGGGCTCTCGCCCGAGCACTACAACCGGTTCCCGCACGAGTTCTCGGGCGGGCAGCGGCAGCGCATCGGGGTCGCGCGGGCGCTCGCGCTGCAGCCGAAGCTGATCGTCGCCGACGAGCCGGTCTCGGCGCTCGACGTCTCGATCCAGTCGCAGATCCTGAACCTGCTCGACGACCTCCAGGACGGAGTTCGACCTGACCTACATCTTCATCGCCCACGACCTCGGCGTCGTGCGGCACGTCTCCGACCGGATCGCCGTGATGTACCTCGGGAAGATCGTCGGAGCTCTCGCCGGGGGAGGAGCTCTACCAGCGGCCGATCATGCCCTACACGGAGGCGCTCCTCTCGGCCGTGCCGATCCCGGACCCCGATCTCGCCGAGCGGCGCGAGCGGATCGTCCTGACCGGCGACGTCCCGTCCCCGATCAACCCGCCGCCGGGCTGCCGGTTCCACCCACGCTGCCGCTACGCGACCGAGGTCTGCCGCGAGGTCGAGCCGCCGCTGGTCGACTACGAGGGCCACCTGGCGGCCTGCCACCACCCGCTGAACGTTTCCCGGGAGGAGGCCCTGAGCGCCTCGATCGCGGCGGAGAGCCCCGAATCGGCGCCCGAAGACGCGCACGCCCACGGAGCCGGCAGGCAAGGAGTCCCACCCGGTCTCCGCTGATACCCCTCATTCGGGGTAGCTCCCTCTAAAGCGGCGGCATAGGCCGACCGATACGTGGGGGGCAATGGACGCTGCTGAACGCAGGGAAATCCTGAGCCGGTACGCGGACCACACGCGCCGGTTCGACGAGCTGGCCTCGCGGCGCAAGAACGGCACGCAGGCCGAGGTCATCCCGTTCAGCGCCCCGCTTCGCGAGCTCGAGCAGGAGCCGACGATGCGGGAGATCGAGGTGCTTCAACTGATCTCGGACGGCCTCGTGAACCGCGAGATCGGCCAGCGGCTCTTCCTCTCCGAGGAGACGGTCAAGAGCCACGTCCGGCATCTCCTCGCGAAGCTCCAGGCCCGCTCGCGCGCCCACGCGGTCGCCGTCGGCTTCCGCCGCGGCATCATCGCCTAGGCACTCGGACGCAGCCGACCACCCCCTGCGGGTGGGGTGGCCGGGCGATTCTTAAGCGTTCTCCCCCTGTTTTCCCCAATCTGTGGAAATCCCTCAACAGAGGGATGACCTACGTATGTGGAAAACAGAAGCTACGTCGGCTTTACCAGGACTTGCCGCTATTGCCAGCCACTGCTGCCAACGCGGACAGGGCGCTGAGCAGCGTAATGGCACGGAAACGCAGAAAGGTCATGGTGACCTCCGGTTGGGGACTGACGGCACGGAGAGCGTAAACTTCCCGATCCTTGGTTTCAAGGGGTTTTCGGCGCAAACCCTGGCGAAACTTGGCGCAAACCGGGGAGTTCTTGCGCTCGCAGGAGGGTTTGCCGCCACCGCTGGAGTTTGGATGTGGGCCGCCGTGGCTGCGGGCTACGGGTTGCCCGACTGGTGGGTCCTTGGCGCTCTCGCGCTCGTTGCGGGGGTGGCCGAGCGTCAGGGCATCCGTGTCACCAAGAACATCGAGATGTCGATCTCGTTTTTGCCGATCGTGTTCGCCGCTGTGGCGTTTGGCCCGCTAGCTGCAGCAGTTGTCGGCGCCGCCGCGAACTTCCTCGATTTGCGACCGCCGTACCTAAGGTGGGTCGTCTACACGCCGGCTCGCGCTCTCACTGCATGCATGGCCGGAATCGCTGCCACGGCCGTTCCGCCAAACGAAACGTCTTTCAATTCGATTCTGCTGGCGAGCTTTCTGGCGGCAGCGATCTACGTCGGCAGCGACGGCCTAATCAACACGCTCGTTCTGGTCGTTCGAAAGTCGGCGTCGATCTTCGCCTACGTCCGCACGATTGGTCCACTGACGCTGGTGTCGCTGCCTCTTCAAGTTCCACTCGTAGCGCTGCTGGTCTTCGCCTATCGAAACTACGCACTCTGGGTGGTGGTGATCTTCCTTCTTCCGGCGCTGGCGATGCAGCGTCTCATCCACCTCTATCAGCAGCAGCGCGCTGCGACGAATGATCTCGCGGAAGCGAACCAGCGGCTTGAGCAGGCCAACCTCTCCTTCGCAACGGCGCTTGTTGCGACGCTGGATGCCCGCGATGAGTACACAGCCGGGCACTCGGCGGCTGTTGCGATCTACTCAACAGACATAGCTGCGCGCATGGGCCTCTCGGAAAGCGACCAGCAACTCGCTCACCTTGCTGGCCTTGTGCACGACATTGGGAAGATCGGCCTTCCCGCGGGACTCCTCGAGAAGGCTGGTCCTCTGACGCTCGATGAGCGTCGTCAGATGGAGGAACACTCTGCGATCGGCGAGCGCATTCTCGCGAAAGTCGAGGACTATGAGGAGATTGCAAGAATCGTTCGTCACCACCACGAGCGTGTGGACGGCATGGGCTATCCGGATCGACTCGAAGCCGAGGAGATCCCGTTGATCTCACGGATCATCGCGGTCGCAGATGCATACAACGCAATGACCTCTGATCGTCCGTACCGAGATGCGATGCCGTCGCGCGTAGCACGACTCAGGCTCGCACAGGCCGTCGAGACCCAGTTCGACACCGCTGTCGTCGCTGCCTTTGAGGCTGTCCTGGTTGGGTCGGAGAACGACTACCGGACAGCGACAGGATCCGAGTTCGGCCTCGTTGCCAAGACGGCGTATACGACCCTTCCTGTCGCTACGACCGCGACCGTGGCGGCCTAGTCCAACCGATCAGCCGCGAGAATCGCTTGCGTGCGTGAGGCGACGCCGAGTTTCTCGAAGATGTGCCTAACGTGGGCTTTCACGGTGACCTGGCTCGATGAACAGCGCCTTTCCGATCTCTCGATTCGAGAGCCCTGTCAAGAGGAGTTCGAAACCTCCTGCTCGCGATCTCGATAGCCGCTCGCCGCGCCTACGACTCGCTGCCTCGCCTTCTGCGGTCGCCGTCGCGCGCTACAAGTGCCTCTGACGCGGCGTCGCCAAGCGCGGCGGCCTGCGCTCGAAGGCTCCCGGAGCTGCACGAAACACGAGAAGCGCAGCGTCGCGTAGCCCGGTCTCCTCCGAGGTGCGTGTCGCGACAAGGTAGGGCTCGACGCGTCCGTCATGAACCGCAAGTAGGGCTTCAGCGAAGCGAGAAACAACGCCAGCCTCGATCGTGGGTGTCAGCGATCGCGCTTGCTCGCACAGTGGGAGCGCCGAATCGTCGCCACGTAGAGCGAGCACGAGTGCCTGATACGCAACCACCTCCGCCTCCGTCGCCTGGTCAGGCACCTCGACTATTTCCCTGAGGAGCTGCTCGGCAACATCAGGAGCTCCACAAACGATCTGCAAGCGAGCCTCCTGGAGTGCTTGGTTGGCGGCGTCATGAACATCGAGCGAGTGGTCACTAGCAACCGACATGAGCTCCCGACGGGCAGCGCTGTACTGGCGCAGCCCGATCTGAGAGATCGCGCGCGAGATGCGAAGCTGATTGACCGCGAAGTCGAGGCTCGCACGATGAACCTCTTCTTCAGCCAACGCGAGGCTTCGTATGGCGGCCAAGTGTTGGGCAGCGAAGGCCTGATTTCGGGCGAGGCTGGCGTAGAACGACGAACGGATCATGGGGTCAGTTACCTGACTGACGAGCGGCGCAAGGGGAATCGCCGTCGTTAACGCGTCGTGGATACCCCCGAGTCGTTCCGCGAGTATCAATCGGCCGACTGTGAGCCGGAGTTCGTCCGCGAGGGTCAAGGCGCCGGCGTTCTCGAACTCATCTAGGCGTGATCGAGCAGTTTCGAAGTCCTTTGAAGCAGACAGCGAGGAATTCAACCCAGAGCGCGCTTCGTAGTTCGGTTACGGACTCGGCCGCCATTCGAGCACGCCCGGCTAGTGTCGCTGCCTCCTGGTCGTCGATGAAGTAGGAAGCTTGGGCTGCAACTGTCAATGCACGTGTGGCGGTGTTTCCCGCGCAAGCAGGGGACTCGTGCGCACGCAATGCATGAAGGCGCGCAAGTGCGAACTCGCCTCGGCGAAACGCGCACTCGGCTCGAGCGAGTTGCACTGTGGGGATGCCTTCGTCATCGCGTCGCACTTCGTCGAGCCAAGTCTCGATGGTCACTCCATCTCCCCGCCCCTAGAAACGACTCTAAGCCGCCTTCGAGTATTCGCGGCACCAGTTCGAGGAAGTGCTTGAGCAATTGACCGCGACTGCAAAAGCTTCGTCCCAGGCACCCGCGATCATCATCCGCAGTTGCTTGACAAGCGCGCTGGCCATCTCGCGCATTGCGGCGCGGTCTTCAAGCGGCGAACTTGTCGAGCAGGAACGCAGCGAAGCAGCGGGTGAATGTCGAACTCATCGCCGTGGATATGCGAGGAGCAAGCCCGCCGTCGTCAGCCTGATGGACGGTTTCGCCGCGACGTCGTCCCGAAGACACCAGCAATGACCCGAGCGTCGATCCGCGGCGCCAACGCGAAGCTTCGTCAGAAGACAGACTGTTCCTGGCAGCGTCGGAAGCGACGCGATAAACCTCTTCGGCCACGAAGCTCGTAGATCGTGCTCGTAACGACTTCGTCGGGTAGCGACACCGACTGGCGTCGCGGCCAATCCGATAACAGCTGGCCAGCCCGTCCGCGACGGAGACGAGTCCAGGCACGACGTGGGCCCGCTACCCGCTGCGAGCACCGTCGGCGCCTCATCGGTGTCCATGGCGAGTGCGGTTCGACCGAGTTCTCGGTCACCTCGCCATAGAGAATCTTGCGGGATGTAACCCACGTGCGGTCCAACACGACTCGCGATTAGAACCGGAATCGTGTTTGCCTCGGACAATGGTTTGAGGATCAGTCGCTCAGCCGGGCGCGTGCCAAAGATGAGTTGGTAGTCATCCACAACCAGGCACGCACGGTCCACGCCAGCGACATGGCTGACGATTAGGTCGGCGACGGTCGCGGCGTGGTGCGTCATTCGTCGGCGCAACTGCGAGTATCGTGGGAGTACGACACTCGCAACCCCAGGCGCGAAACGCGTCTCGAACGACGCGGCGATCCCGGTCGCGAGTGCCGCGAGATCGTTTGAGCGAGGAGCGACATCGGAACCAGGCGCCTTTGCTCGAACGGATCGTGGACCACTCGTCCGCGAACGTCGTCTTTCCGTATCCCGCGGGACCGACGAGAAGCACCAGACCCGCGTCGGAGTCGGCGATGAGCTTCGCGATCGTCGGGGACGCTTGAGTTCACGTGCCGGCGCTTTCGCCAGCTCGACTCGGTGCGCCCTCTATCCTCGAGCGGCTGTCGCAACGTTTCGGCCCTTGCTATGAGCCTAACTCTGATGAGCTGGCTGCTCAGAGTGTGATTCATCTGGGGTGCCCGCGACCCCAGGCCGCGGGCACCCTGCCGTCAGTCCCCGGCGCTGGCTTTTGCGCCGAGGTCTTCTGCCAGCGGGTCGTCTCCCGTGAGGGCTCGGTAGGCGGCGGGGATCTGGCGTCGGCGCGGCACTCCGAGCTTCTGCCGGAGGACGTCGCAATGCGCCTTCGCCGTACGAGGGGAGATGCCCAGCCGCTCGCCGACCTCCTCGTTCGAGCAACCCGCCGCGATCAGCGCGACCACTTGACGCTGGCGCTCGGTCAGGCCGATGGGCTGATCACTGAGGACTGGCGACATGCCGAGGAGCCTGCCAGCGGCGTGTCGGTGCAACCATTGTCCGAAGGGCGTATTTCGCGGCTTACGCCCGCTCGCCCACCCGCAACGAGCGGGCAAAGGCTGACTCGTGCCCGCGCGCGTTCGCCTCGCGTGCCTCGTCCTCGTCGAGCGCGCCGATCCGGAGCAGGAGCTCGAACTCGTCGCGCAGGTGCGTCCGCATCATCTCCGGCCCGTCCGTCGCGATCGTGAACACGACGCCGTTGTCGACGAAGTGCCTGAACGTCTCGCGCACCGCATCCTCGTCGGGCAACGCCTTCGTCAGCAGGTTCGACGTCGGGCAGATCTCGAGCACGATCTCGCGCTCGCGCAGCGCGGTCATCAGCTCCTGATCGCCGGCCGCGAGAATCCCGTGGCCGATCCGGTCGGGGCTCAGGGACTCGACGACCTCGCCGATCTCGTCGCGACCCATCTCCCCGCCTTCCTCGCCGACGTGGATCGTCACGCCGAGGCCCGCGTCGCGCGCGGTCTCGACCATCGGCGCGACCTGCCTGTAGTCGTAGCGCCCTCCGCCCGGCCGCGGCCCCGCGATGTCGATGCCGACGACGCCGCGCGGCGCCCACCGGATCGCCTTCTCGACGACGATCTCGTTCAGGCGCGCGTCGAACGTGCGATCCATCATCAGGATCAGCCCGGCGCGCACCTGCGGGTACTCCAGAGACGCCCGGTCGAGGCCGCGGATCGCCGCGAGGATGATGTGGTCCAGGTCGCGCTCGCCGCCGCGGTTTCGCTTCATCGGGTTGAAGCGGAGCTCGAGCGTTGTGATCCCCTGCGAGCGGTACGCGCCGCCGATCGCCGCGTGCACGGAGCGCTCGACCGCCATGGGCGACGACTGGATCAGCTCCGTCCAGTGGTAGATCTGGTCGAGCGCGTCGAGGTTCGGCACCCCGCGGGGGTCGCTGACCGTCACGAGGCGGTCGAACTCCCAGTAGTCCTTCACGGGCAGGGCGATGCCCTGCTCGTGGGCCATGCTCCAGAGGATGTCCGAGGCCACCGAGCCGCCGAGGTGGGTGTGGAGCTCGGCCAGGCCCTCCTCGAACACGTCGGCGAGTCTACGGGCAAACCGCCGGGGCGGATTCGGCGAATAGCCGGGGGAGCCGGCGGACGGGTGACTGACTGCTGCGGCGACCGCCGGCTCCCGAATCCCGCCCTCTCTATGCTGGCCGCGTGAAAGTCGGGATCGTCGTCCCGTACTCCTGGTCGTTCTGGGGCGCGGTGGTCGAGCACGCTGAGCTGCAGGCCACCGCCCTCCGCAACGTCGGTGTCGACGTGCGCACGATCATGGGCAACGACCCGCCCGGGAGCTTCACGCGCGTGCTGCACCCCCGTCTCGGGCGCCACGGGACGCCGCCGCCCGACGTGATCCCGGTCGGCCGGTCGGTGATCGTCCCGGCGAACGGCTCGCTGCCGAACATCGTCCTCAGCCCGCGCACGGTGTTGCGGATCAAGCGCGCGCTCGAACGCGAGCGCTTCGACGTCCTCCACCTGCACGAGCCGATGACGCCCGCGATCTGCGTGGCGACGCTCGCGCTCGCGAAGTGTCCGATCGTCGCGACGTTCCATGCGTCGGGCGACCTCGGCTGGATGCGGCTCGGGGTGACGGGCTGGGGCTTCCTGATGGATCGCATCGACCATCGGATCGCCGTGTCGGATCAGGCTCGCGACTCCGCGGCGCGCTGGCTTCCCGGCGCCTACGACATCGTCCCGAACGGCGTGCTCATCCCGCCGCAGGCGAGCCCCGGCGACCGCGAGCACCGGATCGCCTTCGTCGGCCGGCACGAGCCGCGAAAGGGACTCCAGGTACTCCTGCGGTCGTGGCCCGACATCCACCGCCTGACCGGAGCCAGGCTCAGGCTGATCGGCGCCGATCCGCTCGCGGTGGGGCTGCTCCAGCGGCGGCTCGGCATACCCTCCGACGGCATCGACATCCTCGGCTTCCTGAGCCAGGACGACCTCACTCGCGAGCTGCTGTCCGCGAAGGTCCTCGCGGCGCCGTCGCTCGGTGGCGAGAGCTTCGGGATGGTGCTGACCCGTGCGTTCGCGTGCGCGCTGCCGGTCGTCGCGTCGGACATTCCCGGCTACCGAGAGGTCACGACGCAAGAGACGACGCTCAGCGTTCCGCCCGGCGATCCCGCATCGCTCACCCAGGCGCTGGTGGCCATGCTCGAAGACGAGCCGCGCCGGCGCGCGATGGGAACGGCCGCGCGTGCGCTCGCGGAGGCGGAGTACGCGTGGGACGGAGTCGCGCGCCGCCTCGCCGGAATCTACGACCTCGTCGCCGGCGAAGCTCGCGTCGGAGTGCGCGCATGATCCCCGTCCCGCGGCGCAGCGTCCGTGTGCTCATCGTGCTCGCGCTGCTCTGCGTCGCGATCGTGATGCTCTACTGGCGCGGTCCGGAGTGGGGCCTCGTCGCGAACGCGTTCAGCCGCGTCGAGTGGACGTGGATCGTCGTCGCGATCGGGCTGAACCTGCTCTCGGTCGTCGCGCGCTCCCTCGCATGGCGGACGGTCGTCCACGAAGCGCTGCCGCACGACCCGCCGCCGTTCGGCAGCCTCTTCTCGGCGTTCTCGATCGGCCTGCTGGCAAACGCGGTGCTCCCGGCGCGCACCGGGGAACTCGCGCGCGTCGCAGTGCTCACGCGCAGGTACCCGCGCGGCCGCGGCTACACGGCGACGCTGCTCGGCACGGTCTTCACGCACCGCCTCTTCGACGTGATCCCGGCGATGATGCTCGTCGTCTACGTCCTGCTGACGGCGAAGATCCCGCACTGGGCGCTGACGAGCGTCGCGATCGCTGCGGCGGTCGGCGGGATCCTGATCGTCTTCGCGCTCATCACGTCGCGGCTTCGCAAACCGGTCGTCGAGGAGTTGAGCCGGCTGCGTCGCATCCTCGCGATGGCGCGGATCGGGCTCGAGGTACTCCGGTCACCGGCGGGCGTCGCGGTCGCGATCTTCTTCCAGTGCCTTGGCTGGCTGCTGCAGCTGTTCGCCGTGTGGGCGTCGATGCGCGCATTCGACATCGACCTGCCGATGCCCGCGGCCGGGCTCGTGCTCGTGCTGATGAACATCGCGACGATCTTCCCGCTCTGGCCCGGGAACATCGGCTTGCTCCAGGCGGCGGTCGCGCTGCCGCTCGTTTCCTACGGGGTGCCGTACACGACGGGCTTCGCGTTCGGGCTCGGGCTGCAGATGGTCGAGATGTCGGTGGGCGTCGGGGTCGGATTGTTCTTCCTCGCACGCGAGGGGATCTCGTTCGCGATGCTCAAGCGGATGCCGGACCAGACGACGCCGGAGCCGCAGCTGCAGGTCGTGCAGGAGGACGAGCCTGCGCGCGCTCGCAGCGCCTAGCAGCCTCAAGGGCGTCCTCACCGCGCGCGAGGCGGCGGCGGCGCTCGCCGAAGGTTTGCGACGAACCGGCGCTGAGTGCGACGAGCTCCCGATCGCGGACGGCGGGGAGGGGACGCTCGACACGCTCGGCGGCGAGCGGCGCACGGCGAACGTCCACGACGCGTTCGGCCGACCGCGAGTCGCGGAGTGGTCGCTGCTCGACGACGGCACCGCGGTCGTCGAGTCGGCGCAGGCGATCCCGCTCGACCCGTCGCGCCTCGACGTCCGTGACGCCTCGAGCCGCGGGCTCGGTGAGCTGATCGGGGCGGTCGGCCGGCCAAGAGCACTTCTCGTCGGCCTCGGTGGGACCGCCAACATGGACGCCGGCGCCGGGCTCCTCGACGTCCTCGACGCGCTTCCGGCGTCGACGCGCGTGGCGTGCGACGTGCGGACGACCCTCGCCGACGCGCCGCGGCTGTTCGGCCCGCAGAAAGGCGCATCGCCGGAGGACGTCCGGGAGCTCGAGTCGAGCTTCGCCGGTCATCCGTTCGGCGCCGTGCCCGGATCGGGTGCGGCGGGCGGCCTGGGCGCGGCGCTCGCGTCGCTCGGAGCCGAGCTCGTCCCCGGCGCCGAGCTGATCCTCGAGGTCGCGGGCTTCGACCCGACTCCGTACGACCTCGTCGTCACCGGCGAGGGAACCGTCGACGAGACGACGTGGGAGGGAAAGGGCCCGGCCGTCGTCGCCCGTGCGTGCCGGGATGCAGGCGTGCGCTGCGTCCTCTTCGGAGGACGCGTGCTCTCAGGGGAAGCGATTCCCCTGTCCGGCGACCCTGCGAGGGCCTATGACGATCTCGTCACGCTGGGTGTGCGGCTGGGTGCCCGGGACCTCGCCACCTGACGATGTCGAAGCCCCACAGCTCGTTCGGATCCTGGTGCCCGCTCGGCGAGCCGTCGTGCTCGTACCGCCAGACGGTCTCGTCGGCCCCCGGTCCCACCCGCACGATCTCGAGCGCGCTCACGCGACCCTCGCGCTGAGGGTCGTGCTCGTCGAGGAAGTCGAACGCGTACTCGACGGCGTCGATGAACGTCTCGCAGGTGTGCCGGAGTCCCAGGTCCAGTCCAGGGTGCCGTTTCAGGCTCTCGTGCACCGCATAGGACTGCCCGGCCGCATGGCGCTTGCTCTCGGCCATGCTCGTCTCCTTTCGCACAAAGCGTAGGAGCGGCCGAGCGGGCCGCATCACCCCTTCTAGTGACGCTGCTCGACTTGTCTTGCGAGCGCCTGGAGGATCTTCCAGGCGATGTTCGCGTTCGTCTGCACGAGCGGACGGAATTCCCACGGCGTGAGGCCGTAGCACTTCAGCTCCGACGCCGCCGTCACCGTCGCGGTGCGAGGGCCCTCGGTGATGAGCGCGATCTCGCCGAAGTGGTCGCCCTTGCGGAGCCGGCGAACCTCGTTGCCGCCCACGGTGACGATCGCCTCGCCGTCGCGGATGATGAAGAACCCGACGCCGCCCTGGTTCTCCTCGGCGACGGTCTCGTCCGCCGCGAAGGTGCGCTCGTGAACGGTGCGCGCGATCGTCTCCAGCTCGCGCGGATCGAGCCCGGAGAAGAGCGGGACCGCTTGAAGGAGCTCGGTCGCCTCGGACGCCACGGCGCGATCCTATACAGGTCGAGACTCGTCGACACGCTTGGCGAGCTCTTCGATCCGGCCCTGCGCCGTGTCGAGTCGCTCCCGGCAGAGCTTGTAGAGATGCTCGCCGCGCTCCCAGAGCGCGAGCGCTTCGTCGAGCGGCGCCTGGCCGTGCTCGAGGCGCTCGACGATCTGCTCCAGCTCCTGCTGCGCCTGCTCGAACGTCGGCGCCTCGCTCAACGCGTCTCCTCCACGCGAGCGCCGAATCCGCCTTCCGCGAGCTGGACGTCGACCTGTGAACCGGGTTCGAGCGTTTGCGACGAGCGGACGATCCCGCCCGCGTCGCGGACGATCGCGTAGCCGCGACCGAGCGTCGAGCTCGGGGAGAGGACGCGCAGCCGCGCGGTCGCGTTCTCGAGCCTCGCGCGCTTGCGCTCGACGAGAAGAAGCGGCGCGCGCCGCAGGCGTTCGTGCAGCGAGTCCATGCGGCGCCGCTCGCGTTCGACCGCCTGGGCCGGCGCGCGGCGGAGGCGGGCGTGAAGGGCTTCGATGCGTTCGCGGTCCCGCTCGAGCGTGCGCCTTGCGCAGCGCTGGAGCGCCGTGCGCGCTCCGTCGAGCCGCGCGGTCAGCTCCGCGAGGTCGGGAACGACGACGCGCCCGGCAGCCGTCGGCGTCGATGCGCGCACGTCGGCCGCGAGGTCGCAGAGCGGTGTGTCCTGCTCGTGGCCGACGGCGCTCACGACGGGGACGGGGCACGCGGCGACGGCGCGTACCAGCCGCTCGTCGCTGAACGGGAGCAGGTCGTCGAAGCTCCCGCCGCCGCGGGCGAGCACGATCACGTCGACTCCCGTCTCGCAGATCTGCTCGAGCGACGCGACCATTGCGGCCGCCGCGCGCGGTCCCTGGACGAGCGTCTCCGCGACGACGATGTGTGCCGGCGGGAAGCGGGTCGTCACCGCGGTGATGACGTCGCGCTTCGCCGCGGCGTCGTTGCCGGTGACGAGCCCGATCTTGCGGGGGAGGAACGGCAGGCGTCGCTTGCGCGCGTCGGCGAAGAGCCCCTCGCGTGCGAGCTTTTTCTTCAACCGCTCGAGCGCCGCGAGATGGTCTCCCTCGCCGAAGCGCTCGAGCGTGAGCGCGCGCAGCTTGAACTCGCCCTTCGCCGCGAACAGCTCCGGCCTCCCGTAGACGTGCGCGCGCTCGCCCTCCTCGAGGTCGAGCCGGAGCGCGTCGAACTGGCCGCGCGGGATCGAGCACGGAAGGCACGCGCCGTCGGCGGGATCCTTCAGCGTGAAGAAGACGTTCGCCCAGCCGGCGTGGCGGCGGAGCTCCGTGATCTCGCCTTCGATCCAGACCGTCGGGAGGCGGGAGATCCAGTCCGAGACCCCGCGGTTGAACGCGGAGACGCTGTAGACCTTGCGATCGCCGTACTGCAGAGCCTCGACCTTCGCCACGAGGCCGATGCTAGCCCGAAGCTAGAGCAGGATCTCTGCGGCCGTCTTGGGCGAGCAGCCGGAGCGGACGAGCTCGACCGCGCGGTGCAGGTCGGCCTCGCTGGCAGCGATGCGCTCGGCGAGTGGAAGCGGGAACCCGGCCTCGATGAGGACGTGCAGCCGCCAGCTCTCGACCTTCTCGCGGTCGCTCTGCCTCTCGATGGTCTCGGTGTCGCTCATGGCCCGCTTCCGTTCGCGGTGACTGAGACGATCCCTGCCGCGGTTTGATTGTTAACGGGACCTTGCGAATGCGTCGTCGATCCGCCGCGCGAGCTCCTGGAGCCGCGCCTCGATCACCGTCCGCTCGGCGTCGACTTCGGCGATGAGCGACTGCACGCGCGCGCGGCTCTCGGTCTCGATCTCGGCGAAGCGCCGCTCGAGTGCCGCCACCGCGTCATCGCGCTGGCGCTCGAGCCCGGCGGCGATCTGGCCGAGCCGCTTCTCGAGGCGCTGGCTGCCCGAGTCCGCGATCTGCGCGAGCTGGTCGGAGAGCACGCCGCGCGCATCGCGCTCGAACGACGCGACCGCGCGGTCGAGCTCGCGCGCGAGACGTCGGGCGGCGTCTTCCTGTGCGCTTTTGATCTCGTCGTCGAACTGCTGCGTCGCGAGCTCGGAGAACCCGGATGTCGCGCGGTCGATCACGCGCTGGAGCTGCTCGACCTGACGTCGCTCGACGTCCGAGAAGCCGGCGCTGATCCTCCGCGCCGCCTCCGTCTCCTCGCGCTCGATCTGCTCGCGGAGTGCTTCCTCGCGTCGGCGGAGACGATCCGCGACCTCGTGGAGCGCGCGACGCCGGTCGGCCGCCTGCGACTCGAGCTCGGCGTTCGCCGCCTGCGCGACCTCCTCGATCGAGCGCGCGAGCTCCTCGCGCAGTCGAGCAACTGCCGCGCGCTGCTCCTCGCTCTCAGACTGGATCCGCTCGGCGTCCGCGACAAGCCGCGCCTCGACCTGCACGATCAGCTCGCGCTGTGTCACCGGAATGCGCGCGATCTGCGTGGCGAGCTGTTCCTGGATCCGGTCGAGGTCCTGCGACCACTCGACGAAGCGTCGCTCGACTTGCTGCTGCGCCGCGTTGAGCGCCGCGGCGAGCTCGTCACGCATCGTCGTTTCGCGGCCGGCAAGCGCACGGCGGTGCTCCTCGCCGATCCTGCGCTCCTCCTCGGCGAGCTTCGAGATCGATTCGGCGCGCGTGCGCGCGAGCGTCCGCTCGAGCTCCTGCGCGCGGTCGGTCGCCTCCTGCTCGATCATCGTTCGGATCCGCTTCTCCGCGCGCGCGTAGTCGGCGTCGAGCTGCTGACCGCGCCGCACCAGCCGTGAGAGCCCGACGGCGGCGAACATCGCCCCCGCGCAGCCGGTGAGGCCCGCGGCGGCGACCCCGAGCGCGAGCTCCGGTGCGAACGCAAGGGCGATCCACGCCGCGACCGCCGCGCTCCCGATCACCGCTGCCGCGATCGTCGCCATGCGCCTCGCGAGCCGGCCGTTCGCAGCCGCGTAGAACGCCGCGCCGACCATGAGCAGCGCGACGGCGAAGCCGATCGAGAAGCCCAGCGCCACGGCGACCATCGTAGGCTCCCGTCGTGGGGCTCGCGGAGGACCTCGTGACGACCGCCGCGATCGCGACGCGACACACGGACGACGGCGAGCAGCTCACCGGCATCCTCCCGACCGAGCCCGAGCGCGGCGCCCGCGTCTACCTCTGCTCGTACGAGGGCGGCGAGCGGCGGCGCTGGCTCGCGCTCGACGGCGAGGGTGAGCCGATCGAGAGCCGTTCGCTCGTCCGGGAGGCCGTCTCGATCGCCGCGCTCTGCGAGCTGGCGGAGGAGAGCGCGGGCGGCGGCGACCTCTCGGAGCTCCGGTCGCAGCTCGTGGCCCTGCGGCTGACGGAGAACCCGCCCGGGATCGACGAGGCGGAGGAGGCCGCACTCGCGCTGGAGGCCGCGGTCGGCTCGCCGCCGAGGCTTGCCACGCCGGCCCATCTGGACGCGATCGGAGCGGCCACTCGGCGCCTGGAGCGGGCACTCGGCGACGCCGGAGCGTCCCCGTTCGCCGAGGCGATGCAGCAGGCCGTCGGAGCGGTCGAGGCGCTCACGGCCGAGGTCGAGTCTGGGTACAAGCGGCCGCTAGAGTGAGACCATGGAAGGCAACTTCGGCGGTTTCCCGTTCGGCGGCGACCCGGAAGACCTGCTTCGCGGACTGCGTGAGTTCGCCGAGCAGCAGGCCGAGTCGGTGCAGGAGGCCCAGCGCGAGCAGTTCGCGACGCTGACGCTCAACACCGCGGTCGAGCTGACCGCGTCGGCGCTCTCGGAGATGAACGTCTCCGGCCCGCCCGAGGAGCAGGCGACCGCGCTCCGCGACGCGATGCGGGTGCTCTTCCCCGAGGCCGTGGCGCTCGTGAGCGCCGCGCGCCAGGGGTTCATGCGCGAGTAGCGATCTGCCGATAGAGGGGGCGTGCGTCGCCTCCTCGGCATGGTCCTGCTCGCCCTCGTGCTCGCCGCGCCGGCGCGCGCGGACTCCGATCTGCTCGTCGGGCTCGTCGACGACCAGCTGAAGTGGACAGCACACCCGAAACCGACCACGACTGTGCTCCGCGACCTCGGGATCGGCGCACTTCGGGTCCCGCTCACCTGGCGGCGCGGCACCACGCGGCTGACGCGGAACGACGTCGTCGTCATGAACCGCATCGTCAACGCGACGTTCCCGATGCGGATCGTGCTCACGGTCGCGGGCCCCGCGCGTGAGGCTCCGCGCTCCGACGCCGAGCGAACGCAGTTCTGCTCGTACGTCCGCGACGCGCTCGTTCACTACCCGACGATCAACGACGTCACGATCTGGAACGAGGTCAACTCGAACGACTTCTGGCAGCCGCAGTTCGAGGGCGGTGCGAGCGTGGCGCCGCGCGAGTACGCGTACCTGCTCGCGCGCTGCTACGACACGCTCAAGCAGCTCCGCCCTCGGCTCAACCTCATGACCGACACCTCGCCGCGCGGGAACGACAACCCGTTCGCCGCGTCGAACGCGAGCCACTCGCCCGGGCTCTTCGTGCGCAGGCTCGGCGAGGCGTACCGCGCGATGGGCAGGACCCGGCCGCTCTTCGACAACGTCGGCCATCACCCGTACGGCGACTTCTCGCTCGAGAGCCCTTTCGCGCGGCATCCGAACACCGGCTCGATCGGGCAGGGCGACTACGACAAGCTCGTCGCCGCGTACGCCGAGGCGTTCGCAGGCACCGACCAGCCGACGATGGGCGGCGGCGCGCGGATCTACTACCTCGAGGACGGCTTCGAGACGACGGTCTCCTCGACGAAGCGCTCCGTCTACAGCGGCGTCGAGCGCGCGCGCACGGTCGGCTCCGACTCGCTGCACGCGGCGCAGCTCGTCGACGCCGTGCGGTTTGCGTACTGCCAGCCGTACGTCGCGTCGTTCTTCAACTTCCTGCTCACCGACGAGAGCCGCCTCACAGGCTGGCAGTCGGGCGTGCTCTGGGCCGACGGCTCGAGGAAGCCTGCCTACGCGGCGTTCCGCGGCGTGATCCGTGAGGTGCGGTCGCGCTCCGTCAGCTGTGCGGCGGTGCGGAAGAAGGAAGCGGAGACGCTCGCCGGCGGCTTCATCCACCTGCCGCCGCGCAAGCCGTAGGTCACATTGCGAAGTAGGCCACGCACTGCGGTGCGTGGAAGCGGTTCGCGAGGCCGCGCAGCTGGGCGTTCACGCGCTCGTTGCGCACGAGCCACTGCTGCAGCTTCCTGCGGTCCGCGCCCGGCCGGAGCAGCCCGACGTTCTTGCGGTCGTCCTGGATGCTCGCGTCGAGGCGCGAGAGGAACCGCCGCTCGAGCGTCCCGCTCTTCTTCGTCCGACGAAGCGCCACGAGCAGGCGGGCGTTGATCCCGATCGAGTGCCGGGCGGCGCGCTGAAGCCCGGCGAGCGTGCTCAGGTCCTCGCTGACGAGCAGGAGGTCGGCCTCGGTCTTGGCCGTCTGACAGGGCGTGTCGTACGGATGAGCCGCCCGCACACGCTTCGCGCTGACGAGCTGCGCAGCCGGGGTGGGGGTCGGCCGGGCATCGGCTTCCGAGGAGCCCGTGAGCTGGAGCGCGAGCGTCGCCGACGCGGCCATGCCCGCGATCGACGCGGCGGCGAAGATCGCGAACCACGTGAGCTTCTTCAGCGCGTTGAACACACTACGAAGGTCGGCCCCGGGAGCCCGACACCAGTCACTCGTCCGAGGGGTCTCCCGGCTCTACAATCCGCGCGCTTGGCCATCCTCGACCGCGCGCTCGTCCGCCTGCTCCCGGCCGTTCCGAGGACGGTCGTCCGGCGGATCGCCGACCGCTACATCGCGGGCGAGAAGCTCGAGGACGCTGTCGAGACCGTCGCACGGCTGAACGCCGAGGGGAAGACGGCCACGATCGACGTCCTCGGTGAGGAGATCGTCTCTCCGGAGGAGGCGCAGGCGATCACCCGCGCGTACCTCGACGCCGTCGACGCGATCACGGAGCGGGGCCTCGACTCGAACGTCAGCATCAAGCCGACAGGGCTCGGCCTCAAGCTCGGGTACGACCTCGCGCGCAAGAACATCGAGGCAGTCGTGCGGCGCGCAGCCGAGGTCGACAACTTCGTCCGAATCGACATGGAGGACTCGTCGACGACGGACGAGACGCTGCGGATGTACCGGGAGCTGCGCGAGCAGGGGCTGGACAACGTCGGCGTCGTGCTCCAGGCGCGCCTGCACCGGACGTTCGACGACATCGCGGCGCTCGCCGAGCTGCGCCCGAACGTGCGCATCTGCAAGGGCATCTACCTGGAGCCCGAGGCGATCGCGTTCACGGGCTTCGAAGAGATCCGCCTCAACTACGTCCGCGCGCTCGAGGCGCTGCTCGAGAGCGCGTCGTTCGTCGGCGTCGCGACGCACGACGAGTTCCTCGTCTCCGAGGCGAAGCGGCTCGCACGTGACCGCTACGAGTTCCAGATGCTGCTCGGCGTGCGGCAGCCGCTCGGCGACCAGCTCGTGCAGAGCGGCGAGCGCCTGCGGATCTACGTGCCGTTCGGCCGCCAGTGGTACGAGTACTCGCTGCGCCGGCTCCAGGAGAACCCGCGGATCGCCGGCTACGTCGCGACCGACACGTTCGGCCGCATCGTCGGCCGCAACGGCTCTGCCTAGCGAATCTTCCGCGCGTGCAGGAGGAAGGTCTCCGGCAAGCGCTGGTCGTGGAACGACGCGGTGCCGGGCGGATACTCCTCGAGCGCGCGTACGGCGAGGTCGTGCCGCGCGAGCGCGCCCACGAGCTGGCCGAGGCGATGGAAGCCCGCCTCGAAGTAGTCCTCGCGCCAGTGCATGAGGCCGTCGACGCAGAGCGCGGCCGGGTGCGCGTCGTAGACGAGCAGGTCGCCGCCTGCCCGCATCGAGGCGCCGATCGAGCCGGCGAGCAGGTCGAGGTCGCGCACGCCCTGCACGATCCCCGGGCCTGCGTACGCGAGGTCGAAGCGCCCGCGCTGGAGCTCGGCCGGGACGGTGTCGAGCTCCGAGTGGATCCAGAGCACCGAAGGCGCCCGCTCCCGCGCGCGCTCGAGCGCGCCGTCGGACGGGTCGATCCCCGTCACGCTCGCGCCGAGCTCTACGAACTCCACCGTTGCGGCGCCCGAGCCCGCACCGAGGTGGAGGACCCGCTTGCCGTTCAGGTCCCCGAGCGACTGCTTGACCTGCGGCGGAAGCGACGTCTCTCCGCGCTCGACCGGCTGGTGCGCCTGCTCGAACGCGCGGAGGTTCTCGTCGGTCGGCTCCACGAGCCGACGATAGCGCTATGCGAGCAGCGAGAAGCCGCCGTCGACGATCAGCGTGTGTCCGCGCACCATCTCCGCCTCGGGTGACACGAGGTATTCGACCGCGCCGGCGACGTCGTCTGGCTCGATCATCCGGCCGGCGGGCGTGCGCTCGATGCTGTTCCGCAGCATCTCCTCGCGGTTCGGGAAGTGCTCGAGCGCACCGGTCTCGACGACGCCGGCCGACACCGCGTTGACGCGGATGCCCCGCGGCGCAAGCTCGACGGCGAGGTAGCGGACGAGCGACTCGAGCGCGGCCTTCGACGTCCCGACGAGCGTGTAGTTGTCGAGCACGCGCTGCGCTCCGAGCGACGAGATTCCGACGATCGAGGAGCCGCGCGGCATCTGCGGCGCGCACACGCGGGCGAGGTCGAGCAGCGCGCGCGCATTCGCCGTCAACGTCCAATCCCAGTGCTTCGGAGTCGTCTCGAGTGCGGGGCGGATGACGCCGCTCGCCGCGTTGTGCACGAGCACGTCGAGCGGGCCCAGCGCAGCGACCTCCTCGAGCACACGCGCCGACGTGACGTTGCCGCGGACGAGCGTGGGCTCGGCGCCGACCGCACGCAGCTCCGCCTCCGCCTGCTGGGCCGCACGGTCGTTCCGGAGGTATCCGACCGCGACGCGCTTCGCGCCGAGCGCGGCGAGCCGGAGCGCGATCGCCTTTCCGATCCCGCGCGTGCCGCCGGTGACGAGGACGGACTCGATCAGTCTTGCCGCGGCAGGATCGGATCCCACTCGGGCGCGGCGCTCGGGATCGTCTCCCAGCCGGGTCGCGTTCGGGGCTCGCGGTGGTGGTCGTCGGCCTTCGACGAGGCGAAGGCGAGCCGCTCGAGCCGCTGCATCTGCTCCTCGCCGTAGCGCCGGACCTCGTCGTCCTCGGGCACGTCGGAGATCAGCTGCTCGATCCGCGCGCGGAGCTGCATCGCGAAGTGCGGGGTCGCCGGTCCGACGAGCGCGTCGATGTCGTCGCGGGTGACGTAAGCCACGGAGCGGAGCGTATCGCTAGTTTCCGGCGGCGTGCGCCGTCTCTCCCCTGCCGAGGTCGGCCTCGTCGTCACCGTCGTCATCTGGTCGTTCAACTTCACGCTGACGCGGTACGTCCTCCAGCACGGCGTCCAGCCCCTCGCCTGGTCGGCCCTCCGCTTCACCACCGCCGCGCTCCTCTTCGCCGGGATCACTTTGGCGTGGGAGCGTTCTCTGAGGATGACCCGACGCGACGTCGTGTTCCTGTTCGGCGCGGCCGTCGTCGGCATCTGGCTGAACCAGCTCGGCTTCGTCTACTCGCTCGAGTACACGACTGCGAGCACCGCGGCCCTCGTCTTCGGGACGCTGCCGATCTTCACGATGATCGTCGCGAGCACGACCGGCGTCGAACACCTCTCGAGGCGCTTCGTGGCAGCGGCCCTCGTGAGCTTCGGCGGCGTCGTCCTCGTCGCGCTGGGCGCGAGCGGCGAGGTTGCGGGGAACCCGGTGGGCATCGCGCTCGCAGTCCTCGGCGCGGCGACCTGGGCGGTCTACTCGGTCGCGATCGCCCCGCTCATGCGCCGCTACTCGCCGTTCCGGATCAGCGCGGTCGGGCTCCTGATGGGCGCTGCGCTCATCCTTCCGACGGCGGCGCCGCAGCTCTCCTCGCAGGACTGGGACCTCGGCCCGAAGATCTGGGCCATCTTCGTCATCGCCGTCACGGGCCCGCTCGTGATCACGAACATCCTCTGGTTCACCGCGATCGACCGCGTCGGGCCGTCGCGCGCCTCGATCTACGCCAACCTGCAGCCGTTTCTCGGCGCGGTGATCGCACTGCTCCTCCTCTCGGAGGAGATGACGCTCGTCCAGGCGGCCGGCGGGCTCGCGATCGCGGTCGGGATCGTGCTCGCGCGGCGGGGAGCTCCCATTCCGGCAGCCGAGTAAGATCCGGTCGATGAGCAGCGACTTCATGCCGCTCGACGGCTGGGACCACGTCGAGCTGTGGGTCGGGAACGCGAAGCAGGCGGCGTACTACTACGAGCGCGCGTTCGGGTTCCGCCGCACCGCCTACGCGGGGCCGGAGACCGGCGTCCGCGACCGCGCCTCGTACGTCCTCGAGCAGGGCGAGATCCGGCTCGTCGTCACGAGCGGCCTGCGGCGCGACTCGCCGATCTGCGACTTCGCGTGCCTGCACGGCGACGGCGTGAGGGACATCTCCCTGCGCGTTCCCGACGCGACGAACGCGTACCGCGAGGCGGTGCAGCGTGGCGCGCGCGGCGTCAACGAGCCGCAGTGGGTCGAGGACGAGTTCGGCAAGGTCGAGCTGTCGTCGATCGCGACCTACGGCGATGTGATCCACACGTTCGTGAACCGCGCCGGCTACGAGGGCGCGTACCTCCCGGGCTACGTCGCGCAGGAGTCGACGAACGGCAGTGACCCGGGCGTCGGCCTGATGCACGTCGACCACGTCGTCGGCAACGTCGAGCTCGGACGGATGCAGCACTGGGTCGAGTTCTACGAGCGCGTGTTCGGGATGACGGAGATGATCCACTTCAGCGACGAGGACATCTCGACCGAGTACTCGGCGCTCATGTCGAAGGTGCTCACCGACGGCACGGGGAAGATCAAGTTCCCGATCAACGAGCCGGCGGAGGGCAAGCGCAAGAGCCAGATCGAGGAGTACCTCGAGTTCAACCACGGCCCCGGCTCGCAGCACGTCGCGATGGCGTCCTCGAACATCGTCGACACCGTCGACGCGCTCAAGGACCGCGGCGTCATCTTCCTCGCGACGCCCGAGTCGTACTACGAGGACGTCGGCGACCGTGTGGGGGAGATCGACGAGTCGTGGGACGACCTGCGCCGGCTGCGCATCCTCGCCGACCGCGACGACGACGGCTATCTGCTCCAGATCTTCACGAAGACCGCGCAGGACCGCCCGACGCTCTTCTTCGAGGTGATCGAGCGCCACGGCGCCCGCGGCTTCGGCGACGGGAACTTCAAGGCGCTGTTCGAGGCGATCGAGCGCGAGCAGGCGCTCCGCGGCAACCTCTAGCGTCCTCTCCCCATGAGCCCGCAGCGCCGAACGGCGCTTCTCTCCATCCTCGCAGCAGGCGGCCTGGCCCTGCTCAAGCTCGGCGCCGGGCTCGCGTCCGGCAGCCTCGGACTGCTCTCGGAGGCGCTCCACTCCGGGACCGACCTCGTCGCCGCGCTGCTCACGTTCTTCGCGGTCGGCGTCTCGGGCCGCCCGGCCGACCGGCATCACGCGTACGGGCACGGGAAGGCGGAGAACCTCGCCGCGCTCGCCGAGGCCGCGATCCTCGCGCTCCTCAGCCTCGTGGTCTCGTACGAGGCGATCCGCCGCTTCGGCAACCCACCCGACCTCGACCTCGCCTGGTGGGTGTTCGCCGTGCTCGGGATCGTGATCGTGGTCGACGCGACACGCGCGACGATCTCGTTCCGCGTCGCGCGCCGGTACCACAGCGCGGCACTCCACTCGAACGCGCTGCACTTCGGGAGCGACCTCGCCGGATCCACAGCAGTGCTCGTCGGGCTGCTGCTCGCACGCTCGGGTCATCCCGGGGGAGACGCCGTCGCCGCGCTCTTCGTCGCGGTACTCGTCATCGTCGCCGCGGTTCGGCTCATGCGCGGGAACGTCGACGTGCTCATGGACCGCATGCCCGACGAGGCCGAGGCCGCCGCGCGCGCTGCGATCGCCGGGCTGCCGGGCGTCGAGCTCCGGCGGCTCCGCATGCGCGAGTCCGGCGGTCGTCAGTTCGCCGACGTCGTCATCGGCGTCCCCGGCGGTGCCGCGGTCGGGCAGGGCCACGCGGCCGCCGATGCAGTCGAGGAGGCGGTGCAGCAGGCCTTGCCGGGCAGCGACGTCGTCGTGCACGTCGAGCCTGAGGACGAGCAGGAGGTTCGGGACCGCGCGCACGCGGCGGCGCTCGGCGTACCAGGGGTGCGCGAGGTGCACAACGTGACGGTGCTCGTCGTCGGCGACGAGCTCGAGATCTCGCTCCACCTCAAGCTTCCAGGCGCACTCCCGCTCGAGGACGCGCACGAGATCGCCGAGAGCGTCGAGCGCTCGATCCGCGACGCCGTGCCGGAGGCGACGCGCGTCCAGACCCACATCGAGCCGCTCGCCGAGGCCGCGTCCGGCGCCGAGATCGAGCGCGACCATGCGGCGATCGAGCGGCTCGTCGCGGAGGAGACAGGACGCGCCGCCGCGCGAGCTCCGCTTCCTGACGAGCCCCGAGGGAACCTTCGTGCACCTGACGCTCGAGGTCGACGGCACGACGCCGCTCGCCGACGCGCACGCGCAGGCGTCCCGAGTCGAGGAGCGAATCCGGCTCGAGCAGCCCGAGATCGACGAGGTCATCGTCCACACCGAGCCATGACAACCGCAGAAAATGCTCCGCCTACATGAAGCTCTGCATGTTTTCGCCACGAGGACGACACTTGGCTCGCGGATGGCCGGGCCGGGTCGAAGGCGACCGCGTGATCCAGCTCGCGGCGCAGACGCTGCAGTCGTTCTTCTCCGGCGGCGGCTCGGCGCGCGAGCACGCGGAGTACGCGCTCGACGATGTCGAGCTCCGGCCGCCCGTCCTGCATCCACCGTCGGTGCGCGACTTCTATGCGTTCGAGCAGCACGTGAAGACTGCGCGTGCGCACCGCGGGCTCGAGGTGCCACCGGAGTGGTACGAGATCCCCGTCTTCTACTTCTCGAACCCTGCGGCGGTCTTCGGGCCGGAAGACGAGATCCCGTACCCGCAGGGCACGAATGAGCTCGACTACGAGCTCGAGGTCGCCGCGATCGTCGGCGCCGACGGCGCGATCGGCGGCTTCACCGTCATGAACGACTGGTCGGCGCGCGACCTGCAGCGCAAGGAGATGAAGGTCGGGCTCGGACCGGCCAAGGGAAAGGACTTCGCGACGAGCCTCGGGCCGATCGTCGTCACGCCCGACGAGTTCGACGGAAGCGCTGCGGAGATGGTCGCGCGCGTGAACGGCGAGGAGCGATCGCGCGGGGACCTCGGCGACATGTACTGGACGTGGGACCGCCTCGTGGAGCAGGCGTCGCGGGAAACCCACCTCGTGCCGGGCGACGTGATCGGCTCGGGCACCGTCGGGACGGGCTGCATCCTCGAGCTCGGCGACGGCCGCTGGCTCCGGCCGGGCGACGTGGTGGAGCTCGAGGTGGAGGGCCTCGGAGTGCTCAGAAACCGCATCGCTCCACCAATCGAGGGATAGACCGCAAGACTCGCGGCCCCGCGGGATCACCTTGGGTATGACACGGATCCTGGTAGCGCTCGGGCTGGCCGCGCTCTTCGCCGGTGGCGCCCTCGCCGCGAGCAACGTCCCAGAGCTACCGATCCTCGCCGCCGCGGACGATCCCACGACCTCCACCGCGACGACGACGACGGGGGGGACGACGACAACGACGACGACCGGTACGACCACGACAGGCACGACCGGGACGACGACAACCGGCACGACGACGACCTCGACAACGGGGACGACGTCGACGACGACGACGGGCACCACGACCGGGACGACGACGACGTCGACCACGGGCACGACCGGCACTACCGGAACGACGACCGGAGAAGCGAAGGAAGGCAAGGTGATCGTCTGTCACAGGACCGGGTCGAAGAAGAACCCCGGCGTGACGATCGAGATCAGCAAGAACGCGCTGCCCGCACACATGGGGCACGGCGACACCGAAGGCGCCTGCAACTTCGGCACCGGCACGACGACCGGGACGACCGGCACGACGACCGGGACGACCGGCACGACGACTATGTCCGCCACGACGCAGTCGAAGCACAAGGCCAAGACGAAGACGAAGGCGAAGGCCAAGGTGCGGAAGCACAAGGCCGAGAAGACGCACTCGTCCTCGACCGTCCATCACTCGAACGTCGAGCGGACGAAGACGAAGGCCAAGGCGAAGGCCAAAGCCAAGGCCAAGGCGGCCGCCACGACCCAGGCCCCGAAGGAGCACGGCAACTCGGGCGGGAGCAACGGCGGGGAAAGGCGGAAACGGCAACGGCAACGGCAAAGGCGGCGGCAAGAAGTAGCCGCACGAGGGCGCGGTTGCTTGCGAAGGGCGGGCTCTGCGGGCCCGCCCTTCGTCGTCTCTCCGCCAGAATGCGCACGTGCGCGTCGCCGTCGTCGGTGCCGGCATCAACGGGCTCGCTGCTGCGGCCGCGCTCGCGCGCGACGGCCACCAGGTCGACGTGCACGAGCAGTTCGAACTCGACCACCGTCGCGGCTCGAGCCACGGCCGGTCGCGGATCTTCCGGCTCTCCTACCCGGACCCGGACTGGGTTCAGCTCGCCCAGAACGCGCACCGCGGGTGGCGCGCCCTCGAGGAGGAGACCGGCGAGCAGCTGATCGAGTACACGGGCCTCCTGGAGCTCGGCGAGACCTCGGAGGAAGCCCTCGACGCGTGCGGCGTGCCGTGGGAGGGGCTCGACCCGGAGGCCGTGCGCGTCCGCTTCGGGATCGCCGCCGACGGACGTGCGCTGCTCCAGCCGGAGGCAGGTATCTCGCTCGCCGACCGCGCGCGCCGCGCGTTCGCGACCGTGGCACGAAACCATGGCGCGTCGATCCACGAGCACTCACGCGTGGCCGCGCCGGATGAGCTCGACGCCGACGTCGTGGTCGTCGCCGCGGGCGGCTGGGCGAAGGAGCTGCTCGATCTCGAGGTCGTCGTCACGCGCGAGACCGTCGTCTACTTCGACCTCGACCGGCCGGTGCCGTCGGTGATCGACTACGGCGCCGGCCCCGGCGAGTCGATGTACTCGCTGCGCGACCCGCGGCACGGGTTGAAGGCGGGCGCGCACCAGGCGGGCACCCCGACAGATCCCGACGACCCCGGTCAGCCCGACGCCGAGCTCGTCGCGGCGACGGTCGACTGGGTGCGGCGCCGGTTCCCCGAGGCCTCGCCGGACCCGGTCGGCACCGACACGTGTCTCTACACCTCGACCGCCGACCACTCGTTCGTCCTCGAGCGGCGCGGGAAGGTCGTCGTCGCCTCTGCCTGCTCGGGCCACGGGTTCAAGTTCGCGCCGGCGGTAGGGGCGCGGATCGCCGCGCTCGCCACGGGGTAACCTCTCGCCATGCCGTTCTACCAGCGCCTCGGCGACGTCCCGCGGAAGCGCCACGTGCAGTTCCGCGACAACGGCACCCTCCTCACCGAGGAAGTGATGGGCCTCGAGGGCTTCTCGGGGAACGAGTCGATCCTCTACCACCTCACGTCCCCCTGCCGGGTCCAGAAGCTCGGCGACTTCGTCCCGATCGAGCGGGAGGAGTGGGTCCCGGACGCGCACGCGCATCGGCACTTCTCGACGTGGGACGTCGAGCCGGACGGCGACCCGATCAGCGGCCGCAAGCTCCTCATGTGGAACAACGACGTCGAGATCTCACTCGTGCGTCCGGAGAAGGAGATGGACTACTTCTTCCGGAACGGCGAGGGCGACGAGGTCTACTTCGTCCACGAGGGCTCCGGAACGCTCGAGACGACGTTCGGCGACCTGCCCTACAAGCAAGGCGACTACATCGTGCTCCCGCGCGGCACGACCTACCGCTTCGCTCCGGACTCGCTGCCCGAGCGTCACGTCCTCTTCGAGACGCCGGGTCTGATCGAGATCCCGAAGCGCTACCGCAACCACTACGGCCAGCTGATGGAGCACGCGCCGTACTACCACCGCGACATCCACGCGCCGACCGAGCTGAAGACGATCCGCGAGCAGGGCGAGTTCCTCGTCCGGGTGCGCGTGCGCGACGGCTACCAGGACTACGTCGTCGACTACCACCCGTTCGACGTCGTCGGCTGGGACGGGTACCTCTATCCGTGGACGTTTTCGATCCACGACTTCGAGCCGATCACGGGGCGCATCCACATGCCGCCGCCCTCGCACCAGACGTTCCAGGGCCCGAACTTCGTGATCTGCTCGTTCTGCCCGCGGAAGCTCGACTTCGACCCGATGGCGATCCCGATTCCCTACCACCACTCGAATCTGCAGAGCGAGGAGATGATCTATTACGTCGACGGGAACTTCTCGTCGCGGAAGGGGATCGAGGTCGGCTCGATCACGCTCCATCCCTCGGGGCTCCCGCACGGGCCGCAGCCGGGGCTGGCCGAGAAGTCGCTCGGGATGACGGAGACGCACGAGCTCGCCGTGATGTGCGACACCTTCCACCCGTTGAAGCTCACGAAGACGGCCAAGAAGCTCGACGACGGGAAGTACGCCTACTCGTGGTACGAGAACGCCGAGCAGGCGGGCGCGGCGGACGAGAACCCCGCCGGAGTCACGTCTCACCTCTGACAGAGCACCTCGTCCTCGACTGGGACGGCACCGTCACGGAGATCGACGGGCTGCACATGATCATCGAGGAGTTCGGCGATCGCGAGATCTATCGCCAGACCGAGGGCGTGCTCGGGCGGTCGCTCTCGCTGCACGAGGTGATCGCCGTCGAGATGGGGACGCTGACGCTGCCGCTCCGCGACGCAGTGCGCTGGGTGCGCGAGCACGTCACCGTTCGTCCGGGCTTTCGCGAGTTCGCCCGCAAGCATCGGCCGGTGATCCTCTCCAGCGGGTTCCGCGAGCTGATCGACCCGGTGCTGGAGCGCGAGGGCGTCTCGCTCGAGGTGCACGCGAACCGGCTCGACGCGCGGCCCGACGGCTGGCGTGCGATCTGGCGCGACGACGCGCAGTGCGATGCCTGCGGCGAGCCGTGCAAGCGCGGCGGCCTGCCGAACGGCGGGCCGGTCGTCTTCGTCGGCGACGGCTACTCGGACCGCTGCGCGGCGCTCGCCGCCGACCGCGTCTTCGCGCGCGACGGCCTTGCGCGGTATCTCGACGAACAAGGCGTTCCCTACGAGCGCTTCGACGACTTCGTCCAGCTCGGCGCGCGTCTTGACAGCTCCCCCGTAGTTTGGTCAAATGCCTTAGTCAATCGACTAAGGCGCTTGGCAAAGGAGGAGACCATGCACGAGCACCGCGCCGCTCCGTCGTTCTACGGCTCCCCGGCGGACGCCCAGAAGGCGCCGCAGGAGGAGTTCCTCTACCTCGCCTGCCTCCACGAGGGCACGGGCGTCGAGGCACCCGACTTCGTCGCGGTCGTCGACGCCGAGAAGGGCGAGATCCTGCACGAAACGCCGATGCCGAACGTCGGCGACGAGTTGCACCATTTCGGCTGGAACCGCTGCAGCTCGGCGTGCCACGGCCCCGACCGCTCGCACCTGATCGTTCCGGGCTTCCGGTCGTCGCGCATCCACTTCGTGAACGTGGCCGACGATCCGCGCCGCCCGTCCATCGACAGGGTGATCGAGCGCGACGAGCTCGTCGCGAAGACGGGCTACACGCGGCCGCACACCGTCCATTGCATGCCCGGCGAGAACGTCGTCGTCAGCATGCTCGGCGACGCCGACGGCAACGCCGCGGGGGGCTTCGCCGTCCTCGACGCGAAGACGTTCGAGGTGAAGGGGCGCTGGGAGAACGGCGGCCCCAAGCCGAGGTTCAACTACGACTTCTGGTACCAGCCGCGCCAGAACGTCATGGCCTCGACGGAGTTCGGCGAGCCGAACGCGTACGAGGACGGGTTCGACCCGAACGATGTCGCTGCCGGCCGCTACGGCAGCCGGATCCACTTCTGGAACCTCGACGACCGCAACCTCGAGCAGACCGTCGAGCTCGGCGAGGAAGGCCTCGTCCCGCTCGAGGTGCGGTGGCTCCACGACCCGGACGCGGACGAGGGCTACGTCGGCGCCGCGCTCTCGAGCACGATGTGGCGTTTCCACCGCGAGAACGGCTCGTATGCAGCCGACAAGGTGATCGCGGTCGACCCGGTCGAGCTCGACGGCTGGCCGTTCCCCGTGCCGAGCCTGATCACCGACCTCGTCGTCTCGATGGACGACCGGTTCCTCTACTTCTCGAACTGGCTCCACGGCGACCTGCGGCAGTACGACGTGTCCGATCCTTCGAACCCCCGACTGACCGGGCAGCTCTGGCTCGGCGGTGTGCTCGGGAAGCCGGACGACACCGGACGCGGGCTGAACGGCGGACCGCAGATGCTCCAGCTGTCGTTCGACGGCCGGCGCCTCTACGTCACGAACTCGCTCTACTCGACGTGGGACAACCAGTTCTATCCCGGGCTGCGCTCGTGGCTGCTCCGCGTCGACTGCGACCCGAACGGCGGGATGGAGGTCGACCCGGACTTCTTCGTCGACCTGAGCGACCGCTCAGATGGCCCCGCACGCGCGCACGAGGTGCGCCTCCAGGGCGGCGACTGCACGACGGAGATCTTCCAGTGATCGTCGCGCACCACGGCGGCGAGCCGGCGATGGTCGCGGCGCTCGCGAGCTCACTCGGCTCGGCGTCTGCGTTCCTCGCGATCGCGCGGTACAGGATCTCCCGCTTGCTCGATCGGCGGAAGGAAAAGGAGTGATCATGGGGGCTGTGACCAGTAGGCCCGAGGTGGCATCGGAGGAGGCGCTCGTCGTGCAGGCCGCGCTCGACTACGTCGAGGGCTGGTTCGAGGGGGACGCCGTGCGGATGGAGCGCGCGCTCCACGTCGAGCTCGCGAAGCGGTCGCTGGACGGCGACGACGTCAAGACGATCACGGCACGCCAGATGGTCGACGCGACGGCGGAGGGTGTCGGGAAACGCCCGCCCGAGCTGCGCGGCATCGAGGTCACGGTCGAGCGAGTCGACGACGGCATCGCGAACGCGACCGTGCTCAGTGCCCCGTTCGTCGACTACCTCCAGCTCGCCCGCACCGACAACGGCTGGAAGATCGTGAACGTGCTGTGGCGGCGCCGGTAGAGAAGACATCCCGCTCGGCCGCGGAGGATGCGCTCCTCGACGCGGCCGAGCGGCTGCTCGTCGACGTCGGCTACAGCGGGATCACGACGCGACGGCTCGCCGAGGAGGCGGGCGTCAACCACGGCCTCGTGCACTACTACTTCGGCTCGATCGAGAACCTGCTCGTGCGCGTGCTCGAGCGGTTCACCGATCGGCTGGTCGCGCGGCAGCGCGCGATGTATGCCGATCCCGACATCCCGTTCGTCGAGAAGTGGCGCATGGCGATGCGGTACCTCGACGAGGACAGGCCGTACCAGAAGATCTGGTACGAGCTCCAGGCGCTCGCGTGGAACCGGCTCGAGCTCCGGAAGCGGGTCGACCACGTGAACGACGAGTGGCGCGCGGTGCTGACGGAGGCGCTCGCCGAGCCTCGGGAGCGTTACGGCGTGGAGATGCCGCTCGACGCGCTCGTGTCGCTCGTCGTCACGTTCAACGAGGGCATCATCCTCGAGCGTCTTTCCGGGATCGACACCGGGCACGGTGCGCTGCTCGACTGGATCGACGCATGGCTCGACGTGAAGGAGCGCGAGTGACGGCGACCGACGCGACCGCGACCCACGAGCAGTCGCGCGCCCGCTACCCCGACGCCGACGGCTACGTCGAGCGCGACGGCGTGCGCACGTACTGGGAGCTCTACGGCGAGGGCGACCGCACGCTGCTGTTCGTACCGCCGTGGGCGATCGTGCACTCGCGGATCTGGAAGCTCCAGGTGCCGTACTTCTCCCGGCACTTCCGCGTCGTCACGTTCGACCCGCGCGGCAACGGGCGCTCCGACCGCCCGCAGGAACCCGAGGCGTACGCCGAGACCGAGTACGCGGAGGATGCACTCGCCGTCCTCGACGCGACCCGTACCGAGCGCGCGGTCCTCGTCACGCTGTCGCGCGGCGCGCAGCGGTCGCTCGTCCTCGCCGACCGGTATCCCGAGCGCGTCGAAGGGCTGTTCGTGATCGCGCCGGCGCTCCCGCTCGCGCCTCTGCCGCGAGGACCGCGTTCTTCACTCGTTCAACGACGAGCCCGAGGGCGAGGAAGGTTGGGCGAAGTACAACCGCCACTACTGGCTCCGCGCCTACGAGGACTTCCTCTGGTTCTTCTTCGAGAACGCGCTCAACGAGCCGCACTCGACCAAGCCGATCGAGGACGCCGTGGGGTGGGGTCTCGAAACGACGCCGGACACGCTGGTCGCGACCGAGCTCGCACCGCCGCTGAGCGAGGAGACGATCCGCCGTCTCGCCTCGAACGTGCGCTGCCCGGTACTGGTCGTCCACGGAGACCGTGACCGGATCCAGGGGCACGCGCGCGGCGCTGCGCTCGCCGAGGCGACGGGCGGGACTCTCGTCACGCTCGAGGGTGCGGGTCACCTCCCGCAGGCGCGCGACCCCGTGCAGATCAACAAGCTCCTACGCGAGTTCGCCGAGTCGATCGCTCCGTCGGTGCCGCCCGGGCGGCGGTGGCGGCGTGCGACGAAGCGGCGCCGCCGCGCGCTCTACGTCTCGTCGCCGATCGGGCTGGGCCATGCGCGGCGCGACGTCGCGATCGCCAACGAGCTGCGGGCGCTCGTGCCGGACCTCGAGATCGACTGGCTTGCACAGAGCCCGGTGACGACCGTCCTCGAGGCCGGCGGGGAGCGCATCCATCCCGCGAGCGCGCTCCTCGCGAACGAGTCGTCGCACATCGAGAGCGAGTGCGCGGAGCACGACCTGCATGCGTTCCAGGCGATCCGGCGCATGGACGAGATCCTGTTGCGCGAACTTCATGCTCTTCCACGACGTCGTGCGCGACGACCAGTACGACCTCTGGATCGGCGACGAGGCGTGGGAGGTCGACTACTACCTGCACGAGAATCCCGAGGAGAAGCGCGCGGCGTACGTCTGGCTGACCGACTTCGTCGGGTGGCTCCCGATGCCCGACGGCGGCGAGCGTGAGTCGTTCGTCGCCTCCGACTACAACGCCGAGATGATCGAGCACATCGCGCGGTTCCCTCGCGTGCGCGACCGCGCGATCTTCGTCGGCAACGCCGACGACATCGTCCCCGACCCGTTCGGCGCCGACCTCCCGCTGATCCGCTCCTGGACGGAGGAGCACTACGACTTCGCCGGGTACGTCACCGGGTTCGATCCCTCCGACTTCGCCGACCGTGCCGCACTACGCGACGAGCTGGGCTACCGACCCGACGAGCAGGTGTGCGTCGTCACCGTCGGCGGGTCGGGCGTGGGCGCGATCTCCTTCGGCGCGTGATCGAGGCCTTCCCCGCGGCGAAGGCCCGATCCCCGCGTTGCGCATGGTCGTCGTCGCCGGCCCGCGGATCGATCCCGCGTCGCTGCCGGACGCGGACGGACTCGAGGTGCACGCGTACGTCCATCAGCTCTACCGCCATCTCGCGGCCTGCGACCTCGCGGTCGTCCAGGGCGGGCTGACGACGACGATGGAGCTGACGGCGAACCGACGGCCGTTCCTCTACTTCCCGCTGCGACACCACTTCGAGCAGAACTTCCACGTTCGGCACCGGCTCGGGCGCTACGGCGCCGGGCGCTGCATGGACTTCGACGAGTCGACGCCCGACGTCATCGCCGCCGCGATCGCCGAGGAGATCGCGCGCGACGTCGACTACCGGGGCGTGGAGACCGACGGCGCCGCACGCGCCGCCGCGCTCATCGCCGAGCTGCTCTGATCAGCGCTCGCCGGTGCTCTCGATCGTCCGCGTGACCCACTCGGCGAAGAACGGCTCGACGATCGCGTGGGTGCCGTCCTCGCGCTTCGCGACCAGCTCGCGCCGCGCGAGCGCGGCCAGCGCCTTCTGCACGTTCGTCGCCTGCGGCAGGCGGTGCCGCCGGCGGTAGTCCTCGCTGTACGGGCGTCCCGGCTCGGCCGCGAGCGCCGCGACGAGAAGCCGCTGTCCCGCGGACGCGTCCTCCCAGACGAGCGAGAAGTGCGCGTGCTCGGAGCGCAGGACGCCGCCGAGACCGACGCGAACGTGGAGCGGCGTCGCCGTCTCGCCCGGGTCGGCCGCCTCCCAGGTGAAGTAGCAGAGCTCCTGCGTCGCGTACGGGTGGCCGGCGGTCTCTTCGAGGATCGAGGCGACGGCCTCGTCGTCGATCCGCTTGCCGGTCGCGCGAAAGCGCTCGGCGATGAACGGCGCGAAGAGGTCGGGGCGGATCACGCCGAGCTCGAGCTGCTTCGCGCTTCGCCAGAACGGCTCGTTCTCGTCGTTGAAGATCGAGCGCATCATGTGCCGCTTCGAGCCGAGGTAGACGTGCGCCACCTCGGGCTGCGCCTGGAACACGGCCCGCATCAGCTTCGGGAGGTCGGGGTCGATCTCGACGACCTCCTGGAACTCGTCGAGCACGAGCGCGACCGTCCGCTTCCGCTCCTTCGCGAGCTCGCCCGGAAGCGTGAGCAGCCGCTCGAGCGTCGCCTCGACGTCGGCCGGAGCGCGCCCGGGCTCGAAGCCGAACGAGACCGAGGTGTCCTCGGGGTCGATCGTCACCGTCGGGGTGATCCGGAGACCGCGGAAGACACCGAGAGCGCCTTCTCGCGCGCCCGGAACGCAGGCGTCGCGATCCCCTCGTGGATCGCCTTCGCGAGCTTCTCGGCGAGCTTCTCCTTCGTCGGCGCCGTCATCAGGTCGACCTGCGCCGTCAGCACGCCCTGGCGGCGAAGGTCGCCGACGGCCCGCAGCACGAGCGAGGACTTGCCGTAGCGCCGCGGTGCGAAGATGACGACGTCTTGCCCGTTGCGGATGTCGGCCTTCAGCTCGCGGAGCTCCCGCTCGCGGTCCGTGAACGCCTCGTCGAACGCGAGCGCGCCGTAGCGGAAGGGGTTCTTCGGTTCGCCGTCATACCGACGGGTATCATACCGATCGGTATAGGACAACACGGGATAAGCAATGACGCGCATCCCGTACCGTGCCCGTGAGTTCGACGAATCCTGGGCTCCTCGAGCGGGCCGCCGACGGCTCGGGCGAGGCCCTCGGCCGGCTGTACGAGCGCTACTGGCCGCTCCCGTGGCGGTGGGCCTTCCTCGCCACCGGCAGTCGCACGCGCGCGGACGACCTCGCGCAGGAAGCGTTCGTCCGCGCCTTCGGCGCCCTCGAGCGGTTCGACCGGAGCGGCCGTTTGGGCCGTGGCTGAAGCGCATCCTCGTGAACAAGGCGATCGACGACTCGCGCCGCGAGCGCCGCATGCGGGTCGGGGACGAGTGGATGAGCGAGCTCAAGGGTGCTCCCGACGACGTCGCCCAGGCCTCGGACGAGGCCGTGACGGCGGGCCGGGCGCTCGCGCCCGCCGGCGACGTCCACGAAGCCGCGCAACCTCGCCGGCTTCAGCAACGTGATGACGGTGGGCTAGCGCGCGGGAGGAGCGCCCGTCGTGCCCCCGCTGCGGAGGCGCGGTTGGTAGAGCATGCGCGGCACCGACCGGCGGGGCTCCGCGATCACCGTCTGCAGGAGCTCGATCGCGGTCGTGGCGATCTCGTCGATTGGCTGCTCGATCGTCGTCAGCGGCGGGTCGACCCACGACGCCGCCTCGATCCCGTCGAATCCGACGACCGAGATGTCCTCGGGATGCGCAGGCCGAGTCGGCGCGCCTCCTGGATGACGCCGATCGCGATCACGTCGCTCGAGCAGATCACGCCTGTCGGTCGGTCGCTGCGGCTCAGCATCGCGCGCGCCGCGGCGGCCTCCCTCGAGCGTGAAGTCGCCGTGCGCGACCAGACCGTCGGGCTCGAGACCCTCCTCGAAGAGCGCCTCGGCGCGGCCCGCCGCCTTCTCGCGCGTCGGCAGGTAGTCGGCCGGCCCGGCGACGAAGCCGATCCGCCGGTGGCCGAGCGAGATCAGGTGTTGCGTCGCAACGTAGCCGGCGTGACGCTCGTCGACGGAGACGCACGGGACGTCGAAATCCTCGAGCGCGCCGTTCACGAACACGAGCCGCGCGCCGTCCTCGACAAGCGCTGTAGTGGTCGTGCTCGCCCGCAAGGTGCGTCATCTCGCACGAGATGAAGATCATCCCGTCGACCTCGCGCTCCAGGAGCATGTGCACGTAGTCCGACTCACGGAACGCGGCGGACGTCGTGTTGCAGAGGATCGTGGCGAGCCCCGCCTCGGTCGCGCGGGCCTCCATCGCCTGCGCGAGGGCCGGGAAGATCGGGTTCGTGAGCTCCGGGACGAGCAGCCCGATCGCGCCCGTGGCGGGCTTCCGGCCGGGCGGCACGTAGAGCAGGTCGCGCATCGCCTCCTCGACGCGGGCCCGGGTCTCGGCGCGGACGCCGTCGACACCGCTCGCGACGCGGGAGGCCGTGGCCAGGCTCACGCCCGCACGGGAGGCGACCTCACGGAGCGAGGCCATGCAACCTCGGTGAAACACGTTTCATCGTCTCGCCGATCATACGGTCCTCTCCAAGTCCGTGCAACTAGGCCAAACAACTTCGACGAAAGCTCGTCTAACCTCTTGACTCGACCCACCCGGCTGGCGTAATCTCGCCTGGCTGTCTCAGCGGCATGAAACGTTGTTCCACAGCGGCAGCAGTCGGATCGACTTGGAGGAGGCACCACATGAGTAGGAGAACCGCGTTCGGCGCTTGCGTCGTCGTCGCGATGCTCGCCACGGTCGCAGCGGCCGTTCCCGCGTCAGGCGCGGTCAGCGCCAGCTCGGCGGCGGGAGGCACGATCCGGATCTGGACAGACAAGGACCGGCGTGCAGACATCGAGAAGATCGCCAATGCCTGGGCGTCCAGGCGCGGCGTGCAGGTCGAGGTCGTCGTGAAGAACTTCGGCGACATCCGCGACCAGCTCAAGACCGTTGCGGCCGCGAGCGCTCCCGACGTGATCATCGGCGCACACGACTGGACGGGCCAGCTGGCCGCCGACGGTCTCGTGCTCCCGATCTCGCCGAAGCAGGCGACTCCAGGCAGTTCCCGAAGTACTCGCTCGACGCGTTCTCCTACGGGACGGCGGTCAAGCGGCTCTACGGCGCGCCCGTCGCGCTCGAGAACGTCGGCCTCGTCGTGAACACGCGGCTGGCCACGGTTCCGAAGACGTTCGCGAACCTCGAGAAGCAGGCTCTCGCCTTCAAGGCGAAGAGCAGCGAGAACCTCGCCATCGCGGTGCCGCAGGCGCCGGCCGGTGACGCATACCACATGTACCCGTTCTTCTCGGGTCTTGGCGGCTACGTCTTCGGCAAGAACAAGGCGGGGAACCTCAACCCGAAGCAGATCGGCGTCGCGAACCCCGTGTTCCTCAAGAACGCGGCGATGATCGACCGCTGGGACCGCCTCGGGCTGATCAATTCGAAGGTCAACTACGACACCGCGAAGAACGCGTTCCTCAAGGGGCACGCGGCCTTCTGGGTCACCGGCCCGTGGGAGGCCGACACGCTCAAGACGAGCGGTCTGCGCTTCCGCATCGTGCAGGTGCCGCGGCTCAAGTTCCGCTCCGTGCCGTTCCTCGGCGTGCAGGGCTTCCTGGTCACGCGCTACGCGAACACGCACGGCGACGCGCGACGCTCGCGAAGGACCTCGTGGCGAGCTACATCATGCTCCCCGCGTCGCAGCGCGCGCTCGCGGCGGCGAACGGCCGCTACCCGGCCAACACTGTCGCCGGCAAGGGCGTGCGTGACGCCGTCCTCTCGCAGTTCGGCAAGGCCGGCGCAGGCGGCGTCCCGATGCCGAACATCCCGCAGATGTCCTCCGTGTGGGAGGAGCTCGGCGGCGCCTGGTTGAAGTCGACGAACGGCACGGCCACGCTCGCGCGGTCGACGTTCACGACTGCTGCCCGCAACATCCGGAACAAGATCGGCTGATCCCGATCACTCGCGATGAGGGCGCCCGGCGACGGGCGCCCTCGTCGTCTCCCTTCGAAGGAGCGCGTTTGAGCACGACCGCAGTCCGAGCCGAACCGCCCCCCCAGCGCGCCTCGAGTCGCGCAGTCGATTCTCGCGTTCCCCTCTCGCGTCGTCGCGGTCTTCTCGGGGCCGATCGGCTTCGCGCTCAAGATCATCCTGCTCGCCGTGCTCAACGCGGTCGCCATCTGGGCGGCGTGATCCTCGTGGGCGAGGAGAAGTGGATCGCCGTCGCGGTCCTCGTCGTGACGACGCTCTTCATCGACTGGGCGTACATGTCGAAGCGCTCGTCTCGCGCGCAAGTTCCTGATCCCGGGGACGCTTCTGCTGCTCGCGTTCCAGGTGCTCCCGATCCTCTACACGGTCAACGTCGCGTTCACGAACTACTCGACGGGCCACATCCTCTCGAAGCCCGAGGCGATCGACGGGATCAAGGGCAACACCCTCGCGCCGCCGGCGAACGGCAAGACGTACCTGATGACGCCCGCGCGCGACGCCGACGGGAACCTCGTGCTGCTGCTCGCCGACGAGGCGACCGGCGAGACGTACGTCGGCACGAAGGAGGGGCTGACGCCGATCCCGAAGAGCGACGTGCAGGTCGACGACCTCGGCATCGCCGGCGCGCGAGGGCTACACGACGATCAAGGGCACGGAGTTCGCGGCGATCGACCGCGAGCTCTCGAACTTCACCGTGCCGACCGGGGGCGACGCCGCGATCAGGCCCGAAGGCCTCGACTCTGCGACCGAGCTCGCCCCGACGCTCCGGTACGACGCCGCGAACGACCGGTTCATCCGGGTCTCGAACGGCACGGTGTTCGCAGACAACGGCCGGGGCTCGTTCGTCGCAAAGGACGGCGAGGAGCTCGAGCCCGGCTGGAAGACGACCGTCGGGTTCCGGAACTTCAGCAAGATCATCCACAACCCGCTCGTCCGCGATCCGTTCCTGCGCGTCTTCGTGTGGACGTTCGCGTTCGCGTTCCTCTGCGTCGGGATCTCGTTTGCGCTCGGGCTCTTCATGGCGATCGTGCTCGACCGGCCCGGGATGCGCTTCCAGCGCGGCTACCGGATCCTGCTCGTCCTCCCGTACGCGATCCCGGGCTTCCTGTCGCTCCTCGTCTGGCAGGGATTGCTGAACGACGACTTCGGGGTCGTGAACAAGATCCTCCACATCGACGTCCCGTGGCTCTTCGACTCGAACTGGGCGAAGGTGTCCGTGATCCTCGTGAGCGTCTGGCTGACGTTCCCGTACTTCTTCCTCGTCTCGCTCGGAGCGCTCCAGTCGATCCCCGCCGAGCTGACCGAGGCCGCGCGCGTGGACGGCGGCGGCCCCTGGCAGGTGTTCCGAAAGGTGACGCTGCCGCTCCTCTTCATCGTGGTCGCACCGCTCCTGATCGCGTCGTTCGCCTTCAACTTCAACAACTTCGGGGTCATCTACTTCCTGACCGGCGGCGGCCCGCAGTCGAGCGACCAGACCACTGCGGGCGACACGGACATCCTGATCAGCTACACGTACAAGCTCGCCTTCTCGTCCGGCAAGGGCCAGGACTACGCGCTCGCCAGCGCGGTCGCGATGATCATCTTCCTCCTCACCGCCGGGATCGCCGCGATCGGGTTCTGGCGGACGAAGCAGCTGGAGAACGTGCGATGACGACCGTCGAGCAGGTCGAGACCGCGGCAGCCGTCAGCCAGCAGACGCGCGCCAGGACGAAGCGGCGGCGCCCGATCTGGCGCGGTATGTGGTGGCGCCATGTCGTCGCGCTGATCGCCGTGCTCTGGGCGATCTTCCCGATCGCGTACGTGATCTCCGCGGCGTTCAACGCCGACCAGACCCTCGGCGGCGCGAGCCTCATTCCCCGCGACGTCACGTTCGAGAACTTCAGACAGCTGCTCACGGGCACCGTCCAGAGCCTGACCGAGGGCAGCCCCGACACGAAGATCAACTACGTCCGCTGGTACGCGAACACGATGATCATCGCGACTTCGACCGCGATCCTGACCGTGATGCTGGGGGCGCTCGCGGCGTACGCGTTCAGCCGCTTCCGCTTCAAGGGCCGGCGCATCGGACTGTTCTCGCTGCTGCTGATCCAGATGTTCCCGCAGCTGCTGCTCGTCGTCGCGATCTACCTGATCGTCCTGCAGACCGGCGACGTGTTCGGCTTCATCGGCCTGAACACGCTGACGGGGTTGATCCTCGTCTACCTCGGCGGCGTGATGGGCGTGAACGTCTGGCTGATGAAGGGCTTCTTCGACACGATCCCGGCGGAGCTCGACGAGTCGGCGCGCGTCGACGGCGCGACGCCGGCGCAGGTCTTCTGGGGCGTGATCCTCCCGCTCGCGGCGCCCGTGCTCGCGGTCGTCGGGCTCTTCTCGTTCATCGGCGTGATCAACGAGTTCGTGATCGCGAGCGTCATCCTCCAGAACCAGGACCAGTTCACGCTCGCGCTCGGCCTGCGGAACTTCATCGACCAGCAGTACTCGGAGCACTGGGGCGCGTTCGCCGCCGGCGTCGTGCTCGCGGCGCCGCCGGTCGTCCTCATCTTCCTCTTCCTCCAGAAGTTCATCGTCTCCGGGCTCACCGGCGGCGCGGTCAAGGGATGAGCTCGACCGAGCTCGACCGCGGCACGTCGCTGCTCGCGCGGCCGCACCACGACGGGTCGCCCGACTACGTCCTCGAGCAGCCTGACGAGCTCGGTGGCGATGCAGTCGTGCGCGTGCGCGTGCCGAAGGGCGCGAGCGACGACGTCGTCCTGCGCTACGTCGTCGACGGCGAGCCGCACTGGGCGCGAGCGCAGGTCGACCGTGAGACGGAGACGGAGACGTGGTGGCGCGCGACGTTCCCTGTTGGGAACCCGAGCGTCCGGTACCGCTGGCTGCTTGTCGGCGCCGACGGCGGCTGGAGCTGGCTCAACGGGATGGGCGTGTACGACCACGAGCGGCCCGACGCGGACGACTTCGTGCTCGCCCTCGGCGACGGGCCTGCGTGGCACCTCTCGTCCGTCGTCTACGAGATCTTTCCCGATCGGTTCGCTCGGGGCGCCGACTTTGTGGCTCAGAGCCACAAGCTCCCGGACTGGGCCGTCGCGCGCGAGTGGGACGAGCCGCCGACCGGGCGCGGGCCGAACACGCCGCGCGAGTGGTTCGGCGGCGACCTGCGCGGAATCGAGGAGCACCTCGACCACGTCGCGTCGCTTGGCGCAGGCGCCCTCTACCTCACGCCGATCTTCCCGGCCTCCAGCACGCACCGGTACGACGCGACGAGCTTCGACCGCATCGACCCACTCCTCGGCGGCGACGCGGCTCTCCGCTCGCTCCTCGACGCTGCGCATGCCCGCGGGATGCACGTGCTCGGCGACCTGACGACGAACCACACCGGCAACGGGCACGACTGGTTCCTCGACGCGCGCGAGAACCGCGACGTCCCGGAGCGCGGCTTCTACTACTTCGACGACTCGCTGCCGGCCGGATACGCGTCCTGGGCCGGCGTGCCGAGTCTCCCGAAGCTCGACTGGCGCTCGGACGAGCTGCGGCGCCGGATGGCCGCGGTCGCCCGCAGGTGGATCGAGGCCGGCCTCGACGGCTGGCGCATCGACGTCGCGAACATGACAGGCCGTTACCGCGAGCTCGACCTCACGCGTGAGGCCGCGGAGCTCATCCGCGGGCGCGCTCGACGCCGACGACGTGCTCGTCGCGGAGCACGGCTTCGACTACCGCCGTGACCTCCAAGGGACCGGCTGGCACGGCGCGATGAACTACGCGGGCTTCCTGAGGCCTGTCTGGGGCTGGCTCCGCGCCGACGAGCTCCCGGGCGAGCTCGGCCGCTCGTTCTGGGGCATGCCCGTCGGCATCGCGCGTTCGAGCGGCGCTGCGATGGTCGCCTCGATGCGGGCGTTCCGGGCGGGTGTGCCGTGGCAGTCGACGCTGCACTCGTGGCCGCTCCTCGACAGCCACGACAGCGCCCGCTTCCGCACCGTCACCGGCTCGCGCGAGCGGATGCTCGTCGGCGTCGGCCTCCAGATGACGTCCCCGGGCGTGCCGATGGTCTTCGCGGGCGACGAGCTCGGGCTCGAAGGCCAGTGGGGCGAGGACGCGCGCCGGACGATGCCGTGGGGCGCGACCGAGCGCTGGGACGACGGGCTCCTCGACTGGTACCGGCGGCTCATCTCGCTGCGGCGCTCGAGCGAAGCGCTCGCGCGCGGAGGGATCCGCTACGCACACGTCGGCGACGATGCGGTCGCGTACCTGCGCGAGGTGCCGGGTGAGCGTCTGCTGTGCCTCGCAGCGCGCGCCGCCCACGAGCCGATTCGTCTCGCGCTCGACGCGCGCTCGCTCGAGACGCTCGTCGGCGGCGACTCGCTGAGCACGGGGGACGGCGTCTTCGAGCTTCCGGGCGACGGCCCGGCCTTTCACGTCTGGAGCGTTCATGGAGGTGGGTAGTGGCTGAAGTGGTGTTCGACGAAGTCGACAAGGTGTTCGAGAACGGCGTCCAGGCCGTCTACGACCTCTCGCTCGACGTTCGCGACGGCGAGTTCCTCGTGCTCGTCGGTCCGTCGGGCTGCGGGAAGACGACAGCGCTTCGGATGGTCGCCGGGCTCGAGGAGATCTCGGACGGGACGCTGTCGATCGGCGGCCGGGTCGTGAACGACCTCTCGCCGAAGGAGCGAGACGTCGCGATGGTGTTCCAGAACTACGCCCTCTACCCGCACCTCACGGTCGCGGACAACATCGCGTTCGGCCTCCGGCTCCGCCGCGAGCCGAAGCAGGTGATCGAGGAGCGCGTGAAGTGGGCGGCGAAGATGCTCGACCTCACGCCGTACCTCGCGCGCCGGCCGAAGGAGCTGTCGGGCGGCCAGCGCCAGCGTGTCGCGATGGGCCGCGCGATCGTGCGCCAGCCGCAGGCGTTCCTGATGGACGAGCCGCTCTCGAACCTCGACGCGAAGCTGCGTGTCCAGATGCGCGCGGACATCGCGAAGCTCCAGCGCGACCTCGAGACGACGACGATCTACGTCACGCACGACCAGGTCGAGGCGATGACGATGGGCGACCGCGTCGCGGTGATGAGCCACGGGCGGCTGCAGCAGGTGGACACGCCGCAGCGGCTGTACGACGCGCCCGCGAACCTGTTCGTCGCGGGCTTCATCGGGACGCCGCCGATGAACCTGCTCGCGGCGACCGTCGTCTCCGACAACGGCAGCCTGGCGATCGACGTCGGCGGCCAGCAGTTCCCGCTCTCGCGAGGAGGCCCTGAAGCGCTTCCCCGGGATCCGGTCCGGCGGCGCCCGCCCGATCGTGCTCGGGATTCGCGCCGACGACCTGCATCCTGCGTCGAAGCGCCCCGACCTCCCGGCGATCCACGCGGACCTCGAGCTGATCGAGGCGCTCGGCTCGACCTCGATCGCCTACTTCCGCATCGACGCGCTCGTGATCGGCGTCGACGAGGACCTCGAGGAAGAGGAGGCAGAGGGTGAGGGCGTCACCGCGAAGCGCCCGAACCTCGTCGCGTCGTTCCAGCCCGAGGAGGCGGTCGGCCTCCGCATGGGCGAGAAGATGTCGGTCGGGGTCGACACGAAGCACATCCACTTGTTCGATGCCGAGTCGGGCGAGCCGATTCGGTAGCGGAGCCGCGGCGCTCGCCGCGATCGGGGTCCTCGTCGGAGTCGCGAGCGCGGCTCCGGAAGCGACGCCCCGGCCGCCGCGCGTCGTCGGAGCTCGCCGCCCTCGCACGTCCCGTCGTCCGGCCGCCGATCGCCTCGCAGCGGATCTACTTCGTCATGCCGGACCGGTACGAGAACGGCAATCCGGCGAACGACCGTGGCGGGCTCACCGGCAGCCGCGAGGTCACCGGCTACGACCCGACCGACACCGGCTATTTCCACGGCGGCGACTACGCGGGATTGACAGGCGACTGCACCGGGCCGCGCGGGCTCGCGCGGATCAAGGACCTCGGCTTCACGTCGGTCTGGGTCACGCCGCCGTACAGGCAGCGGTACGTGCAGGACGGAAGCGCGGGGTACCACGGCTACTGGGGCGTCGACTTCACGACCGTCGACCCGCACCTCGGGACAGATGCCGAGTTCGGCGCGTTCGTCGAGTGCGCGCACCGCCTCGGGCTGAAGGTGATCCTCGACGTCGTGCCCAACCACACGGCCGACGTGATCGCGCTCCCGCGGACGACGTACGGCCCGCCGCAGACGCCGCCGGTGCCGCCGGCGATCAAGCGCCCCGACTGGCTCAACGACACCGCGAACTATCACAACCGCGGGAACATCGACTTCAACTCGTGCCCGCCCGAGTGCCTCGTCCTCGGGGACTTCTTCGGGCTGGACGACATCGCGACCGAGAAGCAGAACGTGCGCGACGGGCTCGTCGAGCTCTACGCGGACTGGATCCGGCGCTACAAGGTCGACGGGTTCCGCATCGACACCGCGCGGCACGTCGAGCCGACGTTCTTCGGCTACTGGGTGCCGAAGATCCTTGCGGCAGCCCGAAGCGCCGGCGTTAACGACTTCCAGCTGTTCGGCGAGGCGTTCATCCGGGACGCGGTCGAGCTTTCGTCCTACGTTCGGGACCGCGGCCTGCCGAACGTGCTCGATTTCCCGATGCAGGACGCGCTCGCGCGCTTCGCCGGCGGGAGCGCCGGCGCGACTGGCATCGCGGCGCGGCTGAACGACGACGACTACTTCGTCTCGCCCGACGGCGTCTCGCACGTGCCGCCGACGTTCCTCGGCAACCACGACATCGGCCGAGCTGCGCAGCAGGTGCTGAGCCTCGGCGCCGGCTCCGGCGGGCCGATCCTCCAGCGCACCCTGCTCGCGTACGACCTGCTCTACCTCCTGCGTGGCGCGCCGACCGTCTACTACGGGGACGAGTTCGGGATCGTCGGCCGCGGTGGGGACAAGGAGGCGCGCCAGGACCTCTTCCCGACCCAGGTGGCCGAGTGGCAGACCGAGCCGCGCGTCGGCAGCCCGCCGGTCGGCACCGGCTCGTCGTTTGATATGCCCGAGAACCCGATCGCAGCACGGCTGCGGCAGCTCGGCCGGCTACGCGCCGAGCACGCCGTGCTCTCGACGGGCGCCACGATCGTTCGCCGCGCCTCGCGGACGACGTTGGCGGTGAGCCGTATCGACGCCGCCGGCAAGCGCGAGTACCTCGCCTTCTTCAACGCGGGCGGCTCGCCGGCGCGGATGACGATCGCCACCGCGACGCCGCGCGCCGAGTGGACGCGGCTCCTCGGGACGACCACGCCCGCGTCGAGCACCCGCACCGGCGCGCTGACGCTCACCCTGCCCGCCTACTCGAGTGCGCTCCTCCAGGCGACGCGCCAGATCCCCGCGGCGCGCGTGACGAAGCCCGTGCTGAAGGTCGCGCGCGACTCGCTCAGCTCGCTCGTCCGCGTCTCCGCGGCCGCCGGATCGCGGCCGGTGAGCGTCTCGTTCGCAGTCCGCCGCGCCGGCAAGTGGACGCGGATCGCCGCGGACGACTCCCCGCCGTACCGTACGTTCCTCGACCCCGCGAAGTTCCGCCGCGGCGAGCGCGTCTACCTGGTCGCGATCGTCCGCACGCTCCAGGGCCGCACCGCAGTCTCCGCGGTCCGCTCGTACCTTCCCCGCCGATGAGAAAGGACCGCCAGATGCCCGCTCGCCGCGTTCTGCCGCTGATCCTCTTCCTGCTCGCGCTGCCGCTGGTGGGCTCGGCGAGCGCGTCCGACACGCCGGCACCGTCGTCCGTGACGATCGCGGGCTCGCTCCAGAGCGAGCTCGGCTGCTCGGGCGACTGGCTGGCCGACTGCGCGACCACGCACCTCGCGTACGACGCGAGCGACGACAAGTGGCAGGGGACGTTCACGGTCCCCGCGGGCTCGTACGAGTACAAGGCTGCCCTCAACAACGCGTGGGACGAGAACTACGGCGCGAACGCGCAGCCGAACGGCGGGAACATCGCGCTGACCGCGCCCGGCGGGAGCGTGAAGTTCTACTACGACCACGAGACCCACTGGGTGACTTCGAACCGGAACTCGGTCATCGCGACGGTGCCAGGCAGCTTCCAGTCCGAGCTCGGCTGTCCCGCGGACTGGTCGCCCGACTGCCTCCGCTCGTGGCTTCAGGATCCCGACGGGGACGGCACGTACTCGTTCTCGACGCAATCGATTCCGGCCGGCTCGTACGAGGCCAAGGTCGCGATCGACGAAGCCTGGAACGAGAACTACGGCGCGGGCGGCGTGCGCGACGGGGCGAACATCGCGTTCACCGTCGGCGCGTCGGCGACCGTGACGTTCCGCTACGACTCGACGACTCACGTGCTCTCGATCACGTCGACCTCGCGCGCGCCGTCGCACGACAACGACGTGTGGTTCGACGGCCTTGGGCACGACAGCCGCGACACGCTCTACCGGGTGCCCGGCGGCGCCGTGCCGCAGGGGACGCCGAACGTCCTCGTCCGCTTCCGGACGTTCCACGACGACGTCACCGGCGTGACGCTTCGCACCTGGAACGAGGGCGAGCGGTTGACCGCGATGCAGCGCGTCGCGAGCGACGTGCCGTGCGGTCTCGAGTTCGGCTGCGACTACTGGCAGGCGACCGTCGACACGTCGAAGCTCGGGACGCTCTACTACCGCTTCATCGTCCGCGACGGGTCGCGCACCGTCTACTACGAGGACGACAGCGACGTTCGCGACGGCGGCTGGGGTCGAGCGACCGACAACTCGCCCGACTGGGGCTGGGCGATGACGATCTACCAGCCGTCCTTCGGCGCCCCCGTCGGCTGGATGAAGAACGGCGTCGTCTACCAGATCTTCCCCGACCGCTTCCGCAACGGGAACCCGTCGAACGACCCGGTCACGGGGCAGCCCAAGGAGGCGCGCTGGGCGAACGACCCGCGCTACGCGTACCCGAACGGCACGGCAGACGAGAAGGCGCGCGACCGCGTTCTCCGGCTCCCGTGGGGCGCCTTCCCCGAGGGCTTCTGCCGCAACTACTCGGGCGCCGACTGCCCGAAGCGCTGGCAGTCAGGCACCGGGCGCGAAGGCCCGTTCGGCCGCGACTACTACGGCGGCGATCTCGCGGGCGTGATCCAGAAGCTGCCGTACTTGAAGGAGCTCGGCGTGACCGTGCTCTTCTTCAACCCGATCTTCGCCGCCGCGTCGAACCATCGCTACGACACGCGCGACTACAAGACGGTCGACCCGTATCTCGGCAGCAAGCAGGACTGGGACAAGCTCGTCCGCGATGCGAAGGCGCTCGGGATCAAGGTCATCCTCGACGGAGTCTTCAACCACACCTCGTCCGACAGCCCGCTCTTCGACCGCTACCACAACTTCTCGTCTGTGGGTGCATGCGAGAGCCTGACGTCGCAATACCGCTCGTGGTACCACTTCCGGCCTCCGTCGGGGCTCGAGCCCGCGCCGTGCGCGGGCGGGACGTACTACCAGTCGTGGGCGGGCTTCGACTCGCTCCCGCAGCTGGCCGAGAACGACGCCGTGAAGAGCTACGTCTACGGCGTCGCGGGCGACTGGCTCAATGCCGGCGCAGAGGGCTGGCGGCTCGACGTGATGCAGGAAAAGAGCATCGACTTCTGGCGCGGGTTCCGCGCGCGCGTCTACCAGGCGAAGCCCGACACGATCATCATCGGCGAGCTCTGGAAGAAGTTCGACGTCCTGCCGTACATCCAGGGCGACACCGCCGACACGGCGATGAACTACCGCCTGCGCGACGCGACGATCGGCCTGCTCGCGCCGCAGGCGTTCGATGCCAAGGGCTTTCCCGGTAGCGGGAACCCGATCTCGCCGAGCGCGTTCCGCAACCGGCTCGAGTCGGTCCGCGAGGACTACCCCGACCGCGCGTACTTCTCGGCGATGAACCTGCTCGACTCGCACGACACCGAGCGGCTGCTCTGGACGCTCACGCCCGGCGCCGAAAACCGCGCCGCGCGGGAGGACGACGCCGCGAACCTCGCCGAGGGGAAGAGCCGCCAGCGGCTCGCGGCGCTCGTGCAGCTGACGATGCCGGGCGCGCCGACGATCTACTACGGCGACGAGGTCGCGCTCACCGGCGACGACGACCCGGATGACCGCCGCACGTACCCGTGGGCTGACGACACGAGCGACCGCGGCGGCGACACGCGGCGCCCCGACACCGCCATGTACGCGTACTACAAGCAGCTGACGTCCCTCCGCTCGGCTCACCCGTCGCTCCGGAACGGCGAGGTGCGCTTCCTGCTCTCCGACGACGCTGCCGGGGCCGTCGCGTACGGCCGGAAGGCGGGCGACGACGCGGTCGTCGTCGCGCTGAACGCGTCGAGGTCGCAGCGGACGCTGCACATCCCCGTCGCCGGCTACCTGCCCGACGGAACGAAGGTCGGCGACGCGACGGTCACCGGCGGCGAGCTCGTCGTCACGCTCGGTCCGCTCGCGGGTGCGGCGCTGCCGACGAGCGGCGCCGACCTGACGCCGCCGGAGAAGCCGTCGGGGCTCGCGGCGACCTCGACCGGTTTGACCGTCCAGCTGTCCTGGAACGCGGTCGGCGGCGCTGCAGGCTATGCGGTCTACCGTAGCCCCGTCACGCGCGGCGGCTACGAGCGCATCGGCACGGCGCCCGGCACGACGTACACCGACAGCGACGCACAGCTCCGGAGCGGCCAGGCGTACTACTACGTCGTCCGCGCGCTCGACGGGCCTGGCAACGAGAGCGCCGACTCGAACGAGGCGCGGGTCGTCCCGGCGTATGCGATCGGCTGGGCGAACCTCCAGTGGCCGCCGACGCTCGACTACACGGTGAGCGCGTCGCAGACGACGGACACGGTCTACGGCCAGGTCTGGATCGACGGTGTCACGAACAAGCCGGGCCCGACGCCTGGCCTCCGTGCCGAGCTCGGCTACGGCGCGCAGGGCAGCAACCCGTCCGGCTGGACGACGTGGGTGCCGATGTCGTTCAACGTCGACGCCGGCAACAACGACGAGTACAAGGGCGTGCTCCAGCCGACGGTGCCGGGGACGTACTCGTACTTCACGCGCTACAGCACGAACGGCGGCGACAGCTGGACGTACGGGTCGCTCGACGGGCCCGGCACGAACCAGCCCGGGACGATGACGGTGCACCCGCCGGCCGACACGACCGCGCCGCCGGCGCCGACGAACCTGCAGGCGAGCGGCGCCGGTCCGACGACGGTCTCGCTCGCATGGGATCCCGTGCCGGCCGTCGACCTGTTCCGCTACGACGTCTACCGCGGGACCGCCGCGGGCGGCCCGTACGAGAAGGCGGGCTCGACGGAGCCGGGGACGACGGCGTTCTCCGACACCGGGCTCGTAACCGGCACGCGCTACTACTACGTCGTCCGCGCGGTCGATCAGTCGGCGAATCAGTCGGACGCGAGCAACGAGGCGAACGCAGTTCCGCTGAACCGGCAGATCGACGTGACGTTCGTGGTCACGCCGCCGTCGACGACGCCGTCGAACGCGACGCTCTCGATCGCGGGCAACCAGCCGCAGCTCTGCAACTTCTGCAACCCGCCGCACACGGTCACACTCACGAAGGGCGGCGACGGCAAGTGGCGGATCACGCTCGCGTTCCAGGAGGGAACGTCGATCGAGTACAAGTACACGCTCGGCGACTGGGACCACGTCGAGAAGGACGGCGCGTGCGGCGAGATCGCGAACCGCGCCGCGCAGATCGCGGGCGGGGCAGGCGCGACGCAGACGATCGAGAACACCGTGCTCAACTGGCGGAACGTCGCACCCTGCGGGAACTGAGCCTCCGGTGACGTAGCGGCGGCCCTCGGGGCTGCCGCTACGTTGCCGCGATGCCGACGCTCGAGCTTCCCGAGCCGTACGACTTCGACGTCTCGACCGCGCGCTACCGCGCGTTCGGCCGGACCTCGCGAACCTCTGGCACGAGGGCGGCCTGCACCGCGTCGTCGACGGCCGGGAGGTGCGGATCGAGTCGGCGCCCGGCGGCGTCGACGTCGAGCCGCTCGACGCAGCGACCGAGACGGTCGTCAGGCACTACGTCGGAGGGCCGTTCGACCTCGGCGACTTCTACGCGTTCGCGCAGGACGACCCGGTGCTCGCCAGGCTCGTCCGGCAGCTGCATGGGCTGCGTCCGCCGCTCAACCCGGACCCCTACGAGACCCTCGTGACCTCGATCACGGCCCAGCAGGTCTCGCTGTTCTCGGCGTTCGCGGTGCGCAACCGGCTGATCGAGCGGTTCGGCGTGCGGGCCGAGCACGCGTGGGCATTCCCGACGCAGGAGCGGATCGCCGCGGCGGGCGAGGAGGAGCTGACCGAGCTCGGGTTCTCGCGCCGGAAGGCCGAGTACGCGATCGGGATCGCGCGTGCGGACGTCGACTGGGCCGAGCTCGCCGGGCTGCCGGACGAGCGGGTGAAGGCGCGGCTCGTCGCGCTCCGCGGCCTCGGCGAGTGGACGGCCGACTGGTTCCTCGCGCGGCATCTCGCCAGGCCGCGCGCGTGGCCGGCCGGCGACCTCGGGCTGGTGAAGGCGCTCGGCGAGCACTACCTCGACGGCGTCCGACCGTCCGTCGCCGAGGCACGCGAGCTCGCTCGACGCTTCGCGCCCTTCGAGAACCTGAGCGCGCACTACCTGCTCGCGAGCCTCTACTCCGCGCCCGGGGCGGCGTGATCTAGGCTCGCACGATGGAACGGCTCGAGAACCCGTCGCCCGAGCAGCTCCGCGAGCTCGCGAAGCAGCTCCGGGAACAAGGCGAGACGCGCCTCGTGGTCGAGGTCGACGAAATGGATCACGGGACGCTCTCGACGCTCGAGCGCTACGGGTTCAGACCCGTCACGCGCATCCTCGCCGCCGACCTCGACGTGCTCGAGCACGATCTCGAGCGGTCGCCGCGCGGCGAGTCGTTCGGCTCGGTCCACGTCCAGACCGACGACCTTCCTGCCGTCGAGCGAACGGTGCGGCGGTTCGTCCCGCTGCTTCCGGGCAAGTCGAAGGGCTCGGTGATCGTCCCGCCGCGGAACGGCTGGATCACCGTCTACGACGAGCTCTGCGACCGCGAGCCGTCCGCGCTTCCCCGGCTCGCGCGGGAGCTCTCCGACGGGCTCGGCGTCGTCGTGATCCAGATCGGGGGCGAGGAGGGCGCCGTCGCGCGGTACCGCATCTACGAGCGCGGGCGGATGCTCGACGAGTACCTCTCCGTGCCGGAGTACTACGGCCCGCTGCCGTCGGGCGAAGTCGTCGCGCTCGGGTCGAACCCGACGCTCGTCGAGCGGCTGACCGGAGCCGACCGGCGGGGCGTTCGCGAGTCGGCCGTCCAGGCGCCCACGCCCGACGAGCTCCCACCGCCGGACGAGATCATCCGCGGGATCGCCCACGCGATGGGGATCGAGGGCGCCGACCAAGGCTACGCACAGGCGCGCGAGGTCTCGGGCGCGATCGTGATCGACCGCTAGGAAGGCACGGGCGCGGCGCGCTCGGCCGCGGCGAGGAACGCACGACAGAGGCGCGAGCCGAGCTCGTTCCAGCCGGCGATGCGCTGCTCGGTCTCCGCAGCGACCGCGCCGATGTCGACGCCCTCGTCCGCGCCGTCGCTCGCGAGCCAGCTCGCGACCTGCTCGGCCGTGACCTCGGGATGGAACTGCACGCCCCAGACCGATTCGCCGAGCCGGAACGCCTGCGTGCAGACGCGGCTTCGCGCCAGCTCGACCGCCGCTGCCGGGACGTCGTAGGTGTAGTAGTGCCACTGGAACGCGGGGAACCGCTCGGGGAGCTCCGCGAAGATCGGGTCGTCGGCCGCCGCGTCCGTGAGTTCGACGTCGTACCAGCCGATCTCGGGCTGGTCCGCCGGGACGAACGTCGGCGTCCGACGCCTTGGCGAGCAGCTGTGCGCCGAGGCAGACGCCGAGCGTCGGAACGCGCAGGCCGAGGAGGTGCCGGAGGAAGTCGTCCTCATCGCGGAGCCAGGGGTGGTGCTCGTCCTGGTCGGCGTGCATCGCGCCGCCGAACACGAGCACGGCGCCGTACGTCTCGATCGGCTGCGGCGGCGGTGTACCCCACGCGAGCGACCACTCCTCGAGCGTGTGTCCGTCGCCCGCGACAACGTCCGAGAAGAGCTCGGCGCGGGCGTCCGAGCCGTGGACGATCGACAGGACGTTCACGTGCCGACCTTCATCGGCATCGTGACGGGCACGCCTTCCTCCTCGAGGATCGTCCGGAGCGCCTGCGCGTTCGCCGCGCCCTGCGGGATCATCCGCCCCTCGGGGCCTTCGTTCCACTGTTCGTGTTCATGAGCGCGTACGCCCGGTCCGAGTGTCCGGCCAGCTCGCGCAACGGCTCGACCCACTCGCGGAGCTCGTCGTTCGAGTAGAGGTGGTCGAAGCGCTCCTGCGCGCCGCCGCCGCGCTTGTTCCACGTCCCGGCGTTCCGGCCGTGGAAGCGGACGTAGAGCGTCGGCGACGTGAGCGCGAGCACCGTCGGGACGACGTTCTTCGCACCCTCGATGCGCGGCGCGTCGACGATCACGTGCGTCGCGCCGAGCCGGTGCAGGAACCCGAGCGTTTCGTGCCCGGTGCTCGTCGTCGAGCCAGCTCGCGTGCCGGAACTCGACCATCATCTCGTCGCCGGCGAGCTGTTCCCTCGCCCACTCGAGGTACTCGAGCGAGCTCGGCTTGGAGACGATGTACGGCGGGAGCTGGAAGAGGATGCCGCCGAGCTTCCCGCTCGCGCGGAGCGGCTCGAGCGCGTCGTGGAAGCGGCGGAACACCTCGGCGCGGAACTCGCGCGGCGGCCGGTCGACACGGCCGCGCTCGTCGAGCGGCGCCTCGTCGCGGAGGTCGGGCGGGAGCTGCTCGACCTTCACAGGGTGGCGCGTCATCACGCCGAAGGCCTTCACGTGCATGACGAAGTCCGTCCGGGGTGCGCTCGACCCAGCGCGAGACCATCTCCGCGACCGGGAGGCTGTAGTACGTCGAGTCGACCTCGACCGTGTCGAAGTGCTCTGCGTAGTACGGAAGCCGCTCGCCCGGCTTCGTGCCCGGCGGGTACCAGTGCTTCGAGAGCGATTCGTCGGCCCAGCTGCATGTACCGACGCGGATCGGAGTGCTCATCCCCTGATCCTAGAAAAACGGCGGGAGGGGCCCCGCAGGGCCCCTCCCGCCGTTTCGTCGCTAGGCCTGACACGGACGCGCAGCGACCTCGTGACGAGGAAGAACTGCAGCGTCTCGGTCACGCAGCTCACGCCCGGGAACGGCGAGGGCGTCGAGCACGGGACACTCCGGGCCGGGACGTTCGCCGTCGAGGTGAGGAACACGCTCGTCGGTCGCTTGAAGCGGACGACGAGCCGGTACGCGCCGCCCGCGTTCGTGCGGACGGTGTAGCGCCTGTTGCCGACGCGCACGACGACCGACCGCTGCGGGACGCCGGTGTCGGCCTCCAGCACGCTGCCGCGGATCGTGAGCACATGACGCCTCGTGGACGAGGCGCTCAGCGTCACGCGGGCCGGGAGCATGACGCGCCCCTGTGCCTCGACGGTGCCGGCGACGTTCGGCGCGTTCGCCGTCGTCGACCACGGCGTGGCGACGATGTGCCAGCGGTACGTGCCGCGGCTCGTCGGGGCAGTGAAGCCGCCGCGGAAGTTCAGCTGCGCGAGCACGAGCTTCGCGCCGAACGGCGCCCCGCCCTGCTCGAGCGGGATGTTCGGATTCGGCAGGCAGAACGTCAGCACGTACGACGCCACGCTGGAGAGCGGCGCGGGCGCCGGGTCGACCGCGATCGGGACGTCCAGGTTCTGGCCGGACGCCTGCAGCGTCGCGAGCCAGATCGCCGCGTGCGTCGGCGTGCCCGTGCAGCGCGCGACCGTCGTCGCGATCGACGTCGTGTTCGTCGGACGCACGAGCGCCGCCGGGTCCGCAACCGCGAGCGTGCCCGTGAGCGGGAGCACCGCACCTGCGATCGGCTCACGGACGAGGATCTGTGCGGTCGCTGTGCCCAGCGACGTCCCGGCCGCCTGGCCGGTGGTCAGCGAGTAGCCCGGCGCGACGGAGATCGCGGCGCGCGCGAGCGCGTCGTCGTCGCGGGGAACGGTCAGTCGAATCGACGTCGTCCCGGTCGTCCCCAGCGTCGGCGGCTGATGCCCGATCGCGAGCGCCGGTGTAAACGCCGCGAGCGCGCTGCTCGCGAACGCAAGGCCCAGCAGGGCCGTGCAGGCGAGCAGCACCAAGCGAACTCTCGTTGTCATCCATAACTCCTTTGGTTTTCGGTCAGCCCCTCGGAAGGCTGCGGCTGCGTTCTTAGACGTCGTTCGTACCCCGTCGGTCAGCGGCCATCACATCAGGGTCCTGTTAATCCGGCGCCGGGATCACCTTGCCGACCTGGCGCCAGTAGCCTCGCTTGTACTGCAGGAACCGCACGTCGGAGATCGGGAAGTAGTCGCTGGGGGAGGTCTTGACCTCGATCCCCTTGACCATGAACGGGACATGGTGGTTCATGTGCGTCGCCGCGCGGAGCAGGCTCTCGCGCGTGGGGTTCCGTCCCGCCGCCTTCAGCGTCTGCACCATCGAGTACGCGACGGCCATCCCGTACAGATGGACGACCTCGTCGACGTTCCGACCGGGCGCGTAGCGCCGCATGATCGTCTTGTAGAGGCGGATCGCCGGATCCTTCGCGTTCGCGGGGTTCGAGCTGTCCTTCATCCACTGGACGGTCAGCGCGCCCTCGCCCGCCTTGTTGCCGGTCGTCGTCTGGACGATCTTCATCACGGCCGGGTCGACAGAGACAGACGTCACGTACGTCGGCGGCCGCCAGCCGAAGCGGTTCGCGGCGACGAAGCCCGCGATCGTCTGCTTCGGCAGCGTGAAGAGCATGAGCACGTTCGCGCCGGAGCGGCGGAGCTGCGCGATCTGCGAGGAGAGGTCGGTGTCGGTCACCTCGTACGTCGTCTGGCCGACGATGCGCGCCTTCTTCCCGATCCCGGCCTTGAGGCCGGCGAAGAGGTCGCGGCCGTAGTCGCTCGCCTCGTAGAGGACGGCGACCTTCGCGTTCTTGCGCGTCGTGACGAGGTGGCGGCCGTCCAGTCGTCCCTCCGCGAAGAAGCTCGGCAGGTACCCCATCGACCACGGGTACTTCCTGTACTCGCGGCCGATCGAGCGGACGCCGGTGCCGCCGAAGAGCTGCGGCACCTTGAGCGCGTTCAGGAACGGCCGCACCGCGAGGTTCTGCTCCGTGCCCGTCAGGTTGAAGATCGCGAACACGTTGTCCTGCTGCACGAGTTGCGCACGTTCTGCACGGTGCGCGACGGGTCGTACGCGTCATCGAGGTAGCGGTACTCGATCTTCCGTCCGAAGACGCCGCCGTTCGCGTTGACGTAGTCGAAGTACGCCTTCGCGCCGATCATCGTCCCGGCGTACGAGACCTCCGGGCCGCTGAGCGGGCCGCTGCCGCCGAGGAGGATCGTCGAGCCCGTGACGCCGGGCGTGGCAGAGGGGCGCGCGTAGGCGCCGGGGATCGCGACGAGGGTCGCAACGAGCGCGAGGAGTGCGGCGCGCCTCATCTCGTGACCGGCGTGCGGAGGACGGGAATCGCGAGCGACACGTTCCGGACGGTGATCCTCGCATCCTGTCGAGACGGGAACCAAGTAGAGGAGGTTCGCGGCGTTCTGCGCGGTCGACGTCCCCGCGAGCGTCAGCTCGAGTCGGGAGCCCGCCGGGATCTTCTTCGCGACTCCGATCATCCGGATGCGGACGCGGCGCGGCTTGGAGCCGAGCTTCGTCGGGGCGCCGCCCTCGCTGACGACGAGCTCCTGGCCCTGGGGCGTTCGCGCGACGAGCACGGCGACCAGGTGCGACCAGCCGGTCGTGGAGGCCGCCTGCACGTCGACGGTCGGTGCGCCGAACGTCTCGACCGCGCGCGCGAGCCGAGCGCGGCGGACGACCTTGCCCGCCGAGCCGAACGTCGAGCGTCCCGGGAGCCGATAGGAGCGCGTCACCGTCCGCGGGAGCGATGCGGAGCCGACCGGCGTCCCGCCGGTCTCCGGGGCGAGCTCGACCTTCGGCGCTGTCTCGATGCCGTTCGGGACGCCCCTGAGGTAGTGGTCGAACCAGGCGAGCGCCCGCTGCTTCTGCAGCTCGATGTCCGGACCGGGAAAGGTGGACGGCGCGTGGCCGAACGGCCCGATGTAGAGCCGCTTCGGGCCGCCCAGCGCGTCGTACGCGGCGAGCCCCTGGTCGAGCCCGAAGGCGAAGTCCCGTCGGCCCTGCATGAATAGCATCGGCGTGGTCACCCGCGGCCGAGGCCCGACAGGCTCGAGCGCGCGGCGGCGAAGGCGCGCACGGTGCCCATGCTCTGGCTCGCGAGCGCGACGCCGACGACGGCGTTCACCTCGGGCCCGACGCCGCTCGGCGGGCACCGAGTCGAGGAACGCGAACACGCCCCCGACTTCGAGAGGTTGCGGGAGCCAGCGCTGCGTAGAGGTCGACCCACGTCTCGGCCACGACGGCGGCGCGGAAGGACACGCCCTCGACGAGCGCGCGCAGCACCTGCGCCGCCGCCGTACGAGATGCCCCAGCGCGCCGACCCGGTCGTCGATCACCTCCGGCGTGCCCGACAGCCAGTCGTGCACCGCGCGCAGGTCGGCGATCTCGCGGACCCGTGCCGCCGAGAAGAGGCCGCCGGACTGGCCGTGGGCACGTGCGTCGTAGGAGAGCACGACGTAGCCGTCGCGCGCGAGCCCCTCCGTGATCGCGGTCACCTGCGAGCGGTTGCCGCCGATCCCGTGGAGCACGACGACGCCCGGAGCGGGCGCGCTCAGCCCGAAGGGCTGCACGAGCGTCGCGGCCAGCTCCACGCCGTCGTCCATCGGCAGGCGGAGCTCCGTCGTGGACGGGGCTCGTCGGCAGCGGGGGCTTGACCGGCGGACAGAACGAGCGCCGCCACGCGACCAGGACGACGGCGGGGCGCACGGGCACGAGGGTAGCCGAGACCGCCTCCTACAATCGCCGCGTGGACACGCGCGCGCTCGGAGTGTTCGACTCGGGCATGGGCGGGCTCACCGTCCTGCACGAGTGCCTCGTGACGATGCCGCACGAGGACTTCGTCTACCTCGGCGACGCCGCCCGGCTCCCGTACGGGCCGCGGCCGTTGCCGGAGGTGCGGCGATACGCACGCGAGATCGCGCGCTACCTCCAGGCGCGGGACGTCAAGCTCGTTCTGGTGGCCTGCAACTCGGCTACCTCGGCGGCGCCTCCCGGAGCTGCAGGAGGAGCTCTCCGTGCCGGTGGTCGGCGTGATCACGCCCGAGGCGCACGCTGCCGTCCAGGCGACGCGCAACCGGCGCATCGGCCTGCTGGCCACGGAGGCGACGGTCGCGTCGGGCCGCTACGAGGAGCTCGTGCGGACGCTCGACGCCGGCGTCACGCTCTTTCCGGTCGCGTGCCCGCGCTGGTGCCGCTCATCGAGGGCGACGACCCGTTCGGCGCAGCGACGACGGACGCTGTGCGTACGTACGCCCGTCCGCTGAAGGATGCGGGCGTCGACACGGTCATCCTCGGCTGCACGCACTACCCGATCATCCGGCCGATCTTCCAGCGCGTCTTCGGGCGCGATGTGACGCTCGTCTTCTCGGCCGACGAGACGGCGCGCGAGGTCGCAGAGACGTTCGCGCGCAAGCGGATCGAGAACGACGCCGGCGCGGGAGGGCACGTATCGCTTTCTGACGACGGGCGAGCCGGAGGCGTTCCGCGTCGGTGGGTGCGCGCTTCCTGCAGCTGCCCATCGAGGGGGTCGAGCACGTCGAGTCGCCGAGCTCGAGCTCGCCGCCGCGTGACCGGCAACCGTGCCGACGGCCGGCGTCCCGACGAGCTGCGGCCGGTCGCGGCCGACACCGGCTTCCTCGAGCAGCCGCACGGTTCCGTGCTCTGGTCGCAGGGCCGGACGCGCGTGCTGTGCACCGCGAGCGTGTCCGAGGAGGTGCCGCGCTGGCTCCGCGGGGGGGGGCGTGGCTGGCTCACCGCGGAGTACTCGCTGCTCCCGGCCTCCACGGGCGACCGGACGGAGCGCGAGGCAGCCCGCGGGAAGCAGGGCGGGCGCACGATCGAGATCCAGCGGCTGATCGGCCGCTCGCTCCGCGCCGTTGCCGACCTCGAGGCCCTCGGCGAGCGCACGGTCTGGCTCGACTGCGACGTCCTCCAGGCGGACGGCGGCACACGCTGCGCGGCCATCTGCGGCGCCTACGTGGCCGCGCGCCGGGCGCTCGACCGCTTCGGCCTGTCGCGGACGCTGCGCGACTCGGTGGCGGCCGTCTCGGTCGGGATCGTCGACGGCGTACCGCTGCTCGATCTGGACTACTCGGAGGACTCGCGGGCAGACATGGACATGAACGTGGTCGTGACGGGCACGGGCGCACTCGTGGAGGTCCAGGCGACGGCGGAGGCAGATCCGTTCACGCGCGCGCTGCTGGACGAGCTGCTCGACCTCGCCGGCGCCGGGATCGAGCAGCTCGCCGAGGCGCAGCAACGGGCCGCGGAGTCTGCCGTTGGGGCCTGAGCTCGAGCTCTGGGAGGCCGTCGTGCGCCTGCTGCTCGCGGCGGGGCTGGCCGGCGCGATCGGCCTCGAGCGTGAGCTGCGGAGCAGGAGGCGGGCCTACGCACGCACCTGCTCGTCGGCGTCGGCGCGTGCCTGTTCGTCATCGGCGGCAACTACGGGTGGAGCGAGCTGGACTTCGGCAACCAGGTCGGCGTCGTGCTCGACCCCTCGCGCGTGACGGCCTACGTGGTCACCGGCATCGGCTTCCTCGGCGGCGGCGCGATCCTCAAGCACGGCGTCAACGTGCGCGGGCTCACGACGGCGGCATCGCTGTGGGTCGTGGCCGCGATCGGCACGACGAGCGCCGTCGGCCTGTACGGGCTTGCGGTCATCACGGCCGGCATCGCGCTCTTCAGCCTCTGGCCGCTCCGGCGCGTCGTCAAGGCGCTCGGTCTTCGCGCGCGAGGCACGCAGCGGCTCACCGTGGAGCTCGGAGGAGGCAGGGACGAGTCGCCGCGGTCGTCCACGCGTCGAGGACCGCGGCGCCGACATCGAGTCCGCAAGCTCAGCACGGCCGACGACTCCCGCGTCGGCGAGCTCGTCGTCGACGGGGGAGGAGACGCGTCGGCTCGAGGGGTGCGCGGCGTCGACGGCGAGCGCTCCGGCGGCATGGGCCGATTGAGGGCGCGGCTCGCGTCGCAGAACGCAGCACAAGCTCGACGAGCTGCGCACGGCGCTGCCCGGCTGGACGGTCGAGCTGCTCGACGCCGGCGACTTTCCGCCGGAGACGGGTGCGACGTACGGCGAGAACGCACGCGCGAAGGCGCGCTTCGGCCGCGAGGTGGCGCCACCCGACGAGTGGGTGCTCGGCGAGGACTCCGGCATCGAGGTCGACGCGCTGGACGGCGCGCCCGGGATCCGCTCGGCCCGCTGGGCCGGCGGCGACCACGTCGGGCGCGTGCTCGAGGCGCTGCGCGACGTCCCGACGAGCGCGCGCGCCCGCTACGTCTGCGAGCTCGTCGCGGTCGCGCCCGGCGGCGAGGAGCTGCGCGGGCGCGGTGAGCTTCGGGGGCGCATCGCGGCGGAGCGCGCGTGGGAGCGAGGGCTTCGGCTTCGACCCGGTCTTCGTCCCGGACGGCGAGACGCGCACGGTCGCGGAGCTGGGTGACGAGTGGAAGCGCGAGCACTCGCACCGCGCGCGGGCGGCCGCTGCCGCGCTCGCCGTGCTCTACGCGAGCCCGGCCGCGGTCGCGTCCTCGACGCGGCCTCCGGCCGGCTGCGGTAGCGCCACCAGTTCAGCTCCGCTCCGAAGACGATCACGTTGGCCATGACGTAGAGCCACACGAGCAGGATCACCGGGCCGCCGAACGTCTTCAGCGCCGGGTTGAGCTGGGCGTAGCGCACGAAGATCGGCAGCACCTGGAAGCTCGCCTGGAGCAGCACCGTCGCGAGGATCGCGCCGGGCAGCACCTCGTGGAACGTCAGCCGCACGTTCGTGAGCAGGTAGTAGATCGAGACGATGAAGACGAAGACGCCGACCGTCGACACGGTGATCGGAGAGCACGTACGCGACGATGTCGTTGTCGGCGAAGCCCGGCGCGTAGCGGCGGACGACCTCGGCTCCGAGCGAGCCGACGAGGAGGCCTACGAAGAGCGACGTAGCGAGCCGACCATGAGCACGAGCGCAAGGACTTCCCGTGGACGAAGGGGCGGTTCGGACGGCCGTAGACGATGTTGAAGGCCGACTCGAGCACGCTGAACAGCGAGAGCGCCGTCCAGAGCAGGAAGGCACCGCCGACGATGCCGAGCGTCGCGGCGTTGTCCTGCACGCGCGGACGAGGCGCGACGATGTCCTCGATCGGCGTCTCCGGGAAAGCGTGCTGATCTCGCGCACGAGGAAGCTCGACTCGTCCGCGCGCCCGGCGAGCGCCGAGCAGCGAGAGCGCGAGGAACGTCAGCGGCACGAACGCGAGCAGCGCGAAGTACGCGATCATCGCCGCGAGGTGTGGGCCGCGGTCGGCGAAGAACTTCTGGACGAGCCGCCGTTTGCGCCGCGCACGCACCTGGCCCGCGGGCCGGGTGACGGCTCGCCGGTCGGTGGACGTGCGATGGATGCACGCGCTCGCCGACCTCACCGACATCTCCAACCAGGTGGAGGCAGCCGTCGTCGCCGACTCGGCCGGCGAGGTCGTCGGCTCGACGCTCGACGACGTCCGGGGCGCGTGGCGCTCGCCGAGCGACCTCGCGCGCGGCTGCTCGACGAGGCGTCCGCCGTGCGGCGTGGGCGCGCTCGAAGCGGCCGACGCGCGACCGGCGCGTCTTCGTCGTCACGGGACGATGAGCTTCTCGTCGCCGCCACGACCGATCCCGAGCCGCCCGTCCGTCTGGTGCTCTACGACCTGCGCGCACTGCCTGCGCGCTCTGAGGACGGACGCAGACGCCCCGCGTCGCGCGCAGCGAGGAGGTAGGACGATGCGCCGATGCGTGCTCGTTGCCGTTGCGGAGCGCGGCGCTGGCTGTCGCCGGGCTCGCGCCTGCTGTCGCGCACGGCCGGCCGCGCGGCGAGCTCGTCGAGATCGTATGGGAGGACGGCGATGCCGTCCGTCTCACGACCGCTCGCCCGAGGCCGAGAGCGGATGCTCGAGCTCGCGCGCGAGGCGCTCGACGCCGCGCGCGGCGGTGACGACGCCGAGCTCCGAGGAGGTCCGGGAGCACGCCCTCCTCGAGGGCGACTTCGTCCTGCGCTCGGGAAAGCGCTCGCGCTAGTATCTGGACAAGTACCGCTTCGAGACGCGCCCCGAGCTGCTCGGCCCGCTCGGCGAACTGCTCGCCGAGGCGTCGCCGAGCCGACCCCGAGGCGACCTGCTCGCCGGGCCCGAGCTCGGCGCGGTCGCCCTCGCCGCCTCCGCCTCGCTCGCGTCCGGCCTGCCGTTCCTGATCGTGCGCAAGGAGGCGAAGGGGTACGGCACCGACAACCGCGTCGAAGGCGCGTACGAGCCGGGCGCGCGCGTGTGCCTCGTCGAGGACGTCGTGACCTCGGGCGGGGCCGCGCTCGACGCGGTCGAGGCCCTACGGGAGGCCGGTCTGGAGTGCCGCACGGCGGTCTGCGTGGTCGATCGCGACGACGGCGGCGTGGACGCACTCGCGCGCCACGCGGTGCGTCTGCCCGCGTTCCGGACCACAGAGATCGCTCGAGGCGGGAAAACCGCCGCAAAACCGCATCGTTGAGCCGAATTCGTCCGACGGTTAGTCTGCTGCCCCCGTACCCCGAGTGACCCTCGACCGGAGAGGCAGAGCGTGACCAAGCAGGATTTCGTCGAGCAGGTGGCCGAAAGAGCGGCCTCAGCCCGCGCGACGCCGGCAAGGCCGTCGATGCGTTCCTCGACTCGATCACGGAGACGCTGAAGAGCGGCGAGGTCAGCTTCACCGGCTTCGGCAAGTTCTCGACGCCGCACCGCAAGGCGCGCGAGGGCGTCAATCCGCGGAATCCGAGCGAGAAGGTGCACGATCCCGGCTCCGGTGTCCCGAAGTTCACGGCGGGCAGCTCGCTCAAGACGTCCGTGCGCGGCCGCTAGGAAGCGACCCGATCGGTCTGGGAAGGGCTGCCGCGAGGCGGCCCTTTTCGTTCGTCCGTGTAGGGCTCGAGGTAGCGGCCCGGGCAGGCCGTGTTCTGAGCCGTGTGGTCGCGGTGGCCGCGGAGCGGCTTGCCGCGGGCGCCGGGGACGAGCCGAAGGCGGACGTGCTCGAGGCCCTCGAGCGCGGCCTTCGTCGGGCGCTCGAGCTCGAAGTTCCCCATCAGCGCGATCCCGACCGTGCCGACATTGTGGCCGAGCACGTGCGCCCCGAGGCGGTCGGGCGGCCGCGCGAGGAAGACCCGGCCAGTGGGCGAGACGACGAAGTGGTAGCCGACCGTCGCCCAACCGCGGGCGAAGTGCCACTGCTGGATCTGGCGCATGTGCGCCGCCTCGGCCGCGAAGGTCTTCCCGACCCTCGACGTCGGGTACGCCGTGTGGTGGAGGACGAGGTGGTCGAGCGGGCCGCGCGGCGGCAGGGCGACCCGCGTCGGCGCGGCGCCCCACTCGCGCGGAGTCACGACCTGAACTGCCATGTCCTGTGCCGCCGTCGGGCGCGCAGCATACGCTTGGGCCGCCCATGGCGCAGAACGCGAGCGTCGAGTCCCATGCCGCCACGGTCGCGTTCTCGGACCGGCTCGCGGACGCCGTCGACCGCAAGCGGAGCCAGCTCTTCGTCGGCCTCGACCCGCGCGTCGACCTGCTGCCGGTCGAGCTCCGCGGCGAGGCGCTGGCGACCCGGCGGCGGACGCCGTCGCGCGCTTCTGCCGCGGGATCGTCGACGCGGTCGCGCCGTACGTCGTCGCGCGTGAAGCCGCAGCTCGCGTTCTTCGAGGCGCTCGGCGCCGACGGCATCCGCGCGTTCGAGGACGTCTGCGCGTACGCGCGCACGGCCGGGCTGCTCGTGTCGCCGACGCGAAGCGCGGCGACATCGGCTCGACCGGCGCGCGCGTACGCGGCCGCGTACCTCGAGCCGCGCGACGCGCGCCGCTCGCCGACGCGCTGACCGTCAACCCGTACCTCGGCCGCGACTCGCTCGAGCCGTTCCTGCGCGCGTGCCGCCGCCACGGCGGCGGCGTCTTCTGCCTCGTCAAGACGTCGAACGCGGGCAGCGCGGACGTCCAGGACCTCGCGCTCTCCGACGGCCGCCCGCTCTGGCACCAGGTCGCGCGGCTCGTCGCACGACTGGGGCGAGGACCTCGTCGGCGAGCGCGGGCTCTCGAGCGTCGGCGCGGTCGTCGGCGCGACGCATCCGCGCGCGGTCGGCGAGGCGCGGCGGCTGCTGCCGCGCTCGATCCTGCTCGCTGCCCGGCGTCGGCGCGCAGGGCGCGACGCCCGGCCGACGTCGCGCGCGCGTTCACGAGCGGGCCGGCGAGCGCGCTCGTCGCGGCGTCGCGCTCGGTCATCTACGCGTACCGCTCGGGCGAGGACGACTGGCGGCCGCGGCCGGCGCGCGAGGCCGCGCGGCTCCGCGCGCGAGGTCTGGGCCGCCTCCGGCTGGTGAACCGCCGCCTCGCGACGCGGCTGGCCGCGCCCGCCGCGTTCCTCGCCGGCGTCACCGTCGCCGTGCTCCTGGTGCGGAGCGGCCTGCACGACGAGACCACGAGCACCTCGGCGACGACCGTCGCCCGCCACGACGCAGCCGGCGACGACGACCGCGCGCACGACGACGCGGCCGCGCCGACAGCGCGGTCTACGTGCGAGGTCTGATCGAGTCCGGCGACACGCTCGGCGAGATCGCGATCGACAACGGCACGACGGTCGAGCGAGCTGCTGACGCTGAACCCCGACGTCGACCCGACGGCGCTCCAGGTCGGGCAGCGCAGCGTGCGCGTCCGCTAGCCTGACGCCCCGATGGGCCGCGCGCTTGCTCGTCCGTCGCCGCCGCGCTCGTCGTCGCCGCGCCGGCGGCAGCGTCCGACCCCACAGGTCACGCGCGCGTACCTCGTCGAGAACGGCGCGACCGGCGAGGTGCTCGCGCGGCAGACGCGCGGACGCAGCGTGTCCCGATCGCGAGCATCACGAAGCTGATGACGGTGCTCGTCGCGCTCGAGCACGCGAAGCTCGACGACGTCGTCACGATCGCGCCCGGCGGCCGCCGAGGTCGGCGAGTCGACGATCTACCTGCGCGCCGGCGAGCGCTGACCGTCGCGCGACCTCGTCGAGGCCGCGCTGATCCAGAGCGCCAACGACGCGGCCGGGGCGCTCGCGGTGCACGTCGGCCACGGCGACGTCGACGGTTCGTGCGGATGATGAACGCGAAGGCGCGCGCGACTCGGCCTGCGCGACACGCACTTCGTCCGCCCGGACGGGCTCGACGCGCCCGGCCACGTCTCGAGCGCGCGCGACGTGACGCGAGCTCGCGCGCGTCGCGATGCGACAACCCGTCGTCCGCGGTCGTCGTCGGACGCCGGACGCGACGATCGCGGGCGGGCGCGCAGCTGCACACGTGGAACGACCTGCTCGGCGACGTTCCCGGGCGTCTTCGGCGTCAAGACGGGCCACACCGTCGGACGCGGGCTGGTGCGCAGGTCGCGGCCGCCCGCGGCACGGCGCTCGCCTCTACGCGACGATCCTCGGCAGCCCGACGCGCGCGCAGCGGAACGCCGACCTGCGCGACGCTGCTCGCGCTGGGGGCTCTCGCGCTACCGGCGGTCACCCGGTCGTCGGGCCGGCGCGCGCGTACGCGCGCGCCGAGGCGCCGTACGGCGCGGCGCCGGTCGCGCTCGTGGCGCCGACGCGGTCACTGCGCGTCGGTGCGCGTCGGCCGGCCGCTCGCGCGAGCGCGTCGTCGCGCCGACGGCCGTCGAGCTTGCCCGTGCGGAAGGGGCCAGCGGCTCGGCGACGTGCGCGTCTACGCCGGGCGAGCGGCTCGTCGCGCAGCGCCCGCTCGTCGCCGCGCGCGTCGGTCGAGAAGCCGGGCTTCCTCGGCCGGCGCGCTGGTACGCCGCGGACCTCGACGAGCGTCGGGGGCATCTGTCTCGTGATCGTCACCGTCACCCTGAACGCGGCGCTCGACCGCACGCTCACGGTGCCGAACTTCCAGCTCGGCCACCGGCACCGCGCGAGCCAGGGCCTCACGCTCGCCGGCGGCAAGGGGCATCAACATCGCGCGCGCGCTCAAGCGGCTCGACGTCCCCGTCGTCGCGACCGGGCTCGCGGGCGGCCGCACCGGCACGCGCATCGTCGAGGAGCTGACCTCCGAGGCGATCCTCAACGACTTCGTCCGCATCGCCGACGAGTCGCGCACGTCGACGGCGGTCGTCGACCCGACGGGCGACTCGTTCACGGAGATCAACGAGTGGGGGCCGCACGTCGAGCCCGAGGAGCTGGAGATGCTGCGCGACAAGCTGCGCTACCTCTCGCGCGGCGCCGACGTCGTCGTCTTCGCCGGCTCGCTGCCGCGCGGCGTCGAGGACGGCGTTCTACGCCGACGCGATCCGCGACCTGAACCGCCGCGGGGTCCAGACGGTGCTCGACTCGGAGGGCCAGCCGCTGCGGCTCGGCGTCGAGGCCGAGCCGTCGCTCGTCTCGCCGAACCAGCGCGAGGCCGAGGCGCTCGTCGGCCAGGAGTTCTCGAGGACGAGGACTTCCTGATGGCGCTCGACGTCGATCGCCGAGCTGCGGCGCGCGCAACGTCCTGATCACGCGAGACGGGCTGCTACGCGCTGTTCCGCGAGGAGCGCGCGCCGCGCCGCTTCCACGCCGTCGCGCCGCAGGTCGAGCCGTGTCGGCGGTCGGCTCGGGCGACGTGCTGCTCGCGGCGTTCCTCGCCGCCCGGCTCGAACGGCCGCTCGTTCGAGGACGCGCTCCGCAACGCCGTCGCGCGCGGCGCGGCGTCGACGCTCGAGGTCGGCGCCGGCCGCTTCGACCCGCGCGAGGCGAGCCGCCTCGCGGGCCGGTCGAGGTCGGCGAGCTCGAGCCCGTCGAGACCTAGCGAAAAGCTCCACCAAACCGCGTATCCAACGGGGCCGCTTCGTCGTAGACCCGCGAACCCACGCGAAAGGAGCTTCACTGAAATGGGTATCGGCGTAAGTCTTCTCCTGATTGCGGTCGGCGCCATCCTGATCTGGGCGGTCAACGTCACGGTCAGCGGCCTCGAGCTGCAGACGATCGGCTGGATCCTGCTCGTGGTTGGCGCGATCGGCGGCTTGCTCTCGCTCATCTTCTGGTCGAGCTGGGGCGGTTTCGGCGGGCGCCGCACCGTCCGCGAGGACGAGGTCGTCTACCGCTAGAGCATGAATCGCCGGCGCGCGGGGACTGCCTCGCGCGCCGGCGCGCAGCGCGCGGCGGACGCTCTTCCGTGCCGTGGAGGCGGCACCCGGAACGTCCGCCGAACAACGCGCCGAGGGTCAGCGTGCGGGGAGGGGAAGTCACCCGCACGACCTCCATTCTGAACCTCCTCTGTTCCGCATCCGTTTCGGCGATGTTGCGCTTCCGTTGTCGTCGGAGCCCGTTGGTAGGCTGCGATCCTTGGAAGGCCTGGAGCTCGGACGGCTCGACCTCGAGCGGCTCCTCGCGCTCGAGGCGAAGTTCGCGCAAGGAGGGGCTCACGTTCGACGACGTGCTGCTCGTGCCGGCCGAGTCGGACGTCCTCCCGAACGACGTCTCGACCGCGACGCGGTCTCGCGCGGCGATCCGCATCGAGCTCCCGATCGTCTCGGCGGCGATGGACACGGTCACCGAGGCGCCGCCTCGCGATCGCGCTCGCCCGCGAGGGCGGGATCGGCGTCGTCCACCGCAACCTCTCGATCGCCGACGCAGGTGGCCGAGGTCGACAAGGTCAAGCGCTCCGAGTCCGGGATGATCGTCGAGCCGGTCACGCTGCCGCCCGACGCGCTCGTCGCGCGACGCGCTCGAGCTGATGGCGCGCTACCGCGATCTCGGGCGTGCCGATCGTCGACGACGACGGCCAGCTCGTCGGCATCCTGACGAACCGCGACCTGCGCTTCGAGCGCGACGAGCGCGGCGGCCGGTCTCCGAGCTGATGACGTCGCGCGACCTCGTCACCGCGCCCGCCGGGCACGACGCTCGAGGAGGCGCGAGGCGATCCTCCACCGGCACAAGATCGAGAAGCTCCCGTCGTCGACGCCGACGGGCGACTGACCGGGCTCGATCACCGTCAAGGACATCCAGAAGCGCGATCGACTACCCGCACTCGACGAAGGACGAGCAGGGCCGGCTGCGCGTCGCGCGCCGCGGTCGGCGTCGGCCCGGACGCGCGTCGAGCGCGCCGACGCGCTCGTCGACGCGGGCGCCGACGTGCTCGTGCGTCGACACGGCGCACGGCCACTCGCATGCGGTCGTCGAGATGGCGCGGCGGCTCAAGACGTCGCTCGACGTCGAGCTCATCGCCGGCAACGTCGCGACCGGCGAGGCGGCCGAGGCGCTGATCGACGCCGGCGCGGACGGCGTCAAGGTCGGCATCGGGCCTGGGTCGATCTGCACGACGCGCGTCGTCGCCGGCGTCGGCGTTCCGCAGATCACGGCGATCTACGACTGCGCGCGCGCGTGCGCGCAGCACGACGTGCCGGTCATCGCCGACGGCGGCATGACGTCCTCCGGCGACATCGCGAAGGCGATCGCCGCCGGCGCGGACACGGTCGATGCTCGGCTCGCTCCTCGCCGGCACCGACGAGAGCCCCGGGCGACGTCGTCTGCAGTCAGGGCGAGCGCTTCAAGGAGTACCGCGGCATGGGCTCGCTCGGCGCGATGAAGGCGCGCGGGTTCTCGAAGGACCGCTACTTCCAGGGCGACGTCGAGGACGTCGAGAAGCTGGTCCCGGAGGGCATCGAGGGCCGCGTCCCGTACAAGGGCCCGCTGCGGAACGTGCTCCACCAGCTCGTCGGCGGGCTGCGCCAGGCGATGGGCTACTGCGGCGCCGCCGACGATCGACGAGCTCAAGGACGCGCGCTTCGTGCGCATCACCGGCGCGGGGCTGCGCGAGAGCCACCCGCACGACGTGACGATCACGAAGGAGGCGCCGAACTATCGGCGCTGAGGCTGCGGTCGTTCCTCTGCCGGAGCAGGCGGCCGGAGGAGCGGCCGGTGCTCGTCCTCGACCTCGGCGGCCAGTACGCGCAGCTGATCGCGCGCCGCGTGCGCGAGGCCGCGTCTACTCGGAGCTCGTGTCGCACCGCGTCACGCCGGAGGAGGTCGTGCGCGAAACCCGCTACGCGCTCATCCTCTCCGGCGGGCCCGGCGTCGGTCTACGCGGAGGGCGCGCCGCGCGTCGACCCGGCGCTCTTCGAGCTCGGGCGTGCCGACGCTCGGCATCTGCTACGGGATGCAGCTGATGGCGCTCGATCTCGGCGGCGAGGTCGACCGCACGGGCGCGTCGGAGTTCGGCAAGACCGAGCTGCGCGCGGACGAGGGCGCGCTCTTCGCGCGGCCTGCCCGAGGAGCAGACCGTGTGGATGTCGCATCGCGACTCCGTGACCGCGCCGCCGGCCGGTGCGCGCGTCACCGCCGGCTCGCCGTCGACGCCGATCGCCGCGTTCGAGGAGCCGGCGCGCGGGCTCTACGGCGTCCAGTTCCACCCCGAGGTCGCGCACACGCCGCACGGCACAGGACCTGCTGAAGAACTTCCTCTACGAGGTCGCCGAGGCGCCGCCGGCGTGGACGCCGGCGGCCGTGATCGAGGAGCAGGTCGAGCGGATCCGCGCGCAGGTCGGCAACGGGCGCGTGCTCTGCGCGCTCTCCGGCGGCGTCGACTCCGCGGTCGCGGCGCTGCTCGTGCACAAGGCGATCGGCGACCAGCTCACGTGCGTGTTCGTCGACCACGGCCTGCTGCGCAAGGACGAGGCCGAGCAGGTCGTCGAGACGTTCGGCGGCCACTTCCACGTGCCGCTCGTGCACGTGCAGGCGCAGGAGCGCTTCCTGCGAGCGGCTCGCAGGCGTCGACGACCCGGAGGAGAAGCGGAAGCGGATCGGCGAGGAGTTCATCCGCGTCTTCGAGGAGGAGGCGAAGCGGCTCGGCGACGTGCGCTACCTCGTCCAGGGGACGCTCTACTCCGACGTGATCGAGTCGGGCGGCAGCGACGGGCGTGGCGGCGAAGATCAAGTCGCACCACAACGTCGGCGGGCTGCCGGAGCGACATGGACATGGAGCTCGTCGAGCCGCTGCGGCTGCTGTTCAAGGACGAGGTGCGGCGCGTCGGCGAGGAGCTCGGGCTGCCCGAGCGGATGGTGTGGCGCCAGCCGTTCCCGGGCCCGGGCTCGCGATCCGGATCATCGGCGAGGTCACGCGCGAGCGGCTCGAGATCCTGCGCGAGGCCGACGCGATCCTGCACGACGAGATCCGCCGCGCCGGGCTCTACCGCGAGCTCTGGCAGTGCTTCGCGGTGCTCCCCGCGATCCGCTCGGTCGGCGTGCAGGGCGACGAGCGGACGTACGCGTACCCGATCGTCATCCGCGCGGTCACGTCGGAGGACGCGATGACCGCCGACTGGGCGCGCCTGCCGTACGACCTGCTCGAGACGATCTCGAGCCGGATCATCAACGAGATCCCGGAGTCAACCGCGTCGCGCTCGACATCTCGTCGAAGCCCCCGGCGACGATCGAGTGGGAGTAGCTCCGGCGGACTAGCCGACGACGCGGAAGCCCGCGAGGCCTTCCGGCTGCTCCTCGCGCACCTCGACGTGGTCGACGCTCGCGCCGGAGGGGCCTGCGCGGCAGAACTCGACGAGCCGCTCGACGGCGTCGGGCTCGCCCTCGAAGACCGCCTCGACCGTGCCGTCCCACGTGTTCCGCACCCAGCCGGCGACACCGTGCTGCTCGGCGAGTCGCCGAAGGGAGTCGCGGAAGAAGACGCCCTGCACGCGACCCGCGACGACGACGTGCTTCCTAACGCGCGGCATGGCCGTCGCCGCCGAACGAGAAGCGCGGGTAGCGCCGCCGCACCTCGTCGACGTACGCCGCCATCCGCTCGGCGAGCTCGGGGTCCTCGATCTCGAGCACGTTCTCGGCGTTCCGCTCGCCCGAGCGCGAGAGGTTGTAGCTCCCGACGAACACGTGTCGTCCGCAACCGTGAGCTTCGCGTGCATGAAGTTGTGCAGGCCGCCGCCGGGACGCCACGGCTCGACCGCTTGCCCGAGAACTCGCCGCGCATCATGCGCTCGAGGAGCGGGAGCTTCCAGGCGACGTTCCCGTTCAGGTGCCACTGGTGGATCACGCCGTGCACCTGCGGCTGGTCGACGCAGCCGGCGACGTCCAGCTTCGCCTCCGACACGATCTGCGCGAGCGATCGAGAGCACCGGCGCGGCCGTGATCACCGGCGAGCAGATCCGAACGCGCCGCTTGGAGCGCGCGATCGCCTTCGCGATGTGCGTCGAGAGCTCCTCGCCGAACCCTGGTGTGAACCACGCGCGCACCTTCCGCTCGTCGATGCGAACCGGGTTCGGCGGCACGCGCCCGCTCAGCTCGACCGCTCCCTTCGACCAGAGCTCCTCGAAGTTCTCGCCGTACCGCGTTGCGAGCACCGGCGACCTCACCGTCGCAACGACGTTCTCCTGGCGCGTGAACGAGTCGTCGGTCCAGTTCATCGAGCCGGTCCAGACCGATTCGCCGTCGCGCACGACGTACTTGTGGTGCATCAGGTCCGGCACGCCGGCGATCGCTTTCGCGGGCACGTCGAACGACGCGATCAGCTGCGCGTCCGGCTCCGGCGGCGGCGGCACCGGGATCGGGTTCCGGTGGTCGACGTTGAAGAGGAAGCGCACTGCGACACCGCGCGCGACGGCCGCGTGGATCGCTGCGCGCGAGCCGCTCCGCGTTCGCCGGCCCGACGTTCAGGTCGTAGTGCGCGAGGTCGAGCGACCGACGCGCGCCGGCGAGGAACTCGTCGATCCGGCCGAGCACCTCTTCGCCCGACTGCCCACCGTCGGTCAGAGTGCGGATCTCGATGGTCTCGGTGTTCGTCAAGGAGCTTGCGTCTGCCCACATCGGCGCAACCCACAACCAGTACGCGGATTCTGATCTGCGGCGGCGCCGCCTCGCCGAGTACCTCGAGTCGCGCGGCGGCGCGCGGCTGCTCCTCGTCGGTGAGGCCGCCGGGCTACCGCGGCGCGCGCGTCTCCGGGCTTCCCTTCACGTCGGAGCGCCAGCTGACGGGCAGCCGGCCCGACCGAGATCAGCGCCACGATCGTCCACCGCACGCTCGACGAGCTCGGCATCGCACAGGACGTCCTCCTCTGGAACCTCGTGCCGACGCACCCGCACGCCGCGGGCCGTCCGGAGTCGAACCGTCGGCCCACACGCGCCGAGATCGAGGCCGGGCTGCCGTTCGTCCGCCGCCTCTCCGAGGGCCGACGTGTGCTCGGTGTCGGCCGGCTCGCGGAACAGGCGCTCGGGGCGCCGTACGTCCGCCATCCGGCCCATGGCGGCGCAGCCGGCTTTCGTGCGACGCTAGCTACGTGCCTCTGAACGTCCGCAGGAACACGATCCTGCTCGCCGCCGCGCTCGCGTGAACTCGTGCCTCTTCCAGCTCGCCGCGGCCGTCAACTCGCTCACGTTCGTCGCGATCACCGGGATCGAGGGGCTGCTCGGCCTCGGCCCCGCGATCTTCCTCGCGTCGTCCGGCCTCGCGGCGCTCCCCGCCGGCCGTGCGATGGACCGCTTCGGTCGGGTGCCCGTGCTCGCCGCGGGCTTCGTCGTCGCCGCGATCGGCTGCTCGCTGATCGCGCTCGCCACGCGCACCGACTCGACCGTGACCGTGATCGCGGGGATGATCCTCACGGGCGCCTCGGGCGGGGTCGCGCTGCTCTCCCGCACCGCGGCCGGCGACATGTACCCGCCCGAGCACCGCGCGCGCGGCATCTCGTACGTGCTGTTCGGCGCGGTCTTCGGGGCGATGCTCGGTCCGCTCCTGTTTTCGCCGCTCTTCGCCGGCAAGGAGTTGAAGGCCGAGTCGCTGACGGTGCCGTGGCTCGCCGCGGGCGGAATCGCGCTGATCGCGCTCGCGATCGTCGTCTTCGTCCGCCCAGACCCCAAGAAGATCGCGAGGCGATCGGAGCGCAGCAGAGCGCTGCTCCGCCCGCCGCCGCGGCGCCGCTGAAGCAGATCATCCGGCGGCCTGGCGTCATCCCCGCGATGCTCGTGGCGCTCGCGAGCTTCTCCGTGATGGTCTCCGTGATGAACCTCACGGGGTACGTCGTCGTCCAGCACCACCACCACACCCAGCAGGACGTGTTCCCGATCATCGGCGCGCACGTCTTCGGGATGTACGCGCTCGTCCTCTTCGTCGGCCCGGCGATCGACCGTGTCGGCCGGAGCCAGTCGCTCTACGCGGGGCTCATCCTGATGGGCCTCTCCTGCATCGGCCTGACGTGGTTCGCGAGCGTCCTCGGCACGGCGTTCCTCCTCTTCGCGCTCGGGCTCGGCTGGAGCGTCTCGTTCGTGGCCGCAACCGCGCAGCTCGCCGACTGCGCCGCCGCGTCCGAGCGGGGCCGCCTCCTCGGCCTCAACGATCTGCTTTCGTCCCTGACGGGCGCCGCCCTGGCGCTGATCGGCGGGATCGCGCTCGACGCTCTCGGCGTCACGACCCTCGCCCTCGGGGCCGCCGTGATCGTCTTCCTGCCCCTGACGCGGCTCCTGCGCCGCCAGACCCCTGCTACAATCGCGCCCCGGCGGACGTAGCTCCGCCGTCTTTTCGTGAGCATGAAGACCTACACCGCAAAGCCGGGCGAGATCGAGCGCCGCTGGTACGTCGTCGACGCCGAGGGGCAGACCCTCGGCCGGCTCGCGACCCGGATCGCCGACACGCTGCGCGGCAAGAACAAGCCGCAGTACACGCCGCACGTCGACACCGGCGACTTCGTCGTCGTCGTGAACGCGGAGAAGATCGCGGTCACCGGGAAGAAGCTCGACGAGAAGCTCTACTACCGCCACTCCGGCTACCCCGGCGGGCTCAAGCAGCCGCACGCTGCGCGAGCAGCTCGACCGGCGGCCGACCGAGGTCCTCCGCATGGCGGTCAAGGGGATGCTCCCGAAGAACCGGCTCGCGCGCGCGGCAGCTCACGAAGCTCAAGGTCTACGCAGGCCCGGAGCATCCGCACGAGCGCGCAGGCTCCGCAGCCGCTGGAGGTCAGTAGTGGCGAGCTCGCCCAGTACCACGGCACCGGCAAGCGCAAGACGTCGGTCGCGCGCGTGATCCTCCGTCCGGGCGACGGTACGACGTGGTTCAACGGCCGGACGATCGAGGAGTACTTCCCGCGTGACCTCCATCGCACGATGGTGCTGTCCCCGCTCAAGGTGGCCGGCGTCGAGGGAACGTACGACCTTCGCGTCCGCGTCCACGGCGGCGGCCCGACCGGCCAGGCCGGTGCCGTCCGGCACGGGATCGCGCGCGCGCTCGTCGAGGCCGATCCGGAGCTGCGCGTGCCGCTCAAGCGCGAGGGCTTCCTCACGCGCGACGCGCGAATCGTCGAGCGCAAGAAGGCCGGCCTCCACAAGGCCCGCAAGGCGCCCCAGTTCTCCAAGCGCTAAAAGCTGCGCTTTTAGCGCTTACCGCCGCACTTCACCTTTGCGCGCCGTTGCTTACGGCGCGGCGAAGCCGCGCCTCCGCGTCGAACCGTAAGCTCTGCCCGCCGTGAGGAAGTACTTCGGAACGGACGGCGTCCGCGGCGTCGTCGGGGAGATCCTGACCGCGGAGCTCGTCGAGCGGCTCGGCAAGGCGTCGACGCTCTGGTCGGCGGCGGCCGCGTCTTCGTCGGCCGCGACACGCGCGCGTCAGGCGAGGCGCTCGAGGAGGCGTTCGCGCGCGGTGTCGTCTCCGCGGGCGGCCACGCGGTGCTCGGCGGCGTCCTGCCGACGCCGGCGGTCGCGCTGCTCCGCTCGACCTCGGCGTCGTCATCTCCGCGTCGCACAACCCGCCCGAGTACAACGGCGTCAAGTTCTTCGACCGCGACGGGCAGAAGCTCGTCGACGCCCAGGAAGAGGAGATCGAGGCGCTGCTCGACGCGGCGGCCGCGAACGGCGGGACGATCGACCGCGTCGGCGTCGCGACCGACAGCTACCTCGAGCACGTGCTCGAGCGCTTCGGCTCCGACCTCTCCGGCCTGCGGATCGTCGTCGACTGCGCGAACGGCGCCTACTGCGCACCTCGCGCCGAAGGCGTTCGAGCAGCTCGGCGCGCACGTGTTCGCGATCGGCAACGAGCCGGACGGCACGAACATCAACGTCGGTTGCGGCGCGACCGATCTCCGCGCCCTGCAGGAGGCGGTCACGAGCCGCGGGTTCGACCTCGGCGTCGCGTTCGACGGCGACGGCGACCGGATGCTCGCGGTCGACGCGAGCGGCAACGCGATCGACGGCGACCAGATCGTCGCGGTGCTCGCGCTCCAGCGTCGGCGTCGACCTCGTCGCGGTGACGGTGATGACGAACCTCGGCTTCCACCGGCTGATGGAGGAGCACGGGATCCGCGTGGTCACGACCGACGTCGGCGACCGCTACGTGCTCGAGGCGCTGCGCCGCGAGGGCGGCCTCCTCGGCGGCGAGCAGTCGGGGCACATCATCTGGCTCGACGGCCACGTCACCGGCGACGGGCTCGTCGCCGCGCTCCTGCTCTGCGCGGCGCTCGAGGGGCGCACGCTCGCGGAGGCCGTCGGCGGTGATGGAGCTGATGCCCGCAGGCCAAGGAGAACGTCCCGGTTCGCGACGAAGGAGATCCCCGCCGAGCTGCGCGGCCGAGATCGAAGCGATCGGGGCGCGGACACGACGGCCGGGTGCTCGTCCGTCCGTCCGGCACCGAACCGGTCGTCCGGGTGCTCGCGGAGGCGGAAACCCCTCAAAGGCGGCGGATCTCTGTGCTAGGATCGCCACTCTCGTGCCCGAGAGCTCGGCTGACCCGGTTCGACGAAGAAAAGGCCGCGAGCCGGGCTTTTGCGTTCGAGGGTCGGGACCGACGGCGACGAGAGAAAATGAACCGGGGGTCAGGCATGTGCGGAATCATCGGATACGTCGGAAGCCGGGAGGCGAAGCCGCTGCTGCTCCAGGGGCTGGAGCGCCTCGAGTACCGCGGTTACGACTCGGCCGGCATCGCGCTGCGCGAGGACGACGACCTCGACTACGTGCGCGCGGTCGGCAATCTCCAGATCCTCGTCGAGGCCGCCGGGCCGAACGGCTCCGTCTCGAACCACGGCCTCGGCCACACGCGCTGGGCGACGCACGGCGCCGTCACCGAGCAGAACGCGCATCCGCTGACGGGCTGCGACGACGGCAAGCGTCGCGATCGTGCTCAACGGGATCGTCGAGAACTACCGCGAGCTGAGCGCGATCGCTCGACGCCGACGGCCACACGTTCAACTCCGAGACCGACGCCGAGGTCGTCGCGCATCTGATCGAGCGCCACTACCAGGGCGACCTGATGGAGGCGGTCGCGCCGCGTACGCGCGAGCTCGAGGGCCACTTCGCGTTCGTCGTGATCCACCACGACCACCCCGACCTGCTCGTCGGCGCGCGGCACCAGTGCCCGCTCGTCGTCGGCGTCGGCGAGGGCGAGATGTTCCTCGCGTCGTCGATCGCCGCGTTCCTGCCGCGAGACGCGCAGCGATCCAGCTGATCGAGGACGGCGAGATCGTCGCGATCACGCCCGCCGGCGCCAGGTTCTTCACGAAGGACGGGCCGGTCGAGCACAAGGAGATCGAGCCCGTCGACTGGGACGACGAGGCGGCCGAGAAGGGCGGCTACGAGACCTTCATGCTCAAGGAGATCTACGAGCAGCCCGACGCGGTGCGCGAGACGATCGGCGACCGCATCCGGCCCGGCGCGAAGCTCGAGCTCGAGGGCCTCGGCCTCGACCGACGAGCAGATCCGCAACCTGCGCCGCATCGTCGTCCTCGCCTGCGGCACCGCGTACCACGCCGGCGTCGTCGGCCGCTACATCATCGAGGAGTGGGCGCGCATCCCCGTCGAGCCGGACATCGCGAGCGAGTGGATCTACCGCAACCCGGTGCTCTCGAGCGACACGCTCGTGATCGGGATCTCGCAGTCGGGCGAGACGCGCGACACGGTCGCCGCGATGCGGCTCGCGCGCGAGGCCGGGCGCGAAGACGCTCGCGATCACGAACATGATGGGCTCGCAGATCACGCGCGAGGTCGACTCGGTGCTCTACACGCGCTGCGGGCTCGAGGTCGGCGTCGCGGCGTCGAAGACGTTCACCGCGCAGGTCGCGCTGCTGTCGCTGATCGCGCTGAAGCTCGCGCAGGTCCGGCGGACGCTGCCCGAGGACGAGATCCACGTTCATCCTCGACGCGCTGTACGACCTGCCGACGAAGATCGCGAAGTTCCTCGACGGCGACCATCCGATCGAGGAGATCGCGCAGCGCTACTACGACAAGCCGTTCTTCCTCTACCTCGGCCGCCACATCGGCCTGCCGGTCGCGCTCGAAGGCGCGCTCAAGCTGAAGGAGATCTCGTACATCCCGACCGAGGCGTACTCCGCCGGCGAGATGAAGCACGGGCCGATCGCGCTGCTCGACGAGGACACGCCCGTCGTCGTCGTCGCGACGAACATCCACGTCTACGACAAGATCGTCTCGAACATCCAGGAGATACGCGCGCGCGGCGCGCACGTGATCGCGATCGCGACCGACGGGAACGAGGACATCCAGCACCACGCCGACGACGTGATCTACGTGCCGCAGACGCCGGCGTTCCTCCAGGCGGTGCTCGCCGTCGTCCCGCTCCAGCTGCTCGCCTACCGGATCGCGCGCCTGCGCGGCCTGAACGTCGACCAGCCGCGGAACCTCGCGAAGACCGTCACCGTCGAGTAGCCCGGGAACTTTTCGCCCGGTACGGGCGTAGTCGGTCGATGGCGCGTGTCGCCGCGATCGCTGCACTGCTCCTGTCGGCTCAGGCCGCCTCCGCGCCCGCGTCGACGGCGCCCGACCGCGTCAACGCGCTCATGGTGTCGTCGGGCGGCGGCACCGTCGTCGAGCTCGACGCGCGCACGCTGCGGCAGACGGCGCCCGCGGGCGTGCGGCTGCCGAACGTCGGCCCGTGGGCGTTCTCGCCCGACCGCGAGACGGTCGCGGTCGCGACCGCCTACTCCGACCGCGTGACGCCGGTGCGCCTGCGGCTCGTCGACCTCGGGTCGCGCCGTCGCGTCGCGAGCATCCTCCTCGGACGCGAACCGCAGCTCAGGGCCGGCTGGATCGACTACTCGGTAGTGCTCGTGGCTTGGACCTCGCCGGGGACGGTCGCCGTCCTCCGCCGGCTCGCAGACAGGAGCCTCCAGCTCGTGACGGTCGACACGGCCGCGCGGCGCGTCGTCCGGCGGCAGCCGTTGGCCGGCGATGTGCTCCGATACGCGCGGTCGCCCGAGGCGCTCGTGCTGCTTTATGGGCGAGCCCGAGCGGATCGTCGCGCCGCGGCTCGTCGTCATCCGACCGGATGGCGCGGTGCGATCGGTCGCGCTGGAGCGGCTTCGGGCGGGCTGGACTGGGACTCGAACGTGCAGCCACCCGTCGGTCAGCAGCTGATGCCGGGACTGGCCGTCGACGATGGAACCGCATTCCTCGTCGCTCCGAACGGCACGGTTGCCTCGGTCGGACTCGACGACCTCGCCGTCCGGTACCAGGAGCGCGGGACGCTCGCGAAGTACCTCAACGGCTCCGTGCGCGAGGCGGTCTCGCTCGGCGGGGGGCTCCTCGCGGTCACCGGGTCGAACTACGAGATGCGCGCTCGGCCGGAGGCGGATCCGGAGCAGCTCTCGACGCCGGCCGGGCTCGAGCTCGTGGACGTCCGAACGGGCGAGCGGCAGCGGGTGGACGCGACCACGCAATCACTACGGGTCTGGGGAGATGCTCTTCTCGCCCAGGGCGACGGGCTGACCGTGTACGACCGCGAAGGCCGGGTTCGGTCGCGGATATTCCAGGGCTCGCCGATCTGGGTCACCGCGGTCAGCGGCGGGATTGCGTACGCCTACGACGAGCACGAGTGGCTGCTCGTCGATCTCGCCGCGGGCACGGTCGTCCAGCGACGTTCGTCGCTGCCGGTCCTGCTCGTTCCCTAGCTAGTGGTGATGATGGTGCGCGGTGTCCCCGCCGCTGCCGTGGGCGTGGTCGTGGCCGCCGGACACCGAAACCATCAGCAGCGCGAGAAAGACGCCCGCGATCACCGTCACCGGGGCGAACCCGAGCTCGTCGTCGTGGCGGGCGCGTAGAGCAGCGAGCAGTCCGACCGCCTCGACCACCTTCGTCCCGATGTCGAGCGCCTGGACAGCCTCGCCGTTGATCAGGTGGACCACCGGATAGGCGACGATCAGGCTCGCGAAGAGGGCGGCGGCGAGGTACGGCGCCCAGGTCAGCCCCGGACGCGTGAGCAGCACTCCCACGAAGACGGCCCCGAGCGTCGCAAGGGCGAAGGAGATCCCGAGAAGCGGTTCCTCCCTGAGGTGCTCGGGCGTGAGCGCCGCGTGGACGACCGCGGTCGTCGTCAGCGCCCCGATCGTCAGCTCGCGGGCGCCGACCCCGAGCCAGTTGTCGCTGCTGCGCTCTCGTAAGGTTTCGTCGTGCACCGTCGCCAACTCACACGGTACTTCGTGGAGAGCCAAGGATCGGATCGAATACGGTGAGAAACGTGGAGGGTGGCGACGGGCTGGTGATCGTCGGCGGTGGTCTGTCGACCGGCCGGGCGATCAAGAGCTACCGCGAGGCCGGCGGGGACGGCCCGATCACGCTCTTCTCGAAGGACGCACACGTCCCCTACCACCGCCCGCCGCTCTCCAAGCGGTTCCTCCGCGGCGAGATCCCTCCGGAGGAGACATTCGTCGAGCCGGAGCAGTTCTACCGGGACAACGACGTCGACCTGCACCTCGAGACGAGCGTCTCCGAGCTCGACCTCCACGACCGCCGGCTCCGCATCGACGGAGGCGGTGAGAAGGGGTTCGACAAGCTCCTGATCGCCTCGGGCGCGACGCCACGGACGCTCGGCGTCCCGGGTGCCGAGCTCGAGGGGGTCCACACGCTCCGGACGCTCGACGACTCGGCGCGGATCCACGACGCGGCGGAGAACGCACGGCATGCCGTCGTCGTCGGCGCCGGATTCATCGGGATGGAGGTGGCCGCGTCCCTGAGCCAGCTCGGGCTCGAGGTGACGCTCGTCCACCGCGGCAAGGGCCTGTTCGAGATCCTCCGCGCGCGCCAGGTCATGCAGTTCCTCGAGGACCTCTACGGGAAGCACAACGTCGAGCTCGTCCTCGCCGACGAGGTCGCGTCGTTCAACGGGTTCTCGAATCTCGACTCGGTCGTGACGAAGCGCGGCCGCGTCGCGCAGGCCGAGCTCGCGGTCGTCGGGGTCGGCGTCGCGCCGTGGGTCGACTGGCTCGAGACGAGCGGCCTACCGCTCGACAACGGCGTCGTCGTCAACGAGCGCTTCGAGGCAGGCCCGGAAGGCGTCTGGGCGATCGGCGACGTCGCCCGCTTCTACGACCCGGTCTTCGGCAAGCATCGCCGGATCGAGCACTGGTCGCACGCGAACTACTCGGGCACGAAGGTCGGCGAGCTGATGGCGGGGAAGGACGGGGCGTACGACGTCGTCTCGACCTTCTTCTCCGAGGTGTTCGGGTTCACGTTCCGGCTGCTCGGCGACGTCGACGACGTCGAGGGCATCGTGTACCGCGGCTCGCTCGAGGACAACGACGCGATCCTCTTCTACCTCTTCGAGGAGCGACTCGTGGGCGCGCTCATCGTCGGGCAGGACGAGGCGACCGAGACGCGGCTCAAGGAGCTCCTCGCGACGCAGCCGCGGATCGAGGACCCCGACCGGCTCGGCGACCTCGATACGCCGATCGACGAGCTGCTTCCCTAGGGATCCCGCCGGAGCCGCTTCGTCTCCGAGCGGCGGCGCTTGTCCTCGAGGCGCCGCTCGCGCGACGCAGCGGTGGGCTTGGTCGGGCGGCGCCGGCGCTCGACCCGCAACGCCTCGCGCAGCTGCCCGGCCACGCGCTCCACGGCGAGCTCGCGGTTCCGCCACTGGCTCCGCTCGTCCTGGGCGACGGCGCGGATCGTCGGGCCTGCCCGCGCGAGCACCCGGCGCTTCTGCCTGGGGGTGAGCGCCTGAGAGGACTCGACGTCGAAGCGGGCCTCCACACGCGTCTCCGAGCGGTTCGCGTGCTGCCCGCCGGGGCCGCTCGAGCGCGAGAAGCGGAAGTCGATCTCGGCGAGCGGAAGGAGGACGCTGCGCGTGACCCGAATAGACTCGCCGTCCATGGCCGCCATTCTCCTCGACGTCGACGGCGTGCTCCACGTCTCGGGCGCCGCGATCCCCGGCGCCGCGGCCGCGATCCGCCGGCTGCGCGAGGACGGGCATCGCCTCCGCTTCGTCACGAACAACACCACGCAGTCGCGCGCCTCGCTCGCCCAGGAGCTCCGCGCGATGGGCATGGAGCTCGAGGACGACGAGCTCCAGACGACGCCTCGCGCCGCTGCTCAAGCGCTCGCCGGCAAGCGCGTGCTCGCCTTGACGATGCCGTCGATCGTCGAGGACCTCGAGGGCGTGCAGCTCGTCGGCGATTCCGCCGAGGTCGTGCTGATCGGGGGCGCGGACGAGACGCCGGAGACGAACACCGTCTTCTCGTACATGAACCTTGCGCGCGCGTTCGCCGAGCTCGACGCCGGCGCGGAGCTCTACTGCCTGCACAAGAACGCGTGGTGGCAGACGTCGCGGGGCCCGCTGCTCGACTCCGGCGCGTTCGTCGCGGGGCTCGAGTACGCCGCCGGGGTCGAGGCGACGGTCCTCGGCAAGCCGAGCCCGACGTACTTCCTCGCGGCGCTCGAGGCGGTCGACGGTGATCCCGAGCGCACGTGGATGATCGGCGACGACATCGAGGCCGACATCCGCGGCGCGCAGCTGCACGGGATGCGCACCGCGCTCGTCCGCACCGGCAAGTTCCGGCCCGACGCGGTCGAGCGGTCGGGGATCATGCCCGACGCGATCCTCTCGTCGGTCGCCGACCTGCCGGACTGGCTCGACCGCGCGACGTGAAGGTCGGCGTCGACCTGATCGAGATCGCGAGGGTCAGGCGCGCGCTCGAGCGCCATCCGGGCTTCCGCGAGCGCTGCTTCACCGACGCCGAGATCGCGTACTGCGACGGCCGTCCGAACCCGGCCGAGAGCTACGCGGGGCGCTTCGCCGGCAAGGAGGCGGTCGGGAAGGCGCTCGGCGTCGGCGTCCGCTTCACGTGGAAGGAGATCGAGATCGTCGGCCGCCCGAAGCCCGGCGTCTCGCTCTCGGGGCGCACGCGCGCGGCGTGGGAGCGGCTCGGCGGCGGCGAGATCGATCTCTCGATGACGCACTCCCGCGAGCTGGCCGCGGCGATCTGCATCGTGACGTAGATGTTCGAGCCGCTCTACACGGCGGACGAGATGCGGGCGGCCGAGGCGGGGCACGACGTCGAGGTGCTGATGGAGCGGGCGGGGCGCGCCGTCGCAGAGGAGGTGCTCGGCCTGTTCCCCGCCGCGCGGCGGATCGCCGGCGTCTGCGGCGGCGGCGCGAACGGCGGCGACGGACGCATCGCACTCCGCCTGCTGCGGGAGGCCGGTCGCGACGCCGAGGAGTCGGACGACCTCGACGGCGCCGACCTCGTGCTCGACGCGCTCTTCGGCACCGGGTTCCACGGCGAGCCGCGCCCGGAGGCGGCCGCGCGCATCGAGCGGATGAACGCCTCGCGGATCCCGATCGTCGCCGTCGACGTTCCTTCGGGCGTCGACGCGTCGACGGGTGAGATCGCGGGCGAGGCGATCCGCGCGGTGCACACGGTGACGTTCCACGGGCGCAAGGTCGGCCTGGTCGTGGCGCCCGGGCGCTTCCGGACCGGCACGGTCACGGTCGCGGACATCGGTCTCGAGCGCGCCGAGACCGAGCATCGCCTCGTCACGCGCGACGTCCTGCGGTTCGTTCCGCGTCGCAGGGAGGGCGACAACAAGTACACGGCGGGCTCGGTGCTCGTCGTCGGCGGTGCGCCCGGGTACACCGGGGCGGCATGCCTCGCCGTCGAGGCCGCGTTCCGCGCCGATGCCGGCTACGTCGCCGTCGCTGCCCCGGAGGAGTCGCTGCCGGTGCTCGAGGTGCGGCTGCTCGAGGCGGTGAAGCGTCCGCTGGACGACGTTTTCGCGGCCGCGGAGCGGGCGCGTTCGCTCGCTATCGGGCCGGGGCTCGGCGAGGGCCGCGAGGAGCTCGTGCGGCGGCTGCTCACCGAGGTCGATCTCCCCGCCGTGGTCGACGCGGACGGGCTGCGCGGGCTCGAGCCGTTCGAGCGCTCGGCACCGACCGTGCTGACGCCGCACGAGGGCGAGCTAGGGCGCCTGCTCGGCGAGGAGTCGAGCTGGGTCGCCACGCACCGCCTCGCGGCTCTGCGCCGCGCCGTGGAGCGGTTCGACTGCGTCGTCCTGCTCAAGGGCGCCGACACGCTGATCGGCGCGCCTGGTCATGGCGTGCTCGTCGCGGCGCCCGGTCCGCCGGCTCTCGCGACGGCCGGCACAGGTGACGTCCTTACGGGGATCCTCGGCGCGTTCCTCTCCAAGGGCCTCGACGCGCGCTTCGCGGCTGCCGCGGCCGCGGTCGCGCAGCAGACCGCTGCGTCGTCGGCGCCGCATCAGGCCGGCCTCGTCGCGCACGACGTGATCGACGCGCTCCCGCAGACGCTCGATGCATCGGTCTGAGCTGACGATCGACCTGGGCGCGGTCCGCCGGAACACCCGCAGGCTGCTCGAGGCGCTCGAGGGCAGCGAGCTCTGGGCCGTCGTCAAGGCCGACGGCTACGGCCACGGAGCGGTCGACGTCGCCGCCGCCGCGCTCGATGTGGGGGCGACCGCGCTGTGCGTCGGCACCGTCGCAGAGGGCGTCGAGCTGCGGCGCGAGTTCCCGTCCCAGCGGATCCTCGTCCTCGGCCCGGCCGAGGGGCGCGACGTCGCGGTGGCACGGAATGCAGTGCTCGAGCTCTGCCTGTCGTCGACGGAGATCCCCGAGGGCGTGAGGGTGCACCTGAAGCTCGACACCGGGATGGGCCGCTACGGGCTCTCCGAGCTCCCGGAGCCGCCGGTCGAGGTGGTCGGGCTGATGACGCATCTCGCGACCGCCGACAGCGACGTCGAGTTCGCGCGGGCGCAGATCGAGCGCTTCCGCGCGGCGACCGACGCCCACGCGCACCTCAGCCGCCACGTGGCGAACAGCGCGGCGGCGCTCCGGCTGCCGGAGTCGCGCTTCGACGCGGCGCGCTGCGGGGTCGCGCTGTACGGGCTGTCGCCGTTCGGCGAGGATGCAGCGGTGGACGGTCTCGAGCCCGCGCTGCAGTGGTACAGCCACGTCTCGCTCGTGAAGCGGCTCGAGCCCGGCGAGAGCACCGGCTACGGCCGTCGCTTCGTCGCCGAGGAGCCCACCTGGATCGGGATCGTGCCCGTGGGCTACGCGGACGGCTTCCGCCGCGACCTCACGGGGACAACGGTGCTCGTGGAGGGCGAGGCGCGGAATGTGCTCGGGACAGTCTCGATGGACTCGTTCGCCGTCGAGCTCGGCGACGACGTGCCGCTCGGGACGCCGGTCGTCCTCGTCGGCCGCGGCGTGACGCTCGAAGCGCACGCGCGCGTGGCCGGCACGATCAACTACGAGCTCGCGACGGGCATCAGCTCAGACCCGCGGCGCACGAGGCGCGTGGTGACGGACTCGTGAGCCACGACGACGCCGTCCGCGCGCGCTTCTCCGAGAACGCCGACCTTGTCGCCGAGGCGTCGCTGCGGCGGCTGCCGGCGCTCGAGGCGCGGCTCGTCGACTTCGTCCAGCCGAAGGGAGACGAGCGTGCGCTCGACGTCGGGACCGGCACCGGCCCGCTCGCGTTCGCGCTCGCGGGCCACGTCCGCGAGGTCGTCGGCGTCGACCTCGTCCCGGAGCTGCTCGAGCGCGGCCGGACGTACGCCGCGGATCGCTACGAGAACGTCGAGCTCGTCGAGGGCGATGTCACGCAGCTGCCGTTCGACCGCGGAGCGTTCGACCTCGTCTGCGAGAGGGCGGTGCTTCATCACGTTCCGCGTCCCGAGCTCGTGCTCGCGGAGATGACCCGTGTGACGCAGCCGGGCGGCCACATCCTCGTGATCGACCAGCTGGCGCCGTTCGACCCGCTCGCGGCGATCGATCTCGACCGCTTCGAGCGCGAGCGCGATCCGTCGCACACGCGCCTGCTCTCCGACGGCGACCTCCGCGCGCTGTTCGAGGCGAACGGCCTCGTGCTGCTCCGCTCGCGCGTCGACGCGCACGAACGCGAGGTCGACCCGTATCTCGACCTCTCCGGGTGCGAGGGCGACGCGAGGGAGCGCGCCCGCTCGCTCGCTCCGGCCGACCCCTACCGGGTCGAGACCGGCTGGTACCTCATGCGCCGCCCCTAGGAGGGCTTCGTCGAGCGGTAGCCGCTTCGCGAGCGCGACGCGAAGCGTCCGAGCAGGCCGGGCGCGAGGGCCTGCGCCACGCCGAACGTCCGGTAGAAGCGCGGGTAGGTCAACTCGGGGCGACGGCGCTCGATCGCGTGCACGATCCGGTCGGCGAGCTCCTCCGGGGTCTTGACCATTCGCCGGAAGAACGGGCTCTGCAGCGCGGTCTTCTGCGGGAAGCCCTCGGTCTCGATGAACCCCGGCATCACCGTGAGGCCGTGGATGCCGCGTCCCCGGAGCTGCGCCGACGTCGCGCGCGAGAAGGCGAGCTGCGCGTGCTTCGACGCTGAGTACGGGCCCGAGGGCGGGAACGCGACGACTCCCGCGACCGAGACGATGTTCACGACGTGCGCTTCGGGCGCCGCGGCCTCGAGCCCGGGCAGGAACGCGCGCAGGCACCAGAGCCCGCCGAGGTAGTTCGTGCGGACGACGCGCTCGACGAGCTCGGGCTCGACGGTGAGGAAGTCGCGGCGCCCGGGGATGCCGGCGTTGTTCACGAGCAGGTTCAGCTCCGGGTGCCGTTCGAGGACTGCTGAAGCGACACGCTCGACGGCCTCGCGGTCGGTGACGTCGCAGACCTCGTACTCGCCGTCGACCTCGGCCGCGAGCTCGCGCAGCCGGTCCTCGCGCCGCGCGAGCAGCACGCACCGCCAACCGTCGCGCGCGAGCCGCCGTGCAAGCGCCGCGCCGATGCCGCTCGACGCGCCGGTGAGGACCGCTACCGGCAGACGCGGACGCTCCGCGACGTGCGCGCCTCGCGGCCCGCCGCGTCGCGGGCGACCGCCGTGAGCGTGTGCCTGCCGCGCTTCGCACGCGCCGTCGTCCACGTCGACGAGTAGAGCGCCGCGGCGCTGCCCTTGGCCCGGCCGACGCGCTTGTTGCCGTCGAAGAACGTGATCGTGCGGAGTGCCTTCGTCGAATCGGCCGCCACGAGCAGAGGCTGCCGGCGCCGGTCGACGCACGCGCCGCGCTCTGGCGTCAGCCACGTCACAGTCGGTCCGGCGACGCTGCGCAGCCGGAACGAGCGCACGCTCGTGTTCGGGAGGATGCTGCCGCCGGGCGTCGAGCCGTTCTTCGACTCCTGGAAGTCGGACGCGAGCACCTGGAGCGCCGTGCGGCCGGGCGGGATGGCCGGCGCGGCGGCCGGGAGCCCGAAGACCACGAAGCCGCTGAGCGGGTCGTACGCGGAGGCGGCGACGAGCGCGCGGCGGTATCCGATCGTCAGCGACGTCGGGTCGATTCCGGAGTCGGCGCCCGGCGCCGGCGCGTCGATCACGCGACCGATGATCAGCGGGTGCCCGGCGGTGACCCGGGTCGTGACGAGCTGGATCAGCGGCGGATAGACGTCGTTGATCCACGACTTGAGCACGTACGCGCCGTGCTGCGCCTGCCCGGTGAAGACGCCGCGGCCCGAGTCGACGGAGACCCAGTAGCGCTTCGGCCGCACGAAGGTCACGCCAGCGGCGCCGACGTCCGCCTGGTACCCGAACGTGAAGTTGTTGATGTTGATCGGCGTCGCGCCCTGGCCCTGCACGTCGTTCTCGTCGGCCGAGCCGAGGATCCACGGATCGATCACGGCGTTCTCGCTCGAGACCCAGACCGACGCGCCGAAGTTGACGACGGGCTCGTCGAGGAGGATCGAGTAGAGGTCCTCGCCGCCGTCCTGCACCATCGCCGGGCCCGCGCGGTAGTCCGGCGGCGGGCCGAACGGCCACGTCGGGAAGCGGTAGACGTTCGCGTGCGAGACGCCGTCGCGTGTGTCGCCCGTGTTGAACTCGCGCAGCGGCTGCGAGGGACGGAGCTCGAGGCCGGGACGCGTGACCGCGAAGTAGTACGGGATGCGCCGCGTGACGTCGCCGCGGCGCAGCACGATGAACCCGTAGTTGTCACCGGGGGCCGCGTCGGCCGACGCACGAACCGTGACGGCGAGGCGGTCGCCGCCGCCGGGTGCGATCGTCGCCTGCGGGTCGGGCTCGATCGTCGCGCCCGCCGAGGCCGACTGCGGTCGGAGGTCGACCGACCACGTGCCGCCACCCCCACCCGCGTCGTCGAGCTGCACCGCGAGCGCACGCGACTGGGCGCCGCGGTTCACGTCGAGGTCGCCGAACGAGAGCGAGACCGGCGCGGTGAAGAGCAGCGGGTCGTCGGCGCGCACGACGTCCACGAGACCTCCGCCCTCGAGCACGACGGGTGCCTCGCGCGTGCGCGCCGTGTCGCCCCAGGCCGCGTTTGCGGTCGACACGAGCGCCGAGCGCATCTGCCGCGGTGTCCAGCTCGGGTGCGACTGGAGGAGCAGTGCGGCAGCGCCCGTCACGTGCGGCGCCGCCATGCTCGTCCCGTCGAAGACGGCGAACGGGTTGCCGGCGCCTGCCGACTCCGGCGGCGTCGACGAGAGGATCTGGCCGCCCGGTGCGGCGACGTCCGGCTTGAGCGCGTGGCCGAAGTTCGTGGGCGCCGCCGACGAGAAGCTCGTGATCACGCCGCTCCGCCCGGTCACGATCTCGGTGGGCGCGCGGTCGGCGCGCACGATCGTGCGTCCGCCGGTCTGCGACATGTACCCACGCAGGATCTCGCCGTCGACGTCAGCGATCATGCCCGCAGGGATCGGAAGCTCGATGGGGATCACGTTCGCCTCGCCGAAGCGGTTGTCGACGAGGATCATTCCGACCGCGCCGGCGGCCTGAGCGCGCTGCGCCTTCGAGAGGAACGTGCACACGCCCCGCGATGCGAGCACGACTGCACCGGTCAGCGATCCACGGGGCAGCGGGTTCGACGTCGGGTCGTTCGGGTCGACGCCGAGGCCGCAGAGGCGCGACTCGACGGGCCGACCGTTCGTGCCCATGATCGTCGTCACGTCGACGAGCGTCCGCTGCGCTGCGGCCGGCGACTCGAACGCCGCGGCCATCGGGATCGATCGAAGCGACTCGGGCGCATCCGGCGCGAGCACGTGGAGCGGCGGTGCGTAGACGTGCGAGTTCGAGACCGCGGCGACGGAGATCGCCTCCTCGGCGACGCCGGGGGAGCCGACGGTGCCGAAGCCGAAGTCGTCGCGGTCGTTGCCGGCGGAGATGACCGGGATCACGCCGGCCCGCGCGACGTTCGCGACGGCTTCGAGGATCGGGTCGGTCGACGGGTCGCCCATCGGACCGCCGCCCGAGAAGTTGATCACGTCCATCCCATCCTGCACGGCCGCCTCGAACGCCTCGATGATCTCGGCCGCGTTCGCGACGTAGCCGGCGGGCGTCGGTGCGTTGAAGACGCGGTAGTTGCCGAGCCATGCGCGCGGTGCGACCCCAGACAGGCCTGCCGTCGCAGGATGGTCCGGCCCCGCGGGGGCGAACGTGCCCGCGTTGCCGGCGGCGATGCCGGCGACGTGCGTGCCGTGGAAGGAGATCTGCGGAACGAACGCCTCGCGACCCTGTCGTCCCGAGTTCGGTCCCGGGAACGCGCGCGCGACGATGATCTTGCGGTTCACCCACGTGCTCCCGCCGCGCGGGAAACTCTCCGGGTACGAGTAGCCGTCGCCCTGCAGGAACGGGCTGCGTGGGTCGATCCCGTCGTCGACGATGCCGATCTTCATTCCGTCGCCGCGGAAGCCCTTGAGCGACGAGAACGTCGCCGCACGGATGACGTCGGGGCTGCGGTTCGTCGCCATCGAGTAGCGGACGTTCGGGTAGACCTGCGCGGCGAGGCCGAGCCGCATCAGCTTCGGGAGCTTGCGCGCGGGCAGGTCGACCGTGAAGCCGTTGAGGACGACGCGGTAGCGCTCGAGCACCCGCGCCTCGGGGATCGCCTTCGTCAGCTGCGCGGCGGCTGTCCGCTGCTGCGCAGCGAGCCGAGCGAGGTACGCGGCAGACGCCGTCGAGCGCGGGTTCAGCTTCGTGCGGGCACGGCTCTGGAGCGAGCGGCCGCCGTAGGCGGCGAGCGGCGCGCCGTGCAGCCGGACGACAACGCTGACGCGTCCCTTGTTGTGCCCGGGCGGCACGTAGAGCGACCCCGCGCGGACGACGGGCGCCGGTCCGCTCTCGCTGATCGACCGCCTGACGGGCTCGAGGCCCGCCACGGCGGGCAGAGCGAAAAGGAGCGCCGCAAGGGGTGCGAGAAAAGCGATGGGGCGGCGCAAGAGCCACAAACTAGCCTAGAGTCCTCCGCCGTGGCGACCCCCGGAAGGTTCGACGGAAAGACCGCGCTCGTGATGGGCGTGGCCAACCGCCGGTCGATCGCGTGGGCGATCGCGAAGCGCCTCGCGGACGAAGGAGCGCGGCTCGCGTTCACGTACCAGGGCGAACGGATCGAGAAGAACGTGCGCGACCTCGCCGAGAGCGTCTCGAGCCCGCTCGTGCTCGAATGCGACGTCCGCGCGGACGAGGACATCGACCGTGTCTTCTCCGCGGTCGGTGAGGAGTTCGGCGGAGGGCTCGACCTGCTCGTCCATTCGCTGGCGTTTGCAGCAGCCGAGGACCTCGAGGGCCGCTTCACCGACACGCCTCGCGACCGCTTCTGGCTCGCGCTCGACGTCAGCGCGTACTCGCTCGTGGCGTGTGCTCGCGCGGCGGAGCCGCTCATGGAGGCGCGCGGCAGTGGGTCGATCGTGACGATGACGTACCTCGGCGGCGAGCGCGCGGTCCCGCACTACAACGTCATGGGCGTCGCGAAGGCGACGCTCGACGCGTCAGTGCGCTACCTCGCGTGGGACCTCGGCGAGAAGAACGTGCGCGTGAACGCGATCTCTGCAGGCCCGGTGCGCACGCTGGCGGCGCGCTCGATCGCGGGCTTCCCGACGATGGAGGCGATTGTCGAGGAGCGCGCGCCGCTCCGCCGTCACATCGACGCGGACGACGTCGGCGCGGCCGCGGCCTATCTCCTCTCGGACGACGCGAAGAACGTGACCGGGACGACGCTCTACGTCGACTCGGGTTATCACGCGATGGGTATGTAAGGAACGCTTCCCGCGCGCTCACGCACTCTCGGCGACGAGCGAGTCGACGCGGACGGCGTACACCTTGATCGGCTGCGTCTTTCCCTTCAACAGCAGCTCTCCCTGGGCTTCGACCGCAATGTCGTCGTCGAGGCCGAGCCGCGTGTGCTCGTCGATCAGGATTGAGCGGTTCACGACCTTCGTGTGCGACTCGAGACGAGCAGCGACGTTGACGGTGTCGCCGACGCACGTGTAGGTCGCTCGGTGGTTGGTACCGGTGTAGCCCGCGACCACCGGCCCCGACGCGATGCCGATGCCGATCTGGATCTGGAGTTCGCCCCGCGCTTCCTGTTCCTCGTTGAACAGGCGGATCAGGTCGACCATCTGGCGCGACGCGAGCACGGCTCGCCGGCGGTGGTCCTCGCGCGGCAACGGCGCGCCGAAGATCGCCATCAGCCCGTCGCCGACCATCTGATTGACGATCCCGCCTTCCCCGCCGATCGCGTCGATCATCAACGTGTAGTAGTCGTTCAGCAGCTCGATCGTCTCGTCAGGCTCCCGCGCTTCGACGATCGTCGTGAACGAGCGGATGTCGCAGAACACCGCAGACGCCTCGAGAAGCTTACCGCCGAGCGAGAAGCCGGACGTGAGCAGGTCCTCGGCGACCTCCTTCGTCGCGAACGTGCTGATCAGCTCACGCTGCTGATCGCGCAGGCGCTTCTTCTCGAGGCTCGCGGTGATGCGCGCGTTCAGCAACACCGGGTTGATCGGCTTGGTCAGGTAATCCTCTGCGCCCATCTCGATGCACTTGACCACGCTGTCGAGCTCGTCGAGCGACGATGTCATGAGGACCGGGAGGTCACGCAGATGCGGGTCGAGCTTCAGCTCCGCCAGGACCTGGTAGCCGTCGAGCTCGGGCATCAAGACGTCGAGGAGCATCAGATCGAAGTGCTGGCTGCGTAGCAGGTCGAGCGCCTTGCCGCCGTGTTCCGCGAAGACGACGGTGTGTCCCTGCTGCTCCAAACCGCGGCTGAGCAGAAGGCTGTTCACCCGGTTGTCGTCGACGATCAGGATCGTTCCGGGAGGAGAGGCCGGAGCGCTCACGATGCCGTCGGCGACCGGAGCACAGCAAGGGTCTCCTGGAGGGCGTCGTACTCTCGCTCGATGCGATCGACGAGCTCGCCGGTGCCATCAACCTCTCCGCTTCTCGCGCGCCCCTCGAGCTCTCGGCAGAGCTCCGTGAAGGTTTCCGCCCCGAAGGTCTGGCCGTTCGACTTCAACGTGTGCGCCGCGCGCCGCAGCTCCGCCGTGTCGCCCTGCGCTTGCGTCGTTCGCAGTGCGGCGACGATGGCGGGCGCATCGGCCAGGAACGTGTCGATCACTTCCGCGAGGAACGCGTCTCCGCCGAGCTCTCTCAGGCTCGCGACCGCGCTCGCGTCCAGGCTGGCACCGGCGCGCTCCGCGCGCCCCGTGCGGGTGCCCTCGATTGGACGCGCGCGCCTCAGCGCCTCCGACAGCTCGTTCGGACGGATCGGTTTGGCAACGTAGTCGTCCATCCCGGCGGCGAAGCAGGCCTCGCGGTCCTCGGGCATCGCGTTCGCCGTCATCGCGACGATGCGCGGGCGGACCTCCGCCGGCCAACGCTCGCCGATCCGGCGCGATGCATCGAGACCGTCCAGCTCGGGCATCTGTACGTCCATGAGCACGACGTCGTAGGGCTGTCGCTCGAGCGCCTCCAACACCTCGAGGCCGTTCGTCGCCACGTCCGCGCGGTAGCCGAGCTGGTCGAGGAGCCGGAGTGCGACCTTCTGGTTCACGGCGTTGTCCTCGGCCAAGAGGATCCGCAACGACGATGTCGCCGGCTTGCCCGCGTCCGGCACGGCCTCGTCCGACTCCGGCTGCTCGACGTGTGCGGCGAGCGCCTTCACGAGGGCGTTGTAGAGCGGCGACGCCTTGACCGGCTTCGCCAGCTGCACCGCGAAGTCCTCCGACCACTGAGCCTGGGGCAGCCGGCCGAGCGAGGTCAGCAGGACCAGGGGAAGCTCGTGCTCGTCTCGATGCAGTCGGATCTCGCGTGCGAGGGCGAGCCCGTCCATCTCCGGCATCACCAGGTCGAGCACGGCGACGTCGAATCTCTCGCCTTTCTCGATCCGGGCGAGCGCCTCCGACGGGGCCGCGAGTGCCACGGCCTCCATGTCCCACGATCGAGCATGGCGCGCCACGATCTCGCGGTTCGTGGCGTTGTCGTCCACCACGAGGATCCGCTTGCCGGCGAGCTGCGGCAGAGCGCTCGGCAGGGCCACGCGAGTCGGCACCTCCGCCGCCGCTACGGGGAGGCCGATGTGGAAGGTCGATCCCGTGCCCTCCTCGCTCTCCACCCACATCGTCCCGCCCATCAGCTCGACGAGGCGCTTCGAGATGGCGAGCCCGAGCCCGGTACCGCCGTAGCGGCGGGTCGTGGAGGCGTCGATCTGGCTGAAGGATGCGAAGAGCCTGTCCATCCGGTCCTCGGGGATGCCGACTCCCGTGTCGCGGACGGCGAACTCGAGACGGTACGAGTTCGCCCCCGTGGGCTCGACATCGACGTGGACGACCACCTCGCCCTTCTCGGTGAACTTGACCGCGTTCGAGACGCAGGTTCAGCAGCACCTGACGTAGCCGGGCCGCGTCCCCGACGATTCCCGCGGGCACGTCTTCGTCGATGAGGCAGCCCAGCTCGATCCCCTTCTCCCACGCATGCGGAGCGACGATGTCGAGCGCGCCCTCGACGCACTCTCTGAGATCGACCGGCTCCTTCTCGAGCTCGAGCCTGCCCGCCTCGATCTTCGAGTAGTCGAGGATGTCGTCGATCACGTGGAGCAGGGCGTCTCCGCTCGAGCGGACGACCTCGGCGAACTCGCGCTGCTCGGGCGCGAGCTCCGTATCGAGGAGGAGGCCGGTCATCCCGATCACGGCGTTCATCGGCGTCCGGATCTCGTGGCTCATGGTGGCGAGGAATGCGCTCTTCGCCTGCGTCGCCGCTTCAGCCTCCTGGCGGGCGCGCTGGAGCTCGCTGAGGTATCGCGCCTTGTCGATCGCCGTCGCAGCGAACGCCGCAAATGCCTCGGCCATTTCCGCGTGCTCGGCGGTGTAGAAGTCGGACTCGAACGAGTCGAGCGTCAGCATCCCGATCAGGCGATCGCCGACGAGCAACGGGACGCCCATCCATCCCTTGACCCGGCCCCCGCCATGGGCCTCCTCCTGGAAGTGCTCGAACCGCGTCGACACGTCCGGGACGATGACCGGCTCGCGCGTCTCCACCATTTCGCGGGCAGGATCGTCGGGTCCCCGCCAGTCGAAGCGTTGTCCGAGCAATTCGTCGAGGTTCGGAAAGCCATGCCCGCCGACGATCACCATCTCGTTGCCCTCGAGCTGCTGGACGCTGGCAGTTCGGTAGGGCACGACCTTGCGCAGCTCCGTCAGGATCAGATCGAAGACCTCGGGCACGACCAGCGTGCTGCCGAGCGACTCGGCCGCCGCGCGCAGCGTCTCGGCCTGCTCGCGGGCGGCACGCTCGGTTTCGAGCAGCCGAGCATTCTCGATCGCCATCGCGGCCTGGGCGGCGAATGCCGTCGCGAGCTCCGCCAGCTCCTCGTTGTAGAAATCCGGTTCGAACTTGTCGACGCTGAGGGTGCCGACGACGCGGTCGCCGATGACCATCGGCGCGCAGATCCAGCCGCGAATGCGTCCGCCCTGCAGCTCGCTCGTAAAACCCGGCTCGTTCGACACGTCGGCGAAGACCTGTCGGCCGCTTCGACCGCACGACCTGGGCTCCGGGGTCGCTTTCGTCGTCCAGGTCGAAGCCGACGCCGAGAAGGGCCCCCAGGTCGTCGAAGCCGCGCCCGCCCACGATCACCCGGCGGTTGCCTTGAATCACCTGGATCGAACAGCTGTCGTATGGCACGACTCGTTGCAGCTCGCCGAGGATCGCTTCGATCGTGTCGTCGAGGCTCAGCGTCTTGCCGAGCACCTGCGTGACGGCCAGGAGCGTCTCGGCGCGCTCACGTGCGCGCTGGAGCTCGGTGATGTCGTGGTAGATCGCGTAGTAGCCGCGGTGCTCACGGTCGACCCTGAGCGACACCAGCATCATCTGCACGTCGACCAGCTTCCCGTCCTTCGCCACGCGACGAGTGATCCGGTCGGCGCGACCTTTCTCGAGTGCCTCGTGGGTGACGTCCCGGCCTTCTTCGCGGAGGTCCTCGTTGAGGACGAGATCGTCGATGAGATGACCGATTGCCTCCTGCGGCGAGTAGCCGAAGAGCTGCGACGCTGCCGGGTTCCAGCCCGTCACTCGCTGGTCGGCATCCATGATGACGATCGCGACCGGGCTGATTTCGACGAGCGACTCGAGATGCTGCAGGCGCCGCTGCGCCTCGCCGAGCTTCGACGAGAGATCGGTGTCAGGTGTGGTCAGGTCGCGATCCCACGCGCCGAAGCTCCACTCCTCGCGGCTGCGCGAGACGTGCGCACTGCGATCAAGAGACGACCACCGTTTTCAAGTATCCCGCGCCACGAGCAGGTCGTCCAGCAGGGGCCCCGTCAGGGCACGGTGAGGCGCGCCGGCCTGCCGTCCCGGTACCGCACGACCCAGCGCACTCCGAGCGTCTTCGGGTCGAGCCCGCGGCGGAGTGCACGGGCGGTGCGGTCGGCAGAGCGCGTCGCGGTCGTCGAGTATCCGAGCGGCCGTTCGCGCGGCGCCTGCATGGAGTAGTAGAGGTACACGCTTCCCTCCTGCAGCTCGGGGACGATCACCGGGCGCTCGAGCAATCGCCCCGGTCCGCTGTCGCGCAGCTCGGCGTAGACCGCGTTGTGCTCGTCCGCGCCCATCGGGCGGTAGACGTCGACGCGGAGGTCGAGCGCGACGAGCGGGATCGCGACGACCGCGGCGAAGCGCCACGGGACCCGCGCGACCGCGAACGCGGCGAGCGCGGCGAGGCAGAGGCACGCGACCGGCAGCAGACGCTCGGGGACGCGCGTGTGCCGCAGCGCCGGCACGACATCCCAGAGCGGCTCGTACACCGGCGTGTTCGCTCCGAGCGCGAACACCGACGGGACGAGCGCGCCGAGGCCGAGCACGAGCGCGAGCCCGCGGTCGCGTCGCCACCAGAGCACGACTCCGACGAGTGCGGCGAGCGGTATCAGCCAGCCGACGAAGACGAAGCTCTCGAAGCCGTGCCGCGGGTGGCGGGTGAAGAAGTCCCAGACGTCGGCCGAGTAGCGTTCGACCTGCCCGAACGAGCGCCCGCCGGCTCCCGTCGACCCGCGAATCCCGCCGAGGTAGACGACGATGCCGGCGAGGAGCGATGCAGCAGCGCCCGCGAGCCCGAGCCCGATCCTGCGCCGCACCGCCGCGTACGCGAGGAAGAACACCATCGTTCCGAGCGCGAGGTGCACCTGCCCCGAGAGCGGCACCGACGCGATCGCCGCGACCGCGAGCCACCGGCGCCGCGTCTCGAGCGCCCAGAGCGAGAGCGGTAGGAGCATCGCCACGGCGCCGAGCAGGTGCCCGCCGGAGATCTGGATCGAGCGGTACGGCGCGAGCGAGAACGCGAGCCCGCCGACGAGCGCCGCGCCGAGCGGGAGCCGCAGCGACCCGAGCCACGCGGCCGCAGCCGCGCCGGCGCCGACGTACGTCAGCAGCGCGAACGCGTTCCACGCGCCGATCGTCCCGAAGAGGAGGTGCAGCGGACCGAAGACGAGCGCGAACGGCCAGCCGGCGAAGTTGATCCGCTTCGGCGACTCGGGCTGGAAGCTGTACGGGTCGAGCCAGGGCGCGCGTGCGTGCGCGAGTTGGTGTCCGGGCAGCCAGAGGTTGTAGGTCGTCTGCAGGTGATCGCCCGGCGTGACGACGCCCGGCCGCGGGTTGCCATACGCGAGCAGCTCGTCGTCCGCGTCACGAAGCGCGGGGGAGAGGGCCAGCGTGCCGGCGGCGAGGTAGAGGGCGCAGGCGAGCGCTACAACGCCCGAGCGGCTGCGAGCGGCACGTCGAAGTCGGGCACCTCTCCGGGCTCGTAGCGCCATGCGCCGCGCACCGTACCGCCCTCGTCGACGAGAAAGATCGATCGAGTGGCGACGTCGCGCATCCCGCGGAACTCGAACGCGATGTCGAGCGCGCGCACCGCTTCGGCGTTCCAGTCCGAGAGCAGCGAGAACTCGATGCCGAGCACCTGCGCCCACGCGACGTGCGTCCAGGGCGAGTCGCGCGACACGCCGAACACCTTCAGCCCCGCCTCCTCGAGCTCCGCGCTCCTGTCACGCAGGAGCTCCAGCTCGTTCGTTCAGGTCGCCGAGAAATCGAAGAGGTAGAAGACGTAGAGCGCTCGCCGACCCTCGGCGGCAGAGCGAAGGCCGACCGGCTCGCCCGGCGCGGCGAAGACGGTCGCGTCGGGCAGCTGCTGGCCGACCTCGATCATGCGCGCGACCCTAGCGGCTCAGACCGCGACGGCTGCGACCTCGGTCGCGTCCGCGATCTCGCGCACGACCTCGACGATGTCGCGGTTCGCGTTGAACACGCGGAGCTGACGGTCGGCGCCGTTTCCGCGGCCGAGGATGCCGCGAATGCCTTCGAGCTCGCGCTCGGCTCCGAGCTCGCGCGCGTGCGGCTCGAGGTCGCGGAGGCGGCGGCGGATCAGCTGCGCGACGGGCACGCGGTTCCTGCGTCCGGTGAGGAGGTCCATGACGGGAGCCTCGAGCCCGTAGCGCGCGGCGAGCCACTTGTTCTCGGTCGTGAGGATCCGGTGGAACGACGGAATCTGCTTCGCTGCGGTCGTACATCTCCGAGTAGTGCTTGACGAGGGCCTGGCAGTACGCGGTGATCGCGACGACGTCCTCGACGCGCGTGACGGCGTCGCAGATCCGGATCTCGACCGTGCCCCATTTCGGGTGCAGGCGGATGTCCCACCAGATGTGCGTGTAGTCGGCGATGCAGCCGGTCTTCTCGAGCTGGCCGACGACCTCCGCGTAGTCGGCGTAGTCCTTGAACCGCGGCGGCGGCCCCGAGCGCGGGAACGCTGCGAACACCATCTGGCGCGAGGACGAGAGGCCCGTCGGCTCGCCGCGCCAGAACGGCGAGCTCGCCGAGAGGGCGAGCAGCGTCGGGAGCTCGACGAGCATGCCGTTCACGATCTGGATCGCCTTCTCCGCATCGTCGACGGCGACGTGCACGTGCATGCCGAAGATCAGCTCGCGGCGCGCGACGTACTGGAGCTGGTCGACGAGGTTGCGGTAGCGGTCGCGTGCGGTGATCCTCTGGCGCTCGAAGAGCGAGAACGGATGCGTGCCCGCCGAGCCGACGCGCAGACCCTTCTGGCGCGCGACGTCGACGACGTAGCCGCGCAGCTTCCGCAACTCCTGGTCGACGTCGGCCGGCGTGCGGCAGATCGGCGTCGCGATCTCGAGCACAGACTGCATCAGCTCCGGGTTGATGCGGTCCTCGAGCTCGTGGCCCGACACGGCGGCGAGCACCGTGTCGATGTGCTGGACGAGGTCGCACGTCTCCTCGTCGAGCAGCATGTACTCCTCCTCGACGCCGAGCGTGTACGGGTCGCCCTGGCCGAACTTGTGCTCGAGCACGCTGCCGCCGGGCGCGAAGCTCTTGCCGGTGATCGTCGCGGGATAGATCTGCTTCACGCGACCACCGCCTCGGCCTCGATCTCGACGTGCCAGCGGTCGTCGAGCAGCTTCGTCACGACCGCGGTCGAGGCCGGGCGGATCTCGCCGAAGACCTCGGCGTGCGCCCGGGCGACGCCTTCGAACGCGTCGGTGCTCGTGAGGAAGATGCGCGTGCGGACGACGTCCTTTGGCCGAGCACCTGCCTCGTCGAGCGCGGCGACGATGATCTCGAGGCAGCGGCGCGCCTGCGCGTACGGGTCGTCGGGGAGCTCTTCGCCGTCGGGCATGACCGGCGCGGTGCCGCCGACGAAGACGTGCTTGCCGACGACCACCGCGCGCGAGAAGCCGACGATCGGCTCGTACGGCGACCCGGAGGCGATGAGGCGGCGCTCCACGCGTCTAGTATCGCCGCGCGTGGAGGCGCTGTCGCAGGTGGAGGCGTGGTCGCCCGAGCACATCTCCGTCGGGGTGGTCGAGCCGGACGGCATCCGCGCCTGGCACGGGGACGAGGCGCGCGAGTACCGCTGGGCGTCGATCACGAAGCCGGTTGCCGCGCTCGCGACGTTGGTCGCGGCCGAGGAGGGTGTCGTCGACCTCGACGAGGAGGCCGGGCCGCCCGGGTCGACCGTGCGCCATCTGCTCTCGCACGCGTCCGGGCTGCCCTTCGACGGGACCGTGCCGATCGCGGCGCCGGAGGAGCGGCGGATCTACTCGAACGCCGGCTTCGAGGTGCTCGGGCAGCACCTGGAGCGCCGCGGCAGAGATGCCGTTCGTCGAGTACCTGAGCGCCGCCGTGCTCGAGCCGCTGGAGTTCTCGGGCGAGCTGCGCGGGTCGCCCGCCTCCGGGCTGTTCGGAACACTGCTCGACCTGCTCGAGCTCGGGCGCGAGTTCCTGCGGCCGACGCTGGTCTCGGACGAGACGCTCGCCGAGGCGACCGACGTGGCGTTCCCTGGGCTCGTCGGCGTGCTGCCGGACTTCGGGCGGATGGATCCGAACGACTGGGGCCTCGGCGTCGAGCTGCGGGGCTCGAAGTCGCCGCACTGGACGGGCACGCGCAACTCACCGCGGACGTTCGGCCACTTCGGCGGCAGCGGGACGTTCCTCTGGGTCGACCCCGAGGCGCAGCTCGCGCTCGGCGTCCTCACGGACAAGGACTTCGACGACTGGTCGGCGGAGGCCAAGGAGGTCTGGCCGGCGCTGTCCGACGCAGTCCTGGCCGAAGCCGCACGCTGAAAGACTCGGGGTCAGACCCCGAATCTTGTCAAGACGTTGTTTCGGTCTCGTCCTCGGCGAACACCGGGCGGACGAACTCGTCGAACGTCGCCTTGTCGCAGCTGGCGACCGTCGAGGGGGTGACCGCCCGTACCGACGCCGTTCGCGGGATGTCCATCGCGAGCGCGACCTCGCCGAAGTAGTCGCCCGGCTTCAGCATCGTCCGCTGTCCCCTGCCGGCCTGCGTGACCTCGAGCATCCCGCTCAACACGACGTAGAACCGCTCGCCGGGCTCGCCCTCGATCACGACCGTCTTCCCCGGCTGGACGGTCTCGCGCTTCATGCGGGACGCGAGATCCCCGAGCCGGTCGCCGGGGAGCGACGCGAGCAGCGCGATGCGCGAGAACTCGTTCGCCGCGATCGGGCTCACGCGTCGTCCGACTCGTCGGGACGGGCGACCCGCTCGGGATCGTCGTGTCCCGGGTACCGCATCGCGTCCTCGTCGGGAAGACGCTCGATTGCCTGCTCCTGCTCTTCCTCTGTTGGTTCCGGCTGCTCGTCGCTCATGCTCGTATCCTGCCCGACGTGGGCGAGCTCGAGTCCTGGGGGCACTGCCCGCGCTGCGGCGCGTCGGTCGAGCCGCTCGAGGACGGTGCCCGGATCGAGTGCGGGAACTGCGGCTTCAAGCACTACGCCAGCTCGAAGCCGACCGCCTCGGGCCTGGTCCTGGACGACACCGGCCGCGTCCTCCTGGCTCGCCGCGCGATCGAGCCTGACAAAGGCAAGTGGGATCTCCCGGGCGGCTTCCTCCAGGAAGGCGAGGACCCGCGCGAGGCGCTCGTCCGCGAGCTCGAGGAGGAGACGAGCATGCGCGTCGAGCCCGTCGAGTTCTTCGACGTCGTCGTCGACCGCTACGGCGAGGACGACGACGCGCAGCACACGCTCAACCTCTACTGGAAGTGCCGCGTGCAGAGCGGCGAGCCGACGCCGGCCGACGACGTGGCCGACCTTCGCTGGTTCGCCCCGGACGAGCTGCCGTCCCCGGAGGAGCTCGCCTTCCGTAACAACGTGACCGTCCTCTCACGCTGGCGGGACGAGCACCCGTAGCGCGCGCGGCTCGACCCTGAACTCGACCGGCGTCTGCAGCCGCGCCGGCTCGCCGTCGATCGCCGCGCGCAGCGACGCGCTCCGCGCGCCCACCTCGAACCGCTCGCCCGACCGCTCGTCCCAGTGCGCCCGGAAGATCCCGGTCGCGACGTAGAGATGAAGCCGCCCCTCGTCGAGCCGCTCACGTTCGCCGATCGAGAGGAGGTCGAGCCTGTACGCGTTGTTCGCGACGAGCACGACGCGAGCACGCACCGGCTCGCCGTCCACGAGAAGCCCCCGGGCCGAGTAATGGCGCAACGCGATCAGGACGGCGCGCGCGCGCGCCAGCGCCTCGCGCCGCCGCCGGTGCTTCTCGCGCTCGTGGACGAGCTTGGCGTACATGCCGAGCGAGACGTTGTTCAGGAAGAGCCGTTCGTTCGCTCGTCCGACGTCCACGACGCGCTCCCGTCCCCCGAACGCGTCGAGCGCCGCGATCGGGTCGTCCCGGTCGAGCCCGAGATCGCGCGCAAGGTGGTTGCGCGTCCCGAACGGCACGCACACGAACGGCACGCCGCGCTCGATCGCGACGCCCGCCACCGGCGCCAGCGAGCCGTCGCCGCCGGCCATGCCCAGAGCGTCCGCCCCGGACGCGCCCCGGGCGACCTCCTCGAGGTCCTCGCCCTCCCGGAAGAGGTGCACGTCGATCCCGCGGGCCCGCGCCTCCTCCGCGAGCTCCTCGGCGGTCGGACGGTCGCTTCCCGAGCGGGGATTCACGATCAGGAAGCCCCCCATGCGGCCGGAACCGTATAGGCCGCGAGGCCCGCAAAATGAGCCGAATGGCCCATGGCGGTTCCGGGGTGCCCGGCCGATCATGAGCCAATGAGCGAACGCGGCCTTCATTCGATCGTCGACGACCTCTCGGACACCTGGCTCGAGGACTGGGCGGGCGCCGGGGTCGCGGAGATCGAGGCATACCTGGCGAAGCACGCCGCCTTCTTCGCCTTCCTCCAGATTCAGGACTCGTAGCGCCCGACCGGCGAGCGCCGTACGATCCCGCGCACGGGATCGTGAAAGGAGCTGCCGTGGATCTGTTCGAGCGTCTCGAGGCGGTCGCCGACCGCTGGAACGTCCTGCGCCATCCCTTCTACCGCCGGTGGGAGTGCGGTGAGCTCACGCGCGACGAGCTCGCGTACTACGCCGGCGAGTACCGCCACGCAGTCGTCGCGCTCGCGGGCCTCGCCCGCTCGGCCTCCGACGAAGGCCATGCCGCCGAGGAGGCCGCGCACGTCGACCTGTGGGACGACTTCTCCCTCGCGCTCGACGCCGACCTCGATCGCGCGCCGCGCGTCGAGACGTCCGCGTGCGTCGACGCGTGGAGCGGCACCGGTGCCGAGGGCGCGGCCGCGCTCTTCGCGATCGAGTCGGCGCAGCCGGAGATCTCCCGCACGAAGCTCGAGGGCCTGACGCGCTGGTACGGCTTCGAGCCGAACACGAAGGGCACGCGCTACTTCGAGCTGCACTCCGAGCGCGACCACGAGCACGCCGAGCTCTCCCGCCGCGTCCTCGAGCGGGCCAACTCCGACGAGGCCGACCGCATCGTCGCCGCAGCCGAGCGGGCACTTCGGGCGAACTGGGAGCTGCTCGACGGCGTCGAGCGGTTCGCCGGGTCACGGACATGACAGGCCAGCGCAATGACCGGGGCTTCGAGCTCGACTACTTCTGGCACGGGCCGCCGGGCCACCCGATCCACCCGCCGCTCACCGACGTCACGATCGGGACGTACACGTTCGCGCTCGTCGCCGCGACGGCGGACGTGCTCGGCATCTCGACCCACGCCGCGACGCAAGGCTGGTGGCTCGCCCTCGTCTTCGCGCTGATCGTGACGATCGCGACCGCGGCCACGGGAATCTTCGACTGGCTGCGGATCGAGACCGGCACCCCGGTCTGGCGGACGGCGACCGCACACATGATCGCGATGCTCGTCGCGAGCGCGGTCTTCCTCGCCGCGGCGATCGCGGGGAAGGGGTCGTTCGACGCGGGCGATGTCGAGGCCGGCCCCTACGTCCTGACGGTCGTCGGTTTCCTGATCCTGACGCTCGGCGGTTGGCTCGGCGGCAGCGTCGTCTTCACGCACGGGATGCGCGTCCTCAACCTCGTGGACGAGCCAGCGCGAAGAGCCGCGGCCCCGATCCCGACCCCGGAGAAGAAAGAGGCCGAGGGCGCCTAGCGCCCTCGGCCCGTACCCCTAAGCCTCGACCGCGACGAGGCCGAGCGAGCGCTCGAGCGCGCCCTTCGGCTGCGCGCCGATCGCGGCCGCGGCCGGCTCGCCGTCCTTGAACATCACGATCGTCGGGATCGAGACGATCCCGTAGCGCTGCGCGATGTCCTGCTCCTCGTCGATGTTCAGCTTCACGACCTTGAGCTCGTCCTGCCGCTCGTCCGCGATCTTCTCGAGCACCGGGGCGACGGCGTGGCACGGGCCACACCACTCCGCCCAGAAGTCGACGATCACGGGCTGTTCACTCTGGAGGACCTCCTGCTCGAAGGTCTCGGTGGTCACTGCGTCCAAAAGTGCGTCCTTTCTCCTAGTACCCTCGCCACTCTAAGCAACGCCGTCGGAAGGCCCTTTGTTCCCGTCTCGGGCCTGCGCTAACGCCCCGCCTACAATCGCAGCATGCCGCGGTTCGAGCCGCTTCCGGCCGTCCCCGACCACGTCGCACTCGAGCACGAGGTGCTCGAGTGGTGGGACGAGCACGGGGTCTTCGACCGGCTGAGGGAGCAGAACCGCGGAGGGCCGCACTGGCACTTCCTGGACGGCCCCATCACGGCCAACAACCCGATGGGCGTCCACCACGCCTGGGGCCGCTCGCTCAAGGATCTCTTCCAGCGGTACAAGGCGCTCCGCGGCTTCGACCAGCGCTACCAGAACGGGTTCGACTGCCAGGGCCTCTGGGTCGAGGTCAACGTCGAGCGCCAGCTCGGCCTCAACTCGAAGCGGGAGATCGAGGAGTACGGTCTCGCCCGCTTCGCGGACACGTGCATCCAGTCCGTCGCCACGCACTCCGAGGTGATCACGCAGCAGTCGAAGCGGCTCGGCATGTGGATGGACTGGGACAACGACTACTACACCTTCAGCGACACGAACATCGAGTACATCTGGCGGTTCCTCAAGACCGTCCACGAGCGCGGCTGGCTCTACATGGGCCACCGCTCGAACGTCTGGTGCCCGCGCTGCGGGACCTCGATCTCTCAGCACGAGCTGATCGGCTCGTACGAAGACCGCAGCGACCCGTCGCTCTTCGTCCACTTCCCGCTGGTCGAGCGTCCGGGCGAGTCGCTCGTCGTCTGGACGACGACACCGTGGACGCTCCCGGCGAACGTCGCCGCCGCGGTGCTGCCCGACGCGGAGTACGTCAGGCTCGAGAACGGCGAGTGGGTCGCGCGGGAGCGCCTCGACGACCTCCCGCTCGTCGACAAGACCGTCGTCGAGAGCGCGCGCGGCGAGACCCTCGTCGGCCTCCGGTACGAGGGGCCGTACGACATGCTCGCGGCGCAGCGCGGCGTCGAGCACCGCGTCATCCCGTGGGACGACGTCACGCTCGACGAAGGGACGGGCATCGTCCACATCGCGCCCGGCTGCGGCGCAGAGGACTTCGAGCTCGCGCGCGTGTTCGACCTGCCCGTGCTGACGCCGGTCGACGAGGCCGGCCGCTTCTACGACGACTACGGGTGGCTCCACGGCCGCTCGACTGCAGAGACGGCCGAGCAGATCATCGGCGAGCTCGGCGAGCGCGGCCGCGTCGTGCACGCGGGCGAGATCGTCCACCGCTACCCGGTCTGCTGGCGGTGCCACACACCGCTGATCTTCCGGATCGTCGACGAATGGTTCATCGCCTGCGACGAGATCAGGCAGCCGATGCTCGACGCGAACGCGACGGTCGAGTGGACGCCCGACTTCTACGGCAAGCGGATGGACGACTGGCTGCGCAACATGGGCGACTGGAACATCTCGCGCAAGCGCTACTTCGGGCTGCCGCTGCCGTTCTATCCGTGCGAGGCGTGCGGGAAGCTGAACGTGATCGGCTCGCGCGAGGAGCTCGAGGAGCGCGCCGTCG
>CAWBRK010000012.1:0-186020 GCA_963791205.1 uncultured Actinomycetes bacterium
CTTCGTTCGTCGGTTCTTCGTCGGTTTTGGTCTGGTCCAGCTGTTGAGCGGTGCGGCGGTTGACGAGCACGTCGTCACCCTCGAACCTTCACGGGGAAGATCGCGACGGGCTCCGTCGCGGGCTGGGCCTGGTCTGGCTTGCCGGCGCGGAGGTCGAAGCGCGACCCGTGCAGCCAGCACTCGATCTCGCAGCCCGCCACCTCGCCCTCGCAGACAGCGGGATGTTCGCGGTGGGAGCAGACTCGTCGTCGACGGCGTACCAGTCGTCGCTCGTCTCGCGCACGACGGCCACGTCGTTGTCCCCGACGTCGACCTGGATGGCGCGAGCCGGGAGCGACGCCGCCGGCGGCCGCAGACGCGTGTGAAGCTGATGCGGGTCTCGGTGGAAGGTGTAGCGAGCCAAGCATTCGGCCGGTGCGACCGTTCTTCTCGCTTGCCGACCGCTCCTCAGCAGGCGCTCGATCGTGGCACGCCGATCTTGCGGACGATGTCGGCGAAGAAGCCGTGCACGACCAGGCGCCGCGCCTCGTCCTCGGGGACGCCCCGCGACCGGCAGGTAGAACAGCTGCCGGTCGTCGAAGCTGACCGGTGGTGGACGCCTGTGCCCGGCGCCGGCGCATCTCGCCGGTCTCGATCTCCAGGTTCGGGGTACCGAGTCGGCCTGGCAGCCGTCGGTGAGCACGAGGTTGCGGTTGGACTCGCAAGGTCTCGACGCCCTCGGCGACCTTGCGGATCAGCACGTCGCCGATCCACACGGCGTGCGGCGCCCTGGCCCTGCAGCGCGCCCTTGTAGTCGACGTTGCCGCGGGTCTTCGGCGCGTCGCGGTCGACGTACAGCCGGCGCTCGAGGCGCTGCCCGGCGTCGGGCGAAGCAGCAGCCCGAGCAGCTCGGCCTCGCCGCCCGGGTCCGTCGGTACGACACCGAGGCGTTGAGCCCGCACGAGGTCGCCGCCGAACGAGACCGCCACGTGGCGCAGCGACGCGTCGCGGCCGACCGAGCGCGTGCTGGCTGCTGGTGGTGGACCGCGTCGTCGGCCCAGTCCTGCACCGAGCACGACGGTCAGGCTGGCGCCGTCACCGAGCACGATCTCGACGTTGCCGGCCAGCACGGCCGACCCCTCGAACGTGAGCACGACGGTGGCGTTGCTGCGCGCCTCGGCCACGAGCACCAGGCGCCCGGCGCCGGCGCCCTCCATCGAGCCGCCGCGGCGCCGGATGATCGTCGGCTCCTCCAGCGACGGCCTCGGCCGGCACCGTCACGACGGTCACGTCGGTGGCGGCCTCCCGCAGGCCCGCGCCGAGACGCGGTCGGAGGGCACGTAGCCGCTCGAGCCGCGCGCGGGGTCGTCGGCACCGCCGCTGCGGACCTCGACGCCCGGAGCCACGCCTCGACCTCGACGGCGGGTCGCGGACGCGCCCAGGCGGCGACAGCGGCGCCTCCTTGCGGAGGCCGCGCAGCCGCTTGAGCGGCGTGAAGCGCCAGACCTCCTCGCGGCCGGTCGGGACCGGGTGCGCGGCCACGTCGAACGAGCCGTCGGGGTGGAGGTGGGAGGCGATCTTGTCGGTCGTCTCCACGGCCTCCGGCGACAGCGGGCAGGTCGAGGAACAGTCACGTCTCCGTCTTTCCAGTCAGTTCGGCGTACGACACGGGCAGACCCGCGCGGTGCGGGCTGGAGCGGCCGTCAGGCGGTCCCGGCGCCGGTGCTGCGGCGGCGCGTCGAGCGGCTTGGCCGCGGCGCGCTCCGCCGTGACGCGGACCGCGGCCCACGCTGCGGACGGGCGCCGGCGGTGGACCGAGCGCGCTCATGCTCCGCAGCGGGCGGCCAGGTCCGGCGCCGCGGGGCGCCGGGCCGGCGGGTCAGCGCCACCGCGCCCTCGCATCTGCAGCTCGATCAGGCGGTTGAGCTCGAGGGCGTACTCCATCGGCAGCTCGCTTGCGCGATCGGCTCGACGAAGCCGCGCACGATCATCGCCATGGCCTCGTCCTCGGACAGGCCGCGGCTCATCAGGTAGAAGAGCTGGTCGTCGCGATGACCTTCGAGACGGTCGCCTCGTGCGCCATCGACACGTCGTCCTCGCGGACGTCGACGTACGGGTAGGTGTCGGACCGGCTGATCTGTGTCGACCAGCAGGGCGTCGCACTGGACGGTCTGGCGGAGTGGTGCGGCGCCGTCGTTGACCTGGACGAGGCCGCGGTAGACGGTGCGGCCACCGCCGCGGGCCACCGACTTGGAGACGATGTCGAGCTCGAGGTGCGCGGCGCGGCGTGCACCATCTTGGCGCCGGCGTCCTGGCGCTGGCCCTCGCCCGCGAAGGCGATGGACAGCGTCTCGCCCGTGGCGTGCTCGCCCATCAGGTAGACGGCGGGGTACTTCATCGTGACCTTGGAGCCGATGTTGCCGTCGACCCACTCCATGGTCGCGCCGGCCTCGCAGCACGTCGCGCGCTTGGTCACCAGGTTGTAAATGTTGTTGGCCCAGTTTTGGATCGTCGTGTAGCGGCAACGGGCATGCTTCTTGACGATGATTTCGACCACGGCCGAATGCAGGCTTTCGGTCGAATACATCGGCGCGGTGCAGCCTTCCACATAGTGCACTTCGGCGCCTTCGTCGACGATGATCAGCGTCCGCTCGAACTGTCCCATGTTCTCGGCGTTGACGGCGGAAATAGGCCTGCAGCGGGAACTCAATCTTCACACCCTTGGGCACGTAGATGAACGAGCCACCGCTCCAAATGACCGAGTCCAGCGCGATACCGAACTTGTTGTCCGTCGGCGGAATAATCGTGCCGAAGTACTGGCGGCAACAGGTCGGGATGCTCTCGCATGCGGTGTCGGTGTCGGTGAAGATCACACCCTGCTCCTCCAGGTCCTCGCGGATCTGGTGGTAGACGACCTCGGACTCGTACCGCGCGGCGACACCCGCAGACGAGGCGCTGCTTCTCCGCCTCGGGGATGCCGAGCTTGTCGTAGGTGTTCTTGATGTCCGCGGGCAGGTCGTCCCAGGTGGCCGCCTGCTTCTCGGTGGAGCGGACGAAGTACTTGATGTTGTCGAAGTCGATGCCCGTCGAGGTCGCGAGCCCCAGGTCGGCATCGGCTTGCGGCTGGAACAGCTTCAGGCCCTTGAGGCGCAGGTCGAGCATCCACTGCGGCTCGCTCTTCTTCGCCGAGATGTCGCGGACGACCTCCTCGGAGAGGCCACGCTTCGCCGTCGCACCGGCCGTGTCGGAGTCGGACCAGCCGAACTGGTAGCGGCCGAGGCCCTCCAGCTCGGGGTTGCGCTCGTCGATCGTGCCCAGGTCGGGGCGGAGGTCGGACGTGGTCATGGTAGACACCCTCTCGTGTGGTGAGCTGGGAATGCAGGTCGTGCAGACACCGTCGCCGTGGGCGATGGTGGCAAGTCGTTGGACGTGGCGGCCGAGGACCTTGGAGATGACCTCGGTCTCGGCCTCGCAGAACTGCGGGAACTCGTGCGCGACGTGGCAGACGGGGCAGTGCTGCTGGCACAGCTGCTCGCCGACCGGTACCTGCCGGACCGAGGCAGCGTAGCCACCCTGGGTGAGCGCGCGGGCCAGGGCCTCGGAGGCCTCGAGCCCGGGCTCGGCGGCGGCGATCTCGTCGTAGCGGTCCTCGATGCGGCCGACCCGCTTGCGGGCGAACGCCATGACGCCGCGTCGCCGCCGGTCTCCTCGAGGAATCGCAGCGCGTCGACGGCCAGGTCGTCGTACTGCTGGTCGAACTTGTCGCGGCCCGCCTCGGTGATCGCGAAGACCGGGCGGGTCGGCCGCGGCCGCGGGAGCCGTAGACCCGCGGCTCGCGGGCCTCCACGCGCCCTCGGAGATCATGTGGTCGAGGTGGCGGCGCACCGCGGCAGGGGTCAGGTCGAGCCGCTCCGCGAGCGCGGCCGCCGTGCTGGGGCCGAGCTCGAGGATGGTCCGGGCCACCCATCAGCGGGTGGGTGCGTCCGCCTCGTGCGGTCGCTGCTGCAATTCCACAACATCATTGTGTCGTTATTGGGGGAGGCCTTTCAAATAAGGCTCCCCTTACCTCGGCGGCGGGGCGCGGGCTTCCTAACTGGCGGGGTGACCCTCCCGGAGCCCGCGCGCGAGCCGATGCTCGCTGCCGGCGGCGCCCCGGCGGCGCGACCCCGCCGTCGTCGTCGAGGACCTCCGGATGCGGTACGGCGACAAGCACGCGGTCGACGGGCTCAGCCTGAGCGCCGCCCGCGGCCGATCACCGCCGTGCTCGGGCCCAACGGCGCCGGCAAGACCTCCACGCTCGAGTCCTGCGAGGGCTACCGCCGCGCCGCAGGCAGGGCCGGGTGCGCGTGCTCGGCCTCGACCCACGGCACAGCGCGCCGACCTGCTCCCCCGCGTCGGCGTGATGCTGCAGTCCGGCGGCGTCTGTCCGGCGTCCGCGCCGTCGAGATGCTCCGGCACGTCGCGGGCCTGCACGCGCACCCGGTCGACGTCCCGATGCTCGTCGAGCGGCTCGGCCTCGAGCTCCTGCGGCGCGCACGCCGTACCGGCGGCTCTCCGGCGGCCAGCAGCAGCGGCTCGCCGTCGCGCTCGCGGTCGTCGGACGCCCCGAGCTGGTCTTCCTCGACGAGCCCACCGCCGGCCTGGACCCGCAGGCCCGGCGCACCACGTGGGAGCTCCTCGAGGAGCTGCGGCGCGACGGCGTGACCGTCGTGCTGACCACCCACTACATGGACGAGGCCGAGCGGCTGGCCGACCAGGTGCACGTGATCGACCGCGGCCGGCTGGTCGCCTCCGGCACCCCGTCGAGCTGACCCGCGGCAGCGGCACGCAGCACGATCCGGCTGGTGGTGACCGAGCCGTTCCCGCCGACCGCGCCCGCGTCGCTGCAGGCCGCGCTCGGCGACGAGGATCGTCGTCAGCCGATCAACGCGCGCAGCCTCCTGATCACCGGGCCAGGCCGACGCGCAGCACGCTCGCGACGGTGTCCGCCTGGTGCGACGACGCACGGCGTGCTCCCGGAGTCGCTGGCGCTGGGCCGCGCACCCTCGAGGACGTCTTCCTGCGAGCTCACCGGACGCGAGCTGCGCGCATGACGGCCCGCTCGGCACCGGCACTTCCCCCGGCCGGGCGCGGCGCCGCTGCCCCGCATGGTGCTGGCGCAGGCCGCGCATCGAGACGCGGCTGATGCTGCGCAACGGCGAGCAGCTGCTGCTCGCCGTCGTCATCCCGCTGATCGTGCTGATCGGCGCGCTCGCCGCCGCCCATCACTTCGACCTCGACGCGCGCACGCCCGGTCGACACGCTCGCCCCCGGCGTGCTCGCGCTCGCGGTCATGTCGACCAGCTTCACCTCGCTGGCGATCGCCACCGGGTTCGAGCGCCGCTACGGCGTGCTGAAGCGGCTCGGCGTCGTCCCCGCTCCCCCGCTCCGGGCTGTTGCCGGCAAGGTCGGCGCCGCTGCTGCTCGTCGAGGTGCTGCAGCTCGTGGTGCTCTGCGCCGTCGGCCTCGCGCTCGGCTGGGCACCGACGCTACCGCCGAGGCCTGCTCGGCGTCGTCGCTGCTGCGTCCTGCTCGGCACGGCCGCCTTCGCCTGGCTCGGCCTGTTCGTCGGCGGGTGCACTGCGCGCCGAGGCGACGCTGGCCGTGGCCAACCTGGTGTACCTGCTGCTCCTGCCGGCGGGGCGGTGGTGCTTCCCACCGACGTCGTACGGCGCGGCGGGCGATCGGCGCTGGCGCTGTCCTGCCGTCCGCGGCGCTCGGCGACGGGATGCGCGCCGCGCTCGCTCGACGGCGGCTTGCCGGCGGGCCGCTGCTGCGTGCTCGCGGTCTGGACCGTCGTCGGGCACCGTGCTCACGCGCGAGGACCTTCACGTGGGAGTGAGACGTCGACCTGACGCGGCGCGACTCGTCACCCGACCGGACCCACCTGGGCGGCGCGCCTGGATGCGCCGCCGCCGCGGTCGTCTCGCTCGTCGTCGCACATGCGGCATCGTCGTCACCGGTGGCGTCGTCCGGCTCACCGGCTCCGGGCCTCGGCTGCCCGACCTGGCCACGGTGCACCGGCAGTCTTCGTCCCGCACCGCGCGATGGGCATCCACCGCGCCATCGAGTTCGGCAACCGGATGCTCACGTTCGTGCTCGCCGTCGTCGCGATCGCGACCATCGTGGTGGCCTGGCGCTACCGGGCGCGCGCCACGGTCCTCCGCCTCGCGGTCCTGCTGGCGCTCGGGCGTCCCCGCCCAGGCCGTGATCGGCGGCATCACGGTGCTCACCGACCTCAACCCCTGGGTCGTGTCGTTGCCACCTGCTGGTGTCGCTGGCGATGGTCGCCGTCGCCGTGACGCTGCTCGCAGCGGCATCGGCGAGGGCGACGGCCCCCCGGAGCCGCGGTCCCCGCCGGGGTCCCGTGGCTGGTCCGACCGTCTTCGGGGTTGGCTGCGCTGGTGCTCTACGTCGGCACCGTCGTCACCGGCAGCGGTCCGCACTCCGGCGACGCGAGCTCGCCGCGCAACGGCCTCGACCCCGGGCCGCTCAGCCAGCTGCACACCGACCTGGTGTTGCTGCTGGTCGGGCTGACGATCGCGGCCGTGCTGATGCTGCGCACGCTGGCGCCCCGGCCGTCGTCGCCGGGCGGCGGCCGTCACGCTGCTCGGTCGTCGAGCTCGCGCAGGGCGTGATCGGTTTCGTCCAGTACTTCACCGCTGCCTGTGGTCGCTGGTCGCCTCCACCTGCTCGGCGCCGCGCTGTGTCGGCCGCCCTGACGTGGCTGCTGGATCAGCGTGCGCGTGCGGTCCTAGCCTCGACTCGGGGGCGCACCACGCGAGGAGCGGCGGATGGCGCGCCGGAAGCGCCGAGGCGAGCCACGGCGCGAGCAAGGGCCTGAAGGCCGGCGCTCTCGGTCTGCTCGGCGGGCATGGTGATCGGCGTCGCGTCGACCGCGCCGGCCTACAGCCTCGCGGCCAGCCTCGGCTACGTCGTGATCACCGCGAACGGCGACGGGATCGTCGGGGTGAAGGCGCCGGCGATCATGCTGCTCGCGTTCATCCCGATGTACTGTCATCGCCGTCGCCTACGCGGAGCTCGAACAAGGCCGAGCCCGACTGCGGCACCACGTTCACCTGGGCGGCGCGCGCGTTCGGGCCCGAAGATCGGCTGGATGGGCGGCTGGGGGATCATCGTCGCCGACATCATCGTGATGGCGAACCTGGCGCAGATCGCCGGCTCGTACACCTTCCTGCTGTTCGGCGTCGGACACCTCGCGGAGAGCGTCTTCTGGAGCACGGTCGCCGGCGTCATCTGGATCGCCGTGATGACCTACATCTGCTACCGCGGGCATCGAGCTGTCGGCCCGGATCCAGTACGTCCTGCTCGGCATCGAGCTCGTCGTGCTGCTGATCTTCGCGGCTCTATCGCCCTGGTCAAGGTCGTACGCCGGCAACGCCGCCCGGCGGCGACCTGACGCCGAGCCTGTCCTGGCTCTGGCCGTCCGGACTCACGCCTCTCGGCGATCGTCAGCGCGCACGCTGATCGGCGATCTTCATCTACTGGGGCTGGGACAGCGCGGTCGCGGTCAACGAGGAGTCCGACGACCCGGCGCACGACGCCCGGCCGGGCCGCGATCCTGTCCACGCTGCTCCTGCTCGGCACCTACGCGGTCGTGTCGATCGCCACGGTCGCGTTCGCCGGGCGTCGGCACGAGGGCATCGGGCTGGGCAACGACGACAACGCCGACGACGTCTTCGCCGCGATCGGCCACGACGGTGTTCGGCGACAGCGCGTTCGGCAGGATCATGGTGCACCTGCTGGTGATCACCGTGCTGACGTCGGCGTCGGCCTCGACGCAGACGACGATCCTGCCGACCGCGCGCACGTCGCTGTCGATGGCGGCGTACCGCGCCATCCCGAAGCGGTTCGCCGGATCCACCCGCGCTACCTGACGCCGACGGACTCGACGATCTGGATGGGCGGGGTCTCGATCGTGTTCTACGTCGGTGCTCACGCTGACCAGCGAGAACATCCTGGCCGACTCGATCGCCGCGGTCGGCCTGATGATCGCCTTCTACTACGGACTGACCGGCTTCGCCTGCGTGTGGTTCTACCGCCGACCATGCTGACGCACCGCCGCGCGACTTCCTCATGCGGGGCGTGCTCCCGCTGCTCGGCGGCGTGATGCTGCTCGGCGCGTTCGTCATCGCGTCGTACCAGTACGCCGACCCGGACTACGGCTACACCAGCATCGGCGGCATCGGCGGGGTGTTCGTGCTCGGCATCGGCTCGCTGCTGCTCGGTCTCGTGCTGATGTTCGTGTGGCAGGCGCCGCCGCCCGGCGTACTTCCGCGGCGAGACCCTGCCCAAGCGCGACCGACGACCTGGTGCTCGCCCGGCGGCGGGGCTCCGGGCTCCGGCTGCCCGACTCGGCGGAGTCCACGGTCATCGCGCCGGACCTGTCGAACCTGCCGCCCGGCCAGGTCGCGGTGGACCCGGCCACGGGAGCGACGTACACCCGCGAGGCCCGACCCCGACGAGAGCCCGGACGAGACCACCCAAAGGGAAGACTGAGGGTCAGGACGAGCGAGGGGCCGCTCCGCAACGCCCGGAACTCCGCGGCCAGCGCCTCGGGCGTGTAGTGCGCGTTCAGTCCGCTCGGGTTGGGCAGCACCCAGACCCGGCGCGCCGCCGAGCACTCCGGTCCTGGCGCCCGACCGTGCCTCGGCTCGCCCGAACGCCGTCCGGTAGGCCGTGACGCCGAGCACCGCGAGCCACGCCGGGGCCGGTAGCGCCGGACCTTCCCGGCAGCGGCGCCCGCCGGCGACGCAGCTCCTCCGGGGTCAGCTCGTCCGCCGGCGCCGGTCGGCGCGGGCGACCACGTTGGTGATGCCCAGCCCGAGGTCGAGCAGCTGCTCCTGCTCGCCCGGCGCGAGCAGCCGCGGGGTGAAGCCGGCCGGTGCAGGGCCGGCCAGAACCGGTTGCCGGGCCGCGCGAAGTGGTGCCCACGCCGCCGAGTACAGGCCCGGGTTGATGCCGCAGAACAGGACCCGCAGACCGGGTGCGACGACGTCCGGGAGCAGCCGCGACCGGGCCGTCTCCAGCTCCCCGCGAGTCGGCACGGCGGCCGGGCTCAGCGCTTGAGCAGCGGGTCGAGCGCGACCGCGACGAACAGCAGCGTGAGGTACGTGTTCGACCAGTGGAACAGCCGCATCGGCTTGAGGGCGACGACGTCGTCGGTGCGCCGCGCGACCGGGCCGCAGCAGTAGGTGCGCCTCGACGAGGAAGGCGGCACCGAGCACCACCGCCGCGACCGGGTAGAACCAGGCCGGTGCCGGCGACCGGCCACAGCAGCAGCGACGTCGCGACCATGACGTAGGAGTAGCCGACGATCTGGCGCGCCACCGCGGGCTCTCGCGACCACCGGCAGCATCGGCACGTCGGCGGCGGCGTAGTCGTCGCGGTAGCGGATCGCCAGTGCCCAGAAGTGCGGCGGGGTCCAGAAGAACACCACCATGAACAGGACGACCGGCGCCCAGGCGAGCTCGTCGGTCACCGCGGTCCACCCGATCAGCGTCGGGAAGCATCCGGCGGCGCCGCCCCAGACGATGTTCTGCGACGTGCGTCGCTTGAGGATCATCGTGTAGCCGACGACGTAGAACACGTTCGCGGCCAGTGCCAACCCCGCCGACAGCCAGTTGACCGGCGAGGCCCGAGCCACAGGGTCGACACGACGCCGAGCGCGAGACCGAACACGAGCGCGGCGCGGGTCGTGACGGCGTGCCGCGGCAGCGGCCGTCGCCGGGTCCGGCGCATCCGCTCGTCGATGTCGGCGTCGACGACGCAGTTGAGCGCGTTCGCGCTGCCGGCCGAGAGGGTGCCACCGACGACGGTCGCGACGACCAGCCCGAGCGGCGGGACGCCGCCCTGGGCGAGGAACATCACCGGCACCGTGCGTCAGCAGCAGCAGCTCGATGATGCGCGGCTTCATCAGGCCGACGTACGCGCCGGCGACCTCGTCCCGAGCGGCGCGGCCCAGTGGCCTGGGTGGCGCTGGGCGCGTGCGGGTCGACGACGGTCACGTGAACCTCGGGTCGCGGGAACGGCGATCACGGAGAACGAACACCCAGAGTCGGCCGCGACGGTGCTGGAGCTCGCCCGAACCGGCGAGAGGCTCGGCGCGTGGTTGTCTGGTGGATCGGCGCGACTGGCCGGACCCGGACCTGATCGACCCCGCGATCCAGGAAGAGTGTCCGACACGCAGGCAGAGCTACGGCCCCCTCGACACGAAGGCCTCGAAGACCCGTCCGAAACTCTGGACCGACCTCGACCGAAGCCGTCGACACGGTCCGCGTCCTCGCGATGGACGCCGTGCAGAAGGTCGGCAACGGCCACCCCGGCACGGCGATGAGCCTGGCGCCCGCCGCGTACCTGCTGTTCCAGAAGGTGATGCGGCACGACCCGGCCGACCCGGACTGGGCCGGCCGCGACCGCTTCGTGCTCTCCTGCGGCCACTCCAGCCTCACCCTCTACATCCAGCTCTACTTCGCCGGGTACGGCCTCGAGCTCGACGACCTCAAGGCGCTGCGCACGTGGGGCAGCGCAGACCCCGGGCCACCCGGAGTACGGCCACACCGCCGGCGTCGAGACGACGACCGGCCCGCTCGGCCAGGGCGTCGGCAACGCGGTCGGGATGGCCATGGCCGCCCGGCGCGAGCGCGGCCTCTTCGACCCGGATGCCGCCGCTCGGTGAGAGCTCTTCGACCACCACGTCTACGTGATCGTCTCCGACGGCGACCTCGAGGAAGGCATCTCCGGCGAGGCGTCCTCGATCGCCGGTCACCAGAAGCTCGGCAACCTCACGTTCGTCTACGACGACAACCAGATCTCCATCGAGGACGACACCAACGTCGCGTTCACCGAGGACGTCGGGGAGCGGTACGAGGCGTACGGCTGGCACGTCCAGACCGTCGACTGGACCAACGACGGGACGACTACGTCGAGGACGTCGAGGGACTGTAGGACGCCATCGAGCCGGCGAGCGAGGTCACCGACCGGCCGAGCTTCATCGTCTTGCGCACGATCATCGGTTGGCCCGCCCCGAACCGCAGAACACCGGCAAGGCGCACGGCAACGCGCTCGGCGACGACGAGGTCGCGGCCACCAAGGAGGTCCTCGGCTTCGACCCGAGACAGACCTTCGAGGTGGCCGACCGAGGTCCTCGAGCACACCCGCGCTTCGGCGGGGCGCGGCCGCGACGCCCACCAGTGGCAGGAGCGCTTCGACGCGTGGACGACCGCGACCGGCGACCGGGTAGAGCTGCTTCGAGCGGATGTCGACCCACACCCTGCCTGCGGGCTGGGAATCCACGCTCCTCGTTCGACGCGGACGAGAAGGGCATCGCCACCCGCGGCGGCCACCGGCGAGGTGCTCTCGGCGATCGCGCCGGTGCTGCCCGAGCTTGGGGCGGTTCGGCCGACCTTGCGGAGTCGAACAACACGACGCCGAAGGGCCAGCCGTCGTTCGTCCCGGCGGAGTTCTGGCACGAAGCTTCGGCGGCCGACTGGTCTACGGCCGGGTCCTGCACTTCGGGATCCGCGAGCACGCGATGGGCTCGATCCTCAACGGATCGCCCTGCACGGCGGCCCCGGCCGTACGGCGACGTTCCTGACGTTCAGCGACTACATGCGGCCGGCGGTCCGGCTGGCCGCGATCATGCGGCTGCCGGTCACGTACGTCTGGACCCACGACTCGATCGGGCTCGGCGAGGACGGACCCACCCACCAACCCATCGAGCACCTCGCCGCCTGCGGCGATCCCGCGTTCGACGTGGTCCGACCGGCCGACGCCAACGAGACCGTCGTCGCGTGGCGCACGATCCTGCGACGCACGAACAGCCCGGCGGGCCTCGCGCTCACCCGGCGGAACGTGCCGACGTTCCCGGCGGGGAACAGCGGTTACGCTGCCGCGACGGCGTCGCCCTGGGCGGCTACGTCCTGGTCGACGCCGACGGCGGTCCGGCCGACGTCATCCTCGTCGGCACCGGCTCCGAGGTGCAGCTCGGTCAAGGCGCGTGAGCTGCTCGCCAAGGACGGCATCGGGCCCGCGTCGTGTCGATGCCGTGCCGCGAGTGGTTCGACGAGCAGGACGACTCGTACCGCCACAGCGTGCTCCCACGCAATATCCGGGCCCGGGTCAGCGTTGAGGCAGCCGTAGGACAAGGCTGGCGCGACATCGTCGGCGACGCCGGTCGGATCGTGTCGCTCGAGCACTACGGCGCGTCGGCCGACTACCAGCGTATCTACACGGAGTTCGGGATCACCGCCGAGGCAGTCGCGACCGCCGCGAAGGACTCGATCTCCGCCACCCAGACCTCGATCGCCCACATCCGCCACGAGAAGGCGGCCAGGGAGATGACGTCTCGACTCCAGGCCCTTGCCGACGCACGGATGTCCATCTGGCTCGACGACCTGTCGCGCGAGCGCCTCGAGACCGGCAACCTCGCCGAACTCGTCGAGGACTGCTACGTCGTCGGGGTGACGACGAACCCGACGATCTTCGCGTCCGCGCTGTCGACGGGCGAGCGGTACGACGACCAGGTCGCGAGCCTCGCCGCCGCCGGCAAGGACGTCGACGAGGCGATCTTCACGATCACCACCACGACGTCCGCAACGCCTGCGACGTGCTCGCGCCCGTCGCGGCCACCGACGGCGTCGACGGCCGCGTCTCGATCGAGGTCTCCCCCACCTCGCGCACGACAGCGACGCGACGATCGCGTCGGCCAAGGACCTGTGGGCGGAGGTCGACCGGCCGAACCTGTTCATCAAGATCCCGGCGACCGAGGAGGGCCTCGCGGCGATCACGGCGTGCTCGCCGACGGCATCAGCGTCAACGTCACGCTGATCTTCGGGCTCGACCGCTACGACAAGGTGATGGACGCCTACCTCAGGGTCTCGAGCGGGCCAAGGCCAACGGCCACGACCTGTCGAAGATCCACTCGGTCGCGTCGTTCTTCGTCTGCCGCGTCGACACCGAGATCGACAAGCGCCTCGAGGCCGTCGGCAATCCGCGAGGCGCCGAACCTGCGCGGCCACGCCGCCGTCGCGAACGCGCGGCTGGCGTACGAGGCGTACGAGGAGTGTTCGCCGGCGAGCGGTTCGTGGCGCTGAAGGCCGACGGGCGCCAGCACGCAGCGCCCACTGTGGGCCTCGACCGGCGTCAAGAACCCGGAGTACCGCGACACGATGTACGTCACGGACCTCGCGGTCGGCCACACGGTCAACACGATGCCGGAGAAGACGCTCGACGCGTTCGCCGACCACGGCGAGGTCGAGGGCGACCCGGTCCGAGGAACGTACGACGAGGCGCGGCGGGTGCATGGCCGACCTCGCCACCGTCGGCATCGACTACGACGACGTCATCCGAGGTCTCGAGAACGAGGGCGTCGACAAGTTCGAGACGTCGTGGGCGGAGCTGCAGGAGACCGTCAAGGGCGCAGCTCGAGCAGGGGCAGGACGCCGACGTGAGCGAGACGTTCGAGGTGAGTAGCGACGGGGGCCGCCGCCGACGCGGTCGCCGCGCACGTCCGCCGGTCTCGTCGTCGACGGCTTCGCGGGCAGGCTCTTCGCGCAGGACGCCACGCTGTGGGGCCCGGACGCCGAGGAGGAGTCCTCGAAGCGGCTGTCGTGGGTCGGGCTCGCCGAGTCCTCGCGCCCGCTCGTCGCGCGAGGTCTCCGCGCTGCGCACCGAGGCTCGCCGGGGCCGGCATCGACCACGTCGTGCTGTGCGGCATGGGCGGCTCGTCGCTGGCGCCCGAGGTGATCTGTGCGACGTACGGCGTCGAGCTCACCGTGCTCGACTCCAGCAACCCGGACCAGGTCCGCGACGGCGCTGGCCAGGACCGTCTCGACCGCACCGTGGTCGTGGTGTCCAGCAAGTCCGGCTCCACCATGGAGACGGACTCGCAGGAGCGGGCCTACGAGCAGGCGTTCCGCGACGCCGGCATCGACCCGCGCACCGTATCGTCGTCGTCACCGACCCGGGCTCCCCGTTCGACGAGGCAGCCCGCGCCGACGGCTTCCGGTGGTCAACGCCGACCCCGACGTCGGCGGCCGCTACTCGGCGCTGACCGCGTTCGGCCTGGTGCCGAGCGGGCTCGCCGGTGCCGACATCGCGCGCTGCTCGACGAGGCCGAGAGCGTCGCCGACCTGCTGGCCGCCGACGACGAGGCCAACCCCGGGCTGCGGCTCGGCGCCGCGATCGCCGGCACCACGCCGCTGCGCAACAAGCTGGTGCTCGTGGACCAGGGCTCCGGGCTGGTCGGGTTCGCCGACTGGGCCGAGCAGCTGATCGCCGAGAGCACCGGCAAGCAGGGCACCGGCCTGCTGCCGGTGGTCGTGCCCGACGACTCGGCCCCCGAGGTCGCGCTGCCGCCGCACGACGTGACCGTCGTGCCGATGCGGAGGTTCGGGCGACCGAAGAAGAGCGCCTCGTGGTCGGGCTTCCGGGCGCGCAGCGCGATGATCGAGGAATGCGCGACGGTGAACGACAGTGTCGCGCCGAAGGAGTACATCGTCCCGAGGAAGGTGACGTCGCCGGGGAGGATCGTGAGGATCGGCCCGATGCCCGCGAAGACGACGAGCGCGAGCCACGGCGTCTTGAACTTCGGGTGCAGGCGGCGGAACACGAGCGGCAGCTGCCGGTAGCCCGACATCGCGTACGTGATCCGCGACGCGCCGATCACGCCCGCGTTCGTCGCAATGAAGAGGATCGTCGCGGCGAGCACGCCGACGTAGACCTCGAGGCCGTCGAGAAGCGCGCCCTGCTCGATTCCGAGGTTCTTCACGACACCGAGAACCGGGTCGTTCGTGAAGCCGCCCTCCTCCGGCGGGAGACCGAGGTTCGTGACCCAGTCGCCGTTGGTCTGCTGATAGACGGGCAGCGCCGACAGGGCGATGAGCGGCAGCGTCAGGTAGATCGCGAAGACGGCTCCTGCGACGAGCTTGTACGCCTGCGGCACGTTGCGCGCGGGGTCACGCGCCTCTTCCGCGAGATTCGACACCGTCTCGACGCCGGTGTAGGCGAGCATCGCGATCGGGATCGAGATGAAGAACTGGCTCCACGTCGGCGCGATGCCGAGGTGGATGTTGTCGATCAGCACCTCCGGGCTGAAGACGAGGACGAAGCCGACGATCACGAGGAGCGCCTGCGTCGCGAAGTCGATCACGGCGAGCAGGATGTTCAGGCTCGCGGCCTCCTTGACGCCGACGATGTTGATGCCGACCAGCAGGACGATCACGATCGCCCCGCCGACGATGTCCCACGGGTTCGTCCGGAGCGGCTCCCAGAAGACCGAGAGGTAGTGCGGCACGAAGAACGCCGAGATCGCAACCGTCGCGACGTAGACGAGCATCTGCGCCCACGCCGCGCCGAAGCTCACGAGCTCGTTGAACGCGTGCCGCGCGAAGCTCGACGACCCGCCCGCCTCCGGGTAGCGGACCGTTCCCTCCGCGTACGTGACCGCGGTCGCGGCGAAGATGAGCCCCGCGATCACGAACACGAGCGGCGTCAGGCCGAGCGCGTAGCTCGCGGTGACGCCGAGCGCGTAGTAGATCGACGAGCCGACGTTCCCGTAGGCGGTCGCGAAGAGCGCGGGCGTCCCGAGGACGCGCTCGAGCGCAGCCTGCTGGCGACGCCGCCGGGCCGGACGCCCGAACTCTACGGCGGGGACCTGACCGCGCTCGCTAGCGGAAACGACGGCGATGGATAGAGACGCGTGGTCGCCGGAGGCGGGCTCTGCCGGCCGGGAGGCGCCGCACGTCCGGGCCGTCGCTACGTCGACCCTCGGCTGAAAGTGCGAAGCACTTTCAGCCGTGAATCGCGACGATCAAGGGGATGATCAGGATCGCGACGATGTTCGTGATCTTGATCATCGGGTTGATCGCGGGACCGGCGGTGTCCTTGTAAGGGTCGCCCACCGTGTCGCCGGTGACCGCGGCGGCATGGGCCTCAGAGCCCTTTCCGCCATAGGCGCCGTCCTCGATCAGCTTCTTCGCGTTGTCCCACGCACCGCCGCCCGAGGTCATCGCGATCGCGAGGAAGAGGCCGGTGACGATCGTCCCGATCAGCAGGCCGCCGAGCATCTTCGGCGAGATGATCCCGACGATGATCGGGAAGGCGATCGGGATGAGCGCCGGCAAGAGCATCCGCCTGATCGCGGACTGGGTGACGATCCCGACGGCGCGCGAGTAGTCGGGGCGGCCCGTCCCCTCGAGGATCCCGGGGATCTCGCGGAACTGGCGACGCACCTCCTCGACGACCTGGCCGCCGACCTGGCCGACCGCCTGCATCGCGAGCGACGCGAAGAGGAACGGCATCAGCCCGCCGATGAAGAGACCGGCGATCACCCAGGCGTCGGAGAGGTCGAACACGGTCGTCAGGTTCTCGTCGCGAAGGCCGGTCGTGTAGCTGTCGAAGAGCACGAGCGCGGCGAGCGCTGCCGAACCGATCGCGTAGCCCTTCGTGACGGCCTTGGTCGTGTTCCCGACCGCGTCGAGGGGATCGGTGATCGCGCGGACGGACTCGTCGAGGTCCGCCATCTCCGCGATGCCGCCGGCGTTGTCGGTCACCGGGCCGTACGCGTCGAGCGCGACGATCAGGCCCGTCATGGAGAGCTGCGCCATCACCGCGACCGCGATGCCGTAGAGGCCCGCGAAGTGGTTCGCGACCAGGATGCCGGCCGCGAGGACGATCACCGGCACGGCCGTCGCCTGCATGCCGATCGCGAGGCCCTCGATGATGTTCGTCGCGTGGCCCGTTCGTGACGCCTTGGAGATCGACTTCACCGGTCCCCAGCGGGTGCCCGTGTAGTACTCGGTAATGCCGACGAGCAGGAAGGTGATCACCAGGCCGGTGACGCCGCACGCATAGAGCTCGGTGAACGTGTAGCGCCCGTCGTCGAACGCCATCGTCACGGGGATGAAGCCGATCGCCGAGAGCACGACCGCGACGAGGACGGCCAGGTAGAGCGCGTTCATGATCGAGCCGCCGGGCCCGACGCGCGCGCAGAAGACGCCGACGACCGACGCGAGGATCGAGATGCCTCCGAGCGCGAGCGGGAACAGATAGAGCTGGTCGCCCGGGAACTGCGTGCCGATCAGCATCGCCGCGACCGCCGTCACTGCGTACGTCTCGAACAGGTCGGCCGCCATCCCCGCGCAGTCGCCGACGTTGTCGCCGACGTTGTCCGCGATCACCGCCGGGTTGCGCGGGTCGTCCTCGGGGATCCCGGCCTCGATCTTCCCGACGAGGTCCGCGCCGACGTCCGCGGCCTTCGTGTAGATGCCGCCGCCGAGCCGGGCGAACACGGAGATGAGCGAGCCGCCGAAGGCGAGGCCGACGAGGTCGTCGATCGCCGACTCGGGGGTGTTGTCGAGGATGTTGGTGAGGAAGCCGTAGTAGCCGGCGACGCCGAGGAGCCCGAGCCCGACGACGAGGAGCCCCGTCACCGAGCCGGCACGGAACGCGACGTTCAGCGCCGGGCGGAGGCCCGACTTCGCGGCCTCGGCCGTGCGCACGTTCGAGCGCACGGCGACGTTCATGCCGATGAAGCCCGCGGCGGCCGAGAGCACCGCTCCGACCAGGAAGCCGATCGCCGTCCCCCAGCCGAGCTTGTTGTAGAGCCCGAGCAGCAGGAACGGGACGATCGAGACGACCGCGATCGTCGCGTACTGGCGCTTGAGGTAGGCCTCGGCGCCCTCCCGGATCGCCCGCGCGATCTCTTGCATCCGCGCGTCGCCGGCGGGCTGCTTGAGAAGCCACCAGGTCAGACCGAGGCCGAAGCCGATCGCGACCAGCGCGCAGAAGATCGCAAAGCCAACGGCGTGCTCGTTGAAGAACTCCATGTCGGTTCGGCTCCCTCGTTACAAAGTCGTGCGCAGAGTGGCTCGGCGCGGCGAGGTTTGTATCACAAGCTCGGCCCGGGGAGCCTACTCGACCGTGTTCGCGGACGCCGCACTCGCGTAGGCCAGCTGGAGGTTCGAGTGCATCGAGCCCAGGTCGCGCAAGAGGTCTGGCGGAATCTGGCCCTCGAGCTTCGGCAGGAGCACCCCGATCGTGTCGATCGCGAGGCGCGCCTGGTCGAGGTCCCGGCTCTGCTCGTCGAGCTTGGCGTAGCCCAGCTGGGCCAGGGTCGTGACCGTCGAGAGGACGAGGTCGGCGACCTTCAGCTGCTTGATCTGGTCGATCAGCTGCTCGGGCGTGAGCTCAGGCTCGGACACGCTCGATCACCTGCTCGGCGTAGATCTCGCGCAGCGTCGCGCCCTCCTCGAGGCGCGCCCGCTGGCGCTCGGCGGCGTTGGCGGCCGGGATCGTGAGCTGGACGCCGAGCTCGTCCGCGACCGGCGAGACCCAGTCCGCGAGGCGCTCGAGGTGCTCCCGCGCGGGGCGGACGGCGCCCGTCGAGAGGTCGATCAGCTCACCCGAGAGCCCGTACCGCGTCGCGCGCCAGAAGTTCTCCTCGATCAGCCGGTGCGGATGGTCGGGCAGCGGCTCGCCCTCGTCGAGCGCACGAGCAATACGGCACGTCAGCGCATAGATGAAGCCGGCGAGCGCCTGCGCCTCCTCGAGCGTCGGCTGCGCGTCGCAGATCCGCATCTCGACCGTCGGGAACGCGAGGTGCGGCCGGACGCTCCACCAGATCTGCGTGTGCTCGGTGATCGAGCGCGTCTCGTAGAGGAAGCGGACGTAGTCCTCCCACTCCTGCCAGGAGTCGAAGGCGTCGGGCACGCCGCAGCGCGGGAACATCCGCGTGAAGATCTCCGTGCGAGCCGAGTGCAGCCCCGAGTCGACGTCCTCGACGAACGGCGACGACGCCGACAGCGCGAGCAGCTCCGGGAGGTAGTTCCGGAGCTTCGAGAACACACGCACGGCACGGTCCGCGCCCTTGATCCCGACGTGCACGTGCAGCCCGAAGCTGTTGTTCCGCCAGACGACGTACCGCAGGTACTCGTCGTTCCGGCGGTAGTGCGGCGTGTCGATGATCCGCTGGTCCTTCCAGCTCGACCACGGATGCGTTCCCGTCGCCCCGAGGACGGTGCCGTGCGAGTCGGCGAGCTCGACGAGCTGCGTGCGGCGCTCCGCCATCTTCGCGCTCGCCTCCGCCCACGTCTCGCAGCGTCCTGTGCGCACCTCGATCTCGGACGCGATCAGCTCGCCGACGAGATGCGGCTCGAGCGGCGTGCCGGCGGCGGCCGCCTGCAGCTCCTCGAAGCGGTTCCAGAGCTCGAGCGTGTCGGGGTCGAGGATCGCGAACTCCTCCTCCACGGCGAGGGTGAAGTCGCGCCCGTCCTCGAACGACTCGCGCGAACGACTGATGAGCTCCTCGTACGGGAGCCGCTGTTCGTCGCCCATGGGGGCACTACAGTAGTTGAAGTGGAGGTGAACCTCCCCGAGCCAGACGCGCCGCGCGCGCGACGTCGAAGCGTCGCGCGCGTTTGCATCATCGGCGCGGAGTCGACGGGCAAGACGACGCTCGCCGCCGCGCTCGCGGAGCACTACGGGACGCTCTGGGTCCCGGAGTACGGCGCGCCGTACCACCACGTCGGACGCGGCGACCCGCACCGGCCCTGGGCGCCCGAGGAGTTCACGCACATCGCGCAGATCCGCGCGTGGTTCGAGGAGTTTCTCGCCGGCTACGCGAACCGCGTCCTCTTCTGCGACACGGACACGTTCGTGACCGCGGTCTTCTACGAGGTCTACATGGGCACGCGGAGCGCGGAGCTCGAGGACCAGGCGCGGTCGGGCAGCTACTCGCTGTACCTCCTGTGCGACGTCGACACGCCGTTTCACCGCGACCGGCTCGGCCTCCGGCGGGAGGACGCGCGGCGGAAGATGCACGAGCGGTACGCGAGCTACGTGCGCTCGACCGGCTGCCCCTGGGTGGAGGTCTCGGGACCGCACGATGACCGCATGCGCGTCGCCACGGCAGCGGTCGACGGCCTGGTCAGCTGAACGGCTCGAGCAAACGCTCCGCCACACGCGCCCACGACCAGTTCTGCTCGACCGCGCGGCGGCCCGCCTCCGCGACCCGGCGGCGCTCGTCGGGCGGCAGCGCGAGCAGCGCCTCGAGCTTCGCCGCGAGGTCGTCCGCGTCGCCGGTCGCGAAGCTCGTCAGCGAGCGGTGCTGCGGCGGGTACTCGGCCTCGAGCCCCTCGGCGATCTCCTCGAGGCCCGAATGCCGTGCGACGAGCGGCGGCGTTCCGGCCGCGGCCGACTCCGCAGCGACCATGCCGAACGCCTCGGGGAAGACGGAGGGCACGACGGTGACGTCGCAGAGCGGGATCAGATGCCGCAGGTGCCGGTGGTCGAGCGCGCCGGTGAAGAGCGCGCGCGGCGGTGCGCTCCACTCGAGCTCCTCGCGGTAGTCGCCGAAGCCGACCACGATCGCGCGCGTACCGGTCTTGCGCAGCGCGTCGAAGAGCACGTGGACACCCTTGTTGTAGAGGAGCTTCCCGAAGTAGAGGACCGTCGGCTCGTCGCTCTCGAACCAGTGCGCGAGGCGCTCCGCGTTGCCCTCGTCGGGGAGGCGCTCTTCCGCGTTGCCGGCGTTCGGCGGGTCCTGCCGCGCTTCCTCGAGCAGCGCCGCGAGCGCGACGTCTCGCTCCTCCGGTCTGAACTCGTCCACGTCGACGCCGGGCGGCACCTCGTGGACGTTCTCGACGTGGCCCACGACGTCGTCCAGCACCTGCCGGATGTGCCCCGAGCCCACGAACACCGCGCCGGCGCGTTCGAGCCCCTCCTTCCCCCACGCCGCGAGCTCGGCATTCCCGCGCATCGAGTACTCGAGCTCCGAGCCGTGCGCCTTGACCGCGTAGCGCGCGCCGCTCGCCGCGCCGACCGGCCCGCCGAGCAGCACGTGGTTCGCGAAGACGAGGTCGGCCGGCAGGTGCTCGCGGAGCGCCGCTGCGTTCGCCTCGACGTACGCCTCGCGCTCGGCGAGGGTGAAGTCCTGGAGCAGGCGCGCCTCGAGCCCTTCGTACCGGTCGAGGACGAACACGGGCAGCAGGCGGCCGATGTAGGGCTTCACGACGGTCGCACCGCCGAGGTCGAACCGTTCGGGATGCGGCTCCTGCGAGAAGACGGTGACGTCGTGTCCCGCCCCGGCCCACTCGCGGACGAGCGCCTGCGTGTAGATGTTCGAGCCGGTGCCGCTGAGGAGGTACCCGTGCCAGACGAGGATGCGCACGGCCCGAGTAAAGCGGAGGGACCGGTTGCCCGGCCCCTCCGGGTCGCCCTCTAGTTGCCCTTGTCGTTCGTGACGGCGCGGAGCGCGTTGATCTGTCCGGCGCCGTACCACGAGTTGTGTCCGGCGCCGCCCTGGCACGCTTGCGGGTCGCCGCTCGGCCGCGTGATCGCCGAATACGGCGTGTTCGCGAGCGCCGTGCCCGGAGCCCCGTTGAGCGGAAGCTCGGTCGGACATGGCTGTGCGTCGGCCGTCCCCTGCAACATCGCCTCGACCGTGCCCGGCCGCAGCTTGCCGTTCTGGGGGCTCTTCAGGTCGCCGTAGCGGCTGATGATGAGCGCTGCGACGCCCGCGGCGTGCGGCGAGGCCATCGACGTCCCCTGCAGGTAGCAGTACCTCGCGCCGCCGTCGGTCACCGATCGGCCGCACCCGACGTCGCTCGGCCACGTCGAGAGGACGAGCCCGAACGGCCCGCCGTCCGTGCCGCGCCCGTAGTAGAAGTCGCCGCCCGGAGCGGTGACGTCCGCGGCGCTGACGCCGTACGACGAGTAGTACGACTTGAGGTAGTCGTTCGGGTCGTTGTCCCCGTCGACCTGCTGCGTGTTGCCGACCGCGGTGACGCCGATCACGCCGGGGATCTCGACCGGGATGACGACGCAGGCGTTCGTGATGTCGCGTTCCTCCTCGTTCCCCGGCGGGAAGTCGGGGCTGATCACGTCGACCTGCGGGTGCGAGAGATCGTCCGACTCGTTGCCCCTCGGCGGCGACGACCGTGACGCCCTGCTTCTGCGCGTAGTCGATCGCGCGCCTCGCCGCCTTCCAGAGAGCCCGCTGCTCGGGGTCGGTCCGGCAGTTGTAGAGGAACGGGTCCATGAAGTAGCTGTTGTTGGTCACGTCGATCTGGTGCGAGCCCGCCCACATGAACGAGCAGATGACCATGTCGGCGAAGAAGAAGCCGTCGTCGTTCGACGACTTGATCCCCGCGATCTTGACCCGCGGAGCGACGCCGGTGATCCCGAACCCGTTCGACGCGGCCGCGATCGTGCCCGGCGGTGTGCGTGCCGTGGCCGGCGTGGTCGTCCCACGCCGCCGGGGCCGAGACAGGCGCACCGCTCTCGCACGACACGCTGCGCGCGAAGTCGATGTTGCCGACGAGGTCCGGATGATCCTTGTCGAGCCCGGTGTCGATGTCGCCGACGACGACGGCGGAGCTTCCGCCCGTGATGGCGTGCGCCTCCGGCGCGTGGATCTGCCGCATGTCCCACTGGCGCGCCGCGAGGCTGTCCTCCGTCGCCGGTGCGTTCGGCAGCTCGCCGGGCGACGCGTCGGGGACGTCGACCTTCGCGACCGCACGCGAGACGGCGACCGTGTCGATCCCCGCGCCGCCCTTCAGCGCCTGCGCGAATGTCGGCGAGTCCGACCGGGCGATCACGACGCCGATCTCTCCGTAGTTCGCGACGACCGTGCCGCCGGACCGCTCGATCCAGTCTCCGGCCTTCGAGGTGGAGGCACCGCCCTTGTAGAGGACGACGTACCGCTCGGCGAGCGCCGCCGGTGCGAACGCCGCAGCGACGGCAAGCGCCGCAATCGTCACCACCGCCGTGGTGAACTTCCTTTGCATGTTCCCCCCTTGCCTGGCTCCCTGCCAGTCGGCAGAGATGAGGGAAGGAACCCGAATCGACCTCAGGTCAGGTGGAAGTAGAGCGCGTGAAGAAGCTCGACGGCCGGGTTCGACGTGTGCACCTGCACGTCGGCCGGCACGTCGAGGAGCGCCTCGGAGTAGTTGAAGATGATCCGCACGCCTGCTCCGACGAGATCGTCGGCGACGCGCTGTGCGCCCTCCGCCGGCACCGCGAGCACGCCGACGATGATGTTCTTGTCGCGCACCGTGCCGCCGAGCTCGGAGTAGTCGCTCACGTTCATGCTGCCGACGGCGCGCCCGACCTTCTCCGGGTCGGTGTCGAAGATCGCCGCGATGTTGATCCCGTGCTCCGCGAAGATCGGCGAGCTCGCGATCGCCTGACCGAGCCGCCCCGCGCCGATGAGCGCGATGTTGTGCTGCCCCTGCGTGCGCAGGATCCCGCGGATCTCGCTCGAGCAGCGAGTCGATGTTGTAGCCGACCCCGCGCTTGCCGAACTTGCCGAACGCGGAGAGGTCGCGACGGATCTGCGTCGCGTTGATGTTCGTGTAGTCGGAGATCTCCTGCGAGGAGATCCGCTCCTTGCCCATCTTCTTCGCCTGCGTCAGGACCTGCAGGTAACGAGAGCAGGCGGGCCGCGACGCCGACGGTCAGCCGATCAGCCACTCCTTGTGACACCGCGCGGCATTGTGCCAGCGGCGTCGCTCCTGCCGTCAGGGAACCGTCAGGCCGGACTTTGTGCCAGCTTTCGGCGGAGCGCGGCGGGATCGACGAAGTACACGAAGGCCCGCTCGCCGTCGATCTCGACCACCGGGAGCCATTCTCGGTACCGCGCCTCGAGCGCGTCGTCGCCGCCGATGTCCACCTCCTCGAAGCGCGTCCGTCAGCTCCGCCCGCGAGGACCTCTCGCGCCCGCTCGCAGAGGTGGCAGCCCTCCGCGTGGTACAGGACGACGTTACGGATAGATCCCGCGGGTGATCGTCGCCTCCGCGACGCGCTGGACGGCGAGGCCGTACGCGGCGAGCCGCATCGAGACGTCCCTCGCCTCGTAGACCGCCCACGTCTCGTTGAACGCGCGCGTCACGATGTCGTTCAGCTTCGCGTTCACCTCGTCCCCCTTCCAGAAGTACTCCTGGAGCCCCTGGACCCACTCGAAGTACGAGACGACGACGCCGCCCGCGTTCGCGAGGATGTCCGGGAGGATCAGGACGCCCTTCTGCTCGAGGATCTCGTCCGCCGTCGGCGTGACCGGGCCGTTCGCACCCTCGACGATGATCCTCGCCTTGATCCGGTCCGCGTTCGACTCGTTGATCACCTGCTCGAGCGCGCACGGCGCGAGGACGTCGCACGTCGAGCAGGAGCAGGTCGTCGTTCGAGATCGGGTCCGTGCCGGGAAGCGCGCCGAGCGAGCCCGTCTCGTGCTTGTGCGCGATCGCGGCCTCGACGTCGATCCCGTCCGGGTTGTGGATCCCGCCGGCCGAGTCCGAGAGCGCGACGACCTTCGCTCCGTCTTGCGCGACGAGCCGGGCGAGGTGGCTGCCGACGTTGCCGAAGCCCTGGATCGCGACCGTGGCGCCGTTGAGGCTCAGCTCCTTCTTGCGCGCTGCGCCGCGGAGGACGTAGAGCGCACCGCGGGCGGTCGCCTCCTCGCGTCCGAACGAGCCGCCGATCGCGAGCGGCTTGCCGGTGACGACGCCGAGCACCGAGTGGCCCTTGTTCATCGAGTACGTGTCGAAGATCCAGGCCATCACCCGCGCGTCGGTGCCGACGTCGGGCGCGGGGATGTCCTTCTCGGGGCCGATCTCGTTGATGATCTCGCTCGTGAACCGGCGCGTCATGCGCTCGAGCTCACGACGGGAGAGCGCCTTCGGGTCGACGATCACGCCGCCCTTCGCGCCGCCGAACGGGATGTTCGCCAGCGCGCACTTCCACGTCATCCACATCGAGAGCGCCTTGACCTCGTCCAGCGTGACGTCCGGGTGGTAGCGGATGCCCCCCTTCGACGGGCCGCGGGCGATGTTGTGCGTGACGCGGTAGCCGGTGAACACGCGCGTCGTGATCCCGTCGTCCATCTGGGTCGGGATCGAGACCTCCACCGCCTTCTTGCACCGGGAGAGGACGCCGATCGAGGTTGTCGTCGATCCCGAACGTGTCGCCGACACGTCGCAGCTGGGCTCGGGCGATCTCGAACGGGTTCTCGCGCAGGTGCGAGACGGGCGCTTCCTGCAGAGTCGTCAAAGCACGCTCCTTTTTCGCCGCAAACTGGGCGAGTTTACCCCGGCGGGCGCTTCACGCGGAAGCGCACCAGGGCCCTGCTCGGCGGGCCGCCGGGCTCCGTCGGCCAGGCGGTGAGCCGAATGCGATAGCGGCCGGCATCGAGCTGGTCGCCGTCGGGATCGCGTCCTGTCAGACCGATCGCGTACGTGCCCGGGGAGGAGGTCGCGGAGCCTGGTGAGGATGCCGAGCGGCTCGCCGTTCGCGCGCACGAGCTCGACGTCGAGGCGGCGCACGGGGCGGATCTCCTCGCCCTGCGGCGTGCGCGTGACCGTGCCTGCGCGGAGCGTCAGGAGCGTCGGGCGGTCGTCGGACGGCCGGAACGCCTTCGCCGACAGGCGCACGGCGCCGATCAGGTTCGTGCTCTGCTCGTCGAACGTGATCGCCCACGGGATCCGGAGCGCGCGCGTTCCGTTCGCCGTGAACACGACGGCGCCTTCCGCGTGGCGGTCGCCTTGCGGCTCGGCCGTCACGATCGCCTGCACCTGCACGCGCCGCGCGCGTCCCGGGCGGAGCGCGAAGCGGTCGGCTTGACGGAGAACGACAGCGTCCCCGCTCCCTCGCGCACGATCTGCACCGTGCCCGAGAGCTTGAGCGTGCGCGTCGAGACGTTGCGGACGACCACCTCGGTCGCCGTCTGCCAGCCGACGTCGTCGGCGCGGCCGAGCGCGAGCGAGCCCGGCGTCGTCGTGAACTCCGACGCGGTCGCGGCCCCGAGGTCGAGCAGTCCCGCTCCCTGCGCCGCGGTCGACGCGTCGGGGAGACGCCGGGCCGTGTTCGCGAGCAGGCTGCGCAGCGAGCGCGCGTCGAGCGACGGCCTCGCCTGCGCGAGGAGCGCGGCCGCACCGCCGACGACCGCGGCGGCGACGCTCGAGCCGTTGACGGTGCCGAACCGCGACGTGCCGTCGGAGTTCGAGCCCGGCTCGGAGGTCGCGATCCCGACGCCGGGCGCGACGAGATCGGGCTTCACCCGCCCGTCGAACGCGAGCCCGCGCGGACGAGAAGACGGAGACGCGGCGGAGGCTCGCGTTCTGCCCGACGCGGAGGGAGCCGAGCGAGAGCGCCGCCTTCGCGCCCCGGCGAAGCGCGCGAATCGCGTCCAGCGCCGCGTCGCGCGGGATGCCGACGACGGGCACGGCGACCTCCTCGTCGAGGCCGAGGGAGCCGCTCGGCACGGGGCCGTCGCCGTAGAGCACGACCGCAGCCGGCGCCGGCGCGCGCGGCGTTCACGACCGCGCTGTGCGGCGAGTCGCCCGCCGGGACGAGCGCGGCCTTGCCCGCGACGCTGCTGTAGCCGCCGGCGTCGAAGAACGACCCGATCGTCGGCGGCGGTCCGCCGCGGCGCGGGAAGCCCGTCGAGCGGTGCCGTGAGCGGGAGGCTCAGCTGCTTGCCGGGATGCACGACGCCGCCGAGCGGGACGCGGCCCTCGAACGCCAGCGTCAGGCCGGCGCGCACGCTGACGCGCACGTCGCGCTCGCGCTTCCGTAGGTCGACCGCGCCGACCGTGAGCGCCGACGGCGCTCCGCCGGGGCCGGCGACGCTGCCGTAGTCGCGGAGCGCGCCCGACGATGCGCCGAGCCCGTCGTTCCCGACCGGGGCGACGACGAGCGTGTCGAGCCGCAGGGCTCCCGCGACGGCCTTCGCGAGCGGCCCGTCGGCGAACGCCGAGTACGGCTCGGCGACACCGACGACCGCGATCCGCGCGGCGTCGTGCGCGACCCCGTCGCCGTTCGGGTCGACCGCGCGCTCGAGGCCGGCGAGGATCTGGTCCGTGCGCGCGTACACCGCGTAGCGGCCGGACGCCGTCCGCTGCCAGCCCGCCACGCGGATGGGCAGCACCCACGCGCCCGTCGCGACGCCGGTCAGGTCGGCGGGACCGCTGGCCGCCGACGATGATCCCCGCGAGCTCGGTGCCGTGACGCTCGATCTCGACCTGGTCGTCGGGCCGCGCCGCCGCGAGCGCGAGGTCGCTGCCGCCGACGATGTCGACGCCGTCGCGAATCCGACCGCGAAGGTACGGCTGCGCACGGTCGACGCCGGTGTCGAGGAGCGCAACGGTGACACCGCGGCCGTCGAAGCCTGGCAGCGCGACCTCGAGGCGGTGGCCGCTCCCCGGCTGGAAGTCCCGCTCGTCGAGGACATGGGAGGAAACCGACGCCGGAAAGGCGCTCCGCACCGGGTAGACGCCCTGCACCTCCGCCAGCCGCTCGAGGATCGCGACGGCGCGAGGGTCGAGCGCGGCCGAGAAGCCGACGATCACGCGCTCGAACGTGTAGTCGGGCGTGACCGGCAGGCCCTGGACGCCGAGCTTCGACAGCACGAGCTGCTCTGTCGCCCGCGCCTGTTGCGTCCAGCGGCGCTGATCGGCGTCGCCGGCGCGGCCGCCGGCGTTCGCGACGTGGTCGGCAAGCGACGGGGTCCGGAGGACGACGACCATGCGCTGCCCGGTCGCGACGCGGGGGCGCGGCGAGCCGGCGAGCCCGGCCCAGGACACCGCCGAGCCCTCCCCGGCGGCGCGGCTGTCCGAGCGGCCGCCGGCCGCGACGAGGACGAGCGTGACGACGAGGGCGACGAACGCGAGCGGCCAGGCGTGCTTAGCGGTCATGCAGCTGACGCGTAGGCATCGAGCGCAAGGTAGCGAGGATACGGAAGAGCCTCGACGTACCGGGCCGCAGAGGCGATCATCGCCGCGTTGTCGGTGCAGAGCGGCAGCGGTGCCGCCCGCGCCCACGGCAGCGAGGCCCGGAGCTCCGAGTTGGCTGCGACACCGCCGACGACGGCGACCCGCTCGGCGCGGACGAGCTCGGCCGCCGCCTCTGTTCGCTCCACGAGCGCCCGGACGAGCGCGCGCTGGTAGCTCGCCGCGAGGTCGGCCCGGCGGCGCTCGAGCTCGTCCGGCGCGAGCTTGCGGACGGCGTAGAGGAGCGACGTCTTGACGCCTGAGAAGGAGAAGTCGAGCCCGGGGACGCGTGCGACCGGGAACGAGAATGCCTCGGGATCGCCCTCGCGGGCGAGCCGGTCGATCTCGGCGCCGCCGGGGTACCCGAGGCCGAGCAGGCGCGCCCCCTTGTCGAACGCCTCGCCGACCGCGTCGTCGAGCGAGCGGCCGGTCACGGCGAACGAGCCGCGCGCACGGACGTCGAGGAGCAGCGTGTGCCCACCGCTCGCGAGCAGGCAGAGGAACGGCGGCTCGAGCGGGTCGGGCTCGAGGTACAGGGACGCAACGTGCCCGTGCAGGTGGTCGACCGGCGCGAGGGGAAGCCGCCGCGACCACGCGAGCGCCTTCGCCGCAGAGACGCCGACGAGGAGCGCGCCGACGAGCCCCGGGCCGCGTGTGACCCCGACGAGGTCGACGCCCTCGAGCGAGATCTCGGCCTCGCCGAGCGCCTGGCGCACGACCGGCACGACAAGCTCGAGATGCCGACGCGACGCGACCTCCGGAACGACACCGCCGAAGCGCGCGTGCAGCTCGGCCTGCGACGCGACGACGTTCGACCGGATCTCCCCGTCGTGCGTGACGACGGCCGCGGCCGTCTCGTCACACGACGTCTCGATTCCGAGGATCATGCGACCGGTTGCGGCTGGGGGTCGCGCCACATGATCAGCGCGTCCTCGCGGTTGTCCGTGTAGTAGCCGCGGCGGATCCCGCGCGGCTGGAAGCCGAGCCGCTCGTAGAGGTTGATCGCGCCGGTGTTCGACACGCGTACTTCGAGCGTGTACCCGCGGCGGCCGTCGCCTGTCGTGAGCTCGAAGAGCCGCACGAGCAGCGCGGTCGCGACGCCCACGCGGCGCGAGTTCGGGTCGACCGCGATGTTCATCACGTGCCACGCATCGACGTAGCGCGAGACGATGAGGTAGCCGATCAGCTCGCCGCCGTCCTCCTCGAACGCGCCGAGGCAGACCGACGACGCCTTCGAGAGCTCGCCCGCGAACATCGAGCGCGACCACGGCGTGGCGTACGAGTCGCGCTCGATCTTCTCGATCGCCGAGAGGTCGCGCAGCTGGAGCGTGCGGATCATCACGCGCGTGCCTTCTCCGCGTCCGGGATGCGGAGGTAGATCGGCTCGACCTCCTCGGCAGGACCGAAGGACTCGGCGAGCGCGACGTGGAAGCGTGCGCGCGGCACGTGACGCTCGTCGTCGTCGGCCGGGATCTCCGCGCCGTGCTCCTCGAGCGTGACGCGATAGCGCACCGCGCCGTCGCCGACGCACACGCGGCCCTGCACCTCGAGCTCATCCGGTCGGCAGACGCGCGGCTCGCCTTCGAGCACGAAGACCTCCGACCGCCGGGCGTCGATCACCGGCAGCGCTCCGGGGCTTCCCGCGGCGAGCGCGGCGAGCGTCGAGACACCCGCAACCGGAACGTCGAGCGAGAGCGAGAGCGCGCGCGCCACCGCGAGCCCCATCCGCAGGCCGGTGAAGCTCCCCGGCCCGGTGCCGACCACGAGCGCCTCGAGCTGACCCGGCCGCACGCCGCCCTGACGGAAGAGCGCGTCGACGTCCTCGAGCACGCTCACCGGGCGTGAGCGGAGCTCGCCGAGCACCTCGCCGTCCCAGACGAGCGCGCTCGTCGCGACGTCGGTGGCGGTATCGAAGGCGAGCGTCAGCATCAAAGCGCCTGCAGGAGGGTCGGTTCCGGGGACTCGAGCTCGATCATCCTGTGCGCCTCGTCAATGTGCCTCAACCGCACGCGGAAGCGCGGCTCAGGGAGTGCCGACTCGCCGGCCTCCGGCCACTCCACGAACGCGATCGTGCCGTCGAAGTACGGCTCGAGGTCGCCCCACTCCGCAGCCGAGACGCCCGCAAAGCGGTAGAGGTCGAGATGCGCGACGCCGTCGTAGCGGTGGCCGATCGTGAACGTCGGGGACGTCACGGGTTGCGTCACACCGAGCGCGCGGCACGCCCCGCGCACGAACGTCGTCTTGCCGGACCCGAGCTCACCGGAGACGGTGACCACGTCGCCCGGGCGCAGCACCGCGGCGAGGCGCGCAGCCACGGCCTCGGTCTCCTCGGGCGAGGAGCTCTCGATCTGCACGCTCGTAGTTTCTAGAAGAGGTCGAGCTGCACGGCCGGGTCGGGCGGCGGCGCGAGCTGAAGCGCCGGACGCACGATCTCCTCGCCGCCGAGCAGCTCGGGGATGCGCGCAAAGTCCTCTTCGAGCACCTTGAGCATCGCCGGCGTGTAGAGCGCGGCCGCCGGATGGTAGAGCGGGTACAGCTGCACGCGGTTCCCGCCGAGCGTCGTCCACTGCTCCTGGCCGTGCACGCGCGTGATGCCGGTCGGCTTGCCCGTGAGGAGCTTCGTCGCGAAGTTGCCGAGCGTCGCCACGAGCTGCGGACGGATCAGCTCGATCTGCCGGAACAGGTGCGGCTCGCAGGACTCGATCTCGTCGGGCTGCGGATCGCGGTTCCCCGGCGGACGGCACTTGAGGACGTTCGCGATGTAGACGTCGGTGCGCTTGAGCCCGATCCCGTCGAGCAGCTTCTCGAGCAGCTTCCCGGCCTGGCCGACGAACGGGAAGCCCTGCTGGTCCTCGTGGAAGCCCGGCGCCTCGCCGACGAACATGAGCTCGGCCTCCGGGTTGCCCGAGCCGAACACGACCTGCGTGCGCCCCTGGTGGAGGCGGCAGTTCGTGCAGCCCGAGACCAGCCGCTCGAACGAGGCGAGCTGCTGAACCCTGTCTAGCGGCTCAACTGCAGCCACAGCTCCCGCCGCAACATCCGCCTCCGGCCGCGGTGGCGCCGAACGACGTCTGCGCGGCGGTGCCGTGAGCCGCGAACACGGAGAGCTGCCTCCGCACGTTCGAGGCGCCGCAGTCCGGGCAGTCCGGCTCTTCGCCGTTCCGCACGAGCTCCTCGAAGTGCGATTCGCAGGCCATGCACACGTACTCGTAAATCGGCATCGCGGCTAGGACGCTACCACCGGGTCCAGCTCCATGGCCTGCGATTCTTCCGCCCGGATCGGACGGCGTCTCAGTCGCCGAGAAGGGCCCGGTCGAAGAAGCCGACGATCCGCCGCTCGTACTCGGCGGGCTGGGCCTCGATGCCGCCCATGTGCCTGGATCCGGGCACCTCCCAGATCTCCTTCGGGCCCTTCGCGACCCGGTAGAAAGCGCGATTTACAGGCTTCTCGACCGGCTGCCCGTTCTCGCCGTAGACGAAGAACACCGACGTGCGCGGGTCGATCTCGGTGACGAGGCCCTTCAGATCTGCCGGAGGGACGTTGCTCGTGTAGAGCGCCGTCGCCGCGGTGATGAGGCCGGTGCCGACGAACTCGCCCCGGTCGCCGCCGGGATTTGCCGCGGTGTCGAGGACCGAGCGGCCGCTCCCGCCTTCGGAGACGATCGCCCGGAGTGAGGTCGACTCTGCGGCGGCCTCGATCATCATCTCGCCGCCGACCGAGAGGCCGATCCCGCCGATCCGCCGCGGATCGACGTCGGGGCGGTGCTGCAAGTACGCGACCGCAGCATGGATGTCGCGCTCGCCCTGCCACCCGAACAGGTTGGGGTCGCCGTCGCTCTCGCCCTTCACCGCGACGGTCGAAGAGCAGCACGCCGTAGCCGTGGCGCGCAAGCATCTTCGCGCGCTTCTGCGACGCGGCGCGGCCGGGGAACGAGATGACGGCGGCGCCGTTCTTCGACGCGATGTACCAACCCCGCAGCGTCAACCCGTCGCTCGTCTTGAACTCGACGCTCTCGTAGGGCGCGCCGAGGTTCGCCGTCGGGACCTCTGCACGCGCGACATGCGTGATCGCGTACGAGAGGGTGAAAGTGAATGCAACGGGGAGCGTGACGACGACGACGGCGGCTGCGACCAGGAGCCTGCGGCTGTAGCGCCACCAGAGACGGTCGTCGCGCCGTCGCGAGCGCCAGAGCGTGACGGCCCCAAGCCCGATGAGCACGAGCCCGGCCGGGATCGAGAGGAAGCCGCTGTAGTCGTCGCCGGACGGGCCGACCTCGCGCGTGTAGTAGACCGCCTCGATGCCGCCGAGGAGGCCGAAGTATCCGAAGACGATCGCGGTCAGCGCGCGCAGTCCCGCGCGCATGCGCGGGTAGACGACCGCGGCTGCAGCCATGAGCGCGAGCGGCACCAGGCCGCCGGCGAGGTGGTCGGACGCATGCACGCCGGGATTCGGCTGGAGGAAGCTGTCGTCCGCGACGTGGATGCCGACGACGGCGAGCGCCGTGACGAAGACGCCGTGCTCCGTGCGCGCCCACGCCGCAACGTTGCCGAGCGCGGCGCGCGCGCGGCCGGAAGTCGAGAGGGGGACGGTGTGAGTGCTCATGGGAACCTCGGTGTCGGTTGTCTCGTTCACAGTCGCAGTCGGAGCGACGGGCCGAAGTCGTGGTTTCCCGCGGCTCGGGGTGCGGTTGTCCGCACGCCGGTCCTTAACCCGCGTCTGGGAGAACCCGAACGCTCCGCTTGCCCGGGCTTTGCGCGCCCCCTCCTACCGTGGCCGCGTCAACGAAGGAGGAACGAGATGACGAGGAAGCTGATCGGTGCAACGGGACTCGCGACGCTGGCACTCGCAGGCGCTGCGTTCGGCGGGGCGGTCACGCCGGGGAGCGCCGCGGCGAGCGGCGGCTCGGCGACCACGGTCCGCACGGCGGAGGACGTCTCCGGCCCGTGCGACGAGGCCGAACACCGCAACGACCCGCGCTGCAACGGCGCGGCACGCGCCGAGCGGCGCGACGACGACCGCGGCACCTCCGGCAAGCACCGCCGCGGCAAGGGCAAGGGCAACTCGGGCCAGGGCCGACGCGGCCGCGGCTAACCCAGGAGACGAAGGAGACACGATGCGGAAGAAGCTGCTTCCGATCGCCGTGATCACGCTCGCGCTGGCGGCCTCGCTCGTGCCGCTCGCGACGGGCGCGCCGGCGCAGACGGTCAGGGTCAGCGCAACGAGCTACAGGCTCAAGCTGTCGACGATCCCGAAGGCGGGGCTCGTGAAGTTCGTCGTCCGAAACTCCAGCGGCGACCACCACGACTTCTGGCTCCGCGGCGGCGGCAAGTCCGTCCACACGCCGGTCCTCGCTCCGGGGCGGAGCGTGACGGTGTCCCTGCGCGTCAAGAAGGGCGTCGTGTACCGCTTCTGGTGCGGCGTCGACGACCACGCGCAGGAGGGCATGCTCGGATCGTTCCGAGCGCGCTAGTCATGCCCGGCCGGGCGTCCGGCTCACCGGGCGCCCGGTCAGTCCGTCGCCTCGAGCACCTGCCACTGGTCGGGCACGCCCTTCAGCGTGTGCGTCCCCCGATCCTCGAACGTGAGCCCGGAGCCGACGACGAGGTCGCGGACCGTCCGCGAGACGAGCACCTGGTCAGCCTCGGCCAATGCGAGAACGCGAGCCGCGATGTGAACGCCGATGCCGGCGATCTGATCCCCCCGGCGCTCGACCTCGCCGGCGTGCAAGCCGGCGCGAAGGCGGAGGCCGAGGGTTCTGACGCGCTCGCGAAGCGCGAGCGCACATCGAACCGCGCGGGCGGGCCCGTCGAAACTCGCGAGGACGCCATCGCCGGTGAACTCTGCGATCGAGCCACCGAAGCGCTCGACCTCAGACCGGGCAACCTGCTCGTGTGCCTCGAGGAGCGTGCGCCAGCGGGCATCACCCAGCTCCGCGGCACGTCGGGTCGAGTCGACGATGTCGGTGAAGAGCACGGTCGAGAGCACCCGGTCGGTCGGCCGCGCGTGATGAGCGCCGGTGAGAAACGTCTCCACCTCGTCGAGCACGACGTCGACGTCGCCGAGCGCGAGGCCGTAGTCGGCGCCGGGCACAGGCACGAAGCGTGCCCCCGGGATGCGCTCCGCCACGTATCGCCCCTGCTCGAGCGTGATGATCGGATTGTCGACACGGTGGACGATCAGTGTCGGCACGGCGATCGTGTCCAGCACCGCGCGAACGTCGACCTCGAAGAGCGTCCGCATGACCGCCGCCGCTGTCGCGGGGCTCGCGGCGAGCCTGAGGAAGCGCCCCCAGGCCTCGGCCTCTTCGGGACTGTCGGCCAGACTTGGATTGACCGCAGTCATGAGGTCACCGTGCCCCCACGTCTGCTCGACGATGGAGACCAGCCGCTCCCGGACGTCCGGGCCGAGACCGATCTCGTATCCCGGCGCGGCGGAGATCCGCGCCGTCGCGCTGACGAGGACGAGTGCGCTGCTTCGGTCGGGATGCGTCGCGGCAAAGAGCGCGGCCATGAGCGACCCGTCGTTCGCACCCATGATCGCCGCGCGCTCGGAGCCGACTGCATCCATGACCGCGCGCACGTCGTCCATCCAGTCCTCCAGCGGCGGCACCGTCCGTGAGGGAATCGGATCGGAGAGACCGATGCCGGACTTGTCGAACGAGATCAGGCGGCTGAACGAGGACAACCGGCGGAGGTAGTGGGCAAAGCCCGGCGAGTCCCACCGGGCGTCGAGGTGGCTGAACCAGGTCGAGACGAGGACGAGGTCGAGCGGGCCGTCGCCGACCACCTGGTACGCGACGTGAGCGTCGCCCTTCTTCGCGTAGCGCGTCTCCGGCAGCACCTCGATACGACGATGCGCCGTCGCCCCCACGCACGTCAAGGCGGCTACACTCCGCTCGGCCCGGTATCCGAGAGGAACTGGAGCGATGATCGAGACAGTCAAGGTGGCGGGGGCGTCCGGCCGCGTCGGATCGGCGGTCTCCGCGAGGCTGCGCGAGCGCGGGGTCCGGCTCGTCGAGGACGACGCCGAGCTCGTTCTTCTCTGCGTCCCAGACGGTGCGATCTCGGGCGTCGCGCGCGAGGTCGCCCCGGGTCCCTGGATCGCCCACACCTCGGGCGCAACGCCGCTCGCCGCGCTCGATCCGCACGAGCGGCGGTTCGGGCTCCACCCGCTGCAGACGTTCACGAAGCGGCGGGGGCCGGAGCAGCTCGACGGCGCACACGCGGCGGTGACGGCGGAGAGCGAGGAGGCGCGCAGCGTCGGCTTCGAGCTGGCGCGGACGCTCGGGCTCGAGCCCTTCGAGCTCGCCGACGACGCGAGGCCCCTCTACCATGCCGGCGCCGCAATCGCCTCGAACTACCTCGTCACGCTGCATCGCGTCTCGTCGGAGCTCTTCCGCGCCGCCGGTGCGCCGCCCGAAGCGCTCGTGCCGCTCATGCGGCGGACGATCGACAACGGCTTCGAGCTGACCGGACCGATCGAGCGCGGCGACTGGCAGACGGTCGAGCGCCACCGCGAGGCGATCCGCGCCGCCCACCCGGAGCTCGAGCCGCTCTACGACGTGCTCGCCGAGGCGACCGCGCGATGAGGACGGTCACGACCATCGTCGAGCTTCGCGCGGCGCTCGCACCGCACCGCGACGAGACGATTGCGCTCGTGCCGACGATGGGCTCGTTCCACGAGGGACACCTGTCGCTCATCCGCGCCGCGCGCGCCGAGGCCGACGTCGCGGTCGTGTCGCTCTTCGTCAACCCGACGCAGTTCGGCGACGCTGCCGACCTGAACGGCTACCCGCGCGACGAGTCGCGCGACGCAGGGCTCGCCGCCGAGGCGGGCGTCGACCTGCTCTTCACGCCGTCGATCGACGAGATGTACCCCGCCGGCTTCCAGACGTGGGTCGACGTCGAGCAGCTCGGCTCGCTGCTCGAGGGCGCGCACCGTCCCGGGCACTTCCGCGGCGTGGCCACCGTCTGCCTCAAGCTTTTCAACATCGTGCGACCGCAGCTCGCGTTCTTCGGCCAGAAGGACGCACAGCAGGTCGCCGTCCTGAAACGGATGATCCGCGACCTCGACCTGGAGCTCGAGCTCCGCGTCCTGCCGACTGTGCGGGATGCGGACGGGCTCGCACTCTCGTCGCGAAACGCACGCCTCTCCCCGGAGGAGCGCCGGCGCGCTCTCTCCCTCCCCCGTGCGCTAGCGACGAAGGACGCGGACAGGGCGCGCGAGCTCCTCCGAGACGTCGACGTCGAGTACGTCGAGGTCGCGGACTTCGAGCCGCGCGTCCTCGCCGCGGCCGTCCGCGTCGGCAACACCCGCCTGATCGACAACGTCCCCCTGGAAGGAGAAACGGAATGAGCAGCCCCGCACCCCGCTACGCCTCGTGGACGCACGGCAAGCTGCCGCTGCCCGAGCTCGCAGAGCTGAAGCGCCGCGGCGAGAAGATCGTGATGGTGACGGCGTACGACGCGCCGAGCGGGCGCCTCGCAGACGCGGCGGGTGTCGAGCTGATCCTCGTCGGCGACTCGGCGGCGATGGTGGTGCTCGGCCACGACTCGACCGTGCCCGCCTCGATGGAGGAGCTGCTGATGCTGACGAGCGCCGTCACGCGAGGCGCGAAGCGGCCGATCGTCGTCGCGGACATGCCGTTCGGCTCGTTCCAGGTCTCGGACGAGCTCGCGCTCGAGAACGCCGTCCGGTTCGTCAAGGAGTCGGCGGCCGACGCGGTCAAGCTCGAGGGCGCGGGGACGATGGTCCCTCGCGTGCACGCGATCGTCGGCGCGGGCATCCCCGTGATGGGCCACATCGGGCTGACGCCGCAGTCGGCGACCTCGCTCGGCGGCTTCAAGGCGCAGGGGCGAACGGCCGAGAAGGCGCGGAAGCTCGTCGCGGACGCGCGCGAGCTCGAGGCCGCAGGCTGCTTCGCGGTCGTGCTCGAGGCCGTGCCGGCCGCCGTTGCGGCGGAGGTCACACGGGCGCTCACGATCCCGACGATCGGCATCGGCGCCGGTCGCGAGTGCGACGGGCAAGTGCTCGTGTGGCACGACCTGCTCGGGCTCTACGAGGGCCGCTCGCCGCGGTTCGTCAAGCGCTACGCCGACGTCGGCAGCGAGATCCGCAAGGCCCTCGAGACCTACGCCGACGAAGTGCGCACCGGGCGCTTCCCGGAGGATCAGCACACGTACTCGATGCCGGAGGAGGAGCTCGAGGCGTTCTTCGCCACGCGCTGACCCCGACTCGTTTATCGTCCCCCCGCGATGGCCTATCGCCCGCCGCCGAAGCGTCGCTGGAACGAGATCACGGCCGAGGCCGTCCTCGTGCTCTTCATCCTCTTCCTCGTGTTCGCGGCGGGGATCGCCGGTTATGCGATCGGGCGCTCGACCGCGGACGACGACAACAACCAGCCGGCCGCGGCCGAGACGACGACGCAGCAGACGACGAGCGAGGCGACGACCACCGAGGAGGCGACCACGACCGCGGAGACGGCGGGCGAGACGAACGCTGCAGGTGGCGTGCCGGAGGGTGAAGCGATCTTCAACTCTGCCGGCTGCGCGTCGTGCCACACCTTCGCGCCGGCCGGGTCGACCGGGACCGTCGGGCCGAACCTCGACAACGTCAACCTCACGCAGGCGCAGGTCGAGCAGCAGGTGCGAAACGGCGGCGGCGCGATGCCGCCGTTCAAGGATCGCCTCTCCGATGCCGAGATCCGCGAGGTCTCCGGCTTCGTCGCGAACGGCTAGAGCAGCGAGTACGCGCGCGCGAGCGCGAACAGCGGTCCGGCGAGCACCGCGACGGAGGCGAGCAGCGCGCGGCCGAGCGACCACGCGTGATACGCGCGCATCCCGACGACGACGAGTCCGAGGGACCAGAAGATCGCGACGAGCTCCAGTGCCTCGAACAGGTGGTTGCCGGAGCCCGTGTCCGACCCGCCGGTCTCGAAGACATCGCCCCCGTAGATCGCGAGCCGCGTCGGCCAGACCACGAGGAGGGAAAGCGCGAGCGGCGCTGCGGCGAAGCCCACGAGCTCGCGCAGGTGCCGCGCGGGCGCCCGAGAGCCTGCGGCGCGGGCCCCGGCGTAGGCGAGGAAGCCGAGCAGGAAGTAGGCGACGAGGCCGTACACGCCGCCCGCGATGAACCCGATCACGGCGAGCGTCAGCCCGTCGAGCTCGAAGTCGTCGAGCGCGTGCGCGAACGCGTTCGTCCCCAGCACGGACGCGATGCCGGCGAGGAAGACGATCGCGAGGATCGGCTCCGAGCGCGCGTCCTCGTCCTCCTCGTCGGTCGATCGGAGCGCCGCGAAGACCTCGGTCGGACGCCAGAAGACGAGCAGTGCGCGTGCCCACCACTCACGCACCACGCTCGGAACGCTGCTCGCTTCTATGCCGCGGCCTTCGCGCGCTTCTTGGCCGGGAGGATCTCGCGCAGGAACTGCCCGGTGAAGCTGTCCGGCACCTCGGCGATCTCCTCGGGCGTGCCGGTCGCGATCACCTCGCCGCCGGCCTCGCCGCCTTCGGGCCCGAGGTCGACGATCCAGTCGGCCTGCTTGATCACGTCGAGGTTGTGCTCGATCACGAGCACGGTGTTCCCGCTGTCGACGAGCCGCTGCAGCACCTCGAGCAGCTTCTCGATGTCGGCGAAGTGGAGGCCGGTCGTCGGCTCGTCGAGGATGTAGAGCGTGCGTCCGGTCGCGATCTTCGACAGCTCCGAGGCGAGCTTCACCCGCTGCGCCTCGCCGCCGGACAGGGTCGTCGCCGGCTGCCCGAGCTTGATGTAGTCGAGCCCGACGTCGTGGAGCGTCTGGAGGCGTCGCCGGATCTTCGGGATCTTCGCGAAGAACCGCAGCGCCTCCTCGACCGACATCTCGAGCACCTCGGCGATCGACTTGCCCTTGAAGCGGACCTCGAGCGTCTCGCGGTTGTAGCGCGCGCCCTTGCACGTCTCGCACGGGACGTAGACGTCCGGAAGGAAGTGCATCTCGATCTTGATCTGGCCGTCGCCCTTGCACGTCTCGCAGCGGCCGCCGCGGACGTTGAACGAGAAGCGGCCCGGCTTGTAGCCGCGCACCTTCGCCTCGGGCGTCATCGAGTAGAGCTCGCGGATGTGGTCGAAGAGCTTCGTGTACGTCGCGGGGTTCGAGCGCGGCGTGCGCCCGATCGGCGACTGGTCGATGTCGATCACCTTGTCGAAGGCCTCGATCCCTTCGACCGTCTCGTGGTCGCCCGGCTTCAACCGCATCCGGTGCAGCCGGTTCGCGAGCGCCTTGTGGACGATCTCGTTCACGAGCGTCGACTTGCCCGACCCCGACACGCCCGTCACCGAGACGAACTTCCCGATCGGGAACTCGACGTCGATGTTCTTCAGGTTGTGCTGGCGCGCGCCGACGACGCGGAACGTGCCGACGTCGTCCGTGCGACGCTCGGGGACCGCGATCTGGCGCTTGCGCGAGAGGAACTGGCCGGTGATCGACTTCGCGTTCTTCTCGACCTTCGCGGCGGGGCCCTCGGCGACGACATAGCCGCCGTGCTCGCCCGCTCCCGGGCCCATGTCGACGAGCCAGTCCGCGCTCCGCATCATCTGCTCGTCGTGCTCGACGACGAGGACGGTGTTGCCGAGGTCGCGCAGCCGCTCGAGCGTCCCGATCAGCTTGTCGTTGTCGCGCTGGTGCAGGCCGATCGACGGCTCGTCGAGGATGTAGAGCACGCCGACGAGCTGTGAGCCGATCTGCGTGGCGAGCCGCAGGCGCTGCGCCTCGCCGCCGGAGAGCGTCGCCGCCGCGCGGTCGAGCTGGAGGTAGCCGACGCCGACGTCGTCGAGGAACGTCAGCCGCGCGCGGATCTCCTTCAGGATCCGCTCGCCGATCAGGCGCTCCGTCTCGGTCAGCTCGAGCTCCTGCACGAACCGGATCGCGCGCGTGACCGACATCTTCGAGAACTCGTGGATGTTGCGGTCGCCCACCGTCACCGCGAGCACCTCGGGCTTCAGGCGCGCGCCCTTGCACACCGGGCACGGTCGGAACGACATGTACTCCTCGATCCGCTCGCGCTGCGTGCTCGAGTCGGTCTCGCGGTAGCGGCGCTGGAGGCTCGAGACGATCCCTTCCCAGGCGAGCATGTAGGCGCGCTTGCGGCCCATCCGGTTGCGGTACGTGACGTAGACGCGCTCGCCGTCGGTGCCGTAGAGGAAGCGGTTCTGCTGCTCCTCGGTGAGGTCCTGCCACGGCGTGTCGAGGTCGACCTCCCACTTGTCGGCGACCGCCTGGATCACGGACTCGTAGAACGTCGAGTTGCCGACCGCCCACGGGACGAGCGCACCCTCGCCGATCGAGACCGTCGGGTCGGGGACGACGAGGTCGGGATCGATCTCCTGCTGGGCACCGAGGCCCGTGCAGCGCGGACAGGCGCCGTGCGGCGAGTTGAACGAGAAGATGCGCGGCTCGAGCTCGGGGAGGCTCACGCCGTGCTCCGGGCACGCGAAGTTCTCGCTGAAGAGGAGGCTCTCGCCGGTGTCGACCAGGTCGATCCCGATCAGGCCCTCCGCGAGCTGCGCCGCCGTCTCGATCGACTGCGCCAGGCGCGTGCGGAGCTCCGGCTTCATCACGAGCCGGTCGACGACCACCTCGATCGTGTGCTTGTACTTCTTGTCGAGCTCGATCTCGTCCTCGAGCAGCCGCTGCTCGCCGTCGACCTTGACGCGCGTGAAGCCCTCGCGGCGGAGCTCCTCGAAGACGTCCTTGTACTCGCCCTTGCGATCGCGGACGACGGGCGCGTTCACGGTGAAGCGCGTGCCCTCCTCGAGCTGCGAGCACCTGGTCGACGATCGACTCGAGGCTCTGGCCGGCGATCGGGCGGCCGCAGACCGGGCAGTGCGGACGGCCGACGCGCGCGTAGAGGAGGCGCAGGTAGTCGTAGATCTCGGTGACGGTTCCCACGGTCGAGCGCGGGTTCCGGCTCGTCGTCTTCTGGTCGATCGAGATCGCCGGGCTGAGGCCGTCGATCGACTCGACGTCCGGCTTCTCCATCATCTGCAGGAACTGCCGCGCGTACGCGCTCAGGCTCTCGACGTAGCGCCGCTGGCCCTCCGCGTAGATCGTGTCGAAGGCCAGGCTGGACTTGCCCGAGCCGGACAGGCCCGTGATGGTGACGAGCTTGTTCCGCGGCAGGCGGACGGTGACGTCCTTGAGGTTGTGCTCGCGGGCGCCGTGGACGACGAGGTGGTCCTGGGCCATAACCGGCCCAGTCTAGCGAGGCGTGTCGGACGGGAACAGGTGTTCGTTTTAGCCCCGAATCCCGCTCCAGGGCCAGTCTTCGGGCCTCGCGCAGAGGCCCGCGCGGACCGGGTTCAGGTAGACGTAGCGGGCCGCGTTGACGAGGTGCCGCTCGGTCTCGACGACCCACGAGGCAAAGCGCGCGCCGAACAGGTGGCCGCGTCGGCCGTGTCGACGGTTGAAGGCAAGGGCGTAGGTGCCATGGAGGTACTGGACGCCCGCGGAGACGTCAGGCTGCGTCGCGTCGACGAGGACGTGCACGTGGTTCGGCATCAGGCAGTACGCGTGACAGTCCCAGCGGTAGCGCTCGATCGTCCGCGCGAGGAGGTGCACGTAGCGCTTGCAGTCGCCTGGATCGCGAACGATCGCAGCACCGTCCACCCCGCGGGCGGTGACGTGAAAGAACCCGTCCGGAAGGGATGTGCGCAGAATCCGCGGCACGCTTTCACCGTAGATCCCGCCGCCACGCGCGAGCCCAACTGTGGACGACTCGTCACGCTCTTGTTGCAGAGGACGCGTCTGCAGGGGCGAACTGCAGGGTCAGACCCAGGCGCCTGGCGCTACGCGCCGAGGCGCGCGACCAGCGTGCCGACGCGGCGGGGGTGCGGGACGAACGGGATCTCGAGCTCGCCCGCGACCAGGGTCCCGTACCCGAGGAGCCGGCCGACCAGGCTCTGCTCGACCTCGATCGCCCCGATCGAGTCGACGTGGACCGCTGCCACGCGCCGCCGCAGCGTCCCGTGCACGACGAAGAGCCGCTCCGTCGTCACGACGACCCGCGTCCGCTCCCAGCGCCACACCGACAGCCCGGCGCCGAGCCCGCCCAGACCGATCAGCACCGGCGCCACGAGCATCACCGGCCACCCGATCGTGAAGCACACGAACCCGACCGCCCCGAACGCGAGCCCTCGCGCCAGCGGCCGCGCGAGCACCACGGCATGCCGCCGCGACTCCCAGCACGTCCGCTCCCGCGTGCGCGTCCACATGGGACCACGAGCCTTCGCCGCCGGTTTCCCGTTCCCTGCGCGCGGCCAGGACCACCGCATGGCCCAGACCGCCAAGCGCGCGTTCGTCGCGAGCCTCGTCGTGGTCGCGACCGTCGTCACGGCGCTCGCCCTCTGGAAGCTGAAGCTCATCCTCGCGCTCCTCTTCCTCGGCTTCATCATCGCGGCCGCGATGCGCCCGGGCGTCGACCGGCTCCACGCTCGCGGCATCCCGCGCGGCGTCGGCGTGCTCCTCCATTACGCCGTCCTCGTCGGCGTGGTCGCCGCCCTGCTCTGGGCCGTCGTCCCGCGCGCGCTCGACCAGGTGCAGACCGCGCTCGGCGACCTCCCCCAAACGCGCAGCCGAGCTGCGACAGGAAGCCAGGCAGTCGACCGGCATCCGCCAGGAGGTCCTCAGCGGAATCGAGCGCCGCCTCGAGCGCCTCCCCCGCGTCGAGGACTTCCTCGACGAGGGCGCACACGTCGGCCTCGCCGCGTTCGAGGTCTTCGTCGGGATCTTCTTCGTCCTCGCGACCGGCGCGTACTGGATCTTCGAGCGCAAGCGCGCGGAGGACCTCGTCTGCCGCCTCCTCCCGCGATCACACGCGACGACCGTCCGCGACACGTGGGAGCTGATCGACCTGAAGCTCGGTGCGTACGTTCGGGGCCAGGGCCTGCTCGTCGTCCTCGTCGCGGTCGTGCTCTCGACGGCCTTCTGGGCGATCGGCCTTCCGTTCTGGCTGCTCGTCGGCGTCTTCGCCGGCGTGGTCGAGCTCGTGCCCGTGATCGGCCCGCTGGCGGCCGGCGCGCTCGCGGTCGGCGTCGGCCTCACGGAGTCGGTCGGAGTCGCGATCGCCGCCGGCCTCGCCGTGCTCGTCGTCCGGCTGCTCGAGGACTACATCGTGATCCCGCGCGTCCTCGGCGACGCCGTCGGGCTGTCGCCGCTGATCGTGCTCGTCTCGGTCGCCGGGTCAGCCGTCCTCTTCGGCGGGTTCGCCGTGCTGCTCGCGATCCCACTCGCCGCGGTCGCCGCCACGCTCGTGGACGTCGTCGTGCTCGAGAAGAACCCCGCCGAGGAGGAGGTCCCGACCGTGCTCTTCCCGGCAAAGGACGCCGAGGCCGGTTGACCGAGCTAGGCCCGGCGCCAGCGGCCGAAGATGAGGCCGCCGAGCGTGAACCCGAGCCCGAACGTGCCGAGCGCGAACGCGCCGATCGCGAGCGACTTGCGCGTGACCGAGAGCCGCTGCCAGCGGCCGAGCACTTCCTTCTCCTCGGCCGTGAGCGGCTCGCCGCGCCGCTGTTTCCGCATGGCGCCGCCCGCTCGCAGGCCGAGGTAGAGGTCGTCGAAGACTTCCGGCGTGTCGCTCGTCACGTTGGATCACCTTATAGCCTGCCCCGGCCGGAATGACACGCGTTCTCCACGTCTCCGACCTGCACTACGGCACGCACGAAGACCCCCAGATGGAGCGAGCCCTGGCCGCGCTCCTCGGGCGCGTGACCCCCGAGCTCGTGATCGCGAGCGGCGACCTGACCCACCGCGGCCAGCGCGACCAGCACGAGCGCGCCGCGCGCTTCCTCCGCTCCTTCGAGCTCCCCCTGCTCGCGATCCCCGGGAACCACGACATCCCGTACACGTTCCCCGCGCGCTTCACGTCGCCCTGGAAGGAGTTCGAGCGGATCTGGAAGACGACCGAGCCGCTCTACCGCTCGGAAGACCTCTACGTCCTCGGCCTCAACTCGGTCCGCCCGTGGCGCCACCAGAGCGGCGCGCTCCGCCGCGAGCAGCTGCGGAAGGCGTGCAACACGCTCGCCGAGGCGCCCGAGAACGCGTTCCGGATCGTCGCCTTCCACCACCACCTCGTCGGCGCACCGTGGCGCTCCCGGAAGAAGCCGGTCGCGGACCGCAACCGCGTGCTCGCGACGCTCGTCGACTCGGGGGCGGAGCTGATCCTCGCCGGCCACATCCACCAGGCCGCTGTCAGCGAGCGCCGAGAGTTCGAGGTGACGCACGGCGACGTCCGCGCCGTCGTGGTCTCGATCGCGCCCGGCCTCGGCCAGCCGCGGCCGAACCGCCGCGGCGAGGCGCGCGGCCTCCACGTCTACGAGATCGACGATGGCTCGCTCTCCGTCGCCACGTACATCTGGCGCGGAGACGACTGGGGGCTCACGGCTGTGCGGCGCTTCCCGCGGGGCCGTGAGCCCCTCGAAGTCGACCCGGTGAACTAGGGCGCGGTCGCGGCCCGGCCGCCCATGAAGCGGCCGTACAGCGAGACGAGCACGATCGCGACGATCACGCCGATCACGAACTGCCAGAAGCCGTCGAAGATCAGTCCGGCGAGCAGCATCGATCCGATGCCGAGCAGGATCGTGACGATCCACCCCATCGGGTCACGGCCGGGGTTGAAGAGCCGGCCGAGCGCACCGACGATGGCGCCCACGATGATGAGCCATACCCATTCCATGCCGCTGATTGTCCCAGATGCGGTCGGACGTGAAACTACAACCGGCGTGCGCTCGGTCCCGTGATCCCTCGCTTCTGGAAGACGCGTCGGTAGAGGATCAGGAGCAGGACCGCTCCGATCAGGGAGAAGAGCAGCCCGCCGCCGTTGCCCATCCCGACAAGCTGCGCGATCAGGGTGCCGACGAGCGAGCCGAGGATGCCGAGCACGATCGTCCGCCAGATCGACATCGGGTCCGGCCCGGGCACCGCGAGCCGCGCGATGAGCCCGACGATCAATCCGCCCACGAGGACGAAGAGAACGAACACGAGGATGTCCACTCGCCGACCCTACTCGTTAAGCTCAGGAGGAATGCGCGTTCGGCGGGCCGCGCCGCTCGGCCTCCTGCTCGGTGTGGTGGCCGTCGCGGCCTCCGGAGCGGGAGGCGCGATCCTGATCGGAAACGACGCACCGTCGTGGTCCCCCGACGGCCGGCAGATCGCGTTCACGTCGTTCCGTCACGGCAACGGAGAGATCTACGTCATGCGGGCGGACGGGTCGGCCGAGCGGCGGCTGACGAACAACACGGCGCACGACGACCATGCGAAGTGGTCGCCCGACGGCACCCGAATCGCCTTCGCGAGCACGCGCGACGGCAACTACGAGGTCTACGTCATGAACGCCGACGGCTCGTCGCCGCGGCGGCTCACGAACGACCCACAGGCCGACTACGCGCCGACGTGGTCGCCCGACGGGCAGCGGATCGCGTGGCGAACCAACCGCGACGGCAACGGCGAGATCTACTCGATGCGCGCGGACGGGGCTGACCCGCGCCGACTGACGGTGAACGCGGCGTCCGACGAGTCGCCCGACTGGTCGTCGGACGGCAGGATTGCGTTCTCGAGCAACCGGGTCGGCGGGACGTTCCAGATCTGGGCGATGGACGCCGACGGATCGAACGTCGTCCGGCTGAGCGAGGGCGGCCAGAACAAGAGCGAGCCGTCGTGGTCGCCCGACGCGCGTCGGATCGTCTACGTCAGCGACGGGGTCCTGCCGCTCGGGAACACCGAGATCTATGTCGCGAACGTCGACGGCACGGACGTTCAGCGTCTGACGAACTACGACGGGCGCGACGACTTCCCGGGCTGGTCGCCCGACGGCTCGAAGGTGCTCTTCACCCGCGGCGTGACATTTCGCGCGCAGGACGTCTTCACCGCCGACGCCGACGGATCGCACCTCGCCAAGCTGACGCAGACGGCGGCGCAGCTCGAGATCACCGACGCGCTCGCCGAACAGCCGCGTGCCGGCCGCGTCTGGACGATCATCGTGCTCGTCGACGACGCCCGCGGGCTCCCGCTCGGTAGCGCGACGCACGTCTGCCGGGCGACCCTCGGCGGGAAGAAGCTGGTCGCCGCACGCGGCAGCGCGCGCGGCGGCGTCGCGCGCTGCACCTGGCGACTTCCGGCGTCTGCGAAGGGCAAGCTGCTGAAGGGCGCCGCGGGCATGCGCGTCGGGACGCTCCGCGCGGAGCTGCCCTTCGCCGTGAGAGTCCGCTAGGCCGGCTGCGGCTGCGCCGCGTCGAGCTCGCGGCGGAGGTCCTTGATCTCGTCGCGCAGCTTCGCCGCGTACTCGAAGCGCAGCTCCTCGGCGGCGGCGAACATCTCCTCCTCGAGCGTGATCACGAGGCGCTCGAGCTCGTCCGGCGCCATCCCCTCGACCTTCGTCTGTCCGCGGCGTCGCCGCGACGGCACCGTCGGCGACTCGAGTGAAAGGAACTCGGCGATGTCCGAGACGCCCTTGCGGATCGTCTCCGGCGTGATCCCGTGCTCCTCGTTGTAGGCGAGCTGGATCGCGCGGCGGCGGTTGGTCTCGTCCATCGACTCCTTGATCGCCTCGGTCATCTTGTCGGCGTAGAGGATCACGCGTCCGTTGACGTTCCGCGCCGCGCGGCCGATCGTCTGGATGAGCGACGTGCGTCCGCGCAGGAAGCCTTCCTTGTCGGCGTCGAGCACCGCGACGAGCGAGACCTCGGGCAGGTCGAGTCCCTCGCGAAGCAGGTTCACGCCGACGAGCACGTCGTAGTCGCCAAGCCGGAGCTCGCGGATGATCTGGATCCGCTCGAGCGTGTCGATCTCGGAGTGCAGATAGCGCGCCTTGACGCCGGACTCGAGCAGGTAGTCCGTCAGGTCTTCCGACATCTTCTTCGTCAGGGTCGTCACGAGCACGCGCTCGCCCGCCTGCTCGCGGCGCCGGATCTCGTTCAGCAGGTCGTCGATCTGGTTCTTCGTCGCACGGAGCTCGACCTCGGGGTCGACGATCCCGGTCGGCCGGATCAGCTGCTCGGACACGCGGGTCGAGTTGCGGAGCTCGAACGGCCCGGGCGTCGCCGAGACGAACACGAGCTGGTGGTTCCGGTCGAGGAACTCGTCGAAGCGAAGCGGCCTGTTGTCGAGCGCCGACGGAAGCCGGAAGCCGTAGTCCACGAGCGTCTGCTTCCGCGAGCGGTCGCCCTCGTACATCCCGCCGAGCTGCGGGATCGTCTGGTGCGACTCGTCGACGAAGATCAGAATGTCCTTCGGGAAGTAGTCGAGCAGCGTGAACGGATGCGTCCCCGGCCCGCGCCCTTCGAGGACCCGTGAGTAGTTCTCGATCCCGGAGCAGAACCCGAGCTCCTTCATCATCTCGAGGTCGTACTCGGTCCTCTGCCGCAGCCGGTGCGCCTCGAGCATCTTCTCCTCGCCCTCGAGCACCTTGAGCCGCTCCTCGAGCTCGTGCCTGATCTCGACGACCGCGCGTTCGATCGTCGGCCGCGACGTCACGTACTCCGTCGCCGGCCAGATCGCGATGTTGTCGAGCTTCGCCAGGACCTCGCCGGTCATCGGGTCGAAGTGCGTGATCGCCTCGACCGTGTCGCCGAAGAACGAGATCCGGTACGCCGTCTCCTGGTTCGCCGGCTGGATCTCGAGCACGTCGCCCTTGACGCGGAAGCGCCCACGGCCGAGCACCGAGTCGTTCCGCGCGTACATCGAGTCGATCAGCTTCCGGAGGACGAGGTCGCGGTCGTGCTCCTCCGCCACCTCGAGGATCAGGACGCGCTCGCGCCACTCCTCCGGCGAGCCGAGGCCGTAGATGCACGACACCGAGGCGACGACGACCACGTCGCGCCTCGTGAAGAGCGACGAGGTCGCCGCGAGCCGGAGCCGCGCGATGTCGTCGTTCTGCGAGGAGTCCTTCTCGATGTAGAGGTCGGCCTGGGGCACGTAGGCCTCGGGCTGGTAGTAGTCGTAGTACGAGACGAAGTACTCGACCGCGTTGTGCGGGAAGAACTCGCGGAACTCGTTGCACAGCTGCGCGGCCAGGGTCTTGTTGTGCGCGATCACGAGGGTCGGGCGCTGGATCTCCTCGATCAGCCAGGCCATCGTCGCGGTCTTGCCCGTGCCGGTCGCGCCGAGCATCGTCTGGAAGCGCTCGCCTGCGCGAAGCCCCTCCGAGAGCTCGGCGATCGCACGCGGCTGGTCGCCGGTGGGCTTGTAGGCGTCGGATGTCTTGAACGGCGGCACGGAGACAGAGTACAAACGGGTCCGCCCCCTACAGGCTCACCGTCCGGCGATCAGGCCTGAACTGCCGCGGGCACCGCGGAGGGCTCGTCCCGGTGCCGGAACGTGATCGAGGCGAAGAGCAGCGAGAGCAGCGTGACGCCGATCGCGACGCCGAAGAAGATCGGCTCGACGCCCCAGCGCTCGAGGATCTGCCCCGCGAGCAGGAACCCGAGCGGTGAGGCGAGCGTGTTCAGCGTGATCACGGCGGTCATCACCTTCGCGCGCAGGCCGTCCGGCGTGCGTGCCGTCAGCACGCCGATCACCGGTCCGTTGACGAACGGCGTGAAGAACGTCGCGACGAAGAGCGCGGCCACCACGATCCAGGCCGGCGGCATCATCGGCAGCAGCCAGAGCGGGACGGCGAACGCGAGGATCCCGAACGTCGCCATCTTCAGCGGGGCCACCTTCCGGACGATCGCGACCGCGGCGATCGTGCCGGCGAGCGCGCCCGCGCCGAGCGCGGTGTAGAACAGCCCGGCGATTCGAGCGCTCCCGAACGAGTCGCGCGCGAACACGAGCAGCGCCGGCGACAGCGAGGAGATGATGAAGCCGAAACCGATCACGGTGAGCGTCAGCGGCGCCAGGAGGCGATCGGCGAGCACGAACTTCAAGCCCGCGAGCACACCGCGCACGGCGGGTGCGTGCAGCGGCTTTCGCTTCGGCACGAGGGCCAGCACGATCAGGAACGAGACGAAGAACGTGGCCGCGTCGAGGTAGAGCACGTTCGGCGCGCCGAGGATCGGGATCAAGAGCCCGGCGAGCGCAGGGCCGATCAGCCCGGCGAAGGAGGTGCCGCCCTCGATCATGCTGTTGCCCTGCACCATCAGCGTCTCGTTCTCGCCGACGAGCTCCGGCAGCACGACGCGCTGCGCCGCGGAGTACGGCGGCATGAACGTCCCCACCAGGGCGACGATCCCGAGCAGCAGCGGGAAGCTGAGGAGATCCGCCGAGTGGAGGATCGGGATCGAGAGCATGATCGGCGCGCGCGCGAAATCTGCGATCAGCATCGTCGTGCGGCCGCCGAGCTTCTCGACGAGGCTCCCGCTCGGGATTCCGAGCAGCGCCATCGGAAGGATCTCGGCGAAGAGGACGAGCGACATCTTCCCCGGCGACCCTGTGGTCGCGAGGACGAACCACGGCAGCGCGAGGTAGGTCATGCGGGAGCCGAGGACGGAGATCGTCTCGGCGGCGACGAGGGCGCCGACGGCGGTGCGGTTCACGGTGGCCATCGGCAGATAATAAAACGTCCGTACGGTTTTGTAAAGTGTGGGGCATGCCCAAGGTCTCGGACGAGCACAAGGCCGAGCGCCGGCGCCAGATCCTCGACGGCGCCCGGCGCGCCTTCTCGCGGGACGGCTACGAGGGCGCGACCGTCGCCGTCCTCGAGCAGGAGATCGGACTCTCGCGCGGCGCGATCTTCAACTACTTCCCGAACAAGGAGTCGATCTTCGTCGCCCTCGCGGTCGAGTCGAACACGCGGCTGACCGAGATCTGGCTCACCGAGGGCTTTCCCGCCGTCCTCGAGGCGATCACGCACGAGGATCCGGACTGGCTCAGCGTGCAGCTCGAGGCCGCGCGCCGGTTCCGCGCCGACGAGGCGTTCCGCAAGGCCGTCTCCCATGCCGAGGACGAGCTCATGAAGGAGAAGCCCGCGCGGCTCGAGCGCCTGAGCGCCCAGGGCTACCGGGACGACGTCGACATCGAAACGATCGCCGTCTTCCTCAGCCTGATCGCGAACGGGATGGCGCTCCGCCGCACGCTCGGCGACCCGATGCCCGACCTCGGCGACATCGCAAAGCTGGTCGACGGAGGTGTGGCGCCCCGCCGGACGCGGAAGAAGGACGAGTCGTGGACGAAGAACGCCCCCCGTACTCGTCGTACGCGGCAATCGCCGCGGCGTTCGTCGGCGGCCTGACCGCCTCGTCCGCGCTCGCCCGCGCGCTCGGGCGGGACACGCGTGAGCTGACCGCGCTCGACTTCGCGACGCTCGCCGCGGCGACGTTCAAGGCGTCGCGCACGATCTCGCACGACAAGGTCACGAGCTTCGTTCGCGAGCCGTTCGTCGAGGGCGAGGCGTGGGACGGCGAGGAGCGACCCGCGGGCGAAGGCACACGCCGCGCGATCGGCGAGCTCGTCACGTGCACGCGCTGCGTCGGCATCTGGGTCGCAGCAGGCCTCGGCAGCGCGCAGGTCGTGGCGCCGCGCTTCGGCCGCCTGCTCACGTGGACGCTCGCGGCCGGCGCGGCGAACGACTTCCTGCAGACGGCGTTCGTGTCGCTCGACCGGAAGAGCGAGGAGCTCGCGGAGCGCGTCTAGCCCGGCTCGACGGCGGGCGTGCCGATCCGCTCCCGCAGCCCGGCCCACGCGAACATCACGCCGAAGAGCGTGTTCGCCGCGAGGATCACCACGAGCACCGGGTCGAGGCCGAACGTGCTCAGGGCCGGGCCGGCGGCGAGCGCGCCGAGCGGGGCGAGCATCAACGCGATCGTGACTGCTGCCGTGTGCACCGTCGGGCGCAGGTGTGGCGGCGTGCGCATCGTGCGCGTCGTGATCACGACCGAGTTGAGGACAGGGAAGAACGCGCCGTTGATCGCCGCCACCGCCGCGAGCAGCGGCCAGGGCAGCTCGGGCAGCACGAGCCAGAGCACCGCCGTCTGGCCGGCGCCCGCCGCCGTCGCGAGCAGGAGCCGGTCGACTCGGCCGATGATCCGGTACGAGAGCACGGCGCCGACGACCTGGCCGACGCCGAACCCGCCGAAGATCCAGCCGAGGACCTGCGGTCGGTCGCCGTACCGCTCGAGCACGAGCACCGGGAACGTCACGCCGAGCGCGCTCCAGACGACGTTGACGCCGGTGAACGAGAACATCCACGTGCGGAGCAGCCGATCGCGAAGGAGAAAGCGCACGCCGTCCATGACGCCGCGCGGATCCTCCGAGCCCTCGTGCGGCGCGTAGCGGGCGTGCACGAACAGGCCGATCAGGACGAACGCGACCGCGTAGCTCGCGGCGTCGAGGTAGAGGACGTTCGTTTCGCCCATGACGGCGATCAGGACGCCGCCGAGAGCCGGTCCCAGGACGCTCGAGAATGCGACGCCTGCCTGGAGGAGCGACTGCGTCTCCCCCACGCGGCCCTCGTCCTCGCCGACGATCTCGGGCACGATCACGCGCTGCGCGGTCGCGTGCGGGACCATGAAGATCCCGACGACGAAGACGAGCCCGACGAGACCCGCGAACGAGAGCACGCCGAGCAGATGCAGCGTCGGGATCAGCGCGAGCAGGAACGCCCGCGCGGCGTCGCAGACGAGCATCGTGCGCCGCGCGCCGATCCGCGTCGTCGCCGCGCCGCTCGCCAGGCCGAAGAACGCGATCGGCGCCATCTCCGCGGCGACGACGAGAGACGTCTTCGCCGGCGATCCCGTGGTCGTCAGGACGAACCACGGCAGCACGACGTACGTCATCTGAGAGCCGGCGACCGAGATCGACTCGGCGAGGACGAGCGCGCGGACCCCGGTGTCGCGGAAGACGGCCTTCACGCAGGCGCGAGGCGCTGCGCGGCTCTGAACCGCAGCCCGGCGGCGGCGAAGAGCAGGACGAGCAGCGTGTCGAGCGCGACGATCACCGCGACCGTCGGATCGACGCCGAACCGATCGAGCGCCGGCCCCGTGCAGACGAGCACGACGGGCCCGAGCACCGCGGTCGCGGTGATCACCGTCGCATAGAGCTTGGTGAGCAGGTGCCTCGGAGTCCTCAGTTGGACGATCGTATGCAACGCCGGGTTCACGAGCCCGTTCGCGAACCCGGCCACCGCGAACGCCGCGACGAGGAGCCACGGACTCGCGTGGACGAGGAGCAGCCAGAGCGGCAGCGCCATGCCGATCTCGCCGACGCTGGCGAGCAGGATTCTGTCGACCGTGCCGATCACCTTGAACGCGATCACCCCGCCGACGATCGCGCCGAAGCCGAACCCGGCGAAGCTCAGCCCGACGTACGCGGGCTCGTCGCCGAACCGGTCGAGCACGAGCACCGGCAGCGCCGCGAAGAGCGCGAGCCACATCACGTCGCCGAGGATCAGGACCGCGGACCACGGACGCAGGAGCGGATCGCCGGAGAGGAACCGGTAGACCGCGCGGAACGCGTGCTCGCTGTCCTCGTGCTCGTCGGACGAGATGCCGGGCGTATGCACGAGCAGCGCGACGATCACGAAGCCTGCGACGAAGGTCGCTGCGTCGATCAGCAGCACCTCCGTCGCACCGAAGATCCCGATGAGCACGCCGGCGATCGGCGGACCCAGCACGGCCGTGAGGCGGTTCGCCGTCTGGAGCAGCGTGTTCGCCTCGCCGAGCCGCGCCTCGTCGTCAGGGAAGAGGTCGGGCAGCAGCGCGGTCTTCGATGCGAACGACGGCGTCGTGAAGACGCCGACGCCCGCAACGAGCAGGAGCAGCAGCGGGAAGCTGAGCAGGCCGGCGACGTGAAGCAGCGGGATCGCCGCCATGAGCGGGGCGCGGGAGCCGTCGCAGATCAGCATCGTGCGCCGCGCACCGAGGCGCGTGGCGAGCCCGGCACCGAGACCGCCGATCGCGACCGCCGCCGCCTCGACCGCGAGCACGATCGACATGCGCGCCGCCGAACCGGTCGTCGTGAGCACGAACCACGGCAGCGCGACCCACGTCATCTGCGACCCCGTCAGCGACACGACCTCGCGCGCCAGGATCCCGACGAGCGTGGGATTGCGCAGCAGGTCTCGCCGGGAGGAGTGGTGCTCCGCCGCCGCAGCGTCGGCGAGGCGCTCTGCGGACCCCGGAGGAGTGACTGGGGCCGCGGGGCGGCGGCGGAGCAACTTGGCCACGCTTACGCGCGGACGATCTTGATGTCGCCGCTCATGGCGGTCGCCTTCAGCTCGACGAGCGGACCCTCGCCGTCGTCGTCGAGGCCGGAATCGAGGTCGGAGCTCGCGTCGCCGGTGACGGTCTTGACGTCCATCCAGACGCGGGAGCCGCGGCGGACGCCGACGAGCATGTCGCCGGAGACCGACTTCAGCTCGACCTTGCCCTCGGTGACGGCGCCGACGCGAAGGTCGCCCGACGCGCTGTGGACCGTCACGCTGCCGCCCACCTCGGCGAGGTTCACGTCACCTGCCGCGGTCTTGACCTCGGCGTTGCCGCCGACCGGGCCGGACATCAGGTCGCCTGCGGCGGTCTGCACCTTGAGCGAGCCGCCGACGGTGCCGATCCGCACGTCGCCGCTCGCGATCTTCACGGCGGCGTCGCGTTCGACGTCGTCGATCGAGACGTCGCCCGAGGCGCCGCGCGTCTCGAGCTCGCCGTACGTGCCGCGCGCCCGCACGTCCGCCGAACCGGTCTCGGCGCGAAGCATCGTGCCGTGCGGGACGATGATGCGAACGGTGACGTCGTCGCGGCGACCGAGGCTGATGCTGAGCTTGACGCGTCCGCCGGACCACCCGAAGTCCTCGGTGTCGGTGTCGACGATCAGCTCGTCGTGGTCGGCGTGGTTGTCGAGACGGACCTCTGCGCGCTCGATCTGATCCCGAGCGCGGTCGGTCGAGCCGGTCAGCTGGACGGTGGCCTCCTGCACGTCGGCCGTCTCGACGTCGACGTCGCCCCGCGGCAGCTTCACGTTGACCGCGAGCTGCCGCGGAGTCGAGAAGGTCTCGGTCCTCATTTCCGGATGCGGGGGCGCTGCCGCTTGGGCGGGCGCCTGTCGATCTTGAAGTCGGCGTAGTTGGTGGGGACGAGCGAGAACATCATCGACGCTCCTTTCAGCTCTTGGCGAACCCGGAGAGGCGGCTCCCCACACGGGGGCCTCCGCGGGTCGGCGCTGATACCTCGCGCGACAAGGCGCGAACGATCCAGGCGTTGACGGAGACACCTTCACGGCCGGCAGCGGCCTCGACGCTTGCCTTCAGCCCCTCGGGAAGACGGAGCGTGATCCGGGCGGACGCCTCGTCGTCGGCGGCGGGCGGCGCGTGCGGCGCTTCTGCTTCCTCGACGTAGACGAAGTTGGGGTCCTGCCCGCTCATCCGCACCTCGACGTGACCGGTGGGGAGCTGCGCGGAGATCTCGACTGCCGCGACGCCGAGGGCGTCGAGCAGCCGCATCCCGGCCGACGCGCGGAGCGCCTGGCTCACGCGGGTGGCGGCCTGGGAGACGTTGTCGTCACCCACGGCGGCGATCCGGTCGAGGTCGGACTCGAGCGACTCGAGGAACTGTGCCATCTGCATGACGTCACTATGACATCACTGATGGCGTCTGTCAAGTGTCTTTTAGGCAGCTCCACGACGCTGCGAAGGCATCGCCCCGGCGTCGTAGACTCGAAGCGTGGTCTGCGAGCGGTGTGGGCAGGAAAATCCGGCGGATTTCCGCTTCTGCGGCCGCTGCGGGGCGCCCCTCGAACGGGGCCGGGAGGTCCGGAAGACCGTCACCGTGCTGTTCTGCGACCTCACCGGGTCGACCGCGCTCGGCGAGCGGCTCGATCCCGAGGCGCTCCGGGCGACTATGCGGCGCTACTACGAGGAGTCGCGGCGGATCCTCGAGCGGCACGGCGGGACGGTCGAGAAGTTCATCGGGGACGCGGTCATGGCCGTCTTCGGCGTCCCCCAGTCCCACGAGGACGACGCCGTCCGGGCCGTGCGGGCTGCGGCGGAGCTCGTCGAGGCCGTGACCGGGCTCGGCCTGGAGCCGCGAGTCGGGGTCAACACCGGCGAGGTCGTCGCCGGCGAGGGCGACTCGCTCGTGGTCGGAGACGCCGTCAACGTCGCCGCGCGCCTGGAGCAGGTCGCCGAGCCGGGCGAGATCCTGATCGGCGCGGAGACCTCGAGGCTCGTCCGCGACGCCGTGCGCCTCGAGCCGGTCGAGCTCGAGCTGAAGGGCAAGAGCGCGCCGGTCGACGCGTTCCGGCTCCTCGAGATCGACCCGACGGCGGCCGGCCTGGAGCGCCACCTCGACTCGCCGCTCGTGGGGCGCCGACGCGAGCTCCAGCGCCTCGAAGGACGACTTCGAGCACGCGCTCGAGCAGCGCTCGTCACAGCTCTTCACGCTGCTCGGGCCGGCCGGCGTCGGGAAGTCGAGGCTCGTCGCGGAGTTCATGCGCGACATCGACGGCCGCGCGCGCGTCGTCACTGGTCGCTGCCTCCACTACGGCGAGGGCATCACGTACTGGCCGCTCGTCGAGGTGCTCCTCCAGCTGGACGCGGACGCCGAGGCGGTCCTCGGGATGCCGACGCCTGCCGAGGCCGCGGTCGCGACGCGGCACGTCTTGGAGCAGGAAGCGCTCGATCGGCCGCTCGTCGTGATCTTCGACGACATCCAGTGGGCGGAGCCGACCTTCCTCGAGCTCGTCGAGCACATCGCCGACTGGTCGCGCGGCGCCGCGATCTTCCTGCTCTGCATCGCGCGGCCTGAGCTGCTCGAGCTGCAGCCCTCGTGGGGCGGCGGGAAGGCGAACGCGACGTCGTTGCTGCTCGAGCCGCTCGAGCCGACCGAGGCGTCGTCACTGATCGACTACCTGCTCGGGGAGACCGCGCTCTCGGACGAGACGAGGACGCGGATCCTCGAAGCGTCGCAGGGGAACCCGCTCTTCGTCGAGGAGATGCTCCTCATGCTGCGCGAGGAAGGCGGCGACGGCGAGGTCGAGGTGCCGCCGACGATCCAGGCGCTTCTGCAGGCGAGGATCGACCGGCTCGCCGCGGATGAACGGTCGGTGATCGAGCGCGGCTCGGTCGAGGGCGAGGTGTTCCACCGGCTGCCGGTCGCCGAGCTCGCGTCGCAGCAGGTGCGGGTCGACCTCGACGGTCATCTGCGGACGCTGATCAGGAACGAGCTGATCCGACCCGAGCCTGCGCGGCTTCCGGGCGACGACGCGTTCCGCTTCCGGCACCTCCTCATCCGCGACGCCGCGTACGAGTCGCTGCCGAAGGAGACGCGCGCCGACCTGCACGAGCGCTTCGCGCTCTGGGTCGAGGAGCACATCCGGCTCGTGGAGCAGGACGAGATCGTCGGCTACCACTTCGAGCAGGCGGTGCGGTACCGGCGCGAGCTCGGCCGAGACGAGCCACGGCTTGCGAGCCGCGCGTCCGAGCGCCTGGCGAGCGCAGGGCGGGCAGCGTTCGAGCGCGGCGACAACCGGGCGGCGGCGAGCCTGCTCGAGCGCGCCGCCGCGATCCTCCCGACCGGCGACGCCGGACGGCTCGCGCTGCTCCCACCGCTCGCGGACGCACGCCTCGATCTCGGCCGATTCCAGGAAGCACTCGCCCCCATCGAGGAGCTCGAGGCCGCGGGGGACGAGCGCTGGTCGGCGTATGCCGCTGTCCTCCGCCCGATGCACGGGGCGATCACCGGCACGGGGTCGCTCGAGGGGAGCCGCGACGACATCGAGGTCGCGCGCGAGACCTTCGGGCGCCTCGGCGACGACGCCGGCCTCGCCCGCGCGTTCATGGTCCTCGGCAACCTGCACTGGACGAACTGCCGCGCCGTCGACGCAGCCGTGGCGTACCGCGAGGCGCTGTCGCACGCGGAGCGCGCCGGCGACCCGCTGCTCGCGGAGAGCGCTCGCGAAATGCTCGTGACGACCAACGCGCACGGCCCGACACCGGTTGCCGACGCCGAGGCGGAGGTGCGGCGGATCCGGCTGCACGCGCGCGGGATCATCGTCGAGAGCGCCGCGGACCGGGCGCTCGGCCGGCTGGCCGCGATGCGCGGCGACGTCGAGGCGGGACGGGCACTCGTCGAGCGCGGACGAGCCTCGCTGCGGGAAGCCGGCTCGGTCATCTGGTTCGCAGCCACCTCGCAGGCTCCGGCGCAGCTCGAGGAGCTCGCGGGGAACTACGAGGCCGCGATCGAGAGCCTGCGAGCGGGGTTCGAGCAGCTCGACGCGCTCGGCGAGCACGCCTTCGCGTCGACGAACGCGATGATCATCAGCTCGCTCCTGTGCAGGCTCGAGCGGGAGGACGAGGCCGCCGAGTGGATCGACATCGCCCGGCGGCTGAGCCCGGCGTCCGACGTCGCCACGCTGGCGGGCGTCGACTACGTCGAGGCGATCCTGCTCGCCCGGCGCGGCGAGCTCGATGCGGCGCAGGACCTGGCTCGGCACGCGCTCGACCAGGCCGAACGGACCGACTTCTGGGACATGCGCGCCCGCTCGCGCGAGGCCGCCGCCGAGGTCATGGAGCGATCGGGCCGCGAGTCCGAAGCCCGCACACTGCTCGACGAGGCGCGCGCGGTCTACGCAGAGAAGGGCATCGTCGTCGAGGTCGATCGCCTCGACGCGCTACTGGCCGAGCTCTGACGGATACGCCTTGCGGTAGATCTCGCGCAGCTCGAGCACGCGGTCGACGTAGTGCCGCGTCTCGGGGTACATGACCCCGCGGTCGAGGTTGCCCTGGCCGCCGTTGTAGGCGGCGAGCGCGCGCTCCTCGGTCCCGTACTTGTCGATCAGGTGCCGGAGGTACCACGAGCCGTAGCGCACGTTGATCTCCGGGTCGTAGAGGTCGTCCACCTTGAACTGCGACCCGCCGGTCCGCGCGGCGATTCCCTTCGCCGTCTCCGGGAGCAGCTGCATCAGGCCGACCGCTCCCGAGTTCGAGTGCGCGTCGGCGCGGAACTTCGACTCCTGGTAGATGACCGCAGCGACGAGCGCTGGATCGAGCCGGTAGTTGTCGGCGTGGCCGCGCACGATGTGCTCGTAGCGGAGCGGGTAGCGCGCGCGCAGGTACCAGTCCGGCTCGGCGGCGACGACCGCGGCGCCGCCGGCTCCGACGAGGACGAGCAGGATCACGACCAGCCGCGTCACGACGTGAGACGCTGCACGACGTCCCGGACGAAGGCGTCGAGCTCCTCGACCGTGCCGTCGTTCACGTAGGCGAAGTCCGCGCGACGCACCTTCTCCTCGTCCGGGAGCAGGCGCCGCTGGCGGTCGCCCGCGTTCGCGACCGCTGTCCGCGCTGCGCGAACCTCCTCGGGAGCGGTGATCACGACGACGGCGTCGAACCGCGCCTCGCCGCCCGTCTCGTAGAGCAGCGGCACCTCGACGACGACGAGCGGCGCGGTTTGCTCGTCGCGCCAGCGCGCCTGGGCCGCGACGACGCGCGGGTGCAGCAGCGACTCGAGCCAGAGCAGCTCGTCGCGGTCGGAGAAGACGATCTCGCCGATCCGCTTGCGGTCGGCCACGCCGTCGCGGACGACGTCCTCACCCCAGCGCGCGACGAGCTCTTGCTGAACATCGGGATCGGCGTAGAGACCGTGCACGACTTCGTCGGCGCTCGCCGTCGCCGCGCCGTGACGTGCGAACGCGCGCAGCGCCTCGCTCTTCCCGGCTCCGATCCCGCCGGTGACCGCGAGGGTCTTAGGCTGCGGAATCTTCCTCGGCGGGGACATCCGCCGGGGGAGCTTCGGCCTCGCCGACCGCGTCGTCGTCCTCGGCGGGGGCATCTGCCGGGGGAGCTTCGGTCTCGCCGACCGGCTCGTCGTCCGCGGCGGGAGCATCCGCCAGGGGAGCTTCGGTCTCGCCGACCGGCTCGTCGTCCGCGGCGGGAGCATCCGCCGGGGGAGCTTCGGTCTCGCCGACCGGCTCTTCGTCAGCGGCCGGCTCGGCGACCTCGTACGTCTCCGCAGTCGCGACAGGCCCGTCGGTGAAGACCTCGTCGGAGAGCCCGAGGTCGGGCGCCTCGCCCGTGCCGCCGTTCTCATCGACGCGCTTGAGCGAGAGGGAAAGCCGGCGGCGCTCGCCGTCCACCTCGAGGATGAGCACCTTGACGCTGTCGCCCTGCGAGACGACCTCGCGCGGGTTCTCGACGTGGTGCTGCGCGAGCTCGGAGATGTGCACGAGCCCCTCGACCCCGGGGAGGATCTCGACGAACGCGCCGAACGTGACGACCTTCGTCACCTTGCCGTCGACGGTGTCGCCTTCCTTGTACTGCTCGAGCACCTGCTGCCACGGGTCGCTCTGCGTCTGCTTGAGGCCGAGCGAGATGCGCTGCCGGTCGCGGTCGATGTCGAGCACCTTCACCGAGACCGTCTGGCCGATCTCGAGCATCTCCGACGGATGGTTGACGTGCGACCACGAGAGCTCGGAGATGTGGATGAGCCCGTCCATGCCGTCGAGGTCGACGAACGCGCCGAAGTCGACGATGTTCGAGATCTGCCCCTCGACGACGTCGCCCGGCTGAAGGCGGTCGAGGATCTGCTGGCGCTGCTCCTTGCGCTCGTCCTCGAGCACTGCGCGCCGCGAGAGCACGACGTTGTTACGCGAGCGGTTGAGCTCGATCACCTTCGCGCGGAGCTCCTGCGAGAGGAACTCGTCGAGGTCCTGCACGCGGCGGATGTCGACGAGGGACGCCGGAAGGAAGCCGCGGACGCCGAGGTCGAGGATGAGGCCGCCCTTGACGACCTCGATCACCCTCCCGACGACCGGCTCGCCCGACTCGGCGGCCGCCTCGATCTTCTTCCACGCCAGCTCGAAGCGCGCACGCTTCTTCGAGAGGATCAGGCGACCCTCGGCGTCCTCCTTCGTGAGGACGAGCGCGTCGATCTCGTCGCCCAGGGTGACCTCGTCGGCCGGGTTGACGGAGCGCCGGATCGAGAGCTCGGCGACCGGGATGACCCCTTCCGACTTGTAACCGATATCGACCAGGACTTCGTCCTTGTCGACGCGGACGACGGTGCCGTGGACGACCTCTCCCTCCTTGATGGTGGGGAAGGTCGATTCGTAGTCGGGGATGATCTCCCCGTCCGGACCAGTCGTCCAGACGCCTTCTTCGAGCTGAGGCGGCGTGGCCATTGAGCGAGCCAGTATAGCCCCAGCCCGCGAAACCCCTCGCTCGGGGGTTGGCGGCCGGAGCGAACCCGTAAAGGGTGCGCGAAATGCTCTGCGGCAGGGCGATCGCGCCCGTCTTCGCCACGTTCGCGATCGCGCTGACACTCGCGCTCGCACCGCCCGCGTCAGCGGCGCGCGGCCTGCTCGTCGGGGTGACCGACGACACCGTCAAGTGGCGGGCCGACACGCCCGGGATCGTGCGCATCCAGCGCGAGGCCGGCTTCGCCACGGCGAAGGTGACGTTCCCTTGGCGACCCGGCATGTGGCACCCCGGGAAGGTCGAGCGCTTCTACGTCGATCGCGTCGCGCGGATGGCGTCGCTCGACCAGCACGTCGTGCTCGCGTTCGGCGGCGCCGCGGAGGACGCGCCGCGCACGCGCTCGACGCGGCAGCAGTTCTGCAGCTACGTGCGCGACGTCGTCGCGCAGCTCCCGACGGTGCGCGAGGTCGTGATCTGGAACGAGGTGAACTCGCCCGCGTTCTGGCAGCCGCAGCAGAACGCGCCCGCGAAGTACGCGCGCCTGCTCGCCCGCTGCTGGGACCTCCTGCACGAGATGCGACCCGACGTGAAGGTGATCAGCTCGACCGCGCCGAGCCACCAGCCGCTCGAGTTCCTGAGCGCCATGGGCACGGCGTACGCCGCGTCGGGGCGCACGCGACCGCTCGTCGACGCGTTCGGGCACAACCCGTACCCGCGCGACTCGAGCGAGCCGCCGACGGTGGCGCACGACGACGGCTACGTCGGCCAGGGCGACTACCAGCAGCTCGTCGACACGATCCGCGCGAGCTTCGCCGGGACACCGCAGCCTGCACCGGGCGAGCAAGGCGTTTCGATCTGGTACCTCGAGAACGGCTTCCAGACCGCTCCGCCGCAAAGGTCGACGCTGTACCGGGGGCGCGAGAACGAGCTGCGCCCGCTCGACGCGGCCGGCCAGGCGCGCCAGCTGATCGACGCGCTCAAGCTGGCGTACTGCACGCAGCCGCTCGTCGACGCGTTCTTCAACTTCCAGCTCGCGGACGAGCGTCGCCTCGCCGGCTGGCAGTCAGGCGTGCTCTGGGCGAACTGGCGGCCGAAGCCGTCGAGCGGTCCCGTGCGCGACGCGATCGCCGCGATCCGTCGAGCACGAGCTCGCCTGCGTCTGAAAGAGACGGAGGGCCCGGTCGCCCGGGCCCTCCGTGTCCTTCGGGTGCGAAGCGGCTACGGCTCGACGATCCGTCCTTCGACGTGTGGGTCGACGGGCGAGTGCGCCGTCACGTAGTCGATGCTGACCTGAAGCAGGTCGTCGCCCGGCTGGAGAACGTTCGTGCCCTGGGCGAAGACGGTGTAGCCGTCCCCGCCGCCGTACATGAAGTCGTTCGTGACGAACCGGACCGGATCGGCCGGGCCGATCGGAGTGGCCGGCCCAGCGATGCCGTTCGGCGTCTTCCACATCGCGTCGATCACCGGGATGTTGCCGTTGCAGTGGAACTGCACCTTGAGCCCGGAGATCTGCGGGAACCGACCGGTGCCGCCGGCGAAGGCGGGGAAGCAGAACGGCGTGAACCCGTTCACGAACGCTTCCTGGAGCTGAGCGCCGGTCAGCGTGAGGATCGTCGTCCGGTTGCCGAACGGCAGGACGGCGAACATCTCGCCCCAGGTGATCTCGCCCGGCCTGCTCGCCGGCGCTCGGCGGCGCGAACACGAGGTTCTGACGGAGGCCGCCCGAGTTCGTGAAGGCGGCGTCGACGCCGGGGTACTTCTCCCGCATCGCGTCGGTGACCATGTTCCCCATCTCCGACTCGTGGAGCCGGGTCGGGGCGCGGGTGATGTCGTTCAACTGCGTCCCGATCACCTGGTTGCGGAGCACCGCGGTGTCGGCGTTCGCCTCGTCGACGATCGCCGCGACATCGGCACGGGCCGCAACGCCGAGGTTCTTGGCGACACGCGTCGCTCCGCCGGCCCAGACGACGTCGCCGCCCTTGACCATCAGCTGGAGCACGGAGTAGCTCGTGCCTGCGTTGATGCCCTCGGTGATGAGGATGTTGCCCCGCATCAGGTTCGAGATGCGGTGCGTGTGACCGACGATCATCGCGTCGACGGTCGTGTCCTGCAGTGCGTCGGCGATCCCGAGGATCGGGCCGTCCCACGGAACGCCGGCGGCGTTGCCGATCGGGTTCAGGCCCGTGTTCGTGCCCTGGTGGATCACGACGACCTGCACCCGGACGCCCTCAGCGCGCAGGCGCTCCGACTCGGCCTTGATCCGAGGTGCCTCGTCGAGGAACGTCAGACCGGCCGTCGCGCCCGCCGAGACGAGCTCGGGCGTGTTCTTCAGCTCGGCGCCGATCACGCCGACCTTGATCCCGTCCACGGTGAAGACGACGGACGGCGTCACCCACGGCGGCCGCACTCCGGTCGCCGTCTCGACGATGTTCGTCGCGAGGAACGGGAAGTTCGCCCGCGCCTGGTGCTCGAGCAGGCGCGCGACGCCGTAGTCGAACTCGTGGTTGCCGTACGACGTTGCGTCCAGGCCCCACGCGTTCTCGACGTCGATCGCCGGCATGTCCTTCAGCAGGCCGGAGTTCGGCGGCGAGGCGCCGACGTTGTCACCGCCGGCCAGGATCAGGCCGCCGCCGAGCGAGGCGAGCTCCTCGTCGAACATCGTCGCGAGGAACGAGCGCGCCGCCGACGGACGTGTTGATCCCGTCGAACGGAAGCGTCGTCGGGTCGAGCTGACCGTGGAAGTCGTTCAGCCCGACGATCGAGATCGGCTTCCACGAGTTGCCGCCCTTGAGCACGTCGAGGAGCACGCGCCCTTGGCTCTGCTGCGGCTCGGGGATGCCGAGCATGAACGCGAGCGTCGGCGCGAGGTCGATCGTCCGCGCCGTCACCTCGCCCTTGGCGACGCCCTCGCCGCCGGCGAGGAAGGTCGCCCGCATGTTGACGTTCGCGGCGAGGTTCTGGACGTCCGGCACGTAGCCGTGCTGTCCGAAGAACTGCGACGGGGCGATCAGCGTGCCCGGCGTCTCCGCGTCGAACTGGTACGGCGGGTACGAGAACACGACCACGTCGCCCGTCCGCGTCGGATGGGCCATGTCGGACGTGCTGTCCGGGCCGTTCGGGATGTACCGCGCCTCGGCCTTCGTGAAGACGCGGTCGATCACCTTCCAGCCCTCGGGCTGGCCGTCGTGCGTCCAGTCGTTCGGGTCGACAAGGCCGAGGTACTTCGCCTTGATCGCGGTGACGGTCGCGGCGACGTCGGCGGCCGCGACCTGCTGGAAGCCGCCGCCGGCCGGGTCACGGCCCGCGACGTTGAGGTAGATCTGCAACGCACCGCCGGCCCAGCAGGCCTTCGCCTTGCCGATCGTCTCGCCGACCGCCGGGCAGACAGTTCGACGTCTGGGGCCGCGACAGCAGCCCGAGCTCGACGAGCGGCAGGCTCGCGTCGATGGCCAGGAACTGCGGGGCGAAGCCGTGATCCGACGAGACGAACGTCGTCGGGTCCTTGCCCATCAGCGCGCGGGCCTTCGTCAGGACCGCGTCCGCCTCCTGGTACGCGGTGCGGATGAAGGCCTCGCGGGCGGCGACGCGGCCGTCCTTCACGCCGTCGAGGTTGACGTCGTCGTACGCCGGGTTCGGCCCACCGTTCGGGACCTTCTCCGAGACGAGCCCGAGGAACTGGTGCTGGAACTCGTCCGTCGTCGGCATGCCGACGAGGAGCAGGTCCGGCTTGTACGTGTTGACGACGTACTCGAGCATCGGCTCGTGCCCGGTCGCCCAGTACAGGCCCTGCTGGACGTACGTCTCCTCCGAGACGACGCCGGCCTCGAGCACCGCGAAGTCCGCCGCGGTCGAGGTCGGGAACTTCTGCGCCAGGTACTCCTCGAAGCTGCCGGTGAAGCCCGGCTCGCCCGGCCACGTCGGCCAGGTCGCGTTCGCGCGGCTGACGGACGTGTGGAAGAGACGGACGCGCGAGAGGTCGGCCGTCAGCTCCTCGACCTTGACGAGCATTCCCGCCGTCTGGCCGGCGAGCGCACCGCCCTGGATCACCACCTTCACGTCGGCGATCTCACCCTTCGCGAGGGTCGCGACGGCGTCCGGCGCCGCTCCGCTCTTCGACGGCGAGAAGAGCACCCTGTCGTAGTTCGTCGTGCCGTCGTTCGTGCTGTCGAAGATGTACGCGTTCAGGCCGTACTTGTCGACGCCGAAGTCGAGCACGCGGAGGCGCATCTCCATCGCCGGGCTGAACGACTGCGGGCACGTCCGTCCAGCCCGTCGCAGGCGTCGGCGCTGCGCCCGCGAACGGCGCTGCTTGGCCGCCGCGTACCCGGCGGAGTGGTCGAACTGGAGCCCGAACGCACGGATGTTCGCTGCGTGGTCGAACAGGACGTCACCGGGCTGGCCGATGAAGTTCGTCGCCACGCCGCGGCCGGAGAAGAACGACTGGAAGTCGATCGTCGGGCCCTGGATCGTGGCGTTCCGTCCGCCGGCCCACTCGACCTGCGCGACCTTCAGGCCGCCTCGCTCGGCCGACTGCGCGATCGACTCGGCCTGCAGCACGTTGGCATCGAACGCCGACGTCCGAGTGCTGAACGGCCGCGCCGTTCTTGTGGAACGTGTTGTTCGTCGAGCCGTGGACGCCGGGCCACGCGCCGGTCGCGAGGCTGTACCAGCCGGCGCCGGTGTTCGGCGGCGCCTGCGTCAGGATCCCGTTGCCGCTCGCGGACGTTCCCTTCTTCAGGAAGTCCGACATCGTCGGCAGCAGGCCCTGTGCCGGCGTACTGCGCGACGATGTCCTGCCGCATGCCGTCGGCTGCGAAGAAGACCGCCTTGTCGACGACCTTCTCCTTGGCGGCTGCGGTTCCGGCACCTGAGACGCTCGCCGTTGCAGCCGATCCCGCCACGAAGGCCGAGATCAGCACGAGTCCGAAGATGGCCGGGACCGCCAGCCATCGCCTACCGATTGTCATACCGATTTTCTCCTCTCCCCAATGGGTCCATCGTTTTTGCCCCCGGAACTAGAGCCGCCCGACGAGGCGGATCAGGAGATCCGCCTGCTCGGACGTCACGGCCTTGCCTCGCTGGGCCTCGACCTGGTTGGCAAACGCGTCGTACGAGCCCTCGCGAAGCTTCGCGAGCAGCGCGTTCTCGATGCCGTCGCTCTCGACGAACCGGCGAACGAGCTCCGAGAGCGACTCGACCGTGACGATCGAGCGAACGGTCCCGGTGTACTCCGTGACGCCGCCGTCGTCGTCGCGGACCTTCGCGCGAACGGCGATCGTGCCGGTGTCGTCAGTCGGGCACGACCGCGTTGACGCACTGCCGAACGCGCCGTACCCGTCGCCGCAGTCGAACGCGTACTCGAGAACGGGCCGATCGGCGGGTGCCGCGTCGGTCGCGTTCGTGAGTGCGAGCGTGAACGGGTTGCCGGCGAACACGGTGGCCGGAGCCACGAACGTCGCCGTCGGAGCGACGTTGGCAACCGTCACCTGCGCGGTGTCAGTCGCGACGGCCGACCCGTCCGACGTGCGGACACCGACCGTGCGCGTCGCCGGCCCGTCGATGGTCGCGGCCGAGAACGTGACCGTCTGACCGGCCGTCTCGTACGTGCCGTTGTTGTCGAGATCCCACGCGTAGGTCAACGGGTCGCCATTCGGGTCGGAACCGGTTGCCGTCAGCGAGACCGAGCCGCCCTCGTTGACCGTGTACGGCCCACCCGCGTCGACGGTCGGCGCGGCGTTGAGCCGCAGGCCGACGATGATCGGATCGTGGTCCGATACCCGGTACTGGTTCGGCTCCCAGAGGGCCTCCTGACCGGCCGGCTTGAACGTCGTGTCGTAGTCGACGACGTCGGCCTCGTCCGCGTTGATGTGCCACTCGGCGACGCCCGTGACCTGGCTGTTCAGGCTCGGGTTGGCGAGCGCGTGGTCGAGGTAGCCGGCCATCCCGTCGAAGACGTACGAGTACGCGTAGGTGCCGAGGAACCGCGCGACGAGGTTCGTCCAGTCGTCAGGCGTGCCGGGCGTGTCGTCCGGGCCGGCCTTGATCGCCGTGACCGGATCCTCCATCGCATACGAGTTGAGGTCCCCGATGATCAGGAAGTCGGGGTCGCCGCTCCCGGTCGGGTCGGTCGCGAGCCAGTCGACGAGCGCCTTCGCGGCGTTCGTCCGCGTGACGTTGCAGTTGCCCTGGCCGTCGCCGACGTCGGGATCGCCGATGTCTGCGCACGCGGACCCCTTCGACTTCAGGTGGTTCACGGCCACGGTGAAGCGGGCGCCGGTGGCCAGCTCCTCGAACGTCTGAGCCAGCGCGGGCCGGCTCCTCGTGTCGATGAACCGCGGGTCGATGGCCGAGGTGAGGATCTTGAAGTCCCCGACCGGCCGCACCTTCGCGGGCTTGTAGATCAGCCCGACTCGAATCGCGTCGGTGCCGATCACGCCCGTGTCGATCGCCGCGTAGGTCCCGGCGCCGAGCTTCGCGTTCAGGCCCGGGACGATGCCGTTGGCCGGGTCGGTCAGCGCGTCGACGCCCGTCGTGTTCTCGAGCTCGTTCAGCCCGAGGACGTCGGCGTTGATGCCGGCGAGCGCCTCGATCAGCTTCGTCTTCTGCCGGTTGAGTTCGTCCGGCTGGTCGAAGTCCCAACCGCGACACTCGACGTTCTGCGCAGGCCCGCACTTGTTGTCGAGCGGGTTTCCGGTCGGGTAGTCCGCGGTGACGAAGTAGTTGAGCGTGTTCTGCGCCGCGACGCGGAGCGTGCCGCCCACCTCGTGCGGCGCCGCCGGCCGCGGATTCGTCTGCGTGTACTCGGCCGGCGCAGTCGGCTGGATGCGGTAGCGGCTGAAGTCGAAACCGACGACGCCGACGACGTTCTTGACGACGTCGCCGCCGCGGAAGAGGTTCGTCAGCGAGAACGGGTTGCCGTTCGGGTGACGCAGGACGTTCGGGTTCGAGACGCCGAGCCCGTCGTCGAGCGTGATCCGGCTCAGCGCGTTCGCGTCCATCCGCGCGTTCGCTGGCGCGCCGGGTGCCTCGATCGCAGTCGGGGTGAACGGCCGCGACTCGCCGCCGAGCGGTAGCGCGATCACGGTCTCCCCGAACTGGTCGTAGTTGAAGTACTCGGACATGACGAGCGACTGCGGGAAGCGGACGAGCATGCCCTCGTAGCGTTCCGGAGCCGTGAGCGACGCGAACGGCATCGTCACGTCCGTCGGAGCGACGGTTGCAGTCGTTCCGCAGTGGACGATCGTCGTCACCGGCGTCGTGTTGCTGTCGGTGCCGTTGAGCGCGGTCTGCTCGAACCGCTCGCGGGCGAAGCCCGTCACCCGCACGACCTCGCCGGAGGTCACGGCGCTCGCGTTGTTTGCCGTGAACACGAAGATCCCGTCGGAGGTCGCCGGGTTCCCGTCGCCCGCGTCCTGGAGGTAGAAGCCCTGCAGGCCGACGGTGGTCGGGCCCTCGAAGTCGCCGACCACGACGCCTTCGACGGTGACGTTGCCGGTCTTCGCGGCGGACGCCCCCTCGCCCTGGATCTCGCCGATCTTCGTCGCCGGATCGCCGCAGACGGCGGTGTCGACTGTCTGGAACGAGAAGACGTAGTCCGCCGCCATCTCGTTGGGCGGGTCGGTTGCGTCCTGGTCGGTCACCTTCGCGGCGGTGACCGTCACCGTGCACTGCTCGTTGGCGGCGAAGTTCGTCGTCGGGTCGAGCGTGAACGTCGTGCCGTCACCGGACTGCGTCGCGGGGTGGATACCGCTCGTGGTGCAGTTGATGGCGTACCACCCGTCCGCGACGGTGACGGGCTCGCTGAAGGTGATGGAAACGTTCGCGTCGCGCGCAACGCTCGTCGCGCCGGCGAGCGGGGACGTCGCCGAGACGGACGGCGCGGTGTCGCCGATCGTGCAGGCGCTCTCGCCCGCGCAGCCCAGGCCGTCGAAGGTGTCGGTTGCGAAGCCGAGCCACTCGGTCGCCGGGTCGAACGCATCGGTGGCCAGGCCGTCGCCGGCCTCGATGCTCGCCTTGCGCCGGAGCGTGTTGTCGGCCGTGCTCGTCAGCCCGGTCCCCCACTCGGTGCCAGGATCGTTGCCGACCTGTCCGATGGAGTCGATGACGGTGTTCAGCTTCCGGAGGACGACCGCGTCGTCGCCGTTGAACCAGCCGGAGCCGTTCGTCTGGTCCGCCTGGTCCAGAATCGCCTGCACCGCAGTCGATTGCGCGAGCACGTAGACGTCGCCGGCGGCAACCGTTCCGGTGAGACTGATCGTCAGGCCGGCGGCCGTGCCGCCGTTGAAGAACATCTGGACGTTGTAACCGCCGGTCCCGAGGTTCACAGGCGAACCGGTGCCGTTGTAGATCTCAAGTGCCTTGTTGTTGCTCGACCCCTCGATGTACTCGGAAAAGAACAGTTCTGTCGGCGCCGCATTGGCGACCTGACCGCCCCCCGCCGCGACGATGGCGACCGTCGCGATGCAGAGCGCGAGAACGCGTGACCGCAAGCTGACTCCTCTCCCCTCGTTTTCGACCAGGCCTGTCGGGCCGTGGCGGCGAGGATCGTATCCCGACTCGCCGGATGTGCCAAGCACCGCTCGCCGAACGGCTAGCAAGCGTTCTGTTAGGACTTGGCTTCGTTCCAGTCCTCGCCCGCGCCGACGTCGACGGCGAGCGGCGGATCGAGCTCGAACGCCCCGACCATCTCGGCCCGAAGCAGCTCCTTGACCGCCGCCACCTCGCGCTCCGGCGCCTCGACGAGGAGCTCGTCGTGCACCTGCAGGACGAGCCGCGATGCGCGGCCTTCCTCCCGCAGCCGCCGCTGGATCGCGACCATCGCGACCTTGATGATGTCCGCCGCCGTCCCCTGCATGACCGAGTTGACCGCGAGCCGCTCGCCGAGCGACCGCGTCTGCCGGTTCGATGCGCGGATCTCCGGCACCGGCCGCCGCCGGCCGAAGAGCGTCGTGACGTAGCCGTCGCGCTTCGCCTGCTCGATCGTCCGTGCGATGAAGTCCTGCACGTAGGGGAAGCGCGCAAGGTACGCGTCGATGTACGCCTGCGCCTCGTCGCGCGGGATCTCGAGGTTCTCCGAAAGGCCGAACGACGAGATGCCGTAGATGATCCCGAAGTTGACCATCTTCGCGATGTTCCGCTCGTCCTTCGTGAGCGTCGCAGGATCCTTGCCGAGCACCTCGGCCGCGGTCGTCGTGTGGATGTCCTCTCCGCGCGCGAACGACTCGCGCAGCTTCGGCTCGCCGGACACGTGCGCGAGGATGCGCAGCTCGACCTGCGAGTAGTCGGCGGAGACGAGCCGGTGGCCGGTCTCGGCGACGAACGCGGAGCGGATCTCGCGACCGAGCTCGGTGCGGATCGGAATCGCCTGCAGGTTCGGGTTCGACGTCGAGAGCCGGCCCGTCGACGCGACCGCCTGGTTGAAGTGCGTGTGCAGCCGGCCGTCCTCGGGCGAGATGAGTGACGGAAGCGGCTGGAGGTACGTGTTGAGCAGCTTCGAGTACTCGCGCCACTCCTCGATCACGCCGACGATCTCGTGCTCGTGGCGGATCGAGCGCAGCACGCGTGTGTCCGTCGAGTAACCCGTCTTCCCCTTGCGGCCCGGCGTGAGCCCGAGCTTCTCGAAGAGGATCCGGCCCACCTGCTGCGTCGAGCCGAGCATGAACTCCTCGCCCGCGAGCTCCTGCGCGCGCGTCTCGAGCTCCTCGACGCGGTCGGCGAGCCGCGCGGTGATCTCGCCCATGCGGTACGTGTCGATCTTGATCCCGGCGTCCTCCATCGACGCGAGCACGGCCGCGAGCGGCAGCTCGATGTGGTCGTACAGGACCTCGCTCCCGCGCTCGCGCAGCCGCTCGCGGAGCACGGGCGCCAGGCGCCTCGCCGCCTCGGCGTGGCGGACGAGCGCCGCGGTCTCCTCGTCGGTCGCCGGCTCAGGGAGCACCTCGAGCCCGTACTCCTGCGCGAGGTCGTCGATCTCGTACGCGGGGCGGCCGGGGTCGATCAGGTACGCGCCGAGCATCGTGTCCTCGGCCGGCGTCATCGTCAGCCGCGGGAGCGACTTGAAGTCGTGCGCGACGACCTGCGCGTCTCGAAGCCGCGCCTGCGCGACCGCCGGGTCGAACGCGCCGAGCACGACGCCGTCGCCCTGCGCGAGCGCGAAGCGACCGTCGTCGACGGCGAGCGCGACGCGGTCGGTCGTCTCGGGGAGCTCGCCCTCGCGCCACTCGACTCCCGTCCCCTCGGGTCGCATCGTCGGCAGCGCGGGCACGGACTCGTCGAGCTGGTCGACGCGCCCGAGCAGGTTGCGGAACTCGAACCGACGGAACATCTCCTTCAGCTGCGAGCGGTCGGGCGGCTGCAGGACGAGCTCGGCGGGGTCAGAGCCGACACCCAGCTCGAGGTCGCGCCGCATCGTCGCGAGCTGCTTCGAGATGCGCGCCTGGTCCGCGTGCTCGGTGATGTTCTTCCGCCGTGCGGGCGTCAGCTCGTCCGCGTGCGCGACGACCTCCTCGAGCGAGCCGTACTGCTGGATCAGCTGCCCGGCGGTCTTGTCGCCGATGCCGGGGATGCCCGGGATGTTGTCGCTCGTGTCGCCCTTGAGCCCGATGAAGTCCGGGATCTGGTCGGGGCGGATGCCGTAGCGCGCCTCGACGCGGTCAGGCGTGTAGACGTTGACGTCGGCGACACCGCGCGGCGTCATCATCAGCGTGACGTTGTCGGTGACGAGCTGGAACGCGTCGCGGTCGGTCGAGACGACCGTCGTCTTGATCCCCGCCTCGTCCGCGCGCGTGGCGAGCGTGGCGATCACGTCGTCGGCCTCCCAGCCCTCGAACTCGAGGTTCCGGTAGCCGAACGCCTCGACGATCGGCCGGAAGTACGGGAACTGCTCGCTCAGGAGGTCGGGCGTCGGCCGGCGCTCGGACTTGTACGACTCGAACTGCTCGAGCCGCTCGACCGGGCGCGTGTCCCAGGCGACCGCGACCCCCTTCGGCCGGTAGTCCTGGAGCAGCTTGAAGAGCATGTTCGTGAAGCCGAGGAGCGCGTTCGTCGGGAAGCCCTCGGTCGTCGCGAGCTCCTCGGGGAGCGCGAAGAAGGCCCGGTACGCGAGGTTGTTCCCGTCGACGAGGAAGAGCTCGGAGTCGCGGGCCGGGCCGTCGTCGAGCTGAAGCTCGGCTCCGGTCAGGGTCTTCGGCATCCCCGCCGAGTCTATGCCCCAGCGGGTTAACTCCTGCCGTGCCCCGTCTGCCGCTGCTCTCCGGCTCGGGCGTCACGGTCGTGAACGCGCCCGACGACGCAGTCGTGCTCCGTCCGCAGCCGCCGGCGCAGGTCGTCGCGGACGTGGCCGTCGCGGTCGGCGAGGCTCTGCGGTTCCCGCTCCAGGGCCCGCCGCTCGAGGAGCTCGTGCGCGGCGCGGCCCGCGTGACGATCGTCGTCGAGCTTCCCAGCCTGCCCCATCCCGGGCGCGACGGTCGACCCGCGGCAGGCCGCGGTGGAGGCGACCTCCGACGAGCTCGTGCGCGCCGGGATCCCGAGCGAGGCGCAGACACTGCTCGTGGCCGGAGGCCTCGCGAAGCGGCAGGGGCCCGGCGAGACGGGGCTGCTCGTCCGCCCCGAGTTTCGCCGGCGCTTCCGCGGGCGTGTCGTCGTCCACGACGTCGAGGACCCAGAGCTCGTCGCGCTCGGCGAGGCCGGCAACGTGCCGCTGCGCGTCAACCGTGCGCTCGTCGACACCGACGCCGTCGTCGTGGTCACCGCCGCCGAGACGGTCGTGCACGGCGGGCCTGCGGCGCTGCTCGCGGCCGCGGGGCCGGAGGCGGTGCGTGCGGCCGGCGCCTGGTCGCTCCTGGAGACCGCGGCCTCGCAGGGCTGGCAGGTCGCGCTCGCGCTCGAGCGGGCGCTCGCCGCACGCGTGCCGGTGATGGGCGTCTCGATCGTGCTCAACCACCCGCGCCTGCTCGCGCAGACGCTCCGCGACTATCCCTTCGAGATCGCCGCGGCCGAGCGGCTCGCGCGGTCGCCCCTGCGGCGCGCGTTCCGGTTCGTCCCGAGAGGGCTTCGGGCACGGGTGCTGCGGTCGGTCCGGCGCGAGCTGACCGCCGGCGCGGCGTTCGCCGGGCCGCCCGCCGTCGCGCACGCAGAGGCGCTCGTCCGCGCGATCGCCGCACGCGAAGCGGTCATCTCCGAGCCGGTCGACGCGCTCGTCGTCGGCATCCCGCCCTCGTCCGCGCATCTGCCGCGAGAGGCGCCGAACCCGTTGATGGCGGCGCATCTCGGCCTCGGGATCGCCCTTCGCCTCTGGCGGGACGACTTCCCGGTCGCCGACGGCGGCACCGCGATCCTCCTCCACCCGTTCCAGCGCCGGTTCGTACACCCGACGCAGCAGCCGTACCGCGTCTTCTTCCAGGCGACCCGCTTCGGGCGCGATCCGGACGACCTCCGCGAGGCGGAACGCGTCGCCGCGGCCGACCCGCGTGCGCTCGCCGCATACCGCGAGGGGCGCGCGTGCCATCCGCTCCTGCCGTTCGCGGACTGGGCCGCGTGCCAGCCGGCGCTCGCCCGGCTCGGCGCGGTGCTCGTCGCCGGCTGCCGTGACTCCGTCGCCGCCCGCCAGCTCGGGCTCGTCCCGACGCACGGCTTCGGTGCGGCGCTCGAGATGGCGCGAGGACGCGGCGCGCGGCGGCTCGGCGTGTTGCTCGCGCCGCCGTACTTCCCCGTCCGGGTCGACTACTCCTCGCCGAGGTAGGTCTTGCGGACCTGCTCGTTCTCGCGGAGCGCCTTCGCGTCGTCCGCGAGCGCGACGTGCCCCGTCTCGAGCACGTAGCCGCGCTTCGCCACATCGAGCGCCATCAGCGCGTTCTGCTCGACGAGCAGGATCGGCGTCCCCTGCTCGTTGATCTCCCGGATGATGTCGAAGATCCGCTCGACGAAGATCGGCGCGAGCCCCATCGACGGCTCGTCGAGCATCAGCAGCTTCGGCCGGGCCATCAGCGCGCGGCCGATCGCGACCATCTGCTGCTCGCCGCCCGAGAGCGTGCCGGCGGCCTGCGACTTCCGCTCGGCGAGTCGCGGGAAGAGCGTGTAGACGCGGTCGAGGTCCTCGCCGATCGCCTTGTCGGCCCGGGACCGCTGGAAGGCGCCCATCTGGAGGTTCTCGTAGACGCTCATGCGCGGGAAGAGACGGCGGCCCTCCGGCGACTGCGCGATGCCCATCTTCACGATCTCGTGTGCCGGCGTCGACGTGATGTCCTTGCCCTGGAAGGTGATCGTCCCGCGGCGCGGGCGGTTGAGGCCGTTGATCGACCGGAGCGTCGTCGACTTGCCCGCGCCGTTCGCGCCGATCAGCGTCACGATCTCGCCAGCGCCGACGTTGATCGAGATGCCCTTCAGCGCCTCGATCGCTCCGTAGAAGGTGTGGACGTCTTCGACCTCGAGGATGAAGCCGTCGGTCGCGCTCATGCCGTCGCCGCCCCCCTGCCGAGGTAGGCCTCGATCACGCGCTCGTCCTTCTGCACGTCCTTCGGCGCGCCCTCGGCGATCTTCTCGCCGTAGTCGAGCACCGTGACGCGGTCGGAGATGCCCATGACGACCTTCATGTCGTGCTCGATCATCAGGACGGTCAGCTTCTGGTCGGAGCGGAGCTTCGCGACGAACGTCGGTGAACGCCGCGGTCTCCTGCGGGTTCATGCCGGCCGTCGGCTCGTCGAGGAGCAGGAGCTGCGGCTCGGTCGCGAGCGCGCGCGCCACCTCGAGCCGGCGCTGGTCGCCGTACGAGAGGTTCCGCGCCCACTCGTCGTCGCGCCCGGTGAGGCTGCAGAAGCGGAGCAGCTCGCGCGCGCGGTCGTTGGCCTCGCGGTTCTGCCGCCTGATCCCCGGCGTGCGGAGGATCGTGCGGATGAAACCACTCGAGAGCCTGGAGTGCATGCCGACGAGCACGTTCTCGATCGCCGTCATCTGCTGGAAGAGGCGGATGTTCTGGAACGTTCGCCCGACGCCGAGCTGCGTGATCGCGTGCGGCGGCTTGCCGGTCACATTCGTCCCGTCGAAGACGATCAGCCCCGCGGTCGGCTTGTAGACGCCGGTGAGCATGTTGAAGAACGTCGTCTTTCCGGCGCCGTTCGGGCCGATCAGGCTCACGATCGAGCCCTGCGGGATCGTGAAGTCGACGTCGTTGACCGCGGTGAGGCCCCCGAACTCCTTGCGGACGTCGGTTGCGGTGAGCAGGTCAGTCATCGGCTGGATCCCGGTCGGTGTCGGCGCCCTCGAGCTGCACGTCGTAGAACGGCGTGTCGTGCACGCCCTCTGCCATCTCGCGTTTGTGCCGTCGCTCGGGAATCAGCCCCGTGGGACGGAACAGCATCACGAGCACGATGATCAGTCCGTAGATCCCGAAGTTGTACTTCGGCACGTCCTGGATCCCGAGCTGCGTCCCGATCTTCGCGAGGCCCTCCTGGTCGAGGTAGGACAGGAAGAGCCCGCCGGCGATCGCACCCCAGACGCTGCCGATCCCACCGAGGATGACCATGCAGAGGATGAACACCGAGAGGTTGAAGTAGAAGTCGCTCGGGAACGCGCCGCCCTTGAACGACGCGTAGTAGGCACCGGCGACGCCCCCGAAGAACGCGCCCGTCGCGTACGCCCAGGTCTTCGTCCGCATGAGCGGTACGCCCATCGCCGCTGCGGCGGTCTCGTCCTCGCGGATCGCGATCCACGCGCGCCCGAGTCTCGAGTCGCGGAGCCGCACCGAGACGAACACCGTGATGAGCAGCAGGATGACCGCCGTGTAGAAGTACAGCTCGGCCCGGTTCGTCGACTGCTGGTAGTTCAACGGCAGGCCGATCGAGTCGTGCAGCGTCTCGCCGAACCCCGGCGAGTCGATCGGCGAGATGCCGAACGCTCCGTGCGTCAGGTCGAAGCCCTTGATCGAGTCGGCGTTCCGGACGAACTGCGGGATGATCTCGCCGAAGCCGAGCGTGACGATCGCGAGGTAGTCGCCCCGCAGGCGGAGCGTCGGGAGCCCGATCGCGATCCCGACGAGCGCCGTGAAGCAGCCGGCGAGGAGCAGGATGATCCAGAACGAGAGGTGGATCCCCGGGACCGTCGGCTGGAGGCCGACGGAGCCGAAGTGGAACGTCACCTGCTCGAACTGCTGCGACGCGAACCACGCAGCGGTGTACGCGCCGGCCGCGTAGAACGCGACGTAGCCGAGATCGAGCAGCCCCGCGTAGCCGACGACGACGTTGAGCCCGACCGCCATCATCGTGAACACGATCATGATCACGACCGTGCCGACCGCCGGGAAGAGCGTCCCGATCAGCGGCAGGTCGTTGAGGTACGGCAGCAGCGTCGGGTAGAGGAACGCGAACGCGATCGCGGCGATCGGGACCCAGGCGTGACGAATCCACGTTTCGAACCGGTCAGGCACCTTCGGGCGTCCTCTCTCCGAGCAGACCCTCCGGGCGGAAGACGAGCGTCGCGATCAGGATCCCGAACACGAGCGAGCGGGTCCAGTCGCTGCCCGGGAAGTACAGCTCGAGCCCCTCGTTGAACTGCTCGATCAGGCCGATCATGATCGCGCCGAGCACGGCGCCGGCGAGGTTCCCGATCCCGCCGAGGACGGCCGCGGTAAACGCGATCAACCCGATCTGGAAGCCCGTGTCGTACCGAATCGACGTGAAGTGCAGGAAGTAGAGAAGCCCGCCGGCGCCGGCGAGACCGCCCGCGAGCGCGAACGTGAAGGAGATCGTGCGGTTGACGTTGATGCCCATCATCGCGGCGGCGTCCATGTCCTGCGACGTCGCCCGCATCGCCTTCCCCTGCTTCGTCGAACGCACGAGCCACGTGAGCGCGACCAGGACCGGGATCGTCAGGAGCAGCACGCCGCACTTGTCCCACGGGAAGTGCACGCCGCCGATCGAGAACGCGTCCCGGTTCGGGATCAGCTTCTCGGTCGACTGGAAGTCGACGCCGTACCGGATCAGCCCGACGTCCTGGAGGATGAACGACATCCCGACGGCGGTGATCAGCGGCGCCAGGCGCGGCGCGTTTCGCAGCCGGCGGTAGGCGACGAGCTCGATCCCGGTGTTCAGCACCGACGCGAACACGACGGCGACGAGGAGCGCGACCGCGATCCCGATCACGATCGAACCGGTGCTCGAGCCGGCCCCGAGCCCGAACCAGGTGATGATCACGCTGCTCGAGACGAGCCCGCCGAGCGCGAACACGTCGCCGTGCGCGAAGTTGATCAGCTGGAGGATGCCGTAGACGAGCGTGTAGCCGAGCGCCACGAGCGCGTAGACCGCGCCGTTCGTCAGGCCGATGAACGCGACGTTGAAGAACTCGGCCGGGTCGTTGACCAGGTTCGCGCCGAGCGCGAAGACCAGCAGTGCGACGAACCCGAGCCCGAGCCACCCCATGACAGTGCGCGGGATGAAGGCCCCGATCGTCGACCGGGCGGAGCCCCTCTCGGTGCGCGCCGCTTCAGCCACAGTGTCTCCGGCACCCTAAAGCGAAGAGAGGGAGGGCGGAAGGCCCTCCCTCTCTTTTCCCTGCAGTCGAGCTAGGCGTCGATCACGACCCTCTCGCGGCGTCGACGTCCTCCGGCTTCGGAGAGATCGTCTTTTCCGTCTCGAGCTTGTCGGTCGCCTTGTAGATCGTGAAGCCGACGACCGCGCCCTGTGCGCCTGACGGGTCGCCGTTCTCGTTGATGTCGAACGAGCCCAGGTACCCGTTCGAGACCTTGGTCTGGAACAGCTTCGCGATCACGTCCTGACGGCTGCCGTCCGACGCGGCGATCGCGTCGAGCAGCACCTGCGCCGCCTGTGCGCCGTAGATGGCGTACGGGTCGATCTCCTTGCCGCCGAGCGTGGGCTTGAACTCCTTGGCGAACTCGGCGCCCTTGCCCTTGAACTCGTCGATCGGCACGCCGGCGACCGACATGTACATGCCCGCGGCGGAGGTGCCCGCCTCGTCGATCGTCTGCTGCGTGGTGAAGCCGTCCGGAGCGAACAGCTTGACCTTGCCGTCGTTCTTGCCGAGGACGGCGACCTTGTCCTTGATCACCTTCGCGCCGTTCTCGTCGATCAGGCCGCCGAGGAAGACGGCGTCGGCGCCCGTTCCGCCGATCTTGCGGAAGAGGCCCTCGTACGACGAGGCCTTCGGATCCCACGCCTCGAACCCGGCGACCTTGATGCCGAGGTGCTCAGCGGCGTTCCGCAGGTTCGTCGCGACGCCGAGGCCGTAGGCCTCCTTGTCGTTGAGGACGTAGACGCTCTTCACGCCCTCTTCCTTCATGAACTCCGCCACCGCTGCGCCCTGGTAGGCGTCGTGCGGGACGACGCGGGCGTAGTTGCGGTTGCCGGTCGGGTAGTACTTGTCCGGCTCGGTGTCCTCGCAGCCCGGGCCGCCCTCGGTCAGGCAGACGAACGTGTTGGCGGGCGAGAGCATCGCGATGCCGCCGTTCGGTGCCTGGTTGAGGACCGGGATCTCGATCGCTGCGCAGCCGGAGTTGAACGTGCCGAGCACGCCGATCAGCTTGTCGTTCCCGGCGTACGAGTTCGCGTTCTGCGAGCACTTGCCGGAATCCCACTTGCCGGCCTGTGCGGTCGCGTCGTCACACGACTGGTAGGCGATCTTGTGGTCGCCGGCCTTCCAGCCCTGCTTGTCGAGCAGGTACCGGATGGCGCCGACGATCTGGGTCGTCTGCGTGCGGCTCGAGCCCTGGAGCGGAAGGTCGGAGACGATCAGGTAGTCCGGATCGCCGTCGCCCTTGTACTCGATGCCCGTGCACGAAGACGAGGGCAGCGCCTGGATCGAGCCACCGCCCCCTCCGCTCTCGTTGTTGTCACCGCCGCAGCCCGCCGCCGTGAGGGCGAGCGAGCCGACGAGCAACGCGAAGAGCGCGAGCAAACTGCGCTTTCTCAATGCTCCTCCTCCATCTGCAGATCGGGGTACGCGCGTTACAGCGCCGGGAGTATCTGCACACCAACGGATGGGATCAAGTGAGAACCGACCCCCTCAACACCCCGTTAACATGGCCTGCGCGCTGCGCCGAAGTGGCGGAACTGGCAGACGCGCCGGACTCAAAATCCGGTGGCCTTCGGGCCGTGTGGGTTCGATTCCCACCTTCGGCACTCGAGCTCACTGTTCGAGGAGCGACGCGACGTCGTGGTCGCGGAGTGCAGCGACCAGGCGGCCGTCGCCCAGGACCGCATCGCGGAGCGCGCGTTCGCGAGCCGTCTGCGGGGTCGGCTGCGCCAGCCAGGCGGCTTGCGCGGCGAGCAGGACGAGCAGCGCCAGCAGGCAGTCCTCGCGCAGCCGCGTGGTGTCGTAGTCGCTCACGCCGTGCTCGAGGAGCAGCGCGACGTACTCGTCCAGCAGCTCGGGCTCCGCGGCGCGCCGATCGTCGGCCGCGAGCGACCCGACGAGAAACAGCGCGACGTCCCACGCCGGGTTGCCGACGCAGACGGTCTCCCAGTCGAGCACCACGACCGTCCGCGCCGGCTCGGAATCGAAGAGGACGTTGTCCAGCTGGAGATCCCGGTGGATGAGCGTTCGCGGGCCAGCGCCGAGCCGCGCGGCCACGGTGGCGAGACCCGAACGGAGCCGATCGACGAGCTGCCGTACGTCGGCGGGAACGGCGCGCCCGTGCAGCTCGAGAAACCGGGACGCCTGCGCGTCGAAGTCGGCCTGGCGCGCGTCCGGGTCGCGCTCTCGCAGCAGCCACCCCGCGGCGGGCGCCTGCCAGTACCGCGCGTGGAACGGGGCGATCGCCCGGAGCACGAGACGAGCGTCCGTTGCCGAGCACCCCGCGAGGACGTCGCCTTGCCGCCCGTCGGTGAGGTCCTCGAGCAGCAGGACCGCGGAACCTGCGTCGTCCGCGTCGGCGTAGTGGACGATCGGGGCCGGCGGACCACCCAGCTCGCGGTAGAACCGGACCTCGCGGTCGCCGTCGACCGGCAGCTTCGCAACGAGGGACCTCGGTCCGTCCGTGTTCGCGCCCTCGAGTCGGAGCCCCAAGCGGCCCGTCCGACTTGCGAGGCCGTAGCCCTCACCGATCGTCCTCCACTCCGCGTCGATGACCGAGCCCCGCGTCAGCGCACCGCTCTCCCGGAGCGCGGACGTCAGCCACCTCGGTGTGATGTCGTCGGGGGTGGTGGGAACGGGCAGCCGTGCGATCGCACTAGGCTGCCAGAGCCGTGCGCATCGCCATGCTCACCGGTGGGGGCGACTGCCCCGGGCTGAACGCGGTGATCCGCGCGGTCTCGCGCGAGTCGCTGATGCACGGGCACGAGGTGATCGGCGTGCGCGAGGGCTGGAAGGGGCTCGTGGAGGGGCTGTTCCAGCCGCTCGGCCTGCGAGAGATCTCCGGGATCCTCCCGCGCGGGGGGACGATCCTCGGCACGACGCGGACGAACCCGTTCAAGACGGACTCCGTCGACCGCGTGCTGACGAACTTCCGCGAGGCGCACCTCGACGCGCTCGTCGCGATCGGCGGCGAGGACACGCTCGGCGTCGCCGCCCGGCTCTTCCGCGAGCACGCGTTCCCCGTCGTCGGCGTCCCGAAGACGATCGACAACGACCTCGCGGCGACCGACTACACCTTCGGCTTCGACACCGCGTTCTCCATCGCGACTGAGGCGATCGACCGGCTGCACACGACGGCGGAGTCGCACAACCGCGTGATGGTCGTCGAGGTGATGGGCCGCCACACCGGCTGGATCGCGGTCATGAGCGGCATCGCCGGCGGCGCGGACGTGATCCTGATCCCCGAGCAGCCGATCACCGTCGAGGCCGCCTGCGAGGATCTGCGCCGCCGCCACGACCGCGGCCCCAACTTCTCGATCGTCGTCGTGAGCGAGGGCTACGAGCTCACGTACGAGTCGGGGGAGCAGCGGATGGTCGGGTCGGAGGCGCGCGAGACGGACCAGTTCGGCCACGTCAAGCTCGGCGGCGTCGGCGACGCGCTCGCCCACGAGATCGAGCAGCGGACCGGGTACGAGACGCGCGTGACCGTGCTCGGCCATGTCCAGCGTGGCGGCACGCCGACGCCTCGCGACCGCGTGCTCGCGACGCGCTACGGGCTCAAGGCGGCCGAGCTCGTCATGGAGGGCAAGTTCGGACGGATGGCCGCGCTCCACGGCGACTCGATCGTCGACGTCTCGCTCGACGAGGCGACGAAGCAGCTCAAGACCGTGCCGCCCGAGTGGTTCGAGGTCGCGAAGGCGTTCTTCGGTTAGTCGACTACCAGGAGCGCGTCCGTCGGCGCGTAGTCGTCCGTCAGCACCGGGACGTCGCGCGTGGGGACGAACTTCTCGTAGCGGAGGGCGATCGCTCGCTGGAGGTCGGGCGCCTGCGGGTGCTCCTGTCGCACGCCGTCCCACCGCTGCTGCAGGAAGTCGGTCTGCGGAAGCGCCGCGGTCGCGGCGACGACGATGATGTTCCGGATCGCCGTCGCGTCGCGCTGGTAGTCGACCGGGTGCACGGCGACGCTCGGGAAGACCGAGCGGTACGTCCGGTAGAAGGCGCGGAAGAGCTTCGACTCCGGCCCTTCGAGCGCGCCGATCACGTTCGCGACGACGACGCCTCCCGGGTTCAGCCGGTCGCGCACGAGCTGCATGAACTCGCGCGTCGCGAGGTGGAACGGGATCGAGTCGGAGTAGTACGCGTCGAGCACGATCACGTCGTAGCGCCGGTCGTGCTTCTGCAGGTAGCGGCGGCCGTCCTCGACCTCGACCGAGAGCCGCGGGCTCCGCGGGAGCGCGAAGTACTTGTAGGCGACGTCGACGACCTTCGGGTCGAGCTCGGCGACCTGGAGGTCGATCGCCGGGAAGTCGCGCCAGATCCTCTTCGGCGCGGAGCCGCCGCCCAGGCCGACGAAGAGCATGTTCTTCGCCTCGGGCCGGTAGGCGAGCGCGAGCGAGAGGTAGTCGACGTACTCGAACGGCGTCACGAACGGCCGCTTGCGCTCCATCGCGCTCTGGAACGAGCTGTCGAAGCGGAGGTAGCGCGCCTCGTCGTCCTGCACGACCGCGATCCGGTGGTAGGCGCTGTCCTTGCGGTAGAGGACCTGGAAGCCCTCGGAGCGATAGTTCGCCGTGCCGGTGACGTCGTTCTCTCGCAGCCGGTAGACGGGCGAGTAGTTCTCGGCCGCGGCCGCGGTGAGGTGGCCGCCCTGCTCCGGCGCGAGCGAGACCGACAGCGCAGCCGCTGCGGCGCCTGCCGCGAGGCCCCCGACCGCGACGATCGGCAGCGCGCGCGCCGCGGCGACGAGGGCAGTGCCGCCGAGCAGCACGGCGGCGCTGCAGCGCGAGCAGCTGGTCGGTGCCGAGCTCGGGAATGAGGACGAAGGCGGTCGCGAACGTCCCCACGATGCTCCCGACGGTCGAGACCGCGAAGAGCCGGCCGGCGGTCCGGCCGAGCGTGGCGACGTCGCGCGTGGAGATCCGCACGGCGATCGGCGTGACCGACGCGAGCACGACGCTCATCGGCCCGAAGAGCACGATCGCGGCGACGAGCGGGTTCAGGCGCGCGCCCGGATCCCAGTCGACGACCCACTGGAGCACGCGGTCGTCGACGTACGGAATCGCGAGCACGAGCAGCGCGCCGAGCCCCATCATCGCGAGCAGCAGCCAGACCGTCGGGTAGCGGTCGGCGAGCGCGCCACCGAGCCAGTAGCCGATCGCGAGACCCGTGAGGACCACGCCGATCAGCGCGCCCCAGACGTAGAGCGAGTTGCCGAAGAACGGCGCGAGCACGCGGCTCGACGCGATCTCGACCCCGAGCAGCACGGCGCCGGAGACGAAGACCGCGAAGAAGAGCGACGCCCGCTCGAGCCCGGCTTTCACGCGCCTGACGGTAGCTGGTAGAGCGCGACCCACGGTCCGGCGAGACGGTCGCCGGGCTCGACCCGGAGGACGAGCCGAGCGCGGTGCTCGAGCGCGTCGTAGAACTCGTTCTCCTGCGGATAGACGTCGCGCGCGTCGCGGACGCGGTCGGCGACGTCGCCGTTCACCCAGACGAAGCTGCCCGCGGGTAGTCGCGAGAATGACCTCCGCGGGTCATGAGACCAGCGGGTCGGCAGTCCGAGGGCGGCGACGTCGCCCGCGACGCGCGGCAGGCCGGGGTCCTCCGCCAGCGGCTTGCTTCCCACCGCGCGTTCGACGCGAGCGACCACGGCGGCGCGCGTGTCCGTCTTCGTCAACTCCTTCGTGTCGCGGACCGTCCACGTGAACGGGACGATCAGGAGCAGGAGCGTCACCGGCGCGAACTGGCGGAAGCGGCCGGCGAGGACGCCGAGCACCGGGATCAGGGGCAGGACGTAGCGGTCGAAGTGCGAGCCGAGCGGAACGAGCGAGAGCCAGTACGCCCCGACGAACGAGAGCAGCACGCGATCGGCAAGCTCGCGGCGTGCGATCGCGACGGCGAGCCCCGCCGCCGCGACGATCACCACCGGGCCGAGCGAGTCCCAGAGCTTGCCGGTGAACGCGAACCACGAGAACGAGTCGTGCTCGAAGCCGAGCCAGCCCTGCCGCGCGTGCTCGTGGACGTCCCACCAGTCCGACGCCGCCTCGCCCGGGTGCAGGAGCACGAACGGAGCCGCGAGCGCGAACGCCAGGAGCGCGAAGGCGGCCGCGCGGAGCAGGCGGTCCCACCTCCCCCACGCGACGACGACGAGCGGAACAAGCGCTATGGCTCCTGGCCACTTCGCGGCGGCCGCGAGGCCGATCGCGATCCCGGCGAGCTCGAGCCTCCCGGAGACCAGGAGCGCGAGCGCGACCGTGACGAGCGTCGTGAGCAGGATGTCGGTCACCGCCATTCGCGAGTAGGCGACGTGGACGCCGGCGATCCCGGTCGCCACCGCCGCGACCCCTCCGGCCGTCACGCCGTACGACTTCTCGCCCAGCCACCAGGCAGCCGCGACGCCGCCGACGCCGATCGCCACGACCACGAGACGCGCGGCGAGGTACGACGGCGCGGGCTGCCACGCCTGGAACGGCGCGAGCACGTACGTGAGCAGCGGCGGCCAGTCGAAGAACGGGCTCGGGTCGAGCCCCTGTCCGTGCGTGATCCCCCAAGCGCGCGGCACGATCTGCCGCTCGTCCGGGTTCAGCAGTCCGCCGTACGGCAGCCCGTAGCGGATCCCGACGAGGCGGATGACGGCGGCGCCGAGCAGCACGAGCGCGAGGACGGTCGCGGGACCGCCCCAGCGGCTGTCGGGCTCCGCGGCTATCGGCCGCTCAGACTTCGGGAGGCTCGTCACCGACGAGCGCGCGGACGTCGCGCGTCTCCACGACAACGGCATCGACGCCGGCCCGCTCCAGCGCGAGCACGTCGTCGCGCGAGGCGGCGGCGACGTGTGCGACCGCGAGCTTCCCGGCGGGCACGTCGGGGAGGAGCTCGAGGACGTGGTCGAGGACGTCGACGTCGGGCTCGCCGTTCCCGGCGAGCAGGAAGATCTCGGGATCGACGAGCTCGAGCGCCTCCTCGAGCTCCTCCTCGTCGCGCACCTCGACGACGACGTCGAGCCCGAGCTCGAGCACGTGCGCGTGGTCGTCGGCGAGCCGCTCCCAGTCGTGGTCGTAGCGGCGCGCCACGAGCAGGCACGCGTCGGCGCCGGCGGCGCTCGCGGCGTCCGGGCCGTCTGCGCACCAGAGGATCGGGAGCTCGGTCGCGTCGCGCAGGGAGGGGAGCGGGGACCGGACGACGACCCCGTCCGCGCCCTGCTCCTCGGCCGAGGCGGCGGCCTGCGTGTCGGGCACGTCGACGAGGACCGAGATCCCGTCGCCCTCGGCGACCGCCTGGCTCAGCCTGTGGGAGGGCTGTTCGTTCACGCGCGGCGGATGCTAACCGTGCCGTTGCCCGGCGACGCGGTCGAGGGCAGACTGCCGACATGGCGGACGACCTGAGCCCGGAGCTGCGAGTCGCCGACGCCGACCGGGAGCAGACGGTGCGGACGCTCGGCGAGCATCACTCGGCCGGACGGATCACCTACGAGGAGTTCGTCGAGCGGATGGACCGCGCGTACGAGGCGCGGACGAGTCAGGAGCTCGAGGCGCTCACGCGCGATCTTCCGACTGCCGTGCCGGCGGCGACGCGTCCGGCGAAGAAGCGGCGCTGGCTCGTCTCGGTCATGAGCGGCAGCGACCGCACCGAGGAGGTCGCGCCCGACCACAGCGTCGTGCTCGACCTCATGGGCGGCAGCGACCTCGACCTCCGGCACGCGCAGTTTCCGTCTGGCGAGACGACCGTGACGGCGATCGCGATCATGGGCGGCTCCGACATCTGGGTGCCCGAGGGCGCGCGTGTCGAGTTCTCCGGGTTCGCGTTCATGGGCGGGAACGACAACCGCGTCGCCCCAGGGGGCTCGGGCCCGCTGATCCGCGTGCGCGCGTGGTCGCTGATGGGCGGGATCGACGTGCGCTCGGGCGAGCGGAAGCGGGACAAGCGCCGGGTCTTCCGCCTCCCCCATCGCCGCCCTCACTTCGCTGACCGCCGGGCGCCTCGCCGGGGACCGCGGCGACCGGGTCAGCCGCGGGCACGCACCTCGAGCCCGGCCGAGCGGTCGCTCAGCGGCCGATCGGGTGCCAGACGGTCTTCAGCTCGAGGAAGTCGGCGATCTGCCAGGGGCTCTGGCCGTCGGGATGGCCGCGGACGACGCGCTTGACGTTCTCGGCGGCGACCCGCTCGAGGTCGGGCACGAGCCCGTCGGCGCCCGTCACGTCGATCGCGTTCACGTCCATGTGCCCCGCGAGCCACGGGGCGAGCTCCTCCTTGTAGCCGGTGAGGATGTTGACGACACCGCCGGGAACGTCGGAGGTCGCCAGCACCTCGGCGAGCTCGATCGCAGCGAGCGGTCGCGACTCTGACGCGACGGCGACGACGGCGTTGCCGCCGACGACCACCGGCGCGATGCGGGAGACGAGCCCGGCGAGCGGCGGCTCGTCGGGTGCGAGCACTGCGACGACCCCTGTCGGCTCCGGCACGGTGAAGTTGAAGTACGGGCCGGCGACCGGGTTCGCACCGCCGAGCACCTGCGGGAGCTTGTCCGCCCAGCCGGCGTACCAGACGAAGCGGTCGATCGAGCGGTCGACCTCCTTCGTCCCGGTGCAGAGCTCGGCGAACTCAGAGCGGCGCGCCTCCATCATCTCGGCGACGCGGTAGAGCACCTGGCCGCGGTTGTACGCGGTCATCGCGGCCCACTTCTCGTACGCGGGCCGCGCTGCGCGGACGGCGTCGCGAACGTCCTTGCGCGAGGCGCGCGCGACGTTCTGGCCCTCGGCCTCGTACGTCCGGCCGGACTCCGAGCGCGGGAAGGCGCCGCCGATGAAGAGCTTGTACGTCTTCTTGACGGGCAGCCTGCTCATCCGCCGAACGCCTCCGAGTCGAACTTGAGGTACGGCTCGAGCCCGTGCAGCCCGCCCTCGCGGCCGAAGCCGGACTCCTTGTAGCCGCCGAACGGCGACGTCGGGTCGAAGCGGTTGTACGTGTTCGCCCAGACGACGCCGGCGCGCAGCTGTTGCGCCATCCAGAGGATGCGCGAGCCCTTCTCCGTCCAGACGCCCGCGCAGAGGCCGTACGGCGTGTTGTTCGCCTTCTCGACCGCTTCTTCCGGCGTGCGGAACGTCAGGACGGAGAGCACCGGCCCGAAGATCTCCTCCTGTGCGATGCGGTAGCTCTGCGCGACGTTCGTGAAGACGGTCGGCACGAACCAGTAGCCCTTCTCGGGCAGGCGGCACGGCGGCTGGTAGATCTCCGCGCCCTCCTCCTTGCCGGCCTCGACGAGCTCCGCGATCTTGTCGAGCTGCATCTTCGAGTTGATCGCGCCGACGTCGGTGTTCTTGTCGAGCGGATCGCCGACGCGGAGCGTGGAAAGCCGGCGCTTGAGCTTCTCGACGACCGGCTCGTAGATCGACTCCTGCACGAGCAGCCGCGAGCCGGCGCAGCAGACGTGGCCCTGGTTGAAGTAGATGCCGTTGACGATGCCCTCGACCGCCTGGTCGAGCGGCGCGTCGTCGAAGATGATGTTCGCGGCCTTGCCGCCGAGCTCGAGCGTGAGCTTCTTGCCCGTCCCCGCCAGCTCGCGCTGGATCGCCTTGCCGACCTCCGTCGAGCCGGTGAACGCGATCTTGTCGACGCCCGGGTGCTTGACGAGCGCGGCGCCCGTGCGGCCGTCGCCGGTGACGATGTTGACGACGCCGGGCGGCAGCTCGGCCTGTCTGAGGACGTCGCAGAAGAGCAGTGCGGTCAGCGGCGTCGTCTCTGCGGGCTTCAGCACGACGGTGTTGCCGGTCGCGAGCGCCGGCGCGATCTTCCACGCGAGCATCAGCAGCGGGAAGTTCCACGGGATGATCTGCCCCGCGACCCCGATCGGCTCCGGCTTGCGGTTCGGGAACGCGTACTCGAGCTTGTCGGCCCAGCCCGCGTAGTAGAAGAAGTGCGCGGCCGCGAGCGGCAGGTCGACGTCGCGCGACTCCTTGATCGGCTTGCCGCCGTTCAGCGACTCGAGCACGGCGAACTCGCGCGCGCGCTCCTGGAGGATCCGCGCGATGCGGTAGAGGTACTTCGCGCGCTCGGCGGGCGCGAGCTTCGACCAGCCGTTCTCGAACGCGCCGCGCGCGGCCTCGACGGCGAGGTCGACCTCTTCCTCGGTCGCCTGGGCGATCTCGGCGAGCGGCTCCTCGGTCGCCGGGTCGATCGTCGTGTACGTCTCCCGCGGCTCGACCCACTGGCCGCCGACGTAGAGGCCGTAGCGGTCCTCGAGCTCGACGATGTCGCGCGACTCGGGCGCCGGCGCATACGTCCAGTCGGACGGCACGGGCGCGCGATCGGCCTTGCGCTCGAGGTCGCTCATCGAACAGGCCTGCGGGAGACAAGGCGGGAGCGGACGAAGGGCCGTTCCCCACCTCCCGCCCCCCACCCATCAAAGGGTGGGGTGAACGGTACGCGGGCGCGGTCGTCGGGGGTGTGCCGGTTGTGTGCCGATGTGCTCACAGCCCGCCTCAGTCGATCGTGAAGTAGTCGGGGCTCTGGTAGCGGCCCGTCTTCTCCTTGCGGATCTGCATCAGCACGTCGTTGAGCAGCGACGACGCGCCGAAGCGGTGCAGGTCCGGCGTCAGCCAGTCGGGCCCGAGCGTCTCGTGCACGAGCACGAGGTGCTGGACCGCCTGCTTCGCGTTGCGAATGCCGCCGGCCGGCTTGAAGCCGACCATGCGGCCGGTCTCGTCGTGCACGTCGCGGATCGCCTCGAGCATCACGAGCGCGACCGGGAGCGTCGCGGCCGGCGAGATCTTCCCGGTCGACGTCTTGATGAAGTCGGCGCCCGCGGCCATCGCCAGGAGCGAGGCGCGGCGCACGTTGTCGTAGGTCCCGAGCTCGCCGGTCTCCAGGATCACCTTCAGGTGCGCCGCGCCCGACGCCTCCTTGATCTGGACGATCTCGTCGTAGACCTTTGCGTACCGCCCGGAAAGGAAGGCGCCGCGGTCGATCACCATGTCGATCTCGTCGGCGCCGAGCTCGACGGCCGCGCGAACGTCGGCGACCTTGATGTCGAGCGGGTACTGGCCGGACGGGAAGCCGGTCGCGACCGACGCGACTTTGACCCCGCTGCCTTCGAGCTTCTCCTTCGCGTACGGCACGAGGTTCGGATAGACGCAGACGGCGGCGACCGAGGGAATCGTGCGGTCGACCGGATCCGGCCGGACCGCCTTCGAGCAGAGCGCCGCGACCTTGCCGGGCGTGTCCGCACCCTCCAGCGTCGTCAGGTCCATCATCCGGATGGCGAGGTCGAGCGCGAAGAACTTCGCGTCGCGCTTGATCGAGCGCTTCGCGAGCGACGCGGCGCGCTCCTCGACCGCGACCTGGTCGACCGAGCCGATCCGCGGAAGACGCGGCTCCAGCGGGAGCTCGAAGCCCCGCGGCAGTGCAGGCGCCTGGGCCATGGAATCGAGTCTAGCTCCGACGTCCGGGGCGACCGTCATCGTTCGGCCCGCACATGCGGCCGAACCGACGAGCCATCAAGCGGCGCGCGCGGCCTCGCCCGTGCCAGCCGCGCGCGAAGCGCGCACGAAGCTGCGCGCCGCGCCGCCGGGTCTAGCGACCCTGCCACCCGCAATCCCGCCGGAGCCAAGTCTGCGCCGACTCGTCTACAGCCCGAGGCGCTCGAGCATCGACTCGTCGCGGCGCCAGCGGTCGCGCACCTTGACGTGCAGGTCGAGGAACACGGACCGGCCGAGTCGCAGCTCGAGCTCCGGGCGGGCGCGGGTGCCGATCTCCCTGACGATCGCCCCGCCCTTGCCGACGACGATCTGCTTCTGCGAGTCGGTCTCGACGTAGAGCGAGGCGCGCAGGACCTTGTCGCCGATCTCCTCGATCTCGACGCCGATCGCGTGCGGCAGCTCGTCACGCGTCAGCTGGATCGCCTTCTCGCGGATCAACTCGGCGAGCTCGAGCTCGAGGGGCAGATTCGTGCGCTGGTCGGTCGGGAAGTAGGCAGGCCCGTCCGGGAGCAGGTCGAGGAGCTCGGTCCGCAGCTCGGCAATCCCGTCGCCCGTCTTCGCGCTGACCGGATGCAGCGCGTGGAACTTGCCGAGCTGGGCCGCGGTGGCCATCTGCGTCGCGATGTGCCCCGGCTTGAGCCGGTCGACCTTGTTGAGCGCGATCACGACGGGCACGCCGAGCTCGAAGACGCGCTTGGCGACGAACCGGTCGCCGGCGCCGATGCGCTCCCGCGCAGAGAGCACGAAGAGCACGGCGTCGACGTCGGTGAAGGACTGGTCGACGGTGCGCTGCATCCGCTCGGTCATCGGGTCGAGCGGGCGCTGGAACCCCGGCAGGTCGACGAGCACGAGCTGGTGCTCGGGCACGTTGGCGATCCCGAAGATCCGGTGGCGCGTCGTCTGCGGCTTGTCGGAGACGATCGCGACCTTCCCACCCGCGAGTGCGTTGACGAGCGTCGACTTGCCGACGTTCGGGCGCCCGGCGACGGCGACGAACCCGCTCTTCACAGGTCGAACGAGTCCGGAAGGATCTCGGACGGCGTGCGCGTGACGACCTCGCCGTTCGCGCGGCGATAGGTCACGCGGTCGAGCTTCCACTCGTGCACCCACTGCCGACATCCGCCGCACGGCGATGCCGTGATGGCGATCGCCTCGACGTCTCCCGGCCGGACGCCCGCTGTCGCTGCGCACGACAGAACGGTCCGCTCCGCGCAGACGCCGAGCGGGTAGGCGGCGTTCTCGACGTTGACGCCTTCGAAGACGCGTCCGTCGCGCGTGACGATCGCGGCGCCCACGTGGAAGTCCGAGTACGGCGCGTACGCGTTCTTCGCGACCGCGTCGGCCCGCTCGAGCAGCTCCTCGTCCGTCATGCCCAGAACACCTGGAAGATCACGAGCGTCACGAGCGCGCCGAGCAGGCCTCCGAGGAACACCTCGAAGAACGAGTGCACACCGGCTTCGATCCGCGTCTGCGCCACGAGCAGAGCCATGATGAACGTCACGGTCGAGACGAGGAACCAGTACTGCTCGTGCCCGAGCAGATAGGTGACGGCCATCCAGCCGGCGAACGCGACCGCTGCGTGACCTGACGGGAGGCCGCCCCGGAGCGGCGTGCCACGGCCCGTGTAGGCCTTCGCGAAGATCACGGTGAAGATCGTGAGCACGAGCGCGATCAGCGTCAGCTCGAACGGCGCGTCGCGCAGGCCGTCGAGAAGGCGCAGGCTCGGGTCGCGGATGCGTTCGGCGAACACGAGGTAGCCGACGGCGACCGCGTTCACCGTCGCGATCAGCACCGCCCCCGCCGCGATGTCCTTCGCGAGCTTCGCCATCGGGTCGAACGACGTCGTCGCGACGTCGATCGCGCTCTCGATCGCGGTGTTGATCATCTCGGCGATCAGCACGAACGCGATCGCGAGCAGCAGCGCGATGAGCTCGATCTTCCGCACGCCCGTGACGAGCGCGGCGATCAGCACCGCGATCGCGAACAGGAAGTGGATCCGCATGTTCCGCTGCGTGCGGAGCACGTGGATGATCCCCTCGAACGCGTAGTTGAAGCTCTCGATGAGCGAGGGCGCACGGAGGCGAGGCGCGTTCACTGGCGATGCATTCGCTCTCGCGCCTCCATCTCCGGCCCGTGATCGTGCCCGAGCAGGTGGAGGAGCGCGTGCACGAGCGGCTCCCGCCACTGCTCGCCGACGACCTCCGGGCAGACGATCGCGTCGCCGAGCTGCCGTGGCACGCCGTCGGGCACGTGGTCGCGCGAGTCGATCGGGAACGCGAGCACGTCGGTCGCCTCGTCGATGCCGAGGTGGTCGCGCTTCAGCTGTCGGATCTCGTCCGGCTCGACGAAGTGAATGCCGAGCTCGCCGTCGCGCACGCCCTCGGCCTCGAGCACGCGGCGCGCGAGCTCGACTGCGCCCGCCTCGTCGACCTCGCGGCCGGTTCGATTGTCGATCTCGACCGCGACCATCAGCGGCTGCGCTGCGTGCCCGTCTCCTCCGCGTGGCGCTTGTACGCCTCGACGATCCGCTGGACGAGCTTGTGACGGACGACGTCCTTGTGCGTGAACTGGACGAACCCGACGTCGTCGACGCTCTCGAGAATCCGCTGGACGTGGATCAGGCCCGACGCCTGCTCGCGCGGAAGGTCGATCTGGGTGACGTCGCCGGTGACGACCATCTTCGAGCCGAAGCCGAGGCGCGTGAGGAACATCTGCATCTGCTCGGGGCTCGTGTTCTGCGCCTCGTCGAGGATCACGAACGAGTCGTTGAGCGTGCGGCCGCGCATGAACGCGAGGGGCGCGACCTCGATCGTGCCGCGCTCCATGTATGCGTTCAGCTTCTCGGGGTCCATCGTGTCGTAGAGCGCGTCGAAGAGCGGGCGCATGTACGGGTCGACCTTGGCGAGCATGTCGCCGGGGAGGAAGCCGAGCCGCTCGCCGGCCTCGACCGCGGGGCGGGTGAGGATGATCCGGCCGACCTGCCGCTCCGAGAGCGCGGCGACGGCGAGGGCGATCGCGAGGTACGTCTTGCCGGTGCCTGCGGGGCCGATGCCGAAGCTGACCGTGCAGTCGCGGATCGCGTCGACGTACTGCTTCTGCGTCACCGTCTTCGGGGCGATCTTCTTGCCACGGTGGCGCCAGACGACGTCGTCGAAGACGTCGCGGATATCGGCGGCCTGGTCGAGCGCGCCGAGGACGGCGTCGACCGTGGACGGGCCGATCTCGTGGCCGCCCTCGACGAGCTCGACGAGCTCGTCGACGACCGCGCGTGCCTCGGCGACCTTCTGGTCCTCCCCTTCGAGCGTCAGCTGGTTGCCACGCAGCCGGATCGTGCAGCGCAGGCGGTCGCGCAGCGAGTCGAGGACGCCGTCGCCGACGCCGGCGAGCTCGGCGGCGACGTCGTTCGAGACCGACAGCGTCTCCTGCACGTCTTCAGTGTAGGCGTGGACAAATCGGCACAAACTCGGCGCAAGGACGTAACGGTTCCGTGCGTCGTTCTGGGGTAGCGTCGACGCCAGGGAGGCGGGTGGCCCACAACCCCACCCCAAGGGGTGGGGAAGGCACTCAGGCCAGCTTCTCGCGGACCAGCTGGCTCACCGTTGAGCCGTCGGCTCGGCCCGCGACCTGCGGCATCACGTCCGCCATCACGCGGCCGAGGTCGCGCATGCTCGTCGCGCCGACCTCCGCGATCACGTCGTCGACGATCTCCTCGATCTCGTCCTCGGAGAGCGGCGCCGGCATGAACTCCTCGAGGATCGCGAGCTCGCGCTCCTCGGCCGCCGCCTGCTCCTCGCGGCCCCCTGCGCGGAACGCCTCGGCCGCCTCGTTGCGGCGCTTGCGCTCGCGCTGGAGGACCTGCAGCTCCTCGTCGTCCTTGAGCGGCCGCTGCAGCTCCTTCTCGGCGCCGCGCAGCGCGCTCAGGATCAGCCGCAGCGTGTCGCGCCGCTCGGCCTCCCGGGCGAGGGTCGCCTCTTTCAACTCGTTTTCGATCCGCGCGATCAAGCTCACAGATCTTCTCCCATCTGCCGCCCTCCGAGGATGTGCCAGTGCAGGTGGAAGACCGTCTGCCCCGCGCCAGGCCCGACGTTGACGACGACGCGGTAGTCCTCGAGCCCCGCCTCTTTGGCCGTGTCCGCGACGAACTCGAGCAGCCGCTTCGCCTGGTCGGGGTCGAGCTCGTGAATGTCCCTGAAGGTGTCGATGTGCTGCTCGGGGATGACGAGCAGATGGGTCGGCGCCTTGGGCGCGATGTCGCGGATGGCGACGAACCCATCGGCGCTGCGAACGTGGTCGCCCTCGCGGTACAGCCGGCAGAAGAGACAGTCGTCAGGCAGCGAGGATCCCCTCCTCCGTCGCGGTCTCGGCCCGGACGCGCACGAGCGAGCCGACAGGCGCATCGACGAGCCACGGGGAGTAGTCGTCGCCGTAGCCGCGGCCGGGCCGGTCGACGAGGACGGTGTCGTCCGAGCCCAGCTTCCTGTGCCAGTGCGCGAGCTCGGCCCGGTGGGAGGCTTCGCGCAGACGCGCACCGCGCTCCTTCTTCACCTGCGACGGGACCACGTCGAGCGCCGCAGTCGCCGTGCCTGGTCGAGGCGAGTACGGGAACACGTGCACCTTCGAGATACCCGCCTCGCGGACGACGCGCAGGGTGTTGGAGAACGCATCGTCGTCCTCGCCGGGGAACCCGACGATCACGTCGGTCGTGAGGTTGAAGTCGGCGAAACGCTCGAGCCGTCGCAGGTAGGTGGCGGCCGTGTAGCGCCGCGCCATCGCCCGGAGCACGTCGTCGTCGCCCGACTGGAGCGGGACGTGCAGATGGTGCGCGACGTTCGGCGTCTCGCGCAGTGCGCGCTCCAGCCGCTCGTCGACGTGGTTCACCTCGATCGACGAGAGACGCAGACGCGCCAGGCCCGGCGTGGCACCGACCTCTCGCACGAGGCGCGCGAGGTCGTAGCCGGCCTCGCGGTCGCGGTAGCAACCGAGGTTGATGCCGGTCAGGACGACCTCGCGGTGCCCCTGCGAGACGCGCCGCCGGATCTCCACGAGGACGGCGTCGGCGCTGCGGCTCCGGCTCCCGCCGCGCACGAGCGGGATGACGCAGAAGTTGCACGAGAAGCTGCAGCCGTCCTGGATCTTCACGAACGCGCGGATCCGCTCGAGCCGCGCATCGGCCTGGACGCAGCCGAGCGCGCCGACATCGCGCGCGACGACGACAGGCGTCTCCTCGCTCGTGCGCGCGACGACGACCACGTTCGGCGGCAGCCCCGCGAACGCGTCGCCGTCCAGGTTCGCGCCGCAGCCGGTGACGTAGACGCGGCTGTGAGTGCGTGCGGCTCGCGCAGCCTCCTTCCGCGACTTGGAAACGGCTTCGTTCGTGACGCAGCAGGTGTTGACCACCGCGACGTCTGCCCCGCTGTCGACCTCATCGTGACCGTCGCGGAGCAGCCGCTCGCGCACGTCCTGCGCGTCGGTGTGTGACACCTTGCAGCCGAGAAAGCGGACGGTGAACGTCGCCACGGCGTGATCGTATGCAACCCCTACACGCGGCGTGTGAAGCGGTCCGCGGCCCATCCGTCGAGCGTTCGTCGCTCGACGTGCGCCCACGACTCGAGTCGCGGCGAGTCGGCTTCGAGGTAGCCGGAGACGATCAGCTCCCGCGCGTCGACGCGCGCCGCCAGCGACTCGACGGTCGCCAGCGCGATGTTCGCGACCGCCACGTCGGTCTCGGGCAGGTCGTCGTGGGTGACATCGAGCAGCGAGGCCTCGATGTCGACCTCGTTCGCTGCCGCGTTCGACCGGGCCGTCTCGATCGCATACGGGTCGTCGTCGACGGCGAGCACCGGCGCGAACCCGAGCTTGGCCGCGGCGACAGAGAGCACGGCGGAGCCGCAGCCCGCGTCGAGGAGGCTGCCGAGCGGCACCTCGGCCAACAGCTCGAGGCAGAGCCGCGTGGTCGGGTGTGCACCCGTCCCGAACGCGAGCCCGGGGTCGATGACGATTGCGACCGCGTCGTCAGGCGCGCCCTCCCACGACGGGCCGATCCAGAACGGGCCTGCCCGCGCGGGTCGGTGGAACGTCCGCCAGCGCTCGGCCCAGTCCTCGGGGACGTCGTCCTCCTGTGCGGCGCCGAACGCGCGCGCGATCCGGGATCCGCCGAGTCCGTCGGTGTACGCGGCGAGCTCGAGCTCGTGCCCGCGCTCCCGCTCCTCGAAGCCTTCGGGCGCGAGCTCGAGCATGAGCGCGCGCGCCTCCTCCGCGCGCTCGAGCGGCACACGCACCGCGACCCGGCGGAGGCCGCTCAGCGGAAGGCGCTCTTCAGCTTCTCGAAGAAGCCTTCGTCCGGCCGGTAGTTCTCGTCGCCGGTCGAGCGGCCGAACTCTTCGAGCAGGCCGCGCTGCTCGTCGCTCAGGTGTCGCGGCACGACGACGTTGACGAGCACGCGATGCGCGCCGCGGCCGAAGCCTTGCAGGACAGGCATGCCGCGGCCGTTCAGCACGCGGATCTCGCCGGGCTGCGTGCCCGCGTCGAGGGTGAGCGCGACCTCCCCGTCCAGCGTCTCGATCGTGCGCGTCGTCCCGAGCGCCGCCTCGGTGATCGTGAGGTCGATCGTCGAGTAGACGTCGTCGCCCTCGCGGACGAACCGCTCGTCACGCTTCACCCGGACGCGTACGTAGACATCGCCCGCGGGACCGCCGAGGCTGCCCGCGTGCCCGGCGCCCGAGAGTCGGATCCGCTGTCCGTCGTGGATGCCGGCCGGGATGTCGACCGCGACGCTCTTTCGCTCGACCGAGCGCCCCGACCCGTTGCAGTCCTCGCAGGGATGCTCGACGACGCGGCCGTCGCCGCCGCACTGCGGGCACGCCTGCGTGCGGACGAACTCGCCGAACACGCTGCGGCTGACCTGCTGCAGCCGGCCGGTGCCGCTGCAGGTGTCGCAGACGCGTGTTCCGGTGCCAGGCTCGGCGCCGTCGCCTCCGCAGCGCGCGCACGCGACGACGACGTCGAACGGGACGTCGCGGCTCGACCCCGTCGCTGCGTCGACGAGCTCGATCTCGACCTCCGCCGCGACGTCGCGGCCGCGGGCCCGGCGCGGACGCCCGCCGGCGCCGAAGAGATCCTCGCCGAAGAACGCGGAGAAGAGATCCGTCAGGCTGCCGAAGTCGAACTGCGACGGTCTGAACCCGCCGCCCTGCAGCCCCGCGTGGCCGAAGCGGTCGTAGAAGCTCGCGAGTCTCGGACTTCGAGAGCACCTCGTAGGCCTCGACGACCTCGCGGAAGCGCTCCTCCGCGTCCACGGCGTCGGAGACGTCGGGGTGGAGCTCGCGCGCCTTGCGCCGGAACGCACGCTTCAGCTCGGCGTCGTCGGCGTCCCGCGAGACGCCGAGAAGCTCGTAGTAGTCGCGCGTCGTCGCCACTGGCTCAGCGTAGCTCCGACGTCAGTTGTCCTCGAAGACACCCTCCACGAAGCGCGACAACTCGAACGCGGCGGAGCGCACCGAGCGGATCGCCTTCTCGTAGTCCATCCGGACGGGGCCGAGGAGCGAGACCGACCCGAGCGTTCGCGTTCGCAGGCCGTAGCCCGCGCCGACGAGCGCGACGTGGCTCAGCGCAGGGTCCTGGAGCTCGCCGCCCACGCGCACGAACGTCCGCGGCGAGTGCAGCGAGCGGCCGATGACCTCGAGCGCCGCCGCGCGCCGCTCGAGGAGCTGGAGCGCGCGCATGATCGCCTCGAGTTCGTCCTGGCGGACCTCGCCGAGCAGCCCTGCCGCGCCGCCCACGAAGAGTCGCTGCTCCTCGTGCTCGAGCTCGGCGAACGCCGGCCGCACCAGCGCGAGGAAGCCGCGTTCACGCGCCGGGAGGCCGGGGTCGTCGAAGCGCCGGCGAAGCGTTCGCGTGCCGAGCTGGAGGCCGACGGCGCTCTCGTTCAGGTACTCCGCTGCCCACATCACCAGGCCGGTGTCGATCGGCTCCGGCGTCGAGAAGATCCGCTTCGACACGCCGCCGCTCGACGTGATGACGACCACCATCGCGACGTTCGGCTGGAGCAGGAGCACCTCGACGTGCCTGACCGTCGCTGCCTCGAGCGGCGGTGCCGAGACGAGCGCGAGGAGCCTCGTCATCTCCGAGAGCATCTCCGTCGTCTGCTGGAGCGCCACCTCGACCTCGTTCTGAACTGCGAGCTCGAGGCCGAGCTCCGATGGGCGCGGCTCCGGCTCAGTGAGAAGCACGCGCGCGTAGTAGCGGTAGCCCTCCTCCGTCGGGACGCGCCCTGCCGAGGTGTGCGGGTGGGTGAGCAGCCCGAGGTGCTCGAGCTCGGCGAGTTCGGCGCGCACCGTCGACGGCGAAACCTTGAGACCGCTCCGCTCGACGAGGGACTTCGACCCGACGGGCTCGCCGGTGGCGACGAAGTCCTCGACGACGCGCCGGAGCACCTCGCGCTGCCGCGACGTGAGCTCGGATGAGCCGACGCTGCTCATTTGCAGGAATTTTACGCGAGCAGCTCGGCGGTCACGCGGCCGCCGAGGAACCTGCCACGGTCGGACAGCGCGAGCGTTCCGGCCTCCCGTCGCACGAGCCCGAGCGCCGAGAGCCGTTCGACCGCGTCCTGGTCGAGCGCCGGCCCGACTGCCGCGATCGGCAGAGGCTCGTCGAGCCGCAGGCCCAGCATCAGTTGTTCGCGCAGGCGCGTCGCCTCGTCCAGAACTTCGACCTCTCGCGGCGGCGCCTCGCCCGACCCGAGCGACCTCAGGTACGCGGACAGCCGCGGTGTGTTCCGCCAGCGCCGGCCGGCGACCGTCGAGAACGCGCCGATCCCGAGGCCGAGGTAGTCGCGGCCCTCCCAGTACCCGAGGTTGTGCCACGCCCGCAGGTCGCGTCCGCCCGCGGCCGAGCCGCTCCGGCAGAAGTTGGCCGTCTCGTACCATCGGTACCCCGCGTCGGTCAGCCGATCGACGACGCGCTCGAAGTAGTCCTCCATCGCCTCGGCCTGGCGCTCGAGCTCGGCTCCGTGCGCGTGCGTGAAGCGAGTGCCCGGCTTCGCTTCGAGCTCGTAGCACCGAGAGGTGCTCGGGCGCGAGGGTCAGTGCCTGGTCGAGGTCGCGCTCGAGGTCGGCGGCGCTCTGCCCCGGAATCCCGTAGAGGAGATCGAGGTTGATGTTGTCGAATCCGGCATCACGAAGACGGTAGAACGCGCGCACGACATCGTCCGGCCCGGCTCGCCGCTCCAGCACGTCCAGAAGAGCGGTGTGGAACGTTTGTGCGCCGAGTGACACACGATTGACACGGTTTCGCGACAGCAACGCGGCCAGCTCGGGCGTGACCGTCTCGGGGTTGGCCTCGACGGTCACCTCGTCCGCGGACGGGAGCGCTGCGAGCAGCCGCTCGAGCGCGTCGGGCTCGGTGAACGTCGGCGTGCCGCCGCCGAGGAAGATCGTCGAGAGCGGCTCGGCCAGCAGACCGCGCTCGCGCTCGAGCTCGCTCAGAAGCGCATCGACGTACGAGCCGTGCTCCTCCCCGTGCCCGGTCACCGTCACGAAGTCGCAGTAGCCACAGCGGTGCGCGCAGAACGGCAGGTGGACGTAGAGATGGCGGACGCCGCTCGACTTGCGCCCGTCCTGCCCGATGTTGAGCACGGCGAGGAACGCCTCCTGCGGCACCTCGACCGCGCCGACCTGCTTCATCCGCTTCTTCCCCTTCTTCTGGTTCTCGAGCAGTTTCCGCTTGCGCGTGATGTCGCCGCCGTAGCACTTCGCGAGCACGTCCTTGCGTCGCGCCTTGACCGTCTCGCGCGCGATCACGCGCGACCCGATCGCGGCCTGGATCGGCACGTCGAACATCTGGCGCGGGATCTCCTCGCGCAGGCGCTCGACGAGTGCTCGTCCCCGGTCGTACGCGAACTCGCGGTGGACGATCAGCGAGAGGGCGTCGACGCTCTCGCCGGCAACGAGCACGTCGACGCGAACAAGCTGACCCGGCCGGAACCCGATGTAGTCGTAGTCGAAGCTCGCGTAGCCGCGCGTCCGCGACTTCAACTGGTCGTAGTAGTCGAGCACGATCTCCGCGAGCGGCAGCTCGTAGGTCAGGTGAACGCGCTCGGGCGAGAGGTACTCCATGTGGTCGAACTTGCCGCGGCGCTCGTTGTTCAGCTCCATCACGGGGCCGACGTACTCCTTCGGGACGATGATCGACGCCTTGACGTACGGCTCCTCGGCCTCGTCGAACTCGTCCGGCATGTCGGCCGGGCTGTGCACCTCGCGCCACTCGCCGGTGCGGTGCTGCACGCGGTAGGCGACGTTCGGCGCGGTGACGAGGAGGTCGAGGTCGAACTCGCGCTCGAGCCGCTCGCGCACGATCTCCATGTGCAGCAGGCCGAGGAAGCCGGAGCGGAAGCCGAACCCGAGCGCCTGCGACGTCTCGGGCTCGTAGAAGAGCGCCGCGTCGTTCAGCTTCAGCTTCTCGAGCGCGTCGCGAAGCTCCGGGTAGTCGTCCGACTCCGTCGGGAAGAGCCCGGCGAACACCATCGGCTTCGACGTCCTTGTACCCCGGCAGCGGCTTGCTCGCGCCGTTCGCCTCTGTCGTCAGCGTGTCGCCGACGCGAAGCTCGGAGACGTCCTTCAGGCCCGTGATCACGTAGCCGACCTCCCCGGCGGTGAGTTCGCCTACCGCACGCATCGCCGGCGACATGAAGCCGATCTCCTGCGCCTCGAAGCGCGTGCCGAGCGCCATCGCGCGCAGGCGCTCGCGCGGGCGGAACACACCGTCGATGACTCGCACGAACGCGACGACGCCGCGGTACTGGTCGTAGGACGAATCGAAGATGAGTGCGCGGGCCGGCGCAGCCGGGTCGCCGCGAGGCGCGGGGATCCGTTCGATCACAGCGTCGAGCACCTCGGGGACGCCGTCGCCGGTCTTCGCGGAGATGCGCAGCACGCGGTCCGGCGAGTCGCCGATGAGCTCGGCGACCTCGCTCGCGACGGTGTCGGGGTCAGCCTGCGGCAGGTCGATCTTGTTCACGACCGGCACGATCTCGAGCTCGTTCTCGATCGCGAGATACGCGTTCGCGAGCGTCTGCGCCTCGGTTCCTTGCGCCGCGTCGACGACGAGGAGCGCGCCTTCGCATGCCTGGAGCGAGCGCGAGACCTCGTAGGTGAAGTCGACGTGCCCTGGTGTGTCGATGAGGTTGAGCTCGTGGCCCTTCCAGGTCACCCGGACCGCCTGGGCCTTGATCGTGATCCCGCGCTCGCGCTCGAGCTCCATCGAGTCGAGCACCTGCTCCCGCATCTCACGCTTGGAGACCGCGTTCGTCAGCTCCAGGATGCGGTCGGCCAGCGTCGACTTCCCGTGGTCGATGTGGGCGATGATCGAGAAGTTGCGGATGCGGCTCTGGTCCATGGCGTCACGAGCGCCGGAAGCGCGCCCGCAACGAGAGTAGCGTCTGCATCTCGCGCACCCCGAGTGCGCGGCACGCGACGAGGTACACCAGGCCACCGGCCGCGACCCCGCCGCCCGACCGACACGACCTGCCCGAGGAAGCTGCGGCCGAACACGTCGTCGAGCACCCACCAGACCGCATACGAGACGGCGCCGAGCGCCGCGGACGCAGCCGTGATCCGGAGGAACGCATCGGTGGAGCGCCGCAGTTCGAGCCCGCCGACCTGACGCTGGAGCAGGACGACGAGCGCCGCGGCGCCGGCGATGTTCGCGATCGAGATCGCCAGCGGCACGCCCCAGACCCCCACGGGGTAGAGCACGAGGTAGAGCGCGGTGTTGAAGGCGAGGTTCGCGCCGGCCACCAGCGTCGGAATCCGCGGAAGCTGGAGCCCGAAGAAGGCCCGGTTCAGCAGCAGCATCATCCCGTTGAAGGTGAGGCCCGAGGGAGAACGCGGCGAGCGCACTCGCGACGATCGGGGTCTGGTCCGCCGTGAACTCCCCGCGCTGGTAGACGATCCGGACGAGAGGCTCGGCGAGCACCGCGCAGAGGACGCTTGCCGGGACGAGCAGAAACGCGATCTGCCGCAGACCCTCGGCGACGGTCGCGCGGAACGCGACCATGTCGGCGCGCGCGACCAGTCGCGAGAGCGTCGGAAAGAGCACCGTCGCGACCGCGACCGAGAACATCCCCTGCGGGAGCATGTAGATGCGGAACGCGCGGTCGATCGCGGTCGGCGCGATCGTCGGGTCGATCAGCGCGGAGGCGACGAACGTTCCGATGACGGCGTTGAGGTTGATCAGCCCGAGGCTGACCGTCACCGGGATCATGAGCTTGAACACACGCCAGACCGCCGGGTCGCGGTAGTCGATGACGACCCGCAGCCGTCCGTCCAACCCACGCAGCCACGGCAGCGGCAGCAAGCACCTGAACGACCGTGCCGAGCACGATCGACGCCGCGTAGATGTAGAGCTCGCCGTCCGCCGTGTCCGCGCGCGGGACGCCGAGCACGAGGCCGAGGATGATCACGATGTTCCACGCGACCGGCGTCAGCGCGGGGATCGAGAAGTGCCCGTATGTGTTGAGGATGCCGACGACGATCCCGGACGCGCCGAGGAGCACGACGATCGGGAAGAGGATCTGCGAGAGCGTGACGGCGAGGTCGTCGTACTCCTTCGTGAGCGGCGGCATGATCACCGGCGCGAGCAGGATGAAGACGGCCGTCACCGCGGTCAGCACGAGAATGAGGAGCCAGAGGATGGTCGACGCGACGCGCCATGCGCGTGCGCGATCGCCCTTCTCGAGCAGCTCGTTGAAGACCGGGACGAAGGCGCCCGAGAGCGCGGCGTCGCCGACGAGGATCCGGATCAGGTTCGGGATCTGGAATGCGACGGTGAACGCGTTGATCGGCCCGCGGGCGCCGAAGTAGTAAGAGGCGATGACGTCCCGGATCAGACCGAGGACGCGTGAGATGCCCGTCGCAATCGAGAAGATCGCCGCGGACCACGCAAGCCGGCGGCCCTGGCGCGCCTCCACGCGGCGAGTATACGAGGGCGCCTGCTACCATCCTGCCGCCCGCCTTGCGGGCGTTTTCACGCAATGGCGAACATCAAGCAGCAGAAGAAGCGCGTCCGGATCGCAGCCCGTCAGCGGGTCGAGAACCTGCGCTATCGCTCGACGATCAAGACGCTGACGAAGCGACTCGAGCGCTCGGTGCAGGACGGGAAGGCCGACGAGGTCTCGACGGAGCATCGCGAGCTCGTCCGCCTGATCGACCGCGCGGCCTCGCGCGGCGCGCTCCACAAGAACACCGCCTCGCGCAAGAAGGCGCAGGCGGCGAAGATCGTCTCGGGCGCCTCTTCCTAGGCGACCGCGACGCGTCCGTCGCGGCCGGCCGTGACGTCGACGAGCGCTCGCTCGAGCTCGAGATCTCCGGAGAGACGCGACCCGCCCTTGAGCGCGTGGTCGAGCTCGGCGAGCCTGACGGCCGCGTCGCGCAGCTCGTCTTCCGTGAACGCCTCCGCCTGGCGGACGAGCTTCTGCACGTAGTACGGATGCCGCTTGAGGCGCGACGCGATCTCGGAGCTCGAGTGGCCCTCGGCGAGCAGGCGCTTGCACTCCTGGATGCGCGCGAGGTGGCGCGCGAGCGCACCGACGAGTCGCGGCGCGACGTCCCGGCGCGGTGAGGCCTCGCGCTCGAACGACGCCTCGGCCGCCGCGAGCACCGCGGCCACGTCGCGCCGCCCCCACGCGTCGGTGAGCGCGAACGACGGCATCTCGCCGAACGGGACGACGAGGTCGCGGACCGCGTCCCACTCGAGCGGCTTGCCGCCGGCCCAGGTCGAGAGCTTCGCGACCTCGTTCGCCAGGTGGTACAGGTCGGGCTCGAGCCCTTCCGGCACCACGGCGTCGACGACGGAGCGCGCGAAGTCGCGGTTGACCTTGACGTCGTTCGCGGCGAACTGCTGGACGAGCCAGTCGACGATCTTCTTGCGGTCGACGTCGTAGACGAGCACCTCGCCGGCCTTCGCGATCGTCTTCTTCAGCGTCGAGTCCTTGCGGAGCTCGCCGGCGACGAGCCCGAGAACGGCGCCCGGCGCAGGGTCGGCGGCGTACGCGCCGACCGCCTTCGCGTCGTCGGCCTTCCAGCGCTCGACCTCCTCGACGAGCACCAGGCGCTCGCCGCCGAAGAGGCCGAGCGAGTTGCAGGCCGCGACGGCATCGGGGCCGGTGACATCGGCCGCATGGAGGAGCTCGACCGATTCGGCGCCGAAGCGGTCGCGCAGGCGCTCGGACCGCGCGCTCGATCTTCGGCCGGTCGGAGCCGGTCAGCAGGTAGACCGGCTTCAGGTCCTCCGCCACGCGACAAGCCTACTCAGCGCTCCGACCGGATCCAGATCCGGCTTCCGTCCGACTCGAGGGTCACGCGTCCGTCCAGATCGGTGCGGTAGACGTCGAGCCCCGGCTCGTGCTCGAGGGCACGCAGCGTCGACGGCGTCGGGTGGCCATAGTCGTTTCCGAGGCCGACCGAGATGACGGCGACCTCGGGACGGGTTCGCTCGAGGAGCTCGCGGAGCCCGTCGTCGGCCGAGCCGTGGTGCGCGACCTTCAGCACCTCGACGGGCGGCGGATTCAGCGGCAGCGTGACGTCGGACTCCGCGTCCGCGGTGAGGAGAACGTCGACGCGGCCGTAGGTGACGACGAGGACGATCGCGCGCTGGTTCGGATCCTCGCCCGGGTAGCCCGGCCCGTCCGGCCAGAGGACCTGCACTCGCAGCGGCCCGAGACGGAACGAGCGTCCGGCACGCGCCGCGACGAGGCGCACGTGACGGCTCCGCGCCTCGGCCATCGCGGCGCGCTCATCCGGGTCCGCTCGTCGGCAGCCGCGGGTCGAGCACGAATCCGACTCGGAGGTTCCGCAGGACATCGGCGGCTCCGCCGACGTGATCGCGCTGGGGGTGCGTGAGGACGAGCGCGGTGAGGCTCCGGACGCCCATGCTGCGGAGCTGGTCCGCGATGCGTGCCTCGGGCGGGCCCTGGTCGACGAGCATGCGGACGCCGGGAGCCTCGACGAGCGTGCCGTCTCCTTGGCCGACGTCGAGGAAGGTGACGCGGAGCCCGTTCGGCGGCGGCGGAGGGTCGCGGGCCGCCCGCGACGTCCATGCGACGAGCGCGGTCGACGCGATGCCGAGGAGGACGAGCGCCCTGAGCGCGCGCGGCGCCCGAAGGCGGGCGACGATCAGGGCGAACGCTGGCATCGCCGGCGACCACGAGCAGCGCCCGGCCGGACGTGAGCTGGGCGAAGGGAAGACGCGCGACCAACCGAGCACAGCCGACGAGGTACGCGGCGAGCCAGCCGTCGACCCAGGCGAGCGCGAACGCTGCCGACGGAGCCACGGGGACGAGCAGCCCCGCGACGAGCGCCAGGCCGAGCAGGAACCCGACCACCGGCGCTGCGAGCGCGTTCGCGATCACCGAGTAGAGCGGGACCGCGCCGAAGTGCAGCCAGAGGATCGGCGCGGTCGCGACGCCGCACGCGGTCGAGATCGCGACGACGATCGCGAGCGGCTTCGGGACGCGGGTACCCCTCGAGCCGCGCGAGCAGCCGGGGGCTCCCGCGAAGATCGCCGTCACCGCGGCGAACGAGAGCTGGAAGCCCGGCTCGAGCATCGAGTAGGGGCTCCACGCGAGCAGGACGATCGCACCCGCGAGGAGCAGCCACCAGCGGATCGCGTTCGCGTGCGGCGAGCCAGGCGATCGACGCCAGGCCGCCGGCCACACCCGCGCGCACGACCGACGGCTGCCAGCCGACCGCGAGCACGTACCCGCCGATCGCCGCGATCGTCGTGAGCTCGATGGCGAGCCGGGGAAGGCGGACGAGCCACGCCGAACAGGACGATGCCGGTCGCGAGCAGCGCGACGTTCTGGCCCGAGACGGCCAGCAGGTGGTAGAGGCCGGAGGTCCGGAACGCGTCCCGCAGTCCTTCGCTCAGCCCTTCGTCCTCGCCCAGCACGACGCCGGCGAGCACCGCGCGGCGCTCACCCGTCAGCCCGTCGAGGCCGCGTACGAGCGTCCGCCGGAGCCGATCGGCGAAACCGCCGATTCCGCCTCGGCTGCCGACGATCCGCCAGTCGCGGGCGCGCAGGATGACGTGCACGCCGCGACGTCGCAGGAACGTGCGCTCGTCGAAGTCCTCGTCGTGCTCGGGCTCGACGACCTCGGCGAAGAGCGACAGCACAGCGCCCTGAGGAGGTGCGCGCGCCGGCGGCAGCTCGAGTTGCACCGTCTCCGAGACGTCGCGCTCCCGGAACCGCAGCACGCGGGCGGGGACGCGCACCTCGTACGGTGTCCGCCGCGCCGGAGCCGTGACGACCGCGAGAGCGTCGCCGTACGCGCCGACCTCCGGCGCAAGCACGCTGTGGTCGATCGCGTCCAGCCGTGCGCTTCCCCACCACCAGCCGCTTACGAAGAGCGCCGCGGTGAGGAGCACCAGTCGCGCCGGGTCACGGGCGACGAGCGCCGTCGACGCCACCGCGGCGACGGCGACGAGGATCGCGAGCGAGCCGACCCGCGCGACCGTCGCAGCGGAGAGGCCCGCGGCACACGAGCCGCCGAGCAGATGCGCGCGCCGCCGCGCGAGGACGTCCGAGATCACGGCGCGACCAGCTCCGACAGTTGCGCGAGGCGCGCCGGCCCGATGCCGGGGATCGCGTCGAGCTCGCGCACCGACGTGAACGCCCCATGCTGCTCGCGGTAATCGACGATCTTCTGCGCGGTGACCGGCCCGACGCCGGGAAGCTCGTCCAGCTGCTCGATCGTGGCCGTGTTCAGGTGCACGGGGCCGGCCGCGGCCTGGCCGCCGCCGTCGCCACCGGCTCCGCCGGCAGCCACCGGCGGCGCCCGCGCCGGCACCACGATCTGCTGCCCGTCCGCGACCGGCGCCGCGAGGTTGATCAGCGCGAGGTCGGCCTTGCCCGTCGCACCGCCGGCGAGCTCGACCGCATCGGCCACGCGCTTCCCGCGACCGAGCTGATACAGCCCGGGCTCGCGTACCGCGCCGACCACGTGCACGACGACCGGCGGCGCGGCCTCGGCACGCAGCGGCTGCGCGACGACGTCGGCGGCGTCTCCCCCGCCCGACGACGCCGTCCCCGCGCCGAGCACGAACCGCCCGGCCAGCACGAGCACGACGAGCAGTGCGCCCGCAGCCGCAAGCGCACGACCGCGCGAGATCTCGATCTCCGGCATGTCGCCAAGACTGGCGACAGAAGCGTCACACGTGTGTGACGACTTCGTCCCGAGCGTGTGTCAGTTCTTCCCGTTCGCCCCGACGACGAGGTTCACGAGCTTGCGTGGGACGACGATCGTCTGCCGCACCTCCGCGCCGTCGAGGAACGAGCGCACGCGCTCGGAGGACCGCGCCGCCGCGACCAGTTCCTCCTCGGACGAGTCCGCGGAGACCTGAAGCCGGTCTCGCACCTTCCCGTTCACCTGGATCACGAGCTCGAACGTGTCGCGCTCGAGCATCGACTCGTCGGCGACAGGCCACGGCTGCTCCCACAGCCGCTCGTGCCCCAGCCGCTGCCAGAGCTCCTCGGCCAGGTGCGGCGCGTACGGCTGGATCAGCGAGACGGCCGTCTCGGCTGCGAACCGCGAGTCGGCGCCGCGCGTGTCCCGCGACAGCTCGTTCGTCAGCTCCATCACGGCCGAGATGGCGGTGTTGAACGCGAACCGCCGCCCGATGTCGTCGGTCACCTTCGCGATCGTCGCGTGCGCCTTCCGCGCGAGCGGCCCACCGCCCTCGCTCCCCGCTCGGGGCCTCGGCCGCGACCTCGTTCACGATCCGCCACAGCCGCCGCACGAACCGCGTCATCCCCTCGACGCCCTCCTCGGTCCACTCCATGTCCTGATCGGCCGGGCCGATGAACAGGATGTTCAGGCGAACGGGGTCGGCGCCGTACTGGGCGACGAAGTCGTCGGGCCCGACGACGTTCCCCGCGCGCTTCGACATCTTCGTCTTCCCGAACGTCACCCAACCGTTCGAGTAGAACGCCCCGAACGGCTCGCGAAACCCGAGCATGCCGAGGTCGTTCAGGACCTTGACGAAGTAGCGCGCGTAGATCATGTGCATCGTCGCGTGGTCGACGCCGCCGATGTAGAGGTCGACAGGATTCCAGTAGTCGACGACCGCACGGTCCCACGGCGCCTGCTCGTCGTGCGGGTCGCAATAGCGTAGGAAGTACCAGGCCGAGTCGACGAACGTGTCCATCGTCTCGGTCTCCCGCTTCGCCGGTTCACCGCACCGCGGACACGGCACGTTGACCCAGTCCTCGGCCTGCGCGAGCGGAGGAATTCCCTGCGGCTTGTAGTCCTCGACGTCCGGGAGCACGACCGGCAGCTCGCTCTCGGGCACCGGGACGATCCCGTCCTTCTCGCAGTACACGACGGGGATCGGGCAGCCCCAGTAGCGCTGGCGCGACCAGCCCCAGTCTCGGAGGCGGTAGTTGATCGCGAACCGGCCGCGTCCGTCCGCCGCCAGCCTCTCGACGATCCTGCGACCGCCTTCCGGCGCCGGCAGCCCGTCGAACTCGCCCGAGTTCACGAGCACGTCGTCATCCGACGAGGACACGTACGGCAACTCGTCGACCTCCCCGTCGCGCGGCTTGATCACGGCGCGGACGTCGAGCCCGAACGTCTGTGCGAACTCGAAGTCGCGTTCGTCGTGCGCCGGCACCGCCATGATCGCGCCGGTGCCGTAGTCGGTCAGCACGTAGTCCGCGACGTACACCGGCATTCGCTCGCCGTTGACGGGGTTCACGATGTGAAAGCCGGTGAAGACACCGGTCTTCTCCTTCGCCGCCGCGCGCTCCTCGGTCTTCTTCGCGGCCGCGCGGTGGACGTACTCACGAATCTCGTCCCCGTTCTCCGCCGCCTCCGCCAGGCGCGCGACGAGCTCGTGCTCGGGCGCGAGCACGAAGAACGTCGCGCCGAACAGCGTGTCGGGGCGGGTCGTGAACACGGGCACGTCGACGTCGAGCTCCTCGAGGCGGAAGACGATCTCCGCCCCGTCCGAGCGCCCGATCCAGTTGCGCTGGCGCGCCTTGATCGACTCGGGCCAGTCGACCGTCTCGAGGTCGTCCAGCAGCGCCTGCGCGTAGTCGGTGATCCGGAAGAACCACTGCTCCATCAACCGCGACTCGACGAGCGTTCCGCAGCGCTCGCAGCGTCCGTCGGCCGTCACCTGCTCGTTCGCGACGCACGGTCTGGTCGTGCGGGCACCACTTGACCGGCGCCGCCTTTCGGTACGCGAGCCCCTGCTCGAAGAAGCGCAGGAAGAGCCACTGCTGCCAGCGGTAGTAGCGCGGGTCGTGCGTGGACAGCTCGCGCGACCAGTCGATCGCCCAGCCGATGCGCTTCATCGAGCGCTTGATGTTCTCGATGTTCCGCTCGACGGTCTCGCGCGGGTGGCGCGCCCTCGCGGATCGCGGCGTTCTCGGCGGGCAGGCCGAACGAGTCGAAACCCATCGGGTGCATGACCCGCGCAGCCGTTCCGCCGGCGGAAGTGCGTGACGACGTCCCCGATCGTGTAGACGAGCATGTGGCCCATGTGCAGCGAGCCGGACGGGTACGGCAGCTGCTCGAGCACGTACGACTTCGGCTCGACGGGCTCGTTCGAGACCTCGAAGGCCTTCTCGGCCTCCCAGATCTCCTGCCACTTGGCCTCGATCGCGTGTGGGTCGTAACGGTCCATGTCCAGAGACGAAAACGGCCTCTCGCGAGGCCGTTGAGAGTCGGCACGGCGTCTCGCCGCGTGGCTCCCTGCGCTAGAGAAGCAGCTCCCTTCTCATCTTGCTCGTGAATGTAGCAAGGCGACAGAATGGTCGCCATGAGCGGATACACGATCGCCAACCTGAAAGAGGTCGAGGACCAGGCGCCGAAGTTCGGCCTCTCGCCCGACCTCGAGGCGCGCTTCGCGCGCGTCGCGCTCGACGCGGAGATGATCGGGATCACGTACCAGCGCCTCGCGCCGAACCTCCGCGTCCCCTGGGGCCACAAACACAAGACGCAGGAGGAGATGTACGTCGTCGTGAACGGCAGTCTCCGGTTCAAGGTCGAGGACGAGGTCCACGAGCTCGGGCCGTGGGACGTGATCCGCGTCCACAAGGACACGATGCGCGGGCTGGAGGCGGGCCCGGAGGGCGCCGAGATCATCGCGATCGGCGCGCCGGGAGGCCCCGGCGACGCGATCAACGTCGAGGATTGGTGGCCTCGCGACTGAACCGTGTGAGGAGCCGCTCGGTGTGCGTCTCCTGCTCCCGATCGAAGTGCCCGCCGACCGCCCGCCCGTACGGCGTGCCGACCCGGCGCGCGTAGTCGCCGAAGCCCTCGAGCCGCAGCGGCTCCCAGTCCTCGGCGAACGGGACGACGAGGTGGTCGCGCCCGACGTTCCGCGCCGAGAGGAGGAACGCGAGACCGAGCCCGTTCGAGACCTCGAGCAGCGACCGATCCTCACGCCGGGCCTCCTGCTGGAGCGCGGCGAACACCGCGGCCAGCTCCTCCCGGCTCGGGAGCGACTCGGCCTCCGCCCGCAGCTCGGCAGCCGACCGGCGGAGCTCTGCGAGCTCGAGCGGCGGCAGGTCGACAAGGAGCGCGGTGCGCCCGGCGCCGCGCTCGAGCACGCCGAGCAGCTCGTCGAGCGACTCGACGTGCGCGTCCGCCGACAGCACCCCCGCTGACTCGAGCTCCGACACGAGCGCGCCGAGGTACACGCGCGAGCCGCGGGCGACGTCGCTCGCCGCGGCGAGGAGCCACAAAGGCGAGAACCCGAACGCCGCGAACGAGCTGAGCTCGACGACGTTCCCGACGCCCTTCCGGATCGCGATCTCCTTCGGCGCGGTCGCTTCGACCGTCGGCGAGTCCTCGACCCTGCCGACGAGCTCGATCGCCACGCGCAGGAGGTTCTTGGCCGTCACCTCGTACAGCCGTGAGCGCCGTACGAGCCGTGGAAGGAGGAGCTCCGCGGACTCGTGGACCGCGCCGCCGAGCGCGGCGAAGAGCGCTCTGAAGAGGCGCTCGGGGAGCGAGAGGACGAAGCGCTTGCTCAAACCGGGAACAATCGTGCCGATGCTCGAGCTCTTCCCCGAGTCCGCAGTCGTCAGGCAGCGCGAGCTCGAGCTCGGCGGCCTCAGCGCAGGCGAGCTCGCGCGGACGCACGGGACACCGCTGCTCGTGCTCTGCGAGGCGACGATCCGCTCGAGGGCGCGCGCCTACAAGACCGCCGCGCCCGACGCGCTCGTCGCGTACGGCACGAAGGCGTTCCCGAACGTCGCGGTGATGCGCCTGCTCGCGGAGGAGGGCTTCGGCGCCGACGTCGCGACGCTCGGCGAGCTCCGGTTCGCGGAGCGCGCCGGCATCGCGGGCGCGTCGCTCGTCGTGCATGGGAACAACAAGGACGACGAGGAGCTCCGCGCGGCAGCCGAAGCTGACGCGCTCGTCGTGCTCGACGCGCTCGACGAGGTCGACCGCGCGCGCGAGGCGGGCGTGACCCGCACGCTCGTGCGCGTCACCGCCGGCATCGAGGCGGACACGCACGAGGCGATCCGTACCGGCCAGCGCGGCTCGAAGTTCGGGTTGCCGCTCGGAGCAGGCGCTCGTGGCGATCGAGCGCGCGCGGCCGCTCGGCCTGCACGTGCACATCGGCTCGCAGCTCACCGACGTCGGCGCGGCGCGGATGACGATCGACTGGCTCGCGGCGTTCGCCGCCGACTGCCGAAGCCGGCTCGCGTGGGCTCCCGAGATCGTCGACCTCGGCGGCGGGCTCGGCGTCCGCACGTCGCTCGACGATCCGGCGCCGCCCGACATCACCGTGTTCGTCGGCGCGTTGCGCGCGCAGCTCGAGCATGCCTGGGCGCTGCACGAGCTCCCGATGCCGCAGCTGGTCCTCGAGCCCGGGCGCTCCGTCGTCGGCCCGGCCGGCGTCACGCTGTACGAGGTCGGCGTCGTCAAGCAGGCGAGCGAGACCGTCCGCTACGTCGCGGTCGACGGTGGAATGTCGGACAACCCGCGCCCGCAGCTCTACGGCGCGCGGTACACCGCGCTCCTCGCCAACCGCGCCGACGAGCCGGCCGCGGGCACGTTCCGGGTGGCGGGCAAGCATTGCGAGTCGGGCGACGTGCTCATCGACGCGGTCGACCTCCCCGATCCGCGACGCGGCGACCTGCTCGCGGTGCCCGCGACGGGGGCGTACACGCTGGCGATGGCGTCGAACTACAACGGCGTGCCGCGACCGGCCGTAGTGCTCGTCGCCGACGGAAAGGCACGCGTCGTTCGCCGCCGCGAGACGATCGACGACCTGCTCGAGCTGGAGCGCTAGACCGCGCCGGCGGCGTCGAGCGGGTGCGCGGGGAGCAGCTCGGCCCCGAGCCGCTCCGCAAGCTCCTGCGTCACGCCCGGGCCGCCGACCGCGAGCCGGTGTGCGCGGGCGAGCTTCCCGAGCTCGCCGTGCTCGAGCCGCTCCGGTCGCGACGCGCTCACGACGACGAGATCGGGCTCGGTCAACGCCGCCGCCTGCCCGAGCGTGCCGACCGGCGTGTCCGCGCCGAGGAAGGTGATGCGCCAGCCGCGCGCGCGCAACGCGAGGCCGAACGCGATCAGCCCGATGTCATGCATCTCCTCGGGCGCGCACGCCAGCAGTGCACGCCGTCCGGCGCCGAGATCCCAGCCGCGAGCGAGCGAGAGCATCCGCCCTCGCACGAGGTTCGTCGCGAAGTGCTCGCGCGCGATCACCGACTCGTCTTCCTCCCAGCCCGTGCCGACGTCGCTCATCACCGGGAGGAGCACGTCGCGCAGCGCAGCCTCGACGCTCAGCGTCGCGAGCGCGCGGTCGAGCGCCGCCTGCGCGGCAACGTCGTCGAACGTGTCGAGCGCCGACGCGAGGTCGCGCACGAACGACTCGATCGGCGAAGCGTCCCCCGGTGGCGCCGCGAGCGCCAGCCCGGCCGCCTCCGACGCGGCAACGCCGCTGTCGAGGTGCTCCTGCATCGAACGCACGCGCAAAGCGTCCTCGTCGGAGTAGAGCCGGAACCCGCCGGCCGAGCGCTCCGGCCGGAGCAGGCCGTACCGCCGCTCCCACGCACGAAGCGTCGGCTCCGTCACGCCGGTGCGCCGGGCGAGCTCGCCGATCCGGAGATAGCCGCGCATCGGGCCTCAGTGTACAGACTTTGAACAGAAGTTTGACAAGACTTACCGCGGGCATGTACGGTGCCTGGACAGAACCTGGACAAAGGAGGTAGGTCGTGCGTTCCATCGATGCACTCGCAGCAGTCCTCGTGATCGTCGGCGCCCTGAACTGGGGCCTCGTCGCGCTCGCAGAGTTCGACCTCGTCGCCGCGATCACCGGCAACGACTTCGGCGAGACGAGCTCGCTCAGCCGGATCGTCTACGGCGCCGTGGGCGCCGCCGGCGTCTACGCGGCGGTCCGCCTGATCGGCGCCGTCCGCACCCATCCCGCAATCGCCGGCGCCCGCTCCTGAGCGGCGCGGCTTCAGGAGGAGAGAACATGAAAAAGCTCACTGCACTCATCGCCCTCGCCGTCACGGTGGCCGCGACGGCCGTCGCGGCCGCGCCGGCGCGGACGAACCAGGGCGAGCTGAACATCGTCCAGACCGCCCAGCAGGCCGGCACGTTCAAGACGCTGCTCGCGCTCGCGACGAAGGCCGGGCTCGCGGACGAGCTCGCAACCGGCGAACTGACCGTGCTCGCTCCGACCGACGCGGCGTTCAAGCGGGTTCCGAAGTCGACGCTCCGCGCCGTGCAGAAGAACCCGAAGCTGCTGAAGCGCGTCCTGCTCTACCACGTGATCAGCGGCAAGGCACCGTCGTCGACGGTCGTGACGCTGAAGTCGGCGAAGACGCTCGCCGGACCGTCGGTGAAGATCCGCGTCACGGGCAACCGCGTCTTCGTGAACAACGCACGCGTCACGAAGGTCGACATCGCGGCCTCCAACGGAATCATCCACGTGATCAACCGCGTGCTCATTCCGCCGAAGGGCTGACCGCGGCGGACCGAGGGGGAGCCGGCGGGCACGGCTCCCCCTCCCCGCGCTAGGCTCCGCGACCATGATGGGACGCCTCGTCGCCGTGCCGGGCGCGTTCCTGATCGCGATCGCGGCAGCCCTGTGGGGAACGGACGCGCTCCTACGCAAGCCGCTCGCGGAGTCGACGGAGGCGGCGACGATCGTCTTCGGCGAGCACCTCGTGCTCGTCCTGATCATGCTGCCGGTGATCCCCGCGGCGTTCGCCGCCGTCATGCGCGCAGGACCGCGCTACGTGCTGGCCGCCGCGGCGATCGGCGTCGGGGCGTCGGCGATCGCGACGATCCTCTTCACGCAGGCGTTCGTGCACGGCGACCCCGTCACGCCGGTCGTCCTGCAGAAGATCCAGCCGCTCTTCGCGGTGGCAGGCGCCTGGTTCATCCTGGGCGAGCGCCCGCACCCGAAGTACGCGTGGCTGCTGTTCGGAGGACTGGCGGGCGTCTGGCTGATCGCCTTCCCCTCCCCCTTCGAGGTGCAGGTGGACAAGGCGTACCCGGCGCTGCTCGCGATCACGGCTGCCGCGCTCTGGGCGATGGGAACCGTGCTGGGCAGGCTCCTCGCGACGAGGCTTCGCTTCCAGCACGTGACCGCGCTTCGCTTCTCGTTCGGGCTGCCCGCGAGCGCGGTCGCCGTGCTGCTCGTCGGCGCTCCCTTCACGACGTCGGCATCCGACTTCGCGTGGATCGCGGCGCTCGCGATCGTGACCGGCCTCGTCTCGCTCTCGCTCTACTACATGGGGCTCCGCAAGACTCCCGCAACGATCGCGGCGCTCGCAGAGCTGACCTTCCCGGTCACCGCGGCCGCAGTCGGCTACTTCGCGTTCGACGCGACGCTCGACGGAACGCAGTGGCTCGGAGTCGCCGTCACGACGACGGTCGTGCTGCTCCTGCCGGTGACGGGGCCGCGCGTCGTCACCGTTCCGCGCCGCGAGCCCGTCCCCGCAACGACCTGACTACGGCTTCGCCGAGAGGACCGGGCCCAGCGGGTTCCACTGGTTCTTCGACCAGCGCTGCAGCTGACCCTGGTCGAGCGGGAAGTGGTCCGAGGCGCTCGTCTTGACGCGCACGCCCGGCAGGAGGAACGGATTGCTCCTGATGTTCAGGTTCGCGACGGCGCGGAGCACCGACGAACGCGTCGGATTGCGGCCCGCCTTCCTGAGCGCCTCGACGAACGTGTACGCGACCGCCATCGAGTAGGTGTGGAATCCGTCGTTCACGTCGCCGCGCGGGAGGTAGCGCCTCATGATCGTCCGGTAGAGCGCCATGCCCTTGTCCCTCCGGAAGCGGGGCGAGGTCGGATCCTTCACCGAGATGAGCGTGATGGCGTTCCGGATGATCCCCGGCCCGGCGGTCGTCGAGACGATCCGCATGATGTTCGTCGCGCCGCCGACCTGGTTGACGTAGACCTGTGGCCGCCAGCCGAGCCGGTTCGCGGCGACGAGACCGCGAATGACGAACGGCGGCGTGGCGATGACCATCAGCACCTTCGCGCCCGACGCCTTCAGCCGCGCGACCTGCGACGCGACGTCCGTCGAAAGCGGGTCGTAGCTCTGCTCCGCCACGATGTTCCTCCGCTTCGCTCCGAGCCCGGCCTTGAAACCGCTGAGCAGGTCCTTGCCGTAGTCGTCGTTCTGGTAGAGGACGGCGATCTTCGCGGCCGGCTTCGTCTTGAGGATGTGCCGCGCGTAGACCTTCCCCTCGCCGACGTAGCTCGGGAGGAAGCCGATCGTGCCCGGGTAGCGGCGGTAGTCGCGCCCGAAGGTCGTCGCGCCGGAGCCGACGAACAGCTGCGGCACCTTTGCCGCGTTCAGGTACGAGCGGACCGCGAGGTTGTGCTCCGTGCCGAGTGAGTTGAACACGGCGAAGACGCGGTCCTGCTGGACGAGCTCGCGCGTCGCCTGCACGGTCTGCGACGGGTTGTACTGGTCGTCGACGTACTTGTAGGCGATCTTCCGTCCGTTCACGCCCCCGCGCGCGTTGACGTACTTGAAGAACGCCTCCGCGCCGCGCGCCACGGACGCGTACGACGCGGCGATGCCCGAGAGCGGCACCGTGCCGCCGATCAGGATCTCGTTCGAGGTGATCCCCGGGTCCGCGGCAGGGCGGGCCGACGCCGCGCCCACGGCGACGGCAAGCGAGAGAAGAGCGACCCCCAGAACCCGCACGAATCTCTAAGACCGACGATAGAGGCGAGAAGTTAGGGGGCTGCCGAGTCGGCGGAGCAGCCCGCCGACGCCCATCGGGAGCACCATCATGAGGGCGATCAGGACGCCGCCGTAGATCACGCTCGGAACTCCCGGCGCCTTCGAGATGTCCTGCGCCCACTGCGGGAGGAAGACGAGGAACGCCGCGCCGGCCACGAGCGGCGCGAGCGAGCCCAGGCCGCCGACCGCGAGCCCGACGAGCAGCGCGATCGACCGGTCGATGGGAAACGCGCCGGGCTGCACCGAGAACGCCGAGATCGCGAGCAGTGCGCCCGCGACCCCGGCGTAGAAGGCCGACAGCGTGAACGCGAGCGTCTTGTGCGACGCGAGCCACACGCCGGACGCGGCGGCCGCGAGCTCGTTGTCCCGGATCGCGCGCAGCGACCGTCCGAGGCGGCTGTGGTGGATCCCCCACGCGACCACGAACAGCACGAGCGCGATCGTCCAGGTGAGGTAGTAGAGCCAGTCGTTGAACGAGAGCTGGTGTCCGCCGGGAAGTGTGACGACGAACTCGGGCAGGCCGGTGATGCCTTCCGCCTCGAAGAGGTTGATCCCGCCGCTGCCTCCCGTGAAGTTGTCGAACTTCTTGATCACGATCGGCGTCGCGACCCCGATCCCGAACGTCGCGAGCGCGAGGTACGGCCCCGAGAGCCGGAGCGCCGGCAGCCCGAACGCGAACCCGGCCGCCGCCGCGACCACGCCGGCGATCGGGATCGTCCAGAGGTCCTTCATCCCGTGGTCGGCCACGAGGATCGCCGTCGTGTACGCGCCGATGGCCATGAACGCGCCGTGCCCGAGCGAGATCGCGCCGGTGTAGCCGGTCAGGATGTTCAGGCCGAGGATCGCGATGAAGTAGATCCCGATCAGCGCGAACTCGGACGCGCGGAAGTCGGAGATGCGGAAGGGCACGTACGCGACGACGGCGACGAAGAGCGCCAGCCCGAGCGCGCGCAGCCCGTAGCGGAGCGCGGTCACACGCGCCTCGCGATCTGACGTCCGAAGAGCCCGTTCGGCCGCAGCAGCAGGATCACGAGGATCAGGAGGAGCGCCGCCGGCAGGCGGAGGTCGGCGAAGAAGTCGATGTACGTCCCGATCAGGTTCAGTGCGATTCCGACCGCGACGCCGCCGACGACCGCGCCGAGCGGGCTGTCGAGCCCGCCGAGCACCGCCGCGGCGAACGCGAAGATGAGGATCGGGAGCATGAAGTTCTGGTCGAAGCTCCCCTGCGTCGGCGCGACGAGGATCCCTGCGACCGCGCCGAGCACCGCCGCGAGCCCCCAGCCGAGCGCGAGCATCCACGAGACGCGGACGCCGTGGAGGCGGCTCGAGTCGGGGTTGAGCGCAGCGGCGCGAGCCCCGAGCCCGACGCGCGTCTTCTGGAAGAAGACCCACAGCAGCGCGACGATCACGAGCGAGACCGCGATGATCCCGAGGTCCTGCGCCGCGATGACGACGCCGCCGACGTCGAACGTGCGGGTCGGGAACGGGTTCTCGAGCGTGCGCTGCTCGCCCTTCCAGATCCAGGCGGCGAGGCCGTTCAGCAGGATCAGCAGGCCGATCGTCACCGTCACGACCGTGAGCGCCTGCGCGCGCGAGACGACGTGGATCACGAGACGCTCGATCAGCACCCCGCCGACGAACGAGATGACAAGCGTGAGGAAGAACGCGACCCAGTACGGCACGCCGCGGTCGAGCAGCTCCCAGCAGATGAACGTCGAGAACATCGCCATCTCGCCCTGCGCGAAGTTGACGACGCCCGTCGAGCGGTAGATGAGGACGAGCGCGAGCGCGAGCAACGCGTAGACGCCGCCGGACGCGATGCCGCTGACGACTTGCTGGAGGAAGTCGGCCATCAGTAGCCCAGGTAGCTCTTCCGCACCGACTCGTTGCCGCGGAGCTCTGCAGCGCTCCCCTCGACAGCGACGCGACCGACCTCGAGCACGTACGCGCGCTCCGAGTGCTCGAGCGCGACGTTTGCGTTCTGCTCGACGACGAGCGCCGACATGCCGCGCTCGTCGATCCACGAGCGGAGCACGTCGAAGATGCGCTTGACGATGAGGGGCGCGAGTCCGAGCGACGGTTCGTCGACGAGGATCAGCCGCGGGCTGGCCATGAACGCGCGCGCAAGCGCGAGCATCTGCTGCTCGCCGCCGGAGAGCGTGCCCGCCTGCTGGTCCCGCCGCTCCTCGATCCACGGGAAGTGTGCGACCACTTCCTCGACGTCGCGCTGGTAGCCCGTGCGGTCGCGGCGCGTGAACGCGCCGAGCTGGAGGTTCTCGTCGACGGTCAGCTCGTCGAACGTGCCGCGGCCCTCGGGCACGTGGGCGATGCCGAGGCGCGCGACGGCCTCGGGCGCGCGCGGCAGCGGCTTGCCGTCGAAGCGCAGCACACCGCTCCGCCGCACGGTTCCGGAGATCGCGCGCAGCGTCGTCGTCTTGCCGGCGCCGTTCGCCCCGAGCACCGAGACGACCTCGCGCTCCCCCACCTCCAGCGTGACCCCGTGGAGCGCCTTGATCGCGCCGTAGCGCGCCTCGACGCCCTCGAGCTCAAGCAGCGGCACCGGCATCCCCCAGGTACGCCTCGATCACCGCGGGGTCGCGCTGGACCTCCGGCGGCGTGCCGCCCGCGATCACCCGGCCGAAGTTCATGACGTACACGCGGTCGGAGATCCCCATCACGAGGTTCATGTGGTGCTCGACGAGGAGCACGGTCGCGTCGAAGTCGGTGCGCACGCCCTGGATGAACCGGCCGAGCTCCTCGACCTCCTCGTGGTTGAGGCCGCCGGCGGGCTCGTCGAGGAGCAGGAGCTTCGGCGACGACGCGAGCGCTCGGGCGAGCTCGATCCGCTTGAGCGTCCCGAACGGCAAGCCCGCGGCCGGGCGGTACGCGAGGTCGCGGAGGCCGACGTACTCGAGCAGCTCCTCGGCGCTCCGATCGCCGTGGCGCGACTGCCCGCCGAGCTTGACGTTGTCGATCACGGGCAGCGACGGCCAGAGCGCGACGTTCTGGAACGTCCGCGCGATGCCGAGCTTGACGATGCGGTGCACCGGCGTCCGGAGGAGATCGCGGTCGTCGAAGACGACGCGCCCCTCGTCGGGCTTGTAGAGGCGCGTGACGACGTTGAAGACCGTCGTCTTGCCTGCGCCGTTCGGGCCGATCAGCCCGACGATCTCGCCGCCGGGGACGTCGAAGGAGACGCCGTCGAGCGCGACGACTCCGCCGAAACGTCGCGTGACGTTCTCGACCGAGAGGAGGCGCCATCGGCGCCGGAGACTAACGGCAGGCCGAGAGGCGGCGGTCGATCGAGGCGCGGCGACCGTCGCTGAGCGTCGCGATCGCGCGGACGACGCCGGCGGTCCCGCGGAGCGTCGCCTGGAACGGGCGCTTGCGGTCGGCGCCCGCGCGGCGGCCACGGTGGATCCAGTCGACCCGGGACACGAGCCGTGCGTCGCCGCCGACGAGGCCGACGCGATGCGCACGGGAGACGCACCTGCTCGCGAGCCCGAGCGACGGGCCGCGCCGGCACGTCGCGCCCTTGCACGTGCGGAGCGCGAGCAGCCGACGCGCGAGGTCGCTCCGGATCTGCGTGTAACCGGGGCTGTCGTGAACGCTCGTCAGCTCGTACGGGTCGTTCGCGAGGTCGTAGAGCTCGCGCTCACCCGTGTTGTGCTCGACGTAGACGTAGCGCGGCGTGTGGATCGCGGCATACGTGCCGGTCTCGAGCAGCACGTCGCGGCCGGAGTAGCGCGTCGGGTCGCGGACGAATCCGAGCAGCGAGAGCCCGTCCTGCGTGCGGCCTGCCTTCGCTTTCGCGGCGTCGAGGATCGTCGCGGCGAGGTCGACGTTCACCGCCGGCCGCTGCTGCGTCGCGCCGACGCGGGACGCCGGGCCCCCGCATCACCAGCGGCACCCGCGCGGACGGCTCGTAGTGCTGCACCTTCCCGTTCGGGATCCGGTGCTCGCCGTGGAAGAAGCCGTTGTCGGACGTGTAGATGAACAGCGTCCGCTCGAGCTCGCCGCTGTCCTGCAGCGCCCGCACGATCGACGCGACGCCTTCGTCGACCGCGAGCAGCGACTCGAGCCGCTGGCGGTACATCTCGGTGATGCCGTTGATCCGCGCCGCGCCGAGCAACGGCCGCCGGCGGATCGCAGCGGGCTTGTCCGACACGTCGGCCTCGTTGAACGCGGGCGTGCGCGGCATCGGCTCGCTCGCGAACCGGTTGCGGTGACGCGGCGCCGGGACCGGCGTGCCGAGGTTCGGCGGGTCGTCGGACTCGCGCGGCGTGCCGGCGTGCGGTGCGAGGTACGCGACGGAGAGGAAGAACGGCTCGGTCTTCGACGCGAGGCGCTTGACCGCGTCGACCGCCTTCGCGGTGTAGACGTCGGCCTGGTAGTCGGCAGGGGTGCTGCCGTAGGGCACGAGCTTGCCGTTCTCGTTGAGCGTGTAGCCGTAGTAGCGGTACGTGCTCGGGTCGACGGAGCCGTACCACTCGTCCCAGCCGGCGGGCACCTCCGTCGGCCGCAGCCGCCCGTAGCCGTTCAGGTACTTGCCGATGTGGACGGTGTGGTAGCCGGCGGTACGCAGCCAGTTGGGCAGCGTGTTCGCGTGCGTCGAGCGAGCTTCTCGTACCCGCCCTGCGGCGGCGCGTTCCCCATCACGGTGTGGTTGTGCGCGTACTGCCCGGTCAGGAACGTCGAGCGCGACGGGCAGCAGAGCGGGAACGAGACGAAGTTGTTCGCGAACGTCGTCCCGCGCGCGGCGAGCAGAGCGTTGACGTTCGCCATCACGCGCATCGACTCGACGGTCTGGTCGTCTGACATCACGACGACGATGTTCGGCTTCGCAACCGGTGCTTCTGCCGCAGGGCCTGCGCGAGCGGAGCCGAGGCCGGCGACGAGCGCCGCTGCGACGATGACCCCGATGATCGTCCGACCCATCGCCGACCTCATACCCGATGAGTCGTCGGATGTCCTTTAGCAGTTGGTAAGGATCGCGTCAGATCCGTGACAGGCACGCGGCAGGCGAACCGTTCGCACTCGTACAGCGTCGGTTTACCGTCGACACGCTCCTTGCCTGCGAGCAGCGGTATCTCCTCCGACGGCCCGAACGCGACCACGGCGTTCGGATCCCACAGCGCGAGTGCAGCCTTCGCGATCGCGTCGTTCGGCTCGGCGAGGAGCGCGAGCTCGCGCGGCTGCGCGAGGTAGAGGTCGAGCGCGGCGAGCGTCCAGCCGAACGCCGACGGCGCGCGCGCGAGCATCGGCAGGAGGAGCCGGAAGACGGACGCGGCTTGGCGCTCGAGCTCGTCGTCGCCCCAGATCCGCGCGAGCCGGAGCAGCACGTACGCGAGCATCGAGTTGCCCGACGGCGTCGGATGGTCGTCGAGATCCTTCTTGCGCGCCACGAGCTCCTCGGCGTCCTTCGGCGTCATGAAGAACCCGCCGTGCTCGTCGTCGGCGAAGCGGTCGACCGCCTCGAGCGCGATCCGGCGCGACTCGTGCAGCCAGCGCAGGTCGCCGGTCGCGACGTGGAGCTCGTACAGGCCGTGCGCGAGGTTCGCGTAGTCGTCGAGGAACCCGGGGCCGGACGCACGCCCCGCTCGGCGTGAGCGGACGATCTCGCCGGCGATCAGCAGCTCGGCGAGCTCGACCGCCTTCGCGAGCACGTCGTCGCGGCCGAGCATCCGCCCCGCTTCCGCGAGCGCGGCGAGCGCGAGCCCGTTCCACGAGGTGATCACCTTGTCGTCGCGCGCCGGCTGCGGGCGCTGGTCGCGGATCGCGAGCAGGCGGGCGCGGGTCTCGTCGTCGAGCTCGCCGCGGAGGACGAAGCGGCCGTGCTCGAACGGCTGCAGCAGCTCTTCGGGCGCGCCTTCGCCGGGCGCCCAGGTGAACGTCAGGCCCTCGACGCCGTCGGTGTCCGCGTCCTGCGCCGACGCGAAGCCCTCGCCCTCGGTCCGACAGCTCGCGGAGCAGGTAGTCGACCGTGCGCTCCGCAACGTCGCGGTAGTGCTCGTCGCCCGTGACGGCCCAGCCGTGCAGGTACGCCGGGACGAGCAGCGCGTTGTCGTAGAGCATCTTCTCGAAGTGCGGGACGAGCCAGCGTTCGTCCACCGAGTAGCGGTGGAAGCCGCCGCCGACGACGTCGTACATGCCGCCGAGCGCCATCGCGTCGAGCGTCTTCGTCGCCATTCCGCGCTCTCCGCGCCGCAGCAGGAAGCTCGAGCACCGACGCCGGCGGAACTTCGGCGCGCGGCCGAACCCGCCCCACCGGGGGTCGAACTGCTCGCGCAGCACTCGCACGGCGTCGTCGAGCACCTCCGACGTCAGCGGCTCGTTCGACGCGCGCTGCTCGCTCTGCCGTGCGCACGGCGTCGACGAGCGCCTCCGCTTGCCGCGCGACGTCGTCACGGCGTTCGCGGTACGCATCCGAGACCGCGACGAGCACCTGCCGGAAGCTCGGCAGACCGTGCCGCGGCTCGGGCGGGTAGTACGTGCCGCCGAAGAAGGGCTCGCCCGTCGGCGTGAGGAAGACCGTCATCGGCCAGCCGCCCTGCCCGCTGAGCGCGACGACCGCGTCCATGTAGACCGCGTCGACGTCGGGACGCTCCTCGCGGTCGACCTTGATGCTGACGAAGCGCTCGTTCATCACCTCGGCCGTCGCCGCGTCCTCGAACGACTCGTGCTCCATCACGTGGCACCAGTGGCACGCCGAGTAGCCGACGGAGAGCAGGATCGGCTTGTCCTCGCACGCGCGCTCGCTCGAGCGCCTCGTCGCCCCACGGGTACCAGTCGACGGGGTTGTCCGCGTGCTGGAGGAGGTACGGGCTCGTCTTCCTGCGCGAGACGGTTCACGCGTCTCACCGTACCCTTGCGCCCATGGCGTTCCGGCCGCTCGAAGGCACCCGCGTCGTCGACCTCACGTCGTCGCTCGCCGGACCGGCGTGCACGCAGCTGCTCGCGGCGCTCGGCGCCGACGTCGTCAAGGTCGAGCGGCCGGGCGGCGACGAGGCACGCGAGTGGGGTCCCTCGATGTTCTTCGCGGCGAACGCCGGCAAGCGGTCGGTCGTGCTCAACCTGAAGGCGCCGGAGGACCGCGCGGAGCTCCTGCGGCTCGCGGCGGACGCAGATGTATTCGTGGAGAGCCTGCGGCCCGGCGCCGCGGAGCGGCTCGGCGTCGGCCCCGACGACGTCGCCGAGCCGCGTCTACTGCCGCATCGGCGCGTACGGGCCTGGCCCGCTCGGCGACCTGCCCGGTTACGACCCGCTCATGCAGGCGTTCGCAGGGATCCTGAGCGTGACCGGCGAGCCCGGAGGCGCGACCGTCCGCGTCGGCGTCTCGCTCGTCGACTACGCGACCGCGTGGTGGGCGGCGCTCGGCGTGCTCGCCGCGCTCGGTGCAGGCGGGCGCCACGTCGTCGAGGTCTCGCTCTTCGAGACCGCGCTTGCGCTCGCGGGCTACCACGTCGCGGACGCGCTCGCGGGCGACGAGCCGCGCAAGCACGGATCCGCGTTCCCGCACATCGCGCCGTACCAGGTGTTCCGCACGGCCGACGGCGAGGTGATGCTTGCGGTGGGGAACGACCGGCTCTACCGCGATCTCGCGCGGCGGCTCGAGCTTCCGGACGACGACCGCTTCGAGACGAACTCGTCGCGCGTGCGCCACCGCGAGCACCTCGCCGCGCTCGTCCAGGAGCGGCTGGGACGCGAGCCGACCGCGTTCTGGCTGGAACGGCTCGACGGCATCCCGATCGCGCCGGTGCAGACGATCCGCGAGGCGGCGGAGCACCCGCAGACGCTCGCGCTCGGAATGCTGCAGTCGTTCGCCGGTCGGCAGCGGCTCGCGGAGCCGCTGCGCGTCGACGGCGAGCGCGTGCGCGTCGACACGCCGCCGCCCGCGCTCGACGAGCACTAGGTGCGGTAGACCTGCCCCGGCAGCTGCCGGCCGAGCAGCTCTTCGAGCCACTGCGAGATCGCGATCAGCGCGTCGAGGTCGACCCCGGTCTGGATCCCGTCGCCCTCGAGCAGGTAGACGAGGTCCTCGGTCGCGATGTTGCCGGTCGCGCGCGGCGCGAACGGGCAGCCGCCGAGCCCGCCGATCGACGCGTCGAGCATGGTCGCGCCGGCGTCGAGCGCCGCGACGGCGTTCGCGTAGCCGGTGTTCCGTGTGTTGTGGAAGTGCCCGCCGACGACGCCGCCGAGCGCGACGACGCGCTCGGTCAGCTCCCGAACCTGCTTCGGCGTCCCGACGCCGATCGTGTCCGCGAGCACGACCTCGTCCGCGCGGCGGAACCGCTCCGCGAGCGCGACGACGACGCCCGGGTCGACGCGACCCTCGAACGGGCACCCGAACGCGACGCTGATCGTCACGGTCGCGGGCCGGTCGGCGGCGTCGAGGATCGCTGTCGACGCGCGCGGCCGCCTCCTCGACGGTCGCGTTCGCGTTCCGCTGCGAGAACGAGTCGGTCGCCGCGAGCGTGACGTTCACGCGGTCGAGCGAGGTCGCGCGCAGCCGCTCGCCGCCCTGCTCGTTCAGCACGAGCCCGGCGAACGCCGTCGCCGTCGCGCCGGTCGATCGCCTGGACGACCTCCTCGGCGCCGGCCATCTGCGGCACGCGCTCGTCCCGGACGAAGCTCACCGCCTCCACGCGCGGGAGCCCGGCGGCGGCGAGCCTGTTGACGAGCTCGGCCCGCACGCCGGGCGCGAGCACGTCCGGCTCGTTCTGGAGCCCGTCGCGCGGCCCGACGTCGCAGACGATCACGGTGTCGAAAACGGCGGTCGCCGTCCGTCTTCAGTGCATGACATGTGAACCGAACGTACCCGTCCCGATAAGGTCTCGGCCGTGGCAGTGAAGGTACTGGTCGGGACGAGGAAGGGCCTCTTCGTGCTCACCGGCGACGCCGAGCGCCGGAGCTGGGAGGTCGAGGGGCCGCTCCTGACCGGCTTCTCCGTCTACCACGCGATCCGCGACCCGCGCGACGGCGCCCTCTACGCGGCGACGAACTTCTTCGACGGCGGCACCGTCCACCGCTCGACCGACGACGGCGCGACGTGGGAGCGCGCCGAGGAGCTCGGCCTCCCCGAGGACGGCGAGCTGAAGCTCAACGCGACCTGGCACATCGAGCCGGGCTCGAACGGCGGAGCTCTGGCTCGGCGGCGATCCCGGCGTCCTCTTCCGCTCCGACGACAAGGGCGTCACGTGGAAGGCGAACCAAGCGCTGCTCGAGCACGACGACCCGAGACAAGTGGAATCCCGGCGCCGGTGGGATGTGCCTGCACTCGATCAACGTCGACGCGGACGACCCGAACAAGCTCGTGATCGGGATCTCGGCCGCGGGGGTCTTCCGCACAGACGACGGCGGGCAGACGTGGGAGCCCGCGAACAGGGGCACATCCGCCGACTTCCTGCCGGACAACCAGCCCGAGGTCGGCCAGTGCGTGCACAAGGTGCTCGTCCACCCGATGAACCCGGAGCGCATCTGGCAGCAGAACCACTGCGGGGTCTACCGCTCAGACGACCGCGGAACGACGTGGGAGCGCCTCGACGGCAACGGCCTGCCGAGCGACTTCGGCTTCGCGCTCATGCTCGATCCGCGCGATCCCGATGCCGCGTTCACGATCCCCGAGGAGAGCGCGATGAACCGCGTCGCCTCGGGCGGACGGCTCGGCGTCTGGCGGACGCGCGACGGCGGCGCCTCGTGGGACGTGCCCACGAACGGGCTGCCGCAGCAGGCGTGGGTCGGGCGTGCTTCGCGAGGCGTCCACCTGGGACGGGCTCGAGCCGAACGGCCTCTACTTCGGCACGCAGAGCGGCTCGGTCCTGGCGTCGCCCGACGGCGGCGAGACGTGGCACGAGGCGGCCCGCTGGCTGCCGCCGGTCCTCTCCGTCGAGACCGCGGAGTGGCCGTAGTCCGGCTGCCGGCGCTGCTCGCGCAGGAGGCCGGCGGGCAGCGGGAGTTCGACGTCGACGCGCCGACGCTCGGCGAGGCGCTGCGCGCGCTCCCGGTCAAAGACCTCTGCCTCGACGAGCACGGTCAGCTGCGACGGCTCGTCAACGTCTTCGTCGACGGCGAGGACGTGCGCGGCGCCGACGACCTGGCCACGCCGCTGCGGGCGGAGTCCAAGGTGCTGCGTCGTGACCGCGATCGCCGGGGGCTAGCCCAGGCTGCGCGGGACCTGGATCTCGCCCGACGCGATCTTCTGCTTGACCTGCTCGAGGTCGTCGACGGTCGGACTGCGGCACCTTCGGGCTGAGATCGTGCCGAGCGCCGACGCCGTCCTGGGCGAGGCCGAAGACGAGGTTGCGCCCGCCCTTCCACGTGCCGTCCTGCACGCTCTTGATCGTCCGGAAGACGCGCCTCGTCGACGCGCTTCTGCGCGCTCGTGAGGACGTGCGGGCCGAGGAACGACTGGTCGGCGTCGACGCCGATCCCCCAGACCTTCCGCTCCCGCGTCGCGTCGAGCGCGCCGAGTCCGCAGCCGCCCGCGACCTGGAAGACGACCTTCGCGCCGGCCTGGATCTGGTTGAGCGCGAGCTCCTTGCACTTCGCCTGGTCGTCCCAGTCCTGCGAGTAGCCGTTGAGCGTCTTCGACTCCGGGCATGGCCGCCTTGGCGCCCGCCTGGTAGCCGGCGATGAACCGGTCGACCGGCGGCTCCTTGAACGCCGCCGACCGAGCCGATCGTGTTTCCCTTCGCGCGCTTCGCCGTCGAGCGCCGCGAGGTAGCCGGCGAGGTAGCCGACCTGCTCCTCGCGGAAGAGCATCCCGTCGACGTTCGCAGGCTTGCCCTTCAGCGACTTCTGGTCGACGTCGATGATCACGAACTTCGTCTTCGGGAACTGCTCGCGCCGCGGTCGCGATCGCGTCGCCCTGTGCGAAGCCGACGCCGATGATCAGGTCGTAGCCCTGGCGCGCGAGCGTCGCCATGTTCGGGACGTAGTCGGCGGCCGACTTCGACTCGAGCACGCGGCCGTCGACGCCGAGCTCGCGCTCGCGCCCGCTTCAGGCCCTCGTACGCGAGCTGGTTGAAGCCGCGGTCGTTCAGCTGGCCGATGTCGGTGACGAGGCCGACCTTGACGGCCTTCCCGGCGGTCGTCGTGGTTCCGCCCGCGCTGCTCGTTGTCGTCGCCGCCACACGCGGCGAGCGCGAGGACGAGCGAGGCGGCGAGTGCGGCGAGGATGCGGGTCACGGAGGTTTTCGACTGATAGTCTAAAACTGGTGTCCGAGTCTACCACGCACGTCGCGCTCGCGGTCGTGCTCCAGGCCCGCGAGGGGCGGCTCGAGGTCCTCCTCTGGGAACGCGCGAAGGAGCCGGAGCTCGGCGCGTGGGCGCTGCCCGGCGGCGACCTGGGCGCGGGCGAGACGCTCGAGGACTCGATCCGCCGGCACCTCGCGGCCAAGGTCGACGTTCGCGAGCTCGCCCACGTCGAGCAGCTCGAGACGCGCAGCGACCCCCGCCGCTACCCGCGCGGAGCGCCAGCTCGCGACCGCGTACCTCGGCCTCGTCCCCGGTCCGGCGCGACCCGGCCGTCCCCGACGACACGCGTTGGCACACGGTGGAAGACCTTCCGCGCATGGCGTTCGACCACGGCGCGATCACGCACGCGGCGCGCGAGCGGCTGCGCGCGAAGCTCTCGTACACGAACATCGGCTTCGCGCTCGCGCCCGACGTGTTCACGATCGCCGAGCTGCGCGAGGTCTACGCGGCCGCGCTCGGATACGACGTGTCCGCGACGAACCTGCAGCGCGTGCTTCTCCGGCGCGGGCTGCTCGTGCCGACCGGGGAGCGCCGCGAGTCCGGGCCGAGCGGAGGACGGCCGCCCGCGCTCTTCCGCTTCCGCGCCCGCCGAGCTCGAGGTCACGGATCCGTTCGCCGTCCTGCGGCCGCCGGCTGCCGTCTAACCGACGAAGAGGGTGATGACCGCGCCGCGGAACGCGGTGACGCCAAGCTCCGGCTGCTGATCCTCGACGGTGGTCCCGTCGCCGGTCCGAATCACGTCGACGCGGAAGCCCTCGTCCTCGAGCGTCTGCCGCGCCTCGTCTTCGCTGACGCCCGTCACGTCGGGGACGTCGAGTTCTTCCGGGTTCGCGCCGGACGAGACGACGATCTGGACGGGCGCGTCGCTGTTCAGCTGCCCGGTGCGTGGGCGCTGCTCGATCACGCGGCCGCGCGGCTGGTCCGACGTCCGGTAGGAGACGACGCCACGCAGGCCCACGTTGTGGATCCGCCTGAGGGCGGGCGTCTGCGCGAGACCGACGACGCTCGGGACGGTCACGCGTCCCGTCGCGGGCGTGGTCGTCGTCGGACGCTCCGTCGTCTGTCCGCTCTCGTCACCGGTGGAGACGTTGACCCGGACGCGGGAGTCCGGCGGCGCCTGCTCGCCGCCCGGCGGCTGCTGCGCAACGACGACGCCCTGCGGTTCCGGCGACGGCACGTCGAAGATGCGCGGCTCGAAGCCCGAGGCGCGGAGCTTCGAGACAGCCTCGCCCTCCTGCAGGCCGACGACGTCGGGGACCGGCTTGAGGTTGCGGCCCTTCGAGACGATCAGCACGACCGTCGAGCCCTTCGGTGCGCGCTCGCTGCCCCGCGGCTCCTGCTCGACGACGACGCCCTTCGGCGCGCCGGCGAAGACACGCCGGACCTCCGTCTTGAAGCCTGCGGCTTTCAGCTTCGCCACGGCCTCCTCTTCTCGGAGGTCGCGGACCGACGGCACCGGAACCTCCACCAGGCCGCTCGAGACGAGGAGCTTGACGGTCTCGCCCTCGTTCAGCTGCACCCCGGAGCCCGGCGCCTGCGCGAAGACGATCCCCGCCGGACGCTCGCTGCGGCGCCGGATCGTCTGAGCCTCGAGGTTCGACTCGGCGACCCGGACGCGCGCCGCGGACTCCGTCAGCCCGACGACGCGCGGCATCGTCGTCTTGTCGGGCCCGCGCGTGAGCAGGAAGTACGCGAGCAGGCCGCCGAGCACGAGCAGGAGGAGCGCGAGCAGCCACGGCCAGATGCGCGGAGGCCGCCGCGCGGGCGGCGCCTCCTCGACGATCTCCTCGCGACGGCGCACACCGTCGTCGATGACGACGGTCTCTTCGTCTCCCGGTTCCGTGGGGACGCTCACGAACGGTGAATCGCCCCTGCGAGGGCTTCGCAAACGTTGACGGGTGAGGCGACGGGTGTACCCTGTGGGCGACCCTGTCGTCGAGAGGAGGCCTGCAATGCCGATTGCGGACACCTGCATCACCTCCACCCGCGAAGCCGCGGGCCTCGACGCCTGCACCGACTGACGTTCGAGCGCCCCGCGGCGTCCACAACGCCGAAGGAGACACGCTTGAACAGCAAGACCCTCGCCGCGCTCGGGTGGACCGACGAGCTCGAGGCGGCGTTCACAACCTATGCAGAGCGGGGCTTCGAGCCCGCTCGCGTCGTCGCGGAGCACCGCGGCGGCTTCGCCGTGCGCTCCGAGCGCGGCGACCGGCTCGCGCACGCGCGCGGGAAGCTCCGGCTCGACGAGCTCTTCGGCGGCATGCCGACCGTCGGCGACTGGGTCGCCGTCGTCGATGCCGGCGAGCGCTTCGCGATCGAGGCGGTGCTCCCGCGTCGGTCGAAGGTCTCGCGGAAGACACCGTGGCTGAAGGCAGAGGAGCACGTGCTCGTCGCGAACGTCGACACGGTGTTCCTCGTCAGCGGGCTCGACGCCGACTTCAACCCGAGGCGACTCGAGCGATACCTGACCACCGCGTGGGACAGCGGCGCCGAGCCGGTCGTCGTGCTGACGAAGCTCGACGTCAACGACGACCCGCGCTTCGTCTGGGAGGCGGAAGCGATCGCGATGGGCGTGCCGGTGCACGCGGTCAGCAACCTCACGGGCGCGGGCATCGACGCGCTCGACGCGTACCTCCGCCCGGCAGCGACGATCGTCCTGCTCGGCTCGTCCGGCGTCGGGAAGTCGACGCTCGTGAACCGGCTGGCCGGGCGCGAGCTGATGACCGTCGGCGACCTCCGGAACGACGGGCGCGGGCGCCACACGACGCGTGCCCGTCAGCTGCACGTCCTGCGGAACGGGGCGCTCCTGATCGACACGCCGGGGCTGCGCGAGCTGCAGATCTGGGAGGGCGACCTCGACAAGGCGTTCGCCGAGATCGCGGAGCTCACGTCACAGTGCCGGTTCACGGACTGCGCCCACGGCGCCGAGCCGGGGTGCGCGATCCAGGAGGCGCTACGAAGCGGGGCGCTCCCGCGCGAGCGGTGGGAGAGCTACGGGAAGCTCCAGCGGGAGCTGGCCCGGGTGACGGGACGCCGGAGCCACCGCGAGCACGCCGAGCTGAAGCGGCGGTGGCGCGACCGGGCCCAGGAGACGCGCTACCAGCGGCGCTACGGAAAGCTCAGGGAGCGGTAGGCGAGACAGCGCGTTAGCGCGCAGTCCAACCGAGGTCCATCACGAGCGGCGCGCCCGTGATGGACCTGCCGCTCGGCCCGAGCAGGAACGCGACGACGTCGGCGACCTCCGCCGGCTCGATCAGCCGCTTCACCGCCTGCCGCTCGAGGATCACGTCCTCGAGCACGCGCTCCTCCGAGACGTCGTGCGCCCGCGCCTGGTCGGCGATCTGCGCCTCGACGAGCGGCGTCCGGACGTACGCCGGGCACACGGCCGACGCGGTGATCCCGTGCTCGGCGCCTTCGAGCGCGATCGTCTTGACGAGACCGAGCACCCCGTGCTTCGCCGACACGTAGCCCGCCTTGTAGGGCGACGCGGTGAGACCGTGCGCCGACGCCACCGCGACGAAGCGGCCGTCGCCGCTCTCCCGCAGCGCGCTCCACGCGTACTTCGCGAGCAGGAACGGGCTCGTCAGAAGCAGCGCGACGAGCGCGTCCCACCGGTCCTCAGGGAACTCCTCGATCGGCGCGACGTGCTGGAACCCCGCGTTCGCGACGACCGCATCGAGCCGGCCGAACCGCTCGTGCGCGGCGTCGACGACCGCGCGGTTGCCCTCGCGCGTCGTCAGGTCGCCGTCCGCGAGGTCGACCGCGTGCACGTCCCAGCCGTCGGCCGGGAGCCGCTCCGCGATGGCCTTGCCGATGCCGCTCGCCGCGCCCGTGACGAGCACGGCCCGCCGTTGTGAGCCCGTACCGCGACGCACCGCTGTGCCGTCGGGCCGCGCTGTGCGGCGCGATTCTGCGTCCTCAGTCGCGCCCATACCTACTGGTATGTGCGCTCCCTGCGTCCTTGTCTCGCACGCGCCCATCGCACCCCGTCGACGAGGGAGCGCCGCGGCACGGGCTCAGCCACGCGACCGCCACGGCTTCGCGCCGACCTGCTCGAGGATCTCCTCGAGCATGTGGAACGACGAGAGCACGTGGTCGCGCGCAAGCGAGCGAGCGCCCGCCGCGCTCCCGGCGGCGAGCGCCTGTCGGATCGCGCGGTGCTGCTGGTCGTTCTTCGCGTAGAGCTCGTCGATGCGCGAGTCGCCAGGCGCCCACACGGCGGGCCCGGAGAACGTCCGGCGCGCGCTCTTCGCGAGCTGCTCGACGAGCGGAAGGTCGGCGACCGCGTAGATGACGTCGTGGAACGCGTGGTTCCCGCGCACCCACTCCGCCGTCAGGCTGCGCCGGTCACGTCCGGGCTCGCGCGCACGCATCTCCTCGGTCAGGCGATGGAAGCGCTGCTGGGCGGCGTCGAGCTCGGCGAGCGCCTCGTCGGTCATCCGCGACGCCGCAGCCTCGGTCGCGAGCGACTCGAGCTCGGCGCGCACGAGAAACGCCTCGCGCAGCTCCTCGCGCGTGATCGTCCGAACGCGCACGCCGCGGTTCGGCTCGAACGACACGAGGCCGAGCGCAGCGAGCTTCCGCAGGGCCTCGCGGATCGGCGTCCGGCTGACCTCGAACTGCTCCGACAGCTGCTCCTGCCGGAGCACGGTCCCGGGCGCGAGCTCGCCCGAGACGATCGCCTCCTCGATCACGAGGGCGATGTCGTCGGCCTTGGTGCTGAGGGTGGTCACTGGAGCCTGTGTCGAGGTGGGGACTCGTTACCGGGGTGCGATGCGCGCTGCGAGGCAAGGACGCAGGGAGTGCCCGTATCCGCAGTGATACGGGCGCGACTGAGGACGCCGCATCGCGGCGTGCAGCGCGGCCCGGTGACATAGCTCCTCACCTCGGTACAGGCTCCTACAGCAAATCGTAGGCGGCGAGCGTGAGGAACTCGACGAAGTCCGTCGAGAGCGCCACGCGCTCGAAGACCTCCCGCGCCTCGGGCGCCTCCGTTCCCAGCTCCTGCACGATCGCCCGCCGCACCTCGTCCGGCGAGAAGATCCCCGCCTGCACCCACTGCCAGACCTGCGAGCGCGAGATCTCCGCGGTCGCGACGTCCTCCATCAGGTTCTCGATCGCCGCCGCACCGACGCCGTTCAGCCACGAGTCGAGGTAGCGCACGCCGACGCGAACGTTCAGGCGCAGCCCCTCCTCGGTCACCTCGCCGCCCGGCACGTCGAGGTCGAGCAGCTGCTCGCCGCGCACGTGGACGTCGCCGCGGCACCGCTCGAGCTGGTTCGGCTTCTCGAACGCCTCGCGCGCGACCGCCACGAGGTCCGGGTGTGCGACCCACGTCCCGTCGAAGCCGTCGCCCGCCTCGCGCTGCTTGTCCTCGGCGACCTTCGCGAGCGCGTGCTCGTTCACCTCGGGATCGCGCCGCGACGGGATGAACGCTGCCATCCCGCCGATCGCGTGCGCGCCACGGCGGTGGCACGTCTGCACGAGCAGCTCCGTGTACGCGCGCATGAACGGCACCGTCATCGTCACCTGCGGCCGGTCGGGCAGCACCTGCCCGCGCGTGTGGAGCTTCTTGATCAGCGAGAAGATGTAGTCCCAGCGGCCGGCGTTGAGCGCGCACACGTGGTCGCGGAGCTCGAACAGGATCTCGTCCATCTCGAACGCCGCGAGCACCGTCTCGATGAGAACGGTCGCGCGGATCGTCCCGCGGTCGAACGCCGAGCTCGTCCTCGGCGAGCTCGAACGCCTGTCGCCAGAGCCGCGCCTCGGCCGCGCTCTCGAGCTTCGGCAGGTAGAAGTACGGCCCGGTCCCGCGCTCGAGCTGCGCGTGCGCGTTGTGGAAGACCGTCAGGCCGAAGTCGAAGAGGCTCGCCGACACGGGCTCGCCGTCGACCTCGACGTGCCGCTCGGGCAGGTGCCAGCCGCGCGGCCGGATCACGAGGCGTCGCGATCTCCTCGTTCAGCCGGTAGCTCTTCGCGTCGGTCTCGAGCGAGATCGTCGCCGCGAACCGCGTCGTGCACGTTCCGCTGCCCGTCGACGACGTTCGTCCACGTCGGCGACGTCGCGTCTTCGAAGTCGGCCATGAAGACGTTCGCGCCCGAGTTGAGCGCGTTGATCATCATCTTGCGGTCGACGGGCCCGGTGATCTCGACGCGCCGGTCGATCAGGTCGGGCGGAGCGGGCCTGACACGCCAGTCGCCGACGCGCGCCTTCAGCGTCGGCAGCTCGCCCGCGTCGAGCGCCCGCTGGCGCTCCGCCCGCGCCGCGAGCAGGGCCTTGCGCTCGCCGCCGAGCTCCCGCTGGAGGCGCTCGACGAACGCGAGCGCCTCCTTGCGAGAGCACGTCGAGGCCGGTGGGGCTCACGCCGTCACGGTATCGGCGCGAACTGCGCCTCTTCGGTCGAGCCCTTGAGCGCGAGCGTGGAGCTCTCGCCGCCGGGATGACCGCGTCGAGCACGTCGTCGAAGTAGCCGGTGCCGACCTCGCGCTGGTGCCGCGTCGCCGTGTAGCCGTGCTCCTCGAGCGCGAACTCGCGCTCCTGGAGCTCGACGTACGCCGGCCATGCCGCTCGTCGCGCGTAGCCGCGCGCGAGCTCGAACATCGACTCGTTGAGCGCGTGGAAGCCGGCGAGCGTGACGAACTGGAAGCGGTAGCCCATCGACGCCGAGCTCCTGCTGGAACGTCGCGATCTCGGTCGTCGGAGAGGTGCTTGCGCCAGTTGAACGACGGCGAGCAGTTGTAGGCGAGCAGCTTGTCCGGGATGACGCGCGTGGATCGCCTCGGCGAAGCGCCGCGCCTCCTCGAGGTCGGGCGTCGACGTCTCGCACCAGATCAGGTCGGCGTAGGGCGCGTAGGCGAGCGCGCGCGCGATCGCCGGCTCGAGCCCGTCGCGGACGCGGAAGAAGCCCTCGGCCGTCCGCTCGCCGGTGAGGAACTCGGCGTCGCGCTCGTCGACGTCGCTCGTGAGGAGCGTCGCGCTGAGCGCGTCGGTGCGCGCGACGAGCGACGCGTCGGCACGCCGAGCACGTCGGCCGCGAGGCGCGCGCGCGACGAGCGTGCGGACGAACTGCGACGTCGGCACGAGCACCTTGCCGCCGAGGTGGCCGCACTTCTTCTCGGACGCGAGCTGGTCCTCGAAGTGCACGCCCGCGGCACCGGCCTCGATCATCGACTTCATCAGCTCGAACGCGTTGAGCGGCCCGCCGAAGCCGGCCTCGGCGTCGGCGACGATCGGCGCGAGCCAGTCGAGTCGATCCCGTCGCCCTCGGCCCACGCGATCTGGTCGGCGCGCCGGAGCGCGTTGTTGATGCGCCGCACGACCGCGGGCACGCTGTTGACGGGGTAGAGGCTCTGGTCGGGGTACGTCTGGCCGGCCAGGTTCGCGTCGGCCGCGACCTGCCAGCCGGAGAGGTAGATCGCCTTCAGGCCGGCCTTGACCATCTGCACGGCCTGGCCGCCGGTGAGGGCGCCGAGCGCGGCGACGTAGTCCTCGGTCGTTGAGCAGCTCGCCAGAGCCGCTCGGCGCCGAGCCGGGCGAGCGTGTGCTCGACGCGCAGCGAGCCGCGGAGCCGCACGACCTCCTCGGGGCCGTACGGGCGGCGGATGCCCTGCCAGCGTTCGTCGGCGTCCCAGTCGGCCGCGAGGCGCTCGGCCTCCTCTTGGATCCGAGTTGAGGGGTCGATCGGAAGTGGATGCACGGATCAGGCTCCTTTCGGGTCCAAAGTTCAGAGTTTCGGATCCTAGATGAGCGCCCGGACGGGCGTCAAACGCCGTTCGGCCAGGTTTTCGGATCCAGGCGGAAGCTGAACTCGCGGCTCACCCGTGCTTTGCCCAACCCGCCCTACCGTGGTCTCCGTATACCAGTCACGAAGGGAGTTCCGATGCTGAAGCTCATGTCCACGATCGGCCTGGTCGCAGTGCTCGGCGCCGGCCTGCTCGCCTCGACCGCGTCCGCCAGCGGCGGCGACCGCGCCCTGCAGGTCAGCGGCACGTGCTCGGCGCGCAGCGCGTCGAAGCTCAAGGCGAAGCTCGACGACGGCCGGATCGAGACCGAGGCCGAGGTCGATCAGAACCGCGTGGGCCGCCGCTGGCGCGTGACGATCGTCCAGAACGGCCGCACCGTCTTCACCGGCGTCCGCACGACTCGCGCGCCGAGCGGCTCGTTCGAGGTCCGCCGCCTGCTCGGGAACCGCGCCGGCGCCGACCGGATCGTCTTCACCGCGCGCTCGCTCTCGTCGGGCGAGACCTGCCGCGCGGCGCTCAGCTACTGAGTCGAAGGTGGTGCGCCCGGTCCGGCCGGGCGCACCACCGCTCGTTCACGGCCGGGAGACCGCGGACTCCGGCGCGGTCACGAAGTCGTAGGCGAGCCGCCACGTCTCGGGCGAGTTGAGGATCCCGAGGTGGCCGGTGCCGACGATGTCGAAGCGACCCTGGCCCGTGAGCGACACGTTGCGGGCGCCCTCGAGCGTCGGACTGAGCGCGAAGTCCCACGGGCGGCCGTTGCGGTCCTCCGCCGGGACGCCGGGGAAGGCACCGTCCGGACCCGCGATGTAGACGAAGTCGGCGTCGGCGTTCCGGATCGTCAGCGTCCTGGTCGGCCCGTGTGCCTCGCGTCCCTTGTTCAGGGCGAGGAGGAAGGGCGTGTCCGCCGCGCCGAGCTCCTGGCACACGGCGCTGTCCGGTGTGAAGCCGCCGTTGGCCGGCGCCTGCCAGTAGTTCGCCGGGTTCGGCGAGCAGTTGACGATCCCGTGGAACGGCGACGCGATCGCGACGAAGCGACGAACGAGGTGGTACGCGTGATCCTGCCGCATCCACTCGCGCGCGACCGTGCCGCCGAGGCTGTGCGCGACGATGTCGACCTGCTTCGCGCCGGTAAAGGCGAGAACGGCCTGCACGAACGCGCGCAGGTCGGGGACGTTCGCGGCCGTCGTGTGCGTCGGGCCCGAGCGGACGAGCGGGTCCACGAGGTCGCACTGGTCGCCCTGGTAGCCGAGCCCCCAGATCTCGGACGGCGAGTAGCCCTGGTCGACGAAGAACTGCGCCGCGTTGTGGACGTTCCCGAAGAACGGGTTGCAGGCCGTCGGAAACGGCGTGTCGTTGTTGCCGTGCAGGAAGATCACCGGCGTTCGCGTTACCGGTCCCGCCGCGCCGAAGCCGAGCACAGGAGTGCCGAGCGACGCGTCCGTCGGCGTCGCGAAGCCGGCCGGGAAGGTTGTTCCCACGGTCGCCGCCTGCGCGGACGCCGTCAGGACGAGCGCCGCGGCGACCGCGGCGCACAGTGTCTTACGCATCCTCTCTCCCCTCGTTCGTGATCGGGCCCCAGCGGACGACCGACGCGGCCCAGGTGTAGCCGGTGCCGGCCGCCAGCAGCAGCACCAGGTCGCCGTCGTTCAGCTCGCCCGCGCGGGCCGCACGGTCGAGCGCGAGCAGCGGGTCGACGCCGCTCATGTGGCCGGTGTCGTCGAGGTAGACCGGCGCGCGGGATCGACGCCGAGCGTCCGCGACGAGCTCGTCGTGCATCGAGCGCTTCATGTGGAGGCCGCAGAGAAAGTCGACGTCGGCGAGCGTCGCCCCCGAGCGTTCGAGCGCGCCCTCGGCCGCGCGCACGAAGTTCGGCAGGCTCACCTCGTCGAGTCGCTCCTTCATCGCGACGGGATCGGCGACGTCGAGGAAGCGGTAGCCGCCGTTCAGGGTCGACGCTGCCGCCGGACGGCACCTTCACCTGCAGCGAGAGCGAGCCGTCGGTGATCGCGTGCGAGCCGAGCAGCTCGTTCGCGCGTGCGCCGCGCTCGAGCAGCACCGCGACCGCGCCGTCGCCGAAGTTGAACATGAAGCGGGAGCGCTCGTTCGCGTAGTCGAGCAGGTACGACTCGCGCGAGGCGCCGACGAGCAGCACGTTGCGGAGCTCGTCGCTCCGCGAGGAGGTAGTTGCGCGCGAGGCGCAGCGCCACCGGCGCCGCCGCACGAGACGTTGTCGTACTCGACCGCGTACGGCGTTCGCGCGCCGAGCCGGTGCGCGATCCACGGCGCCGCCTGCCAGACGGCGTAGTCCTTCCACATCGAGCCGAAGTAGACGACGGCGTCGATCGCCGCTCGGATCGACCTCGTACTCGTCGAGCAGGCGCCTCGCCCGCCGCGACCGACAGGTCGCTGACGTGCTCGTCCGCGGCCGCGATGTGCTTGCCGCGCAGGCCGAACTTCTCGACGACGACGTCCTCGGGGATGCCGCTCGCCGCTGCGATCTCGGCCGCGCGTCATCCAGCGCTCGGGCAGGTAGGCCGCGCTGCGCGGCGACGCCGACGTCACGCAACCGGCCTCCAGCACGCAGCCGATGATCCGCTCGAGCTCGCGCAGGACGGGCTTCGGCATGCTCGTCGCTGGCTCCAGCAGGATCCAGCGCATGCCGATCAGCTCGCCCATGCCCATCAGCGCCCAGGCGGTCACCGTCGGGTCGACGTCGCCGATCTCGCCGCGACTCGACCGCTTCGCGTGAGCGCCTCGACGTAGCCCTCGGAGAGGCGCTCGTAGTGGTAGCGCAGCATCTCGGGCGAGACGAACTCCGCCTGGCGGATGACCGGTAGAGCGCCGGGTGCTCGGCCGTGAAGCGGAAGTAGGCGCCGAAGCCGAGGATCTCCGACTCGAGCGCGCGTCGTGCCCTTCGAGCTCGCCTCCTTCATCGCGTGGCGGACGCGGCGGTTGAGGTCGACGGACGAGCTCGTCGAAGACCTCCTTCTTGCCCGCGAAGTAGAGGTAGAAGGTGCCCTGCGCGACGCCGGCCGCCTCGGTGATCTTCACGATCGAGGCGTCGTGGTAGCCGAGCGTCGGCGAAGACCTGCTCGGCCGCCTCGAGGAGCGGGTGCGCGTGCGGACGCCGCGGCCCGAGAGCGTCGCGGCCGTCGACGCCGCGCGGGAGCGCGGTCTCGGTCATGCCGGCACCTCGGCCCGGAGCTCGTCCTTCAGCACCTTGTTCATGCCCGAGCGCGGAAGCTCGTCGACGAAGCGGACGGACGGCGGGCACCTTGAAGCGCGCGAGGCGCTCGCGGCAGTGCGGCGATGAGCTCGTCCTCGGTCGAGCGCCGCGCCGGGCTCGAGCACGACGAAGGCCACGCCGACCTCGCCCCAGCGCTCGTCCGGCACGCCGACGACGGCGGCGTCGGCGACGCCGCGATGCGCGAGCAGCACGTTCTCGACCTCGGCCGGGTACACGTTCTCGCCGCCCGAGATGTACATGTCCTTGAGCCGGCCGCTGATGCGGTAGAAGCCCTCGTCGTCGCGCTCGGCGATGTCGCCGGTGCGCAGCCAGCCGTCGACGACCGCCTCGCCGGTCGCCTCGGGGTTGCGCCAGTAGCCGGCGAAGACGTTCGGGCCGCGCACGAGCAGCTCGCCCTCGTCGGAGAGCTCGACCTCGACGTGCGGGTACGGCTTGCCCGCGTAGCCGGCCTTGCGCACGGCGTCCTCGGCGCGGCAGGCAGAGCACGTTCGGCGCCGCCTCGGTCAGCCCGTAGCCCTGGACGATCTCGACGCCGCGCTCGCCGCCACGTCTCGAGCAGCGCGCGCGGCATCGGCGCGCCGCCCACGACCGCGCGCCGCAGGCTCGAGAGGTCGGCGTCGGCGAAGCGCGGCGACTGCGACATGAAGAGGTAGATCGCCGGGACGCCCATCATCGTCGTCACGCGCTTCGCGCTCGATCAGCGCGAGGCAGCGGTCGGCGTCGAAGGCGCGCTCGAGCACGACGCGCGCGCCCTTCCACCAGGCGAGCAGCGGCTGGACGTTCCAGCCGCCGCAGTGGAACTGCGGCAGCACCTGGAGCACGACGTCGTCGCCGGAGACGCCCGTCGCGAGGTCGAAGCCGAGGTTCGTCCAGAAGCAGTTCGCGTGCGTGAGCAGCGCGCCCTTCGGCTTGCCCGGTCGTGCCGGACGTGTAGACCAGGAGCAGCGGATCGTCGTCGCCGGGCCGGACTCTCCGGCGTCGGCCACTTGCGTCAGGCACCGCGAGCGCTTCGGAGGCCTGTGCCGGTTGCGCCTGCGAGGTCGGCGTACTCGTCCTCGACGAGGAAGAGCGCCGGCTCGGCGTCGTCGAGCTGGTACGCGAGCTCCGGCGCGGCGAGGCGCCAGCTGAGCGGCGCGAGGATCAGGCCGACCTTCGCGCAGGCGAAGAAGACCTCGACGTGCTCCGGCGAGTTGCCGGTGAGCGTCGCGACGCGGTCGCCGCGCTCGAGACCCCGCGCGGCGAACGACACGGCGAAGCGCGCGGCCATGGCCTCGAGCTCGCGCGTAGGTCACCTCGCGATCGTGGTAGTCGATCGCCGACGCGCTCGGGCGTCGTGCGCGCGCGGTCGCGCAGCCAGCGGTCGATCGTCAGGCGGTCGCTCACGACAGGAACTCCTCGACGACGGCCGCGAACGCGCTCGGGCTCCTCCCAGAAGAACAGGTGGCCGCACGCCCTCGAAGAGCTCGACGCGCGCGTCGGGAATCAGCTCGGCGAGCAGCTCGGCGTTCCGCGTGTCGACGACGTCGTCCTCGGTGCCCGTGGACGACGAGCGTCGGCGCCGGATCTCGCCGAGCGCCCGCCGCGCGTCGTAGGTCGTCGCCGGCCGCGGCCTGCGCCTGCCAGCCCGGCCGGGTCCGGCGGGTTCGCGAGCCGCGCAGCTGATCGATCTCCTCGATCAGCTCGTCCGGCGCGTTCGAGCAGCGCGTTCTCGACGAACGCCGCAGCGCGTCGTCCGGCGCGAGCGTCGGCGCCTCGGCGATCAGCGCGACCGTCTGCGCCGGGCATCGGGAACGCGTCCGCACCGCCCGGCGTCGTGCACGCGAGCACGAGCCGGTCGACGCGCTCCGGGAACGCCGATCGCGAGCTCCTGCGCCGACCATCCCGCCGAGGCTCGCGCCGACCACGTGCGCGCGCTCGGTCGCCGGCCGCGTCGAGCACCGCGACCGCGTCCTCGGCCAGCGTCGCGTGCCGTGTACGGGCCTGGCGGCACGTCGCTCTCGCCGATCCCGCGGTTGTCGTAGAAGGTCACGCGGAACGACGACGGCGAGCGGCTCGACCACCGGCCCCCAGCCGCGGCGCGCGTAGCCGAGCCCCTGGATGAGCAGCAGCGGCGGCCCGTCGCCGACGGTCTCGTACGCGATCGGGACGTCGCCGTTCGTCGCGCGCTCATGCCGCCCCGGCCTCCGCCTCGCGGTCCCGACGCGCGACTCGAGCAGCCGCAGCGCCGCCGCCGCGCGACCGCGTCGCCCGAGCCCGACGAGCCCGCCCGGGAGGAAGAAGACGATCAGGATGAAGAGCGTCCCGAGCACGAACAGCGGCTCGGACAGCGGCATCCGCAGCACGCTCGGCAGATCCTGGATCCGCGGGCTGTCGACGAACAGCCGGCAGCCGGTGGTCGAGGAACGTGTAGAGGCACGCGCCGAGCATCGCGCCCCAGCGCGGTGCCGGTGCCGCCGATCACGACCATGACGAGCAGCGCGAGCGTGAAGCGTCGGCGTCGTCGACCTCGGCGACGGCCCCGTGCCGATCAGCAGCACGTAGACGACGCCGCCCGCGGTCGCGAGGAACGAGGCGAGCACGAACGCCATCAGCTTGAAGCGGAACGGCCGCAGCCCGAGCACCTCGACGCGCTGCTCGTTCTCGCGGATCGCCTGCCAGACGCGCCCCGGCGACGAGTCGACGCGCCCAGCGCGTGACGAGCACGACGACGACGAGGTAGCCGAGCGCGAGCCAGTAGAGGTTCTTCGTGTTGAACACGCCGACGAGCGAGCTCGGGCAGCTTCTCGTAGCGACGGTGACGCCCTCCTCGCCGCCGGTCCAGCTGTGCGCGGGTTCTTCTCGCACGAGCATCGGCCCCGCCTCCGCGAACGCGAGCGTGACCATCGCGAACGCGATCCCGCCGACGCGCAGGCTGACCGCGCCGAGCGACGAGCGGGCAGCACGATCCCGACGAGAGCCGTGACGGCGAGCGCCTGCCAGAGCGCCCAGCCCACTTCGAGTCGCGATCGCGATCACGTAGACGCCGACCGCGAAGTAGAGCGCGTGCCCGAACGAGAGCAGCCCGGTGTAGCCCGAAGAGCAGGTCGTAGCTGATCGCGACGCCGCCGAAGACAGGCAGAGCCCGAGCAGCTGGAGCGTGCCGGGGCTGTCGAGCGGCGACGAGAAGACGCCCGTGCGTGTCCCACCGAGAGCCGCGGGACGAGCGCGAGCACGACGAGGACGGCGAGCGGGACGACGATCCCGACGACGCGCCTCACTGCGCCACCTGCCACTTCCCGGCGAGGCCGCTCGGGCGGACGAGCAGCGTCACGCGCGAGCAGCAGCGACGACCGCGAGGTCGCCGACGCCCGACGACGCGTAGTAGTTCACGTACTGCTGCGATCAGCCCGACCACGACCGCGGCGACCGCCGAGCCGATGATCGAGCCCGAGGCCGCCGATGACGACGACGATGAACGCGAAGATCAGGAGCGAGGTGCCGCTGCTGCGGGTCGATCGCGCCGAAGTAGACGCCGGAGAGCACGCCGGCGAGCGCGGCCGCGACGCCGCCGATCGCGAACACGAGCGTGAACGCCTTGCTTCACGTCGATCCCGAGCGCCGTCACCATCGCGCGGTTCTCGACGCCGGCGCGGATGATCAGCCCGTAGCGCGTGTAGCGCAGGAAGCCGAGCAGCCCGAGGAGCACGACGCACGCGCGACGCCGATCTCGACGAAGCGGTCGTTCGGGACGTGCGCGCCGAGCGACCGACGTCGTCTCGTCCATCCAGCCGGGCACGTCGAAGATCTGCTCGGTCGGCCCCCAGATTCGCCTGCAGCGAGCGCGACGAGCACGAGCGAGAGGCCGACCGTCACGAGCACCTGCTCGATGTGCCGCAGGTAGAGCGGTCGGATCAGCACGAGCTCGACGAGCGCCGCGAGCGCTGCGCCGACGACGAGCCCGAGCACGGCGGCCGACGAGGAACCGCACGCCAGATCGAGCCGATCGTCTCGCTCAGCTGACCTGCGAACCACCAGGCCGCGTACGCGCCGACCGTGAGGAACGCGCCGTGCGCGAAGTTGAGGACGCCCATCAGGCCGTAGATCAGCGAGAGCCCGGAGGCGATCAGGAAGTACATCGCGCCGAGCCCGAGGCCCGTGATCGTGAGCAGGACGAAGGTGCTCACTCGGCCTCCCGCCGACGCCGAGGAAGCGCCGCACCCGCTCCGGGTCGGCGAGCAGCTCTCGTGCGCCGGCCCGTCGTGCACGACGCGGCCCTGGTCGAGCACGATCGCGTCGCTGCGCGATCCGCCGCACGACGCCGAGGTTCTGCTCGACGAGCAGGATCGTCTCGGCTCGCTGACGCGCTCGAGCACGTCGGCGACCTCGGTGACGAGCAGCGGCGCGAGCCCCTTCGTCGGCTCGTCGATCAGCAGCACGCGGTTCTCGTTCAGCAGCGCCCGCGCGATCGCGACCATCTGCTGCTGCCCGCCCGAGAGCGTCCCGGCGCGCTGGCGCCCGCGCTCGCGCAGCTCGGGAAAGAGCTCGTAGACGAGGTCGTAGCGCGGCTCGCCGTCGCGCTCGGCGAGCCGGAGGTTCTCGTCGACGGTGAGCCCGGCGAAGACGTCGCGGTCCTCGGGCACGTAGCCGACGCCGCGCCGGACGATCGCGTGCGTCGGCAGGCTCGTCGACGTCCTCGCCGCCGAGCGTCGATGCGCCCGCGTCGGCGGCACGAGGCCCATCAGCGCGCGGAGCGTCGTCGTCTTCGCCGACGCCGTTCCGGCCGAGCAGCGCGGTCACGCCGCCCTCGGCGACCGCGAACGAGACGCCCTGCAGCACGTGCGACTGGCCGAGGTAGACGTGCAGGTCGTCGAGCCCGAGGATCGTCGCGCGCTCGGCGGCGACCGCGCTCACAGCGGCTCCCCCAGGTACGCCTCCTGCACCTCGTCGTTCGCCATGACGCGCTCGGTCGTGTCGCACGGCGAGCAGCGCGCCGTGGTGCATGACCGCGATCCGCTCGGCGACGCCCGGTGACGACCGCGATGTGGTGCTCGACCATGAGCACGGTCTTGCTGCTCCTCGCCTGCTGCACCGACTTGATCAGCTCGACGAGGCCGGGCACGTCCTCGACGCTGACCCCGGCCATCGGCTCGTCGAGCAGGATCACGCGCGGGTCGCCCGCGAGCAGCATCGCCAGCTCGAGCTTCCGCTTGTCGCCGTGCGGCAGCGAGCCCGCCGGCAGCGCGGCTCGGTCGTCCGAGCCCGACGCGCTCGAGCGCCCAGCGCGCCCGCTCGACCGCCTCGCGCGACGCCGGACGCGCGCCGCCAGATCCGCATCGCTCCGCCACGGCTCGCCTCGGCCGCGAGCCGCACGTTCTCGAGCACCGTCAGCGCGGGAAGACGCTCGAGATCTGGAACGTGCGCCCGAGCCCCGCCTGCGTGCGCGCGTGTACGGCGCGTCGTGCGTGATGTCGCGGCCCGTCGAGCTCGATCGCGCCCGGACGTCGGCCGGTAGCAGCCCGGACAGCAGGTTGAACAGCGACGTCTTGCCGGCGCCGTTCGGCCCGATGATGCCGAGGAACTCGCCCTCGGGCACCTCGAGCCCGACATCGGCGACGATGGTGGCGCCGCCGATGTCGAGCCCGAGGTGCCGAGTCGCGAGGATGAGGAGTCGCTCATCCAGCGCTGCGCGTTAGCGGGAACGGCCTCGGTACCGGGGGCTGACGTTCCCCGGCGAGAACGTCTTCACCGGCACCGCGCTGCCACTTGCCGTTCACCTGGCGCGTCCGCACCTGGAACATCGGCTGGAGCATCGCGTGGTCCTGCTGGCGGATCCGCTGCACGCCCTTCGGGCGCGAGGAACTGCCAGCCCTCGAGCGCGCTGATCATCCTGTCGACGTCGTCGCCGCCGCCTTCGGCGACGGCGCGCGCGATCATCTGCGCGGTCGACGAAGCCGTCCGGCGTGAAGATGTCCGGCACCTGGTTCGTCCGCGTCATCCGCGATCTTGAGCCAGTCGTTGACCTTGTTCTTCGGCGCCGTCCGACGACGTAGTGCGAGAGGAAGTTGATGCCGCGGGACGTAGCTGCCCCACGTCGCCCGCTCGGCGAGGCCCGTCGTGACGGTCGTCGCAGCTGATCGACGCCCTGCTGCTCGAGCGCCCGCCACATCGCGGCGCCGGTCGTGCCGGCCCAGGCGACGAAGAGCAGGTCGGGGTTCATGCTGCTTCGCCTGCTGCGCGAACGGCGTGAAGTCGCTCGCCGACAGCGGCACGAGGACGGTCGAGACCGAGTGGCCCGCGCCGCCGAGGATCGCGCGTGACGGCCGCGACGTTGCCCTGGCCGAACGCGCGTGTCCTGCGCGAAGCACGACGACGCTTCTTGCCGGCGCCGCTCCCGAGGATGCTCCTTCGCCGCGAGCACGTCCTGCGTGCTCTGGCGGCCGGCGCGGAACGTGTAGCGGTTGCGCGCCGGTGATCGCGTCGCTGGCCGCCGGGCCGGAGATGAAGAGGACCCGGTTCTGCGCCGCGAGCGGAGCGACCTGCGACGGCCGACACCGGACGAGGTCGCAGCCGGCGATGATCTTGTAGCCCTGGCCGATCAGGTCCTTGGCCGCCGTGACGGCCTTCGCCGGATCACCGGCGTCGTCGACGTAGGTGATCTGGACGGGACGGCCGTTGATGCGTGTTCGTCCCCTTGGTGACGTACTGCAGGCCCAGGCGTCAGGCCCTGGCGTGTACTGCGCTCCGTAGGCGGAGAGCAGGCCGGTGCGCGAGTAGACGATCCCGATCTTGACCGGGGCCGCCGCCGCGGTGTTGTCGGCGCTGCGTGTCCCTGCGCCGGCCGTCCCCGCGACCGCCGCCAACGTCAACGCCAGGACGACGACGAGCGCCGCCGCCCACGTTCTTGCTGCTCGCATCCAACGACTCCCTTCGGAAACTGAGACCCGATTCAGGTCTCGTTTTATGCCACGTCGGGGAGTCTGGGTCAACCCACCGGCCGGAGAGGGTAGCGTCCGCATGATGGAAGCCGGGATCACGCCGGATCCACTGCGCTGGCGCGCGCTCGCGCTCGTCTGCGTCGCGTTCTTCATGGTCGTGCTCGACGTCTCGATCGTGAACGTCGCGCTCCCGACCATCGCGATCGACCTCGAGCTCTCCCAGTCGACGCTCCAGTGGATCATCACCGCCTACTCGCTCGCGTTCGGCGGCTTCCTGCTCCTCGGCGGCCGCGCGGCGGACGTGTTCGGTCGCCGCCGCGTGTTCATGATCGGTATGGCGATCTTCACGTTCGGCTCGCTCATGTGCGGCTTCGCGCAGGGCGGCACGTGGCTGATCGCGTTCCGCGCGCTCCAGGGGTTCGGCGGCGCGATCATCTCGCCCGCGACGCTCGCGATCATCAACGCGTCGTTCAGCCACGGCGGTGCCGAGCGCAACAAGGCGTTCGGGATCTGGGGCGCGGTCGCGGGGAGCGGTGCCGCTGCCGGCGTGCTGCTCGGCGGGATCCTGACCGAGTACCTCGGCTGGCAGTGGATCTTCTTCGTGAACGTCCCGGTCGGAATCGCGATCATCCTGCTCGCCACGAGGCTGGTCTCCGAAGGCAAGGCCGAGGGCGTCGACCCGCATACCGACCCAATCGCCGCGATCCTCGTCACCGCCGGGCTCGTGTCGTTCGTGTACGCGATGTCGAAGGCGCCCGAGGCCGGATGGATCTCCGTTCAGACGATCGGCCTGACCATCCTCGCCGCGGTGCTGATCGCGGCCTTCTTCGTGAAGGAGACGCGGACCGACGCCCCGCTCGTCCCGCTCGGGCTCTTCCGCCGCCGCCCGGTCGCCGTCGCGAACACCGTCGGCTTCTGCCTCGGCGGCGCGATCTTCGGCGGCTTCTTCCTGCTCACCCTCTACATGCAGCAGGTGCTGGGCTTCTCGCCGATCAAGACCGGACTCGCCTTCCTCGCGACGGCGGGCACGACCATTCCCGCCGCAGGCATCGCGCAGGCGCTCGTCACGCGGGTCGGCGTGAAGCCGGTGATGGCGATCGGCCTCGCGCTGAATACCTTCGCGTACGTCTGGTACACGCAGCTCCCGGTCGACGGCAAGTACTGGACGAACCTGTTCATCCCCTTCCTCGCCAGCGGCTTCGGCCTCGCGTTCACGTTCATTCCCGTCTCGCTCGCAGCGCTGTCGAACATGGAGGACAAGATCGCCGGCGTCGCGTCGGGACTGCTCAACACGTCGCAGCAGATCGGCGGCGCGCTCGGTGTCGCGATCGCGTCGACGATCGCGACCACGCACTCGAAGACGCTCCTCGAAGAGGGCGAGATCGCGCGCCGCGGCGCTCACGGGCGGCTTCAACTGGGCATTCTGGGTGGCGAGCATCTTCGTGTTCGTCGGCTTCGTCGTCACCGTCACCGTGCTGCGGCGAAGCGACGTCCCCGCCGAGGCGGCTGCGGCCGCCGGCCCCGCCGGCTAGCGGCTCCCGACCTCGGTCCTGCGGGAATCACCCGAACGAGGGGTGCCGACGAACGCGCGAGGACGCGACTCTTGGACTGCAGGAAACAGCGCCGCGGTCGCGCTGTCCAATCGAGATTCCGAGGAGCACCGCCTCTTGCTCGACACGATCGCACGGTCCACCCGCAGGCGCTGGACGCTGGTCTTCGCCGCCGTCCTGGCGTGCGTCGCTCGCGACGAGTGCGTCAGCACATCGCTCGGACTTCCGCCGGGGAAATGGCCGTCGGCCACGGTGCTCATCGGGTATTCGAGCGAGCAGGCCCTCGAGAGCGCGCTCCGCGGTCGCGCCGCGACCGTCGTCGGCCGCGCGCCCCGGCTCCGCACAGTCGCGGTCAGGCCGTCCGGCGACGTTGGGTCGTTTGCGGCCGACGTCTCGGGCCAGCGCGGGATCGACTTCGTCCAGCCGCCCGTCGAGCGGCGCGCGCTCGTCGAGCCTTCGCTCACACCGGCCGCTGTTCCCGGTGGCTCCTACCAGTGGCAGTACGCGGTCACCGGCGCGGATCGCGTGCCCGCAAACGTCGTGCGCTCCGCGCTCGCTGTGCGGATCGGCATCGTCGACTCAGGCGCTGACCTCAGCGCGCCGGACATCGAGGCGAAGCGCCCGCTCACCTACAACGCAATCGACAACTCACGCGACGTCACCGACACGGTCGGGCACGGGACCTTCGTCGCGTCGCTCGCCGCAGGCTCGTCGTCGAACGGCGAAGGGGTCGCGGGAGTGGCGGGCGAGGCGCGGCTGATCACGATCAAGGCGAGCGCCGCCGGGATGTTCACCGACTTCGAGCTCGCCGCGGCGATCGCGTATGCGGTCGACAACGGGGCGAAGGTGATCAACCTCAGCCTCGGCGGCCGGAAGTCGTCGATGACCGAGGTGCGCGCGCTCGAGTACGCCGTTGCGAAGGACGTGCTCGTCGTCGCGGCGGCCGGCAACGAGGCGCTGCGCGGGAACCCGGTCGAGTACCCGGCGGCGCTTCTCCAGCCCGTCGGCTCGAACGGCGTCGGCGGCTACGGGCTCGCCGTGGGCGCGTCGACGATCACCGGCGCTCGGGCCGCGTTCTCGAACTACGGCTCGTACGTCTCGCTCGCGGCGCCGGGCGAGGACGTCTTCGGAGCGATCTCGAAGGACTCGTCGCCCAAGCAGTGGCCGCGCGTCGTACTCCCCGGATCGACCAAGGGCCTCTACGGCTACAACAGCGGCACGTCGTTCGCCGCGCCACAGGTCGCCGGCGCCGCCGCGCTCCTCTGGGCCGCGAACTCGTCTCTGAGCGCGCGTCAGGTCGCCGACATCCTCAAGCAGACGGCTTCGGGCGGAGGCCAGTGGAACCCGGAGCTCGGCTACGGCGTGATCAACGTCGCCGCGGCGGTCGAGGTCGCGCGCAACACGCCGGCGGTCTCGCTCCGCGCGTACAAGTACAAGGACACCGTCCGTCTGAGCTGGCGCGGATCGACGCGCAAGGAACGTTCATACCGGCTGCTGACGCTCGGCCCGCACGACGAGGAGCAAGTGCTCGTCGCGAGCACTGTCCAGTCGTCGCAGACGATCCAGGGCGCGGGCGGCGGGACACACTCCTACGTCGTCGAATCACTCGACGCCGCGGGAGCGGTGATCGCCCGCTCGGCTCCGGTCGTCGTGACGCTCGGCCAGGCGAAGTCGTCGCTCACGCTGGCGCCGTTCAGGTTCAGGGACGGAGGCAAGCGCTACTCGGTCGTGATCGCGATGCTCGGCGCGAACGCGCCGGACGTGAAGCTCGGACGCCGCATGATCAGGCTCGAGCAGCTGATCAACGGCCGCTGGCGGTTCGTCGCGTACCAGTGGACGGACGCGGCTGGACGCGTGATCTGGCTCGTGCCGAAGGGGCGTTACACGATCCGCGCGATCTTCAAGGAGTCATCCGAGCTCCGCTCGGCGAACAGCCGAGTGCTTCGAGTCAGCGGCTTCTAGCCGCGCACGGCGCCGGCCGTCAGGCCGAACGCCACCTTCCGCTGCGCGAGCGCGAAGAAGATCACCACGGGCAGCGACGTCAGCGTCGCCGCCGCCATCAGCGGGCCATAGGCCGTCCCGCGCGACGTCGTGAAGGACGCGAGCCAGACCGTCAGCGTCTGGTGCTCCTGGCTCGAGAGCAGCACGTAGGCGAAGATGAACTCGTTCCAGGCCTGGACGAACGCGAAGACCGACGTCGCGACGAGGCCGGGCGCGATCAGCGGCACGAGGATCCGGAGGAACGCGCCGAAGCGCGTGCAGCCGTCGACCATCGCGGCTTCCTCGAGATCGCGCGGGATGCCCATCACGAACCCGCGCAGCGTCCAGATGGTGAACGGCAGCACGAACGTCAAGTACGTGATGATCACGCCGGTCAAACGGTCGACCTGGTTGACGCGCGCGAGCAGGATGTAGAGCGGGATGATCAGCGCGGTCGCGGGGATCATCTGCACGCCGATGATCACGACGATGAACGCGCGCCGCCCGTAGAACCGGAAGCGCGCAATCGCCAGCGCGGCGAGGAACCCGATCACGAGCGAGAGCAGAACGACGACGCTGACGATGATCACGCTGTTCTTGACGTTGTCCCAGAAGTACGGGCGGTGGATCGCGTCGTCGAAGTTGTCGAGCGTGAACGGCGACGGCACCCATTTCGGGTCGAAGCGCAGGACGTCCCGCGGCGGCTTGAACGCCGTGGCGACCATCCAGTAGACGGGGAAGATCATGAAGACGAGGATGAAGAGCCCGATCGTGTTTGCGATCAGGCGCTGGCGGTTGCGCCGGTTCTTGAAGTCGAACGAGCGGCGCATGCGGAGTGCGATGGCCGTCACTGGTCGACCTCCGAGATGCGGATCATCTGCCGCACGTAGACGAAGCTCACGCTCAGCATGAGCAGCACCATCACGACCGAGATCGCAGCGCCGAGCCCGTACTGGCTGACACGGAACGACGTGACGAACGCGAAGATGCTCAGGAGGTAGTACTCGGGGCCCGGGCGGTTCTCGAGCATGATCCAGACCTGGTTGAAGACCTGGAAGTCCCAGATGATCGAGAGGCTCGTGATGATCACGAAGATCGGCTTCACGAGCGGGAAGGTCACCTGGCGGAACACCTGCCACGGCCGCGCGCCGTCGACCTCGGCCGCTTCGACCAGCTCCTGCGGGCACCTGCGACAGCCCCGCGTAGATCGTTATCGCCGCGAACGGGATCGCGCCCCAGACCACGACGGCCGTGATCACCGCGAACCCCGTCAAGGAGTTGTCGAACCAGTTGTAGTGGATGAGGTTGGCGATGTGCAGCTTCGTGATCGCCCAGTTGAAGACGCCGAACTGGAAGTCGACCATCCACTGCCAGACCGCGATCGCGACCGTCACCGGCGTCGCCCACACCCAGACGAGCCCGACCATGAGCGCGACGCGCATGTACTTCCCCATGCGGACGAGCAGCAGCGCGATCAGCGTCGAGATCACCATCGTCAGGCCGACGTTCACGAGCGTGAAGACGACCGTCCGCAGGACGATGTGCCAGAACTCGCGGTTGCCGAGGATCTCCCGGTAGTTGTCGAGCCCGGTCCACGTGCCCTTGTGCGCGATCAGCTCCTCGAGCCCGAAGTGCTCGAACGAGATCCGCCCGAGCCAGTAGAGCGGCCACGCGAGGACGCCGACGAGGACGACGAGCGTCGGCAGGAGGAGCAGGTACGGCGTGGCGTTCTCGCGAATGCCCGCCCGCAGCCCGCGACCCCGCCGCGGAGCCGAGAGGCCGAGCTCGGCGGCGGAGGTCGCGGCCCGGGGAGCGACGCTCATCGCTCGTCGCTCCCCGGGTGCCGGATCACCTGGAGTTCAGGATCTGGGTGATCTGCGCGCTCGCGCGATTGGCGGCCGACTTGACGCTTCGGCGGCCGGTCATGATCTCCGCGAGCATGTTCTGGAGGGTCTGGGCGTTCTCCACGTTCACCCAGTTGGGGGCGGTCGGGACGAACCAGCTCGACGTGGCCGCCTTCGCGAACGGGGCGAGCGTCGGCTTGCTGGCGTTGATGCCGACGAGCGACGTCGTGTTCGGGATCACGCCGGCCGCGCTCGTCAGCTGACGCATCATGGGCGTCGACGTGTAGGCGCGGATCCAGTCGACCGCGAGCGTCTTGTTGCTGCTGGACGCCGGGATCGCCAGATCGGAGCCGCCGAGGAACGTCGGCATGTACTTGCCCTTGTTGTGGCTCGGCATCGGGAACGCGCCGAGAACCGGTGCGAGCGCCGGATCGCCGATCTTCGGATCTGAGATCAGGCCCCACTCCCAGCCGTTCGCGATGTCCGCGCCGACGTGGCCCTGCGAGAACACCGTCCACTGGTTGGCCTCGGTGCCGGAGCGGTTCGCCCGCGAGAGCGCGCCGACCGTCGCCTTCAGCTTCGTGAGGCCGGCGAGTGCCTGCGGTGAGTTGAGCGTTCCGACCCATCGACCCTTCTTGAAGCGAGCGATCGCTCCGCCGTAGTCGTACACGAAGGCCATCCCGGCGTACCAGTACTTGCCCGGGAAGTAGAGCGCCGAGTAGTTCGAGTCGCCCTTGTGGCGGGCCATGACCTTCTTGCCGTACGACACGAACTGGTCGAGCGACGTCGGGGCCTTGCGCATCCCGGCGGCGGCGTAGTGGTCCTTGCGGTAGATCACCGCGCGCGCACCGGCGTAATACGGCACGCAGAAGAGCCTGGCCTGATACGTGCACGAGCCCGTGAGGGCCTTGAGCCAGGTCTTGTTGTTCGGGAAGCGGGCCTTGCTCGAGGTGATGTTCGCAAGGGCGCCCGCCGCCATGTACTTGGTCGTCTCGGTGTTCCCGAGCTCGATCACGTCAGGAGCCCGGCCGCCCGCGAGGGCCGCGTCGAGCTTCGTGAGGTGATCGCCCCACGTCTGGATCTCGACCTTGACGTTGACGTCGGAGTGCGCCGCCTCGAACGCGCGGTTCGCGGCACTCACGACGGCGGCCCAGTCCGGGCCCTGCGCGTCGGTCATCAGCCAGACGGTGAGCGTTGTTGCTTTCGCAGCATCCGTGCCGTCGGTTCTCGCGCCTGCCGTCGGCGCGCCGGCGGCGACAGCAACTGCGAGAGCCGCGGCGACGACGTAGCGAAGGTTCATTCTCGTCCTCCCGCGACGACGGCGAGCGACTCGAGGTGGCCGGAGGAGTCAGGCCGCTCGCCGATTGGTTCGTACCAATGGGCCACGCGGGGAGCATGGCACGATCTGGTCATCCCTGTCAAGACCACTTCGACCTCTTTTACCTGTGCAAGCGGGATTGAAGAGGAGCCGAGCGCCGGAATGGTACTGACCAGCCCGCTCAGCGGGCCAGCGTGACCTTCTCGAGGCGCTGCGGGTGGTCCGGGTCGTAGCCCTTCGCGAGCGCGAGCGCGCGCGCGAACAGCTGCCCCGGCAGCACCGAGAGGAGCGGCGAGAGGAGCGGGTTCGACGGCTCGGGCGTCGGGAGGTGGTACGTCGCGTCCATCTCGCCTGCGACGTCCCCTGTCGCGACGACGGCGGAGCCTGTCGCGCGGGCGCGCGCGACCGCCTCGCGCACGACCGACACGTTCTGGTTCTTGCGAGGCGATCGCCCAGACCGGGAAGAGCGCGTCGAGGGCCGCGACGGGCCCGTGGGCGAAGGCGGTGGCCGTCATCGGCTCGGCCGCCACCCGGCAGGTCTCGAGCAGCTTGAGCGCGACCTCGCGCGCGGTCGCGAGCTCCGTCCCCCGCCCGATCACGAACATGCGCCCGACGAACGCGAACGAGACCGCGAGCTCGGCCACGCTCGACTCGAGCCGCGGGCAGGACCTCCTCGATCTGGTCCGCGGCCTTCGCGATTCCGTCCGCGAACTCGTGGCCGCGGCCGGCCGCGTGGGCCGCGAGGAGCGCGAGGGCCGCGACGGTGTTCAGGTACGTCTTCGTCGCGGCGATCGAGCGCTCGGGGCCGGCGGCGAGCGGCAGGATCGCCTCGGCGGCGCGGCCGAGGTCGGACTCGGGGTCGTTCGTGACCGCGACGGTGAACGCACCGGCGGCCCGCGCGAGCTCCACGTACGAGACGACGTCGGGCGTGCGCCCCGACTGCGAGAGGGCGAGCACCGTCGAGCCGGTCAGGTCGAGCTTTGCGCCCGAGTAGACGGTGAGCGAGATCGAGTCGCGGAGCGCGGTCCAGCCCGGCAGGAGGCCGAACGCGTAGACGCCGTACGACGCCGCGTTGTCGGACGAGCCGTGCGCGACGAGCCGGACGAGGTTTCGCTCGCGTGCGGCAGCGGCGACGTCCGCGAACTCCGACTCGTGCGACAGGAGCCGCCGCAGCGCGTCGGGCTGCTCGCGGATCTCCTCCAGCAGGAAGGCGCCGCCGAGAGTGTCCGTGCGCTCAGGCAGCGACAAGCGACTCCCCTCCGACGAGGACGCGGGTGATCTCGAGGTTGTCGTCGAGGACGACGAGGTCGGCCGCGGCGCCGCGCTCGATCCGGCCGAGCCCGGCCGCGCCGACGCACGCGCGCCGGGACCGCCGTCGCTGCAACGAGAGCGTCCGCGAGCGGGACGCCGAGCGCATGGAGGTTTCGCACCGCCTCCACCATCGTGAGCACGCTCCCGGCCAGCACGTCCTCCGAGCTGCGTGCACTGCCGCCGCGCACCTCGACCTCGACGTCGCCGAGGCGGTAGAGGCCGTCGCCCTGCCCCGCGCCCGCCATCGCGTCGGTCACGAGCGCGAGCCGCCCTGCGGCCGCGCGCCAGACGAGCAGCGCGGTCTCGTCGGCGACGTGGTGGCCGTCGAGGATCAGCTGCACGACGACGTCGTCGCGGACCGAGCGCGGCGCCGGCGATCCCCGGGTCGCGGTGGCGGAACGGGCGCATCGCGTTGAAGAGGTGCGTCACGGCGAGGGCGCCGCGGTCGAACGCGATCTCGGCCTCCTCGGCGGTCGCGTCGGTGTGGCCGCACGAGACCGCCACCCCGCGCGCGAGCAGGAGGTCGATGAGCTCGAGCGCGCCGGGCAGCTCCGGAGCGAGCGTCACGAGGCGAACGGGACCCGCGTCGAGCAGGCGCTCGAGCAGCTCGGGGTCGGGGTCGCGGCGCGCCTCGAGCAGGTGCGTCCCCATCCGCGCCGCAGCGAGGAACGGCCCCTCGACGTGGACGCCGAGGATCCGCGGGCCGCGCGGAGCCGGCGGCACCTCCGAAAGCGCCGCCACGAGCGCTTCCTCCGGCGCCGTGATGAGCGTCGGCAGGTACGCGGTCACGCCCGTCTCGAGCAGCGCCTCGCCCGCGCGGTCGTACGCCGTGGAGTCGGCGCTCGCGAAGTCGACCCCGCCGAAGCCGTTCACCTGCAGGTCGACGAAGCCCGGCGAGGCGATCCCGCGGCGTCCGTTGCCGCGCTTGATCCCGAAGCGGTTGATGCGACCGTCGCGCACCTCGACGTCACCCGGAACGAGGCGGCCGTCGACGAGCGCGGCTTCGACACCGAGCCTCACGACGACTCCAGCGCGACGCGCACGTTGTCGTCGGAGGACGCGAGACGCTCGCGTGCGACGTCGGCGTCGACGCCGGCGAGCAACGAGACGATCGCGACCTTCGCGCTGCCGCCCGCCGCCTCGAGGGCGGCCTCGGCGCGCTCGGGCTCGGCGCCCGTCGCCGCGTGCACGATCATCCGCACGCGCTCGCGCAGCTTGTCGTTCGCGGCCGCGACGTCGACCATCAGGTTGCCGAACGTCTTGCCGAGCCGGATCATCGAGACGGTCGAGAGGGTGTTCAGCACGAGCTTCTGCGCCGTTCCCGCCTTGAGTCGGGTCGAGCCGGCGATCAGCTCCGGCCCGACGACGACCTCGATCGCGTGGTCGCTGCGCGGCTGCGAGCTCCGAGCCGCGCGTGCACGCGAGGCCGATCGTGTACGCGCCCGCGTCGCGCGCCGCACCGAGCGCGCCGAGCGCGTAGGGCGTGCGCCCGCTCGCGCTGATCGCGACGAAGACGTCGTTCGCCCCGAGGTCGAGCGCCTGCACCTCGCGCGCGCCTGCGGCTGCGTCGTCCTCGAGCGCGTCCTCGACGAGGATCGCGAGCACGCGGTCGGTCGAGAACGTCGTCTCGCACTCCGACGCGTCGACCCAGCCGAGGCGCCCGGACGAGCCCGCGCCGCCGTAGACGAGGCGACCACCGCGTCCGAGGCGTTCGACGATCGCGTCCACCGCGCCCGCGATGGCGTCGCCCGCTTCGGCCACGGCGTCGGGGACGCTCCGGTCCTCGTCGTTCATCAGCCCGACGAGGTCGCGCGTGGAGCGCAGGTCGAGGTCGGCGTGCGCCGCGCGTGCGCGCTCCGTCACGCGGCCGCGCGCACCCGGAACGAGCTCGCAGAGCCGCTCCCAGACGAGCTCGGAGTCGGGCGTCGCGAGGTGGCTCATGTGCCCGCAGGCCTCGTAGCCCCAGATCCAGATCCGTTCGAGCCCGGCGGCCCGTGCGGCCGCGACGGCGTCCTCGAGATCCGGAATGTCGTCGCGGGTCAGCCGGAACGCCGGGAGCCAGAGCTCGGGCACGACGTCGTTCCGCGCCGAGGTCTCGGCGAGGAGCGAGGCGTACGTTCGGACGAACGGGCCGGCCTGCTCGTCGAACGACTTCCAGTACGGATCGGTCGCGAAGACGTCGACGCCGTCGAGCGACGCGACTGCGTCCCAGTCGCGCACGCCGTGAGCGCCCTCGACGGCCGGCAGGAGGCAGACCGTGTTGCGCCCGCCGCGGCCGCGCACGTGCCCGGTGAGCTCGCCGAGGAAGTCGACGAGCGACGCCTCGCGGAACGCGAGCACCTCGTCGGTCAGCTCGTGCCGGGAAGTCCCGGCCGAACCGCTCACGGCAGACGTCGCAGGTGCAGCTCCAGCGGGCTTCGTCGTCGATCCCGACGTGCCACGGGACGACCCAGGACGGCTCGTCCCAGAAGACGAGGTCGGCGCCCGCCTCGAGCGCGGCATCGGCCCACTCCCTGCAGAAGTCGCGGTACCGCGGGTGATTGAGGCAGGCCGCGGCCACACGCCGGCCGTCGTCGAGCACCTGGCACGCGTCGGGGTTCATCGTCACGAACCGGCTCTCGGCTTCACCGCCGAAGGTCCGCCCCAGGCCCCACGGGTTCATCTGCACCTCGAGGCCACGAGCGTGAGAGGCCTCGACGATCTTCTTCATCGTGTCGCGGTAGTACGCGAGGTCGTTCTCGGAGTACGTGTGGAGGACGCCGGTGAAGCCTCGGCGCACGATGTCGTCCAGGTCTCGCTCCACATGCCGCGCGATGCGGACGCCGAAGTAGGAGCAGCCGACGATCGCGTCAGTAGACGCGGCCGTCATCTCGAACCGTGAGCACCGGAACGCCGGTGCGCGGGGTCTGCGGGGTGAGCTCGCTCACGAGCACGTACCGGTCGCCGCGATAGATCGAGCGGACGAACTCGACCGTCTTCCCGTCGGAGGAGCGGCTCGTCCGCTCGAACAGGAAGGCCGGCGAGTGGAGCGGCACCCCGAGCGCCTCGGACTCCTCCTCGTTCGTCACCGTGGGCTCGATCTGCTGGATGCCGCCTGCGATCGTGATCCCGTAGCGCTCCGAGAGCAGCTCGTAGAACGACTTCGCCTCGAGGTCCTTGCCGCTGAGCCCGGGCACGAGCACGCTCGGGACATGGAGCGTCTCGATCGCCATCGTCTCGCCGTCGGCGAGCCGGAGGCGCTTCGCGACGACGGTCGGCTCGGAGGGCGAGACCCTCAGGAACCGGCCGAGGCGCGCGCCCGCCGGGACGACGCGCAGGTCGATCGTCTGGCTCGTCGGGCGCATCCCCCGGCGGCGCATGTCCTCGGTGAACGAGGTCATCGTCAGCTCCTGGGCGATCTTCGGCTCGCTGACGAAGGTTCCGCTGCCGCGCCGGCGGATGAGCTGGCCCTCGCGGACGAGGTCGTCGAGCGCGGCCCGGACGGTGAGCCGCGAGACGCCGAAGTCCACGCTCAGCTGCCGCTCGGAGGGGATCGCTTCCCCGACGGTCAGGCGCTCGATCAGCTCGAGCACCCGGTCGCGCGTCTCGGTCTGCTTCGTCACCCGGACGGCCAAGTGGTCAGTGCCTTTCCGAGCAGATCGCCATGGCGCCGCTCATCGTACAAGGCTGAGCGCCAAGTGGTCAATACCAGCACTCCGGAATTCGCGGTCCGGTACGGTCGCGCGGTTGGCGGACCGCGTCCTCTCGGTTCGCGAGCTCAACCGAGCGCTGCTCGCCCGTCAGCTGCTGCTCGAACGCGTGCGGCTCCCGCTCGCCCGCGTCGTCGAGCGGATCTGCGGCGTCCAGAACCAGTACGCCCCGAACGGCTACGTCCGCCTGTGGTCCTGCGTCGAGGGCTTCCGGCGCGAGGACCTCACGAATGCGCTCGAGCGGCGCACGATCGTCCAGGGCACGCTCATGCGCGAGACGATCCACCTCGTCTCGCGCCGCGACTACCCACTTTTCGCGGCGGCGATCAGGCGCTCGGGCCGCGAGTGGCGCATGCGGGTCGACAGGCGGACGGACGACCGCGAGATCTCCGCGCTCGCGGCGAGGCTCCGCAAGGAGCTGCGCGGCCGCACGATGTCCCGCGCCGAGCTCGACGCGTTCGTCGAGAAGACGCCGGGAGTCGGCCACTGGCTGAACATGGTGCGCGTGCCACCGGCCGGAACGTGGGAGCAGCGCCGGGCGCACACGTACGGGCTCGCCGAAGAGTGGGTCGGGCCGCTCGACGCGGACGAGGAGGCGGCGATGGAGCACCTCGTCAAGCGTTACCTCGCGGCATTCGGCCCGGCGTCGCGGGACGACGTCTCGAAGTTCACCGGGATCCCGAAGACGGGGCTGAAGCCGGTGCTCGAGCGCGTGAAGCTCCGCCGCTTCCTCGACGAGGCCGGCAAGGAGCTGGTCGACGTCCCGCGCGGGCTCCTCCCCGACCCGGACACGCCCGCGCCCGTGCGGTTCCTGCCGACGTGGGACGCGACGCTCCTCGTCCACGCGCGCCGCACCGGGCTGCTGCCGGAGCAGTACCGCGCGCGCATCTTCCACACGCGCGCGCCGCACTCGTTCTCGGTCTTCCTCGTCGACGGGAGCGTCGCGGGGACCTGGCGCTACGAGGACGGCCGCGTCCGGCTCGACCCGTTCCAGCGGATCCCGCGCGAGGTGCGCCGCGAGCTCGACGCCGAGGCCGAGCGCCTCGCCGCGTTCCACCGCGACTGACGGAGGGCGACGCGGCGCGGCGTCGAACGCCACGCAAAACCAATCAGGAGGTGTTCGGATGACCGGCTACCAGGCAGAGCGGGCGCGGCCGGTGAGCATGTGGGCCGCCGGCTTCGTCGTCTTCGCCGGGTCGGTGATGCTCATCGTCGGGGTCTTCCACGCGATCCAGGGGCTCGTCGCGATCTTCAACGACGACTTCTTCGTCGTCGCGCGGAACTACACGTTCGACCTCGACACGACGGCGTGGGGCTGGATGCACCTCATCCTCGGCGTCCTCATCGGGTTCGCAGGTTGGGGCGTGTTCACGGGCGCGGCGTGGGCGCGCGCGGTCGGGATGATCCTCGCGATCCTCAGCGCGATCGCGAACTTCTTCTTCATCCCGTACTACCCCGTGTGGTCGATCACGATCATCGCGCTCGACATCGCGATCATCTGGGCGCTCACCGTCTGGGACCGCGGCGCGGCGCAATCCAGCGGCCTCTGAGCCGATCGGTGAGGGCGGCGGCCCGCCCTCACACTCGCGGCCGCCCGTCCGGTCGCGCATGCTTCGCTCCGTGAAGGACCGTCGCCGTCTCCTGACCCGCGTCGCGGGCATCGCGGTCGTCGTGGTCGCGTTCGTGATCGTTCTCCCGCGGGTCGCGAACTACCGAGAGGTGTGGGACGAGGTGAAGGGTCTCGACGCGACCGCGATCGCCGTGCTCGTCGTCGCGACGCTCGTCAACCTCGCGACGATGGGGCCGCCGTTGATGTCGGTGCTGCCGGGGCTCGGCTACTGGCGAGCGTTCGTCGTCTCGCAGGCCTCGACCGCCTCGACGTACGTCGCTCCCGGGGCGCCGCCGTCGGCATCGCCGCGATGCTGGTGCTGCTTCGGCGCTGGGGCTTTCGCACCTCGGCCGTCGGCCTCGCCGTGGCTCTGACCGGGCTCTGGAACCAGCTCGCGTCCCTGGGCTTCCCCGCAGTCGCGCTCGCGCTGCTCACGCTGAGCGGAGGGAAGAATCCGCTGCTCCAGACGGTGGCGCTGATCGGCTTCTCGATCTTCATCGCGGCCGTCGTCGCGTTCGCCGTGACGCTCGGCGAGCGACCGCTTCGCGTTCCGGATCGGCGGTCTGCTCAACCGCCTCGCGAACTGGGGCTACCGGATCGCGCGCCGCGGCCCCGTCGGGTGGACGGCCGAGGCCGTCGTGGAGTTCCGCGCGCGGACCGCCGACCTGCTCGGTCGCCGCTGGCATCTGTTGACGATCACGACGCTCGCGGGCCAGCTCACCGTCTTCGTCGTGCTGCTCGCGTCGCTGCGGACGCTCGGCGTCTCAGGCAGCGAGGTCAGCCTCATCGAGGCGTTCGCCGGCTGGTCGCTCATGCGGCTGCTCGGCTCGTTGCCGATCACACCCGGCGGCATCGGCGTCGTCGAGGTCGGGCTGACCACGATCCTCGTCGGCTTCGGCGGCCAGCAGGCGGAGGTCGTCGCGGCGGTGCTCGTCTATCGCTTCCTCACGATCGTCCCGACGCTCGTGCTCGGGCTCGTGCTCGGCCCGACCATCCGCCGGCGTGAGGCGCTCTCCACCCCGGAGGGGTGACGCTCCGTCACCCGAGAACCGACGAGCATCAGCGGCGGCTCGATCGGCGTCATCGCCGCCATCGACGTCCGGGCGTTACGGCGGCCCGGCGGTATCGATCATCACGCCGATCGGGCCGTTACTCGAGGGCACTGAGGCCGAAGGCGAGCGCGAAGCCGAGGGTCGTCAGCAACCCGGCGGCGTTGCCGCCGAGGCGGAACGCCTCGGGCATCATCGTGTCGGCGAGCATCGTCAGGATCGACCCACCGGCGAACGCGAGCACGAACGCGTACGTGGCCGGCGAGGCGTTGTCGAAGAACACGAAGCCCGCCAGCGACGACAGTGCGGACGCCAGGACGACGATCCCCCAGAGCCCGAGCACCCTGACCGCCGACCACCCGGACTTCGCCAGCCCGGCGGAGGCGGCGGCGGCCTCGGGGAAGTTCGACAGGAAGACTGCGGCGAGCATCGCGATGCTCACGCCACCACCTGCGATCAGCCCGAGCCCGAGCACTGCGGACTCCGGGATGCCGTCGAGGATGGTCCCGAGCACGAGCGCGAGCGCAACGCCGCTCGACTTCTTCACCATGGTCTTGCGGTCGTCGCCGCCCATGCGGTCGATCAGGTAGTCCCCTCCGTAGAACGTGAGGCTCCCGGCCGCGAGCCCCAAGGCCACGCCGCGATTCGACGTCGAGAACGCCTCCTCCACGAGCTCGTACGCGACCGCGCTGATGAGCACGCCGGCGCCGAACGCGCTCACGAGCCCGACGACGCGCTCGTTGAGCGGCCGCACGAGCGCGAGCGCCGCGCCGATCAGGAGCGAAGAGGCCGCAAGGGCACCCCAGAAGAACGCTGCGGCCACGCGCGCGAGCATCGCACGTGCGCCGGTCGCTCAGGCGGCGTCGACGTCGGCGACGATCTCCGCGCCGACGAGCATCGTGACCGCTCCCGCGTAGAGGACGAGCAGGAAGCCGAGCAGCACCGCGAGCGACCCGTACACCGCGGCGAGCTCGCCAGACCAGGTCAGGTACCAGCCGTAGAGCGTGGTCGCGACCTCGAAGCCGATGGCACCAACAATCGCGCCAGCGGCGATCGAGCTCCAGCGTGGACGCACCGGCGGCGCGACGCGGTAGAGAGCCACAAGACAGAGGAACACGAGCGCGAGCGACGACGACGATGCCGAACGCCTCGCCCGTCCAGTCGCCGGCGCGCGTCAGCCCGAGCGCGTCGCCGAGCGTCGCCGCCGAGCTGCGCGACCGACTGTGCGACGATCCCGAGCCCGTACGCGGCGATCGCGACGACCCCGACCGTGAGGACGAGCCCGGCGTCGACGAGCTTGGCGCGAACGTACGGGCGGCGCGGAGCCCGCCGCCCAGATCGCCTGGAACGCGAGCCGAATCGAGCCCATCATCGAGCTCGCCGCCCAGAGCAGTGCGCCAAGCGCGAGCACGCCGGTGACGGACGGCGTCACGGTGCCCTTTACCCGAGCACGTTGCCGACGCTCTCCTCCAGCTGCGGCGAGCCGAGCAGCTCGTCGACCACCCAGTCGACGATGCTGCTCGGAGAACGCGCTCCGGCAGCACGAGGTCGAGCACGGAGATCGTCAGCGCGACGAGCGGGACGAGCGAGAAGAGCACGCGGAACGCGATCGCGGCCGCTTGCTGGCTGAGCCCGTGCAGGCCGTAGCCGCGGGCCGCCGCGACGACGACGCGCCGGATCTCGGTGAGGGCGTTCGGTCGTGGCGTCACGCGACGATGATCGCTCAGCGGTTGTCCTCGGGGCCTGCCGGTGCGAACCTGTGTGCATGGCGCCCGCGACGAACGCGCGCGATGTCGCGCTCGGCCTCACGGCGACGGGTGCGCGCGTCGGCATCGCCGTCGGCCGGGCCGCGTTGCTTCCCGCGCGCGTCGTCGCGCGTGCGCCTCTCGTCCGCTCCGTCATCGCGCGGACCGAGGAGCAGCTGGCGTCCGAGGGTGCAGAGCTCCGGGCGCGCGGCCGCAGCGAGCTGGAGTCTGCAGCCGGCGAGATCGTGGCGAGCCCGGAGGTCGAACGCACCGTCGACGCCGCGCTCGCGAGCCCGCTGCCAGACGCCGTCGCGAGATCGATCGTGACGCACCGCGTCGCGGAGCGGGTCGTCGAGGAGATCACGTCGAGCCCGGAGTTCCAGGAGGCGATCGACCGAGCGCTCGCGAGCCGGCTGACCGCCGACATCACCGACCGGGCGCTGCACAGCGACGAGGTTCAGCATGCGGTCGAGGAGATCGCGGCGAGCCCCGCCGTTCGCGCGGCGCTGACGCGCCAGACGACGACGCTCGCGGACGAGGTCGTCGACGCGGCCCGCCGGCGGACGGCGGCGTTGGACGACGCGGCGCAGCGAAGGCTCGGACGTGAGCCCGCGGCGGGGTACGGCGGGCTGCTCTCGAGGTCGGTGGCGTTCGGCCTCGACCTCGGGGTCGCGCTCGCGCTCTTCCTCGCGGGCGCAGCGCTCGCGGCGCTCGCGTCGTCGCTCGTCGGAGATCTCGGATGGTTCGCGGGCGTCCTCGCCGGTTTGTGGTGGACGCTCGTCGTCGGCGGCTACTTCGTCGTTTTCTGGACGCTCACGGGGCAGACGCCGGCGATGCGGCTGATGCGGATGCGCGTCGTCGATGCGCAGGGCGAGTCGCCCGGCTTCGGCCGCTCGATCGTGCGGTTCGTCGGGATCCTGCTTGCGATCATCCCCTTGTTCGCCGGCTTCTTGCCGATGCTCTTCGACCGGCGCCGTCGCGGCCTGCAGGACTTCCTCGCGGGCACGAGAGTCGTTCGTCTGGACGGGAACCCGGAGCCCGCCGAAGTGCTAGTCCTCGCGCACGACGCAGCGAAACCCGATGTGGCCGGTTGACGTGTCGACGGCCTCGCCCTGTCGGGCCGCGGGGCGGTAGCGCAGGCAGTAGCTCGGCGCGCAGAGGTGCGAGCCGCCCTTGATCACGCGGCGCGGGATCGCCTCCGCGAGCTGCGGTGACGTCACGCGCGGGTTGCGCGGAACGCAGCACGGCCGCTCGACCTCGTCGGGGTGGCTCATCGTGAAGAAGTCGGTCGTCCACTCCCAGACGTTGCCGCACACGTCGTACAGCCCGTAGCCGTTCGGCGCGAAGCTCTTCACAGGCGACGTCCCCTCGAAGCCGTCCTCCTTCGAGTTGTGCCACGGAAACTCGCCCTGCCACGTGTTCGCCATGCGCGTCCCGTTCGGCACCTCGTCGTCGCCCCACGCGAAGCGCGCGCGGTCGAGGCCGCCGCGCGCCGCATACTCCCACTCCGCCTCCGTCGGCAGCGCCTTCCCCGCCCACGCCGCGAATGCCTCGGCGTCCTCGTAGGCGACCTGCACGACCGGGTGACGGTCGCGCCCGTTGATCGTCGTTCCGGCCCCGCCGGGCTTCTTCCAGAACGCGCCCGGGACGTACTCCCACCAGTTGCGGAAGTCGTCGAGGCTCACCGGCCCCGCGGACTTCCGGAAGACGAGCGAGCCGGGCACCAGCAGCTCCGGGTCGGCGTCGGGATACTCAGCGGAATCGAGCGGTCGCTCGGCGACGGTCGTGTATCCGGTGTCACGCACGAAGCGACGGAAGTCGGCCGACGTCACGGGATGCTCGTCGATCCAGAACCCGTCGACGCTCACGCGGTGAACGGGCCGCTCCTCGGGATAGAACTCGTCGGAGCCCATCGCGAACGTGCCGCCCTCGATCCGGACCATGCCTTCAGGCATCGGCGACGAGGTGCGTGACGCCGCTCAGAGCAGGTCGAGCCGGCGGGCGCGCTCGACCGCGTCGCGCCGACGGGTCGTGCCGAGCTTGCGGTAGATGCTCTTCAGGTGCGTCTTGACCGTGTTCACCGACAGGAAGAGCTCCGACGCGATCTCCGCGTTCGACATCATCGTCGGCAGGTAGCGCAGGACGGCGCGCTCGCGCTCACTCAGCGGCTCGAGGAGCTGCGGCTTGGTGAAGTCGACGCTCGAGGCCCGGCGGTCGAGCGCGGCGATCAGCTCGGCGACGAGCGCGCGCTGGTCGGTCCCGTGGCGGATCTGGTCGACGAGCAGCGTGCGAACCGCCGCCCCTCCGTCGACGAACGCGCGGCGGTAGCTGTTCGGCGCGGCGATCGTCAGTGCCTTCCGGAACGCAGCGTCCGCGCCGACCGCGTCGTTCAGCGTGTGCCGAGCGACCGCCTCGAGCACCCCGGCTTCCACGCGCGCGGGAACACCGTCGCCGCCGAGCCGGTCCGCGCCGGCCTCGAGCTCGGCGAGCGCCTCCGCCGGCGCGCCGCGCGCGAGCAGCAGACGCGCGCGCACGAGCGCGTCCTCGTCACTGCCGTCGAGCGAGCCGAGCGCATCGTCGAAGTCGCCGCGCGCCGCGAGAACGCGCGACTCTGTGGTCGCGAGAAGGGAGCTGAGGTAGACCGGCGGCGTCCAGTCACGCAGGTCGGAGCGCACGGCGCGAAGTAGCCGTAGGCCCTTCGCGGCCCCCTCCGTTCCCTCGGCCGAGAGCACGAGCGCCTGGAGCAGCGCGGCGCCGACCTTGCCGGTGCGATCGCCCCACTTGCGGGAGACCGATTCCGCGCGCGCGAGGTACGCGCTCGCGGTCACGAGGTCGTCCCACTGGTAGTACGCCCACCCGAGCGCGAGATGCGCGCCGATGCCCTGCATCATGTCGAGCCAATCGCGGCGAACCGCGAACTCGACCGCCTCCCCCGCGACCTCGGCCGCACGACGGAGCCGTCCGCGGCTGCACTCGAGCAGCGACAGCTGACTGAGGCAGTTGAGCACGATGTGATCGAGCGGAACCTCGGTCGCGAGGCCGAGCGCCTCCTGAAGGAAGAGCTCGGCGTCGGCAAGGTCACCGACCGCGACGGCAAAGGTCCCGAGGTTGGTGAGCGCGATCGCTTTCTGGGCGCGCGCGCGCTCGGCGACCGCGAAGCGGCCGCCCGGAGGAGCGGCGGCCAGGTCGGCCGCGATCGCCGCGACGCGCTCGTAGTCACCATCGAGCCGGGCAAGCGTCAGCGCGAAGGTCAGGTTCAGCGCCTCGAGCGGCTCGCGCCGCTCCGCAGGGATGTCCTCGAGCAGCTGCTCGCCGACTCTGAAGAGCCGCTCCGCCTCGGGCCGCTCGCCGTTCAGGATGTGCACCGAGCCGACTCGCATGGCGAGCCCGGGATGCGACTCGAGCGCCGACTCGGGCACGCCGAGCAGCGCCTCGCGGATCCGAGGCGTCGCACCGAACACGACGACGTGCCACGCGTCGGCGGTGAGCTCGTCGGCGAGGTCCCAGTCCTCTCCCGCGATCGCGTGGCGGAAGGCGGTGAGCGGATCGCCGTGCGCCCAGTGCCAACGTGCGCAGCGCTTGTGCAACGTCGCGAGGTCGCTGGGACGCACGCGCCCGACCTCTGCGCGCAGGAAGTCGCGGAGCAGCGCGTGATATCGGTAGACGCCGCCACGCTCGTCATGGCCTGAGACGAGGAAGTTCTCCGACTCGAGCTCGGCCAGGATCCTGCCGGCCCCGGGATGACCGGAGAGCAACTGTGCGAGGTCGTCCGTGAGCGAGTCGGCGACGCAGGTCCGCAGGAGGAACTCGCGACGACGGTCGCTCTGGCGCTCGAGGATCTCGCGCAACAGATAGTCGGCGACCGCGCGCTCGTCACCGGCGAAGCGGTCGATGAACGGACCCGGGTCGGTCTCGCGCTCGAGCGAGATCGCGGCGAGGCGCAGGCCCGCCGCCCAGCCCTCCGTGCGCCTGTGCAGCACGTCGATCTGATCCGACGCGAGCGCGGCTTCGCGGAGCAGCTCCGCGGACTCGTCACGCGTGAAGGCGAGGTCCGCCGCACGGATCTCTGTCAGGTCGCCGTTCAGCCGAAGCCGGTGCAGCCCGAGCGGCGGGTCGGCGCGGGTCGAGACGACGAACCGAATCGAGGACGGCGCGTGGGAGAGCAGGTTCTCGAGCTCGCGCAGGACGATCGGGCTCTCGAGCTCCTGGACGTCGTCGAGGACGAGCACGACGGGTTTCTCGCGCTCCCCGAGGCGTTCGGCGATGCGGACGACAGGGTCCTCGACGCGCGAATCGCCCGAGAGCACGCCGATCCGCTCGAGCGCGAGCTCCACCCCGAGCCAGAGCTGCGGGCTCCAGTTGTCGTCCCGGTCGAGCGTCAGCCAGGCGACGTTGTCCCGGCCGAGCGCCCACGAGGCGAGGAGCACCGACTTCCCGGTGCCCGCGTGCGCCGAGACGAGCGTGATCCGGCCCGCGACACCCTTCATGACAAGGTCGACCAACCGCTGTCGCGCGACATAGCCCTTCGGCAGCCCAGGGGCCGTCAACTTCGTGGACAGAATCGCCTTCGGCGCTCGGGGGTGTGCCGCATCACCACGGCGCGGGGTCTGGGCGCTCGTCACCGGGGCCCTCCGTTCCGGTGGTCGGGACAAGAGCCTAGCCCGAAAGGGGTGAGTCGTAAAGCGAGTTGGCCGATCTGCAAAACCATGCCTGGGCAATTCCTGGACAGCGCATATGCGGCGGTCATCACCCAAGTTGGGTGATGGCACGTCACCCCTCGTCTGCTGAACGTGTCCCGTGGCGCAGACCCCGGAGGTTGCGACAGCTTCGCGTGGCCGGATGATCGCGGCGCGGGTGCTCGTCGTCCTCGGCGGGCTCTTCGTCGTGCTCAGCCTGATCGCGGGCTACATCCGCTTCCAGGCGCTCGACAACGCCACGGTGCGCGGCACGGCCGACCAGCTGATCGCCGACGACGAGGTGCGGAACCAGATCGCGCTCACGCTCGTCGACCAGCTCTATGCGAACGTGGACGTCGCCTCCGCGCTCCAGCAGCAGCTGCCGCCGGACCAGCAGCGGCTCGCAGGCCTGATCGCCTCGGGCCTCCGTGAGTTCTCGGACCGCGCGGCGCAGCGCCTGCTCGAGCGGCCGGAAGCGCAGGCGGCCTGGGTGAACACGATCGCCTTCTCGCACCAGCAGCTGCTGAACGTGCTCGAGGACGACGTGCGGGGGACGACGACCGAGAACGGCGCGGTCTTCCTCGACCTGAGACCGCTGATCATCCAGCTCGGGGAGCGCGTCCCGCTCGTGGCCCGCATCGCGCAGCAGCTCCCGAACGACTCCGGCCGCATCAAGATCATCGAGGCCGACCAGCTCGAGACCGCCCAGGATCTGACGCAGCTGATGAAGACGCTCGGCATGTGGCTCTGGATCGTCCCGATTCTGTTCTGGGCCGCCGCCATCGCACTCGCGCGAGGCCGCCGGCACGCGATTCTCCGCATGGTCGCGTTCACGTCGATCCTTGCCGGGCTCATCGTCCTCGTGGTCCGCCACCTCGGCGGCGGGTACGTCGTCGACGCGCTCGCGAAGACCGAGTCGGTCAAGCCCGCGGCGCAGGACGCATGGGACATCCTCACCCAGCAGCTCGCCGACGGCGGCTGGACGCTGGTCGGGCTGGGCGCGATCGTGCTCTTCTCGGCCTGGCTCGCGGGCAAGGGGCGCGTGGCAACGTCGGTGCGCACGGACCTTGCGCCGTATATCGCGCGCTGGGAGATCTCCTTCGGTGTGGCCGCCGCGCTCTTCCTGCTCCTCCTGCTCTGGGCGCCGACTGTGCAGACGACCCGGTGGCAGCTCATGCTCGCGGCGGCGGTCGTCCTCGCGTTCGGCGTCGAGCTGCTCCGGCGCCAGGTGCTCCGGGAGCATCCCGACGCGGGGGACGTCGCGCTTGGTGCGCACACGCGCGAACGACTCGGACGGTCCCGCCCCGGGCGTTGAGCGCATGCGCGTCCAGTACCTCGGCCACGCCACCGTGCTCGCCGAGCTCGACGGCACGCGGCTCCTGACCGACCCCATCCTCCGGCGCCGGGTCGCGCACCTTCGGCGCAAGGCGCCGGCAGTCACGCAAGAGCTCGGGGACTTCGACGCCGTGCTCGTGTCGCACGCGCACTACGACCACCTCGACCTGCCGTCGCTCGACCGTCTCGACCACTCGACGCCGATCGTCGTCCCGCGCGGTCTCGGTGCGACGGTGAAGCGGCGGCGGTTCGAGAACGTCGTCGAGCTCGTCGAGGGCGAGGAGCTCACGGTCGGTGCGTTGACGGTCCGCGCGACGCACGCGGACCACGACGGGAACCGTCCTCCCTTCGTCCGCAACGCCTCGGCGCTCGGGTTCGCGCTGCTCGGCAGCCGGAGCGTCTACTTCGCCGGCGACACCGACGTCTTCCCGGAGATGGACGGGCTGATCCCCGACCTCGACCTCGCGCTGATCCCGGTGTGGGGCTGGGGCGGATCGCTCGGGCCCGGCCACATGAACCCGGAGCGCGCCGCCGACGCGCTCGCACTCCTCAGGCCGCGCATCGCGATCCCGATCCACTGGGGCACGTTCGTGCCGCTGCATCGCAGCAAGCGGGCGCGGTTCCTCCGCCTGCCGGTCGAGGAGTTCGTCCGTGCCGCGCGAAACAAGGCGCCTGACGTGGACGTGCACGTGCTGAATCCAGGAGAGGCATTCACCGAGTGAGCGAACCGCGGTTCGAGCGCTTCGTCATGAAGCGCTTCCAGAAGGGCATCGAGACCGGCCGGATCCTGCCGCCGCTCCTCTTCGTGATGCTCATGCTCGACTTCGGCTTCGCGTTGGTGATGTGGCTCGTCGACCGAAAGAACTACCCGACGTACTGGGAGGCGCTCTGGTTCGCGACGCAGACGGTGACGACGGTCGGCTACGGCGACAACCCGCCGACGACCCAGATCGGGCGGTTCTTCGCGTCGATCTTGATGCTCGTCGGCTTCGCGTTCCTCTCGACCGTCACCGGCATCGTCGCCTCGGCCCTCGTCGCGCGGTCCTCCGGCCACACGCCTGAACGTGTCGATAGCCTCGAGCGGCGCGTCGCCGATCTCGAGGGGAACTAGCCCGCCGACTCGACCGCGTCGTTCGCGGGGAGCCGGCGAACCTCCATCAGCTCGAGCCCGAGCGCGCGCACGCGGTCGAGGACGCCGTGCAGAGCCGCCTGGTCGACGATCTCGCCGTGCAGGACCGTCTCGACCGGCTGCACCTCGGCGCTCAGTCCGTCGAAGACCTCGGCCAGCTCCGGGCCGACGCGTCCTCGGATGTGGATCTCGTAGCGTGCCGTCATTGCTCCCGGCTGTCGATGCACTTTGAGCCTCGCCCTGCCGAGAGTGAAGAATCCTCACCCGCCCGGGGTGAACGCACCAGGATCACCCTCTTCGTGCGATGCCGGTCGGTCGTCGTCTTCGGAATCATGGCTCCATGCTCCGTCGTCGAGAGAGGTCGCGCAGGGCGCGCGTGACCACCACGACCGTGACGGGCGTGGTGATCGCGCGTCTCTTGTGGCGGCTCAGTAGGGCCTGAGCGCCGTCATCGGCTGGTCGCGTGGCGCCCCGCGGTCGCCGACGCTCGTCGTCGCGGCGTAGCCGCCCCACGAGTTGACCACGGCCGGCGCGAGGAAGACCACGATCAGGAGCCCGACGAAGGGGAAGAAGTACCCGATGATCGCGGCGAGGATGCCCGTCGTCGCGAGCGCCAGGAAGACGTCCCAGAACTCGAGCTCCGACTCCTCGAAGACGTTGTACATCTTCCGCGTCGTCCAGGCCCAGACCGCGAGCCCGGCGAACACGATCACGAGGCCGCCGCCGTAGAGAAGGATGCGATCCCACGTCGAGAGGTCTTCGCCCCGACCGACGATCGCGTTGAATTTCGCGTCGACGACGTAGTCCGTCCAGAGCCAGTGCGGGATCACCATGACGACGCCCGCGAAGAATGCGCCGGTGAACGTCGCGAGCAGCGCCCAGCCGTAACTCGGTTTCTCATCCATAGGGCGATCGTCCTGCCGCGAAGGGTGGCAAATGCTCACCCCGCCCGGGTGAACGGCCGAATCACCCGGATCGAGTGATGTCCGCACGACGCCGGATGCGGGAGGCTGGCGCTCGACCCGACTTCAAGGAGGCCCGGTGCTGCCCGTAGGCGACTACACGTTTTGGGATGCCCTCTGGACGATGTTCGTCTTCTTCCTCTGGATCCTGTGGTTCTTCCTGCTGTTCAAGATCATCTTCGACGTCTTCCGCAGGCATGACGTCGGCGGAGGGAAGAAGGTGCTCTGGCTGATCTTCATTCTCTTCGTGCCGTTCATCGGCGTGTTCGCGTACATCATCGCCAACGGCGACGACATGGCGAAGCGCGACATGGACCGAGCCCAGGCGCAACAGGCGCAGTTCAACGACTACGTCCAAAACGTGGCGGCCGGGAGCGGCGGCGGTGGTCCGGCGGCCGAGATCGACAAGGCGAAGCAGCTGCTCGACACCGGCGCGATCACGCAAGCCGAGTTCGACTCGCTGAAGGCCAAGGCGCTGGCAAGCTAGCGCCGGCGGGAGCCGGCGGCCGGTGAGGAACGGCCAAGTCACGAAAGGGGAGTCACGTTGAGCACGGTCACAGACACCGTTCTGGGAACGCACTCGGAGGTCGGGAAGCTCCGGACGGTGATGGTGCACCGACCCGACCTCGCGCACGAGCGGCTCTCGCCGACGAACTGCCACGAGCTGCTCTTCGACGACGTGATCTGGGTGCGGCGCGCGCGCCAGGAGCACGACGCGTTCGTCGACCTGATGCGCGAGCGCGGCGTCGAGGTGCTGCTCTTCCACGAGCTGCTCGCGCAGACGCTCGACGACGCGGAGGCGCGCGAGTGGCTGCTGTCCCGCCGCGTCCGGCCGGAGGAGGTGACGGCGATGTTCTCCGAGCCGCTGATCGACTGGCTGACCGAGATGCCCGCCGACGAGCTGGCGACGAAGCTGACCGGCGGCGTCACGGTCGCAGCGAGCTGCCCGACGAGATCGTCGGCGATCGGGACGGCGCTGCCGCCCGACCGACTTCGTCCTGCCGCCGCTCCCGAACCAGCTCTTCACGCGCGACACGAGCGCGTGGATCTACGGCGGCGTCTCGCTCAACCCGATGTTCTGGCCCGCGCGCCAGAACGAGACGCTGAACGTCGAGGCGGTCTACCGCTTCCACCCGCGCTTCCGGGACGCCGACTTCCCGATCTGGTTCGGCGGCGCCGACCACGACTGGGGCCTGGCGCGGCTCGAGGGCGGCGACATCATGCCGGTCGGCGACGGCGTCGTCCTCGTCGGCATGGGCGAGCGCAGCACCGCGCGCGCGGTGAGCATCCTCGCCAAGAACCTGTTCGAGGCGGGCGCGGCGCGGCTCGTGATCGGCGCGCAGATGCCGCGGGAGCGCGCGGCGATGCACCTCGACACCGTCTTCACCTTCTGCGACCGCGACGTCGCCACGCTCTACGAGCCGGTCGTCGTCCCAGATCCTCCCGATCCTGTTCACGCCGGGCGGCCCGCGGGCGTGCAGGGCGAGGTGTCCGAGCGCCGTTCCTCGACGAGGTGCAAGGACGCGCTCGGGCTCGAGCGAGCTGAAGCTCGTCACGACCGGCGGCGACGAGTTCGAGGCCGAGCGCAACCAGTGGGACGACGGCAACAACGTCGTCGCGCTCGCGCCGGGCGTCGTCGTCGCCTACGAGCGCAACGAGGCGACGAACGCCAAGCTCGCGAAGGCCGGCATCGAGGTGCTCGCCATCGCCGGCCAGGAGCTCGGCCGCGGACGCGGCGGCGGCCACTGCATGACCTGCCCGATCGTCCGCGACGCATGAGGAAGGAGCGAAGCATGAGCACGATGATCGATCTGCGCGGCCGCCACCTGATGAAGCTGGCCGACTTCTCGCCCGAGGAGATCACGTACCTGATCGACCTCGCGGCCGAGCTGAAGGCGGCCAAGCGCGAGGGGCGCGAGGAGCAGAAGCTCGTCGGCAAGGAGATCGCGCTGATCTTCGAGAAGGACTCGACGCGGACGCGCTGCGCGTTCGAGGTCGCCGCGTACGACCAGGGCGCGCACGTCACCTTCATCGGCCCGGGCGGCTCGCACATGGGCCACAAGGAGACGGCGAAGGACACCGCGCGCGTGCTCGGCCGCATGTACGACGCGATCGAGTACCGCGGCTTCGCGCAGGAGACCGCGGAGGAGCTGGCCCAGTGGGCCGGCGTCCCGATCTACAACGGGCTCACCGACGAGTGGCACCCGACGCAGATCCTCGCCGACTTCCTCACCTTCCGGGAGCACATCCCGAAGCCGCTCGACGAGGTCGTCTTCTGCTACCTCGGCGACGCGCGCTTCAACATGGCCGACTCGTACCTCATCGGCGGCGCGAAGCTCGGCATGGACGTGCGCATCGCCAGCCCGAAGTCGCTCTGGCCGCGCGACGAGATCGTCGAGCTCGCACGCTCGATCGCCGAGGAGACGGGCGCGCAGATCACGATCACCGACGACGTCGCCGAGGCCGTCAGCGGCGCCGACGTGCTCCTCACCGACGTCTGGGTCTCGATGGGCGAGGCCGACGAGGTCTGGGCGGAGCGGATCGAGCTGCTCACGCCGTACCAGGTCAACGCCGAGACGATGGCCGCGACCGGCAACCCGGACGTGAAGTTCATGCACTGCCTGCCGGCGTTCCACAACACGGACACCGAGGTCGGCAAGGAGATCTTCGAGAAGTTCGGGATGGAGGCGCTCGAGGTGACCGAGGAGGTCTTCGAGTCGCCGGCGTCGCTCGTCTTCGACGAGGCCGAGAACCGGCTGCACACGATCAAGGCCGTCATGGTCGCGACGCTCGGGAGCTGAGGGTGCGCGTCGTCGTCGCACTCGGCGGCAACGCGCTGCTCCGGCGGGGCGAGCCGCTGACGGCGGAGAACCAGCGCGCCAACGCGCGCGTCGCGTGCAAGGCGCTCGCGCCGCTCGCGCTCGAGCACGAGCTCGTGATCTCGCACGGCAACGGGCCGCAGGTCGGCCTGCTCGCGCTGCAGGGCTCCGCCTACACCGAGGTCGACCCGTACCCGCTCGACCTGCTCGGCGCGCAGACCGAGGGGATGATCGGCTACCTGATCCAGCAGGAGCTCGGCAACGAGCTTCCCTTCGAGAAGCGGCTCGCGTCGCTCCTGACGCTGATCGAGGTCGATCGCGACGATCCGGCCTTCGGCGATCCGACGAAGCCGATCGGGCCGATCTACTCGGAGGAGGAGGCGGAGCGGCTCGGCCGGGAGAAGGGCTGGGACGTTCAAGCCGGACGGCGACAGCTTCCGCCGCGTCGTCCCGTCACCGCTGCCGAAGCGGATCTTCGGGATCGAGCCGATCGAGTGGCTCCTCGACCAGGGCTGCGTCGTGATCTGCGCCGGCGGCGGCGGGATCCCGGTCATGTACACCGACGAGCCGGTGCCCGCCGGCCGGCGGCTCGTCGGCGTCGAGGCCGTGATCGACAAGGACCTCGCGAGCGCGCTGCTCGCCCGGGACCTGCGCGCGGACGCGCTCGCGATCGTCACCGACGTCGACGCCGTGTACGACGAGCTGGGGGACGCCGGAGCAGCGTGCGATCCGCCGCGCGACGCCGGAGGCGCTCGCCGCAGTCCGAGTTCGCGGCCGGCTCGATGGGGCCGAAGGTCAGGGCCGCGTGCTCGTTCGTCGAGGAGACCGGCGGCCTCGCCGCGATCGGCTCGATCGCGGACACGCCCGCGCTGCTCCGCGGCGAGGCGGGCACGGTCGTCACGCGCGACGCGGACGGGCTCGAGCTCGCCGATGTCGCATGAGCGAGGCGGCGACGTGAGCGAGCCCGCCGAGCCGCGCGAAGAGCCGCTTCACGCTCCCCTCGGCCTACACGATCCTGTTCGCGCTGATCGTCGCTCGCGGCGATCGCGACCTGGATCGTCCCGGCCGGCACGTACGACCTGGACGCGGACGGCGCGCCGATCCCCGGGACGTACCACGAGGTCGACGCGAAGCCGTCGCGGATCCTCGTCGACTCGCTCACGGCGCCGATCAACGGCCTGTACGGCATCGAGGACGAGACGGGGAACATCAACTACTACAACTCGGGGACGCTCTTCGGCGCGATCGACGTCGCGCTGTTCATCCTCGTGATCGGCGGCTTCCTCGGCGTGACGATGAAGACGGGGGCGATCCAGGCGGGGATCGGCAGGCTCGTCCAGCGGCTCGAGGGCAGGGAGCGCCTGATGATCCCGGCGCTGATGATCGTCTTCGCGCTCGGCGGCTCGACCTACGGGATGGCCGAGGAGAGCCTCGCGTTCTACGCGCTCGTGATCACGGTGCTGATCGCCGCCGGCTACGACGCGCTCACCGGCGCGGCGGTCGTCCTCCTCGGCTGCGGGATCGGCACGCTCGGCTCGACGATCAACCCGTTCGCGACCGGGATCGCGTCGGGGTTCGCCGGCGTCTCGATCAGCGACGGTCTCGCTCGGGCGGCTGGTGATCCTGATCGTCGGGCTCGCGATCGGCATCTTCTTCGTGCTGCGCTACGCCGACCGCGTCAAGGCGGACCCCTCGAAGTCGGTCGTTCACGACCTGAAGGCCGAGAACGAGGCGCGCTTCCGGTCGGAGACCGAGGGCGGCGAGATCGCGCTGACCGGCACGCACAAGCTCGATCCTGGTCGTGTTCGGGCTCGCGTTCCTCGTGATGATGTACGGCGTCATCCCGTGGGAGGACATGGGGATCCCGTTCCCGACCTGGTGGTGGTGGTTCCCGGAGATGACCGGCGTCGTTCCTGCTGTTCGCGATCGTGATCGGGCTGATCGCGCGGATGGGCGAGGGCGAGCTCACCACGACGTTCGTCGACGGCGCCCGCGACCTGCTCGGCGTCGCGCTCATCATCGGGATCGCCCGCGGGATCACGGTGATCATGAACAACGGCCAGATCACCGACACGGTCCTGCACTGGTGCGAGCGCGCGCTCGGCGACGTCGGCGAGGCGGCGTTCGCGATCGTGATGTTCCTGCTGTTCCTGCCGCTGTCGTTCCTGATCCCGTCGTCGTCCGGGCTCGCGACGGTGGCGATGCCGATCATGGCGCCGCTCGCGGGCTTCGTCGGACGTGCCCGGAGCAGCTCGTCGTGACCGCGTACCAGAGCGCCTCGGGGCTCATGAACCTGTTCATCCCGACCTCGGCGGTCGTGATGGGCGGCCTCGCGATCGCGCGCGTGCCCTACGACCGCTACCTCCGCTGGGTCTGGCCGCTGCTCGCGCTGCTGGCCGTGCCTCGTCGTGATCGTGCTCGGCGTATCGGCGGTCTGTGATGTCGTCCACGAGAGGAGGATCGTGATGCGTGACGCTGCTCGCTGGTCGATCGTGATCGCGCTCGCGCTCGTGCTGATCGGTCTGATCGCGTACGCCCGCGGCCCCGAGCACCACCACGGCGACGAGGTCGGCGCGCACGGACGGTCGTCGTCGTCGGCTGAGGCTGACGACCGCAGGTCGAGAGCGCCACAGGCGCGGCGACGACGCGCCTGGCACGGCCTCGACCGCCGGAGAGACGTGCGCGCGGCTCGAGGTCGACCCGCGGTCCGGTCTCGACGCCGCCGAGGTCGAGCGGCGGCGGGCAGAGCGTACGGGCCCGAACAAGCTCGCCGAGGCGAAGAAGGAGCCGGGCTGGCAGGCGTTCCTCCGCCAGTACCGCGACCTGATGCAGCTCGTCCTGGTCGGCGCCGCGATCGTCAGCATCGTCGCGCTCCAGGAGTTCGCACCGGGATCGTGATCATCGGCCTGACCGTGCTGAACGCGGTCCTCGGCCTCAACCAGGAGGGGAAGGCCGCGGAGAGCGTCGCCGCGCTCCAGAAGATGCTCCTGATCAAGGCGCACGCGCGCCGCGGCGGCGAGCGGGTCGACATCCCGGCCGAGGAGGTCGTGCCCGGGCGACATCGTCACGTTCGAGGCCGGCGACAAGGTCCCCGCCGACGGGCGGCTGCTCGTCGCCGCGACGCTCGAGATCGAGGAGGCGGCGCTGACCGGCGAGAGCACGCCGGTGCTGAAGTCGGTCGACCCGGTGCGCGGCGACGACGTCCCGCTCGGCGACCGCATCGACATGGCCTACATGAACTCGACCGTGACGCGCGGCCGCGGCGAGATGGTGGTCACGGGGACGGGAATGACGACCGAGGTCGGGCAGATCTCCGGGATGCTCGAGCCGGGTCCAGCAGGAGAAGACGCCGCTCACGCGCCAGCTCGACCAGCTGACCGTCCTGATCACGATCATGGCGGGCATCGCGCTGGCGCTCGTGGTCGTCTTCGGGCTGATCCGCGGCGACGACTTCGACGACCTGTTCGTGATCGGCATCAGCCTCGCGATCGCGGCGATCCCGACGGGCCTGCCCGCGGTCGTCACGACGATGCTCTCGCTCGGGACGCAGGCGCTCGCGGCGAAGGGCGCGATCGTGAAGCGGCTGCGGTCGGTCGAGACGCTCGGCTCGACCTCGGCGATCTGCTCGGACAAGACCGGCACGCTGACGCTCAACCAGATGACCGCGCGCGAGCTCGTCGTCGTCGGGCCGCCGCTACTCGGTCGAGGGCGAGGGCTACTCGACCGAGGGCAAGATCCTCCGCGTCGCGGGCGAGACGGACACCTCGCTCGACGCCGTTCCTCCTCCCGATGGCGCTCGCCAACGACGCGGCGGTGCGCGACGGCGAGATCGTCGGCGACCCGACCGAGGCGGCGCTCGTCGTGCTGGCCGCCAAGGGCGGGCTCGACGTCGACGAGACGAGGCGCGTCTTCCCGCGCGTCGGCGAGGTCCCGTTCGACTCGGAGTACAAGTTCATGGCCACGTTCCACGAGATGGAGGACGACGGCCGCAAGGTCGTGCGCTGCTTCGTCAAGGGCGCGCCCGACGTGCTGCTCGCGCGCTCGTCGCACGATCCGGGACGCCGACGGCGCGCGGTGCCGGCGGAGGGAGCCCGCGACCGCGTCCTGGCCGAGAACGACCGGCTCGCCGGCGACGGCCTGCGGGTGCTCGCGGTGGCCACGCGCGACATCGACCCGGCAGCTTCGACCCCGGCGGCACCTGCTCGACGAGGTGCAGGACCTGACGCTGCTCGCGCTGGTCGGCATCGTCGACCCGCCGCGCAAGGAGGCGAGGGACGCGATCGCGCTCTGCAAGGAGGCCGGCATCCGCGTCCGCATGATCACCGGCGACCACGCCACGACCGCCGCCGCGATCGCGGCGCAGCTCGGGATCGAGGGGCCGGCGCTGACCGGCACCGAGTTCGCGGCGCTCAGCGACGAGGAGCTCGACGCGCAGGTCGACGAGATCGGCGTCGTCGCCCGGGTCGCGCCCGAGGACAAGGTGCGGCTCGTCGACATGCTGAAGCGCAAGGGCAACGTCGTCTCGATGACCGGCGACGGGGTCAACGACGCGCCCGGCGCTCAAGCGCTCCGACATCGGCGTCGCGATGGGGATCACCGGCACCGAGGTGACGAAGGAAGCCGCCGACATGATCCTCACCGACGACAACTTCGCCACGATCGTCAGCGCGGTCGAAGGCGGCCGCGGCATCTACGACAACCTGATGAAGTACGTGCGCATCCAGCTGATCGAGCTCGGCGCGTTCATCCTCCTCTTCGTCCTGGCGGGCGTCTTCGACGTCGCCGACGGCGCGCCGCTGACGCCGCTGCAGATCCTCTGGATCAACTTCGCGATCGACGTGCTGCTGGCGATCGGGCTCGGCTTCGACGCGGCGGCTGCCGGGCCTGATGCGGCGGGAGCCCGGGATGCGCGGGCGCGCCGATCGTCGACCGCCGCGTCGCGATCCGGCTCGGCGCCTGGCCCTCGTGATGGCGCCGCTCGCGCGCGGCTACGTGGTCGTGGCGTGGGGCGAGGATCGCTACGACCTCGCCGGTCGCGACGACGATGGGGCTGACGACGCTGTCGCTGATGCACATCGTCGCCGCGCTCGAGGTGCGGGCCGACCGGGACGATCTTCACCGCTACACGATCGCGAACCGGCGCTTCGTGCAGCTGATCGGCGTGATCGCTCGTGCTCACGTTCCTCGTGACGACGCTTTCGCCGCTCCAGCGGATCTTCGACACGGTCTCGCTGACGAGCACGCAGTGGGGGATCTGCCTGCTCGGGCCGCCTCGTCTCTCGCGATCGCGGAGCCCTGGCGGGCTCGACCGACGGCCGGCCACCGAGCACGGACCGGCCGTCGCGCCAGCGGAGGCCAGTAGACTGACCGTCCGCGGCGCTGCGTTCATCGGCATCGGGTCGATGGTGGGCGCCGGCATCTTCGCCCTGCTCGGCGAGGCAGCCGGTCATCGCCGGATCGGCCGTCTGGCTCTCGTTCCTCCTCGCGGGGGTCGTCACGGGGCTGCTCGGCGTACAACGTCTCCCGAGTCGGCACAAGATCCGCTACCGGTCCGTCCGGCGGGCTGATCGAGTACTCTCCGGCAGGGCTTCGGGAACGGAGCGGCTGCTCGGGATCACCTCGTGGCTCGGGTACATCGCAGCCTTCGTGATCGTCGCCGCGATGCTCGCAGTCTCCTTCGGGGGCTACGCGTCACCACCCTGCTCTTCGGCGACGACGCCATGGAGCGGCTGGGACAACCTGTTCGCGTCGCCGTACGTCGTCTGATGACGGCCTGGCAACATGACCGGAGCAACGTTCGTCTCGCGGGTGGCATCGGCGATGGTGTCGTCCTGCTCGGCGTCTTCGCCGTGTTCATGGGTGACGATCTCGGACGTCAACTTCGACCTCCCTCGCCTTCAGCGGCTATCCGTCGTTCTCGAAGATCATCGCCAGCATCGCCCTGACGTTCTTCGCGTTCCTCGGCTTCGGCGTGATGACGTTCACGGTCGCCGAGCTCCGCGACCCCGCCCGAGAGCTGCCGCGCGCGATGGCCCTCGCGCTCGGCCTGACGACGGCCACGTACGTGCTGATCTCGATCGGCGTCTTCGGCACGCTCACCGTCGACGAGGCGATCGGGTACGGCGAGACGGCGATCGCCGAGGCCGCGCGACCGACCCTCGGCGACGCCGGCTTCACGCTGATGGCGGTCGCCGCGCTGATCGCGACGGCCGGCGCGACGAACGGGACGCTCTTCCGCTCGGCGAGCCTGACGAGCTCGCTGGCGGAGATCGGGCAGTTTCCTCCTCCTCGGCGCGAGTCCCGCCTCGGGAGGCACGGCGGCTTGCTCGCCACCGCGACCGTCGTCCTCGTGCTGGCGAACTTCGTCGCTCTCTCAGCGATCGTCGGTCGGGAGCGCGTGCTCGCTCGTCGTGTTCCTGCTCGTCGGGGTCGCCGGCTACCGGCTGCGGTCGGAGACGGGCGCGCGAGGCGGTCGTCCTGCTGGGATGGCGGCGACCGCGGTCGTGCTCGGCTTCTTCGCCGTCGACACGCTCCGCAACGATCCCGAGACGTTCGCGGCGATCGTCGCCACCGCTCCTTGGCGGTCCTCCTCGACTTCGTCTGGAAGCGGGTGCGGACAGACCGGCGGGTCGCCCGAGCCGCCCGCGTCCTAGGTCACGTCGGCGAGCCGCGGCCGGTGGTCACCGAACGGCAGAGGCACCTCGCGCGTCGCCCGACGCGGCCACGGAGCTTCTTCTCCGCTTCGCACGCGCCGGGCACGACGCCGGCTACTCGACGCATCTCAAGGGACGGGTGCTCGCGCTCGCGCGGTCGCTCGGCCTCGGCGAAGTCGAGGTTCCGCGACGCCGACGCTCGTCGAGGTCTCCGCTCGGATCGCTCCCGCGTCAGCGGACCTACACGCTGCGAGTTCGTCCGGCCGACTGTCGACCTGGACGCGATCGCGCGCCTCGATCGACCTCGTCCAGGAGGCGCTCGAGGGGCGGCTCGACGCGCGGCCGGGCGCGTGGCGACGGGCGATGCGCCGCCGGGAGCGCCCGCGTGGCCGCTGGTGCTCGCGGCCTACGCGGTCGCGGGCGCGCGCTGACACCCGTCCTCGGCGGCGGCGGGCGGGAGGCCGTCGCCGCCGCGGGCTCGTCGGGCTCGTTGTCGGCGCAATCGCCCTTTCCGCGAGTCGCACCGCCCGCGATGCGGAGCCGCTCGTCGCGCCGATCGTGGCGGTCGCGGCCAGCTTCTCCGCGGCGCTCCTCGTCGTTCGGCGGGCTCGACGCGTCAGCCGACGTCGTCACACTCGCCGCGCTCGTGACCGTTCCTGCCGGCATGACGCTCACGATCGGGATGCGCGAGGTTGGCGACGGAGCACCTCCAGTCCGGCGTCGCCAACACCGCGAGCGCGCTCGTCCAACTCTTCGGGCTCGCTTTCGGCGTCGCGGTCGGCCGATCGGTCGCGGCGCCGCTGGTTCGGCGCAGCGTTCCGCGGCTCGTCGCCCGGCCTGCGTTCGACGCCGCAGCGGCTCGCCGCCGTCATCGGCCGCGCTCGCGTTCACCGTCACGCTGCGGGCCCGTTCGGCGCGACGTGTTGGTGATGTGCGCTGCGACGTCCTCGCGTCACCGCGGACGAGGTCGGCGCGGAGGCTGCGTCGGGAAAAGGTGCGCCGTCTTCGTCGCCGCCGTCACGGTCGGCCTCACCGGCGGCCTCGTCGGCTGAGGCGCGCCGCTCGGCGCTCGTCTTCGTCGTGCCCGGCGTCCTCATGCTCGTGCCCGGCAGCGCCGGCTTCAAGCAGCGTGCTCCAGCTGCTCTCGGACCAGACGGTGAGCGGGATCACGGCCGGCTTCGACACGTTCGTGACGGCGATGTCGATCGCGTACGGGCTGATGTGTCCCCGGTGCTCCTGCCGCGTCGTTTCACGCAGCTGGTGCCGGTCCGGGTAGAGAATCCTCGCCATGACGACGCACGTCGGCAACGCCGAGCTCGCGGCCCATGCGGAGCGGCTCCTGTCCGCGCCGCGGGTCGAGCGGCTCGAGCTCGCGCTCGGGTTCGACGAGAGCGCGGCGACCTCGAGCTCGAGGTGCACGTCGGCGGGAACCACTTCTTCCCGCTGCAGCTCGACGACATCAGGGTGCGCACGTCGTCCATCCACTTCGTCCAGTTCGGCTTCCAAGCCGGGGAAGATCGGGGAGCTCGTTCGTCGAAGCGCTCGGCGGCGAAGGCGAGGGCGGGCGTGCCCGTGCAGGATCGTCGTCGACAAGAACGGCTCGTCTCCGGAAGGCGGCTCGAAGGCGCATCTACCAGCGGCTCATCGACGCCGGCGTCCAGGTGTGCACCACACGCGGCACGCAGGCGCGCGCGCCCTGGGGGCCGCTCGGCGCCGACGGCCCCCGACCCGCTGGAACCTGGGGTCGCTCGGGCCACGTCGACCATCGCAAGTTCTTCATCATCGACGGGCGAACCGGGTGGGTCGGCGGCGCGGGGATCGAGGACCATTTCGAGGACGGCCGGTTCCACGACCTCTTCGTGCGCCTCGAGGGCCCGGTCGTGAGCCAGCTCCAGCTCGTGTTCCTGGCCAGCCTGCGCTGGCTGGGCGGAACTGCCCCTCCCGGCGACGTCGGCCGCGCTCTTCCCGGCGCACGGAGCCGGGCGGCGACGCGGCTCCCCGCGGTCGTGCTGCACAACGCGCCGGGGAAGTTCCGGCCGATCACCGAGGCGATCGCCGCCTCGCTCGAGTCCGCGACGACGACGCTCGACGTCGTCAACCCGTACGTCACCGACGCGGGATGATCCGCCGCATCGAGCGCGCGGCACAGCGCGGCGTCGCCGTGCGCCTCTTCGTGCCGGGCACGCCGAACAACTGGGCCTGCGGCGCCGCGCAGCGCTTCCACCACGCGGCTGCTCGACGCAGGCGTGCAGATCCTCGACTACCCGCCGATGCTGCACGCGAAGGCGTTCGTGCGCGACGGCGAGGAGGTGCTCGCGGGCACGTGCAACCTCGAGGCGTGGAGCCTCAAGCGCTTCTTCGAGATCGACGTGCACGTCCGCTCGCCGAGCTCGCCCGGCAGTTCGACGAGCGCTTCTCGGCTCCGGCGGAGGTGGTCTCCTCTCCCGGCCATACCCTTACCGGCACGAAGGAGCGCGCCAGAGCAGCTGCATTCGCTCTTCTCTCCCCGTTTCCTGCGACAGACGCGACGGCGGCCCCCGCAGCAACCAACGTACTGCGCACCAGCGGCGCGATGCTCGTGCTGCTCACGCTCGCGGCCGGGAGTTCCTGATGACGCTCGACAGCTCGGTGATGAACGTGTCGATCGCGACGTCGCCAAGGACGTCGGCACGACGGTGACCGGCATCCAGGGCGGCCATCACGGCCTACACGCTCGTGATGGCGGCCTCGATGATCACCGGCGCGAAGATCGGCGCGATCATCGGGCGCAAGCGCGCGTTCGCGATCGGCTGCGTGATCTACGGCGTGCGGCTCGTTCACGACGTCGATCGCGCCGAGCCTCCCCGTCCTGCTCTTCGGCTGGTCGTTCCTCGAGGGCGTCGGCGCGGCGCTGATCCTGCCGGCGATCGTCGCGCTGGTCGCGGGCAACTTCCCGGCCGAGCGCCGACCCGCCGCCTACGGCCTGGTCGCCGCCGCGGGGGCGATCGCCGTCGCGGTCGGTCCGCTGATCGGCGGCTTCTGGACGACGCACTTCTCGTGGCGGTGGGTCTTCGCGGGCGAGGTCGTGATCGTGCTGTCATCCTGCTCCTGACGCGTCGCATCGCGGATGCGCCGGTGGAGGAGCGCCCGCAGCTCGACGTTGTCGGCTCGGTGCTTTCGGCGCTCGGGCTCGGGCTGCTCGTCTTCGGCGTGCTCCGCTCCGGCGAGTGGGGCTGGATCCATGCCGAAGCCGGCGGGCCGTCCTGGGCCGGTCTCTCGCCGAGCGTCTGGCTCGTCCTCGCGGCCTGTTCGTGATCTGGCTTTCTTCCGCTGGCAGGCCGCGCGAGTCGCGAGGCGAAGAGCCGCTCGTCCGCGTCGCGATGCTGCGCAACCGACAGCTGACCGGCGGCCTGTCGATGTTCTTCTTCTTCCAGTTCCTCGTGCAGGCGGGGTTCTTCTTCGTCGCGCCGCTCTATCTCTCGGTCGCGCTGGCTTGTCCGCGATCGAGACGGGCGTCCGGCTCGCTGCCTCTTTCGGTCACGCTGCTCATCGCCGCGATCGGGGGAATCCCCGCGCTTCTTCCCGAACGTATCGCCGCGGCTCGTCGTCCGCTCGGCCTGCTGGCGCTGCTGGCCGGCACGGTCGTGCTGCTCGGGCTGCTCGACGCGGACGCCGGGCCGGAGATCGTTTCGTGCCGATGCTGCTGATCGGCCTCGGGATCGGCGCGCTCGCCTCGCAGCTCGGCGCCGTGATCGTGTCGGCGGTGTCGGACGAGGAGAGCTCCGAGGTCGGCGGCCTCCAGAACACGATGACCAATCTCGGCGCCTCGTTGGGCACGGCGCTCGCCGGCTCGCTGTGATCACAAGTCTGAGCGCGTCGTTCCTGACGAACATCGCGCAGAACCCGGCGATCCCGCCCGCGCCACGCAGCAGGCGCAGGTGGAGCTCGCCGGCGGCGTGCCGTTCGTCTCCGGACGCCGACCTCGAGGTCCGGCTCCGGAGGAGGAGCAGGTCGATCCGGAGACGACCGACGCGGCGCTCGACGCGTATTCCGACGCTCGCATCGACGGGCTCCAGTCGGCGCTCTCGATTCTCGCGGTGCTGGCGGTGGTGGCGCTCTTCCTCGCCCAGGCATCCCGCCGAGACCGCCCGGCGTGGCTGAGAGGGCGTAGACGTCAGCGATTGGTCGGACCGGTGGCCGCCGGCGGCAGCTCCATCGACGCGCGCAGGTTCGTGAGCGGTTTGTCGGGAACGCGAATGAGACCACGGGTCGGACGGTCGAGGTCGAACGTGACAAGGAGCAGCAGGGAGACGAGGCCCGCTGCGAGGGAGGACCGTGATCACCCCTCGACCGAGGAGAGCGAGGTAGAAGGCGAGCAGGCCGAGAGCGACCGCTGCGCCCACCACTTCCACCGCCAGCACGGGGCCGGGTACCCGATTGCTCAGGCCCGCGACACGCACCGTCTGCATGTCGATCATGTGGTTGAGCGTCTCGAGGACAAGCGGGGCGCGTGCTCGCATCGGGCGCGTCGACGAGCGCCTGCCCGGCGAGCCGCCAGAGCTGACGCTGCAGCTGCTGGCCGTCTCGCCCACCGGCATCGCGCGCCCCGGCGCTGGACGGCACTGAATCCGAGAGGCGGATGTCGTGTCGTGTAAACCCACCAGCCGTTCGAGCGAACGCGTTCGCATGGGCTCCACCAGGGTCTGGGCCCGCAGGTAGGTCGTCCCGATCGCGTTCGCTTCGTCGACGACCGCGGCACGGCGGGACTCGTAGCGTCCGACCGCAAGCGAGAGCCCGAATGCGAGGACGAGTGCGACGAGTCCGAGCAGCGCAGCCTGCAAGACGCCGAACGGCTCCCGGAGATGGTCCGCTCGGCGTCGGCATGCATCCGACCGAGCACGAGACCGAGCGCGGTCGTGCCGAAGACGACCGCAAACAGGATCAGCGCCAGCTCACGCTGCTGAGCCGAAAGAACAGACGTACCTCCGTTGCGGCCAGGGAGACTCCCGAAGCAAGATGGGTTCGAATGACGAAGGTAGCCGAGCGGCCAGACGGCCGAACGCGCGTCCCTAGACGGGAACGCTGACGGAGACGTCGCGACCCAGGCGAGCGTCCCGACGAAGATGAGGCAGCCGAGCACGAGCAACGTGGCACGCAGGCGCGGTGTGCTCAGCTTCGTGCTCACCCCGGCGAAGAAGAGCGCCACCGAGAAGAGGACGACGCTGAGGACGTAGTTCGACGAGCGCTGGATGTTCGCTCGGGCGCCGGCCTGAGCTGCTCGGCCTGCGCGTCGAGCCGGTTCGCCTTGCCGGTGGCGGCGAGCCGGTACTGCGACATCGGCGAACGGCGTCAGCGGCGCATCGCGGTTCTTCAGCGGGCGGCTCGCGGCCCACGCTTTGAAGGCCGGCCGGAACTCCTTCCCCCGGAAGCGCCGCTGGTAGAACGCGGTGAGCCGCCGCTCTTCGTGCGCGTACGCGTCGACCCACTGCATGAACGTGGCGATGTCGACCTGCGTCTGCGACTTCGCGAGGCCGAGGGCACGGGCCGCATTGATCCTCGTTGCGTTGACCTTCGCGGTCGTCTTCGCCTGCTGCCGTTCCAACGGTTCGCCGGGTAGCTGCTCCCTCACGCCGTCGCGACAGCGCGGCGAGCGCGAGCAGCAGGAGCGCGACGAGCTCGAGGCGGTTGCGCTCGGCAGCCTCGTTCACGGCGTGCCGGACGCGTCGCACGGCACCCGGAGATCGGGCTGCTCAATCGGCAGCACCGCGTCGAGGATGCGCAGGCTCCGCTCCATCGCGACCGGGCGTGAGGCGGCCGACGCCGGCGTTGTACGGGTTGTCCAGGAAGTGGAGGAGAAGCAGCATTGAGACGATGACCGCGACGACCGCGCCCATCAGGAGCGCCTGCACCTTGGCCCGCTCGCCGCTGTCGGCGAAGAAGAGCATGTAGATGAAGGTCAGGACCGACGTGAAGAAGATGACGATCCAGAGCGGCGTCGGGATCACACCGGTGGCGCCGTGGATCCGATCGAGCCGCGCTGCCTCACGTTCGGACGTCTGGTCGAGGTACTTCCCGAAGGCGGCCTGCTCGCTCGCCGTCCTCGGCTGGACTCCCTGCACGGTTCGGAGCATCCGAAGCCCCCAGGGGTTGACGGTGTCGCCGAACGTTCCTTCCTCCATGCGCGGCCACGCCTGGTACACGACGTAGCGCCCGTAGCACACGAGCTCGCCGGTGAGGGTGCTCGCGGCCGCGGGTGGAAGAACTGAGCCGTCTCGACCTGCTGGACGAGGGTCAGCGCTTCCTGCTCGGCGCCGGCACGCGATGCGTCATACGTCGAGAAGGCGAGGAGCAGCCGACGAAGCCGAGCAGCACCGAGAAGCCGGTCGCGAGAACGCCGAAGACGCCGGACGCACGGTCGCCGTCCTCGAAGAAGCTGCCTTCGGGGGGCGCCGGCGGACGAGGAGCATCGCGCCGACCGCGAGCCCGGTGCCGCCGCGACGATCGCGGCCGCAAGGAAGAGGCCAACCGCGCAGAAGCCTCCCGAGCTACGGGGCACGGGGCATCACCCCGAACCCGTGTGATTCGCCGCGCACCCTCGATTCACTCGATCCGGGTGATGAAGCCCGCTCCGGGCGGGGGTTTGATTGGATCGAGGAACCCACCGAGAGGAGCAAGAGAGATGCCATTGCGCAGAAGGCCGCTCGCACGCGCCGCCATGGTCGGCGGCACCGCGTACGTCGCCGGCAAGCACCATGCCCAGAACCAGGCGGCGGAGGCCGACCAGAACGCCCAGATCCAGGAGCTCCAGGCGCAGCAGCGGTATGCGGCGGCGCCCGCCCCCCGCACCCGCCGCAGGCGGCGGCATGTCGCAGGCCTCGATGGACCAGCTCAAGCAGCTCGCCGACCTGCACACGCAGGGCGTGCTGACCGACGCCGAGTTCGAGGTCCAGAAGCAGAAGATCCTGCAGGGAATGTGACGACCAAAACGGAGGTGAGGAGCTGATGGCGATTGGCCCAGGTGCAGATGCTGGTCGTCGGCTTCGAGGGCCCGGAGTTCAAGGGCGAGATCCTCGAGGAGCTGACCCGGCTGAAGGACGCCGACATCATCCGCCTGATCGACCTCGTGGTCGTGAAGAAGGACGACGACGGGACCATCGAGACGCTCCACACGAGTGACCTGACGGGCGACGAGGCGCTCGAGTTCGGCGCGATCGCCGGCGCCCTGATCGGGCTCGGCGCTGCCGGCGAGGAAGGCGCCGAGGCCGGCGCGATGGCCGGCGCCGAGGCGATGGCCGACGGCCAGGTGTTCGACGACGAGAACGTGTGGCGTACGCCGCAGACGCGATCCCGCCCGGGACCGCAGCCGGTGTGGCACTGATCGAGCACAGGTGGGCGATTCCGCTCCGCGACGCAATCGCGCAGGCGGGCGGCATGCCGCTGATCGACGAGTGGATCCATGCGACCGACCTGATCGCGGTCGGGCTCGCGTCGGCCGAGGAGGTGCCCGCGTAGCTTCGCCGGCGAGAGCCCCGGGATGAGCACGAACGAGTCGACGGCCCCGGAACGCGCGGGGCTCGTCCTCCTCGCGCTCATCCTTGGCGCGGCTGTCGCCAACCTCAACCTCGCGGTCGCGAACGTCGCCCTGCCCGACATCGGCAAGGCGTTCGACGCGTCGCAGACGTCGCTGAACCTGATCGCGGTCGGGTACTCGCTCGGGCTTGCGATGCCCGTGCTCTACCTCGGAGCGATCGGCGACCGGTACGGCCGGAAGCTGATGCTCCTGCTGGGCGTCGCCCTGTCGGTGCCGGCGTGCCTGCTCCGCTGCCTTCGCCTGGAACGAGTATGTCCTGGTCGTCGCCAGGATCTTCGGCGGCATCTCGGCGGGCATGGCCTTCCCGACGACGCTCGCGTTTGAAGATCACCGCGCTCTGGTCGGGACCCGCTCGCACGAGGTCAATCGCGCTCTGGTCGGCGCTCGGCGGCGGGATCTCGGCGCTCGGGCCGCTGCTCTCCGGCCTGTTGCTCGAGTACTTCTGGTGGGGCTCCGTGTTCCTGATCACGCTGCCGCTTGCCGTCGTGGCGTTCGCGCTCGCGCTCGTGCTCATTCCGGGCCATGTGGAACGAGGGGAGCGACTCCCGTCGACAACCTCGGCGGCGTCCTATCGGTCGTGCTCGTCGCATCGCTCGTGCTCGCGATCAACTTCGCACCCGTCCCGAACGAGACCGGCACTCGTCCTCGGGCTCGCCGCGATCGCGGTCGCGGCCACCGTCGCCTTCGTGCTCCGGCAGCGGCGTGCAGCCGAATCCGCTCTACGACCTCGACATCGCGGCGCGGCCGACGTTCTGGGTCGCGGCGTGCGCCGGAATCATCGTCTTTCGGCTCCCTCATGGCCGCGATGTTCGTCGGGCAGCAGTTCCTCCAAAACGTGCTCGGCTACTCGTCGCTCCAGGCGGGAACGGCGATCCTGCCCGCGGTGGCGTGCATGGTGATCGTCGCCCCTCGGTCGGCCAAGCTCGTTCGAGTCGCGCGGCGCGAGGCTCACGCTGCTCATCGGCTACGTGTTCTGCCTGCTCGGCTTCCTGGACGATGCTGCTGCTCTGGAAGGAGGACATCTCCTACTGGAAGGTCGGGATCGGCTACGCGTTCTGGGTCGGGATCAGCATCGGCTGGGCACGCCCGCTTCGCGCTCGCTCACGAGCTCCGTCCCCGTCCGGCGTGCGGGCATGGCGTCGGGAACCCGCCGACCTGCAGCGCGACCTCGGCGGCGCGATCATGCCATCGAATCCTCGGCGCGCTCCTGACCGCGGGCTATGCGGCGGCTGTCGCCGCAGCCCTCGCGAGCGCGCCGAACGCCGACAAGCTCAGCGACGACTCGCAAGCCGAGCTGCAGAAGTCGTTCTCGAGCGCCGAGGCCGTCGCGCAGCAGTACCCGCGCAGTACGCGTCGCCAGATCACCGCGGGCGCGAAGCCAGGCGTTCCTGGACGGCGACCAGTGGGCGTACTCCGCAGGCGTGATCGCGGTGCTGCTCGGCGCGGCGCTCGTCTTCTTCGCCTTCCCGAAGCCACGAGGAGGAGAAGGCGCTCATCGAGGGCTACCACGCGCAGGACCA
>CAWBRK010000013.1:0-12435 GCA_963791205.1 uncultured Actinomycetes bacterium
ACGGTCTGAACGACGACCAGAAAGCGGAGGCGACCGCGCGCTACTCCGCCGAGGCCTCGCGCATCGTCGGTCGGCCGGTCGAGATCCGCTGCGACGAGTCGGGACGGATCGTCGGCGCCGTGCAGCACTCCGACGGGGTCGCCGAGGTTGGCGGCGCCGTCGCGTACCTCACTCCCGCCCGCTGTTACGACCTGTACCGCCAGGCGTTCGAGGGCGGCGGCCCGTTCAGCCAGACAGCGCGCGCGGTCGCCGTGCTCGCGCACGAGTCGTGGCATCTCAAAGGCGAGGGCGACGAGGCAGGACCGAGTGCTTCGCGCTCGAGTCGGGCGTCGACCTCGCAAGACGACTCGGCACGACCGACGACACGGCGCGTCGCATGATGAGCCAGCAGCTCGCCGAAAACGCGCTCCGCGCACGCGGCGACGCGGAGTACCTCGTCCCGCCCGAGCGCCACGACGGCGGCGAGCTCGACCTGAGTCCGGGCTCGTCGCGGTTCCCGTAGGCCTCAGCCTGCCGCGAGCGTGGCGGACGCGCGGCACCGAAGGCCACGAGGGCCCCAGGCGTTTGCGGTAGTGGTCGTCGCCCGGCAGATCCTGCACGTTCGCCTCAGCTTCATCGAACGGCTCTGCTGCCCGTCCGGAGTGCGCCTTCCAGATTAGCCGCCGCTCCTGCTCGGGTGTGACGCGCCTGCACCGCTCGCGCCGCGTCTGGCGTAGCTTGAACCTGAGCTCGATGCCGCGGTCATCCGACTTCAGCCTGAGCTCCGCCGCCACACCTCTGCTGCAAGCGCCGACCGCACGCACCTCGTCGTCGTCGCTCCTCGCCTGCGCCGACCCTGTCGCTAGAGCGAGTGCGGCGAACGCGGCGACGGTAACTCGAAGCATGCCCACAGTGTGCGTCCCGTCCGGCGTCGCCCGCAATGGGACTTTGGTCCCATCCACCTAGGGGGCCAGGTCTTCGGCACGCAACACTTGTCGCTCGGCCCAGAGGATCGCCTGGACGCGATCGGTCACTCCGAGCTGCCGGAAGATGCTCGTGAGGTGGGACTTCACGGTCTTCTCGCTGATCTCGAGCCGTCGCGCGATCAGCTTGTTGCGGGCATCCCGTCGAGCAGCAGGGAAAACACCTCGCGCTCGCGCGGCGATAGCCCGGCGAGCGGATCCGGCGCGTTCTTCGCCTCCAGCAACGATCGTGCGGCCCGCGGATCCAGCGGCGAACCGCCTTCCGCCGCCGTTCGGATGCCTCGCACGACCTCGTCCGCAGACGCATCCTTCAGCAGGTAGCCGACGGCGCCGGCATCGAGCGCGCTCGTGATGCGGCGGCGATCGGAGAACGAGGTGAGCACGAGCACAGCCGTCTGGGGAACGTCGGCGAGGATCGCGCGGGTCGCCTCGATCCCGTCCATGACGGGCATCTCGAGGTCCATCAACACGACGTCCGGCGTTGTCGACCTGCACATTGCAACCGCCTCCGCCCCGTCAGCAGCCGTCGCGACGAGCTCCATGTCCGGCTGCGCGCCGATCACGCCGGCAAGCCCGTCCCGGAGTACGCCGTGGTCGTCCGCGACGGCGACGCGGATCATCGGGACGGAACCTCGAGCTCCACGCGGGTACCTTCACCTTCGCTCGAGCTGATGACGAGGCTTCCGCCGAAGTCCCGCGCGAGCTCCTCGACGAGCGACAGTCCGAGGTGGCCTTCCGTCAGACGCCGCTCTCGAATTGCGGGATCGAAGCCTCGGCCGTCGTCCGAGATCACCAGCCGAGCAACGTCCTCGACCGTCAACTCGATCCGCACCGAGCCGGCATCCGCGTACGCGATCACGTTGCGCACTGCCTCTTGCGCGACGCGATAGACGAGCGCCTCCCGCTCGCGGTCGAGTCGCTCGGCTCCGTCGATGGTAAGCGACACCTCCAGGCCGTTCGCCTGGAGCGGGCTGACGAGGTCGGCGATCGCGGCCTCGAGCCCCGCCGCCGCGAGATGCGGGGGATGGAGCTCGACGAGCAGCGCGCGCAGGTCTCGGACCGTTCGCCGAAGACGGTCGACTGCCGTACGCAGAACCATGGCGTCCTCGTTCGCCCCACGTGCAGCTGCTCCGTCGGCGAGCGGTGCCAGGGTGAAGGCGAGGCCGGCGATGTCCTGCACCGGTCCGTCATGCAGGTACGAAGCAACGCGGCGGCGCTCGCGGGCCGACGCCGCGACCGCGTTGCCAAGCAGGGCCTCACGCTCTTCGTGGCCCCGTTGGAGTCTGCGCGTCAGCGACCAGATCAGCGGAGCCTGGACGAGCACGATCAGGCCGATCGCTCCGAGCAGCGGTGGGGCGAGTGCCGCGAGCAGACGCCGTGCGCTCGCGGTGACCGAGTCGAAGCGCTGGTAGATCTCGAACAGCATCGGCGTCCCCGACGGTGTCCTGATCCGGGTGTACGCCTCGATCAGCTCGCCCTGACCACGGTCCAGCGCGTTCTCGGGGCGATCAAGGTCGCTTACCTCGACCTCTGCGCCACCCTCGCGCAGGAGTTGCATCTGGTGTGCGTCGAGCGCATAACGGCCGCCGATCTGCGCAGGGTCGTCCGAGTACAGGACGCGCCCGTCCGCCGACCAGATTTTCACGCGCACGATCGAGTCGTTCAGTACACGGGCGAGGACGACGTCGTCGACCGTTTCGCGCGCAGACGGCTCGCCGGCGATCAGCCCGTCGCCGAGTGAAGACTCGACCAGCTGCGCCGCCTCCTGCACCTTCGTCCTCGTCTCGCGCTTCGCCTCGTCGATCGCGACCGAGCGAAGCGCGAAATAGCTGCCGACCACGGCCACCGTGATCGCAGCTGCGCTCCCGAGCGCAAACCGCAGCAGCACCGAGCGCGCGGTCGGTGAGCGGCTTCCAAGCGTGCGGCTCCTCGAAGACGGGGGCTCCATCGGCTCCATCATCACCGCTCCCGGGAGCGCCGACGCCGCACCGGGACCAATGTCTCATTGCGGCCCCGACCGGCCCGGCGCGAGTCTGCAGCTCATCGTCCAGATGAGAGGAGCACCAATGTTCAACTTCAAGACCTCCACGCTCGCCGTCGCTCTCGTGCTCGGCATCACGGCTCTCGCCGTCGCTCCGCTCGCGTCCGCCAAGGATGGCGATGTCCGCGTCCGTGGCGTCTGCAGCCAGGGATCGACGTCGAAGCTCAAGCTGAGCCGCGAGAATCGCGGCATCGAGGTCGAGTTCGAGGTCGACCAGAACCGCAACGGCATCCCGTGGCGCGTGACGCTGCGCCGGAACGGAAAGCTCGTCGCCTCTGCGACCGTCAGGACCCGCGGGCCGAGTGGCTCCTTCGAGCTCCGGCGCGTCGTCTCGGGGTCGGGAACCATCGTCGCCGTCGCCACGAGGGCCTCCGGCGAGCGCTGCACCGCCCGCGCCACGATCTGATCGCCGGCGCCGCCCCAGCCTGGTGGACGGTCGTTCTCACTCTCCCTCGACCGTTCATCAGGCGGGGCTACAATCGTCGCTCTGCCAGCTGCTACACCGCGCGCACGGATGCATCCGCGGTCACGGCCGTTCGCGCGCGCCTAGCGCAGACCGGATGGCCTCGTCGAAGCTCGTCCGTTGCACGCCGACGAGGTCCCAGACGCGGTCGTCTTCGGCGACGGTCGGGACGCGGAGTCCCTCCACGAGCGGCCGCGCCACCGCGACGCTCGCAGGGGTGACCAGATGAAGCCACAGCGACGAGAGCCACGGCGTCAGGAACGGGACCTCGATCAGGATCGGGTGCTTGCCGCGAATCCGCGCGACGCGCTCCATCATCGTTCTGTACGTCATCACCTCCGGGCCGCCGAGATCGAAGACCTGGTCAGAAGCGGCGCTCTTGCCGCACACGCCGACCAGGACGCCGAGCACATCGGCGACCGCGACCGGCTGGGTCGCGACCGAGACCCAACGCGGGCAGATCATCACCGGCAGTCGCTCGACGAGCGCGAGGATCGTCTCGAACGCCGCGCTGCCGGCGCCGACGATCATCGCAGCGCGCAGTGTCGTCACCGGAACCGGCCCGGCGTTCAGGATCCTCGCGGTCTCGGCCCTGCTGCGCAGGTGCGGCGAGGCTCCTTCGCCGAGCCCGCCGAGATACACGATCTGACGCGCGCCTCCCGCGGCGGCGCCGGCCACGACCGCCTCTGCGGCCGCACGGTCGAGGGTCTCGAAGTCGCTGCTGCCGAGCGAGTGCACGAGGTGGTAGACGACCTCGGCTCCGTCGAGCGCCTGACGCATCGCGGCGACGTCGGTCGCATCAGCGGCGAGCCACTCGACCTCGTCGTCGGTCGTTGCGGGAGATCTCCGTGCCACACCGACGACATCGTGCCCCGCCGAGAGCGCCCGAACGAGAGGGCGGCCGATGGTGCCGGTGGCTCCGACGACGGCAACACGCATGCGCGGGAGACGCTATCGGCCTCACCTCCGATGAGTTTCGACGGCTCGCGCGGTCTTTACTGCCGGAAACAGCTTCCGACCCGAAGAGGTGACTCCGATGACCAAGGTGTTCGCAGGGATCACGACGTCGGTCGACGGCTACATCGCAGGCCCCGACGACGGCCCCGGCAAGGGGCTCGGCGAAGGCGGCGAACGGCTGCACTACTGGGTGTTCGGCGGGCCGTGGACCTATGACGCCGAGCCGAGAGGCGAGCCGAGCGGTGACGACGCAGCCTGGTTGCAGGAGATGGTCGACAAGGCCGGCGCGGTCGTCGGCGGACGCTGGACCTACGAAGCGGCCGGGCACTGGGGCGACGAGAACCCGTGGGGGCTCCCGTTCTTCATCGTCACGCACCGGCCGGAGGAGGAACCGAAGGGCGGGACGTTCACGTTCGTGTCCGGCGTGAAGGAGGCCGTCGAGCAAGCGCGGGCAGCCGCGGGCGACAAGGACGTCCACGTCATGGGCGGAGCCGACGTGATCCGACAGGCGCTCGACGCCGGGCTCGTCGACGAGCTCACGATCATCGTCGCGCCGGTCGTCCTCGGCGGTGGCAAGCGACTGTTCGAGGGGTTCTCGAGCTCGCTCGACCTTGAGCACCTCGGCGCGCGTCAGTCACCGTTTGCGACATTCATCGACTACCGGGTCAAGCGCCCGTAACAAGGAGGACCACATGGGACGGATCGTCGTAACGGAATTCATCTCGCTGGACGGCGTGATCGAAGCGCCAGGCGGCGGTGAGGGCTTCAAGCACGACGGTTGGAGCTTCGAGATCAGCCGCGGCGACGAGGGCGACAAGTTCAAGCTCGACGAGACGATGGCCACAGATGCTCTGCTGCTCGGGCGACGGACGTACGAGGGCTTCGCAGCGGCCTGGCCCACGAGGGACGGCGAGTTCGCGGACAAGTTCAACACGATGCCCAAGTACGTCGTCTCGTCAACGCTGGACGATCCGGAGTGGAACAACTCGACGGTGTTGAAGGGCGACGTCGCAAAGGAGGTCGCGAAGCTGAAGCAGGAGCACGACGGCGACATCGTGGTCCACGGCAGCGCGCAGCTCGTGCAGACGCTGATCGACAACGACCTCGTCGATGAGCTGCGGCTGATGGTGTTCCCGGTCGTGCTCGGCACCGGCAAGCGACTCTTCGGCGAGACGAGCGACAAGAAAGCGCTGCAGCTCGTCGACTCGAGGACGGTCGGCGATGGCGTCTCGATCCTCGTGTACGCGCCGGCGGCGTGACGATCCTCGAAGTCGAGACGCCGCACGGCCCGGCGAACGCGCACCTGCATCCCGTCGACGAGCCTCGGGCGGCACTCGTCCTCGGACACGGGGCCGGTGGCGGTGTGGCGGCGCCGGACCTCGTGGCCGCGACGGACGCCGCGCGCTCGGAGGGGGTCAGCGTCGCGCTCGTCGAGCAGCCGTACCGCGTCGCGGGTCGGCGTTCTCCGGCGCCCGCGCGACAGCTCGACGCCGCGTGGCTTGCGGTGATCGAGGAGCTCCGCGCCGGCGCGTTCGAAGGGTTGCCGCTCGTCGTCGGCGGGCGCTCGCTCGGCGCGCGAGTGGCGTGTCGCAACGTCGAGGCGACCGGCGCCGTCGCCGTGCTCTGCCTCGCGTTTCCGCTTCAACCACCGCGCGGGTCGACGAGCCGCTTGCCCGAGCTCGACGCTGTAGCGGTCCCGACGCTCGTCGTGCAAGGCGAGCGCGACCAGTTCGGGATACCACCGGCCGGTGACCGGCGGACGGTCGTCGTCGTCCCGGGCGACCACGGCCTGAAGAAAGATCTGGAAGCTGTGGCGAGCGCCGTGCGGGCCTGGCTGCCGGGCGTGCTCTAGTCCTCGAGCGACTCCTGGATCATCCGCGGCGAGGCATGGATGCAGATGATGTCGAGCCGCTCCGTGCCGACGTTCTTGAACTTGTGCGGCGTCTGCGGACCGACGACGACGATGTCGCCCGGGCCAGCGTCGATGTCCTGGCCGTCTGCCGTCATGCGCGCCTTCCCGCTGCGGACGATCCAGGTCTCCGAGTACGGATGCCGGTGCAAGTCCGGTCCCTCGCCCGGCTCGTTGTTCACGAGGAACATCGAGACGTCGGACCCGTGGGGCTCGCCTTCGAACGTCACCGTGCCCCGCGGGCTCCGCTGCTGCTCGTCGGGCCGAATCAGGCTGTACATCGCTCCTCCTCTCGTGCGGCGTACTCGGCTGCGACGCGCTTGGGGACGACGAACGCCCACGCATCGACGACGAGCTCGCGCAGCTCGGTCGCGTCGATCGCCGCCATGCGGACGACCGCCCAGTTGTAACGGAGATCGGACTCGTCGGGCAGCCTGAACTTGTCAGGCTCCTGCTCGACGAGCGCGTCGCGCCACTCCTTCGGGAACGCGAACCCGAGCTCCGCCTCGTCGCGCGAGAACGCCAGGTAGACGATCCGCCCGACGCGGAACTTCACCCGGCCGCGAACGAACGCTTCCGTCGAGCGCGGCAAGCCGCTCGCAACCGTGCGCACGTCCTCGACCGTCGGCATGGGTTAGTCGACCAGCTTCCGGGTCATCGCGCGGATCGCGAGTCGCCACATGGCCAGACCGAAGGCGACGAGGAACCCGAGGCGCAGCAGGTCGGTCCAGCCTTCGAAACCGAAGACCGCGTGGCGAACGAGCTCGACGCACTGGTGAAGCGGGTTGAGCTCGCCGAGGATCTGCGCCCACTGCGGGAGCTGATCCAACGGGAAGAAGGTGCCGGCGACGAGAAAGAGCGGCGTGAGAACCGCGCTGACGATGTAGCTGAAGTTGTCGATCGAGTTGGCGAAGCCGGCGACCGCGATCCCGAAGCTGGCCCAGCCGTAGCCGGAGACGAACGAGATCACCGGCACCGTGAGCATCCCCCACGACGGGTCGAGACCGAAGAACATCCCGACGATCAGCGGGAAGCAGCCGTAGACGCTTGCGCGCATCGCCATCCACAGCGCCTCGCCGGTCACGAGCTCCTCGGTGTCCACCGGTGCGGCGAGGATCGCGTCGTACGTGTGCTGGAACTGGTACTTGACGAAGGTCCCGAACATCGCCGGGAAGGCGCTCGAGAACAGGACTGCGGTGGCCACGATTCCCGTGGCCACGAAATCGACGTAGTCGTACCCACCGATCGTGCTCACCAGCGAGCCGAAGCCGAAGCCGAACGCCAACAGGTAGATCGTCGGCTCGACCGTCGACGAGAACGTCGATGCTCGCCAGTACGACGAGTAGTTCACGATCTCGCGCACCAGCACGCCGGTCAGCGCGGAGCGCTCCAGGCGGCCGATCCGCGCGCGCGGCTGAGCCGCAGTGGCCATCAGGCGATCTCCTCTCCGGTCAGCAACACGAAGACGTCCTCGAGGTTCGCGGGGCGCCGCTCGCCCTCGGGCGCTCTCCCGTCGGCGCCCTCGATGCCGAGCACCGAGACGCTCGTCCCGGTCCGGCGCGTCCGAAAGCCCGCGGAGCGCGCCTCGCCCTCGACCTCCGCGAGCCGTGACGGCGGGCCGTAGACCTCGACGGCTTCGCTCCCGGCGTGCTCTGCGACCAGGTCGGACGGAGAGCCGGCTGCGACCGCTTTGCCGTGCGACATGATCAGCACCGTGTCGGCGAGCCGTTGCGCTTCTTCGATGTAGTGCGTCGACATCAAGATCGTCGTGCCCTCGGAGCGCAGCGCATCGATCAGCGCCCAGAGCTCCTGACGCACCTGGGGGTCGAGGCCGACCGTCGGCTCGTCGAGCAAGATGAGCCGCGGTTGGTGCACGAGCGCGCGCGCGATCAGCAAGCGCCGGCGCATGCCGCCCGAAAGCTTGTCGACGCGGGTGTCGCGTCGTTCGCCGAGGTTGGCCATCGCGAGCGCGCGCTCGATCGCCTCGCGCCGATCGCCTCGACCGATCCGGTAGAGGTGCGCGAAGACGAGCAGGTTCTGCTCCACGGTGAGCGTGACGTCGAGGTTGTCGAGCTGCGGCGTGACGCCGAGCTGCGCTCGCGCCTGCTTCGACTCGTCGGGCAGGCGGAAGCCGAGCACCTCGAGCTCCCCCTCGTCGGCGATCGCCTGCGCGGTGAGCATCCGCATCGTCGTCGTCTTGCCCGCGCCGTTCGGCCCGAGCAGGCCGACGCATGTCCCGTAGGGAACATCGAGATCGAGGCCGCCGACCGCGGTGATCTCGCCGTAGCGCTTCACAACACCGCGGAGGCGAATGGCGAGCTCTGTTTTGGCGTTGATATTCACGTTCTCGAGGCTAGGACCGAGGCTCGACGACAAACTCATCGGCCCTCGCGGCGATCAGCTAGGGAGCCTGTCGCCTTACGAGCAGCAAGTGGCTCTCGACGACCGCTTCGGCGACGTCGTAGAGCTTGCGGCCGCTGCGCTGCGACTGCGAGCGTAGGAACTCGAAGGCGCGTTGCTCGTCGATCTCCTGCCGCGACATCATGATCCCCTTCGCTCGCTCGATGACGGCACGCCGCACAAACGCGCCTTCGAGGCTCGAGTACTCCGCGTACCGGCGCAGCGTGATGTCGATCGCGCTCTGCATCTCCTCGGCACGACCGTCGACGATATACGCGAAGATGCCGCGCTTCGCAGCCTCGTTGACCCAGACGGGGTCGTCGGCTTCGAGCAGCGCGATCACCGGGCACGAAGCCTCACGGACGATCTCCGAGATCATGTCGAGCGCGTGCTCGCCGCTCACGCCGAGGCCGACGAAGGCGAGATCCGGGTGCTCACGCTCGGTTGCGGCCGCCACGTCCGAGACCTCCAGCTCCCGCGAGATCACCTCGTGCCCGAGGCGCGTCACGACGTCTGCGATCCTCGCCAGCCGGTCTTTCCGCTCGTTCGCGATCAGGATCCGAAGCGGGCGGGGGAGTTCCTCGGGCTCGGGCTTGCTGAAGGACACTGACTGCGACGCCGATTGTACGGCGGTGCCGAGAGTGCTGACAAGGGCCGATAGGCGATGATTCGTGCGTGAGAACCGTCGCCACGATCGGCGTCTACGGCTGGACGGTCGACGGGTGGCTCGACGCGCTGCGGGCCGCTGACGTTCGGCTCGTGCTCGACGTGCGGCAGCGGCGCGGGGTTCGCGGCAGCGAGTACTCGTGGGCGAACGCGCAGCGATTGGAGGCCGCCCTCGCCGACGCGGGGGTCGGGTACGAGCACCGGAAGGAGCTTGCGCCGACGACCGAGCTCCGAAAGCTCCAGTACGCCGAGGACGACCGGGTCGGCGTCGGGAAGCGGTCGCGCGTCGATCTGGCCCCCGAGTACGTCGAGCGCTACGAGCGAGAGATCCTCGGACAGGTCGACCTACGGCCGATCGTCGAGCAGCTGTCCGCGGCGGGAGCGGCGCTCATGTGCGTCGAACGGGATCCGGAGGCATGCCACCGGTCCCTCATTGCCGACCGACTTGGATCCGAGTTCGGTCTCACCGTGACGCACTTGCGGCCCGCTTGACGCTGCTGAGGACACCCAGCGGGACGACGACTGGAAGCAGCCACCACACGTCGAAACCCGCGTAGGCGACCACTGCCGTCGCGGCGACGGTGAGGACGACCAGCAGCGCGGTCCGAACGTCGTCGCCAACGACGAAGTCGACGACGCCTGCGAGTGCCCTCCTCACGCCGTCCTCACCCGCACGACGCGCACGAAGAGCAGTGACCACCACGCGGTGATCGCAACGAGCACGAGGAGCGCGACGTCGCCGCCGGGCCACTCCGCCCCTGCACCCTCCGCGGCCCAGAACGTCCCGAACGCGGTCAGCATCACGCCGACTCCGAACTTGAGCGCGTTCTCGGGGACGCGGCTCAGCGGTCGGCGCACGAGCACTGCGGCGACTCCCACGACGACCGCCGCCACCACGGCGCCCGTGACGGCGAGCGGGATCGAGCCCTGGTTCACGCCGAGCGTCAGGACGATGAAGACAACCTCGAGCCCCTCCAGCAGGACGGTCTTGAACGAAAGCGTCCACGCGTAGCGGTCCAGCGGCCCGCGCGCGCGGCCGGTCTCGTGTGCACGCGCGACCTCTTGCGCGAACGCCGCTTCCTCGTCGTGCTTGGTCAGCACGCCGGCCTCGCGAAGGATCGCCTTGCGGAGCCACTGCAGCCCGAAGAGCAGCACGAGCGTGCCGACCACGAGCCTCAAGGTGTCGATCGGGATCTGCTCGAGCGCGGGACCGAGAGCGACAGTCGCAACGGCAAGCACGCCGAGCGCGGCGCCGGAGCCGAGCAGCGGGGCGCGCCAGCCGCGCGACATGCCCAGCGCGAGTACGATCGTCGCGGCCTCGACCATCTCGACGCCGCTCGCGAGCGCGGAGCCGAGCACGAGCAGGACGTCACCTGTCAACGACGGAGCAGCGTGCGCACGTCGCGATCCCCGAGAAACGCGTGCGCGAACAGGCAAAGCGACAGCCAGGTCGCACCGAGGGCGATGCCGCCGAGTACGTCGGAGAGGTAGTGGACCCCGAGGTAGAGGCGGCTGAACCCGACCAACACGATCAGGCAGACGGTGGCTGCGACGAGCGCAACTCTGCGTCTCGCCGACCGCATCGCCGGCCAGAGCAGGAATGCCAACGCGCCGAACGCAGCCGTGACCGCGGTTGAGTGGCCGCTCGGGAAAGAGTATGTCTCGAGATGCAGGAAGGCGAGCTCGGGTCGCGGCCGGTGGAAGGCGAGCTTCAGTGCGCCATTCACAACCTCGGCCCCGAAGAACGCCAACACGAGGAACGCCGCGTCGTTCACTCTCCCGCGCCGCCACAGCACCACGCCGATGGAGAGAACGAGCACGCTGAGCACGACGGCGTTTCCAGCCAGCGTCACGAGCTCGAACGCGGTGACGAGCCCACCCGTCGTGTGGTCGTGGAGCCAGACTGCGAAGTGGACGTCCCAAACCGCGAGCGGGTCCCCGGTGAAGTAGTCCTCGGCAACACGAGCGAACGCGACGAGGCTCACCACGAATGCCACCGCAGAGATGACGAGCGCACGCAGGCGTGGCTCGCGAAGACGTTCGACCGGTAATGCGGCCATCAGGCGGCGCTGCGTGCCCGAAAGTTGCTCCCGGGACATCGAGACGATCGCCATCCGCGGCAGTGTAGGTGTGCCCCTAGGGAAGGCGCGGCGACCAGCGCGCAGCCAGCAACCCGGCCCCGAGCAGCAGACCGGCTGCCGCGAGCAGGAACGCGTACGTCACTTCCTTGTCGGCGCTCTTGCGGCCGAGATTGGCGCCGAGCTTCTCGTACGCGTCGTCGAGCGTGTCGGCGTCGCGCGCCTCCGTGAACTCCCCGCCCGTCGTCGCCGCGATCGCGCGCAGGGTGACCGTGTCCGGAGGAACGGGAATCCGCTCCGAGCCGAAGGGGAAGAAACCGCCGCCTCCGCCGCTGACCGTGCCGTTCGGTGTCCCGAGCGCGACCGTGTAGACCGGCATCGACGCCTCCTTCGCGAGCTGCGCGCCTTCGAGCGGCTGGAGCACGCCTTCTCGCTGCGCGCCGTCTGAGAGGAACAGGATCGAGACGAGCTTCGAGCTCTCGTCGTCGTTTTCGGACGGCGCGGTCTCGGCATCGCCGCGGTCGCGCTCGAGCGTCTCGCGGCCGACGTCGACGGCCAGGCTGAGCGCGTCGCCGATCGCGGTGCCGCCGAAGGTCGCGTAGTCACCGAGGTTGTCGAGCGACACGCTCACCTGCTCGTGGTCAGTCGTCGGCGGTGACGCGACCTGCGGGACGCCGGCAAAGACGACCATCCCGATGCGCAGCCGTTCGGGAGCGTGGTCGAGGAAGAGCCTGATCGCCCGCTTCGCGGCGCCGATGCGCGTCGGCTTGACGTCGCGTGCCTCCATCGAGCGGGAGACGTCGAGCACGAGCACGACCGTGGCGCGGTCCTGCGGCACGAGCCCGCGGACATGTGGTCGCGCGAAGCCGGCGACGAGCGCAGCGAGCGCCAGCAGGATCAGAACGGGCGGGACGTAGCGCCGCCACGCTCGGCGCCGTGCGACCCCGCGGAGAACCGCC
>CAWBRK010000014.1:0-42061 GCA_963791205.1 uncultured Actinomycetes bacterium
GTCGGACGCGTTGCGCGCGATCTTGCGCAAGGCGACGCGCACCAGACGTCTGTCCTAGCTCGGTTGACCGAAGCGCTGACCGCAGAGAAGTGCGTCGCGTGCCGGCGGGACGCGCCGACCGTCACCGACGTGGAGATCGCCGAGCTCCTCCCGCAGGTCCCGGACTGGGAGCTAGTCGAGCTCGACGGCGTCCAGCGCCTGCGCCGCGTCTTCCCGTTCGACGACTTCGCGCAGGCGCTCGCGTTCACCGACGCGGTCGGCGCGCGTCGCCGAGGCGCGAGGGGCATCACCCGGCGCTGCTGACCGAGTGGGGCCGGACGACGGTCAGCTGGTGGACGCACAAGATCAAGGGCCTCCACCGCAACGACTTCATCATGGCCGCGAAGACCGACGAGCTCTACCAGTCGGTCGGCCGGTAGTCCTTCAGGAACTGGCCCCACAGGTGCTCGCCGGTGTTGAAGCCGTCGATGATCGGATCGACGATGCGCGCGGCGCCGTCGACGATGTCGAGCGGCGGGTGGAAGCCGTGCTCGGCGGTCTTCTGCGCCGCGATGTGCGACCGGGTCCTCGTCGCTCACCCAGCCGGTGTCGACGCTGTTCATGTGGATGCCGTCGGCGTGGTAGTCCGCGGCTGACGTCCGCGTCATCATGTTGAGCGCGGCCTTCGCCATGTTCGTGTGCGGGTGCCGCGGTCGTCTTGAACCGGCGGTAGAACTGCCCCTCGACCGCCGACACGTTGACGATGTGCTTGTCGCGCTCGGGCGTGCGCAGCATCAGCGGCTTGAGGCGCGCGTTCAGGACGAACGGCGCGACCGCGTTCACGAGCTGGATCTCGAGGAGCTCGATCGACGGGACCTCGGCCAGCAGGAGCCGCCAGCGAGTTCCGGTCGCGGAGGTCGACCTGCTGCAGATCCTGGTCGAGCCGCCCTCGGGGAAGAGCTCGCTGCGCGCGACGAGGTCCTCCGGCAGGAGCGGCACCTGCGAGAGCTCGGCGCGTGCAGGCCGACGCAGCGCCAGCGCGCTCGCGCGCCGAGCGCGCGTCCGTGTCGACGCGCCGATGCAGCGCCGCGCACTCGCGCGCCGGCATCGCGTGCTCGTGCGGCGCGTCTCGACCTCCATCATGTGCCGGTAGAAGTCCGGCGGCCGGCGCACGGTCTGGCAGGCGTTGTTGACGATGAAGTCGAGCCGGTCGCGCGTCTCGTGCAGGTGCCGGCAGAACGCCTCGACGCTCGGCGTGTGCCGCAGGTCGAGGCCGTAGATCTCGAGCCGCTCGCCCCAGTCGTCGAAGTCGGCCTCCTGCGCGTACCGGGCGCCGCGTCGCGCGGGAACCGCGTCGTCACGATCAGCGCAGCGCCCGCCCGCAGCAGCTTGATCCCGGCCTGGTAGCCGATCTTCACCCGCCCGCCGGTGAGCAGCGCGACCCGGCCGTGCAGGTCGGCGGTCTGGTCGCGCTTCGCGTAGTTGAAGTCGCCGCACGGCGGCACAGCTGGTCGTAGAAGGGGTGGATCTCGACGTAGCGCTGCTTGCAGACGTAGCAGTGCTGCAGGTCGATCACCTCTCGGCGCTCGGCGTCGTCCACCTCGCGCTGCACGAAGTCGTCGGGCGCGAACACGTTCGGCGTCGTGAACACCGGCTTCTCGCGCAGCACGCGGATCCCCGTCTCCGCGAGCACGCGCTCGTCGCGCTGCCTGCTTGGCCGCCTTCTCTCGCTGCGGAGCGGCCTTCCCCCACTGCCGCCGCTGGACCACGTCCGGGTTGAAGACGTCACCGGCTGCGGCGAGGAGCCGATGCCGATCCTCGAGCGGCAGGTCGCCGAGCAGGCCGCGGTCGCGAACGACCGCTTCGAGCACCTCGATCGCCTCCCGCAGGCGGGCGGCGGTCCCGTTCTCCTCAGGCTTCGCCACGCCCCGAGGGTAGCCGCGCGCTAGAGCTGCGAGCAGGCGGGCGTCGAGAAGCGCATGGACATCGCTTCCCTGGCCGAGTCCCGGAGCAGGCGCGCCGTGTCGCGCGGAATCCAGAACGGGTTCCCGTTGACGACGAGGGAGTTCGGCGCGACGGCGGTGACGCCGCGCAGCCCCGCGTAGACGACCAGCGCGGCGAGGTACGTCCCGACCCGGTTGGGATGGATGCCGTCCCAACGGTAGAGCGACAGGTCCGGCGCCCGTCGCTGCGCCGCCGCCCAGGCCACGCCCCCCGGCAACAGGCCCGTGTCGGCACCGGCGGCCGCGGCCGAGTACGCGTCGATCACCTCGGCCACGCCGGACCCGCGTCGCGGCCACACCATGAGCAGGTACGGCTTTGCCCCCCACTCGCGCGCCTCGTCTGCGAAGGCCTTTGCGTAGAAGCAGAGGTTCGCGCGGCTCTCGGGGAGGACCGACGGGCCCTGCTGCAGCACGACCGCGTCCCAACCGCCGCCGAGGAGCGACCCGCGCGCGCTGCCCATGTTCCAGTTGCCCTGAAGGGTCACGGCGCTCGGAGCGATCGTGCGGTACTCGATCTTCTGCTTGTACGCCTTCGCGATCTCCGCCACGAACGCCGGCAGGTCGTTCGTCGACGTCTGGCTGTTCCCGATGAAGAGCACGCGGAGCGGCTTGGGGGTGGTCGGCGCGTTCGCGGCCCGGGCGAGACCCGAGACGAGCGCAAGCCCGAGCACCGCGACGAGCGCGAGCAGTTGAGACCGTTTCAGGCGACCCCCCATGAAGAGTAAGACGAACTCTACGGCGCGCGGTTGGGGAGTTCAACGCAGACCCCGGCCAGCCGGCACGATCACGGGTAGCAGCCTCTCTACGATTGCCTGTGTGAACGGCAAGGCCGAAGCGACGACCAGCCGCCCGTCGCTGTCGGCCGTCGTCCCCGCCACGGATCGCCCGGACTCGCTCGCGCGGTCCCTGGAAGCGATTCGCAATGCGAACGCCCCACCGGAGGAAGTCGTCGTCGTCGACGAGTGCGAGCTCCCGGGCCCGGCCGCCGCCCGAAACGACGGTGCGCACCGTGCAAGCGGCGACATCCTCGTCTTCGTCGACGCCGACGTGTTGCCGCACGCCGATGCGTTCGAGCGGATCCGGCGCGCGTTCGAGAGCTCCCCGGAGCTGATCGCCGTGTTCGGCTCGTACGACGACGCGCCCGAGGCGACGGGCACCGTTTCGAGCTTTCGCAACCTCCTGCACCATCACGTGCACCAGCAGGCCGCGGGTCGTGCGACGACGTTCTGGGCGGGTCTCGGCGCCGTCCGCCGCGACGCGTTCCTCGATGTCGGCGGGTTCGACCCGAGCGGTACCGAACGGCGTCGATCGAGGACATCGAGCTCGGCGTACCGTCTCGCGCGCGTCGGCGAGATCCGGCTCGATCCGCTCCTGCTCGGCACTCACCTGAAGCGCTGGACGCTCCGGAGCATGGTCCGGACCGACTTCTTCCGACGTGGCATTCCCTGGGCTGCCCTGCTGTTGCGCGAGCGAGCGGGCACACAGGTTCTCAACCTCGGCTGGCGTCACCGCCTCAGCGCGCTCGCCTGCGTGGTCTTCGCGGCGGCGGTATCGGTGCGACGCGTCCGGCTCGCGTTCTGGTCAGCGGGGGCGTTCGTCGCGCTCAACCGCTCGTTCTATGCGCTCCTGTTCCGGCGACGCGGTGGTCACGTCGCCGCGATCGGGATCGCGCTGCACGCGCTCCACCACGTCGTGGGGATCGCGGCCGCGTCGACCGCGCTCGCGACGCACGTGGGCAGGCGCCTACTGATGCGTGGGCCGCGCTAGCGGCCGGCGGCTCGACGGAGGGAGCTTCCCGGAACGACACGTCGAGATCCAGCGTTCCCTCGACCGCGTCGCCCTCCTCCAGATAGTCCGCTTCGGTGTTGACCGACCAGACGTCGTAGTCGGCGCCGTCGATCATGTTCAGCGTCGCGAGGATCGCCGTCCACATCGAGTGATCTTGGTTGTTGTAGCGGTGCAGCCCGTTCCGCCCGAACGTCGTGATGTTCTCGAACTGCGAGATGTACGGGCGGATGATGTCGACCGCATCGCGGTAGTACGAGTCGTACATCGGGTATGCGCGCGGCACGCGAACCTTGACGCCGTCGAACACGCGACTCGCGTCGAGCAGGCCGATTCGCTCGAGCTCCGCGGACGCCATCGCGACGGAGTCGCTGCTCGACATCTCCCAGATGTCGTCGCCTTCGAAGCAGAAGTACTCGACCCCGAGGCACGTCGTCCCCGGAGCGACCATGCTCGGGCTCCAGGCACCGAAGTTCTGGACGCGGCCGGCGCGCGTCCTCGGGTCGTGGAGGTAGATCCAGTTGTCCGGGAACGGCTCGACCTGGTCGACCATCAGCGCAACCAGGCACAGCTCGCGGTAGCGAAGCCTCCCCGCCGCCGCCGTCACGGCCGGCGGCGGTGCCGGATCCAGGGCCAGGACGAGGTCTCGCAGGGGGATGCTCGACAGAACGCCCGCGACGTCGTGCTCGCGCTCCGTTCCGTCCGACCCGGCGATCACGACGCGAGTGCGCACGGTTGTCCGCGATGGCGGATCGCGGTGCACCTGCTGTTCAGCTGAACCTGGACGCCCTCCTGCTCGACGCGGTCCGCGAAGGCTTCCCACATCTGTCCGGGGCCGAGTCGCGGATAGTGAAACTCCTCGATCAGGGTCGTCTCTCCGCGGCGGAACCCCATCATCTTGAGGATCGCCTTCGCGAGCGAGAAGTCCTTGATCCGCTGCGCGGCCCATGCCGCCTCGATCTCGGAGCCCGAGATACCCCACACCTTCTCGGTGTACGACCTGAAGAACGCGTCGTACAACCGCTTGCCGAAGCGAGTCGTGACCCAGTCCTCGAACGTCTTCGGGTCACGGGAGCGTCGCGCGCGATTCCACAGGTACGAGGCGGCGCACAGCGCGGACTCGACGATGCCGAGCCGAGCGACGACGTCCGTCGCCTGCAGGGGATACGCGAGGTACTTGCCGTCGTAGTAGATGCGGGACAGGCGCGGCCGGACGAGGAACTCCTCGCCGAGCGTCGTCTCCCAGAGGCGCTGGATCGGCGCAAGCTTGGTGAAGAACCGGTGGCCGCCGAGGTCGAAGCGGTACCCGTTGCACTCCACGGTCTTCGCGAGGCCACCGACGATCCCGTCGGCCTCGAAGACCGTCCCTCGCTGGCCACGCAGAGCCAGCACGTGGGCGGCTGTCAGCCCGGCCGGGCCCGCGCCCAGCACGGCGTATCCGTCCGCAGAATTGTTGAGATCGGCCCCCTCGCGCAGGCGACCGAGTCTACGTCACGGCGCTGACGGACGACCTCGCCGACGCCCTGGCGTCGATCGTCAGGCGGAGGAGCGCTCGGAGGCTGTCGACGTGGTCGCCGAGGTCGTGACGGCGAATGACCGCGGTGGCTGCTCGAGCGTTCGGTTCGTGGTTCGGAAACACCCGACGTGTCGCCACCGCGAGCAGTGCTTCGGCAAGCGCGGACTCGTCACCGGCCGGTACGAGGATCCCCGTCGACGGCTCGCTGACGGTCTCGTCGAAGCCTCCGCCCTCGGTGGCGACGACGGGAACGCCGCGCGCGAGCGCCTCGAGCGCGATGATCCCGAACGGCTCGGCCCAGAGCGATGGCGCCACGAGCGCCCACGCGCCTTCGAGCTCGGCGTCGACCTGCGCACGATCCGCCTGACCGACGAACTCGACGGCCGACGCGAGGCCGAGACGATCCGCCTCGGCCTTCAACGGTCGCTCGAGTGGGCCACTCCCGACGATCCGGAGCTGCGCTTCCGGAACGTTCGCCACGACCGTCGCGAACGCTCCGAGCAGCACGTCGACTCCCTTCTCCGGTGCGAGCCGCCCGAGGTAGACGAACCGGGGCGAGGACGCCGGCCGCCGGCGGAATCCGGTCGGCACGGGCGGGGACGGCCACGGGAGATACGTCGCCGCGATCCCGTGGCGGGCGAGCTGCTCGGTCATCCACGCGCTGCACGTGAGCACGTGGTCGGCGGAGCTCACGGCTCGGCCGATCAGCGCGTAGCGCGGCCGGTCGCGCGTCCAGTGCGCGGGGCCGACGCAGCCCGAGCGCATGCAGACGAGACCCGGTTGGACGACGCAGCGCGTCCCGTCCGGGAGCATCTTCAGGCCGATGGGGCAGATCGGCTTGTAGTTCGCGACGTTGAGGACGGTCACCACGGATCCGAGCGCGGCGAAGATCGCGGGCGACAAGTGCATCTCGAACATGTTCACGACGACGACGTCTGGCCGGAACTCGCGGACCGCGCGCCGCACGGTCGCGACGGCGGCGGGGTTGACGATCTGGAGGAGCGCCTGCGCGGGCTTCCGCGTCGCTCCGAACGCGACGTAGTCGGCGGTCCCGTCGGCCTTCGAGCCGACACTGCTCGTCAGCAGGCGCACCTCGTCTCCGCGCTGCTCGAGCTCGGATCTCACGAAGGTCAAGTACGTCTCGATGCCGCCCTCGTTGGCCACTCCGTCGTTGACGAAGAGCACCCGCATCACCCGGCTCGCGCGCTCTCGATCGCGCGAAGATTGTCGAGCCCTTCTCGGAGCGTGGGCAGGTCACGCTCGTGCCCTCCGACGGCGTCGACCCAGGCTCGTAGCGCTCGGCGGTAGGAAGGCTCGTCGGCCGGGCGGAGGATCCGACGGGCACGCCACGACAGCGTCGCGCGGTCGGGACGGAAGCGTTCTCTGCGAACCGCATGCAGGCCGTCGCGGGCGACCCAGACGCGCAGAGAGCCGTCGTACCGGTCGACGCGCAGGACACCGGCGTCGCCGATGAGCTCGACGAAGTCGCTGCGAGCCGCGCGGAACGAGTAGAAGCCGTCCACGTCCACGTCGCCGGCGAGCCGCATGTGCACGCGCGCCGAATCCTCTTCGCTCGCGTCCGAGAACACGCGTGCGTGCGTCGCGAGCAACTCGCGCCCCGTCAGCCACGGCACGAGATCCACATGGTGCGTGCCGAGGTCGAGGAGGACGCCACCGCCCGTCGCGACCCGGCGCTTCCACTCGGGCATCGCAGCGGGCTCGGTCGGCTCGCAGAACGCCGCCTGGCCCGCGACGACCCGGCCGATCGCTCCCTCCGCAACGAGCGCGCGCGCTCGCGCGAACAGCGGGTGGTATCTGCGGTTGAAGCCGATCGCGGCGATCACTCCCGCGCGCTCGCTCGCCGCGACGAGTTGTTCGCCTTCGGCGACCCCGGCCGCAAGCGGCTTCTCGAGGTAGAGATGCTTGCCGGCCTGGACCGCTGCGAGAGCGAGCGCCGCGTGCTGGTCGGTCCCCGCGCAGACCACGACGGCGGAGACGTCCTCGCGATCGATCGCCTCCTGCGCGTCGTCGGTCACGTAGACGCCTGCGATGCGCTTCGCTCGCTCGCGCGCCGCCGGTGACGGATCGGCGACGACGACGAGGCGCACTGCGACGCGACCGCGCGAGCACGCGAAGGTGCACCGCGCTCGCGATCGCGCCGCAGCCGACGAGCGCGACCCCGGGCTTCAGGGATTCACCCTGCTGGCGTACCGGAGCTTGTGCATCTCGTACTCCGTCATCCGAACTTCCGCATCGCCTCCGAGGCCGAGATACCCGGCGCATTCACCGAGCGCCCAGATCACCGTGCCGAGCAGCATCAGCGGCAGCGTCAGGACCGGCACGTCGCGGCGACGGTTTCGCCAGTCCACGACCCGGAGCGTGCGACTGATCCACAAGAAGGGGATGAGAGGCGAGCCGGCGGCGTAGAGGAGGCGCCGGCCGGGGCCCCAGCGTCCGACGCGCGCCTGGGCGAGCAGCACGCCGCCGACGAAGCGCTCGCCCGCCCACGCGACCGGCCTGGAGACGTTGACGTGGGCGATCAGGGCACCTGGATGGAAGCCGATCTTCGCGCCGCGCCTCCGAAGCTCGTCGGCGAGCGCGCTGCCCGGAGCGAGAAGCGCAGGGAGATCGCCGTCCAGCTGGACGAGCAGCTCTCGTTCCACGGCCGTGTTGTGCGGCCCCAGCTTCAGACGTTCCCCCGGAGAGTTCGTCGCGAGCCGATCGCCGTAGTCGAGCAGCAAGATCGACCAGCTCCACGCACCGTCGCCGGGATTCCCGTTCCCGACGGCCGGGACGACGGCGCTCCACCCCAGTTCGTGCGCGAGGATGACCTCATGCACGAAGCCGGGCTGCGGGAAGGCATGGGTCTCGGCCAGGTACACGAGCGGCGCGGTCGCCGCTCGAACTCCAACGGCCCGCGCCTGCGCGAGTCTCTGCACGGAGTCGACCTCGACGACGTGAGCCGCACCGAAGACTCGAAGCTCGGCGGCGTCGAGCGGGATCGCTGCGTTCGCGGGCGCCACGAAGACGAGCTCCACCTCCTCCCGACGCGCCTGCGCTGCGAGGCTCTCGACCATCCTCCGCACGGTCTCGTAGCGATCGGTGACAAGGATGACCGAGAGTCTCGGGCTCGCTGCCACGGCCCGATTGTGGCAGTCCCTCACGAGTCACGGCGTGGAGTCCGATAACGCTCAGATGTGGAACATGACCGGGGTCCCGCTGAAGGTCGTGGTGCTCGTCGCAGGAGTCGTCCTGCTGATCTCGCAGCTCGGCAACATCCGGTTCTGGCGTTTCGTCGACGACGCGACGACGCCCGGCAAGGAGCATGCGGGGCTGACCCGGCAGGAAGCCGTCTCGGGGGCGAAGGCCAGGATCGAGGGGTTCCTCGACGCCCACGACTACCCCCGTGGGCGCATCCAGGTCGTCAGGGCGGAGCCGATCAGTGGACGCGTGCAGTTCTGGTGCAAGGGCTGCGAGCACTGGCAGGTCGAGCTCGCCCTTCGCGACGACCGGTATTGCATCGCGATCAGCGAAGAGTTCGCGGCGTTCTCCAACGGATGCTCGCGTTGGCACGAGAGCGCCGCACGGCCCCCCGCGGAGCTCGTCGCGGCGGCCAGGCCGCAGCCCGGCGCGAGTCCCGCGGACGGCCTCGGCATCGTGCTCCAGCGTCGGATCGGTCCCACCGCCGACCTCTACGCGCTCGACGTCGCAACGGGCCGTCTGCGGCGCCTGACCCGAACCGACCAGCACGAGAGCGGCCCCGCGTGGTCACCAGACGGGAAACGGATCGCGTACACCGCGAACCACGGCGGCTCGGAGCTCGACGTCTACACGATGCGCGTCGACGGCAGCGACGTCGTCCGCGTGACCGAAACGTCGGGCCCGGACCAAGACCCGACGTGGCTTCCCGACGGCCGCCTCGCGTACCAAAGCGTGCGCGACGGCATCGGCTCGATCTACGTGGACGACGAACGTGTGCTCGTGGAGACCGCTTCGGCCGAGTGGTCGCCCAGCGGCAAGGCGATCGTCTACTCCGCCGCCCACCAATTCGGGTTCGACGTCTGGCTCACCGATGCGAAGGCGGGTGAACGCTGGAACCTGACGTCCAGGCTCCACGAGGACGCGTACAACCCGCGCTGGTCGCCGGACGGAACGCGGATCGCCTTCGCGACCGAGGAGGCCGTCTACGTGATGCGCGCGGACGGCAGCGGGCTGCGACGGCTCGTCAGCCAGCCACACGACCTCGCGCTTTCCTGGTCGCCCGACGGCACGCGGGTCGCCTGGGTCGGCAACACGGAGCGCAACTTCGGGATCCACACCACCAACGTCAGGTCGGGACGGACGGTCCGGCTGACCAGCCACGAGGGCGACCACGCCCCCGACTGGCGCTGATCGCGTACTAACAAGACCACCCGTTTCCCCGTCTACGACCGTCATGAGCCGAATCGCCACGGTGGCCGCCGTCACCGCCGCGGTGCTTTCGCTCGCCGCGTGCGGATCGGATCCGGACGACTGGGGCGGGATCAAGGTCGACTTCGCGACCGCCGACGCGACGCCGGACTGGTCGCCGGACGGAAAGCAGATCGCATTCGCGAGCAACCGCGACGGGGGCGGAATCTTCGTCGTGCGCACGGACGGAAAGGGAATCCGCCGCGTCACCGCCACGAAGGGGAAGGCGCCCGAGTGGTCGCCCGACGGCAAGGAAATCGCGTTCGAGGCTCCCGACGGCCTCCGCGTCGTCGCGGTCGCCGGCAAGGGCGAGCACCGAATCGCCCGCGTCCGCAGCACGGGCGAGCAAAGCCTGGCTCCCGCGTGGTCGCCGGACGGCAAGCGGATCGCGTTCGTCCGCGAGGTGTCCGACGGGTCGTACGTGATCTTCGTCGTCCCGCGACGCGGAGGAGTGGCGCGACGGCTCCTCGAGCCCGCTTCCCACCCCGACGATCCCGACTGGTCGATCTTGACCGCGTCGGAGCTGACACCGGCCTGGTCGCCGGACGGCAAGCGCGTCGCGTACAACAACAACGAGGGCGTCGTCTACTTCGCCACCGTCGCGACCGGGGACCGCGAGACGGTTACGACCGACGGGGCCGGCTACGACCCCTCGTGGTCGCCCGACGGCACCAAGCTCGCCTACCAGTGCGCCGGCAGCCTCTGCCTCGTCGATCTCGCGAGCAGCTCATTCACGACGCTGCTCGGCGACGCGGGCGCGCCGAGCTGGTCGCCGGACAGCAAGCAGGTCGCCGTCGAGCGCTACCTGTACGGCAACGCGAACGCGACGGCGAGCCCGATGGCGCTCTACGTCGTCCGGGCCGACGAGAGCGGCGCGGACGTCCTGACCTTCGGGCCGGGCGAGTTCGAGCCCGACGAATAGGGCGGCACGGGCAGAAGCCCGAGGTACCAGTTGAAGATCGCGTCGACGAGCCGCTGGCCGCTGAGCGACCGGATCACGACCGCGAGCGCGCGCGGTGGAAGCTCGGGAATGACGCGCTGGAGCAGGTACGTGATCCAGAACCCGCTGCGGTGACGCGTACTGAAGGCGTTGTAGGCCGCGAGCGCCTCGTCGACGGTCGCGTCGCCCGCCAGCACGTTGCGCAGCTCGCGGCCGCACGCGATCCCGAAGTAGAACGCGCCGCGGATCCCCTCCGCGGAGAGCGCGAAGCAATGCCCGGCGGAGTCTCCGACGAAGAACGACCCGTTCTCGGCGGCCGGTCGCAGCCGATGCGGGATGAGGTTGCCCTGGTGGCGCACCGGGGGCACGCCGAACCGCTGCGCGATGTCGGCCGTCGGTTGCTTGACGGCGACGCGCGGGTCGTACGCGCCCACGCCTACGCGCACTTCGTCTCCCGCAGGCACGCGCCAGCAGTAGCCTCGGCGAACGAGCGAGCGATCGATGACGACGTCGAGCTCGTCGCCCCCGCCGTTCGGATGGACCTCGAGGCCCCGCGAAAGCGGGCCGCCGGTCCCCGCGAGCGGCTGCGTTCCGAGCACGCGGCGCCACCCGAGCGCGTCGACGACGAGCGGGGCCTTGACGACGCCGCGATCGGTGCGCACACCGCCGTCGACGCGACCCTTCACGAGCGCGCGCTCGAAGCGCGCGTCCGACTGGTCCCACAGCAGCTGACACAGCTCCGAGTAGTCGAAGGCGCCCCAGCTCCAAGGGATCCGAATGCGAAACGAACCATGGGGCGTCGTGAAGCGCATGAACGGAAGCTCCTGCTTCACCGAGTCCGCGACTCCGAGCGCCTCGAGCCACGGCATCGGCGCCGCACAGGCCGAGGTCGGATGCGCGCCGATCTCGTCGCGGTCGAGGACGAGTACGTCGGCTCCCGTTCCGGCGAGCTCGCGTGCGACCGCCAGCCCGGCGAAGCTCGCGCCGCAGACGACGACGTCGGCGTGCTCCTCGACGAGCGGCTGCTCGGGGCGCCGGCTCAACGCGAGCTCACCGCGACGCGTGCCAGGTCGACGACCCGCGGTCGGCTCGCCCGGCCGAGCACGTCGAAGCCGTTCCGCTCGATCCGGTCGAGGACCGCGCAGTAGACCGCGCGCGCCAGGCTGATCCCCCGTCTCGCGGACGGGATCGCCGTGAGCAGCGCCGGAGTCGCCTCGCGGAACAGCTCGCGCGCGCGACGGACGTCCGCCGCGACGAGCTCCCTGAGGGCAGGGCTCGCAGAGGCAGCCGCGAGGTCGTCTTCGCCGACACCGTGCAGTTCGCGCTCGTCGGCCGGGAGGTAGATGCGATCGAGCACGTAGTCCTCGCGCAGATCGCGCAGGAAGTTCGTCAACTGGAAGGCAACGCCAAGACGTCCGAGACGCTCGCTCTCGTCCGGTGCGCCGAGGATGACCGCCATGATCCGGCCGACCGACGCTCCGCTGCCGTCCATGTAGCGCTCGAGCTCCTCCCGCGTCTGGATCCTGAGACGCCCGCAGTCCATCCGCATCGACGCCATGTACGGCCGGAGCTCCTCCACCGGAAGCTGCTGCGCGCCCGCCGCGTGGACGAGAGCGGCGATCACGGGATGCTCCGACACTCCGGCCTCGACGCCGCGCTCGAGCTCGCCCTGCCACTCGTCGAGGGCAGCGCGTGCGCTCCTCCGGTCGAAGGCCGGACCCGGCCCCGTCGACGATCTCGTCGGCGCCTCGGACGAAGCCGTAGAGCGCGTAGACGGCGGAGCGGCGCTCCCTCGGGAGGCGGGAGACCGCGAGGTAGTAGGTCGGGTCGTGCCGCCGGAGCATCCGCCGGCAGGTCGCATAGGCCGCCGCGGGCGCGGGCTCTGTCAGCGGCAAGACCTCGGTCCGAAGCACGGGCTGATCCTACGCGTGGTTGTCCGGCGGGTCCCGCGATGAGATGGTGCGATCCGGTGCAGCCCGTAAAGCCCCTGACGCGCATCGTCGCGCTCGCGCTCGTGCCATTCCTCGTCATCGGCTCGACGCTCCTGTACGTCTGGCCAGCCGACACGGAGCGCCTCTTCGCCTGGACGATCAAGCCGGAGCTCACACCGCTGCTGATGGGTGCGGGCTACGCCTCCGGCGTCGTGTTCTTCCTCTTCGTCGCGCGCAGCAAGCGCTGGCTCGAGGTCTCGTTCGGCTTCGTCGGGATCACGGTGTTCGCGACGTTGATGGGAATCGCGACGATCCTCCACTGGGAGAAGTTCAACCACGACCACATCACGTTCTTCGGTTGGACCGCGCTGTACGCGATCACACCGTTCCTCGTACCGGCGCTCTGGTTCTACAACGGCGGCTGGCGGCCCGGTCCCGTCGAGCCGCCCGACGTCGAGGTGCCGTTCCCGGGGCGCGTTGCGCTCGGCGTGATCGGCAGCTGTTCTTCGTCGTCGGCATCGTGATCTTCGTGAAGCCGAGCCTCGCGGTCGAGCATTGGCCCTGGGACGTGACCCCGCTGACCGCACGCGTCGTCGCGAGCTTCACCGCACTCAACGTCGGCTGGGCCGCCGCCGCGCTCGACAAGCGCTGGTCTGCCCTCCGCATCCCGTGCATCAGCCAGCTCACCGGGGTCACGCTGCTCTTGCTCGGGATGGTCCGCGCGTGGGACGACGTGCACACCGACCGGACGAGCACCTGGATCTACCTCGGCGCACAACTCGCGCTGTTCGCGCTGCTCGCGTCGCTGATCGTGACGATGTCTCGGCGCCGCAACGCGTAGTGGGCGAGGCTCTGTTCTGGGGGGCAGTCGCGGGATCCTCGCTCGTGCTCGGTGCACTGATCGCGATGTTCACCCCGGTGAGCCTCCGGCTACTCGGGCTCGTGATGGCGTTCGGCGCCGGCGTGCTCATCTCTGCGGTCGCGTACGAGCTCGTCAGCGAGGCGGCCGACACCGCGGGCGGTTCTGGGGCGGTCGCGCTCGGCCTCTTCGCCGGTGCAGCCACGTTCTTCGTCGGCGACGGGTTGATCGACCGCTTCGGCGGTGACAACCGAAAGAGCGCGTCCGGCGAGCAGGCTGCCGGCTCCCCCATGGCGATCGTCCTCGGAACCGTGCTGGACGGGATTCCCGAGTCGATCGTGCTCGGCTTGACGATCCTGCAGGGCGGCGCCGTCAGCGTCGCAATGCTGGCTGCGGTGTTCCTCTCCAACCTTCCTGAAGCGGTTGCAGCGACCAGTGGCCTGACCCGTGCGGGTTGGAGCCGCCTGAACACGATCTTGCTCTGGCTGTCCGTTGGGCTGGTGACCGCGCTGTCGTCGCTCGCCGGCTATGTCTTCTTCGACGACGTGAGCGGCTCGACGATCGCCTTCGTGCTCGCGTTCGCGGCGGGCGCGATCTTGACGATGCTCGCCGACACGATGATGCCGGAGGCATTCGACCACGGCGGGAAGCTCGTCGGGCTCGCGACGACGTTCGGCTTTGCGGTCGCGTTCGCAATCAGCGCGCTCGAGTAACCAGGCTCACGCGGCGCGTTCGGTCAATTCCGCGGCGATCTGCTTCATCCTGCCTTCGCGGAGCGCGAACGCCGCGACCACGCCGGGGTCGAACTGCGTGTTGCTGTTGCCAAGGATCTCGTCGATCGCGGTCTCCCACGAGAGCCGCTTGCGGTACGGGCGGTCGGTGGTGATCGCGTCGAGCGCGTCGGCGAGCGCGAAGATGCGTGCGGCCACGGGAATCTCCTCGCCCGCGAGACCGTCCGGGTAGCCCCTGCCGTCCCAGCGCTCGTGGTGCGAGCGGACGACCTCGAGCCCTGCGCCCTCGAGGAGCGGAATGCCGTCGAGGATGTCGATGCCCAGCTGCGGATGGCGTTGCATCAGCCGCCGCTCGATGTCGTCGAGCGGCCCAGGCTTGCGGAGAATCGTCTCCGGGATACCGATCTTGCCGACGTCGTGGAGCAGGAACCCGTATTCGAGACTGGGATCGGCGACCAGCGACGCGTCGTACGCCTCGGCAAGCTCGAGCCCGTACCGTTGAACGCGGCGGCCGTGAAGACCCGTCGACCGGTCTTTTGCCTCGAGTGCATCGGCCAGAGCGGTCACGGTCTGGCGGTACGCATGCTGGAGGAGCCGTCGCTGCCCTCGCTCCACCTCGACGACGCGGCTCAGGTCGCGTGCGTAGATCAAGAGCTGCTCGTCCTGCGAAACAGATGCCCTGCCGCCACCCAGGACGGTCTCGTGGCTGACCTTGTCGACGAGCATGAGCAGCTCGACCGGGCTGAACGGCTTCCGCAAGACCGCGTCGGCTCCCGCCCGGCGCAGATCGTCGCTCTCGATGTCGCCGCCGGTGAGCAAGATCACGTGGGGCGAGCGCGGCGGAGCGCTTGAGCTCGCGGCAGAACGTGAGCCCGTCCTTCCCCGGGAGGCTGACGTCGAGGATCACGACTTCCGGGCGAAAGAACCGCGCGGTCTCCGCAGCAGCCTCGGCGGAGTCCGCTTCCTCGACGTCGAACTCGTTGGCCGGGAGCGTCGTTCGGAGGAGCAGGCGGAGGCCGGCGTCGTCATCGACCACGAGGACCCGTTCCCGCGCGGGCTCGCGCGCAGCGACGTCGGTGATCGGCGTCGGCTTTTGCGAGCGCCTCGAAGCGGCCATGCGGAGCGCCTTGGCCCGCTCGGCGCGGTCGACGCCGCCGGCGCCGAACCCGAGAAACGCCCCGACGAGGAGCCCGACGAGCACCGAGACGACGAGCCACAGCAGGACGCCGACGAGAACCCACGTCCCCCAACTTGGCATGTCGCTACGGCTCCTCTCGCTGTCGCGGACTCACGTCGAGCACACGGTGAGCCGCAGCGAACCACCGTGTTCTCAGTATGCCCTTCAAATACGACGCCCTTGTGAAAACCCCTCGATCGAGGGACACGAACGCGCTGGTTCAGCGGTTAGAGGGCGAGCTCTTCACGGACGACGCGGGCACCGGCGACCATCGCCTCGAGCTTGCGGAACGCGATCTCGCGCGAGAGGTACTTCATCCCGCAGTCGGGCGCGAGCACGAGTCGCTCCGGCGGCAGCACCGTGAGGGCTCGACGGACTCGGTCGGCGACGACGTGCGGCGTTTCGACGGTGCCGGAACCGAGGTCGAGGACGCCGAACACGATCGTCTTGTCGGGAAGGTCGCGCAACACCTGCGGGTCGAGGTTCGGCTGAGCAGCTTCGAGCGAGAGGTGCGTCGCACGGCAGTCCGCGAGCTCGCGGAGGAACGGGTAGCCGGGAAGCCGCTCGTGAACGATGTGCGCGTAGCCGAAGCAGGTGTGCAGGACCGTCTCGCCGTCGATGCCGTCGAGCGCGCGGTTGATCGCCTCGACCGCATACTCGCGCGCCGACGCCGGGCGCGCCTGGAGATACGGCTCGTCGATCTGCACGACGTCGGCGCCGGCCGCCTTGAGATCACGTAGCTCCTCGTTGACCGCTTCCGCGTACGCGAGCGCGAGGCTCCGGTGGTCGTCGTAGTAGTCGTTCTGCGCCTGCTGCGTCATCGTGAACGGGCCCGGAACGGTGATCTTGATCCGGCGGTCGGTGATCGCGCGGAGGAACTCGACGTCACGCACCTCGACGGGCCGCGTGCGGCGGATCGGCCCGACGACTCTCGGGACGGGGTTCTCGTGGCCCGTGCGGTCGAGCGCGACGCCGGGCTCGTCGAGGTCGACCCCGTCGAGCGCCGTCGCGAACCGGTTGGAGTAGCTCTCCCTGCGCATCTCGCCGTCCGTGATCACGTCGACGCCGGCGCGCTCCATGTCGCGCACTGCGATGCGAGTCGCGTCGTCCTGCGCCTCCTCGAGGAACGACTCGTCGACCCGCCAGAGCTCGCGCGCTCGGACGCGCGGCGGCAGACGTTCGCCGAGCCGCTCGCGGTCGATCAGCCAGTCGGGCTGGGGATAGCTGCCGACGACCGACGTGAGCAGAACGCCGCTCACGAGTGCTCGACGAGCTTCGACTTGTACTCGCTGCGCTGCAGGCTCCCCCACGCCACGAGCTCGACGCGTGTCTGGACGACGAGCGCCTCTCGCAGCCGCTGGCGAATCGCTTCCGCGAGCGCGTCGTCCGCGGCTGCACCCTGCGCGAGCTCGACGCTCACGGGCAGCGGCGGCTGCTGCTGCACGTCTCGCGTCTCCGGCTTGACGACGATGTAGCCGCTGACGGCCGGAGCGAACGCGCTCACGACCTCGCGAATCGCCGACGGGAAGACGTTGACGCCACGGACGATGAGCATGTCGTCGGTCCGCCCGATGCACCGCACGCGCGGCCCCGTTCGGCCGCACCGGCACGGGCTCATCGCGGACGCGGACGTGGTCGCGCGTACGGAAGCGCAGGAGCGGTGCTGCCCGGTGCTGGAGGTGCGTCAGGACGAGCTCGCCGGTGGCGCCGTCTTCCAGCGCGATCGCGGCGCCGGTCTCCGGGTCGATCAGCTCGGGGTGGACGAAGCCGCGCGCTCCCAGGTGCATCCCGTCCTGCTCTTCGCACTCGCCCCACAGCGACACGCCGATGTCGCCGATGCCCATCGCCTCGGTGACCTGCGCGCCCCAGCCGTCCTCGAGCTTTGCGCGGAAGGCGGGCTCGCCGCCTCCGGGCTCGCCGGCCACGAGCACTCGCGCGACGCTCGACTCTCGGAGCTCGACACCGCGCTCCGCCGCCCATTCGACGAGGTGCGCGGCGTACGAGGGCGTGAGCACCACGGCGTCCGGCCTGAGGAGCTCGACCGCGAGCATCAGTCGCTCGGTGTTCCCGGTCCCCACCGGAACGTGCGTGAGCCCGATGCGCTCGAACGAGGCGAGCGCCGCGCCCGCAACGAACGGCCCGGCGTTGTAGGTGGAGACGATGCGCTGACCGGCTGCCACACCGGAGGCTGCGTAGCTGCGGGCCGAGCCGGTCACCCAGTTGTCGAGGTCTCCGGCCGTGAGCGGAACGTAGCTCGGCGCGCCCGTGGTGCCGCTCGTCGAGTAGATCCGAACGAGCTCGGATGGGGTCGCGCAGAGATGCGCGCCGATCGGGTTGTCGGGCGTGCAGGTCGCGCGGAGCTCGTGCTTCTCGGTGAGCGGCAGCTGCGCGATCTCCGCGAGCCCGCCGGCCGCTTCGTCGGAGGCGAACCCTGCAGCCGTCAGCTTCTCGCGGTAGAAGGCCGAGCGATCGAAGAGGTAGGCGAGTTGGGTCCGGTAGCTCGCTTCGTCGACGGCGAGCTGCTCCGCCCACGGGCGGCTCTCGACGTCAGGCGCGAGCATCGGGCTCGTACTCGACCGCCTCCTCCGCCTTCGCGGCGAGCCGGAACCCGAGCGGCTGCTCCTGCTCCTCGGCGAGGTGCGCGAGCAGCCCGGCGGTGCGCGCAAGAATCGGAACGGACTTCACGACGTCGGACGAGAAGCCCAGGTCGAGCATCACGGCGGCGATCGGCAGCGCGACGTTCATCGTGAGCGGCTTCCCCCAGATCTCCGCCACCGCCTCGCGCAGCGCGCGCGCGAGCAGAACGTGCGGCCCGCTCACGTCGCGCGAGTCTGCGAGCACGAGGATCCGCTCGGCGCGAGGGTCGAGCGGCCGGTGAACCGGGTGGCCGAACCCCGGCACCCTGGCGCCCACCGAGTGGATCGCACGGGCGACGTCGTGCGGCAACGGTCGCGGCCGCGCCGCCGGCCGCCACTTCCTTCTGCGCCTCCTCGAGCAACCGCGCGCAGGACTCGGACGTGCCGAGCACGACCGGCCCGGCGCCGAGGATCCCTGCCGCGACCGCCCCCTGCAGCGACTCGGGGTCGGCGGCGAGCGTCATGCGCGCGGCGATGTTGCTCGGCATCAGCCCGTGCTCGGCGATCGAGACCAGCAGCAGGTCGAGGAAGAAGCGCTGGTCCTCGGTCGGCTCGCGGCCGGTGAGGAGCAGGTGGAAGTACTCGGTGAAGCTCAACCTGCCCATCAGGTCGCCGCAGAGGTCGCGCCCGCGCACTTCGACCTTGTCGGGGTAGGCCTGGCTGATGTGGCTGACGGCCTTGTCCCGGTCACCGTCTTCAGCCGGCATCGGAACAGGATACGTTCGCGTGGCCATGGGCGTCGCTCGCTTTCGTCGTGTTCTGAACACGGTGCGTATCTCGGGGCCGCGCAGGACGGCGGCGTTGGCGCTCGAGCACGTCGCTCCGACGGCCGCCCAGCGTCTGTCGCCCGGGAAGACGGTCTCGCCGGACGCGCTCGCCGCGCAGCTCGAGTCGATTCTCCGCGCCTGGGGAATGCCAGGCGAGCACGCCTCGATCACTGCTGGTCACATGCTGTACGCGGACGTGCGCGGGATCGAGTCACACGGCTGCGGGATGCTCTTGCACTACCACCGAGCGCTGGTCGGCGGACGTCTCAACGTGGCGCCGGCGATCGAAGTCGTGCGTGAGGGCGAGACCACGGGGCTGATCGACGGCGGAGGTGGACTCGGCCACGTGCCCGGGCAGACGGCGATGACCCTCGCGATCGCGAAGTGCCGCGCCACCGGTCTCGGGGCTGTGGCAGTCCGCAACTCCGGCCACTTCGGCGCTGCCGGTGCCTACGCGGCAATGGCCGCCGAAGCCGGCTATCTCGGGCTCGTCACGAGCAGCGCAGACCTGCCGGCGATCGTCCCCACGCGTGGGAGAGAGGCCATGCTCGGGACGAATCCGATCGCGTTCACGGCTCCGGCGCTGCGCAACGAACCGCTGCTGCTCGACATGGCGACGAGCACCGTGTCGCTCGGAAAGCTCGTCATGGCGTGGCGAAAAGGCCGCTCGATCCCAGCCGGCTGGGCGCTCGACGAGACGGGAGCGCCGGTCACCGGCGCGAGAGGCGCGTTCGAGCGGCGTCTGCTGACGCCGCTCGGCGGGAGCGCCGAGATGGGAAGCCACAAGGGCTACGGCCTGGCAGTGATGGTCGAGACCCTGTCGTCGATCCTGCCCGGAACACCCGCCTGGCAGGAAGCCCCGTACGCGCAAAGACCCGTCGGGCACTTCTTCCTGGCGATCGACCCTCAGCGCTTTCGCGGCGACGACGACTTCGGTAACGATCTCGACACGATGCTGGACTCGCTGCGCGCGACCGACCCGATCGATCCCGTCGAGCCCGTGCTCGTAGCCGGGGACCCTGAGTACGCGGCGGAGGCGGAGCGCGGAGCGCTCAGGCATTCCGCTCACGCGAAGGGTCGTCGAGGATCTGCGCGCAGTCGCATCGGCGGCCGATGTGACGTTCACTCTCGACGCCGATTGACCAGCGCGAGTGCGGCTGAACGCGCGGTTCGGCTCCACTGCGTGACGAAGGGCCGAGGGTCGCGCGCAGACCAAACCGCCTCGAGCTTGCGGCGTCGGTAGGGCGCCAGGAACTCCTTCAGGCTCGGGCCGTCGAGGTGATGTCGGACCGTCGAGTAGAGCACGTCAGCGTGCAGGTTGATCCAGACACCGGCCCAGCCGTTCGGACGGGCTCGCTCCGGTCGTCCCGTGACGTAGTCGGAGAACGCCAGCCACGCGAGATCGAGGCCGGCACGTCGGAGCAGGCTGTTGTAGATGACCGAGCGGCCGTTGAGCTCGATGAAACGAAAGCTCCCATCTCGTGAGTCCTGTTTGAACTCCGCGCTCGCAATGCCGCGGAGACCCATTCGCCGAGCGAGCTCGACGGTGATCTCCGCAAGTTCGCCCACGTCGTCGACGACCTCGGCGACGCGTGCGCTGCCGAACAGAGGTGGACCCTGACGAAGCTTCCTCACCGTGACGCCTCCCTGCGGTTCGCCGCGCGTGTCGATGTACGTCGTGTACTGGTGGATCCCACCGTCGGGCCCCGGCACGAGATCGACCACCTGGCCGTCGATCTTCGCGTCGGCGAGTCGTGCGACACACCGCCGAAGCTCCTCGCGATCACGCGCGACGAACAGCTTGGACCCGAACTGCGACTCGAACCGCCAGTTCGCAAGCGGTTTGACGACGACGGGGAAGCTGAGCTCGCTCGCGGCAGTTTCAGCTGTTGCAGGCCCGTAGTAGGTCGGGATGTCTGCTCCAACCGCCCGTGCGCTCTCCAGCATCGACGTCTTGTCGAGCAGGTGCCGTGCGACGTCCCAGGGCGGTGCGATCAGTCGGTAGAGAGACGAAAGCCGGTCATGGTGGCGGGCGAGGGCCGCAAGGGATTCGTCGTTGGTCGGCAGCAGGGCCCAGCCTCCCCACTCGGCAGCCCGCCGCTCCAGCAGCTCGACGAGCAGCTCGGGACGCTCCTCGACACCGACGACCCGCTCGTGCGCCGAGACGTACCGTGACAGGTGCGCGAGATCGAACGGCTTGTTACGCACGACCGCAGTTGGGATTCCGCGCGCGGCAAGCGCCCGAACGACCCCGAGCGCGTTGACGTAGCCTCCGAGCACAACGACGCCCTGACCCGGCACGACGAGACCTCCTAGCGCGCGCGCAGTCGAAGGCGCACGTCGCCTCGCGGCTCGAGCGTCACGCCGGGATACGGAACCGCGTGCCCTGTCGCACGCGTCAGCTCGAAGCGACCGACGAGTGTCGAAAGCACGAGCGCTGCTTCCATCCGCACGAAGCCTTCCCCGATGCAGACGTGCCTGCCGCCGCCGAACGGGAAGTACGCCGACCTCGGGCGCGCGCGCACCTCCGCTCCAGGGCGGAACCGCTCCGGGTCGAACCGTTCGGGGTCCGGGAAGAACCGGGGATCGCGGTGGCTCGTGTACGGGCAGAGGAAGAGCCGCGAGCCCGCCGGGATCACGCTGCCACTTGGGAGCTCGACGTCGTCGGGCGCCATCCGCACGAACAACCACGTCGGCGGGTAGAGCCGCAGCGCCTCGGAATAGACCAGCTGCGGGTACCCCAGTAAGGGGGCATCGCCTGCGTCGAGCTCTCGCGCGAGCTGAGCCTGCACTTCTGCGTGACTTGCGAGCAGGCTCAGGGTCCAGGCCAGGCCGCGCCCTGAGAGCTCGTACGAGGCGAGGAAGCCGCGCGCCTCGTCGAAGACGCGCCGGGCGCCGACCGGCGACCCGTCGTCCGCGCGCAGCTCGAGCAGGTGCGCGAGCAGCCCCGACCTCGGCGTGCCGTTCCGCATGAGCCCGAACAGCAGCCGCTCGAGGTCTCCCTGCGCGCGCCGGTACCTGCGTCTCGTCCACGTCGGGCGCCGGTCGGAGTACGGCAGCGGGGAGACGAACACCTGCCCGATGTACTCCTGGCGCGCCGTGAGCGCGTCGACGAGCTCGTCGGCGATGTCGTCCGCGCCCTCTCCGAGCAGCACGCGGATCCGGATTTTTTGCGCGAGGGCCGTGGTCGCGCCGACGAGGTCGAAGTCGTCGCGAGCGGCCCAGTTGTCGAACAACTCGTCCGCGCAATCCACGACGAGGTCGGCGAGCGCCTCGAGCTTCCGCTGGTCGAACGCCGGCTGAAGCGACAGCCGTTTCGACCGGTGGTCGGCCTCCGAGCTCCCGACGAGCCCCTCGCCGAAGAGCGCCGGGTCGGCCGCTGCGACGAGACGCGGGTTCTTCGGAAAGCGCGGCTCCTCGGTCACGAGCACGTGCCGGATGTCCGCCGGATCGTTCAGGAGGTACGTGCGCACGCGTCCGAGCTTCAGCTCGACGACGTCGGCCTGACGGGCGCACCGAAGGAGAAAGTCCAGCTTGTCGGATCGAAACGCGAGCGCGTGGCCGACGTTGAGACGACGCGCCGCCTTCATGGCTCCACTGTAGAGTCGCGACGATCTGCGCGTGGGCCGCCCTGGTCTTTCGATCGTCATTCCCGCCTATCGGTCCGAGCAGACGATCGAGGCGAGTCTGCGGTCGTACCTGGCGCAGAGCTACCCCGCGGAGATCGTCGTGGTGGACAGCTCGCCGGACGCGCGAACGGCCGACATCGTCGCTCGCTTCCCCGAGGTGCGCCTCATTCGACCGCACGCCCGGCTGCTCCCCCACGCCGCGCGCAACGAGGGAGCGCGCGCGACCACCGGCGAGTTGCTGCTCTTCACGGACCCGGACATCTACCCCCACGAACACGCGGTCGAGGCGCTCGTCAGCGCGTGGGAACGACACGGGGGCGCCGTCGTCGCGGCGCTCACCAGCCACGGGGACTCGTGGTTCGAGCGCGGCCTGCACCTGACGAAGTTCGACTCGTGGCTGGCGGGAGGCTCGCCGCGGCTCGTCGAGGTCGGCCCGTCGAGCGGACTGCTCTGCGCGCGCGAGGCGTTCGAGCGAGTCGGCGGGTTCCGCGACGATCTCATGCTCGGCGACACCGTCTTCTCGTGGGCGCTGCGAGACGCCGGGTTCCCGATGTGGCTCGAGACCGACGCGGTCTTCCGGCACGACCACGTTCAGAACTGGCCGGACTTCATGCGCGAGCGGTTCGCCCGCGGCCGCGAGTTCGCCGGGCTCCGCCGCGCGGACGACGAGCCGACTCGAAAGAAGGTCTACGACGTCGCGCTGACGGTCACGCTCGTCCGCCCCGCGCGTGTCAGCTGGCGCGCCGTGGCGAACGCCCGGCGGGCAGGTCAGATCCGCGACGCGCTCGCGACGTTGCCGATCGTCGTCAGCGGGACGCTCGCGTGGTTCGCCGGCGAGGTCGTCGGCGTCGTCAACACCCCGGAAGGGAAGAAGCGCTGATGCGGGTGCTCATGCTCGCGCACAACGTCTCCGAACGCGGCAGCGCGATCCGAGCGCTCTCGATCGCACGCTGGCTCGCGGCTGCCGGGCGCGACGTGACCGTACTCAGCGGGCGGCGCCACGCAGGTGTCGGCTACACGCACGCGTCGATGGACGGCGTGCGCCTGCTCGAGCCTCCCGACCTGCTTCCGTACCGCTTTCGAAACGGCGGGCTGAGCCCGATCGACCTGGCGGGGCGTCTGTCGCACGTCCTGCGCGAGCGTTACGACGTCGTGCACACGTTCGAGCCGCGTCCGTGCGCGACCCTCCCCGGGCTCCTCGCCCGACGACGCAAGAGCGTGTGGGTGGCGGACTGGGCAGACCTCTGGGGACCGGACGGCATGGCGGCGACCTGGCCGACACCGCAGCGCGTCACGCTGGGCGCGTTTGACGGCGTCCTACAGTCGTACACCCGTCGTCGCGCAGACGCCGTCACCGTGATCAGCAGCGACCTCGAGCGGCGCGCGGGACTGCTCGGGATCCCTCCGGAGCGCATCCGCCGCATCGCCGTGGGCGCCAACGACGACCTCTTCCGGCCGCAGCCGGCCGCCGAGGCACGTGCCCGCTACGGCCTTCCCGACGACGCGCTCGTCCTCGTGCACACCGGCTTCGCCCCGTTCGACGACTGGCTCCTCGCGCACACGTTCGCCGAGCTCGCGGTCGCCGAGCCACGCGCGTACCTCCTGATGTCCGGCCGCCGCTTTCCACTGGTCGAGGATCGCGCCGCAGCAGTCGGCGCAGCGCACCGCGTCGTGCACGTCGGCGTCGTCCCCTACGGCGAGCTCGGGTCGGTGATGGCCTGCGGGGACGTGATGGTGGTGCCGTACACGGCGCAGCCGCACAACGAGGCGCGCTTCCCGAATCGCGCCGGCGACTACCTCGCCGCGGGCCGACCCATCGCGACGAACCCAACCGGCGACCTCGGCCGGCTCGTCGAGACGGAACGCGTCGGGGTCGTCGCGCCCCAGATACCCGAAGCATTCGCCCGCGCGATCCTCGATCTCCTCCGCCAGCCCGACGTGCGCGACGAGATGGGGTCGAGAGCGCGCGCGCTCGCCGAGACGACGCTGTCGTGGCGGGCCGTCGCAGCCAGCGTCGGCGAGCTGTACGACGAGCTGACCGCGGTCTAGTCGACGAAGGCGGTCGCCGGTCCGCGATCGCGGTCCAGCTCGTAGTCCGCAAAGCGCCGTGTCTGGCCGGTGTCCCCTCGCGTGCAGCCGACCGCGAGCCCGAGCGCCGCCGCCGACTCCGCGACGACCACCGTCGGCAAGTGTCGTAGCAGCGTCCGTCGATGCTCGGGTCTTCGCGCCGTGCGGGCAACGTCGACGGTCCGCCGAATCACCCACCAGGGAATGCCGAGCGCCTGCAGCGCGCGCCGCGACGACGACCACTCGTCCGTGCGCGCCCAGCCCGCACCGAACGTGACGTTCCACAGGTAGTAGCCCTTGACGATCGACGAGACCGTCGTCTCGTTGAGATGCGCCACGCGGATGTCCGGGTTGATCAGGAACGACCGGCCGCGCGCCCCGAGCTGCCACTGCAGGACGACCTCGCACGAGAGCAGGTACTCGAGCTCGTCCCCGAAGGAGAGCAGCTCGTCGCGCCGATACGCGGCGTTGTGTCCGACGACGAGCGACGAGGGACCGCGCTGCTCGAGCGGAGGCAACCAGCGTGCGTAGTTCATCAGCGCGACCGCGTCGCTGATCCCGACCCCTGGGTTCAGCGGATGCACCTCACCGCCCGCCCCGCTGTACTCACCGGACCCGAGCGACTCCTCGATCGCGACGAGCCAACCGGGCAGGCCGATCGCGTGCTCTTCGAGGAACGCGACGATCGGTGCGCGCGCCAACCGCGCGCCTTCCGCGCGAAGCTCGCCGTAGGTCCCGCGCTCGGGCCGGGCAAAGACGCGGACCGGGGCCTCGTCGCTGCGGGGCAGCGGCGGTGACCCGTCGTTGGCCGCATCCAGGAGGACGACCTCGGCGCGCTCGATCCCGTCCTGGTCGAGCACGCTCGCGAGCGAGCGCGCCGCCCGCTCACGCTGGTTGCCCGGGACGATCACGACGGACACCGAAGGCGTCATGGCCGCCGCGCCACGAGGAGCAGCTCCTCGGCCCGCGCCGGCCGGGCGAGCGCTCTGGCGTCGGAGAGTCGCGTTCGCAGACGCGCCGCCGCGCTCGGATGGCCGTTACCCGCAAGGCGTGCGCTTCGGTCGTAGATCCACGACGTGAACGACGCCGTCGGTCGCGCGTCGATCTCGAACCCGGCCTCGACGACCGCACGCTCCAGCGCGCGTCGCGTGAAGACGACCAGGTGCCGCGGTGGATCGAGGCCGAGCCACTCCGGGCCGAAGCGAGCGTGGCCGGCAGACGACAGGTTCGGCGTCGCGAGCCAAAGGTGGCCGCCGGGCCGGAGCAGCTCGTGCGCACGCGCAAGCGCCTTCCTCGGCTGGTGCAGGTGCTCGATCACGTGCGCGAACGTGACGGCGTCGAGCGAGCCCGGCGCAAGGTCGACGGTCTCGATCGTGCCCTCGCTCGCGCTCAGACCCGCGCGACGGCAGCTGGCCACGGCGCCTGGATCGGGGTCGATGCCGAGCGCTCGCCAACCGGCGCGCTGCGCTTGGACGAGGAAGTCACCGTTGCCACAGCCGACGTCCAGCAACGTGCCGCCTCGTTCGGGGCGAACGAGGTGACGCACCTCGCGGTCGGTCTTCACGCGCCGCAGCGGGAAGAGCTTGACGACCGCAGGCCCCAGCCGCGAAGCAGGTCGAAGGCGAGTGCCGTAGCGGTCGTTGAGGTAGCCGTTCGCGAGCGAGCTCCGCACCCGGCGAAGCGGAGCATCCGGTCGATCGACGGCGTCGTCGTGTGTGAAGTAATCGCCGTACGCGAGCAGGATCGTCTCCTCCGTCGGCCTCGGGTCGAGATACGCGGAGCCACAGTTCGAGCAGCGCCAGAGAGTCCACGTGCCGGGGGCACACCCGAACAGCCGATCCGTGAGGCCCGCGTGGAGCAGCTCGCGGTCCGTCGCATCGCACACCGGGCACTCCGGCACAGGCTCGAGGCCGTCCTCCGGCCACTCGACGGTCGTCGGCGCGGCGGCAGCAGGTCGTAGCTCACGCGTCGCCGGGGCCATCGCTCCAATCTAACGTTGCCTGCGGGAGCGCTCCTGCGAGATCATCGACGCGTGCCGTCGATCCTCGACACGATCGGAGACACCCCGCTGGTCCGAGTGCGTCGCTGCGCGCCGGCGAACGGCGCCGAGCTCTTGCTGAAGCTCGAGTACAGAAACCCCACGGGCTCGATGAAGGACCGGATGGCGCTCGCGATGATCGAGGGCGCGGAGCGAGACGGTCTGATCTCGCCCGGCGACACGATCGTCGAGTACACCGGCGGCAGCACCGGCCCGGCGCTCGCACTCGTGTGCCGGGCGAAGGGCTATCGCGCCGCTGATCGTGATCGCCGACTGCTTCACGGAGGAGCGGTTCCACCTGATGCGCGCGCTCGGCGCGGAGCTCGACGTCGTCAAGTCCGTCGAGGGGCGTCCGAAAGTCACGCCGCAGGACATCCGGAACATGGTCGCCCGCGCCGCCGAGCTCGCGGCGCAGCCCGGCCACTACGCCACCGACCAGTTCAACAACCCGTACATCATCCCCGACCATCGCGACAACCTGGGCCGGGAGATCTGGGAGCAGACCGACGGCCGCGTGACTGCGTTCTGCCACGGGATGGGCACGGCGAGCTCGGTGCTCGGCGTCTCCGAGGCGCTGCGGCCCCGCGGTGTGTTCATCCAGGCGCACGAGCCCGCCTCGTCGGCCGCGATCAGCGGCGGTGCACCGGGGCCGTTCCTGATTCAGGGTTGGACCGGCCTCGTGATGCCGCACTGGGACGCTGAGAAGGTGGACCACGTCGAACCGATCGGCGACGACGAGGCGATCGCGATGACGCGTCGGCTCGCGTCTGAAGAGGGGATCTTCGCGGGCATCTCCACGGGCGCGAACGTCGTCGGCGCACACCGTCTCGCGGAGCGACTCGGCCCCGAAGCGGTCCTCGTCACGCTCGCGGTCGACACCGGCTTCAAGTACACGAGCGTCAGCCCGTTCGCCGACACGTAGCCTGAACCCACGTCGCTAAGGTCGTGGGATGACCGCGCTTGCAGCGACGGTTCGAGACAACGAGGCAGCTCACCGTTATGAGCTACTCGTCGACGAAGAGCTCGTCGGTGAGCTGATCTACCGAGCGAGAGACCGCGTCGTCACGCTGATCCACACCGAGGTCGCTCCGCAGTACGAAGGCCACGGGCTGGGCGAACAGCTCGTCGCCGGCGCGCTGGACGACATCCGCGGGCGCGACCTCCGAATCGTTCCGTTGTGCCCGTTCGTGGCCGCATACCTTCGGCGCCACACGGAGTACGAGGACCTCGTCGAGTGAGTGACCCGACGCCCGAGCAGGAGCGCGGCCCTCGACGGATCTACGCGAACGAGACGATCGAGGTGCAGTGGGAGCCAAAGCTCTGCATCCACGTGCGCAACTGCGTTCGAGGCCTGCCGCAGGTCTTCGACCCGGACGCACGCCCCTGGGTGATCCTCGACGCAGCAAACGGTGACCAGGTCGCCGAAGCCGTCCTCACCTGCCCGACCGGCGCGCTGCACTTTCGCCGCCTCGACGGCGGCCCGCAGGAGGCAGCGGCCGAGCCTCCGACCGTCGAGCCGCGGCCGAACGGCCCACTGTTCGTCCGGGGCGACGTGCGGATCGTCGACCCGGACGGACGACTCGTCCGCGAGGACACGCGCGTCGCGCTCTGCCGCTGCGGCGCATCCGGGAACAAGCCGTTCTGCGACGGAAGCCACCGCAGGATCGGCTTCCAGGCTTGACAAGCTTACGGTGTATGTGTAGCTTACGGCGTACGCTTACACTGTAGTCAAACCTGGAGGTCTGACCATGAAGGCGATCGTCCACCACACCTACGGGCCCGACGGGGTCGAGCTCCGCGACGTCGACCTGCCCGTGATCGAAGACCATCAGGTGCTGCTGCGGGTGCACGCGTCCTCCGTGAACCCGGCGGAGTGGTACCGGGTGCACGGGCCGTTCTTCGCCCGGATCGACAGCGGGCTGCGGAGACCGAAGACCCTCTCGATCGGCGGCGACGTGGCAGGACGGGTCGAAGCCGTCGGCAAAGACGTCACCGAGTTCCAACTGGGCGACGACGTGTTCGGCACGTCGGGCGGAGCCTGGGCCGAGTACACACCCGCGCGCGAGCTTCGCCTGGTCAAGAAACCTGCCAACGTGTCGTACGAGGAAGCGGCAGCGGTGCCGGTCGCAGCCCTGACCGCCCTGCAGGCGCTGCGCGACCACGGAAAGGTCGAGGCCGGGCAGAAGGTTCTGATCAACGGTGCATCCGGGGGCGTTGGTACGTACGCCGTGCAGCTCGCGAAGTCCTTCGGTGCCGAGGTGACCGCCGTGTGCAGCACGAGAAACGTCGAGCAGGCGGGAACACTCGGCGCGGACCGCGTCGTCGACTACACGCAGCAGGACTTCACACGGAGCGGCGAGCGTCACGACCTCATGCTCGACATCGCGGGCAGCCGCTCGTTCCTCGAGTTTCGACGCGTCCTGAAACCGGAGGCGACCGTCGTGGCCGTCGGAGCGCCGATGTCGGCGCGCGGGCTCGGTCCGTTGAAGCACCTCATCGGTAGCCGGCTGACGTCGCTGGGCCGAAGCCAGAGCGTGGTCAACTTCGTCGCCAAGATCACGAAAGAGGACCTCATGTTCATGAGCGAGCTGCTCGCGGACGGCAAGGTGAAGTCCGTCATCGACCGGCGCTACGAGTTGACGCAGGTATCCGACGCGCTCCGCTACTTGGGCGAGGGACACGCCCGGGGCAAGATCGTCATCACCGTCTGACGCGCGTACGCTTACGGCGTATGGCAAAGCACGCAGCAGCGCCTCGGATCCCGCTCAGCAAGGAGCGCGTCCTGCACGCCGCGCTCGAGCTCGCCGACGCGGAGGGGATCGAAGCCCTCAGCATGCGCAGGCTCGCCAAGGAGCTCGGGGTCGAGGCGATGTCGCTCTACAACCACGTCGCGAACAAGGGCGAGATCCTGGCCGGGATCATCGACCTCGTCGCGGGCGAGTTCGATCTGCCCTCCGACGAGAGCGACTGGAAGACCGCGATGCGACGAAACGCGATCTCGTCGCGGGACGTCCTCCTCCGTCACCGGTGGGCGACGAGCATCTGGATGACGCAGGGTGGCGGCCCGGCGCGGCTGCGAAACGGCGACTGGATGCTCAGGACGCTTCGCGAGGCGGGCTTCTCGCCCGAGCTGATCTACCACGCCTTTCACATCCTCGAGAGCTACGTCCTCGGCTACACGCTCCAGCAGCTCAACTTCCCGTACAAGGGCGAAGAGCTCGCAGGCCTGGCGGCGGACTTCCTCAAGCAGATCCCCGTCGAGGACTACCCCGACCTCGTCGAGCACATCCACCAGCACATCGAGCCGCACGACGAGGAGACGAGCGGGTTCGAGCTGGGGCTCGACCTCATCCTCGACGGCCTCGACCGGGGCCGCGTGACCGGCTGAGGCGTTCGCCGCAGCCGACCCGGGCGGGACGGCTGCGGCGCGAAGTGCCTACGCGTCTGCGAAGCGCTTCGCCGGGGGACCGCCGAACCCGTGCCGGCCACCCTCGGGCATCGTGCCGTTCACGAGGTCGGTGAACCGCGCCTGAGCGTTGGCGAGGTGCTCGTCCGCTTGCGCCTGCGTGATCCGCCCGGACGAGACCGCGTCTTGCAACTCCTTCTTCTCGTCGGCGACGAGCGCAGCCACGAGTCCCGCGACCGTCTTGCCGCGGGCCTTCGCGACGTCGGCCAACGTCTTGTCGCCGGACAGCTGCGTCCGCAGCTCCGCCTCGGAGAGGCCGAGGTAGGCGGCGGCCGCGGTCAAGTGGTGGAACCCATGACCGCCAGGCCCGCCGTGGTGGCCGACGCCGCCGAGCAGCGGGTACTCCTGCGACGCGATCCGTTCCTTCAGCGCGTCGCCTTCTGCCTTCGTGATCCGACCGGCGGCAACCGCCGCGTCGACGCGGTTCGCGAGCGCCTTCTTCAAGGCGTCGCTCAGCTCGGACGGCTGGACGCCGAGATCCTTGGCCGCGTCGTCGATCACCGCCTTGCTGTCTTCCTGCTGCGAGTCACCGGTTGCGGCGATCGCCGCGGCTCCGCCGGCAGCCACCGTCAGGGCGGCGACGCTCGTCGCCACGATCCTGCGTTTCATCGTGCTCCCTTCCGTCGAATCAGGTCGCGCTCATTCAGCACGTGCGGCCTGGGACGGGCCTGGGTCGAAGCTAAGAGTTCACTGTGGGCTTGAAAAACCGTCACTGATATATCCAACACTTGACCAGAGGCCTCGAGCCTGTCAACCTGCCGCCGGGGCGGCAGAGGGGCCGCGGAAACGGGAGAGGAGTCGGAGTCGTCCTCGTCGCCGACCTCGGCGCAACGCACGCCCGAGTGGCGGTGAGCGACCTCGGCGGCACGCCGCTCGCCGAGCGCGCGTCAGACCTGGACATCGCCGCCGGCCCCGAAGCGGCGCTCGGCTGGGTCGCCGACCGCTTCGACGAGCTCCTCGCTGAGGTCGGCCGCGCTCCCGACGACGTGTACGGAATCGGGATCGGCGTACCGGGCCCCGTCGAGTTCGAGAGTGGGCGACCCGTGAACCCGCCGATCATGCCCGGCTGGGACGACTTCCCCATCCCGGAGTGGTTCGAGAGCCGCTACCGGGCGCCGGTCCTCGTGGACAACGACGTCAACATCATGGCGCTCGGCGAGCACCGGACGCACCACGCCGAGACGGAGCATCTGCTGCTGATCAAGGTGGGCACGGGGATCGGCTGCGGCATCGTGGCGGACGGGCATATCCACCGCGGCGCGCGCGGCGCGGCCGGCGACATCGGCCACATCCGCGCCACCGACCGAACGGACGTCGTGTGCCGCTGCGGAAACGTCGGCTGCCTCGAAGCGATCGCCGGCGGTCAAGCGCTCGCGGAACGGCTCGCCGCTGCAGGCGAGAGCGCAGCACGCAGCCGCGACGTCGTCCGCCTCGTGCGCAGCGGCCACGCAGGCGCGATCAGGATGGTGCGCGACGCCGGGCGCACGCTCGGCGAGGTCCTCGCGGGGACTGTCAACTTCTTCAACCCCGCAGTGATCGTCATCGGCGGGGACATCGCCGAAGCGCACGAGCATCTCCTGGCCGGCGTGCGCGAGGGAATCATCAGCCGCTCGCTCCCACTCGCGACGCGCGACCTCCGCATCGTCCCGTGCCGGCTCGGCGACCGCGCAGGCGTGATCGGAGCGGCGAACATGGCGATCGAGCACGTCCTCGCACCCGACGCGGTCGACCGCTCGCTCAGAGCCGCCGCGTAGCGAAGGGTTCAGGCGTCGCGGATCGGGAACCTCGAAAGCCGCTGTCTTCGAAAAGGAGGGGGTCATGGCCAAGAAGTCCGACTTCACGGAGCAAGAGTGGGAGTCGCTGCAGAAGGGTGTGACGGGGGCTGGTCTGCTCGTCTCGCTGAGCGACCGCAGCTTCTTCGACACGTTCAAGGAGGCGGGTGTGCTCGGCAAGCACCTCGCACAGGCAAAGCACGACAACGCGAGTGAGTTCATCCGTGAGCTCGCCGACACGCACGGGACGGGATTCGGCTTGACAACGTCACCCGACAAGGTGGAACGAGAAACGCTGGAGGCGCTGCAGACCGCGAAGACGACGCTCGCGTCGAAGGCTCCCGACGAGCTGGACTCGTACCGACAGTTCGTCGTCGACGTGACACGGTCGGTAGCGAAAGCGGCCGACGGCGGCGAGACCGCCGAGAGCGAGACGATCGAGAAGGTCAGTGCAGCGCTGGAGTAGTCCTCGGCGCGTGACCTAGGGCGCTACACGCCAGCGCTGATGTTCAGTCGCCTGCGCGGGTAGTCGAGCGTGAGGATCGTGTGTTGGAGGAACCCGTTGCCCAGGTTCCCGAGTGCGCGCGTGGGGTCGCTTACCGGGCGCGGGAGGAAGACCGTCGGCACACGCTCCAGGCGCACGTCTCCCAAGACAAGCGAATCGACCACTCCGTCATACGCTTCGACCTCCCCTCGGGCGCCCGTGACCGTGCGACGGGTCGCGGCATCGCGTGCTGTTGCGAGTTCAAGGTCGTCGACGGCATCGAGGTAGATCCCCAGCGTCAGGCTTGACCCTGTATCGAGCACGACCGGAACCTCACGGCCGTTGACGATCACGGTTACGACCGGCGTGAGGTCCGTAGCGCCCTCGATCGGCACTGAGAGCCCTTCCTCCACGATGGTCGGGTCCAGCTTGAGCAGCCGCTGCCCGTAGTCGAACTGGACGATCCGGCCGTCGAAGAAGCTCTGGCCGAGGATCGCGTGCAGCGGCCGACCGAGCTTGGCCCCCAAGGAAGCCAGGTCGACGGCGACTGCCTCGATGCTCCCGACGCGATGCTCGCCGATCTGCAGGTCAGGCAGCTCGGACGGGTAGAACGTCGCTCTCCCGGCGCCCTGGCCGGCCGCCTCCCCCGGCGCGGTCTCGTCGATCGGCAGCCCGAGCTCGCGCGCGAGCGTCAGATCGACCACCGACGGTGCGACGGCGACGTCGAGCAAAGACGTAAACGGGCCTCTCCCTCCCAAGAGGATCGCGACGACTACTTGGTTCTCGATCAGTCCGAAGGGAATGCTGGTCTCTGCGCTCACAAAGCCCACCCTAATTGCGTCGGCTTGACGTCAGGCCCCGGCGCGTTCTACGTTCAGCGTGCGTGCGGGGTCTGAGCTGCGGAGTGATGGTCGCCGCCGTTGCGGCTGCGTTCGTGACGGCACTTGGTGCCGGACCCTCGGCGAGCGCCCGGCCGGACGCAAGCTGCACCTACGAGCAGCAGCAGGCGCGCCGGGACGCTCTGGTCGCCGCAACCCGCGCCGCAGCCCGGGCTCGGGCCGCGTACTTCCGCGCGCACAAGAACACCAAAGCCCGCGCCGCGTTCGTCAAGCGGCAGCAAGCGAAACTCCGCACGCTGCGCGCGGCGGCGGGGTGCAAGGTTCCGCCGCTGCCGCTGAGCTCGGCCGCCAGCTGCGCGCCCGCACTCGCACCGTATCCCGGGGGGATCGGGAACCTCAGCGAGGCGCCGATCGCCGCCGGTGTGCGCCAACCCGCGATCGGTACATCGACGTTGGCCCGGACCATGCGTACGTTGATAAGGACGGCAACCTCGTCGTCACCGTGACGGGCCGACCGTCAAACACCAACGAGTCCTCGCTCCAGGGCCACTGGGTGTTGGTCTTCGACGCGGCCGGCAATCTGATCAGCATGACACCGCACGGCAACCTCGGGCCGACGTCCGACGAGCTGGCGTGCGATGCCTTGACATAACGCGTCTCGCGATCTGCCATCGAGCAGAGCCCCCGGCCTCCGGGGCTTCTGCTCAATCCTCGCTGGCGCAGTCTCGAGAGCGCGTGTCATCCCAAACCGGGGTGGTACAGACAGAAACGCACCGCTGGCCGCCGAGACGATTACAAGGAGCGCGGCTGGACGGCACGGCTGACCGTCGACGACGAGGTAGGCGAGAAAGCGCCGTGGCGCGGTTGACCTCAGTCGTTCAACTGTAGGAGTTTCAGGAGTTGGCCGATCTCGTGGCCGTCTTGGGCGGGGTGACGCATGGCTATGTCGGTTCTGATGCGGTAGCGGTTTCGACGGCCGACCCGTTCGCTCTCGACGTAGCCGGATTCGATCAGGTCGGCGACGATGCGCTGGGCGGCTCGCTCGGTGATTCCAACGCTCTGGGCGATGTCACGGAATCTCGCGTTCGGGTCGCGGTGGAGGCAGAGAAGGACTTGGGTGTGGTTCGAGAGGAACCGCCACGTCTTGTGTTCGTCTCCAGTGCTTGACATACGATATTAGTAGCGTATATTTCTTTTCGTACGTTGTGTGTCGTGTCAATGTAAGCGCGACTTCGGAGGGATGGTACATCATGAGCGGTGCCCCCGCGTTCCAAGTGCCGACTATCGAGGTTCGCTCGCCGCAGCCGCATGCTGCGCTCGTCGTACTCGCCGGGGAACACGACCTCCACTCGGCAGATGAGGTTCAGCAAACTTTCGACCAGTCTCTGGCCGTCTGCGACCACCTGATCGTCGACCTCTCAACCGCCGAGTTCATCGACTCCACGATCGTCGGTGTACTCCTGCAGACGAAGAAAAACGCCGTTGAACTCGATCGCAAGTTCAATGTCGTGCTGGGGACTGCGCCGGCCGTCGAACGGATCCTCGAGGTTACCGGGGTAGTCCCGCTCTTGAACATCGTCCCGACTGTCGAACGGGCACTCGCCGCGTAAGCGGTCTACTGCCCCGAGTGCGACGAGCGGGAGTTCGCCGGAGTGGACTCCTCGCTCCTACCTGGCGGCGAAAACAGCGCTGAAACGCGGGTCTCGTCGCTGACGGTTTCTTCCGAGTGACGAGGTTGACACTCCTTGTGTCACCGGCGTGAACGACGAGAGGTCGATCGCCTCCTAGGGTCGAGCTAATGCACGAGAAGGGAGGAACGATGAACACCGAGCAGATCAAGAGTCGATCAAGGGCCATCGCAGCAGTCGCTGCGCTTGCGCTGGTCGCCGCTGTACTCGCCGTCACGGGCGATGGCTCCGCGCTCAGCCCGACCAAGCCGGCGAAGCTCGACGTCCCGGCTGGATCGTGGCCGTACCAGACGGGCGCGCTGGGTGGTACGTCCGAGACGTTCGTGGACATGCGCGAGGACGGTTCCTACTACGACCCGTCGCTGGGGCGACGCGTGTCCCGTGGCGAATAGCTCGTCAGAAGTCCGAGGCATTCGGCTACAGCGTCGTCGTCACCGTCCTCCGTGATCGCGTAGCGATTGTCTCGTCGCTCGGCGGCCCGCCTCGGCGGGTCGTCGCGCATCAAGCGGCGGTGATCCGTCCGGCGGGACGTCCGGGGAAGGTGGCCCCGTAGGCCCGGGTCGGGTCAGCGCCCGGGCGTTCGGATCGCCGCCCGGCCCCTGGAACCGCTCCGACCCTTCCCGGGTGTCTGGGCGACGACGCTCCCCTTGGAATCACGCTGCAGGCGGCATACGCTGAGCGGCGATCCTGCGGCACGCAAAAGGGAGACTCCGATGCGCACCAGCGTGGTTGCCGTCTCGGTCGCAACGGCGGTCGTTGCCCAATGACGCGAATCCCTCGCTGGACGGGTTTCACTGGGAAGACGTTTTGGGACTGGTTAGAGCTTCTCGTGATTCCGCTCGCGTTGGCGGCGGTCGCGTTTGGCCTCAACTACTTTGCGAACGAGCGCGATCAACGTCGAGAGGACCGACGAGCGGCTCAAGAACGGGCGATTGCCACCGACGGTGGGCGCGAGGATGCGCTGCGGGTCTATCTGCAGCAGGTAACTAGCCTGATGTTGGACCGCGATCTACTGACGTCTGCGCGGGGGTCTCAAGTTCGAACGGTCGCGAGGGGCTTCACGCTGACAGCCCTGCGTCGTTTGGACGCGAGAAGGAAGGGGTTGGTCGTTCGCTTCCTGGCACAGGCAGGTCTCGTCGGATTCCTACCGGATTGGGACTACGCCGAGTTTCGCCGGGCGGGCTTCTCTGGATGGCCGGAGCCGAAGGTCGACCTGAATGACGCTGACTTGCGAGACGTAGAGCTTCGGGGCGTTCAGCTCTTTGGCGTCAACTTCAAGAGTGCTGACCTGCGCGGTGCCGACTTTCGGGACGCGTATCTGGTTGCAACGGACTTCGATAACGCGAACCTCCGTGGCGCTGACTTTCGCAGGACGAGGACATCCATGAGGCCCTGGATGTCTTGGCACCCGACCAGCTTCTCCGGAGCCTGCTTGACTGACGCGCGCTTCGCTGACGCGGTTTTGGTTGGAGTCAACCTTGGGGCATACGGGTGGAACGTTGACTTCTCCCGGGCGGACGTTAGAAGGGCCGACTTCTATTGGGGAAATATCACGCGATCGAACTTTGGTGGCACCAAGACAGAGGCAGCCCATTTTCCGGACGACTGGACTCCGAACGGCCAGCCATCCAGGTCGCAGGACGCCTCTTTACGGTGCGATTCGTGGAGGCCTCGCCGCTTGTTCTAGATGTCGCGAATGGCCGCCGGAAAGAAACCCGCGAAAACCTGGGTGTGGCATCGCCGGCGGGTACTCGTCACGGTCGAAAACCTTCTTGGTCGGGATGCACGTCAACGATGCGCGGCGGTTCGCGGTTCCTCGTTAGCGGCGAATGTGGGAGAACGCGCGGCTCGCTGCTCGGCTTCGGGCGCGATCGTCGCTGACGATGCCGCCAGCTTCGCCTTGATCGCGGCGCGGCGGGAGAAACGAGAGAGGGCCCGGCAAGCCGGGCCCTCCGTCGAATGCGGTTGCGGTCGAGCTAGGCGACCATGACGCGGTCGCTGTGAGCAACGATCCGGCCACTCGTGATCTTGGGCTCGTTGGGGATCAGCGTCTCGAACTTCTCGTCGCGGATCCACGTGGCGACGACGTTCGAAGACTCCTTGCCCTGCTCAGGCGTCTCAAAGAGACCGAGCGAGCTGAAGACGCCGTTGCCGGCCTCGATCAGGTAGAAGCCCTCGAACCCGGACAGCTTCTCCAGCTTCGGGATGAGGGTCTCGTTGACCTTGGCGGACAGCTCGGCCGTGCGATTCTGATCCACACCGTCGTAGCGGCGAATGATCGCATGCATGTGATGCTCCTTCTTCTCCGTTCAGACAGAAAACCCGATTGAGCTCCCCTGATGCGCTCAGGCCCGATGTGACAACTCGAAGAGGAAGTACAGAGCCTCTGCGGCTTTAGTGCCAGGACGAACGCGCTCAGTGAAGGTTGTAGCCGCGACCCTGTGTTCTTAAACCTCTAGGCGAGCCCGATGACTACTCAGGGGTTCTAGGCCACCTCAGGACCCTTCCGAGAGTCCGCCACGTTTTCTTCGCGAAAACCTGGCGGCGGGTGGACACGGCTCGCTGTCTCGCGGCTGTGCTGCCCCTCCCACCTCGCGGTGGTGGCGGACGCACAGCGTTTCCAGGTTGGCGAGGTCATTGTTGAGCGGGTTTCCGTCCTTGTGGTGGACCTCGAGCTTGGTCTTGCGGTTGGTTAGTCCGCAGCGGACGCAGCGGAACCCATCTCGGCGTTGTGCTGCGGCTCGAGCCTGCTTCCATTCGTAGGTTCCTCGGGCTGACGGCGTGGCCGACGGGTGCGCTCTCTCTCACAGTCCGGACAGGACACGGCCATGAAGTAGCCATGGGTGATGCACCACTTCTTACGTGCCAATGTGCCTCATGCAGCCTTGGAACGGCAGCCGCGGCACGGGTGCGGCTGATCCGGTTCGTGCCGCCACCGGACGATCCCCGACCTTGTTCGTTGGAGCGTCACCCTCGCTGGGGCTCGACTGCCGGCGAAGCCTCCTCCGGTCCTCGGCGCGCGGCGGGGCTGACGGGCGGCGGAGAGGAGGTAAGGCCGCCCGATCCGCCGTAAAGCCATTCTTCTAGCTCGCTCCGGTCGAGTCGGATGGAACCGCCGACGCGCAAAGCGGGGAGCATGTCGGCGTCGTTAGTCGACGCACGGTTTTCTCGCTGACGTTCAGAACGGGTCCGCGACCTGCGGGATGGTCATTAGCGGTCGGTTTTCGACAACCGTAGACATATCTAAAGGATGCCGTTTTGCATCCGAGTTTCGCTAGTCGCGAAACCGCCGGGTCCGTTGCTACGTGGTCAGACGTAGCTCCACATTCCCGGCTTCGCGGCCCGCTCTGACCGGCGGGCCGTTGCCGTTCTTGGCCGCGATTTGCGAAACGTCTTGCGCCGTCCCTACATTTGGTAGCGGAATCGTGTCGAAGCTAACGTCATGTCGCGTGAAGCCGAACTAGCCGCCGCCCGGTCGGCCGGGGCGCAACTGCTGCGCGAGCTGAAGCAAAAGCTCTTCGAGTCGGCCGACGACGCGAAAGACGGCAGACGGTTCGAGGACTGGAGCAGGTTGCACCTGGCGCAGCTCCGGGTTGGCAACATGGCCGCGCAACTCGAACCGCGCAAAGACCGCTTCCCGCATCTGGACCGCGCCTACGAGGGAGCATGGACGCGGATAACCCGGCCGCCGCAAAACACGTGTCCTAAGCGTCCGCAGAGGTTCGCTAGGCCGGTGCGGTTCGTGCGTCCGACACCCCGCGAGTGTCGGCCCGCCCGCCGTCGCGGACGCCTCGCGCAGCACCGGCCCGACCATCCGCCGACCCTGACCTACCCGTACTACGCGGGGTGCCGGCATGACCGGCGCCCTGTCCCTGGTCGAGTTGTGCAACAGCAACCGCGAGCACCGGCCAAAGCTGATCGCCCGCGCGGTCGCGGACTTCGAGTTGGCCGGCATTGTCGAGCGGTAGGCGGTGGCTTCCGGCTCACCAGCACCGCCGCCGAGTACGGGCCGGCGTTTGGCTTCATCAAGGAAACGAACGTCCCGCTTGTGCCGGGAGACGATGACGGGCTAACCCATTTCCCCCAAGGTCCGCAGAAAGCACGGGTGGCCGCGTGAACGGTGAGGTAGCCGGCGCCCTCACCGACGCGGAGAGATTCATCCGCCGGTACATCGCCGTTACCGACGCGGAAAGTTGCGCTACCGCGCTATGGGCATTCCACACTCACGCGTTCGACGCAACCGATGTAACCCCGTACTTGTCAATTACGTCAGCGGAGATGGAGTCGGGAAAGACACGGATGCTCGAAGTACTCGCGCTGATCGTCGCCCGACCCTGGTTTACCGGCCGGGTAACAGCGGCGGTACTCGCCCGGAAGATCGACAAAGAAACCCCAACGCTGTTGTTGGACGAATCCGACGCGGCCTTCAACGGGGACAAGGAATACGCCGAGGTTCTGCGCGGTGTCCTGAATTCTGGTTACGGACGCGGCGGGGTGTCGTCGATCTGCATCCGTCGCGGAAACGACATCTCATACACGGACCTGTCGACGTTCTGCCCCAAAGCCATCGCCGGCATCGGGCGGTTGCCGGATACGGTTGCCAGCCGTTCAATCCCGATCCGGCTAAAGCAAAGGCACCGGGAGAAGCCATCGAACGTTTCTACCGTCGAGACATCGGCGATGTCGCCGAACCCATCCGGCTATCGCTCGAGGACCTGGCCGCGTTTCACACCGACCGGCTTTCGGATGCCCGCCCGGAACTCCCGACCGAGCTACGAGACCGAACCGCCGACGTCTGGGAACCACTGTTCGCTATCGCCGATCTAGCAGGCGGTGATTGGCCGAACCGAGCCCGCGCGGCCGCATTGGAGTCAGCGGCCGAGGAAGCGAAGTGTCCGAAACGATCGGTGTTGAACTCCTATGGGGTTGCTACCACGCATCGGCAACCCCAGGATGGCGAACCGCTCGACAAGCTGCCGACCAAGGATCTGATCGCCGAGCTATGCGCCGACGATGAAGCGCCCTGGTCAACGTGGAGTAAAGGCCATCCGATAACCCCCCGCCAATTGGCGAACCAACTAGGCAAGTTCGGGATTCGGTCGCGGTCGGTTCGGATGCCGGGCGGTTCAACCCCGAAAGGGTATTTCCGCGAGTTGTTCGAGGATGCCTGGAAACGCTATTTGCGCCCTCACCCCCACTCACTCCTGCTACAACGCCACAACCCGCACCAAATGTTGAGCCAAAAACCGGCGTTTTCAATCCGCCACACGAACTCCGATGTGGCGGCAGAAAATCGGCGGAATTCCGCGTGGATAGAGGCTTGTGGCGGTGTGGCGGCAGAAATCGGGGGTTGTAGGGAAACGGACGGGTTCCAAGCCAACGAACAGGCATTCCTCGTCGACCTGCAACAGCTAGTCGATTCGGGCGAAGCCCGATGGGTTGAAGGCCCGTGACAGCGGAAACCGTCGAGCAGAAAGCCGGCCGCCACCGGCTAGCCGTCGAGCTGGTGACGTGACCGACTGGCCTGACTCCGAAGGACGCGGCCGGCGTTCTCGGCGTGAGCGTCAAGACGGTGCGGCGGCTGTACGAGTCCGGGCAGCTCCGGCGTTCAAGGTTTCGACCCGCGTCCAGATTCGCCGGGAGGACGCCAACGCCTATCTAGAGTTGTGTCGAGTCGAGCCGCGAAAGCGAGCCCCTGCGATGTCCGCAGGACGTGGCACAGGCGGACTCCGTTCGGCTCTCGCCAGGGACCGTCAGCGGGGTTGACACTTGCCACATATGACAGTAGTGTCAGGGGTATGGACACACACAAGGAACTCGGTAGGGCGCTGGCGCGGAACCGCAAGCCGGCGGGAACGAGCCGACGCCGAGATCGAAGCCGCAAGGCGGGAGCTCGAAGCGCTGCTAGCGCAAGGTCTTGCTCTCGGTGCGGACGTCTCAGGCATGGCCCGCGGCGCGGGAGTCAGCCGGGAGACGGCCCACAAGCGGCTTAGAGCGGGAAGGGCGAAATGAGCGTTGAGACTCGGCACCTAAGCAAGGGCAGGAAGCGCTACCGCGTCCGGTGGCGCGAGAACGGACACAACCGAGCCAAGGTCTTCACTGTCAAGGCCGACGCCGACCTTTTCGACGCCGAGGTAACGCGGCAACGGCTTTCCGGAGAATCGCTCGCGTTCCAGTCGAGCAAGGAGACCCTGGACGAATTCGCGGTCGAGTGGCTGCGCGTCGTCGTCGTTCCGAACCGCGCCAAGGCCACGGCCGACGCCTACGCGACGTTGTACGACGCGCATATCTCCCCCGCACTCGGAGGCGTCCGGCTTCGCGACTTGACCCCCGAAGCCGTTACCCGCTTTGCTTCCCAGTCCCGGGTAAGACCGGCGACGCGTCGACCCGGAAGACGTTGGTGATCCTGTCGGCGATCCTCGAGCGGGCAGTCGAGTGGCGGCGGATCTCCACCAACCCGGCCCGCAAAGGTTCGGAAGCCGAGCCAGAAGCGGAAGCGGCACGTCCGGCCGCTCGCCCCGGCGACCGTCGAGCAGATCGGGTGCACCTGCTCGCCAAGGGGCGCAAGCGTGACGCCCTGCTCGTTTCGGTGCTCGCCTATGCGGGACCGCGGCCGGGGGAAGCGCTCGGGCTCCGATGGGGCGATCTCCGCGGCAGCAGCGTCCTGCTGATCGAGCGGGCGGTTGCGTTCGGGGACGAGAAGGACACAAAAACGGGTGGAGCCCGTTCGGTGACGCTCCCGGCTCCGCTCGTACAGGAGTTGAACGAGTACCGGCTTTCGATCGGCAGGCCCGACGACTCGGCGTTGATCTTCCCGGGCCGGAATGGTGGGCTTTGGAGCGACTCGGCGTATCGGTATTGGCGGCGCAGGGTGTTCAACCCGGCCGCTGAGACGGCGGGCGTCGAGCATCCGCGGCCGTACGACCTACGCCACTCCGCAGCCTCTCTCGCGCTCGCTGAGGGCCGGAACCCGGTAGAGGTTGCCGAGATTCTGGGGCACTCCCCGCAGATGCTCTGGGGGACGTACAGCCACGTCATCCGCGAGCTGGCGGGCACCGCTCGCATCGACGCCGCGGAGGCGATCCGCGAGGCCCGCGCCCAAGCTGCGGTACCCCGCTCGTACCCTCAGCTCGGATCGGAGGGCGCAAGGCGTAGGAAATCCCTGCTAATCGAGAGAGCCGACGCCCGGACTCGAACCGGAGACCCCTTCATTACGAGTGAAGTGCTCTACCAGCTGAGCTACGTCGGCGGGACACCCAGTCTAGCCGCGCCTCGAACGCTTCTCGATAGCGTGAACGCATGCCT
>CAWBRK010000015.1:0-17750 GCA_963791205.1 uncultured Actinomycetes bacterium
GCGGGTTGCCCGCGCCGGCCTCCGACATGGCCACGCCCTGCACCTCGAAGCTCGTCTCGACGACGTCGCCGAGCGGAAGCGCGGCCCGGAGGCTCTCGCGGTAACGCGCTCCCGCCTCGACGGGATCGCCGCGGATGAGCGCGCAGTCGGCGAGGAAGTGGTACGCGAAGTGCTCCGTGCGCGGGTCGGCCGCGCGCTCGAGCAGTTCGAGCGAGATCGCCTCGGCGCGCTCCGTCTCGCCCATCGCCACGAGCACCTGAGCGATGCCGACGAGGGCGCGGGTCGCGCCGGCCGCGTCGCCCAGCTCCCGGCGTAGCTCGAGGCTCTGCTCGAACGCGTCCAGTGCGCGCGGGTTGTCGTTTGCGTCGTAGACGAGCGGCCAGCCGAGGCTGTCGAGCGCCGACGCGAGCTCGTCGAGGTCGCCGAGCTCGCGCCACATCGCGACAGCGGCGTCGAGCTCCGAGATCCCGGCGGGTGCGTCGCCACGACGAGCCAGGAGCGCGCCCGAGGACGTGAGCGCTCGGGCCCTTGCGCGCCCGGTGAGCTCGGACTTCGAGAGCGCCGCCGCGAGGCGCCCGCATCCCTCGTGCACGAGGCCGCGCGTGAGCCAGAACCACCCGAGCGCGCCGGCGAGCTCGAGCCCGCGGTCGGGGTCGGCGTTCGAGAGCCAGTCGAGCGCCGCGCGGAGGTCGTCGTGGTCGATCTCGAGCCGCGCGGACCACTCGACCTCGGCGTCGAAGCGGTGCGCATACGCCTGCTCGGCGAGCGTTGCGAAGAAGTCGGCGTGGCGCGCGCGAAGCTCGTCCGCCTCGTTCCCCTCCCTGAGCTTCTCGAGTGCGTACTCCGCGATCGTCTCGAGCATGAAGAACCGGTCGTCGCCGATCGGCTTGACGAGGCTGTAGTCGACGAGCGTGGCGAGGTCGTCGAGCTCGGCGCTGCAGACCTGCTCGGCCGCGTCGAGCGGGAACGCCACCGCGAACACCGACAGGCGCGCAAAGAGCTCCTGCGCGCTCGTGTCGAGCAGGTCGTAGCTCCACTCGATCGTCGCGCGGAGCGTCCGCTGGCGCGCCGGCGCGTCGCGGGCGCCACTGGTGAGGACGGCGAGCGCGGAGTCGAGCCGCTCGAGCAACCGCTCGGGCGAGAGCAGCTTCGTGCGGGCCGCGGCGAGCTCCACCGCGAGCGGGAGACCGTCGAGGCGCCGGCAGATCTCCTCCACGGTCGCGTCGGGCGCGACCTGTCCGCCGACTGCCCGTGCGCGCTCGGCGAAGAGCGCCGCAGCCTGTTTCTGCGGGAGCGGCTCGAGCCGGTACTCGTGCTCGCCCGTGACGTGGAGCGGCGCGCGGCTCGTGACGAACACGCGGACTCGCGCGCACGCGCCGAGCACGGCGCTCACGACGGGCGCAGCGTCGAGCAGGTGCTCGAAGTTGTCGAGCAGGAGCAGGAGCTCTCGCCCGCGGAGGAACCCTGTGAGGTCGTCCCGGGCACCGATGGTCGCCGCCACTTCCGAGGCCAGGAGCTCGGGGTCGCTGAGCCCGGCGAGCGAGACCCAGAAGACACCGTCGTGGAGCCTCCCGACGAGCTCGGCGGCGACCTGCAGCGCGAGGCGCGTCTTGCCGGTGCCGCCCGGGCCGGTGAGGGTGAGCAGGCGCGTCCCGTTCGAGAGCATCGCGACGAGCTCTTCGATCTCCTGCTCCCGGCCGACGAGCGGGATCGAGACGACGGGCAGATTCGTCGCATCGAGCGTCCGGAGCGGAGGAAAGTCGCCGTCGCCGATCTGGAAGAGCCGCTCTGCGCTGATCAGGTCCTTGAGGCGGTGCTCGCCGAGGTCGCGAACCGCAGTGTCTCTCCTCGAGGAGTCCGCGCGTCGTCTCGGAGACGACGACCTGACCGCCGTGCGCGCAGGCAGCGATCCGCGCGGCCCGGTGCACATCCACGCCGACGTAGCCCTCGTCGGTCAGGAGCGGCTCGCCGGTGTGGACGCCCATCCGGACCTGGATCGGCCCGCGCGCGAGCGCGCTCTGGGCCTCGACCGCGGCTGCGACTGCTTCGGCCGCGCCCCGGAACGCGACGAAGAAGGCATCACCCTGCGTGTCCACCTCGACGCCGTCGTGCCGCATGAATGCGTCGCGGATCGCGCGCCGGTGCTCGGCGAGAAGGTCGGCGTACGCACGCCCGTGCTCGTGCAAGAGACGCGTCGATCCTTCGATGTCGGTGAAGAGGAACGTCACCGTGCCGGATGGCAGCCCGCCTGCGCTCACGAGCCGATCATCTCGCACGTGCCCGGTATCGTCACGCGCGGAGGTGAGACATGGGTGAGATCCACGTGCACGAGTTCATGAGCCTCGACGGCGTGATCGATGCGCCGACGTGGACGTTCGACTACGGCTTCGACCCGAAGATGGGCGAGGCCATCGGCGCGGTCACCGGGCGTTCCCGCGGGATCCTGCTCGGGCGCACGACCTATGAGATGTTCGAGCCCGCGTGGTCGACGCGGACCGTGGAGGAGGACCCGGGCGCACCGTTCTTCAACGACACCACGAAGCACGTCGTGTCCGGCACGCTCACGAACGCGACGTGGAGGAACTCGGAGATCGTCGGGCCCTACGATCCCGAGACGATCCGGCGCCTGAAGACCGAGGTCGGCGACCTCTACGTCAGCGGCAGCATCACGCTCGTGCGGGCGCTGCTCGCCGACGGCCTCGTCGACGAGCTCCACCTGTACGTCTACCCGCTCACGCGCGGGGCCGGCCCGCGGCTCTTCCCCGAGGAGGCCGCGCCGACCAAGCTCTCGCTCGACCGCACCGAGTCGTACGACAACGGCGTGGTCTACCTGGCGTACCGACCGGAGGTCTGAGCACTCCAGGGATCGCCCCTCGCTGCCGATACCCGTCGGATGGACTCCCCCGACTCGACACGCCGCGTAGGGGGCGCCGCACGCACCGGCGTGGTCGGCACGATCGTCGCCGCGTTCGCGTTCTTCGACGGAATCTTCCTCGGCGCGCCGATCGCGGTGCTCGCGGCCCTGTCGCGTCCGCCGGTCGTGTTCGTCGTCGCCACCGTCGTCGTCATCCTCCTGGTCATCGGCTGCTGCACCTGGGTCGACCGGCGCTGGGACGACTGGTTCTCGGGGAACGGCAAGCGGATCGAGACCGCCCTCGAGCGGATGAGGGCGAGCCGCCTGATGAAGCATCCGGTCGCGTGGATTCAGCGCGGGTCGGATCGCTGGTACGCGTTCGCCGCGGCGGTTGCCAATCCGATTCTCATCGCGGCGGTCGCGCGGTTCGTCGGCGGCACGGCGGTCGGTCGGCGCCGGATCGTGCTCGGCGCCGTCGCGTACGCCATCCCGTACGTGGCGATGTGGTCGATCGTCGGCGCAGCGCTCGGCGAGACGGTCCGCGCCGTCTGACCGCTACGCCTCGCCGTCCCAGTAGTCGAGCTCGGGGTCGCTCTTGATCATCGCCTGGTAGCCGTCCGACTGCGTCCAGATCCCGACCTTGCCGCTCTCGGGATAGTGGACGACCGCGAGCGGCGACTTCGAGGAGAGGATGAGCACGCGGCACTCATCGTCGGTCCGGTTGAGGATCTGGTGTGCGCCGTCCGGTCCTTCGGCGAACACGACCACGTCGCCGGGTGCGAGCTCGCGCTCGCCGTCCGGCGTGCGCACCGACGGCCTCCCCGACACCGCGATCACCCACTCGTCGCAGCCGAGCTCGTAGTGGTACGGCCAGGTCTTCTCTCCCGGCGGAAGCTCGTAGAGGCTGCCGCCGAGGAGGGTCCCGCCGAGGCGCTTCCCGATCGCCGTCACCTTGTGGCGATAGCCCTCGCGGTCGTTCTCGTTGTCCCAGTCCTGCTCGCCGAAGAGGTTGAGCACGTCCATGGCGCGATCCTACGGCCGCCCCGCCCGATCAGTACCGTTTAGGCGCTATGCCGCTGACGAAGATCGGGAGGGGGACCGGCCTGGCGGTCGCCGTCGACCTCGTCAACACGTGGGACGAGCTCGAGGACGACCCCGAGCTGATCGAGGGGCTCGCGGACGTCCGCTTCTGGCTCACCTGGCACGGCTTGAACCGAGCGGCGAAGGAGGTCAAGGCGACGGACGTCGAGGCCGTGCGAGCGCTGCGCGCACGCTTCGCGGGCGTCTTCGACGCGAAGGACGAGGCGACGGCGGTGCGGCTCCTCAACCGGCTCTCGAGCGAGTACGGGTCTCCGCCGCAGCTCGAGCCCGACGACGGCAGCTGGCGGCTTCGCTCGTGGCCAGACGAGCGCGAGGGCATGCGGTTCGTCGCCGCCTACGGCACGGCGGGGCTGCTCGAGAGTCTCAGCGCGGTCGGCTGGGCCCGCTTCGGCCGCTGCGCCGCGTCGCCCTGCCGATGCGCGTTCGTCGACCGAAGCCGAAACCGGACGCGGCGCTACTGCTCCACCCTCTGCGCCGACCGGGTCGCCCAGGCCGACTACCGGGCCCGCCGACGAGACCGTCCCGCCCCCGGGCGAGGGCGGGACGGCTCGAAGCGCGCCTAGGCCAGGCCCTCGCAGGTGGCGGGGAACTGGCTCGGGTCCTGCTGGCCGGCGGACTTGAGGATCGTGAGCGGCGTGAACGGGTCGCCGGCGTCCGCGATGTAGACGAGCTTGCCGACCGCGGCGAAGATCGACCCCTCCCCGGGCGCCGTGAGGTGGCCGTCGTTGCCGTTGATCGACACGGTCACCGTGCCGTCGCCGTTCGGCTCGACGATGACCGGCCCGGCCAGGACGGTCGTCAGCTGCTTTCCGTTCGCCGGGTTCGTGTAGGTGACCTTGAAGCTCACGGCGTGAGTGACGTCCTTGCCGTTCGAGAACACCGTCTCGCGGAGCGTGCCGACCGTGTGGAACTCGAACGGAAACGGGCACGGCCCGGCGGCGATCGTTCCCGTCCGGTCGAGCTCGATCAGTGTCACCGCGGGCTTGTCGGCCGAGGCCACGGGTGCGAGCGCCAGCAGCGTCGTCGCGGCAGCGGCCAGCGCAAAGGCCTTCGCCTTCATGAGTTTCCTCCTAGTCAGTTGCTTACGTCTGTACGGTCCTGACGCGTGCGTCAGTCCCTAAGACGCTTTCGCCTCTGACTGGTTAGGGAAGCGCGACGAGGATGTACGCGTCGATCGCGTTCCGCTTGCCCTTGACCCGAAGGCCGGCGCGCTGCTCCACGACGGCGCCGTCGGGCAGCTGCTCGTACGTCCCGGACCCGATCAGCACTCCACCCGCGGGGGCGAGGGTCTCCAGACGGGCGCCCGTGTTGATCGTGTCGCCGACGAGCGGATACGCAACGTGGCCGTCGCCGCCGACCTCGTGCAGGACCGCCTCGCCGCTGTTGACCCCGACGCGCATGCGAGGCCAGTCGGGATGCTGCTCGGCGAGCGCGGAGAACCGATGCTGGAGCTCGAGCGCGGCCCGCGCGGCCCGTTCCGCGTGGTCCGGCTGGTTGCCGCGGCCGTTGAAGAGCGCGACGATCCCGTCGCCGATGAACTTCTCGACGTCGCCGCCGAACTGACGCGTGAGCAGCGGCGCGGCGACGCCCCAGTAGGCGTCGAGCACCGCGGCGACCTCCGCCGGAGTCGAGCGCTCGGCGAACCCCGTGAACCCGACGAGGTCGCCGAAGAGGACGCTGACGTCCTGCCGGCGTTCCCTCGTCGTCGACAGGTAGAGCCGACGGAAGCGCTCGTCCCTCCACTCCCGCCGCGCTGCGAAGCCGATGATCAGGTACGCGAGGACGATCAGCCCGTGCCACTCCCACCAGCTCGCGTGCCACTTGCGCTCGCCCGTGACCGCTACGCCGACCATCGCCTCGGCCAGGAGGAGGAAGCAGGCGATCACCGACCCCGCCAGCAGGCTCCGGCGGCAGCGGAAGAGCACCCAGTAGCGCGCGGCGCTGACCGCGTAGATGACGGTCCCGAGGATCGCGAGGGCGGCGACGAACGTGTCCGTCGCCGCCTCGTTGCCGGTTCGCAGCGGCGGCAGCTCGGCGACCGTCCACGCGAGCCACGCGAGCATCGCGACGAGCACAGCGGCGCGCATGAACCTCCGATGGCGGATAAGCGCGGCACCCAGGCCCGGGCGGACGTCGACGAAGGCCGACGCACCGGCGAAGACCGCGCTCACGAGCAGCCCGACCGTGATGGCGACCTGGAACCCGCCGTGCTCCTTCGAGAAGAGGACGCCCGGCGTCCCGATCGCGTGGAGGCCGAGGAAGCCGCCGGTTGCCATGAAGGCGAGTGAGAGGAGCAGGACACGCGCGTCGCCGCGCCGATTAGCCGCCTCACCGGCGGCGTACCCGAGGACGAACGCCACCCCGCCGACGATCCCGAAGACGACGAAGTGCGCCTGGTAGTTCTCGAAGTGCGGGTCGAACTCCGACCGGAGCAGCAGCGAGGCCAGTCCGACGAGCGGGAGCGCAGCCGCGAGCGTCGCGGCGAGGACACGGGTGACCGAACGGGCTTCCGACATGCTTCGCCATCCCTTTGTGGGGCAGTTCTCCCCCTGACGGCGAACCCCCCGCCTTTCTTCCCGATGTACGATCGGCCGGAGCCGATGGCGGTCGACTACTTCATCAAGTTCGACGGCATCAAGGGCGAGAGCGCCGACGCCAAGCACAAGGACGAGATCGACATCGAGTCCTGGAGCTGGGGCGAGACGCACCCGGGGACGGGCGGCCCGGGGAGCGGGGCGGCGCGGGCAAGGTCTCGATGCAGGACTTCCACTTCGTGATGCGGTTGAACAAGGCGAGCCCGAGCCTGATGAAGGCCTGCGCGACGGGTCAGCACATCAAGATGGCCACGCTGACCGCGCGCAAGGCCGGCAAGGACCAGCAGGAGTACCTGACCTTCAAGTTCTACGACGTCCTCGTCAGCTCGTTCCAGACGGGCGGATCCGAGGGAGCCGACGTCTCACCGACGGACTCGGTGTCGCTGAACTTCGCCAAGATCGAGGTCGAGTACAAGCCGCAGAAGGCCGGACGGCACGCTCGCCGCGGGCATCCAGTTCAGGTACGACCTGAAGACGAACAAGACCTTCTAGCGGGGCTCGACCCGCGCCGAGCTGGAGCCAGTCCGCGCAGTCCCGCCGCCTGCGCGCCCCGACGCCGCCGCGCGCCGAGACGACGCACGCGGGCGTCGAGCTCGCGCGCTCGCTGCGCGAAGCCGGGTACGACGCGCAGCGGATCCAGGAGCGCCTCGCGACCGGCGACCAGCTGCTCGCGCGGCTCGCCCGAGCTGCCGTCGTACCTGCGGCGGCTCGGCGACGCCGACGAGCTCGCCGTCCTGCTCCGGCTGTTCCTCCTCGGCGTCCCCGTCGCGCGCGACGCGGTTCGACGACGCTCGTCGGCGCAGAGCTTCGATCGCTCCTCGCAGGCGCCGGGCTGCTCGTCGCAGCCGACGACATCGTCCACGGAGCTGCACGCATCGTCCCGCACGACGAGCTGCTGATCGCGTCCGATCATGCAGGCGCGGCCGAGGAGCACGCCGACCACGTGCCGGGCGTGCACCGTCCGTCCGTCGCGCTCGCGCATCTCACCGTTCGCGGCGAGGGCGAGCGCGCGCTCGATCTCTGCACCGGGAACGGGATCCAGGCGATCCTGCTCGCGGCGCACGCCGAGCACGTCGTCGCGACCGACGTCAACGAGCGCGCGCTCGGTACGCGGCGTTCAACGCGGCGCTCAACGGCGTCGACAACGTCGAGACGCGGCACGGCAGCTTCTTCGAGCCGGTCGAGGGCGAGCAGTTCGACCTCGTCGTCGCGAATCCGCCGTACGTCGTCTCGCCGGAGAGCACCTTCCTCTTCCGCGACGGCGGGATGCGCGGGGACGCGGTCTCGGAGCACGTCGTGCGCGCTGCGCCGCGCCGCGCTCGCGCCGGGCGCGTTCGCGTCGCGTCCTGATCGCGTGGGCGCTCGACCCGGACGACCCCGCGGAGCGCCCGCGCAGCTGGCTCGAGGGCTCCGGCTGCGACGCGTTCCTGCTCCACACGTCGACCGACGACCCGATCGAGACGGCGACGGTGTGGAACCGCGACCTGCTCGACCGGCCCGAGGCGTACGCCGAGGCGCTCGACCGCTGGCTCGCGTACTACCGCGAGCTCGGGATCGAGCAGCTCGGCTACGCGTGCCTGGTGCTGCGCAAGCGCGCCGACGGCCGGGACGGCTGGTTCGAGGCGCAGCCGCTGCCGCAGGCGGCGCTTCGCCCGGCGGGCCGGCATGTGCGGAGGCTCTTCGAGACGCACGACCGGCTCTCCGAGCTCGACTCCGACGACGCGCTGCTCGAACGGCGGCTGCGCGTCGTCGACGACGCGGTCGTCACCCAGGAGACGCGCTTCGCGCGAAGGCGGCTGGCACGCCGGACGCGCTCACGCTCCGGCTCGACCGCGGATTGCCGTTCTCGGCCGAGCTCGACCGACCCACGGCGCGGCTCGTCCGCGAGCTCGACGGGTCGAAGCACGCTGCGCGAGGCGCTGGCGGCGGCCGTCGACGGAGACGAGGCGCGCGCGGCCGGCCTCGTACTCGCCCGGCAGATGCTCGAGATCGGCTTCCTCGAGCTCGCGACTGACGTGCAACTGCCTACACGGCGGGCCGCGAAGCTCTAGCCTCCAGACCGAGGATTCGTGAGTTGACGGCGACGCGCTTCGACTACGAGGTCTCGCACCTCAACCGGCTCGGCCACGAGCGAGTCCACCGCTACTCGTCCGACGAGCCGCTCGTTCCGGGCTCCGTCGTCCTGCTGGAGGACGGGCGGCACTGGCTGATCGAGCACGTCGAGGGCGAGCGCGCGACGGCGAAGCCCGCGCGCTATCGACTCGTTCTCCACCACCCCGACGACCGTCGCGAGGCCGGCGCGCTTCGCCGCCACCTGCCGGGCTCGCCGCGGCCCGGCCACGCCTTCACGACGGTCGAGGACGGGCAGCCGCTCAGCTGGGTCGTCGCCGACGAACGGCTCGAGCGCGACGACGAGGGCGAGCCGTTCCTCGAGCTCGTCGCCGAGCGCGACTTCGCCGAGCAGGACGGCGACGTCCCCGACCACGAGCTCGAGCACACGCTCGCGCGCGGTGCCGAGGAGGAGCTCCCGGAGGAGGCCTCGTCGTTGCTCGAACGCGCCGACCGCATGCGCCAGAGCGTGGAGCTCGTGGCGCTCGAGCCGGGCGAACCGCCTGAGTGGGACGCCGCCTCGCGGTTCATCGATGCGCTCGTCATCGAGGAGATCCCGGACGACCTGCTCGAGCAGTGCGGCGTCGACCCGAACGGCGATCCGCGCGAGTCCTGGCTCGCGAAGGTGCAGGAACGGCTGCGCGAGGACCTGCGGCTCTTCCGCGACGACGTCGAGCGCGACCACGACCAGATCGAGGAGTGGGACTTTCGCGGCGGGCGCATCTTCGCCGCGTTCGGAACCCCGGACGACGAGTCCGATCCGGAGAGCGGGTACGGCTGGATGTGCCGGCTCGTGGACGCCGACGCGCTCGGTGCCGCGGGGTTCGTCCGCGTACGCAAGGCCGAGCTGGTCTGACTCAGGCGCGCCGACGGGGAACGAGCTTCGCCAGGCTCAGGCCCGCGTAGACGAGCGTGTTGATCGCGACGAAGGTCGCGAGCGCCTGGAACCAGCCCGAGTGCAGCACGTCGGAGGAAAGCAGGATGCCGCCGAGGGTCACGAGCGGACCGCCTCGGGCGCCGCGACGTCCCGCGGCACGTAGTTCCAGCCCGCAGCGCGCCCAGTCGCGATGTCGAACAGCGACTTGATGTACACGGCCTGGAGCACGAGGTCGTAGCCGATCTCGATGAAGAGGGGAAGCGCGAGCGCCCTCCCACGCCAGCCGGCCCTCCAGACGGTGACCACGCGTTCGACGACGAAGATCATGGCGATGGCCCCCCAGAACCAGACCCATTGGAAGCTGTCCGCGGCGAGCAGTGTGATCGTCAGCAGGAACAGGTACGCGTTGAGCGCGATCGTCCCGTAGCCGATCATGATCTGCTGCAGCCAGTAGCGGATCGTCGCGCGCGTCAGCCCGTACGCGCCGATGTTCTCGAGCGCGCCGCGCTGCCATCGCATCCGCTGGCGCCACAGCGCGCGCCACGTCGGCATCACCTCGGTGATCACGCGGCACTGCATCGGCGAGACCATCTTGGCCCCGAGCGTCTTCAACGACAGCGTCATCTCGTTGTCCTCGGTGAGCGCCAGCGTGTCGAAGACGTGGCCGCGGCTGCCGGGGAGCAGCTCGCCGCGCGAGTCGGCAACCGCCTTCAGTGCGTACGTGCGGAAGAGCGACGCGGTGCCGGTCAGCACGAACACCTTGCCGAGGCGCCGCGAGATGGTGCGCTGATAGCGCGTGAACTCGTTGCGCTGCAGCTGGCCGACGAGGCCCGCGCCCTCTTCACCGTAGAAGACGCCGCCGACCGCGATCAGCTCGGGGTCTGCCTCGAGACGTCCGATCGCGGTCTCGAGGAACTCGGGGACGATGACCGAGTCGGCGTCCATGATCATCGCGACGTCGTTCGCGTCGATCGTGGTGAACAGCTCCGCGAGCGCCTGGTTGAGGGCTCCCGCCTTCTTCTCCGTGTTTGCGACCGTCGTGAAGACCTCCGCGCGGTTCGCCCGTGCGATCTCGGCCGTGTCGTCGTCGCAGTTGTCGGCGACGACCAGGACACGATCGGGAGGCCTCGTCTGCGACCAGAGCGAGGTCAACGTCGCGGCGATCGTGGCGGCTTCGTTGTGGGCCGGCACCAGCACGGTCAGTCGCAGCGGGGGTGCGCCCGGCTCGTCCGGAAGCCTGCCGGCCGGGAGCTCCGGCTCGTCGACGAGCCGCACGGTCGAAGGGCCGAGCGGTGTCAGCATGACGCCGCGCAGGCGGCGCACCTCCGGCGAGAGCGGCGGAGGGATCCGGCGATCGCGGGCGAGCACGCGCATCGCCGCGGCGGCGTGCAACGCCGCGAGGCCGACGAAGAACGCGGCCGCCGCGGCGCCTGCGGCGAAGATGAGCGACACGGACGGAATGTCGTCGCTCGCTCCGAGCGGAAGCAGGCCGACGATGTCCTTCGGCTCGGCACGGAACGCAACCCACAGCGCGACCGCGACACCGACGACGGCCAGTGCGATCAGCGCCAGACTGAGCGCGCTCAACCGCGCGACACGCCGACGGAGTGGGAGCTCTTCGACTGCCAAGGGTTCTCGAGCAACATATCGGCGTGACAAGACGAGCCGCCGTGCTCTCCGACGTCCACGGGAACGCTGTTGCCCTCGCGGCGGTCCTCGACGAGCTCGAGGCGATCAATGCCGACCTCGTCGTGTTCGGAGGCGATCTCACGTGGGGGCCGCTGCCGCACGAGACGCTCGCGCTCGTCGACGGGATCCGCACCAAGACGATCTTCATCCGCGGAAACGCAGACCGCGCCCTGTCGGAAGGACATTTGACGACGCCGCGCGAGCGCTGGATGCGCGACGCGCACACCGACGACGAGCACGCATTCGTCGGGCGCTTCGTCGAGGGCGCGAGCGTCGCCATCGAGGGCCTCGGGGCCGTTCGCTTCTGCCACGGCTCGCCGCGGAGCGACGAGGAGGTGATCACGTATGCAACGCCCGAGGCGCGCGTGCGTGCGTTCATGGAAGGCGTCGACGAGCGGGTGCTCGTGAGCGCGCACACCCACATCCAGTTCGACCGTGACATCGCCGGGATCCGCTCGATCAACGCGGGCAGCGTCGGGATGCCCTACGGAGGCCTGCCGGGCTCCGCGTACTGGGCGGTGCTCGGCCCCGACGTCGAGCTGCGCCGAACCGAGTACGACCTCGACGAGGCGATCCGCCGCTACCGCGGGACCGACGATCCGCGTGCCGAGGAGATGGTCGAGCTGCTTCTTTCGCCGCCCACGGCGGACGAGATCGTCGAACATGCCGAGGCTGTGGAGTTCTCGGGCTGACGACGTTCGACGACTACCTCGCAACGGTTCCGGAGCCCCAGCGGGGCGAGCTGGAGCGGATCCGCCGATTCGTGCACGCCCGAGTGCCCGATGCCGCGGAGGGGACGAGCTACGGGATGCCGGCGTTCATCTACCGGAAGCGGCCGCTGCTTGGCGTCCGCGCAGGCAAGAAGCACCTCAGCGTGTTCCCGTTCAGCCCTGACGCAGTCGACGCGGCGCGACCGGCGCTCGAAGGCTTCGACCTGTCGAAGGGCACGGTGCGGTTTTCGCCCGAGCGTCCGCTCCCCGACGCCGCGCTCGAGCAGCTCGTTGCGCACCGTCTTGCCGAGATCGAGGGCGGCCGCTGAAGGAGGTGTAGGCCGACGGCATTCGGGCAGACGACTCCAAAAAGGAGTCGCAATGGGTCTGTTTCGCTTTCTCGCACGCCTGACGATCGGGCTGCTCTTCGTCGGCCACGGCACGCAGAAGCTCTTCGGCTGGTTCGGCGGCGGCGGCCCCGAAGGAACCGGGCAGTTCTTCGAGCAGGTCGGCCTCAAGCCGGGGCAGCGGTACGCGCTCGCCTCGGGAGCCTCCGAGACCGCCGGCGGTCTTCTCTTCGCACTGGGCGCCGCGACGCCGCTCGCCGCGGCGGCGCTGTCCGGCTCGATGATCACCGCGATCAAGACCGTCCACTGGGAGAAGGGCATCTGGACGAGCAGCGGCGGCTACGAGTACAACCTCGTCCTGCTCCTGGCGGTCTTCGGCTTGACGGAGAACGGGCCCGGCAGCCCGTCGGTCGACGCAATGCTCGGGCGCAGTCGCTGGGGGACGCCCTGGGCGGTCGCGGCGCTCGCTGCCGGAGCTGCCGGCTCGGCCGCGGTGCTCACGTCGGTCAGGCACGAGCCCGGTCCGGAAGGAGAGCAGCAGCCGGTCGACGAGCGGGAGCCCGCCGCCGCGGCCGCGTAGCTCAGCGCACGACCGAGTACTTCGCTGCCACGAAGTCGCCGTTCCGCCCCGCCTCGTCGAGGCGGAGCTCGACCCTGCGCGGGAGCAGCGGCGCTCCCGCACCGAGCGTGACGGGAGCAAGCCACACGATCACCTCGTCCAGCAGCCCCGCATCGGCGAACTGCCCGGCGAGGTCGCCCCCGCCCACGATCCAGACGTTGCGTCCCTCGGCGGCGGAGACCATCCGCTCGTGCACCGGGCCGACCTCCCCGCTCACGAACTCGATCTGCGCGTTCGGAACGACCGTCAGCCGGCGATGCGTGAAGACCCAGCAGGGGATCTCGTACGGCCACTTCCACTCCGACGGCTCCTTGTCCGCGAACTCGTGGTCGAGGATCCACTCGTACGTCGTCGAGCCCATCGCGAGCGCACCGACGTCGGCGATGAACGCCTCGTAGGTCAGCGCGCCCTCCGGGTCGCGCTCCCGCGTGAACAGCCAGTCGAGCGAGTTGTTCGGGTCGGCGATGAAGCCGTCGAGCGTCGTCGCCGTGTAGTACTGGGTCCGCACGATGAACCTCCTTCCTACCATGCGCGCGCGGGCCGTCGTGCTCGTCGAGGGTGTGAGCGACAAGCGCGCGCTCGAGGCGCTCGCGGAGCGCCGCGGCCGTGACCTCGAGGCGGAGGAGGTCGTGATCGTGCCGATCGGAGGTGCGCAAGCGATCGGACGGTTCCTGAGCGAGCTTCGCGGCGACGTTCGCGTCGCGGGGCTGTGCGACGCCGGCGAGGAGGGCGACTTCAGACGTGCGCTGGAGCGTGCCGGGCGCGGCCGCGCCCTCACCCGCGAAGATATGGAGGCGCTCGGCTTCTACGTCTGCGACGCAGACCTCGAGGACGAGCTGATCCGGGCGCTCGGCGTCGCCGCCGTCGAGAACGTGCTCGCGACGCAGGGCGAGCTCCCGGCGTTCCGCACCTTCCAGAAGCAGCCCGCGTGGCGCGGCCGCTCGCCGGAGCAGCAGCTTCGGCGCTTCATCGGAACACACAGCGGCCGCAAGATCCGCTCCGGCGCGCTGCTCGTGCGGGCGCTCGACCTCGGCCGGGTCCCTCGTCCGCTCGACGGCGTGCTCGCGCATGTCTGACGCGATCCGGACGGAGCAGCTCGGCAAGCGCTACGGCACGACGGTCGCGCTCGACGGGCTCGACCTCGACGTGAAGTCCGGCGAGGTGTACGGCTACCTCGGCCCGAACGGCGCGGGCAAGACGACGACGATCCGCCTGCTGCTCGGGTTGCACCGGCCGACGACGGGGCGCGCCGACCTGTTCGGCATCGACGCGTGGCGCGAGCCGGTCGAGGCCCATCGGCAGATCGCGTACGTCGCGGGCGAGCCCGCGCTCTGGCCAGCGCTGACCGGCGCGGAGACGCTCGAGTTTCTCGCGCGCGTGCACGGCGGGACCGACACGACATACCGCGACGTGCTCGTCGAGCGCTTCCAGCTCGACACAGCGAAGAAGATCCGCGCGCTCTCGAAGGGGAACCGCCAGAAGGTGCAGCTGATCGCCGCGTTCGCGACGCGTGCCCAGCTCCTCATCCTCGACGAGCCGACGAGCGGTCTCGACCCGTTGATGGAAGTGGCGTTCCGGGAGACGGTGCGCGAGGGCAAGGAGCGCGGGCAAACGGTGTTCCTGAGCTCACACATCCTCAGCGAGGTAGAAGCGCTCTGCGACCGCGTCGGCATCCTGCGCGCCGGGCGCCTCGTGGAGGAGGGGACGCTGGACGAGCTCCGGCACCTGAGCGCGCAGACGCTCGAGGTGACGTTCCCCGGGCTGCCGCCGGAGCTGCCGCCGCTTCCGGGCGTTCGCGTCGCGAGCGCCGGTGCGAACGCGTTGCGGCTCGAGGTGACCGGCGAGGTGCAGCCGCTGCTGGAAGAGCTCGCGCGTCACCCGGTCGTCGCGCTGACGAGCCGCGAGCCCTCGCTCGAGGAGATCTTCCTGCACCACTACGGGGCGGATGAACCCGACTAGGGCCGTCGCGCTTCGCTCGTTCGGCGACGCGCGCACGAGGACGATCTCGTTTGCGCTCCTCTTTCTCTTCGCATCGTCGGCGACAGTCCTCGGCTATCGCGCGGCGTACCCGACGCGCGCGGATCGGCTCGAGTTCGCGCGCAGCATCGGCGACACCACCGCGGTGCGCCTGCTCTACGGCGTTCCGCACGACCTGCTTACCGTCGGCGGCTACGCCGGCTGGCGGCTCCTCGGGTCGCTGTCGATCTTCAGCGCGCTCTGGGGCGTGCTCGCTGCGGTTCGCGCGTTGCGCGCGGAGGAGGAGAGCGGCCGGGCGGAACTCGTGCTGTCCGGGATCCTCGGGCGGCGCGCCGCCTACGTTGCCGCGCTCGCTGCGATCGCAGCCGGCGCCGTCGTCCTCTGGCTCGCGCTGTTCGCCGGAGTCCTGACCGCACGGCCCGGCGTGGGTCCTTCCGCCTACCTCGCGCTCGCGATCGTCTCGCCGCTGCCGGTGTTCGTCGGCGTCGGAGCGGTCGCCAGCCAGCTCGCGCCGACGCGACGCGGCGCGCTCGCGCTCGGCGCCTGCGTGCTCGCGCTCGCGCTCCTCCTGCGCATGGTCGCCGACACGGCCTCGGGGCTCGGGTGGCTCCGCTGGACGACGCCGCTCGGATGGTCCGAGGAGCTCCGGCCGTTCGCCGAACCGCGTCCCGCCGTGCTCGTCCTGCATGTCGCGAGCACGGCGTTGCTGCTCGTCGCCTCCGAACGCATCTGGCTGCGGCGCGACGTCGCGGCCGGGCTCTTCGCCGCCCACGACACCCGCGAGCCGCAGTTCTGGCTGCTCTCCTCGCACGAAGGCCTGGCGGTGCGGATGCTGCGCGGAGGGTTCCTCGCGTGGCTCGCCGGGATCGCGGTGTACGCGCTGATCATGGGCGTGGTCTCCGACAGCGTCGCGTCCGCGCTCTCCGAGAACCTGCAGCAGCAGCTCGAGCAACTCGGCGCGACGAGCCCCGACACGCCCGCCGGGTTCCTCGGGTTCGCGTTCGTCTTCTTCGTGCTGGCGATCAGCCTGTTCGGGCCGTTCGAGCTCGGCGCGGTCCGGGAGGAAGAGGCCGAGCAGCGCCTCGAGACGTTGCTCGCGCAGCCGGTCTCGCGCGCGCGCTGGCTCGCCGGACGGCTTGCAGTCGCGGCGGCCGGCGCCGTGGTCCTCGCGCTGGCCGCCGGTGTGTTCGCGTGGCTCGGCGCGAGCTCGTCGGGGGCGAACGTCGCGCTGGGGCGGTTGCTCGAAGCGGGCGCGAACTGCCTCCCCGCCGCCTTGCTCTTCCTCGGCTTCGGCGCCCTCGCCTACGCGATCGTGCCGAGGGCAGGCGTCGCGATCGCGTACGCGCTCGTCGCGGTCTCGTTCCTGTGGGAAAGCGTCGGCGGCCTGCTGGACGTGCCGGAGTGGGTGCTCGCCCTATCGCCGTTCCACCACGTCGCGTTCGTCCCGGCCGAGCCGTTCGCGCTGACATCGGCCGTCGTGATGGTCGCGATCGGGGTCGCGGCGGCGATCGGCGCGCTCGCGATCTTCCGCCGCCGCGACCTCGTCGCGAACTAGTGCAGCACGGCGAGCGCCGTCGCGACGACGAGCGCGACGGCGAGGAAGGACGTTCACGACGCGCGAGCGCCGCGGGTCGCGGAAGAGTGGCGCGAGGGATGCACCGGCGACGAGCCAGGCCGCGTTGATCAGCACGATCATCACCGTCAGCACCGCGATCTTCGCGGCGGCGTCGGCGAGCGCGTGGTCGGCGAGACGGGCGCCCGCGAAGACGGCCGCGATCGCGACCCACGCCTTCGGGTTGGCGACGCCGAGCAGGGTGCCGCCGCCGAGTGAGGGCGCGTCGGAGGCTGTCGCGTCCGAGTGCGGGCCGGCGGTCGCGACGTGGTACGCAAGCCAGAGGATGTACGCCGCCGAGACCGCGATCAGCAGCGGCCGCACAGCGGGCAGCGCGAGCAGCGCGGCCGTGATCCCCAATGCGACCGCGAGCAGGACGACGGTCGTCCCGACGACGATCCCGGCGAGGTAGCCGAGCGACCGCCGGACGCCGAAGGCCGAACCGGCTGCCGTGAGGCTGATCGTCGCGGGCCCCGGACTGCCCATGATCGCGAGCGACGTCAGCACGAGCGCCGTGGCCGCTCCTCCGTCAGGCATCGCGCCCGCGATACCGTTGGTGCATGCGCGAGACGCTACGAGGCGTCGATGCGGATCGTCTTGAACGATCGTGCAGCTCGCGCGTGAACACGATTCGGTTCGGGGCGAGCGCGCCGCGGGCTCGAGCGCGCCGAGGTGTTCCTGTCGACCTGTGCGTTCGAGCCACACCGGCACGACACGTACGCGATCGGCGTGACGACAGCCGGCGTGCAGACGTTCCGGTATCGGGGCATGCGACGCGTCTGTCTGCCCGGACAGCTGCACGTCCTTCATCCGGACGAGACGCACGACGGCGCGCCCGGGACTGACGATGGTTTCGGCTACCGCATCCTCTACATCGCGCCCGAGCTCGTTCGCGAGGCTCTCGGCGACGGCGAGCTGCCCTTCGTCGCCGAACCGGTCCAGGTGTCGTCGCCGGGGACGAAGCTCATTGCCTCGCTGCTCGCCGACATCGACGAGCCGATCGGAGAGCTCGCGCGCGCCGACGTCGCAGCGGTGGTCGCAGACGCCTTGCGCACCCTCGGCGGGCGACCGGCGCCCCGCGGACCGCTCGACGTCGACGCCGTCGACCGCGTTCGCGAATACCTCGCGGTGCATGCGGCCGAGCCGACGCCTGCATCGACGCTCGAGGAGATCGCCGGCGCCGACCGCTTCACGATCGCACGGCAGTTCCGGCGTGCGTTCGGAACGAGTCCCGACCGGTACCGAACATTGCGGCGCCTCG
>CAWBRK010000016.1:0-66169 GCA_963791205.1 uncultured Actinomycetes bacterium
ACGATGAGGGCGATCGACCCCACCGCCCGCCAGGTCGCATCCAGGATGGTCAGACCGGCGCTGGTACCGGAGAAGGCCACCGGGAACGAGATCAGGAAGACGATCGTCGCCGTATTCTCCGCACCCGGGCCGCCGCGGCGCGCGACGACCACGGCGGCGGCCAGCCAACAGGCCACGAACAGCAGCCGAATCAAGAACCCACCGTCGACTGTCGCGGAGGCGGCGGTGACGATGGCGGTCGCCGCGACCGCGAGAACCCCGGCCACAGTCAGGACGGTGCGACCCACCCGCGCTCACCTCCGCCGAGATCGAGGAGCTACTTCACCGTATTCTCGTCCGTCGACGCCTTCGCTGTCTCGCCCATGCTTTCCGGCCGCTTCGAAAGCCGCGCCAGTCGGCGCGACCCCACTATCTGCCACGATCCGATCAACGCGATATCAACCATCGAGCCCGGCCCGGTCCAGATTGCGTACCCTACCGCCGGTGCGGGAGGCAGGAAGACCACGGCGGTCACGACGCCGGCGACGACGAGCGAGAACGGACCCACGCCCCGCCACCGCGGATCGCTCCACACCGCGCTGGCGAAGAGCGGCAACGCAATGATCGGCATCAGGGTCACCAACAGCAGCCCGCTGAAGTGCAGAGCCGCATGCCACGACTGCGGCGGCCCCTGCTCGACGCCCATGGTGAAGACGGCGAGCAGCGGTCCGCAGCCGAACAGGGCCAGGAAGATCAGCGCTGCCGTCGACCGTCGGCCGGGCCACAGGCGTTGCCGCAGTCCCCAGACGAAGATCAGAGTGAGCGCGCCGTATGCGAAGAAGCCGAGATACATCAGGAAGCCATACCTCAGCAGTTGATGCCCGCTGACGTCGATCACGCCATGCAGCACCGCCAGCAGGGCCAGCGTGGCCCAGAACCAGATCGGTGCGACGGTGCCGGCGGTCGCCGACCGGTGAATCCCGCGAACCTCCAGCGGGTCGGTAGTGATGGACATCGGCGCCTCCTCATCGATCGGCTGACCCGGCGAACCTAACCGCGCGATGTCCCGACCGACAGGGACTCGAATCCCTGGCTCGGTCCCTACCTGGACTGCTCTAGCACATGGCGGATCGCCTGGTCGAAGCCGGCCGGGTCGGCCATGAAGCCACCGTGGTCGCCCGGGAAAGACGTCGCCAGCGTGCCGAGCCGTTCGGCCAGTGCACGCGTGGAGCGGGCGGCCGCCTCGTCTCGGGAGGTCGCCCCGACGGCGACCACGACGCGCGGCCGGCCCGAGCCGAGGGCGTCAAGGTCTGGCTCGTAGCGGGTGAACGGCTTCAGCATGCGGAGGAAGAACAGTTCGGTGTCGGCCTGGTCCTTCTCCGACGGGGCCGGCGGCGGCTCACCGGCTCCCGAGTCGTCACCCGCGCCGCCCTGACTCTCGGGCGGCCAGGTGGCCGGCGGCACACCGGCCTCGGTCACCGGTCCGTCGTACATGACGAAAGAGACGAACTTCCCCCAGGCCGCCCCCGAGCCGAACTCGCGGTAGGTGTCCTCGATCTCGTCGACCACCGCGCGCAGGTACGGCGCGTCGGGCAGCAACTCACAGACCGGTGGCTCGTGCGCGATCAGGGTGCGGACCTTGTCGGGATGCCGGACGGCCATGGCGAGTCCGGCGACGGCGCCGCCGCTGGAGCCGAACACGTCCGCCGGCCCGCCCCCGACCGCGTCGACGACGAGGGCCAGATCGTCAGCCTCGACCTCGGGCGTCACGGCCAGCGACGGGTCGTCGACGGTGCTCTGGCCGACGCCGTGCGGGTCGTACGTCACCACGGTGTGGTCCGCCGCGAGCAGATCGGCCAGCGGGCCGAACGGTCCGCTGGTCATCGGCTGCCCGATCACCAGTAGCAACGGCCCGGACCCTCGGACCTCGTAGTAGACGCTGCCGCCGGGGACGTCCAGGTGATGGGTGGCGGGTTCTGCAGTCATCGTGGCCTCCGTCAATGAGTGTTCGGTCAGACGGTAGACCGTCGCGCGGACCCAAACTCATCCCGCAGGCTCGACTGGGCTGAGATGATGGCTCCAGGTGGAGCGGACTTCGAGGTGACAGATGGGGCGTCAGTATCTCCGTAAGGCGACCGTCGCACCCGGCCGTCGCCGACCCGTTCTGATGCCGAAGGGCCTCGCCCGCGAGGTCGGCGCTGATGAGCCGCTACACGCGCTGCGACCCGCCGGCGTGCTGCGCCTCCAGCGCACCGTCGGCAACGCGGCGGCCACCGCGCTGCTCACCCGTCAGGAACCGCACCTCGTGGCCGGTTGGGTGGTGCAGCGGCAGCCGAAGTCCAAGCCGAACCCGGTGGATCAGGCCGGCCAGTCGCTCCGAGACTTCGAGGCCTGGGCCGACGACGAGAAGAAGCGCCAGAACGTCACCGACAAGGCAGCCGTGGTCGGCCTGGACCCTAAGCAGGCCTCCAGCGTGCAGGCCGCGGCGGTCAAGATCGCCGGCTACATCCCCACCATGCAGGGCGCCGCCGACAAGGCTGACCCGTCGATCGCGTCGCTCAAGACCGCTGTCGCCCTGGCCGCCAAGGCGAAACCCCTCGTGAACAGCGGTGACCGGGCCGACCAGTTGGAGGGCGGCCACTTCCGCAACCAGAGCCGCGAGGCCGTCACCAAGGCGATCGAACTGGTCGCCAAGATCGACGCCGGCATCGATGTCAAAGGACTGGCCAAGAACCTCAAGGCGATCGAAGGGGCGCTACAGAACAACGGATCGCTCTCCGATGTGATCAAGTACCTCAACACGTCCATCAGCGAACTGCAGAAGGTCCGGACCGAGTCAGCCAAGAAGGCGACCTCGGCCCAGCGGATCGACGTGCTGCTCCGGGCGTTCCTGGCCCTGAACAATCCGGCCTTCAGGGCCGCCCCCACGGCGAAGGAGATCGCCGACATCAAGTCCATGTTGGCCGGCGGGCTGGGCGAGGAGTTCGGGGACGTGTTCGGCAGTGCGGTCGACTACGACTTCTTCGTCGACTTCGCCAACTCCTGGGGTCAGCAGATCGAGGCCCGAGACCAGATGGCGAAGGCGACCGGACGGTCGGCCCCGGTGATTCCCGGCCGGACGGACGCGCAGACCTTCTTCACCGCCTTGGCGAGCAAGGGCAACGCCGAGGTGTTCGCGGCGTACACGAGCTTCGCGTCGGCGTTCTTCGTCCATCGCGGGATCGCCAGCGTCGCGGATCTGAAACTCAAGGTGCCGGACCTGTTCGGTGCCAGGGCGTCCATCACCGGACGCCGTGGTCTGGTCTGCACCGGCTTCGCCACCGTGGGCGCCGAGGTCCTGGCCCGCGCCGGTGCCACCCTGGACGGATTCAGTGTGGGCATCCACGCCAGCGACGAGATGGTACGCAACGACAAGCTCGAGGAGCAGGGGCATGCCATCGCCCGGATGACTCGAGGGGCACCCTTCTGCGTGTCCAACCAGATGATCGAGAACACGAAGAACGCGCTCGTCGGCAAGGGCGCGATCCAGTGGGGCAATCAGGCCAACCCGCTGTTCGTCGGGGACGGCAAGACCATGGACGACGCGGTCGACCGGATGCTCGAGAAGGTCGCCGCCCGCAAGGAAGCGCTAGCCCGGAAGAACAAGAAGTAGCGGGTCGAACGAACGCTCAGGTTTAGGCGCCAACCGTCCAACGACTGCCGGAATTGCATGAGCACGGGGCCAACGGTCTCAAGCTGTCAGTTCAGCGTTGACCAATGGGCTACCGGAATACTCGCTTCATCCGGTTGGCTTTCGCCGCTTTGCGCTGCTTGGCCCGACCCACTTTGCTGGACGTGGCCCCGGCAATTCCACGCAGAGTAACGCCCGTCAAGTCGATGACCAGGTGAGTGACCGTTGTGGTGTAAATCCGGATCACGAACCAGTCTGCAGAAGCCGGCCAGTCAGGGTTGACCTCTCTGGCCACGCCGACCCCGATGAACGCACCGTTGGCGACGGTCTGGCCTTTCGGGAAGTTCACCGTCGACGTCAGGGGCCCGCCACCCGGTGGGTACGCGGTCACCACACCGTTCTTGACCGGCTTCACCGCCGTGACGTTCACAAAGACCGCGTCGAGTCCGACGAAATCCGTCGGGATGATTCCCACATCGAGCCAGGCGCCCGCCTTGAGCCGAAATTTGGAAACGCGTTCGCAGTGGCCGTGGTGATGTTCGCGCGCCGGCGCGTTCGCGTTCACCAGCGACAACGCCGGCTGATCGCCGCTGTGGCGCCGTCGATGGTTAGCATCGTCAAGGATTCGCTCGCGTTAGACAGCCCAACAGCAGGGAATCGCCGTCGGCAGCCCTCGGCCGCGGATGGTCCGAGAGCAGCGCCGATTACGGTCGCCCCCGCTGTGCCGGCAAGCACGGCTCCGCCGCGAAGCAGGTGTCGGCGGTTGAGGGGACGTTGGATCCGGTCGTCCTTTGTGATAGAGAGGCTTCCGTTCGGAGGAGGGAGGCCGGCCGATTGCCGACTCCCGGTCGGCGCCGTCCATATTCGTTCCGGATCCTCGAACACGCGACCTGCCTGCCGGTCCTGGCCCGGCCTGGAACGACCTCGACAGGCGGCGCTGCAGCCGTCGGGATTTCTGAGCAGCTGCCAACCCATCGGGTACGCCATCGAATCTCGATCGACGGCGTGAAGTGGACCCGGGTCGTCGACCGGACCGCCAACACGACCACCGGCTCGCTGGTCGACGACTTCAGCACCGGACCGATCGACCTGCGGTACGCCCGGCTCACGGTGACCGGCGTGTCCGCCCGGCCAACGACTGGGTCAGCATCCAGGAGGTGTCGATCCACGACCGGTACAACCCCGGGTGAACGCCGCCTATCGGGTCCCGACCCTTGCCACGTCCAGCGCCGCCGGTCGACCGCCGTCGAACGCGACCGACAACGGCCCGACCACGTTCTGGGCGGCCGCCGCGATGCCCACGGCCACAGCACCGCAGAACCTCAAGGTCGATCTGCAGGCGACGAGCAACGTCGACAGCGTCCGGATATCCGCGCCGCCCGGTCACGGTCCACGGCTGGTGGAGGTCCAGGCCTCCACTGACGGCAGCACCTGGACCGTGGTGGCCAAGGTCACCCTGCCCGACACCGCCGGACCGCACCTGATGATCTTTCCGGCCGTCGCCGCCCGGTTGATGCGGCTGAGCATCACCGCCGGTCACGGCGCGGGCGGCGTGCAGGTCGGCGAATTCGAGGTGTTCCGGCGCTGAGGCCCAGCCTGCTTACTTTCTCACTCCAGCGTTGCCCCCGAAGTACCCGCCGCCTTTCGCTACCTGCGGTCGGTGTTCTCGTTCTCACCACGGCGACCAGCGGAACCGTTCGACGTACGGGCCAGTCGATCGACATGCTGTTTCAGAGCCACGACTTCAGCATTGTCCGCCCCGAGGACTCGCTGCTTGATGTCGATCACGGTGCGGTAGGCGCCCTCAGCTCGTGCGTGTTGACCACGGGCCGTATAGAGAGCCGCGAGGCAATTTGTGACGGTGGCGACTTCATAGTGATCTGGTCCGAAGTGTCTGACCCAGATGCGCAGGGACTTGTCCAAGGCATCCTCGGCTTCGTCGTAGCGACCCTTTCCGATCAGCAGGGCACCGAGTACAGCGAAATCGCCTGCTGCTGCGGTCGAGTTCAGCCCAGGCGCTATCTGCCGCAACTGGATGGCACGCCGGGCATGGGGCTCGCCGTGGAAGAACCGGTGCTGTACGCGGTTCGAGTTCTGCGAGGTTGTGATGGAGGTCGGCCAACTCCTTACCGCTGTGACCGACGACCCCTTCAGCGATCGCGAGCGCCGATTGGTAATGGCAGGCGGCGTCGACAAACCGATCAGTGTCCTTGTAGAGGAGTCCTAGGCCGTTCAACGCGGCGACCAGAATCAACGGATCAGCAGCACACAGATCACGGGCCATCGCCACGGCACGGTCGTGGTGCCGCTCGGCCTCGGGGTAGTGGCCGAGGACCCGCAGCGTCTCCCCCAGTCGCACATGCACGATGGCCGCCAGGGCGCCGTAGTGGGCGTCGTCGAGAGCCGACAAGGCAGACCGGTGGAAGACCACCGCCTGCCGGAGGTCGCCGCGTTCGCGTCGAACCCGCGCTCTGAGCTCCAACGCGGACACCGATAGTTCCCGGAAGTCGAAGGGGTCGATCTGGATGGACATCTGGTCCAGTTGTTGAGAGACCGTCCGCCCGGCCCGTTCGGCCGTCGCCGGATCGCCGCGCGCGAAAGCGACCTCGCCACGCTGCAATATGCGTCGCAGTCGTGCAGTCCAAGTGAATGGCGATGTGAGCCGCATCATTCCCCGCGGTTGCCGAAATAAAATCTATTCAGTACGTCAGCCTCGGCACCTTGTTAGGGTTTCGAGATAATCCAAGGGTTGACGCAGTACGGCCATTTGTCCATACGCAAATGTGCGTACGGTGAAACCCATAGTCATGTGCAATCGTTGCAATACGGTGAAACCGTCTTCGATGAAGCCTTTCATCGTGCCGGTGGCGCTGGCCGGAGAAGGATTCCCGGCTTCTCGGGGAACTCTGTCCCTGGTAATCGGGATCCGCCAGACGGGAGGCTCGAGTAGGCGCGATGGAAGAAAGCGCTGATTTCCGAATGAGGAGTGTGGATGACCGACATCAGCGGACACCCCGCTGCCCTTGAGCGTGGCCACCACATGTACCACCGGGACCCGCAATGGCATCGGTAGCCGACGCCTCCGTGGCGATCAGCCTCTCGGCCGGCTCCGGCTCGACGCGGCTCGAGTCGCCGTTCAGCTGGGCCGCCCGTACCCGCCGGGCCATCCACCGAGGCCAGGCCGCGCTCAACCGCGCCGACGTGGAAACCGCCGAAACATCCGGCCAATGGGCGCTCGGCCGCCTCCCCGACCCGAACATCAGCCATCCGGGCAACCTGAGCGTCTCCGACCGCGAACTCCTCGTCGCCGGTCTGGAACTCGTCGCGCAAGCCCGCCGAGCCTTGGTCGATCTCAGTGCGGCGGCCCACCTCCACTGCCTGGCCCTGACCCTGCTGAGAGCCGCGCCGCACCCCGCCGAACGAGACCGCCAGCAGTCGATCGTGCTCAATCGGCTCGGCGAAACGCTCCGGCTGCTCGGGCGCCATACCGACGCTGTCGACCGGCACCGCGAAGCCCTGTCCCTCGCCGAGCACCTCCAGCCGGCCGATCCCGTCCTGGTGGCCTCCGCTCTGAACGGTCTCGGCATCGTCTTCACCGTCACGCGGCAGTACGCCCACGCCGCCTGCACGTTCCACCGCGCACTGACCCTCGTCGAGGCAGACCTCGGACCCGACGACCCGTATCTTGCCGGCCTGCTCCACAACCTGGCCGGACTCGACCACGCCCAGCATCGCTTCACCGTCGGGGAGCCCAAGGCACGCCGGGCCCTCCACCTCCGCGTCTGGGGCGACGGGCCTGATTCGACCGGCACCGCGGCCGACCTCGCCGTCCTCGGCGCCCTATTGCTCGGTCAAGGCCGCGACGCCGAAGCTGAAGTCATGCTGCGGCAGTCCCGCGCGATCTGGCAGCAGCACTTCGGCGCCGACCACTACGAAGTCGCCGGCGTGCGATTGAGCCTCGCTGCGCTGTACGCGGCGCGCGGAGAGGCCCGTCGGGCCGAACGGACCTACCACCAGGTCCTCGACGTCAAACGACGCGTCCTCGGTCCCGAGCATCACGAGGTGATCGCCGTGCAAAGACAACTGGACCAGCTGAACTCCGGCAGCTGACGCGTCCCAGGCCTTCGGCTGGAGCATCGAGCCGTTCGCCGTACCCGATTACCTGGTCGCCGACGCCCGGTGACTCCGCTTCAGCGACCAGCAGCCTCGGGCGACTCGAGCAACGGCCACACCTCGATGACGCCCTTAGCGACGGCGCACGGACTCTGCGAGACGATGTCCACCGCTTCCTCCATGGTGGCGGCCTCGATCACGGCAAAGCCGGCCACCGGCAGCGCGGATCGCATGAAGGGGCCGGCCTCCCGCTCGACGCCAGCACCGTCGTGGTTGCGGACCTGCACCGGGTTGCCGGCGATGCCCATCTCGGTGCCTTCGGCGCTCAGCTGTGCGTCATGAGCATGAGCCGCCTCGAGCACGGCCGGGTCGGTGCGGTCGTACCCCTCGCGGTCGCCGTACCCAATGGTCAGGAATCTCGCCATCTTTGTTGTCTCCTCTGCGGGATCGGCTCGGGTGGCCTGTGGTCTTCCCAGGTTCGTTGAGTCAGACCGGGCCGGCGTACCGAACTCATCGAACTCGTCACCTCCGCTTGACATCGTCCGCGCGTGGATACGCTCGGAACCGTGATCACGTGCGTGGTGGAGTACACGATCGACCCGGGCAAGGTCGAGGCCTTCGAACGATTCGCCCAAGCCTGGATCAGGCTGGTCAACCAGCACGGCGGGACGCACCACGGCTACTTCCTGCCGGGTGAGGGAGCCAGCGATCGGGCGATCGCGCTGTTCTCCTTCCCCTCACTGGCCGACTACGAGACCTATCGCACCCGCTTCGGCACCGACCCCGACTTCATCGCGGCCGACAAGATCCGCGATGACAGCGGCTGCGTGCTGCGCTACGACCGATCGTTCATGCGGCCGTTGCTCGCATGAGGCTCAGGACGTCGCGGCGTCTCGCCAGCTGTGGGCCGGCCGGTAGCCGAGCAGCCGTTTCGCCTTGTCGATCGACAGCAGCGTGTCGTGTTCGCCGACGTCGTCCCGGACCTCGACGCCGGGATAGAACTCGGCGATCAGCTCCGCATTCGGCCGCGTCATGCAAGTGTCCGCGTTGGCGACGATGAACACCTCGGTCCCGGTCAGGTCCGACTCCAGCGCGAGCCGAACCGCCTGCGCACCGTCGCGGGCGTCGATGTAGCCCCACAGGTTCCACTTCCGGGACGCGGGGTCATCTTCGAAGGCGGGGAATCGGGCATAGTCGGCCGGTTCCATCACGTTCGAGAAGCGCAGACCGATCATCTTCAGTGCCGGGTTCCAGCGGCACAGCTGAACGGCCATCGCCTCTTCGAGGGTCTTCACCAGCGAATAGGTCGACTCCGGACGCGGGGCGTACTCCTCGTCCACCGGGATGTACGGCGGCGGTGTGTCGAACGGCAGCCCGAGCACGGTCTCGCTGGAGGCCCAGACGATGTTGGTCACCCCGACCCGGCGGGCCGCGCTGACCACGTTCCAGGTGCTGGTCATGTTGTTGAGGAAGGTCTGGTGGTCAGGCACGAGCCCCGGCGCCGGAACAGCGGCGAGATGCACCAGCGCATCGGGCCGGCTGTAGCGTTCCTCGACCCCCGACATCGCGTCGAGCACCTGGCCGTAGTCGGTGAGGTCGATCGGCACGAATACCGTGCCCGGCCGCGGCCCCGCCGGCGGACGCGCCCGGTCGAACACGACCACATCCCAGCCGTGTTGAGCCAACTCCTCGACGACCGCCCGCCCCAGCTTGCCCGCGCCGCCCGCACTCCCGATGAGCTCCCGCACCTGCCCGGACTGGCCACGACTGATGGAGCTCGCACCCGAGCTCCAGTTCAAGCACTACACGCTCGCCGAGGCGAAGCTGCCGAGCGAGGCGGTCGTCGACATCGGCGACGTCTCGCAGGACACGGTCGCGATCTGCTGCGACCTCGAGCGCCACGTCTTCTACGGCGCGCACACCGACCCGGGCGTCGCGGCCGCCCTGCGTGAGACGCACTGGTTCGACCTCGCGGAGTGGTCGACGTCAGGCCAGGGCGAAACGGGCCCCTCCTGATCCAACCGTCTCCCCACCCCTTGGGGTGGGGAAATGGTGATCCACCCGCCTCCCGGCGCTGACGGTACCCCCGCACTCGTGCCGTGTCTGTGCCGGTTCGTGACGGCTTCGTGACGATCGTTTCCCCGCCACCGCGCCGGCGCTAGCGCTTCCGCAGCGAGAGAACCTGCTCGAGCGGCTTCGTGTTCAGCACGTCCCCGAGCTGCGCCGCGCCGCGCCGGGCGGTTGCGACCGCGAGCCGCATGTTCCCGAGGCCCTGCGACCGAGTGCGCGTCCGTGTTGACGCAGATCTGCGCACCCGCCTCGACCGCGAGGCGCACGTGCTCGTCGCGCAGGTCGAGCCGGGGGGCAGCCCGTTCACCTCGAGCGCGACGCCTTCCTCGAGCGCGACCTCGATCGCGCGCTCGATGTCGAGCGCGTTCGGCGGACGGTGGTTGATCAGCCGCCCCGTCGGATGGCGACAGGCAGCGAACGGCCGGGTGGCGCATCGCCTCCGTCACCTTCCGCGTCAGCTCGGCGCCCGGCCTCGCGCTGGCCGGCGTGGAGCGAGAGCTGCACCCAGTCGAGCTCGGCGAGGACGTCGTCGGGCAGGTCGAGCGAGCCGTCGGGCAGGATGTCGCACTCGATTCCGCGCAGCACGCGGAACGGGGCGAGCCGCTCGTTCGCCGCCGCGATCTCCTCGCCCTGGCGTCGCAGCGCGTCGGCGTCGAGCCCGGGCACGACGCGCACGTTCGTCGTGTGGTCGCAGATCGCGACGTACTCGTAGCCGAGCGCGATCGCGGCCTCGCCCATCTCGAGCACGCTCGCCTTGCCGTCCGACCACGTCGTGTGCACGTGCAGGTCGCCGCGCACGTCGTCGAGCCGGAGCAGGAACGGCGGCGGCTCGCCGCGATGCGGACGTTCGCGGAGCTCGGGCGGGCACCACGGCACGCCGAGCGCGGCGTACACGCCGGCCTCGTCCGCAGCGTCCGGCAGCGGCTCGAGCTCGCGCACGTAGTCGGGCGAGCCGGTCGCGCGCACGAGCGCGGTCCCGAAGCGACTCCGCCGGCGAAACGACGAGCTCGACCGGCACACCCTCGACGGTGACGCCGATCGCGCGCCGCTCGTCGCGCTCGACGACCGAGACGATCTGCGTGAGCGCCTCGAAGGCGTCCAGCATCGCCTCGGGCTCGTCCGCGACCACGACGACGGCGAAGTCCTCGCACGAGTCCTTCCAGCGCCGTGGGTCGCCCGCGACCTCTCCGCCCAGCGCTTCGGCGACCCCCGCAGCGAGCGTCCACGCGCGGTTGAGGAGCAACCCGCGGCGCGGCTTCGGCTTCCCTGCGCGCTCGAGGCCGGCACGAAGCTTCGCCTCGGTCTTCGGACCGACCCCCGGCACCGAGAGCAGTCGCCCCTCGGCGACGGCCGCTCGGAACTCGTCCGTCGTCCGCACGTCGAGCGCCTGCGCGAGCTCGCGCATCCGCTTCGGGCCGACGCCGAGGAGCTGGCCGAGCCCGACGAGCTCCGGCATCAGCGTCTCCTGCAGCTCTCGGAGCTCCTCGAGCTCGCCGGTCTCGACGAGCTCCCGGAGCCGCGTCTCGATTCCGGGCCCGATCCCCCGCAGCTCGCGCGCGCGGCCCTGCTCCACGAGCTCCGCGACCGGTGCCCGCGTGTCGCGGATCAGCTCCGCGGCCCGCCGGTAGGCACGCGCCGTGTAGTAGCTCGCGCCGTTCAGCTCGAGCAGCGCGGCGAAGGCGTCGAGCTGCGCGGCGATCTCTGCGTTGTCCACGCGGATAGTGTCCACGAGCGATGGCCGCGATCGTCGTTCCCTTCCGCGGGGCGGGTGGCAAGCAGCGGCTCGGCTCCCTCCCCGACGATGAGCGCCACGCGCTCGCCCTTGCCATGCTCGCGGACGTCCTCGCGGCCTGTCGCGGCGTCGGGACGACGGTCGTCGTGACGCCCGACACCGAAGCCGCCGGCATCGCGGCCGAGCACGACGCGGAGGTCATGGACGACCCGGGTAGCGGCCAGGGCGCCGCTGTCGCCGCCGCGCTGCGGAACGTCGTCGGTCCGGTGCTCGTCGTGAACGCAGACGTCCCGTGCGTCGTCCCGCGCGACCTGCGCTCGCTCGAGGCGGCAACACCTGAGCACGGGCTCGCGTACGTCGCTGCGAGTGACGGCACCACGAACGCGCTCGGCCTCTCCGCGCCGGCGCTGTTCGCGCCGCTCTACGGACCGGGAAGCGCCGCGCGCTTTCGCATGCACGCACACACGATCGGCGCCGACGTGGTCCCCGCGGCGATCCCCAACCTCGCCGACGACGTCGACTCGCTGGCCGACCTCGATCGGCTCGAGCTTCGCGTCGGACCGCGGACGCTGGCCGCACGGGCGCGGTGAAGGTCACCGTCCTCAGCGGCGGGGTCGGCGGCGCGCGCTTCCTTCGCGGCCTCGTCGACGTCGTCGACCCCGCCGAGCTCACCGTGATCGGAAACGTCGGCGACGACCTCGAGATCCTCGGCCTGCACGTCTCGCCGGACCTCGACAGCATCCTCTACGCGCTCGCCGGGCTTTCCGACGAGACGCGCGGCTGGGGTCGCGCCGACGAGAGCTGGCATGCGCTCGAGTCGGCCGCCGCGTTCGGCGGCGTCGACTGGTTCCGGCTCGGCGACCGCGACCTCGGCTTGCACCTCGTGCGCACGGAGCTGCTCCGCGCCGGCACGCCTCTCTCCGCGGTTACCGCGCAGCTCGTCGAGCGCGCGGGCCTCGAGTTGACGCTGCTCCCCGCGACCGACGACGAGCTCCGAACCTGGCTCGACACGCCGGCGGGCAGCTTCCACTTCCAGGAGTGGTTCGTCGCGCGACGGCATCGCGACGAGGTCGACGCGGTCCGCTACGTCGGCGCGGACGCCGCGACGCCCGCGCCGGGCGCGGTGGAAGCGCTGCGCGACGCCGAGCTGATCCTGATCGCCCCGAGCAACCCCTACGTCAGCATCGGTCCGATCCTCGCCGTCGCCGAGCTCGAGGCGGCATTGCGCTCGCGCACCGCACCCGTCGTGGCCGTCAGCCCGCTGATCGGGGGCCGCGCGGTCAAGGGCCCGGCGGACCGCATGCTCGCCCGGCTTGCGGGCGGGACGAGCCCGGCACACGTGGCCTCCTGCTACGCCGGGTTGATCGACGCGCTCGTTCTCGACGAGGCCGACGCCCACGACGTGGAGAATCTGGCCGTGCGCGCCTGTCGTCACGAAGACGCTGATGTCCGACGCCGACGCCCGGCGCCGCCTGGCCGAGGCGGTGCTGGCCGCGTGAAGGTCGCCATCGTCGGGGGAACGGGCACGTTCGGCACCGCGCTCGCACGCCGGCTCACCGAGCAGGGTGACGAGGTCGTCATCGGCTCGCGCGATGCCGAGCGCGGGCGTGCCGCCGGTGCCGAGCTCGGCGTGGAGGGCGCGAGCAACGCGGACTCGGTCGCAGGGGTCGACCTCGTCGTGCTCGCGTGCGACGCGAACGGGCTGGTCGACATCGCGCGAGAATTGCGCACTGCGATCGGCACGACGCCGGTGCTCTCGGTCGCGAGCGAGCTCACCGTGAAGGGCGAACGTTCGCTCGCCGAGCGGATCGCCGATCAGCTCGACGCGCCCGTCACCGCGGGTCTGCACACCGTCGCGGCGAGCACGATCGGCGAAGAGCAGGACGCACTCGTGTGCGGCGACGACGACGACGCGAAGGCGCTCGCGCTCGAGCTCGCGGGTCGCGCCGTCGCCGGCCGCGCGATCGATGCCGGCAGGCTCCTAAACGCGCGCGCGCTCGAGGGCCTGACGGGCGTGATCGTCGCGGTCAACAAGCGCTACAAGGCGCACGCCGGGATCCGGCTCACCGGCATTTGAGGATCTTTCCCGTCACGGGTCTCCCCGAGATCCGCGAGGGCGACGACCTCGCCGCGCTCGTCACCGACCGCGTGACGCTCGAGGACGGAGACGTGCTCGTCGTCGCGCAGAAGGCAGTGTCGAAGGCCGAGGGGCGCGTCGTCAGGCTCGACGACATCGAGCCCTCCGAGCGCGCGCTCGAGCTGGCGGGTGAAGGCGAGGATCCCCGCCGCACCGAGGCGATCCTCCGCGAGGCGGTCGAGATCGTCCGAGTCCGCCCGCCGCTGCTGATCGTCGAGACGCGCCACGGCTTCATCTGCGCGTCGGCCGGAGTCGACGCCTCGAACGCGCCGGAGCCGGGGACGCTCGTGCTCCTGCCGCTCGACCCCGATGCGTCCGCAGCGCAGATCCGTGAACGCGTCGCGCGAGCTGACGGGCGCGAACGTGGGCGTGATCGTCAGCGACTCGTTCGGGCGCCCGTGGCGGCAGGGGACCATCGACGTCGCGCTCGGCGCGGCAGGCATCCGCGTGATGGAAGACCTCCGCGGGACCCGCGACCGCATCGGCTACGAGCTCAAGTCGACGCAGATCGCGATCGCCGACGAGCTCGCGGGCGCCGCGCAGCTCGTGATGGGCAAGGCCGACGGGATTCCCGTCGCGGTCGTCCGCGGCCTCGACGTCGCGGGGGAGGGCACCGCGAGCGAGCTCGTGATGCCTGCGGAACGCGACCTCTTTCGCTGGTGAGCCACTAGCCTTCTCGCCGTGCCGACGAGCTCCTCGCGGCGATCAAGGACGGAAACGGCGCACGGGTGCGCGAGCTGGTCGCCGCCGACCCGAGCCTCGCCGACGCACGCGACGAGAACGGCGTCTCCGCGCTCATGCTCTCGCGCTACCACGGCGCGCACGAGGCGACGGCGGCGATTCGCGACGCACGCGCCGAGATCGACGTGTTCGAGGCCGCGACGCTCGGCGACGCCGACACGCTTCACGACCTGCTCCACGACGATCCGTCGCTCGTCGACGCACGCTCGCCCGACGACGCCACCGCGCTCCACTTCGCAGCGTTCTTCGCGCAGCCCGAGACCGCGAGCCTGCTCGTCGAACACGGCGCGGACGTCCACGCCGTCTCGCCGACGTTCGGCAACGTCACGCCGCTGCACAGCGCCGCCGCGGGAGGCTCGGCCGAGATCGTCCACCTCTTGCTCGCCGCGGGCGCCGACGCGAACGCTCGTCAGAACGGCGGCTTCACGGCGCTCCACGCCGCCGCGCAGAACGGCGACGCGGCGATGGCGCGCGACCTGCTCGACCACGGCGCCGAGGTCGACCCGTCGACCGACGACGGTCGTACCGCGCTCGCGATCGCGGAGGAGCAGGGCCACGACGAGGTCGCAGCCCTGCTCCGCGAAGCGATCCTAGGTCGCGTCGACGTGCTTGCCGAGCACGACGTCCCAGCCGTCGTCGTAGCTCGCCCGCTCGTCGGACTTCTCCCAGCCGCGGTGCTCGAGTTCGACGCGGGTCTCGTCGCCGTCCGGCAGCGAACCGCACCTCGACCTCCGTGCTCGGGCCGCTCGGGTTGACGCGCCAGTTGAGCAGGAACCGGTTCGGGGGCTCCCAGGCGATGATGTCGGCCCAGTCGTGCTCGGACCCGTCGGCTTGCCGCTCGTACAGACGCTTCGCCTCGACGTCGAAGACCGCCGACTTCGTCTTCTCGCCGCCGATCGAGTGCGACTCGAACGGCCACCACGTGTCGATCCCGTCGGTGAAGAGGTTGAACGCCTTCTCCACCGGGAGCGGGACGGTCACGGTCTTGCGGATCGCGTCGGTCTCGGTCGCGTGCATCGTCATTCGCCCTCCTTTTCCGCCTCGGCCTCCGCAGCAGCCTCGAACGCGGCCAGCACGTCGGTCCAGAAGCTCTCGAGATAGTCGCGCACGTCGGCCAGGCCGTCGGTGTCGACCCGGTAGAGGCGGCGCGTGCCGTTCCTCCGCTCGGTCACGAGCCCCGCCTCCTTCAGGACGCGCAGGTGCTGCGAGACGGCGGGCCGGCTCACCGGCAGCTCGGCGGCGAGCTCGCCGACGGCTCGAGGCCCGCCCCGCAGCCGCTCGAGGATCAGCCGGCTCGTGCCGTCGCCGAGCGCGTCCATCGCAGTTGCGTAAGTTGCCACTTACGTAAGTGTAGGCTTACCATGGTCGTGTCAAGGTTGACACGACCGGACCTGCGGCGGACGTGGGCGGCCGTAACCCTTCGCTCACGGCCGCCCCGGTACCTACGCTCGCGTCGTGGAGCTGCTCGAAGGCCCAGGTCGACGCCGACCCGCTGCGCCAGTTCGCGCGCTGGCGCGACGAGGCCGCGAGAGCTCGACGCCGTCGCGCTCGCGACCGCGACGCCGGACGGGGCGCCGTCGGTCCGCATGGTCCTGCTGAAGGGAGCCGACGAGCGGGGGCTGACCTTCTTCAGCAACTACGACAGCCGCAAGGGCGCCGAGCTCGCAGCGAACCCACGGGCGGCGCTCCTGCCTACTGGCCCGGTTCGGGCAGGCAGGTCCGCGTCGAGGGCGACGTGACCCGGCTCGACCCGGCCGAGTCCGACGCGTACTGCGCGACGCGGCCCGCCGGCAGCCGGCTGAGCGCCGCCGCGTCGCCGCAGAGCGCGGTCGTCGCCGACCGCGCGGAGCTCGAACGCCTTGTCGCAGAGCTGCGCGGACGGCACGGTGACGACCCGCCGCGTCCCGAGAGCTGGGGCGGCTACCGGCTCGCCCCCGCGACCTGGGAGTTCTGGCAGCACCGGGAGGACCGCCTGCACGACCGTCTGCGCTACCGCCGCGACGGTACGAGCTGGCTCGTCGAGCGCCTCGCTCCGTAGAGTCCGAGACGTGCGCCGAGCAGAGATCGAAGCACGGACCTCGACCGCGAGCTGATCGAGCTCCTCAACGAGCTCCGCGTCACGCTCCCCGGTGTGCAGGTGCTGTTCGCGTTCCTGCTCATCGTGCCGTTCTCCCAGCGGTTCGAGACGATCAACGACCTCCAGAAGTACGCGTACATCGTCGCGCTCACGTTCACCGCACTCGGCTCGGCGCTCCTGATCGCGCCGACGCCGTACCACCGGATCCGCTGGCGCGACCAGGACAAGGAGGCGATGCTCCGCCTCGCGAACCGGCTCGCGCTCGCCGGCACGGTCTGCGTCGCGATCGCGATGCCCTGCGCCCTCTTCTTCGTCACCGACTTTCTCTTCAAGTCGCCCGTGCCGGCGTTGCTGGCCGCGCTCGTCATCGGCGTGATCGTGACGTTCTGGTACGCGTTGCCGCTCGAGCGCGAGCTTCGCGACTAGCCGCCGTGCGCTTCTGCGACGAGCAGGACTTCGGGTTCGGGTGGCTCGACGACGGAGGAGCGGGCGCAGCGCACGTCGCACGCGCTCGTCGCCGACGGCGGCGTCTGGGTGATCGATCCGGTCGCCTGGAACGACGCGGAGGAGCGTGCGCGGGCGCTCGGAGAGCCGCGCGGCGTCCTGCAGTTGCTCGATCGCCACGACCGCGACTGTGCGGCGGTTGCCGAGCGCCTCGGCGTGCCGCACCACGTCGTCCCGACGGAAGGTCGACGGTGCGCCGTTCGAGCTCCTTCGCATCTCGCGAAACCGCTTCTGGCGCGAGGTCGCGCTCTGGTGGCCCGAGCGGCGCGTGCTCGTCTGCGCGGACGCGCTCGGGACGATCCCGTTCTTCTGCGCGCCGCGGCGAGCGTCTCGGCGTGCACCCGCTCCTGCGCCTCCGGCCGCCCCGCGCGCTTCGGCGGGTCTATCCGGAGCACGTCCTCACGGGACACGGCGAGGGAGTGCACGAGCACGCGTCAGCCGCGCTCCACGAGGCGCTCGGACGTCCCGTCGCCGCTTGCCCGGCGCTCTCGGCGGCGTGTTCCGCAGCGGCTAGCGCTTACGGCGTTCGCCGCGCGCGGCCGCGACGACTCGCTCGACCGCCTCGACGAGCTCCTCCGGCACGGGGCGGCCGCCGCTGAAGCGCCGATAGGCGCGTTCCGGCTTGCGGCTGCGGCGGCTGCGCGGCTTCAGCCCGATCACGCTCTCGAAGTCCGGCGCGACCTGGACGACGCGCGCACGCCCGGCGACGTCGGCGATGGCCTGGTTCGTCACGCGCTCGGACTCGTTCGGCGGCTTGCCGCGCGGCGCGTCGCGGTCGTGCAGGACGACGTACGGGATCCCGCACTCGTTGCAGATCCGCGCGAAGAGCGGCATGTTGGCCTTGCCGCCCGTCTCGAGGACGAGGATCCCTTCGCTGTCGGGCTCGTAGCCGAGCGCCTCGAACACGAACGGCAGTGCGAGCTTCTCGGTCAGGCCTTCCACGAGCAGCACGGCGCGCGAGAGGAACATCTCGGCGCGCTCCGCGTCGAACTCCGCGAGCGCGCGGAAGCTCTCGTCCGACGGAAGCGGCTCCGGTTGCAGGAGCGCCATGCCCGCCGCGTCGCCCTGTCGCACGAGCGCGAGCTCGTCGAGGTGCGCGACGCTGAGGAACGTCGACGCGTGCGTCGAGTAGAGCACCTGGTTGCCGCGCTCGGCGAGCGACCGAAGCAGGCGATAGACGTGCCGCTGGGCCTGCGGGCTGAGGTACAGCTCGGGCTCCTCGATCAGCACGACGAGCCCGCGCACGCGTGCCTCGACGAGGCGCTCGACGGCGCCGCTCAGGTCGGTCGCCGAGTGGATCAGCTCGACCGGCCTCGCGGCCCGCGGGTGCGTTGCGACGGAGACGAGGTCGCCGCCGCGACGCGAGGTGGGCAGGAAGACGACCGGCGGCGCGCCCTCCCGGTTCAGGTTCAGGGTCGCGGGCGGGCGGGCGTCGAGGAAGAACACCTTGTCTCCCGCGAACGCCTCGAGCCGGATCCGGCCGCTGTTCGCCCCTTGCGTGACGTCGCTCGCGTTGGGAACCGGCGCACCGGACTCGAGCAGCATCCAGATCGCCGTGAGCACGGTCGACTTGCCGCCTGAGGCCTCGCCGACGAGCGCGCAGATCCGCTGCGGCGCGAGCTCCACGTCGCGCGCGCTTCGGAAACCGTTGATGGAGACACGGTCGAGGAGGGCCACGAATGCTGTGTACCCCCACGTGCGGGCTCTATGCTCAGCGACGTGCGCGCGCTGCTCGCCCTCGCGCTTCTCGGCGCGCTCGCCGGCTGCGGTGGAGCTGACGAAGCGGCCCGCCCGACCGGCCCGCTCCAGGTCGTCGACCGCCTGCGAGACGGCGGCTACGTGGTCTTCCTTCGGCACGCCGAGACCGACCACTCCGAGAAGGACCGCCTCGGCGTCCCGTTGACCGACTGCGACGGACAGCGCAATCTGAACGACGCGGGCCGGGCTCAGGCGCGCTCGATCGGCGTAGCCTGGCGCGCGCTCGAGCTCCCGCTCGGCGACGTGCTCTCGAGCGGGTACTGCCGCACGCGCGAGACCGCGCAGCTCGCGTTCGGCCGGGCAACGATCGTCCCCGCGCTGACCGGAATTCCGGCGGAGATGGTCGGGACGTACACGGGCCGCGTCCGCGCGCTGCGCCGGCTGCTCGGGACGAGCCCCCGGACGGGGAGAACACCGTGATCGTGGGGCACATCGCGAACCTCCAGGCGGCGACGGAGGTCCAGATCGAGGAGGGCGACGCGGCGATCTTCGCGCCGCTCGGCGACAGCCGCTACCGGCTCCTCGCGAAGCTCCCCGCGTCGGCGTGGCGCGCAGCTGGTCGAGCACTGATGCAGGTCGCCGACGAGCTCCGCGCGATGCTCGGGGACGCGAAGGTCACGACGAGCGAGTCGGTCCTCGACCTGCACGCCGGCGACCTGAGCTATCACCCGCGGCGCGCGCCCGTGGCGGTCGTCTTTCCCGAGTCGACCGAGGACGTCTCCCGCGTGCTCGCGTGGGCGAACGAGCGACGGCGTCCCCGTCGTTCCGTTCGGCGCCGGGACGTCGCTCGAGGGCCACGTGATCCCGGCCGACGGCGGCGTTCACGCTCGACCTCGCGCGCCTGAACCGCGTGCTCGAGGTGCTCCCCGGCGACCTGCAGGCGCGCGTGCAGCCGGGCGTGCTCCGCAGCGAGCTGAACGCGGCGGTCGACGAGCACGGCCTGTGGTTCCCCGTCGATCCGGGCGCCGACGCGTCGCTCGGCGGGATGGCCGCGACGAACGCGAGCGGCACGACGACCGTGCGCTACGGCGGCATGCGCGCGAACGTGCTCGCGCTCGAGGTCGTGCTCGCCGACGGAACGGTGATCCGGACCGGGCTCGCGCACGGTCAAGACGTCGGCGGGCTACGACCTGCGCTCGCTCTTCGTCGGCTCGGAGGGAACGCTCGGCGTGATCACCGAGCTGACGCTGCGGCTGCACGGCCTGCCCGAGCGACCGGTCGCGATCCGCGCGGCGTTTCCGGACATCGGCTCCGCCTGCCGGTCCGCCGTCGCGCTCGTCGGCGCCGGCGTGACGGTCACGCGCTGCGAGCTGCTCGACGAAGCGACGCTCCGGGCGGTGAACGCGTTCAAGGGAACGTCGTACGAGGAAACGCCGAGCCTCTTCGTCGAGCTCGACGGAGGCGACGAGGAGCTCGCGTCCACGCGCGAGGTCTGCGGCTGGGAGAACGTGATCGCCCTCGAGGCAGTGACGACGGCCGAGGCGCGCACGCAGTTGTGGGACGCGAGGCACAACGCCGCGTTTGCGGTCGCCGCGCCGCTCCCGGCAAGCGCTGGTTCGCGACGGACGTCTGCGTCCCGCTCTCGGTCCTCCCTGGCGCGGTGGAACACGGCCGCGCGTGCGCCGACCGGCGGGGCATTCCCGCCGCAGTGATCGCGCACGCCGCGGACGGAAACTTCCACCTGGCGCGATGGTCGACCCCGGACGACGCGGCCGAGGTCGCGCGCCGCGCAGGCGCTCTACGCCGAGCTCGTGGACTGGGCGCTCGAGCGGGGCGGCACCTCGACCGGGGAGCACGGGATCGGCCTCGGCAAGCTCGACTACCTCGAGCGCGAGCACGGCGACCTGCTGCCGTACCTCCGGGCGGTCAAGGAGGCCTTCGACCCCAAGGGATCCTGAACCCGGGCAAGGTCGTGCGCTGAAGACGGGAAGAAAGCTGCGTGCCGTCGTGCGTCCGAGAGGGGACCATGTATCCAGCACAGAAGCAACTCGACACCAGAGCCCGTGAGCTGATCGAGGAGATCGCCGAGGTCAAGCTGTACCTCGACGCCCGTCGACGAGCACGGCGACGTCCCGAGCCGGAGCCTCCACAGCTCAGCTGCTAGCTACGCTGCCGGGCCGTGCGGACCCGCTCGCTCGGCACCGGCGGCCCCGACGTCTCCGTCGTCGGGCTCGGCTGCAACAACTTCGGCTCGCGCGTCGACGAGCCGGGCACGCGCGCGGTGGTGGACGCGGCGCTCGAGGTGGGCATCACGCTCTTCGACACCGCGGACGTCTACGGCAACCGGGGCGGCAGCGAGGACCTGCTCGGCAAGGCGCTCGAGGGGCGTCGCGACCGTGTCGTGCTCGCGACGAAGTTCGGACACGCGATGACCGACGACGCGCCGCCGAACCGCGGCTCGCGCGAGTACGTGCGCACGGCGATCGACGCGTCGCTGAAGCGCCTCCGCACCGACGTGATCGACCTCTACCAGTACCACCGGCCCGACGGGGTGACGCCGATCGAGGAGACGCTCGGCGCGATGAGCGAGCTCGTCGACGAGGGCAAGGTGCGCTTCATCGGATCGTCGAACTTCGAGGCCGAGCAGATCGAGCAGGCGGACGCGTTCGCGCGCTCGAGCTCGTTGCACCCGCTCGTCAGCGCCCAGAACGAGTACTCGCTGCTCGAGCGCGGCGCAGAGCAGGAGCTGCTGCCCGTCTGCGAGCGGCTCGGGATCGGCGTGCTCCCGTACTTCCCGCTCGCGAGCGGCCTGCTCACCGGCAAGTACCGCCGAGGAGAGCCCGCCCCGGCCGGTACGCGTCTCGCGATGCGGCCCGAGCGTCTCACCGACGAGGTCTTCGACGAGCTCGAGGCGCTCGAGGCGTTCGCGGAGGAGCGCGGTCACACCGCTGCTCGACCTTGGGTTCGCGGGACTGCTGGCCCAGCCCGCGGTCTCGTCAGTGATCGCCGGGGCGACGAAGCCCGAGCAGGTGCGCGCGAACGCCGCTGCGGGCGAGTGGGAGCTCGGCGAGCAGGACGCGCAGGCGCTTGTTAGCGCGGGATCGCGTATCGCTTGATGAACGCGAGGACGCGGTTCCACGCGTCCTTCGACGCGTCGGCGAACTCAGCTTGCTTGCGGTCGAAGAAGCTGTGGGGCGCGCCCGGGTACGTCACGAGTTCGTGCTCGACGCCGGCCGCCTCCAGCGCCTGCTCGAACGCCGAGACGTCCTCCGCCGGGATCATCGGGTCGTCTCCGCCCATCAGCCCGAGGATCGGCGCCTGCATCTCGCTCGCCAGGTCGATCGCTCCGCGCGAACCGTCCTGGCCCGTGCCGGGACGCCCGTAGAACCCGATCGCGCCGTGGAGGTCGTGACCGCTGGCGGCAGCGATCCACGAGTGCCGCCCGCCGGCGCAGAAGCCGACCGTGAAGATGACGCTGCAGGTCTCGCGCAGCTTCGCGACGACCGCGGCGATGTCCGTCTGGACGGTTTCGGTCTTCGTCTGGCGCGCGTGCTCCATGTAGTCGAAGTCGTCGTCGCGCTTGTCGACGCCCGCGGTCCGGCCGAAGTAGTCGAACGCGATCGCGGTGTAGCCGCGCTCGGCGAAGCGGAGCGCGAGCTCCTCGTAGAAGCGGTACAGCCCGCGGACGTCCGGGAGCACGACGATCCCGATTCCCGTCGCCTGGTCCGGGTAGGCGCCGAACGCCGCAAAGCGGTTGCCGTCGCGACCCTCGAGGACAAGGTCCTCGTGAGAGACCGCTGCGCCGCGGATCACCGGGATCGGCGGCGACGAGTCGAGCTCGAAGCACACGCCGTGAAGATACTGGCTTAGGTCTCGATCGCGAGCCGCAGGCGAAGCGTGTACGTCAGCCGAACGCCCGTCGTGCTGACGAGCCGCGCGCTGCACTCGCCGGGGCCGAGGTTCGGGACGTTGATCGTGCGCGTCGAGCGGCCCTTCGTGAACAGCTGGCTGGCGACGCGAGTGCCGTTGCACGTGACGTCCATCCGGGCGCGGGTCCCAGCGCGGGTCGCCTTGTTCACGGTCGCCGTCAGCGTGACGCGTCGACCGGGACCGAGCAGGCCGAACGGAACGACCTGTGAGCGCTTGGCCGCGAGCGTGCCGCTCCGGTTGATCACGAGCGGGACCGGCCGCGGGGATCTCGGGCAGCTGAGCCGTCGGCTGGCCGCCGAGTTCCGCGAACAGCGCGGTGCGAAGCGCCTCGTCGGGGGGCGCGAGCCACGGGATCGCGTGCAGGTACGGGATGTGGATCCAGGCGTAGTCCTCGGCGAAGATCTCGCCGACGCTGCGGTTCCAACCGCGCGAATAGTCGAAGGCGACGGCGCCCTGCGCGGCGAGAGCGGCCATGCCGCGAAGCTGCCACCAGACCGGCGTCCCGTTCAGCTCGGCCACGCCGTCACGCTCCACGAGCGGTCGAGGTGGTGCCCGTACTCGTGCAGGAACGTCGCGGCGACCCTCAGGTCCTTGCCGGCGGGGACGACCATCCTCCCGCCGCTCCTTCCCGGCGAGTAGCAGGCGGCCGCGGCGGCGCCGCACAGGGCAGGGAGTCCTCTTCGCGGACGATCCGGATCGTCACGCGCGAGATCTCGTCGCCGTGAGCGGCGGCCCGGAGCACCGCGGCGTACCAGTCGACGTCGACGCTCGGCGCCTGGACGTCGAAGGTGATCGTGCGGCCTTCGGTGTCGGCCCTGGTGACGATCTCGGCGCCGGCGGCTGTCGCGAGGGCCAAGGCAGCCACGAGGGCGAGGAGGGTGGCACACCAGCGCCGAGACGTCATCGGGAAGCAGGATTAGCGGCTCCCTAAGAAGATGCTGGGAAACCGGTAAAGAATCGGGGGCCGACCGACCCCGTTGCCGGGCGCTCAGGAGAGGAGTAGCGTCGGTCGGACCAGTCTTCCAAGGAGGGGGCTCCCTTGCGTCTTTTCCGCCGCGCGGCGCTGCTCGCAGTGCTCGCGCTCGTTCTGCCCACGGCCGCGCTCGCCGCTTCGGCGGGCCAGCCCTTCCCGAGCAATCGCTACTCGACGCCGGACGCGACGCAGGCGACCGGCCTCCGCGTCGACCTCGAGAAGCCGAACTGCGCCGTCCGGCCGTCTGACTGCGCCGACATCGACGTTCTGAACACGCTCGACGGGTTCAACATCCAGCCGCGGATCTCGGTCCCGTTCTCGGGCCCGATCGACCTCGCGACCGCCACGAGCGACAACATCTTCCTCGTCGGTCCGTCTACTACGTCGTCGGGATCAATCAGGTGGTGTGGGAGCCCGCGGCCAACACGCTGCACTTCGAAAGCGACCAGCAGTCTGACCAGAGCTCGACCTATCTGCTCGTCGTGACGAACGGCGTCCGCGACGCGGACGGCGCTCCGCTCGACACCACGACCTTCCGTCACGATCTGAACTTCGGTCAGACGAAGGACCCGGCGCTGAAGGCGTACCGGAAAGCGCTACTCGACGGTCTGTCGATGGCGCGTGCCGTCGGCGTGCAGTCCGATGACATCGCCGCGGCGAGCCTCTTCACGACGCAGACGATCACTGCGATCTCGAAGAAGATCCGCGCCCAGATCCAGGCGTCGGCGCCGGGGCCAGTGTCGTTCACGCTCGGCGCTGGTGGCGTGCGAACGGTCTTCCCGCTCTCTTCGTTGACCTCGATCTCGTGGCGTCGGCAGGTCGGCACATCGACCTTCTCGCCGATCAACCTCTCGCTCGCTGCGCTCTCCGTCTTCCCTGGGAAGGTCGCGTCGGTCGCGTTCGGTTCGTACGCCTCGCCCGACTACGAGAACGCGAGCAAGGTGATCCCGCCCACGGGACGGCGACCGGCACGCCCGCGCCGCTCTCGACGAACACGATCGGCCTGACGCTCTTCACGCCTCCGGGGACCAAGCCGGCGGGCGGCTGGCCGGTGGCGATCTTCGGCCACGGCTTCACCGACAGCCGAAGCCGGCGCACCGTGGGCGATCGCGTCGTCCCTGGCGAACGCAGGCATCGCGACGGTCGCGATCAACGTCGTCGGCCACGGCTTCGGCCCGGACGGGACCTACGTCGTGACGACGCCGACGAGCACGGTGACGCTGCCGGCCGGCGGCCGCGCGATCGACCAGAACGGCAGCGGCACGTTCGACTCCACGGAGGGAGTCAACGCCGCCGCTCCGCAGACGCTGATCGGCAATCGCGACGGGCTGCGCCAGACAGTCGTCGACATCATGCAGCTCGTCCGGCAGCTCCAGGCGGGCGTCGACGTCGACGGCGACGGCACGAGTGACCTCAGCACGTCGAGGCTGTACTACGGCGGCCAGTCGTTCGGTGGGATCTACGGCACGCCGTTGCTCGCAGTCGAGCCGGCGCTTCGCGCGGGTGTCGTGAACGTGCCCGGCGGCCGATCATCGAGATCGCTCGGCTCTCGCCGAGCTTCCGGATCCTCGCGGGCTCTCGCTCTTCTCGCGGGTTCCGGTGCTCTACAACGTGGTGCCGAACGCGTCGTTCACGAACTTCAACGAGAACATCCCGCTCCGCAACCTGCCGCTCCTCGTCGACACGGTGCCCGGTGCGTCGGCGATCCAGCAGGTGATCGACTGGACCGAGTGGGCGCAGCAGTCGGCGAACCCGGCCGCGTACGCGCCGCACCTGACGAACCCGATCATCCTCCAGTTCGCGCGCGGCGACCAGACCGTGCCGAACCCGACGACGAGCGCGATCATTCGCGCGGGTGGCCTGGCGCTTCGCTCGACCGTGTATCGCAACGATCTCGCGTTCGCGGCGAACCCGGCAGTGCCGAAGAACCCGCACGCCTTCATCACGAACATCGCGAGCGCATCGGCGGGCGCATACGCGTTGATGGGCCAGGCGCAGATGGCGACGTTCTTCGCGACGGACGGCGCGACGACGATCGACCCGGACGGCTCGGGCGGCCTTCTTCGAGACCCCGACGTCGACGGTCTGGGAGGACCTCGCCTACATCCCGTAGCGCGCTATTTCGCCCGAACGGGTGATGCACACGGAGCCGGCTTGGGCAACCCTGAGTCGGCTCCTGTGGCTTCTGCGGCCAGACCTGTGAGCAGCGCCATGCTGCTGCAAACCCTCGACCTGTCCGGGTGGTTCGTCGACGTCCGCGAGTGGCCGGGAAGGCGTACTCGGCCTTCGCCGATCGCGGGAACGACCGCCTCGCGGCGTGGGGCTTGTCCGACTACTCCGCCGTCGTCACCCTGCTCTACGAGCAGGCGCTTGCCGCCGCGCAGCCCGAGGGCCGCGTGTCGCTTTCCTGAAAGCCAGAAGGCCCGGCGCCTCGCGGCTGCCGGGCCTCCGGTAACGAGCGCTCCTACGCTGCGTCTGCGAGCTCGTCGGCGATGCCGGCCAGCTCGTTCTGCAGACGTGCGAAGGCCTGGGTCTCGAGCTGCCGCACACGCTCGCGCGTCAGCCCGACCTCCTTGCCGATCGCCTCGAGCGACTGCGGCTCGCCGTCGAGCCCGAAGCGGAGCGACACGATGCGCGCCTCGCGCTCGGGCAGCCTTCCGACCGCCTTGCGCACGAGGTGGCGACGGTACGAGTCCGCGGCCTCGTCGGACGGGTCGGCCGACGTCTGGTCGGCGAACAGGTCGCCGAGCTCACCGTCGTTGTCGCCGCCGACCGTCTGGTTCAGCGAGACGTTGGCCTGCGCCGCGTCGAGTGCCTCCTCGACGTGCTGCAGCGGCAGCTGCGTCGCCTCGGCGAGCTCCTCGCGAGTCGGGTCGCGGCCGAGCTTGGCCTCGAGCTTCCCGCGCTCGCGGGAGATCTTCACGCGCCGCTCGTGCACGTGCACGGGGACGCGGATCACGGTGGACTGGTTCGAGACCGCGCGCTGGCAGGCCTGGCGGATCCACCAGGTCGCGTAGGTCGAGAACTTGAACCCGCGCCGCCAGTCGAACTTCTCGACCGCGCGGTTCAGGCCGATCACGCCGTCCTGGATCAGGTCGAGCAGGCTCAGGCCGTGGCCCTGGTAGCGCTTCGCGATCGAGACCACGAGGCGGAGGTTCGAGTTGATCATCAGCTCCTTGGCAGCGGCGTCGCCGCGCTCGATCCGCTTCGCGAGCGCGACCTCTTCGGCCGCCGTGAGCAGCTGGTACTGGCCGGCCCGGTTCATGAACAGGGTCAGCGCGTCGGCCGTGCCGGTGGTCGGCCCAGCCTCATAGACGACTTCCTCGGCGGGAGCCGGGGTGAGAATCTCGACGTCGCGAGAATCGAGCTCAGCGCGCAGCGCTGCGACCTCGTCTTCATCGAGGTCGTGCTCGACCGCGAACGCCTCGATCGCGGCCTCGTCGATCTGTCCACGCTCCTCGGCTTCGTCCAGGAGCGCCTGAAACGGTGCTTCAAGCAGGGTGCTCAGTTCGGTTCAACTCCTTACGTTCGTAGAGAGGAGGCGCGCGCCGTGGGCGCACTGCCCCGTACAAAAGGGAACGCCGGGGGCTCCTGCGGTATTCCCGGCCCCAGCTCCTTGACCTTCCCGGTCTCTAGACGCAGACTCGCAGGCAGGCGTAAAGATTTCGTGGGATCGAGGCAGACTTGGCGTTAAGGGGGAGGGATCCGAGGAGATGCGGCCGATCCCCAAGGGACTCGGAGCCGGCGTGGAGCGCGCGCTCGGAAGCGTGAGCGTGCCCGCCTACGTGATCGACCCCGAGGGGATCCTCATTTGGCTGAACCCCGCGGCGGAGCGGCTCGTGGGGGACGCCCGTGGCCGCCGCTTCACCGAGGTCGTGTCCGCCACCGACCGGCCCAGGGCGAAGGACGAGTTCACCAAGAAGATCATCGGCACCGTCCCCTCGACCGATGCGAGCGTGCACGTCCTCCGGCCGGACGGGAGCGAGGCCCGAATCGAGATCAGCTCGGCTCCGCTCCACAGCGGGCACCGATCGTCGGCGTCTTCGGGCTCGTCTCACGCCCTGCGGTGACGCCCGGCGCGGGCGGCCAAGCACCCGAAGCTGACGCCTCGCGAGGTGGGGGTCCTCCGCCTGATCGCCGAGGGGGAGTCGACCGATCAGATCGCCGAGGAGCTCCACATCGCCCGCGAGACCGTCCGGAACCACGTGCGGTCGATGCTGAGCGAAGCTGGAGGTGCACTCGCGCATCGAGGCGATCGCGATCGCGCGGGCGGAGGGCATCCTCGACGATTGACCCAGACGGGTCATGGAAACCGCACGTCGCTCGGTGGAAACGATGGTGCCGTCGGAGACTGGCCTCCCTAGCCTCCGACGCGGGGCTCCCAAACTGCGGTATTTGGGTCGGCCCACTACCCCAAGCCGGCCGAGCAACGTCGCCCCCCGCGACGTGCTCGGCGGTGGAACTGACCCAAACGCGCTACAGACGTGCGCGCTCGGAGCGCAGACGATCACGGCTCGTACGGCGTCTTCGAGTTTGTGTGACGGCACTCGGGGGCGCCGTACCGACGTCGACCGCGGATAATGGAGGCGTGACCGCGATCCGCAGCATTGGGAGGCGGGACGTGGTCCGCATCCTCGACAGCAACGCCAGCCTGCTCGTCCTGCTGCTGGCGAACTTCTTCCTGCTCGAGCTCGTCGACGACCAGCGCTGGGGTGCGCTCGGGAGCACGCTGCTCGCCGCACTCGCGCTGATCGTCGCGATCAGCGACCCGGAGTCCGGTCACCGGCTCAGCCGGCGGCACTGGTTGCAGGTCGGCGCGTGTGTGGCCCTCGCGCCGCTCGTGCTGATCGTCAACTCGACCTCGGTCGTCGGGCTGACGTATCTGCTGCCCGTCGGCCTGCTCGTCACCGCGACGCTGCCCGTCACGTTGAGGCGGATCCTCAAGCACCGTCGGGTCACGCGGGAGACCGTGCTCGGCGCGCTCTGCGCATACGTGCTCGTCGGCCTGCTGTTCGCGTTCGTCTATCTCGCCGTGAACGAGTTTCGCAGCGAGCCGTTCTTCGCGCAGCCGGGGCCGCATCCGCAGTCCGAGTTTCTCTACTTCAGCTTCGTCGCGCTGACGACGCTCGGCTTCGGCGATCTCTCGCCCGCGGTCGGGCTCCCCCAGGCGCTGACCGTGCTCGAGGCGCTGTTCGGTCAGGTCTTCCTCGTGACGCTTGTCGCACGCCTGGTCACGCTCTGGGTGCGCCAGGACGAGCCGAGGTGAGAGACTAGGCGCGTGGAGCCGGCGCGCGGGCGTCTGGAGGCCGACGTCGAACGCGCACTGATGGACGTGGGCGTCATGGCGTACGCGATCGACCGCGACGGCGTGATCTTCTGGCAGAACCACGCGCACCGGCGGGTGATCGGCGAGGCGGGCGGCTCGCATTTCAACGAGTTCGTTGCGCCCGGGGATCGCCGGCGTGCGCAGGAGGCCTTCGTGAGCAAGGTCGTCGGGGACGGTTCCGTCGACGCAGTACGACGTCGAGCTGCACTCGGTCAGAGGCCCGGTGCAGGTCGAGGTCAACTCGGTTCCGCTCGTTCGGGACGGCCAGGTCGTCGGCGTGCTCGTGCTCGTCGCGAGCCCACCGCTTCCGGCAGAGCCCAAGCCGGTCAAGCTCACCCCACGCCAGCGCGACGTGCTCCGGACTGCTCGCGAGAGGTGCGACGACGGATCAGATCGCGATGGAGCTGCACATCGCTCGCGAGACGGTGCGCAACCACGTCCGCGCGGTCCTCGCTGCGCTCGGCGCGCACTCGCGGGTCGAGGCGATCGCAGCGGCTCGAGCCGCGGGCCTGCTCGACTAGGGAACGAACTCGGTCCGGAGCTCGTGGCTCTCGTCGGGGAGTCGCGCCTCGTAGTAGATGCGGTAACCGCCGCCGGGAAGCTGCACGACGTCGAGGTAGCGGGCGTCGTACACCGCGTCGTCGGATGTCTGCTCGATGTGACCGTCCGGTTCGAGCTGCGCGAGCCCGATGCGCTCGAACCAGTTCTCCTCCTTGGAAGCGCGCCCGTCGTAGGCGACGCGCCCGTCGGGCAGAACCGCGGTCACGCGGGCGCCGCGCTGGTCCCAGGTTCCGGGTCGAGGCGTCATCACGGTTCCGTGCCATTCCCACTCGAGCCCGTCCGCGCTCGTCGCGTAGGCCGTCGTCATGCGGTCCTCCTCGTCGAGCTCGTCGAGCGGGTGGCAGCAGATCCACGCGCGCCAGCCGCCGTCGACGCGTTGCACGAGCGGGTCCTTGACGCCGACGTGCTCGTCGCCGGGGAAGACGGTGCGTGCCTCGGCGTCGGCGAAGTCGGCAGGGTCGTCGGCCTCGAGCACGTCGATCCACCAGTGCTTGCTCGGCGCCGGCGTGGCGGCGCAGACGTAGATGCGCCAGCGGCCGTTGTCGGCGCGGACGAGCGACGGGCGTTCCATCGACGCAGCGCCGAAGCGCGCCTGGTCGATCTGTGCGACGGTCGTGAACCGTTCGCCGTCCTCGGAGCGCGCGACGACCGTCGAGCCTCGTCCCTTCTCGCCGGTGCGAACGCGGTAGGCGATGACGAACGTGCCGTCGTCGTCGAGCGCTGCGCTCGACGATCCCGCCCAATAGCCGACGCCTTCGCCCGGCGCCGGCACGGCGACCACGGCGTTGCTCGACCCGGGTAGGGGGAACCCGTTCACCGCCGGATTCTAGCAGGGAGTCGCTTAGTGACTGCGACCGCGGCCGCGAGCGGCCGCCTTTAGGGTCTTCGCGCGTCGTGGATCCGCGCTAGCGGATTCGCGACTTGCGCGCACTAACGCGAGCCGCGCCTGCGGGCGCGACGCGGCGAGATGTCTTCGACGAATCGGGTGGACTCGGCAAAGCGTCCGCCGGGGCCTTCGACGATTCGGAACTCCACGACGAGCCCGGCGACGGGACCTTCGGGCGGGTCGGCGACGAAGCCGGTGCCCTCGACGTACAGGCGCTCGCCTTCTTCGGTCTCGATGTAGCCGTGGCCCTTGTCCTCGTTGAACCAGAGCATCTTCCCGCGAGGGTTCTTGCTGAGCATCCTCACGACAGCCTGTAGACGATTCGGCCGCGCTCCAGGTCGTACGGCGACAGCTCGATCTTCACGCGATCGCCGAGGCCGATCCGGATCCGGTATCGCTTCATCTTCCCGGCCATGTAGCCGAGTGTCTCATGTCCGTTGTCGAGCTGGATCCGGTACATCCGGTTGCGGAGAGCCTCGATCACCTCGCCCTCCATCTCGACCTTCGCTTCCTTCTCTGCGATGGCTGCCTTTCGGTATTCGGTATTCGGATGGCTGTGGCCGCCGAAGCGGCCACAGCCTGAACTCCTCGCTCCTCTTACGAGGAGGCGAGGACGACGTTGGTCGCCTCCGGGCCCTTGTCGCCCTGGCGCGACTCGTACTCGACCTTCGCGCCTTCGGCGAGGGTCTTGAACCCGTCGCCGCTGATGCTTGAGTGGTGGACGAAGAGATCCTTGCCACCATCCTCAGGGGCGATGAACCCGTATCCCTTGCTGTCGTTGAACCACTTAACGGTTCCGCTTGCCATATAAAAACACCTCCTTACATCACTCCACGAACAAGTAAGAGAGGCGCACAAGCGCACAACCGACTCGCTCTTGATCTTGGTCACACGGTAGCACGCGTCGGGCCAGGCCGCTTTACTCCAGCGAGCTTCCCGGCTCGCTCGAGCGGAAGCCGGAGTTCTCGCCACTCGTTCTTGCCGCCTGGATAGTGGCGCACGTTCGTGAAGCCGAGCGCGAGCAGCCGGTTCGCGGTGTCGATCGAGCTCTCGCACTCGGGGTTCGCGCAGTAGACGACGATCTCGGCGTCCTGGTCGGGGATCCGCTTCGGGTCGACCCGCTCGGGCGGCATGTTGATCGCGCCGGGCAGGTGAGAGTGGGCGAACGACATCGGCGGGAGCGCGTCGACGATCACGAGCCGCTCGTCGCCCTCGAGCTTGCGCTGGAGCTCGTCGCAGGTGATCGTCGGAAGCGCCACGCCGGAACCCTAGACTCGGCGCGGATGGACGTGCTGGCGTTTCTCGCTCGTCGCCGCGGTCGTGATCGTCACGCCGGGGCAGGACACCGCGCTGACGATCAGGAACACGCTCGCGGGTGCGCGGCGCGCCGGCGTCGCGACCGCCGCGGGCGTGTCGGCGGGGCAGGCGGTCTGGACGCTCGCGACGAGCGTCGGCCTCGCGGCCGTCGTCGCAGCCTCGGAGCCGGTGTTCCAGGCGATCAAGCTCGCGGGCGCGGCCTACCTCGTCGTGCTGGGGCTCCAGTCGCTTCGCGACGCGCTGCGCAAGCGCGCCGGAGCTGAGCGAACGGTCGCGAGCGCCGCAACGCCGCGCGCGTTCCGCCAGGGCCTGCTCAGCAACCTCGGCAACCCGAAGATGGCGGTCTTCTTCACGAGCCTGTTGCCGCAGTTCGGGGGCGAGTCGTTCGGCGCGCTGCTCGGGCTCGGGCTCGTGTTCTGCGCGATGACGTTCGTCTGGCTCTCGGCGTACGCGGCAGCCGTGGCCAGGGCGGGAGACGTCCTGCGCCGTCCGGCGATCAGACGCGTGCTCGACGCGGTCGTCGGCGTCGTTCTGGTCTCGCTGGGCCTACGCCTGGCGACCGAGCGGCGCTAGCCTCCCCGTATCCGGTTAGATGCGCGGGCGTGAGCGAGCTCGAGGAGCGGTTCAAGCGCCAGGCGCGAAACGAGGCGCTCTTCCGCGAGGTGAACGAGCGGATCGCGCAGCTCGGGGAGGCTGCGCAGGCGTGGTCGCCGGACGGAGGCGTGGAGTTCATGTGCGAGTGCGGGGTCGAGGGAGGCTGCGGCGAGCGAGTCCGGGTGCCGCTCGACGTCTACGAGAGCCGTCCGGAAGCAGGACGACCGCTTCGTCGTCCGCCCGGGTCACGAGACGATCGAGCTCGAGCGCGCCGTCGAGTGGACCGACGAGTACGTGATCGTCGACAAGGTCGAGGCCGCGGAGCCGCTGGTCGCGGACGACCCGCGCGGCGCGCCCTCGTCCTAGAGGCTCAGACGCGCGACAATCCCCTCGTGGTCGATGGGGCCCGTGAGCTCGAGTCCGGTCGTGAGGCGTACGCGGCACGGGCGTGGCTGGATGCCTACACGGCTCTGTCGAACGCCGATCGAGCGAGGCCGTTGGAGGCGGACGACGTGGTGCTGCTCGCGATCTCGGCCTCCATGGTCGGCCGCATGGATGAGCTGCTCACCTTCCTCGAGCGGGCTCACGACTTGTTCATCGATGCGGGCGAGTCGCTTGGCGCCGCGCGCTGCGCGTTCTGGCTCGGGATGAACCTGGCGCTCCGGGGTGAGGTCGGCTCAGCCGGGGGATGGTTCGGCCGTGCCGAGCGACTGGTCGAGCGCGAGGGGAAAGAGTGCGTCGAGCAGGGCTATCTGCTGATCCCGGCCGCGATCCAGGCCGAGATGAGCGGGAACCACGAAGGTGCGTACGACACTGCGACCGCGGCCGCTGCGATCGGCGAGCGGTTCGGTGACGCAGATCTCTTTGCGGTTGCGGTGCACATGCAGGGCCTGGCCCGAATCAGCCAGGCGCGCATCTCCGAAGGACTTCGTCTCCTGGACGAGGCGATGGTCGCGGTCACCGCCGGCAAGGTTTCGCCGATCTTCACGGGCATCGTGTACTGCGGCGTGATCGCGGGCTGTGAAGCGGCGTACGACCCGCGCCGCGCGCACGAGTGGACCAACGCCCTGGCCCGTTGGTGTGAGGAGCAGCCGCAAATGGTCGCGTTCAGCGGCCGCTGTCTCGCACATCGCGCGGGGATCATGCAGCTCCACGGTGAGTGGCGCGACGCGCTCTCGGAGGCGCAGCTCGCGCGGGAGCGCTGCGAGCAGGCGATGAACCGCGCGGCAACAGGGCAGGCGCTCTACCAGCAAGGGGAGCTCCATCGGCTGCAAGGTGACTTCGAAGCGTCCGAGGCTGCGTACCGCGACGCGAGCAAGTACGGGCGCGAACCGCAGCCCGGCCTTGCGCTGCTGCGGCTTCGACAAGGCGATCACGAGGCGGCCGCTGCGGCGATTCGACGCCTCGTCGGTGAGACGAGCGAGCCCATGCCCCGCGCGGGGATCCTTCCGGCCTACGTGGAGATCGTGCTCGAGGTCGGAGATGTCGTGGAGGCGCGCAGCGCTGCCAGCGAGCTCGCGGGGATCGCGGCGGCGAGCGAGAGCGCGATGCTGCGCGCGATCGCTTCACAGGTCGAGGGGGCGGTAAGCCTCGCGGAGGGTGATGTTCAGGGCGCGCTCGCCTCGCTGCGCCGAGCGTGGCACGTCTGGGAGGAGCTCGATGCGCCGTATGAGGCTGCGCGTGTGCGGGTGCTCGTCGGACTTGCCTGCCGAGCGCTCGGCGACGAAGACAGTGCCGTGCTGGAACTGGACGCTGCGCGCAGCGTGTTCGAGGAGTTGGGTGCGATGCCGGACCTGACCCGGGTGAGCTCGCTGACGCCGAGCGCAGTGCGGGGTGACACGCACGGGTTGAGCGAGCGGGAGCTCGAAGTGCTTCGCTTGGTCGCGGCTGGAAAGACGAACCGCGAGATCGCCTCGGCGCTCGTCGTCAGTCAGCACACCGTCGCGCGTCATGTGCAGAACATCTTCGGCAAGCTCGGCGTGTCGTCGCGAACTGCGGCGACCGCGTTCGCGTTCGAGCACGAGCTCGTGTGACGCATCGCGTGGTCAGAAATGACCACGCGCTTTCGGCTTCAGCGTGGTCGATCCACGCGATGCGGGGCCGGCAGGCCCGTCCTAGGGTGGACCACGTGGCGATCGCGATGATGGTCGACAACCCGGAGGGGTCGCAGGAAGCCTACGAGCAGATTCGCGCGCAACTGGGCGTCGAGAAACCCGCGGGCGGGGTCTTCCACTTTGCCGGGCCGAGCCCGAACGGCGGCTGGCGCGTGATCGAGGTGTGGATCTCCGAAGAGGACGCGAACCGCTTCTACGAGGAGCGGTTCATGCCGGCTCTTCGGGCTCTCGGGCTCATCGGCCGCCCCCGGCGCGGGAGCTGTGGCCCGTGCACAACGCCATGTTCTGAGTTCTCGCGTGGTCAGAAATGACCACTCGCGCCCCGCGGCGAATTGGTGGATCCGTGCGATGCCGACTCCGTTTCGGACTCCTAGCGTGCTCGGTATGGATCCGACGCACCAAGGAGGGAACGCGATGCGCAACGAGGACCAGCCGGAGCGGTTTGAGACCGTGATCGTCGGCGGCGGGCAGGCCGGTCTGACGGCCGGTTATCACCTGGCGAAGCGTGGACGGCAGTTCGTGATCCTGGACGGGAACGAGCGGGTCGGCGATGCCTGGCGCAAGCGCTGGGACTCGCTTCGTCTCTTCAGTCCCGCTCACTTCAGCAGGCTGCCGGGCAAGCGACTCCCCATGACTAACTGGTCGTTCGCCACGAAGGACGAGATGGCCGACTACCTCGAGGACTATGCCGAGCAGTTCGAGCTCCCGGTGCGAACGGGCGTCCGCGTCGACGGGCTCGACCAAGACCGACGGCGGGTTCGAGGTCTCCGCAGGCGACTTCGCTTCCAGGCCGAGAACGTGGTTGTCGCAACCGGGGCGCACCAGATCCCGAAGGTGCCGGTCTTCGCGTCGGAGCTCGATCCCAGGATCGTGCAGATGCACTCCAGCGACTACGTGCTCTCCGTCGCAGCTGCAGGAGGGCGACGTTCTCGTGGTCGGCGCAGGCAACTCCGGAGCCGAGATCGGGTTGGAGCTTTCGCGCACACATCGTGTCTTGCTGTCCGGTCCGAGCACAGGTCAGATCCCCGTTCGCCACGGCACCCTGCCGGCACGGCTCGGGTTTCGTGTCTTCCGCTTCTTCGGCCATCGCGTGCTCAGGGTCGATACGCCGATCGGGCGGAAGCTGGGCCCGAAGCTGATCGCGAGCGGCGACCCGTTGATTCGGACGAAGCTGAAAGACCTTCTTGCGGCCGGCGTCGAACGTGTTCCACGGGTTGTGGGCATGCGGGACGGCCTGCCGGTGCTCGAGGACGATCGCGTGGCCGAGGTGGCCAACGTCGTTTGGTGCACGGGCTTCCGCACGGACTTCGGCTGGATCGACCTTCCGGTGTTCGGCGACGACGGGCAGCCGAAGCACTACCGCGGAGTCGTCGAATCCGAGCCGGGGCTGTACTTCCTCGGGTTGGTCTTCCAGTACTCACTCTCGTCCGACGTGCTGCCGGGCCGCGGCAGGGACGCCGAGTACATCGCGAAGCACATCGCTTCGCGGTCGGCGCGCACGAGCGTGGCGAGCGGTCGGCCCGTGCTGGCCGGAGCATGACCGCCGAACGAATGAGCGGGCCTAGCGCACGAGCGAGCGCGAGCAGCTCGATCCCCTCGTCGATCTGCTGCTCGTCGACCATGCTGAACGACAGGCGCACCTTGTCCGCGCCGCTTCCGTCTGCGTAGAAGAGCCCGCCCGGGACGATTCCGACGCCCTTCTCGACCGCACGCTGCGCGAGGTCGGCCGAGTCGACGCCGTCGGGAAGCGTGAGCCACGAGAAGAACCCGCCGTGCGGGGTCGTCCACGAAGTGCCGGAAGGCATCCACCGATCGAGCGCGTCGAGCATGCGCTCGGACTTGCGCCGGTAGAGCGCGCGCGACTGCGCGAGCTGCTCCTCGATCCAGCCGCGGCGCACGTACTCCTCGAAGAGCCGCTGCCCGAGCGCGCCGGCGCACTGGTCGGTGTTCTGCTTCGCGTTGACGAGCTGCGCGGAGATCTCCGCCGGACCGACGGCCCACCCGAGCCGCACGCCGGGGAAGAACGTCTTCGACGTCGTCCCGAGCTGGACGACGACGTCGGGCGCGAGGCTCCAGAGGCTCGGCAGTGAGTCGCCCTCGAACGCGAGCTCGCGGTACGCGACGTCCTCGACGATCAGGAACCCGTGCCGCCGCGCGAGCTCGACGAGCAGCTCGCGGCGTTCCGTCGACATGCTCACGCCCGCCGGGTTCTGGTGGTCGGGGATCGTGTAGAGCAGCTTCGGCCGCACCCCCTCGGCGAGCCGCCGCTCGAGCTCGTCGACCTGCGAGCCCGTGCTCGTCCATCGGGACGGCGACGAGCTCCGCGTCGTACCCGCGAAAGGCCATGATCGCGCCGAGGTACGTCGGCCCTTCGATGACGGCGACGTCGCCCGGGTCGAGGACGGTCTTCGAGACGAGCTCGAGGCCCTCGATCGCGCCGCTCGCGATCAGGAGCTCGTCGTCGGCCGGCCTGCGTCCCTGCGTGGCCTCGAGCCGCGACGGCGATCGCGTCGAGCGACCCGCGCAGACCGCGCGTGGGCGCGTACTGGAACGCGCTCGTCTCGCCGCTCGCCGCGAACTCGGCGAGCAGCGTCGCCGCGCGCTCGCGCGGGAAGGTCGCGGGATCGGGAAAGCCGCCGGCGAACGAGATCAGGCCGGGGACGCCGAGCAGCGAGAGGATCGCTGCGATGCCTTCGCCGACGTCGCCTCCGGCTCGCCGGGCGAAGCGCTGTGCGTCCGGCGTGACCGCCATGGGGCGAATCTAGCTCAATCGATGCGAAACTCGCATGTGGACGTCCCGCGCGCTCGTGGGAACACGCGGGCGTCGGCTTTCTCTTGCAGGGCGCGGGCTCCAAGGCCGACGCGGTGCGGCTCGCGTCGTCCGTCAACTGACGGCGCGCGTCAGCCGCCGGGAAGCACCGGCGAAACCGTGCGCCGCGCGTGCCGTTCTGGTCGAGGACGAGCTCGCCGCCGTGCGCGTGCGCGTACGAGCGCGCGATGGCAAGACCCAGACCGCTCCCGGGCATCCCCGCTGAGCGGGCACTGCGCGAGAACTCCTCGAAGACCCGCGCCCGGATGTCTTCGGGGACGCCCTCGCCTGCGTCTTCGACCACGAGCTGAAGCTCTCCGTCGGCTTCGCCGACGCGTGGCGGTCAGGTGAACGGGTGCCGATCCGTGTCGAAGCGCGTTGGTGACGAGGTTCGACAGGATCCGCCCGAAGACGGTCGGGTCGGCATCCACCTCCAGTCCGGGGTCGACCGTCACGGCGATCTGCGCGCGTTGGTCAGGGGCGAGCTCGGAGAGCGTCTGCTCCACGAGCTCCTGGAGGCGCCACCGTTCACGTCGTACGGGCACGGCCCGTGTGCTGAGCCGTGAGAGGTCCAGGAGCTGGTCGATCAGCGTGGCCAGTCGCTGCGCTTGCTCGGAAAGCGTCGTTCTGAGCGCGGACTCGTCCTCCGCGCTGAGACTGTCTTTCCGCGCGTCGAGCGTGAGGGCGCTGCCGAGGATGGCCGCGGCGGGAGTTCGGAGCTCGTGCGAGGCAACCGCGACGAACCGATTACGCACACGGTCGAGCTCCATCAGACGGTCGTGCAGCTGTGCACGCTCGATCCCGAGCGCTGCACGTTCCGCGGCCGTCTCGAGGAGCTCCGCCTCGTCGCGAGTGAAGTGTCGCGGCGCGAGCGACCCCACGTGGATCACGCCGAAGACGCGCCCGCGAGCGAGGAGCGGTGCGCCGAGTAGCGACTTGATCCCCTTCTCGCGGAGGATGGGGTTGAGCACGTTCGAATGGTCGACGTCCTCGATCGCGATGACCTTTCGCTCGGCCGCGAGACGCCCCGCGAAGCCCTGGCCGACCGGGATGCGAACACCGGCTTCGACCTCCTCCTCGAGACCCGCCGCGGCACGTGCGACGAGCTCGTCTCGGACTTCGTCGAGCAGGAGGATCGCGCACGTGTCGGCTTCGAGAATCGCGCGCACGCGGACCACGAGCTCGTCGAGCAGCTCGGCTGACGAGAGGTGCGTGAGCGCGACGTCGGTGACCTCCTGGACCCGGCGGAGTCGATCCGCCAGCGCTCGCTCGCTCTCGTAGAGTCGGCCGTGCTCGATCGCGAGCGCTGCGCGGTCGGCCACGAGCTGGAGCAGCTCGGCCTCCTGCTCGGTGAATCGACGCGGCGTCAGGGTCCCGACGTGGACGACGCCGATGACGCGGCCGCCGACGAGCAGCGGCGCGCCCAGGAGCGACTTGATCCCCTTCTCCCGCAGGATCGGGTTGAGCACGTCGGCGTGATCGACGTCCTCGATGACGATCGTTCGCCGCTCGGCGGCGACCTTCCCCGCGAAGCCGAGCCCCACGGGGATGCGCGTCCCGCGCTCGACGGTCTCCTCGAGCCCGCGCGCAGCCCGCGCCACGAGCTCGTTGGTCGCCTCGTCGAGCAGCAGGAACGCTGCAGTGTCGCTCCCGAGCGCGTCGCGGATGCGGATGAGCAGCTCGTCGAGCAGCTCGTCGAGCTCGAGGTGTGCCAGTGCGGCATCCGCGACCGACTGGATGCGCCTGAGTTGATCCTCGTGTCCCCGCCCCGCGACGTCCACTTCGTTGGGCCCCCCTCGGAGAATCGTAAGGGCACAGCTTATGACGGTGTAGCTCGATTGCTACTCCGTGAGAGGCTGGGGCCTGGTCTACGCCGGTCTACGGCATGCGAGACTCGAGCCGGTGGACGCCCCGGAGACGCTCTATGCCCGCAGCGGCGACGTCAACATCGCCTATCAAGTGGTCGGCGAGGGCGAGTTCGACCTCGTCTACGTCCCTGGCTGGGTGTCGAACGTCGAGTACATGTGGATGTACCCGCCGTTCACCCACTTCCTGCAGCGGCTCGCATCGTTCTCGCGGCTGATCCTCTTCGACAAGCGGGGCACCGGTCTCTCCGACCAGGTGCCGCTCGACCGCCTGCCGACGCTCGAGCAACGGATGGACGACGTTCGCGCGGTGCTCGACGCGGTCGGCTCCGAGCGGGCAGCGCTCTTCGGCCACTCCGAGGGCGGTTGCATGTGCACGCTCTTCGCCGCGACGTACCCCGAGCGCGTGCGCGCGCTCGTCCTGCTCGCGGCGTACGCCAAACGGCTGCAGAGCGACGACTACCCGTGGGCGCCGACGGCCGAAGCGCGTGAGGCCGACGCGCGCGAGATCGAGGAGAACGGTTGGAGCGAGATCGACTTGGGCTTCTACGCTCCGAGCAAGCGCGAGGATTCAGGGTTCGAGCGGTGGCTGCGCGGGTGGCTCCGCAACGGCGCGAGTCCGCGTGCAGCGGCCGCCCTTCTGCGCATGAATAGCCGGATCGACGTCCGCGAGATCCTCCCGACGATCAGCGTGCCGACGCTGATCCTCCACCGCGTCGGCGACCGCGACGTCAAGATCGAGGAAGGTCGCTACATCGCGGAGCGGATCCCGGGCGCGCGGTTCATCGAGCTCCCGGGCGACGAGCACGTGATCGCGGCGGGCGAGGTCGACCGCCTCGCGGACGAGATCGAGGAGTTCCTGACCGGCGAGCGCCCGGCACCAGAGCCCGACCGCGTCCTGACGACGGTGCTGTTCACCGACATCGTCGGTTCGACCGATCGTGCGGTCGCGCTCGGCGACCACGACTGGAGCGAGCTGCTCGAACGGCACCACGCGCTTGTTCGCGCAGAGCTCGAGCGCTACCGCGGCCGCGAGGTCGACACGGCGGGCGACGGCTTCCTCGCGACGTTCGACGGACCCGCTCGAGCAGTGCGCTGCGCATGCGCGATCCGCGACGCCGTTCGGACGATCGGGCTCGAAGTGCGCGCAGGCGTTCACACGGGCGAGGTACAGCTCCGCGGGGAGAGCGTCGCCGGCATCGCGGTGCACACAGGCGCGCGGATCGCCGCGCTCGGCGACGCGGGCGAGGTCCTCGTGTCTCGGACGGTCACCGACCTCACCTCGGGCTCGGGGGTCGTCTTCGAGCCGCGCGGCGAGCACGAGCTGAAGGGCGTGCCGGGGCGGTGGCAGGTGTACGCCGTCGCGGCGGCGTGACCGGCTAGAGCGGCTCGCCGGGGAACGTCAGCTGGAACCGCCCGACGAGCTCGGGAATGCTCTGTGGGTCGACCTCGAGTCCGTACCTTGCGGCGAGCGCAGCCAAGTCCTCCGGTGCAGCTCGAGTAGACCCTCCGAGCTCGACGAGCTCGGCGAAGTAACGCTCGAAGCCTGCCGGGGAGATGATCTCGAGCATCCGGGCGGGCGTGTCGCCTGCATTCCAGAACGTGTGCCACTGGTTGCGCGGCTTGAAGATCAGATCGCCGGGACCGCCTTCCGCCACCTCGTCGCCGAGCAGTGCCCCGACGCGTCCCTCGAGCACGTAGCTGTACTCGTCCTCGCGGCTGTGCCGGTGCAACGGCGCGCCCAGAGCGCGTGGGGACATCGGGTGCTCGACCAACGAGAAGCCGCCGCCCGAGTCGAGGCCGTCGATCATGAACCGCACGCCGATGCTTCCGAGGAAGCCGGCCTTGCCGTCGGTCGGACTCAGAATTCTCGCGGGTGCTGATGCCACGTTGGAGGCGGAACTATTTCAGGTCCCGCCTCTCCGGACTGACGTTGCCTGCGGGCGATCGTGGCCGCGACGATCGCCCACAAACCCTGTCTACGGATGCGCCGCGCGCAGGCGGTCGACACGCGCCGCAGCGAGCGCCAAGCCGAGCGTGAGCGCTGCAGCACCGCCGAAACCGATCGCCACGCTGCGAAGATTCGAGTCGCCCGAGGTCCGTACCTCGGACTTCGTCACCGTCGCCGCGGGGACGACCTGCATGTCGATCACGAACCTCGGCTGACTCGACACGCTTCCCGAGTCGTCGAGGCGCCTGACGTCGAACGCCGGGTCGTAGCTGTCTGGATACGCGGTCGCGCTCGGCGCGAGTACCGCCGCGGTCGCGAGTCCGACGACGAGGACGCGGCTGAGCCGTCGCGTCCGATTTCCAGTGGTGGTTTCCATTCTCTTCTCCCTGTACTAGCTGCCGGTCACAGGGATCGTGTGGCCGTCGCCTTACGCTGCAGTGTGCACGCGGCTAAAGAAGCGCTTAAACGCACGGTTGCTTCCCAGCTACGCTCCGAGCATGGTGACGCGGTGGGGTGTTGCGGGGGTCGCAGTCGCCGCGCTCCTGCTCGCTGCGCTCGCGGTTCCTCGAGAAGGTGGTCTTGCCGCTACGCCGGAGCGGCTCACGATCCGGGAGTATCCGGTGCCAGCAGGGTCGCATCCTCACGACGTCGCGCCCGCGCGCGACGGGACGGTCTGGTACACGGGCGCAGCACACGGGCGAGCTCGGCCGACTCGACCCGCGCACGGGCGCGATCCGGCGCGTTCCGCTCGGAGCGGGGTCGTCCCCGCACGGCGTGATCGTCGGACCGGACGGCGCCGCGTGGGTCACCGACGGCGGGCTGAACTCGATCGTCCGGGTCGACCCAGACACGCATCAGGTGCGGCGGTTCCCGCTTCCGACCTCCAGGTACGCGAACCTGAACACGGCCACGTTCGATCGGCGCGGCATCCTCTGGTTCACGGGACAAAGCGGCGTGTACGGCAGCGTCGATCCACGAACGGCGAGAGTGCGCGTGTTCTCAGCGCCGCGCGGCGCCGGTCCGTACGGCATCGCGACGACGCCATCCGGAGCGGTCTACTACGCGTCGCTCGCGGGGAGCCACATCGCGCGGATCGACACGCGGACGGGGCGCGCAACGGTGCTCCAGCCTCCCACGCGCGGCCAGGGCGCGCGCCGCGTCTGGTCGGACTCGAAGAACCGAGTCTGGGTGAGCGAGTGGAACGTGGGCAGGGTCGCGCGCTACGACCCGGCACGCGCCGCTGGCGCGAGTGGCGGTTGCCCGGGCGGAACCCTCAGCCGTACGCGATCTACGTCGACAACCGCGACGTCGTCTGGCTGACCGACTTCGGGGCGAACGCGATCGTCCGCTTCGACCCAGCGAACCTCACGGTTCCGGGTGGTCCGGCTGCCGACGGCGGGCGCGGCTGTGCGCCAGCTCCTCGGCCGCCCGGGCGAGGTCTGGGGCGCCGAGTCGGGGGCCGACAAGCTGGTCGTCGTGCGGACGGGCTGAGACGGCTCTACGCCGCGTCCCGCGGCAGGAGCTTCCGAAGCGCCTGTGCCGTCCCAGCCCAGTGCAGCTCGCTCGCCGCTTCGCCGGCGTTGCACCACCGGTGGCCGTCGTGCTCCCAGAGCCCGCCTGAACGATGCTCGTCACGGTCTGAGGATCTCCCTTCTCCCGGATGGGTGTCAGGAATCGTGGACGTCGTCCGTCTCCCATGGCTCGCGGCGCGGCCACCAGGCCGGTACCGCTCGTCGATACGCTTCGTACTGCTCGCCGAACCGGCGGCGCAGAGTCGGCTCTTCGTACCAGTGCACGAACGCGGCGACAGCGGCACCGAAGGCTCCGGCATACAGCAGCAAGACCGGCTGACCCAGCGCCAGCGCCTGCCCGACGATGATCGCCGCGACAGCGAGATACATGGGATTTCGGACGTACCGGTAGAGCCCGCCGACGACCAGGTGCTCGGTGGGAGCGACCGGCGCGGGCGTGCCGAGGCCCTCGACGACGAAGCGCACGAACGCTTGCAGCAATACGACAACACCGGCGGCGATGAGGATCAAACCGCCCACCCGCAGCGGCATCCAGTGCGGCAACGGCAGTCGCACATGCCAGCCCGTCAGCAACCACGGGACCAGCCCTGCGACGACACCCGGCGCCAGCACGAGGAACACCAAACTGCCGACTGCCGCTCTCGCCTTCCGCACGAATCGATTCTGATCCTGATTCCGGATTCCTGATCGAGCTCAGCGACGGCGAACCAAACGACCAGCGGGCGATCGTGGCCGTGACGATCGCCCGCAAGGCCGTCTACAAGTGCGCCGGGCGCGGGCAGTTAACCCGCTAGGACGGCCCGACTTCAATCAGGCTGTCCGGGCTGCGACGGACCGATCCGATAGGGCCGCATCATCTCGTTGTCCTCGTGCTCGACGATGTGGCAGTGCCACACGAACTGTCCTGGCCTGCTGAACCGCGCCCGCACCCGCGTGACCTGGCCCGGGTACGCGATCACGGTGTCCTTGAAGCCCGACTCCCACGGCTCGGCCTCCTTGATCTCGCCATCGAGCTGGATCGGCTCGATGACCTCCTCGCCGTCCAGGACGAGTCCTTCGCGGTTCACCACCTCGAACGCCACCTCGTGGACGTGCATCGGATGGGCATCGGCCGTGCTGTTGTAGAACTCCCAAACCTCGGTTGCACCGGTCGCTGGGTTCTCCGTGACGGCGTCCATCCACTTGCGCTCTGTCCACACGCCGGCCTGCGTGGTCTGATCGATGGCATCGGGGCCTACCGTGCCGAGGAGCGCCTCGACCGGGCCCTCGACCTCTTCTTCTCCATCCTCTTCCTCGACGATGCCGGAGCCCGCTCGCTCGATGAGCGCCAGCCGCCGTGTGAACGTCTCCCTCGGCAGCGGCGAAATCGCGGGCAGCTGCAGGAACTGCGGCGGTGTCGAGTCGTCGACACCGACCGCCGGCGCGACGTTGAACTGAAGGATCCGACCGGTGGAGTCGGGATCCGCCACGGGAAAGTCGTTTCCCGGGACGCCGCCTCCGAACGGCTCGTCGGGCCCGACGTTGCCGAGCACGTAGTTCCCTACGGGGACGTTGGTGAAGTCGACGATGACGTCGGCCCTTTCGGCCAATCCCATGAGCAGCCGGTTGCCATGATCGGCGGTGATGTCGACCGGCGCGGCGAGGAATCCGCCCTCGTTCCCGATCTGCCATGCCTCGACCCCTGGGATCCGCCCGAAGTCGAGGATGAGGAAGCGCGACTGGCAGCCGTTGAGGAAACGGAGGCGGTAGCGCCGCTGCTCGACGGCGAGGAACGGCCACGTGCTCCCGTTGACCATGATCGTGTTGCCGAAGAATTCGGGGTTCCAGATGGGAGAGAACTCCCCCGCCGGGATGAAGTCCCCAACGATTCCGTCGAAGAACTCGCGCGAGGCGGGGTAGAACAGCGACCCATCCTGGTTGAACGAGCGATCCTGAATCGCGATCGGGATCTCCCGGTAGGGCTTGTTCGGCGGGAACTTGTCGTTCTCCCGTGGCGCCGGGCCGGGAAGGGACGCCGTGCGTCCGTTTCGGCTGTCGAGGACTGCATCGTCGCCCGCCGGCCCGCCGCGGACGAGGTAGAAGCCCGCCGGCCCTGCGTACACGTTGAGTCGCGTCATGCCGAGCGCGTGGTCGTGGTACCAGATCGTCGAGGCCCGGTTCTCGTTTGGGTACTGGAACGTCGCGAATCCGGGTCCCCACGTGACACCGTAAGCTCCGTCCGCCTTGCCTGCGAAGAACTCGTACCACGTGCCTTCCCTGGCGTAGCCGGCAGGGATGTTCTTCGCGTCGGGTAGGTACCAGGCTTCCGCGTAGCCATCGCTGTCGTCTGCCACGCCCACGGCGCCGTGCACGTGCGTGACGATCGGCACCGGACCCGTGTAGGGACTGGGTGTCGATGAAAATGTCGGACGCATGTCGCGGTGCAGCTCGCCGCCCGGCGGGTTCGCCCAGTGGAGGGTCGGGTCTACCGAGAGGATGTGGGGCAGGTAGTTCCCGTTTGGCATCCACGAGCTCGTTGATCCACTTGACCCGGACCGGCCTGTTCCACGTCGCCTCGATCGTGAGCGAAGGGGCGTTGTGGATGAGCAGCCCACGGTTGCTCTGCGCCGCCTTCGCCCCGTAGCCCCACACCGTGGTTGCGGGAAGCTCTGCGGGCAGGATCTGCTGCGTGATCTGCTTCATCGAGATCTCGTAGTAGTCGACGTTCTTGCCGCCCCGCTGAGTGATCGTGTCGGCCCGGGGCATCACGGGCGGGATCAGCATCGGAGTGACGAACTTCCTCACGTCGCCGGGATCGAGCGTGCCGCCGGGAATCTGAGCGAGCGCGGTGGGTGTGCTCATGCCGGAAAGCCGGCCGAACAGGTAGAACCCTGCGCTGGCGCCTCCGACCCAAGCGACGAACGTTCGCCGGGAGAACTGCCGCGTGGTCTCCATGGGTTGGCGCCTCCTGCTCCCCCGTTGGCGTCGTTGTCGTCTTGGAGGACGGGTCGAGCCTCTCTCGCGGGACGCCACGGGACATCGGTTCGGACTCGGATTGCAGCTGCCAGCTACTACGGACGCTCGAGCTTGCGCTCCCATCGCCCGGCGACCGCGATGGGAACGTCGAGTTGGCGGGCCTCGAGCCCGGTCTCCCCGCGCACAGCCACTTCCGGGCCACGGTGGTTAGGCCCCGTTCGATATGCGAACATGTGTTCGTATGGAGGCGACGATCCTCCACGCGGATCTGGACTCGTTCTACGCGTCGGTCGAGCAGCGCGACCACCCGAGCCTGCGCGGGCTGCCGGTGATCGTCGGCGCCGGCGTCGTCCTCGCGGCGAGTTACGAGGCCAAGGCCTTCGGCGTGCAGACGCCGATGCCGCTTGGCCGCGCGCGGCGCCTCTGCCCGCAGGCGATCGTCGTCCCTCCGCGGATGGATGCGTACTCCGCGGCGAGCAAGGCGGCGTACCGCGTGTTCGACGACGTCTCGCCGCTCGTCGAGGGCCTGTCGATCGACGAGGCGTTCCTCGACGTGCGCGGCATGCGCCGGATCGCCGGGGAGCCCGTCGAGATCGCCGAGCGGCTACGACGTGCGGTGCGCGAGCGCGTCGGTCTGCCGATCACGGTCGGCGTCGCCCGGACGAAGTTCCTCGCGAAGGTCGCGAGCGCCGTCGCGAAGCCCGACGGACTGCTGCTCGTCGCGCCTGACCGCGAGCTCGACTTTCTCCACGCGCTTCCCGTCGAGAGGCTCTGGGGTGTCGGCGCCGTGACGGCCGAGAAGCTCCGCAGCCGCGGAATCCGCACGGTCGGCCAGCTCGCCCGCGTCCCCGAAGAGGCGCTCGAGGCGATGCTCGGGCGCGCGCAGGGGCGCCACCTGCATGCGCTGGCCCACAACCGCGACCCGCGCCCCGTTCATCCGGGAAGGCGTCGACGGTCGATCGGCTCGCAGCGCGCACTCGGCCGCTCGCCGAGGTCGCCGGCCGAGATCGATGCCGTCGCGATCGGCCTCGTCGAGCGCGTCACCCGACGGATGAGAACGGCGGGGCGCGTCGGCCGGACGGTCGTGCTGCGGCTGCGCTTCGACGACTTCTCCCGCGCGACCCGCTCGCACACGCTCCCGCGTCCGACCGCCCACACCGGCACGATCCTCGACACGACGCGCGAGCTCCTCGCCGCGGCGATGCCGATGATCGAGCGCGACGGTCTCACGCTCGTCGGCATCTCGGTTGCGAACCTCGACGACGACGGAGCGCTCCAGCTCGTGCTTCCGCTCGACGGGCACGACGGAATCACACTCGACGAAGCGTTGGACGAGATCCGTGTGCGCTTCGGGCCGGACGCTGTCGTCCGAGCAGTGTTGCTCGGGCGTGATCACGGCCTGACGGTTCCGCTGCTTCCGGACTGACGCGATGAGTTTGACTCCCTCCCGAGGTCATAACGTCGAACCCGTACAAAGGAGACCCGATGGGCAAGCTGGTCGTGACCGAGTTCGTGTCGCTCGACGGCGTGATGGAATCGCCGGGCGGCGAGGACTTCAAGTACCCCGGTTGGAGCTTCGCGTTCGACCGCGGTGAGGACGGGAATCAGTTCAAGCTCGACGAGACGCTGGAGACCGAGGCGCTGCTGATCGGACGCGTGACGTACGAGAGCTTCGCCGGTGCGTGGCCGAACGCGCGAAGGCGAGTTCGCCGACAAGTTCAACACGATGCCCAAGTACGTCGTCTCGTCGACGCTCGAGGATCCGGAGTGGAACAACACGACCGTCATCACGGGCGACGTCGTCGACGAGGTCTCGAAGCTCAAGGATCAGATCGACGGAATCGTTCAGACGCCCTGGAAGCCTCCGGCTCGTCCAGGAGCTGCTGGAGCACGATCTCGTCGACGAGCTCCACCTGATGGTGTTCCCGGTGATCCTCGGAACCGGGCGACGCCTGTTCGGCGAGACGACCGAGAAGCTGGACTGGCGGCTCACCGAGGTGAAGCCGGTCGGGCCGGACGGCGTGATCGTTCTGATCTACGAGCGAGCGAGGTAGGTGAAGGTCTCAGCCGAGGCGGCGCGCCGGTTCCTCGTCGCGCGACAGCTGCTCGCGCCGGCGCGCTCGCTCCAGGGTGGCCGCGACGCCGTGCTCGAGGTGTTCCGCCGGTTCGGATCGGTCCAGTACGACCCGATCGACGTCGCCGGCCGCACGCACGATCTCATGCTGCACGCGCGCATCGCGGACTACGACCCCGCATGGACCGACGAGCTCTACGAGCGGCGCGAGATCTTCGAGGCCTACAACAAGGGACTCTCCTTCGTGATCGCGAGCGAGTACCCCTGGTTCCGCGGACGGGCGCGGTCGACGACCCCGGCCGTGATCGAGGAGAACCCCGAGGCGGGCGAGCAGGTCCTCGCGCGGATCCGTTCTGACGGGCCGCTGTCCTCGCTCGACTTCGAAAGCGAGCGCGGGAGCACGACCGACTGGTTCGGGGTGCCGACCAACACGGTGCGCGCGCTGCTCGAGGCGTACACGGCCACCGGCGTGCTCGGCCTCGCGCGACGCGACGGCAAGCGCCGGTACTACGACCTTCTCGAGCGACTGCTTCCGGCGAAGCTGCTTCGGCAAAACGTCCCGCCGCGGGAACAGATGCGCCACAAGCTCCACTCGCGCTACCGCGTGCACGGTCTGCTCGGCGTTGGCGGCGGCGGTGACATCTTCGGCGGCATCGGCCCGGCGAAACCCGACCCGCGGTACCCCGGTCATCCGGGCCGAACCGCGCTGCGCGAGGAGCTCGTCGCGAACGGCGACCTCGTTCCGGTTCAGGTCGAGGGCGTGAACGGCAAGCGCTTCGTGCTCCGCGAGGAGGTCGGGCTGCTGGAAGCGCCGCCGGAGCCGCCCGCGTCCGTTGCGTTTCTGCCGCCGTTCGACCCGCTGGTCTGGGACCGCGGCCTCCTCGGCTCGCTGTTCGGCTTCGACTACGTGTGGGAGCTCTTCCACCCGCCGGCCAAACGGCGGTGGGGCTGGTACGTGTTGCCGATCCTGTTCCGCGATCGGTTCGTCGGCCGCATCGAGCCGCGCATCGACCGCGTGGCGGGCGCGGTGCAGGTGATCGGTCTGTGGTGGGAGAACGGCTTCACGCCGCGCCGAGCAGAGGGCTTCGTAGACGCGATGCGCGACGCTCTTCGCGCCTACGTGCGGTTCGCCCGGTCGAGCCACATCGAGTGGGCCGGGCACCTCACGAAGGAGCGACGCCTGTTTCGTCCGCTCTGAGCGAAAGCGCGGTGTCGCCCGTTATGCTCGCGCCGTCCTAGAGGATCGACTCGCTCGATCCGCAACAGAGGGGAGAATTCGATGACGCCATTCACCCCGGCACGCCCTGTGCGGGCCGGTTTGTTGGTTGTCGCGGCCGTCGCGGCGGCCGCGTTCCTGCTCGTCACGCCGGCCGTCGGTGCACCGCCGCAGGTGGCGTGCGACAAGCGGACGAACAACACGTACGAGATGCTGCTCGAGTGCGTCCGCGTCGACGGCGTGCGGGAGCACCAGGCTGCACTCCAGGCGATCGCAGACGCGAACGGCGGCACGCGCGCTGCCGCGACTCCGGGGTATGACGCGAGCGTCGACTACGTCGTCGACACGCTTCAGGCGGCAGGATGGACCGTCGACCTCCACCAGTTCGACTTCACGGTCGCGGAGCCGATCCGGCAACTTACGCCGATCATCGCCACGTACGAGTCGGGTGGCGTCACAGGCAGCGCGCTGGGAACGGTGACCGGCCCGTGATCCCTGTCGACATCAACCTGACGCCTCCGCGGGCGAACACGAGCGGGTGCGATGGAGCCTTCACGGAGGCAGCGGTCGGGGCGCCGCTCACTGCTGATCCGGCCGGCGTCGACGACTTTGCGGGCTTCCCAGCCGACCAGATTGCGCTGATCCAGCGCGGCGGCTGCAGCTTCGCCCTCAAGGTGGCCAATGCCCAGGAGGCGGGTGCGGCCGCAGTCATCCTCTTCAATCAGGGCAACACGCCCGAGCGCAGCGGCGTCCTGGTCAACATTACGGCCGTTCCGCCGGCCGGCTCGGCCTTCACGACGATCACCGTGCCGGTGGTGGGCGCGAGTTTCGCTGACGGTGCGACGCTCTCCCAGCCCGGTACGACCGCGACCGTCGCTGTGGTGAACAAGCCGCAGACCAACGTGACTGCCGAGCTCGAGGGGAAGAACGACGACAACGTCGTCATGGCCGGAGGTCATCTCGACTCCGTCCAGGCAGGGCCCCGGGATCAACGACAACGGCAGCGGCTCCGCCACCCTGCTCGAGCTCGCTCAGCAGCTCGCGAAGCTGAAGCCGGAGAACACGTTGCGCTTCGCGTGGTGGGGCGGTGAGGAAGCGGGGCTGCTCGGGTCGACGGCATACGTCAACGACCTGAGTGCGGCTGAACGCGACCGGATCGCGCTGTACCTGAACTTCGACATGGTCGGCTCGCCGAACTACATCTTCATGGTCTACGACGCCGACGAGTCGACGTTCGAGGCTCCGGTGCCGATCCCGGCCGGCTCCACTGCGATCGAGGATGTCTTCGAGTCGTTCTACACGCTGCTGGACGAGCCGTACGACGACACGGAGTTCAGCGGGCGCAGCGACTACCAGGCGTTCATCGAGAACGACATTCCCTCCGGCGGCCTGTTCACGGGCGCGGAGGAGATCAAGACGGCCGCGCAGGCGGCGATCTGGGGCGGCACCGTGGGCGCTCAGTTCGACCCCTGCTACCACCAGGCGTGCGACACGTTCGCGAACGTGGACCTGCACGCGCTCGACGTGAACGCCGATGCCGTCGCGTTCGCCGTGTTGACCTTCGCGTACTCGACCCAGACCGTGAACGGTGTCGCGGGTAAGCCCGTCCCGGGCTCATTCGCGATCCCGGCGCCAGCGGGGCCGGAAGGGAAGCACACCCGTAGGTATTCGCCAACCGACTCTAGGCGGCGAGGGGAACCTCGCCGCCTAGGGTGCTCGCGTTAGGTGTCGACCCTGCGGTAGATGAGGTCGAAGTCGGTCGTGTAGTTGGTGCCGTCCTCGGCGATCTCCCAGCGTCCGGTGATCGTGTTCCCGTCGTCGCTGAAGGTCGCGGTGAAGCGCTGGGAGAACGGCTCGCCCTCCCGCCAGAGCTTCCACTCGCCGTTGCCGATGCTCATCTCGTAGACGCGGCAGACGCCGCGCTCGTCGGAGTAGAGCTGGAAGTACGTCCCGTTGGCCGCGTCGCATCCGATGATGGAGACGTTGTCGGGCGCCTCGGGAAGCTCGGCCGTCCCACGCTCGAGCAGATGTGCCCCCGAGGCGTGCCACTCGAAGGTGACCCTTCCGCCGCCCGGCCACGGCTCTCCGTCGGGCCACGTCGCCTCGATGGTCCACTCGCCGACCAGAGGCTCGAGCCGGCGTAGCGCTTGCTCTGCGGTTGGTTGGTCCATCGATCCGCTCGTTCTCCTGTGGTGCGCTTCATTGCATCAGACGCACGCAGAGGATCGAGTTCAACACCTGGTCGCTTACGATCCCCTCCGTTCACGACGGCGGAGGTGCCCGCTTGCCCCAGCCCGGATTCATCGACCACATCGGGATCGGCGTCCCGGATCTCGCCGCGGCCAAGCAGTACTACGACGAGCTCATGTCGGTCCTCGGGCTCCGCGAGTGGTTCGAGACAGGCCCCGAAGGGCCGCTCAACTACGGGCCGACGGCGCGCGTCGGCTCGCAACTGTTCTTCTACCAAGCGGAGCCGGGAACCTACTCGCGCGGCCAGCCCGGCCTCCATCACCTCGCGTTCCTGGTCGCGAGCAGAGCGGTCGTCCGCGACGCGCACGAGTGGGCGCGCGGGTGCGACGCGGTCATCCTCGACGAACCACAGGAGTTCCCCCAGTACGGCGAGCACTGCTTCGCGACCTACTGGCTCGATCCCCATGGGTTCAAGCTGGAGGCGGTCTACGACACCCCCGAGGATGCTAGATCGGTGCGGAGCGGTCGTTCACGACAGCTACGGACCACCGGAGGTGCTGCGGGTCGAGGAGGTGGAGCCCCCGGTGCCGGGTGACGACGAGATCCTCGTCTCGTGCATGCGACGACGGTGACCGAGCGACTGCCATCGCCGCGGGGCTTACCCGTTTGTCTCGGCGGCTCTGTGCTCGGCCTCCGCCGCCCGAGGCAACGAGTGCTGGGGATGGAGTTCGCCGGCGTCGTCGAGGCGGTCGGTTCCGCCGTGGAGGACTTCGCTGTCGGAGACGAGGTGTTCGGGATCAAGAGTTCCGGTGCGCACGCCGAGCTCCTCTGCCTCCCCGCGGGGAAACTTGTGACGCAGAAGCCAGCCAACGTGACGTTCGAGCAGGCGGCTGCCGCCCCGGACGGCGCGTTCAGTGCGCTTGCGTGCCTCCGCCGCGCCTCCGTAGGCCCGGGGATGCACGTGCTCGTGTACGGCGCTTCCGGCTCCGTCGGCACTGCGGCGGTGCAGCTCGCGAAGCACATCGGCGCGCGCGCGTGACCGCTGTCTGCAACACCAAGAACGTCGAGGTCGTTCGCTCGCTCGGCCCCGACGAGGTGCTCGACTACACGAACGGCGACGACTTCACGGACAACCGCGAGGCGTATGACGTCGTCGTCGACGCGGTCGGCAAGCACTCGTTCATGCGCTCCCGGCGTGCCCTCAAGGCGGGCGGGATCTACGTCTCGACCGACGGCCTGCACAACATCGCCCTCGCGCCGATCTCGCGGCTCGGAAGCAGGCGAGTCGCGCTGCCGATGGCGCGCGCGAGGAAGGACGACCTCGTCCTGCTCAAGCGGCTGCTGGAGAACGGTGAGTATCGCCCCGTCATCGACCGGAGCTATCCGCTGGAGGAGGCGGCCGATGCGAGCCGCCACGTCGAGACGCAGCAGAAGACTGGCAATGTCGTGCTCAAGGTCAGCGGCGAGGAGAGCTCCGGTCGGTAACGTGGCGCTTGTGGCAGACTCGGTCGAGACGGCGATTCTGGCCGGCGGATGCTTCTGGGGCATGCAGGACCTGATCCGCAAGCGGCCCGGCGTCCTTCGACCCGGGTCGGCTACTCGGGCGGTGACGTCCCGAACGCGACGTATCGCAACCACGGCACGCACGCCGAGGCGATCGAGATCGTGTTCGACCCCGAGGAGACGTCGTACCGCGACCTGCTCGAGTTCTTCTTCCAGATCCACGACCCGACGACGCGGAACCGCCAGGGCAACGACATCGGCCTGAGCTACCGCTCGGCGATCTACTACCTCGACGACGAGCAGAGGCGCGTCGCCGAGGACACGATCGCCGACGTCGACGCGTCCGGGCTGTGGCCGGGCAAGGTCGTCACCGAGGTCGAGCCGGCCGGTCCGTTCTGGGAGGCCGAGCCCGAGCACCAGGACTACCTCGAGCGGTATCCGCAGGGGTACACGTGCCACTTCCCGCGGCCGAACTGGGTTCTGCCGCGGCGCTCGGTCGCAGCCGCCGGCTAGGCCGGTCCGAACCAGGTCGTCAGCGCGTCGCGCAAGCCCGGCCTCGGTTCCGTCGCCCACCCAGGCGACGTAGCCGTCGGGCCGAATCAGCACGGCAGTCGGGGGCGGTGACCGGCCCGATCGCCGGAAGCTCCCACGCGCCGTCGTAGGTGGCGTCGATCAACTGAACGCGATCCGCCCACGGAGTGATGTCGAAGCCGCCGGGCTCACCGAGGTTGAGCAGCACCGGCCGCGCATCGTGCAGCAGCGTGAAGACCCGCAGCGGACCGTCGGCGGTGACCAGGTCGAGATCGGGCATGCGGCGACCGAGCAGCGGGTGTCCCTCGCCGAGGTCGTAGTGAATGTCGAGGCCGGACATCATCGCCGCGAACCGCTTGCGCGGCTCGTCCATGCTCAGCAGCTCGGACACGTCGTCGCGCAACGCCTCGATGCGATCGTCGACGCGCATGAGCGCGACCTGCGCCATCGTGTTGCGCAGCACGCGCGCAGCGACCGGGTGGCGCTCGGCGTGATACGTATCGAGGAGGCTGTCCGGCGATGTCCCCTTGACCACCTGCGCCAGCTTCCAGCCCAGGTTCACCGCATCCTGCACACCGGTGTTGAGGCCCTGCCCACCGACCGGGGAATGCACGTGCGCCGCGTCGCCGGCCAGCAGGACCCGTCCGGTCGCGGTAGGCCGCGGCCTGCCGAGTCATGTCGGTGAACCTGGAGATGAACGTGGGACTGTGGATCCCGTAGTCGGTCCCGTAGACGGCGATGAGGCCCTCGCTGAGATCGCGCAGGGTGGGCTCGCTCGTTCCGACCTCGGACTCGGTCAGCATGACCCCGACCGTTCCGCCCTGTCCGTAGACCACCTCGCCGTCCTTGATCTCGTACTCGACCTTGCCCAGGGCATGCATGCCCGAGGGAGTGCGGCGGATGCCCAATTCCGGCTCCTCGGTCATCTCGACCTCGGCGATCAGGCGCTCGTCGTCGGATCCCACCCGGGGAACTCGATGCCGGCTGCCTTGCGGACCACGCTGCGTCCTCCGTCGCACCCGACGAGGTACTGCGCCCGCAGCGACTGCGCCGTCGGACAGCTGCGACGTCGACGCCGGTGTCGTCCTGCGCGAAGCCGGTCACCTCGCGCCGCGGTGGACCGGCACCTTCAGCTCGTCGACCCAGCCGGCGAGGATGCGCTCGATGTGGTTCTGCCAGAGCCCGAGCCCGTAGTGTGCCGGGTGGGAAAGTCGCTGATGTCCAGACGGGCGCTGGCGAACCCCGCGACCTGCGCCATCTGTCCCTCCGCGAGGAATCGATCGGCGATTCCGCGCTGGTCGAGGACCTCGATCGTGCGCGCGTGCAGGCCGCCGGCGCGCGAGCCGGGGAGGTCCTGGCTCGGCGCGCCGCTCGACGATCGCGACGTCGATTCCCGCCAGCGCCAACTCGCCCGCCAGCATCAGCCCCGTCGGGCCGCCTCCGGCTATCACGACCGCATGTTCGGCCATAGGCCCAGCGAGATTCTGCAGCACGACCTCTGTCCTCGAAATCTCGGGGCCGAAGTGCCACGATGGCCGGTGACGACGACTGCGGTGGACGACGCTCTAGCGCGAGGGTACGAGGCGCTCGTGGGCGGTCGCTGGAGCGACGCGCAGCGGCGTTTCAGGAAGCGCTCGACGTGAACGACTCGGCGGAGGCGCTCGACGGACTCGGGCGCGATCGCTGTGGTGGCTGCGGGACGAGCGCGGCGCGGTCGTCCACCGGGAGCGGGCGTATGCGGGCTTCCGGCGCGACGGAGACCTTGCGCGCGCGGCGCGGATCGCGCTCTGGCTCTGCGCGGGAGTACGGGCTGGCGTTCGACAACGACGCTGCGTCGCGGGGCTGGCTCGCGCGGGCGGAGCGTCTCTCTGCGCGACGTGGCGCCGGGCGCCGAGGCGGGCTGGCTCGATCTCGCGCGCTCCGAAGCCGTGCGCGACGCGGGGGAGGCGGCGTCGTTCGCCTCCGGGGCGCTCGATGTCGCGCTCGTCACGCGGCGACCTGGACCTCGAGCTCCGGGCGCCTGGCGCAGCTCGGCCTCGCGGAGGTGTCGCTGGGAGAGACCGACCGCGGCCTCGCTCGGCTCGACGAGGCGATGGCCGCAGCGACGAGCGGCGAGCCCGCACGCTCGAGACGTTCGCGGACATCTGCTGCACGCTGATGCTCGCCTGCGAGCGCGCCGGCGACAGCGAGCGTCCGCAGCAGTGGAGCACCGTCCTCGACGACTTCGTCCGAGCACACGACCACGTGACGCTGCTCGCGTTCTGTCGCACGTGCTGCGCGGACGTCTACGCCGCGAACGGACGGATCGACTCCGCCGAGGCGGAGCTCGAGCTCGCGGTGCGCGAGCTCACGGCGCGGGCCAGCGCTCGCGCTGCATCCCTCCGTCGGCCCGGCTGGCGGAGATCCGCGTGCTCCAGGGCCGGCTTCGACGAGGCCGAGCAGCTGCTCGAGCGGCCTCGAGGCGGAGCCCGAGGCCGCTGCAGGCCCGTGTTGCGGTGCGCATCGCGCGCGGTGAGCCGCGGCGCGGCCTCGGCGCTCTTGACGCGTCCGGCTCGACGAGCTCGGGCTGGACGAACCTGCTCGCCGCGCCGCTGCTCGCGCAGCTCGTCGAGGCGCGGCTGGTCGAGGGCCGATCTGGACGGCGCGACGGCAGCGGCCTCCGCGCTCGACGGAGATCGCCGAGGTCCGAGGGCGCGAGCGCGTCGAGGCGCTCGCGACAGCGGCTCGTGGTCGCATCGCGCTTCGCCGAGGGGCGCACGGAGGCGGCGCGATCTCCTGCTCGAGGCGGTGAACCGTTTCGCGGCGCTCGGCGCTCGTCTCGACGCCGCGCGTACGCGCCTCGAGCTGGCCCGCGCGCTCGCCGTGCACCTCGCCGGAGATCGCGGTCGACACGGCACGACACGCGCGCACCGAGCTCGAAGCGCTCGGCGCGCTTCGCGACGCCGACGCGGCGGCCGCGCTGATGCGCTCGCTGGGCGCGAAGGGCCGAGCCGGGCCGCAGAGCGGCAGGGCTCCTGAGCCGGCGCGAGACACGAGGTGCTGCGCCTCCTCGGCGAAGGCCTCTCGAACCGCGAGATCGCCGAGCGGCTGTTCATCAGCCCGAAGACCGCCGAGCACCACGTCGAGTCGGATCTACGGGAAGCTCGGCGTGAGCTCGCGTGCCGAAGCCGCGGCGTACGCCGCGCGGAATCTCGGGGCGGAATAGGGGAGATGCCCCTACCGCGCCGTCGCCCGCACCGCGCGATGCTCGCGGGCAGTCGAATCGAAAGGAGGACGTGATGTCCGAGCAGAACAAGCAGGTCGTCCGCGAGTACTACGCGCGGGTCATCAACGGACGCGACCTCGACGCCGTCGGGGACTTCTTCGCGGACGAGCGGATGGTCGAGGGCGTCAAGGGCGGGTGCTTCCGCTACTTCGAGGCGTTCCCGGACATGCACGTCGTCGCTCGACGAGCTGATCGCCGAGGGCGACCGCGTGTTTCGTCCGCTCGACGATGACCGGGCACGCACGACGGCGAGTACAAGGGGATCCCGCCGACCGGACGCCACGTCGCGGCGGAGTGGCCGAGGTCTTCCGCATCGCGGACGGCAGGTTCGCCGGCTACTGGTGCATGACGAACGTCGCCGGGCTGATGCGCCAGCTCACCGAAGAGCCGTCGCCGCGCGACGGCCTAGCCCCGAATCGGGAAAGGAGATACCGATGGCCAAGGCATCGAAGACGACGTGCATCCGAGGCGGTCGAGCTCGAAGGGTACGAAGGCCACTTCGAGGACTTCGGGCCGTACACGGTCGGGTTCGAGACGTACACCGCCGACGCCGACCTCGCGCCGCTCTTCGCCGGCCTGCCCGACGACCGCTGCCAGTGCCCGCACATGGGCTACGTGGTGAAGGGGAAGGTGAAGTTCACGTTCGCCGACGGGCACGAGGAGATCTACGAGGCCGGCGACGCGTACTACGCGCCTCCGGGGCACCTGCCCTACCTGTACGCAGGGTCGGAGGTCGTCGAGTTCAGCCCGTCGACCGAGCTCAGGAGACGCTCGCGGTCGTCGAGCGGAACATGGCAGCGATCGGCGGCTGAGCATGCGAGGGGCCGGGCGCGAGCTCGGCCTCTCGCCGGCCATCCGCGCTACCGCACGACGCGGTACTCGAGGTGCGTCACGCCGTCGTCCCGGCTGAGCCCGGTCTGTTCCAGCTCGACTCGCTCAGGGAGCACGTCGAACAGCCGACGACCGCCTCCGAGCAGGACGCTGACGACGTGGAGCCTGAGCTCGTCCACGAGCCCGGCGGCGAGGAACTGCTGGTCGATGTTCGCTCCCATCAGCCCGATCCGCTTCTCGCCGGCGGCGGCCTGCGCCTTCGCGAGCGCACTCTCGATCCCGTCCGTGACGAACGTGAAGATCGGGTCCGCGCTCGCGGACGGAGTGTGCGTGACGACGAAGCACGGGACCTCGCCCAGCGGGCCCTTGCCGCCCCAATTGTCGATCGAGTTGTCGTACGAGCGGCGGCCCATGATCACGGCGCCGGTCTCTTCGATCAGGTTGCCGAACACGCGGTCGAACACGGACGGGTCGTCGAACGCCCAGTTGTGGAGCCTCATCCCGTCCTCGCCCAGCCCCTGCTCGGGGTTGTCGTTGGGCGCTGCGATGTAGCCGTCCAAGGACATGCTGATGTCGATCACGACGCTGCCCATCTCGCCTCCTCTGTGTCCGTGAGAGAGACTAGTGTCGTGCCCGCGGCGACGCATTACGCACGCAGCGGCGAGGTCAACATCGCCGTACCAGGAGCTCGTCGAGCGCTACAACCGCACGCTCGACCGGGAACAGGTCGCGCGAGACGCGATCCTCCGTAACGCGTCGGCGACCTCGGCGAGGGCGTCGTGATCCGGGCACTCTTCTACCGCGAGTACGCCACCCGTGTCTCGATCGGCGCCTGCACGTTCGTCAACTTCGACGGCCACATGCTCGACGTCGCGCCGGTCACCATCGGGAGCGCTTGCCAGATCGACACGCGTGTCCAGTTCCTGACCGCGACTCATCCGCGCGATTCGGAGCCGCGCGGGATCGGCGGGAGTCCGTGAGGCGATCGTCCTCGGGCACAACGTCTGGCTCGGAGGTGGCGGCATCGTGTGCCCGGGCGCGACGATCGGGGACGACACCGTCGTCGGGGCCGGCGCGGTCGTCACGCGGGACCTGCTGCAGGCGTCGTCGCAGCCGGTGTCCCTGCGCGCGTGATCCGCGAGATCGGCGACGGCGACCGAGTCGACGGTAACCGCTCTTGTATACATCGTGCTTCTATGTATAGTACTTCGAGCTATGCACATCGACAAGGACCTCGTCGCGGCCTCGGCGACCCCGCTCGTGCTCGCGATCCTGGCGGAGGGTGAGAGCTACGGCTACGCGATCCTCAAGCGGGTGCGCGCGCTCTCCGGCGGCGAGCTCGAGTGGACGGACGGGATGCTCTACCCGCTGCTCCACCGCCTCGAGCGGCTCGGGCACGTGAAGACGGACTGGCGGACGCCGCCGGAAGGGCGGCGCCGCAGGTACTACGTGATCACCAAGGACGGGCGCGCCGCGCTCGAGGACCAGCAGCGGCAGTGGGAGACCGTGACGCGTGCGCTGAACGACGTCTGGCGGCTGGCGGCGGTGGAGGCTTGATGGAGAGCGTGGAGTCGCAGATCGCGGAGTGGCGGGCGTACGTCGCGGGCGCGCCCGGTGTGAACGGCCGCGACGTCGAGACGAGCTCGAGGATCACCTCCGCGGCCAGATCGCCGAGCTGAACGAGGCCGGCCTCGCGGACGACGAGGCGTTCCTCGTCGCCGTGAAGCGGATGGGCGACGCTCGACTCGCTCTCGCGCGAGTTCGCGCGCGAGCACAGCGGCCGGCTGTGGAAGCAGCTCGTCCTGAGCGGCGACGACGAGCCGCGCGCGCGACGGGCGGCTGGCTCGAGGCGTTCCTGTTCGGCGCTGGCCGCGGCCGTCGCGATCCAGATCGCGCGCCTCGCCGCCGGCTTCCCCGACGACGAGCCGACGTGGTTCGCGCGGAACCTCGGCCTCTTCGTGCTGCCGTTCCTCGCCGGGTACTTCGCGCGCCGGCGCGAGCTCGACGTCGCGCGGCTGGCTGCTGACGGCGGTGCCGTTCGCGCTCGCTGCGCTCGTCGTCAACCTCTATCCGTGGGACGCGGACTCGAACACCGAGATGCTCGCCGCGGTCCACCTGCCCGTCGCGCTGTGGTTCGTCGTCGCCTACCCGTACATGGGCGGCACGCTGCCGGTCGCACGAACGGCGCATGGACTTCGTCCGCTTCACGGGCGAGTGGTTCATCTACTACGTGCTGATCGCGCTCGGCGGCGGCGTGCTCATGGGGCTGACCGCGGGGATCCTCGAGCCCGCGGGCGTCGACGTCGAGCGCGTCGTCGAGTGGGTGCTGCCGTCGGGCGCAGCCGGCGCGGTCGTCGTGGCCGCGTGGCTCGTCGAGTCGAAGCAGCGGGTGGTGGAGAACATGGCGCCGGTGCTCGGCGATGCTCTTCACGCCGCTGTTCGCGGTGATGCTGGTCGCCGCTGCCGTCACCTACGCCGCGACCGGCCTCGGCGACGCGTTCGACCGCGACCTCGTCAGCGTCTTCGACGCGCTGCTGGTCGTCGTGCTCGCGCTCGTCCTGTACGGGATGTCGGCGCGCGACCCGTCGGACGTCGCCGGGCTGGATGGACCGCATCCAGCTGGTCGCCGTCGTCAGCGCGCTCGTGCTCGACCTGATGGTGCTCGGCACGATGGTCGCCCGGATCGGCGACCTCGGGTTCACCCCGAACCGAACCGCAGCGCTCGGGCTCAACCTCGTCCTGCTCGTGAACCTGGCCGGGGCGGCGTGGCTGTCCGCGCGGTTCCTCACGGGGCGCAGCAGGCTCCACCGGCTCGAGCGCTGGCAGACGACCTACCTGCCGGTGTTCGCCCTGTGGGCCGCCGCGGTGGTGGTCGTCCTGCCGCCACTGTTCGGCTTCAGCTGACCCGCCGGCACCCGCTCTTCGTAACCGCCATTCCGCAAGAAACGCCTGCTTAGAGCCAGATTGTTTTCGCCGGTCAGGCCCGGGTATCCCTCTTTCGACGGCTACAGGAAGGGGGGTCACATGCTCAACCAGCAGACCAAGCAGCAGTTCCAGCAGAACTTCCAGCAGATCAAGCCGCAGATTCAGCAGGCGTTTCCCGATGTGCCGGAGCAGGAACTGAGCAAGGCGCAGAGCAATCCGGACCAGCTGGTGTCCACGATCGAGCAGAAGACTGGTCAGCCGAAGGCTCAGATCGAGCAGAAGCTCACGCAGCTCGCCAGCCGCGTCTAGCGGCGTCGGCGGCTACGCGACATAGAGAGAGGCCCCGTTCGGGGCCTCTCTCTATCTCAAGGTCTGCCCGCCGACGTCCGATTTACGATCGATAGATGGGCGAGGAAACGATTCATCAGGCAATCGAAGCGAGCGCGGAGTCCAACGAGAAGCTCGAGGGTGCGCTGCTCGTGGGCTGGGTGATGGTCGCCGAGTGGGTCGGTGTGGACGGCACACGTTCGCTCGTGCGCATGGCCGGGACGCCCGGGGGGACCGTCCCACCCATCTGGCAGACCAAGGGCTATCTCCACGAGTCGCTCTACGGCAACTGGGAGAGCTAGCCAGCTTCATAAACGGCGAAGCCGGTCAGGTCTCCGCAACGTGCCTTACTGCAAGACCTGACGCCCGATGCGCGGCTGACACTTACGATTCTTCGATGAAGCGCTTCGCCGTATCGGCGCTGAACCGAAAGGAACAACGATGTACGCACGCGTGACACGGTTCGAAGGCTCGGAGCCGGCAAAGCTGAAGCAGGAGCTCGGCGACATGCGCGACCAGATGCAGCGTGGCCTCTCGGACGAGTCGATCGACCAGATGGCCGAGCAGGTGAAGGGCCAGTTCGAGCGCGACGAGGTCGCGAGACTGCTGGGGGCGATCAAGCGAACGATCGTGCTCGCGGACGAGGAGAAGGGCAGCTCAGCGATGGTGCTCTTCTGTGAGACCGAAGAAGATGCGCGCGGCGTCGACCGGCTGTTCGATGCGATGTCGCCCGGCGATGGCGGCGGCAGACGACAGAGCGCGGATGTCTACGAGGTCTCGATCGATCAGACGTTCTCGACGTAGGGCGCCTGGCGCTCGCGCAGAAACGCGAGCAGGAGCGCGTTGACCTCGTCTGCTCGTTCGAGGCTCGGTAGGTGCGCCGCCCCGGACACGGTCACGAGTCGAGCGCCGCTGACGGAGTCGGCAACGTGGGCGGCGATCGCCTGCATGTCCGCCACGTCTTCCTCACCGACGAGCACCAGCGTCGGGCAGCGGACGTCACCAAGCCGTTCGCTAACCGGAGGGTCGAGTTCCTCCTCTTCCGCGCCGGCCTCCCACGCGGGCTCCTGAAGCTCGTAGGAGCGGAGCACCATCGCGCCCACGGCCGACCGCAGGTCCGCGTCGACCGCCTCCGGGGAGCGGCGGGGGCCGTCGACCCACAGACGCAAGGTCGCCTCGGCTGCTGCCGCGAAGTCGCCCCGTTCGACGGCCGCTTCCTCCTCGGCCCAGCCCGCACGCGTCTCATCGGACCACGCCCAGCCAGGCAGGCCCGGCGCGATCAGGACGAGACGCTCCACGAGCTCCGGCCTTAGCACCGCCAACTCGAGAGCCACCCGGCCGCCCTGTGAGTTGCCGACGACCGCCGTCGGTCCGTCGAGCAGCGCCTCGACGTCGCGCACGTGCGAGAACGGCACCGGCTCCAGTTCCCGCTGTCCGAACCCGCGCAGATCAGGCGCGAGCACCCGGTAGCCGGCCGCGCGGAGCACCTCGACCTGCGGCTCCCACATTCGGCTGTCCGCGATCCCGGCGTGAAGCAAGAGAACGGCGTTCACGCCGGAGAGGGTAACGCCGAGCTCTGGGTAAGCCCTTCTCGGCTCGCGGGCCCGCGGTTTATGGTCTCTGCATGCTCGAGGGATGGAGGCAACGGCGTGTCAACAGGCGAGTACTCATCGTCGTTGCGACGCTGGCCGTCGTCGCAGCGGTCGGCATCACCGCCGCGCTTGTCGGCCGCGAGTCGAAGGCGTACAAGACGGGCCGTTCCGTCGGCGTTGCGCTGTTCAAGAGCGGGACACCGAAGCACAAGTGCGCCGACGTCCGCCAGGGCGCGGAGCTGGAGGGCATGGACACGGAGGACGAGCGGCGAGACTTCTACGAGGGCTGTCTCGCGGGCTGGGAGGACATCGCCGACGAGCGCTGAGCCGTGGTCCTCCCGCCGCTGTTCGCCTTTGACTGACTGACTGCCGCTCGCTAGCTCGCTGAGTGTGCCCGACGCAGCGCACCGATGTAGACGCCGGTGAGCACCAGCGACCCACCGAGCAAGAGCGCCGACGCCGATCGGCTCGTCGTCCAGCCACGCGGACAGGACAAGCGTGACGACGGGGATGACGACGAACGTGTAGGCCGCGCGGGAGGCCTCCCAGTATCGGAGCACGACCAGGTACAGCACGAAGACGAGCGCGGATCCCACCACGACCAGGTACGCGATCGCCAACCACGTGGCTGTGCGGTCCGGAAGCTCTATCTGTTCGCCGGCAATGATCGACGCGACGACGAGGAGCAGCGCGCCCGCCGCCATGCCGACGGCGTTCAGCGTCACGGGGTGAACCGGAGGGAACCGCCGGACGACGACGGCTGCCTGCGCGAAGCAGAGCGCGCTGCCCACGGCGGCCAGTACGGAGAGCAGGGGAACCGTTCCGCGAAGCGCTTCGCGCGACATGATTGCGATGCCCGCGAGCGCGACGAGCGCGCCGCCGAGAGCTGCGACGCGGAATCGCTCCTGCCGCTGCAGGACGGCGAGGAGCAGCGTCGCGAGCGGCACCAACGCGAGCAGAAGCTGTCCGAATCCGGCGTGAATCCGGACGAGCGCGTAGTAGGCGAGGGCGAACGCGCCGCCGAAGTTCAGGGTCCCGAAGACGATCGCGCCGGCGAGGGCTTCTCCGCGCGGGATGGAGAGCCTGAGCACGGCCATAACGGCCAGGAGGAGTGCCGCCGCGAGCCCGAAGCGGAACCCGGCTCCCCAGAACGGCTCGAGCTCGCGGTTGCTGAACCGGACACCGACGCCGTTTCCCCCGGCGAGGATCGCGCCGGAGAAGAAGGCCGCGAGCGCAACGCGCTCGCTCGTGGCGTTCATGAAGGGAGTCTAGGCGGTTGTGGGCGGGTGATCATGCGTCTGACCGCGCTGATCCTCGAGCCCACGGGTGCCTCCGGTGTCGGACACCATCGTTCATCGGTGTCGGACGCGGTGTCGGACGCCGTCGTTCATAGCCGAATGCTCCCTAGGTCTTCCTGCTGCTCCGCCGTCAGGGACTTCGTACCGAACCAGCGGAAGCTGTAGTCCAGATCGACTTCGCCGCGCGGATCCGCGCCGTTCGCAAGGCCGCTTAGCGTGGTAAGGGCGCCGGTGCCAGGTCAGCTTCCGCCGTTTCGCTGAACGCCGCGCCGCGCGGGATCGTGCCCCAGCCTGGCCGCCTGCCGAGCAGCACGAGCATGGTCGCCCAGAGACGCCAGAGCGCGGTCAGAGGTCGGTACCAGAAGAGCTCGACGAGACTCCAGCCGGCGAGCACCATCAGGTCGCGCACGGTGTAGCGCCGGAACCCGACCTCTTCGATCAGGATCGCGCCGGCGGTCTGCAGCTGCCCGACGAGCAGCATGACCACGAACAGCGAGACCGCGAACGTCCACTCGATCGCGTGCAAGCCGACCAGTACGACCACGGACACCATCCCTGTCAGCTGCAGCAGCGGGCCGGCGGCCTCGAAGAGGAGCGCGTACGGCAGCGCCCAGAGCCCGACCGTGCCGAAGCGGCGGCGGCCGATCATCCTCCAGTGGATGCGCAGGTTGTCGCAGAGTCCGACATGCCAGCGGATCCGCTGCCCGCGCAGTGGGCCGAGAGCGGTCGGGATCTCCGTCCAGGCGTTCGCGTCGGCGGCGTGAACGACCCGGGCGCCCGGCCGCTGCGGACGGAGCTGATGGTGCAGGCGCATCACCATCTCCATGTCCTCGCCGAGCGTCTGCAGCGACAGCCCGCCGCCGTCCCGGATCAGATCGCGCCGGAAGACGCCGAAGGCCCCTGAGATGATCACCAGCCCGTTCATCGCCGACCAGGCGATCCGCGCGCCGAAAAAGCTGCGCAGGTATTCGGATGTCTGGCTCGCTTCCGTCCCGCCGCGAGCGACATGCGGGACGGCGACCGCGTTGTTTTCGATCAACGCCCCGTTCGCGACGCGGACGCTGCCGCCGACTGCCACGACGTTGTCCGGGTCGGCGGCGAACACCTCGACAATTCGTTTCAGCGCGTCCCGTTCGAGCAGCGTGTCCGCGTCGACGATCGCGACCAGTTCCTTGTGAGCGACGTTCAAGCCCGCGTTGACGGCATCCGAGCGGCCGCCGTTTGCTTTCTGCAGGACACGCAGGCGGGGGTCTCTGCGGCTGACGAAGTAACGCAGGACAGGCTGGGTCGGGATCTTCATCCGGTCGCCGACCGGCAGCTCGACCAGATCGAAGGCGGCGTCGAGCGCCGCTGTCGTTCCGTCCTCCGACCCGTCGTCGACGATCACGACCTCGAGCGGGTCGTAGTCGGCGGCGAGCAGCGCCCCCGCGCTCGCGGCGATCAGCGGCGCCATGTTGAAGGCGGGAGCGATCAGGCTGATCCCGGGTCGGTGCATGCGCTCCGGCGGAGTGAACTGCCTGCCGCGTTCCAGCCCGGTCAGCACGGTCTCGTACAGCGAGCTGCAGATCAAGCCGACGGTTGTCACCGCGTAGAAGACGAAGTAGACGAAGATCGCGAGCGACAGCCAGAAGAACACCGGCTCGGCCACTCAGACCGCTCCGACCGAGTCCATGACCAGTGCCCGCTCGACCGGCCATGCCTGCGCGGAACGCGCAAGCACCCGCTCGGCGGCCGCAGCGGCGGCGGGACGGCGGGCCAGACGGACAATCGATTCGCCGGCGGCGACCGCGGTGTCCCGGTCAGGGTCGAGCAGCGCGTTCCCCGCCAGCTCCACCGCCTGCGGGTCGTCGTAACAGCCGAGCGCGTGGGTGGCCGCAGCCCGCACCGTCGCAACCTCGTCGCGGGAAGCCCGAGCAAGACCGGCAGGAAGCGTGCTGCCACCGACCTGCCCGAGCGCCTCCGCGGCGGCAGCCCGCACCGGAGCCTCCGGGTCTGCGAGCAGCGGTGGCAGATCCGCACGCGTCTGTTCGGGCTCGGAGACTGCCGCGACGCCGTAGCAGGAGGCGACCCGCACTGACTCCCGCTCGGAACGGAGCGCGTCCGTGAACGTCGGCGCAGCGGCAGCTCCGAACGAGACAATGGCGTCGTAGACCACGCCGGGCGGGACGCGTCCGGGCACTCGGAACAGCTCGCCGAGTTGGGGCAGCACCTGCGGGTCGCCGATCCGGCCGAGTGCCCGAACCGCCGCCTCCCGCACGTAGCGGTTGCGGTCGCCGATCCGTGAGATCAGCACCGGCAACGTTTCGTCCGCGCCGGCCCAACCGAGCGTTCTGACCGCGAGCGCCCGCCGCCATGGGATCCGGCTCCTGGTCCAGCGGACGAGCAGCTCGACCGCGCCGACCTCGCGCAGCACCTCCAGCAGCAGCCGTCGTTCCTCCGGCGCGGCCGCGCGAAAGCGTTCGATCAGAGCAGCTGCGGCCATTGGCCGTTCCAACTCGTCGAAGCCGTCAAGCTGGGACCGCAGCGACAGCCGGTCGCGGAGGCTCGTAGGTTGGTCGAGCTTCGCGATGACCTCGTCGAGCTGCGCCTGGAAGCGCCGTTCCCGGCCTCCGCGCAGGTACTGGCGTATTCGGCGACCGTGCACGAGCACGATCAGCAGCACGTTCAGTGCCACCAGGACAAGCGTGATCGCGAGCAAGCTCTCCCAGAGCCACGGGGAGGACGGCCCGACGGCGACGAGCGGCGGCGTCATCCATCAGACACGGTACGCCGCACGCGTCCGCGCGTCCATTCGCGAACGCCCGGTCAGGCTCGCCGCCGGCTAGCTAGCTGCAGCCGGTGTTCGTGCCGCAATCGCGGCACGTGTAGCAACTGCCCGTCCGA
>CAWBRK010000017.1:0-14552 GCA_963791205.1 uncultured Actinomycetes bacterium
CGTCGTCGGCGCTCACATCAACGGCCTGGGCGTCGTCCGCGCTCTCGGCGCGCGCGGCGTGCCCATCGCCGTCGTCTCCACCCGCCAGCACGACTTCGCCCAGCACTCGCGCTGGGTATCGGAGCGTCACGAGCTCCACGAGTTTCCCGAGCATCCCGAGGCGCTGGTCGAGTTCCTCGAACACAATGCGTCGCGTTGGCCGCGGTGGGCGGTGTTCCCGACCACTGACGACGCACTGACCGTCCTCGCGCAACACCACGAACGGCTCTCGCGCACGTACCGGCTGCCGCTCGAGCCGTGGGAGGCCACCGCCCAGGTCGTCGACAAGGACCGGCTGCATGCGCTCGCCCAGGAGGTCGGCCTCGCGCTCCCGATCTGCCACGGCCCGGCAACCGCCGACACCGCCGAGCAGCCCCTCCGGTACCCGGTCGTCGTCAAGCCGATCCAGCACGACCGACTGCTGTCGTTGTACGGCACGAAGCTGTTCCTCGCCGAGGACGCGGACCAGCTGCGAACCGCGGTCGAGCGACTGCGTACGGCGGATGTGCGCGGCCTGGTCTTCGAGTACATACCCGGCCCTGACTCACAGCTCTACGTGTACTGCGTCCACATCGACCAGCGCGGCGAGCCTTCGCCGGGAATCACCGTGCGGAAGGTGCGCCAGAATCCACCGCTGATCGGTGGCCCGCGGGTGTGCGAGGTCGCAGACGACCAGCCGGCCCTGCGCGAGGGGACCGTCGAGCTGCTTCGACAGGCCGACGTTCGCGGCTTGGGCTACGCCGAGTTCAAGCTCGACCAGCGGAACGGCCGCTTCGTCTTCATCGAGGTCAACTGTCGCACGGTCGCTCTCGACGGCATCTTGCCGCCGACCGGGATCGACCTCGTCTCGAAAGCGTGGTCCGAGCTCGCTCTCGGTGAGCCGCTTCGCCTGCAACCGACGGGCTGGCGCGGCTGCTGGATCCACCTTCAGGCCGACATCGCGTGCTCGCTGCGGGAGCGGCTCGGTCTCCGCGAGTTCCTGACCCCCTACCGGCGGCCGAAGATCTTCGCCGACTGGACGGCGTCGGATCCCTTGCCGGGCCTCGCGCAGACGGCGATCGCCCTCCGAGGAGCGATCACGCGGTGAGCATCCTCGACCGCCCGAAGGACGGCGTCTACCGTCTGCACCAGGACGTGTGGAGCGCGTGGGCGCGCCGCCGCTACAGGGAGGAGCTCGCCGCGGTGGAGCGTTTCCTCCTGTTCGTCGGCTATCCACGCAGCGGACACAGCATCGTCGGCGCCCTGCTGAACGCGCACCGCGACGCCGTTGTCGCCCACGAGCTCGATGCCCCGCCGCTCATCGTCGGCGGCTGCTCGAAAGCCGAGCTCTTCTCCCGCATCCTCGCGCGTGCGTACTGGTTCAACATGCGCGGAAACCGGGCCAACTACCCATACGCGGTTCCGGGCCAGTGGCAGGGACGCTTCGAGACCCTGCGTGTGATCGGCGACAAGCGCGGCGGCTCGGTGACCAAAACTCTCGCCGCCCACCCGGACTTCTTCGAGCGGGTCCGCTCGCTCGTCGCCATCCCGCTCCGGCTAGTGCACGTGGTGCGCAATCCCTACGACAACATCAGCGCGATCTCGATCTGGCACGACCTCTCGCTCGAGGAGAGCGTCGACTTCTACTTCTCCCACTGGGAGACGACGGCGAGGCTCGACGAGCTGTGCGCGCCCGAGGAGCTCATGGTGCTACGCCACGAGGAGCTCATTCGAGATCCGAAAGGCGTCCTCTCCCGGCTGCTCGGCTTCCTGGAGCTTTCGGCCTACCCCGGGTACCTCGAGGACTGCTCGCGCGTGCTGTTCGACAAGCCGACGCAGACGCGCCGCCGGCTCCCGTGGACGCCGCAGCTGGTCAACGACGTCGAACGGCGGGTTCGGCCCTACCCGCTGCTCGAGGGCTACTCGTTCGAGTCGTGATGCGACGCGACGAGACGGAACTTGCCGGTCCGCTCGCGCTCGGGGCGACCGAGGTCGGTGTGCCTCGAGGCGTCGATCACGGCGTCCGAGCCCAGGAGGGAGAGAAGCTCTCGCACCGCTCGGTCGCGCGAGGCCGAAAACGCCTGCTCGTCCGCGGTCATGAGCTTGAGCTCGAAGCGCCGCGGCTCGTGCTGCACGAGCTGGTACTCGAGCACCTGCTGGTCGTCCGCGAAGACGGAGCGCACGGCGTCCGGGTGGACGCGGTCTCCGTTCCCCGCGGACAGCATGTCCTCGACGCGTCCGGGAACAGCCGAGAGCATCCGGTGCGTGCGCCCGCACGGGCACGGCTCGCTCGAGAAGCGCAGCGATGTCGCCGAGCCGATAGTTGAGCAGCACGGTGGCGTGGTTCACGAGGTTGCTGATCACGACCTCGCCCCGGCTCCCCCGGAGCCGCCTCACTACCGTCAGCGGCGAGAACCCTCAGGTGGCACAGGTCCTCGTGCAGGTGGAAGCCGGTGCGCTCCTCGCAGAAGTAGCCGATCTTGAACGACTCGACAGCGCAGTAGCGCGACATCACCACGGTCCCGAGCTCGCGCTCGATCCCGTCGCGCCGCGCCTTCGGTAGCGGCTCGCCCACGGCCATGACCACCTTCGGGGAATGGATCTCCACGTCGCGGGCCCTGCAGCGTCCGGAAGAACTGGTCGAGGAAGCTCGCATAGCCGGTCAGGATCTCCGGCTTGCGTTCGTTGATCGCGGCGACGATCTCCTCGAAGGGCGACACCATCAGCAGCGAGTTGCGCCTCGGCTTCACGGGCAAGCGCGTGTTGGTGGCGTAGAAGTCGAGCACCCGGCTGAAGTTGGAGCCCTCGAAGCCGAGGTGGAGCTCGCGGGGGCGGAAGGAACCGCAGAGCTCGACCACCGGCGCGCGCTCGCGCTCCCCGTAGCCGATGTTCGCGAGGACCGATCGCCTGTCGTGATGGATCTCGAGCGGCCTGCCGAAGGAACCGCTGGTCCAGCAGGCGAGCGAGTTCCGGCCACGGCGCGACTGCGACAGGAACCGATCGGGGTTGGCCCGCACTGTCGCGGGTTCGAGCAGCGGCAAGGCGTCGAGATCCCTCGCGGTGCGGATCTCCCTCGGGTCGATTCCGAGCTCGCGGTAGTAGGGAACGGTGCGCATGGCGTGGCTGACGATGTGGCGGACTCGCTTGTCGCGGCTCGCCTCGATCTGCTCGCGCGTCAGGTACGGGGCTTTCTTCTGCCCGCGCAGGTGCGCCGCGACGACGGCGTTTCCGACCAGCCGTTTCACGAGTGCGTGCGCAGCCGCCTGCGCGCGAGGTTGCGGACCGGATAGAGATGGGTCAGCGCCGCCGAGACCGTGGAGTGCACCGGTCCCGGGCGCGGCACCGGCTCCGCGGGGCCGTCGCCGACCTCGGCGCGGATCTCCGGGAAGCGGTCGAGGAGCCAGTCGTTCACCGCCAAGTCGAATGAGAGCGTGATCCGCTCGCTCGGGCCGGGGTTGACCAGCGTGTGGACCCGGCTCGTGTTGAAGTAGTGCAGCCGTCCCGTCTCGAGCTGGTGCCTGGCGAAGTGGCCCGCGTTCGCGTGCGAGAACCGTTCGAAGGACTCGTCGTCGACCGGGACGATCCGGTCGCCCTGAACCTCGTCCACCTCCCGGTAGTCGGTGGTCAACAGGAAGTCCGACCCGTCCGTGAGGAGCGGGATCTGAAAGCGGACGATGCCCCGGCCCTTGTGGCTGTCGGTGTGCCAGGTGTAGGCGGAACCGGGTGCTCGCCGTAGGAGCCGGAAGGACGACTTCTCGCACTCGAGCGCTTCGAAGACCTCGTTGAAAGCGGGGTGCTGCTCGAGGACCCCGAGGCAGGGATAGTTCTCGTAGCTGTATCGCCCGCAGGGATGAAGCTGGCGGGACGCCGGCAGCGAGAGCGCGTGTCCATACGCGCCCCGACCCCAATCCCAGCCGTCGACCGCCCGCCGCGCGTCCCGCACCAGAGCGTCGAGGTCGACGTCGAGGTCGTAGCGATACACCTGCATTGGCTCTCCGACAATATCTGTCGCCACCGACGCCCAGGCACCGTCCGCTCCGGTCCGCCAAGATCGCCCGTGGCCACTCGCGACAGTTGGAACGAGGCGTTCGCCGACTGGCGGGCGACGCCAGAGAACGCTCTGCTCCGCAGCTACAGCGATCTCGTGAACAAGCGCCTGATCGCGCGCTGGCTCCCGCACTTGCACCTGGCGCGGGTCCTCAAGACGGATCTCTTCGACGAGGCAGTCGGTGAGGGTCTCTACCTCGAGCTACGAACGGCCGGCGCAACGGTCGCCGGAGTCGACGTCTCGACCGCGGTGGTCACCGAGGTCAAGAGCAAGTACGCGGAGCTCCAGGCGGAGGTGGGAGACGTCCGCCGGCTCCGGTTCGCCGAAGCGTCGTTCGACGTGGTCATCTCGAACTCGACGCTCGACCACTTCGAGTCGTTCGCGGATGTCGCAGCTGCGCTGTCAGAGCTCTACCGAGTCTTGCGCCCGGGCGGAACGCTTCTGGTCACCCTCGACAACGCGGCGAACCCACTCGTCGCGTTGCGCAACGCAATCCCCGCTCGCTTGCTGCGAGGGATCGGACTCGTCCACTATCCGCTAGGCGTGACGTGTGGCCCGGGACGCCTCGACGCCCTGGTCCGAGCGGCCGGCTTTGCCCCGGAGCGCGCAGGAGCCGTGATGCACTTTCCGCGCGTCGTCGCCCGCGCGATCGCAGCCGTCGTTGGTGACCATCGAGGGGTTCCGGCGTTCCTGATCGCCTTCGAACGGCTGGATCGATGGCCGTTGCGCTATCTCTCCGGCCAGTTCGTGGCCATGCGGGCAGTCAAGCCTCAGACGGTCAGCGGGCCGGCACCGTTGGACGCGCTGACGACCCAGGCCAGCTCGTAGCTCGCCTTTGCGGTCTCGAGGATCCGCTCGGCCGCGTTGCTCGGCGCGATCGAGACGACACAGCCCCCGAACCCGGCGCCCGTCAGGCGTGCGCCGTGCGCTCCCGCGGACTCGAGCAGCTCGGCGAGCGCATCGAGCTCCGGCGTGGAGACCGAGTAGTCGTCGCGCAGGCTCGCGTGGCTCTCGCGCATCAACTCACCAACAAGCCGAAGATCGCCGCGCGCCAGCGCCGCTGCGGTCTGCTCCACACGGGTGTTCTCGGTGACGACGTGCCGACCGAGCGGCTCGTCCGCCACCTGGTCCGGCGTCGCGTCGCGCAGTGAGCGCAGCCCGAGCTCGCGCGCGATCCGCTCGCAGGCTGTGCGGCGCTCGGCGTACGCGCTCCGTTCCAGCGTCCGCGGGACCCCAGAGTGCACGACCACGATCGCCGCGTCGTCCGGGATGCGTACGTGCCGAAGCTCGAGCGAGCGGCAGTCGATCAGCAGCGCGTGGTCTGCGCGCGCCGCGATCGAAGCGAGCTGGTCCATCACGCCCGACGGAACACCGGTGGCGAGGTGCTCGGCCTGCTGGCAGGCGAGCGCGAGCTCGACGGGCTCGAGCTCGCCGCCGCCGAGCGCAAGCGCGACCGCGACCTCGAGCGCAGCGCTCGACGAGAGCCCCGAGCCCGGCGGGACAGAGGACGCGAGCACGCCCTCGACGCCACGAGCCGGCGCGATCACCTCTCGAACTGCGTCCACGTACCGCGTCCAGTCGTCCTCGACCACGTCGAGCGAGCGAAGCGAGACCTCACCGTCGTCGCGTGGCCGAACGGCGGCGACGCACTCGAGCCCGATCGCGATCGGGAGCACCAGCCCCTCGTTGTAGTCCGTGTGGTCGCCCATCAGGTTCACGCGCCCGGGCGCGCGGAACCACCGGTACTCCTCCGGAGAGGTCAGTACCCGCCTAATTCTCGAGACAGGGACTGCGATCGGCCGACCGTACTCGGTCGGGGTTTCTCCGCAGGCCGCGTCGGACTGCCCCCTGATGTGCCCAGGGCGAGTCGTGGCGAGCATCAGTCCATCACTCAACCACTTCGTGAGCAATCACACAAGGAGTTGCAATGAACAGGATCCGAACGGTCGTCGCAGTGCTTGCGGCAGTCGCGATGACAGCCGCGATCGCCGGCGTCGCCTCCGCAGGGACAAGCGCGAGCACGAAAGCCGTCCCCTTCACAGCGAAGTACTCCGGCAAGGCGGTCGTGAACTCCGCTGACACCATCGCGATCATCACCGCGAGCGGCGTCGGTAAAGGCAGCCCGATCGGGCCGGGCAAGGTCTCCGGCAAGGGCAAAGCCAACACCGCGGTGCGGCCCTGCGTCCCGTTCACCGGCCTCGGCACCATGACGGGTACCGGCGGAACGAAGCTGACCTTCAAGGTCGTCTCCGGCACGCGCGGTTGCGGGGACGAAGCAGGAGAGGTCTTCAGCCTCACCGGACGCGCCACCGTCATCAGCGCCACCGGAAAGCTCGCGAAGGCGAAGGGCTCCCTGAAGCTGACCGGCGTCTACGACCGCGGCCACGGCACCTTCACCGTCAAGTTCACCGGCACGCTCACCAAGTAGCTCGAGGAGGCCAAGATGAAACCCGTCGTCTTTCTCGCCGGCCTGTTCGCCGCCGTCGCGCTCAGCGCGTCGGCGAGTGCGCAGACACCGCCCGAGAATCCCTACCCGGCTTCGAAGCTCAACGTCTTCGTGGCTGCACAGACCGTGACGCAAGAGGGCGCGCTGTCGAACTTCTACATCCGCGGCGCGACGGTCGTCTTCCGCGCCTACGCCGGCGCATCGAAGACGAAGTTGGTGCTCAAGCCGAAGACCGTCAAGTCGTTCTTCGTCCAGATCCCCGGCCAGCCGAACGTGAAGCTGAAGTACCAAAACCGGCGTGCAAACGGGCGCTGGCAGTGGACCGGCTCCTGGACCGTTCCCGCCGACTACGCCCTCGGGATCGTCCCGTTCAAGGTCATCGTCAGGACGAAGACGAACCGGACGGCGACCTTCGCGCAGATCCCCGTCGCCACGTCCCAGCTGACGATCACTTCGTCCATCGACGCAAGCTTCCTCTCCGAGGCGGCAGCCGCGGAGCGCTTGGCCCCTAACAAGCTCGAGGTGTTTCTCTACGCGGACAGCGTGAACGGCACCCGCCCGGCCGGCGCAAAGCCGAGGCCGGTGGGATGCACGCAGACGAACACGTTCAAGCGAGGCGAGCAGCTCGTGTTCCGCATCTGGGGGAGCGAGGCCTCGACCGGTTCGATCCTCTCGAACGAGAACGTGAAGTACGCGTACGTGAAGATCCCCGGCCAACCGTTCGCGGGGCTGAACTGGGGCGCACACGGAGCCACCACGAACCGCGTCTGGTTCTGGACTGCAGCCTGGAACATCCCAGCGGACTTCCCGCTCGGCACGACGACGTTCCGAATCGTCTTCAAGACAGAGGCGAACAAGTTCGGGATCTACGACCACGTCGTGACCATCACCCCTTAGGAGGCGAAGACATGAGCAGCAGAACTCACTCGAGGTCCCGCCGGAACACCATCGCGGCGCTCTGTGTGACCGCGGCGGGTGCGCTGCTGCTCTTGCAGCCCGCAGCCTACGCAGCGCCGACGCCAGTCACGGCGCCGACGGTGCCCGGCACGCCCGCGCTTCCCGGCCCGATGATCGACCCGGGCACTCCGGCAGCAAGCATGATCAGCCTGAAAGCCTCTCCCGATGTCGCGACCGTAGGTGCGAAGGTGACGCTCACCGGAGCCGGCCTTCCCCCGAACAAGGACGTGACGATCGCGTGGATGACGGCCAACATCCGGTACGTGCTCGACGCGAAGCCCGACAGCGTCGACTACATCGGCCGGAAGGTGGACAGGATCGCCGTCGCGCTCGCGAAGACGACGACGTCTGCGGCCGGCGCACTGTCGGTCACGTTCACCGCGCCTCTCGACTTCGGCGGTATCCACGACATCTACGCGGTTGTGAGCGGCGTACAGGTCGCCAAGAGCGGCTTCCTGCTGCAGCGAAAGGTGACCATCAGCCCGACGCGCGGGCCGATCGGGACGACGATCACGATCAAGGTCGTCGGCATGGGCTCGCCGACGTACGAGAGCGTCGGCTCGGTGCTCTACGACAACCGCTTCACAGGCTCGGCGGCGGCGAACACGACACGCGGTGTCGTGACGTTCAAGCTCCGTGCCGCGGGAGACGTCGGAGCGCACTGGATCGAGTACGCAGGCTCGAGTCACACGGTTCCCTACCTGAACATGGAACAGTCGCCGGTCCCATGGACCGACAGCCACCGGCGCAAGTTCACGGTGACGAAGGACGCCGGCGTCCCGCCCGTTCAGGTCGAGTGGCCGGCAGTCGTGAGCCCGACGATCGACGCGCGCACGACCCTGTCGGGGGCGAACCTCACGGCCGAGACCGCGGGTTCGCGCGTGCAGCTGAGCTCGACGAGCGGTTCGATCCTCTCGCGCGTTCAGCTCACCGCAACCGGCCTGACCCCGAACGCACCGGTCACGCTGTCGTGGTCGACAGTCGTGGGCAACCGGGTCAACTGCACGGGTACGTGCTGGAGCTTCGTCGATGTCCCGCTCGGCGGCGGTACAGCGGCTGCGGATGGCTCGTTGCGGACGCCGATCACCGTCCCCGACGGCCTCGGTGGCTGGCACGTCGTCCAGGTCTGGCAGGCCGGAAAGGTGACGGCGCAAGTCCCGTTCTACGTGAAGCGCAGCTTCGTGGCGATGCCGAAGGTCGTCAAGGCCGGCAAGCCGTTCGTGGTCGAGCTCAAGGGCGTGGGTTGGACGCAGCTCGACAACACGGTCGCTGTCACGTATGACAACGCGTACATCGGGTACGCGTGCGGCTTCAACAGCAACGGCTACGTCCGGATCCAGCTCCTCGCCACCGGCAAGCCGGGCACGCACCTGATCGATCTCTACCCGCTCCTGTACACGCAGCAGCCGGCGTATCCGTACCCGCAGCTCGGGATGGTGCCGCTGCTCAGCTTCGCGCAGGACGCGCCGGGCCTGGCGGCCGGATACCAGCTGCCGGCGTTCCGGCTCGCGATCAAGGTCGTCGCGTAATCCCGCTCGCCCGGGGAGGCGCCGTGCGCGTCTCCCCGGGGAGCCACCAGTTCCAGCGGCCGAACACGGCCATGAAGGCGGGGACGAGGAGTGCGCGCACGATCGTCGCGTCGATCAGAACGCCGAGCGCAAGGCCCAGCCCGAGCTGTTCGAGACCGGACACGCGCCCGGCGACGAAGCCCGCGAACGCCGCCACCATGATCAGCGCCGCCGCAGTGATGACGGCGCCAGTCTGCTCGAGGCCGTCTGCGACGGCACGCGCGTTGTCGCCGGTCCGCTCCCACGCCTCGCGCATCCGCGTCACGAGGAAGACCTCGTAGTCCATCGACAACCCGAAGAGCGTCGCGAAGAGGAAGACGGGGATCCAGCCCTCGACCGCGCCGGTCTGCTCGAGCCCGAGCGCGCCCGCCCCGACGCCCCATTGGCAGACGAGCACGAGCACGCCGTAGACCGCGGCAACGGTGAGCGCGTTCAGGAGCACCGCCTTCAGCGGGAGCAAGAGCGACCGGAAGGCGACGAGCAGAACGACAAAGGTGACGCCGAGCACGGCGAGGACGAGCCACGGGAACGCGTCGTAGGTCGAGGAGAGAAAGTCGGCCCCCTGGGACGGCGCGCCTCCGGAGACGACGGTCGTCCCCGTCGGGAAGCCGGCCGCCGGCACCAGCCGCTCGCGCAGCCGGTCGACGAGCGCCCGCGTCTCGGGCTCTCCGTACTCGTGACGTCCCACCACGATCACCCTGCTGAAGCGGCGGTGGTCGTCGACGTACGGCGGCCGCCTCCCACGCGCCACGATGTGCACCTCGGGGTCGCGCGCGAGCGAGTTGGCCAGTCGTTCGATCGCGGGACGCGACCGGGCACCGCCGTCGATCACGACGTGCGTCGGCGTGACCGCCCCTGAGCCGACCCCCTCTCGGAGAAGCTCGAGCCCCCGAGACGACTCAGGCGCGTGCGGAATGCCCTCGAACGATCCGGGAGTGACCCGGAGCGCGAGCGCAGGCGCCGCGAGCGCGAGCAGCAGCGCAGTGCCGCCGAGGAGCACCCTGAGCGGCCGGCGCATGATCCACCGCGACAGCGTCTCCCACGCTCCTCCGTCCCGCCGAGCAGCGCGAGGCGACAGGCGCCGACCGACGAGCGACAGGAGGACCGGCTGAAGCGTCAGCGCACCCGCGATCGAGACGAGCGGGACGAGCAGGCCTGCGACGCCCATCGAACGGATGAACGGAACGGGCACGAAGAGCAGAAGCGCGAGGCCGGTCGCCACAGCGAGCCCGGAGAACACGACCGCCCGCCCCGCCGTCGACATCGTGCGCACGATCGCGTCCGGGAAGGCGTCGCTCCGAGCAAGTTCCTCGCGGTAGCGGTGGACGATCAGGAGCGAGTAGTCGACCGCAAGCGCGAAGCCGATGAGCGCGACGAGATTCGTCACGTACGTGCTCGTCGGAAGGACGAGTGCGACGCCGGCGACCGCTGCGAGCGTTCCGGCGATCGTGCACGCCGCGAACGCGAACGGAATGAAGACCGCGAACGACGCGCCGAACATGAAGACGAGCACCGCGAGCGCGAGCGGGACGGCGACTGCCTCGCCGCGTCTCAGGTCCGAGGCGAGCACCGGATCGAGGTCGTGCTGAATGGCCGGTTGGCCCGTCACCCACGCGCGCGGCCCTTCGGAGCTGCGAAGTGCGTCCCGGAGCGACTCCGTGTGCTGCTTCGCGTCGTCCAGCTCGAGCTGCGTGGCGATCTCCCCGTAGAGGATCCCGCCTCCGGAGCGGAGCTCGCGGGACTCGCCGGACGGCACCTGCCGCGCGGCGATCTCGAGTCGGCGTTCGAGCCGCCGCCGCAACGCGTTGTCGGACGAGTCGCCGCGGAAGACGACGACGAAGGTGCCCTCGGGGCGCTCGTCGAAGTGCTCGTCGAGCAGCTCGCGGGCGCGCTCCGACTCGGTTCCCGGGACGTCGAACGATGTCGCGAGCAGGTCCGGCAGCTGCGTCGCAGCGAAGACGCCGGCGGCGAGGATGACGAGCCAGGCCGCGATCACGAGCGCCCGGGCGCGGAGGACGGCGAGGGTCCAGCGCTCCAGCACGGGTTGACCCTACTGTGAGATCCGTGATTCCCCCGTTTCGGCGATCCCCGCGCCCGGGGGACACTGTGCCGGTGAAGCGCCTCGCCCTCGCTGCCGCGACGCTCGTGATCGCAGTCGGCGCTCCGATCGGGGCGATCGCGGCTTCAACGCCGACCTTCCGGATGTCGATCGTCCACTACGTTCGCGGGTGTCACGTGTGGAAGGCGACCGGCCTTCGTGGCGCGAAGACGACGGTGACCGTCAAGCGCGGAACGCGTGTCGAGATCCGGCTGTCGTGCCCGATGGACTTCGACTTCCGTCAGCGGCGCGGCCCGAGGCTCGCGCTCGGCAACCCGCGCACGACCACGGGAACCAGCCGCACCATCGTCTTCCGGAAAGCGGGCACGTACGTCCTCACCGCGACGAACGTCCAGAGCTCGGCCGAGAAGGGCCTTCAGACGCTCGGCGCGGACAACGTCCTGACCCTGACGGTCATCGCGAGATAACTCACCGCGTCGGGGTGAACCTGCGAGTCAGCGCGACCGGCGCGCCTGGATCCACTTCGCCGCGGCGAGCGTCGCAGCGACGGTGAGCACGACCTTGACCGCCTTCCCGCCTCGGAGCTTCGACTCGCCGCTCGCGCGCGCCGCCATGTCGACCGGCACTTCCTCGAGGCGCAAGCCTGCGTCCACGATCCGGATCAGCGCCTCGACCTCGGGCGCCTCCGTTGTGAACTCCTCGGCGAGCAGCGGCAGCGCCTTCGCGTTGACCGCGTAGAGCCCGCTCGTCGCGTCGCCGAAGGGGCGCCGCAGCACGAGCGCCATCGCGCGTCGCAGCACCGCGGTGCCGAAGCGACGGGTACGGTCAGGCCGGTAGCGGTAGGGCGCGTACCCGTCCCCCGAGACGAAGCGCGAACCGACGGCGACGTCGCAGTGGTCCGCACGGACCAGCTCGAGCAGGCGCGAGAGCTCCACCGCCGGATGCTGGCCGTCAGCGTCGACCCGACCGCAGTACGCGTAGTCGTGCTCGAATGCCCAGCGGTAACCCGCTGCGATCCCGACCGGCAACCCGCGGTTCCGTCCGAGCGAGAGGACTTCCGCGCCGTGCTCGCGCGACACGGCCGCGGTGCGATCGGTCGAGCCGTCGTCGACGACGAGGACGTCGGCGCTCGGCAACACGCGCTCGAGATCGTTCAGAACGGCGGGCAGGTTCTGCTCCTCGTTCCACGCGGGGATGAAGACGAGCGTGTCGCTCATGCGTACCCGCGCTGGACGAGCTCCGCCTTCGCCGCTCGAAGCTGCCGACGGCAGACCGTTGCGGCTGCGATCTCCCACGCGACCGCGCGAGCGCCCTGCTCGACGGGCGCGACGTGGAAGGAGGTCTGGATCCCGTGCGGCTCGAACAGCCGCGAGAAGAAGAACCGCGTGCGGTAGACGTGGAGCGGCGCGCAGACGACGACGGCGCGTTCGATGCCGCGTTCGAGCAGAAGCGGGAGCGTGCGCGCCGCGTTCTCGGCGGTGATCCAGGCGGTCGGCTCCACCACGAGCTCGACGGCCGGTCCCTGCCAGGCGTTGCGCATCTGCTCGGCCTCGGAGGGTCCTCCGCGGGAGCCGCCGGTGAGCACGACGACGTCGACGACCTGGCTCGCCGCGACCCGCTCGGCCTCGCGAACGAGCTCGAGGCAGGCAGGCGTGATCGAGGGAGTGCCACGACGGCGCCCACCATTTCCGAGCACGACGATCGCGGTCTGCATGTCCTCGACGGTACCTGCCGCCGGGCGATCCGGCGAAGCGACAATGAGCGCATGACAAGTCTGCGACGGCTCCGTCCCGCAGCGATTCCGTCGTGGCCGCCCGTCCTCACTCGCCGGCCGAAGCGCCGCCTCTTCGCGTTGCTGTCCGTCCGGGATGGGATGCGGTATCTGCCCGGCTACGTCGCGAACGTGTCTCCGCACGTCGACGGCATCATCGCGATCGACGACGCGTCGTCGGACGGGTCGGCCGAGTTCCTGGCGAGCTCCGCCCGAGTCGTGGAGCTGATCAGGCATCAGGAGGACGCGCGCGTCGGCGAGATGGTGAGGCATCGCGCTCTCGTCGAGGCAGCGTTGCGCCACGGGGCTGACTGGGCCCTGGCGCTCGACGCGGACGAGCGCGTTGAACGAGCGTTTCGCGCCCGAGCGGAGCGGGTGATCGCGCGCGGGCGGCTGCTCGGGCTCACGGCCCTGTACGTGCGGATGCGCGACCTCTGGGACGCACACGATCGGTACCGCACCGATGGGGCCTGGAGCCAGAAGCGACATCTGCGCCTCTTCGCACTGCGAGCGGACCATGTGTTCGACACCGCGCCGCTACACGGGGAAAAGGGGCCGCTCGAGGCGCGATCCCGGACGGGGGACCTGATCGTCTATCACCTCGGGATGCTCACGGAAATCGACCGCACCGAGAGGCGCAGGAGGTACGAAACGCTCGATCCGGACCACCGTTGGCAGCGGATCGGCTACGCCCACCTGACCGACCAGACCGGCCTACGTCTTGCTCGCGTCCCCCGCCGACGAGGCTGGGTCGAGTGAGCGTTCGGCGGTCCCGCCGAAACCTGGCGCTCCGCGTCACGCGCGCCGCAGCTGACGCGCTCGGGCACGACCTCCTCCGCCGCGACCTGAACTCGCCGCTCCCGCAGCGCGACGCGCTGGGACCGGACCTGTGGTCGAGGCGCGCGTCGTTGACGGGCCTCGAGCTGGACGAGGCCGCTGATCTGCACTTTCTGGAGACCGGGCTCGCTCCCTACTTCGACGAGCTCTCTCCGCTCGAAGCTCCGGTGTTTCCCGGCGACTTCGAGCTGTGGAACGGCTACTACCAGTCGGTCGACGTCGAAGTCCTCTACGCGATGATCCGCAGCCTCGAGCCGAAGCGGGTCCTCGAGCTGGGGTCCGGATCGTCGACGCTCGTCACGGCGGCGGCCTGCTCGCGAAACGCAGCCGCCGGACACCCCGCGGAGTTCGTCGCCGTCGATCCCGAGCCACGCCGCGGTCTACCGTCCGTGCCCGGCCTCACGCGCGTGGAACGCGTCAAGGCGCAGGACGTCCCACTCGACAGATACCTCGCGCTGGAGTCGAACGACGTCCTCTTCGTCGACAGCTCCCACGTGGTCAAGACGGGCAGCGACGTCAACTTCTTGATCCTTGAAGTGCTGCCGCGGCTGCGACCCGGTGTCGTCGTCCACTTCCACGACATCTTTCTTCCGTACGAATATCCACCGGCGTGGTACGAGCGAGGCACCTATCTGACCGAGCAGTACCTTCTGCACGCGTTCATGATCGGAAACCGCGACTACCGGGTCGTCTTCGCCGCGCATGCGCTCGTGCGCGCTGAGCGCGAGCGAGTGTCAGAGCTCATCCCGAGTCTGCGGGCTCGTGACGAGCACTTCCCGGCCGCGTTCTGGATCGAGCGACAGGGAGCAGCGAGGTCGTGAGCGCACCCAATGCGTACATCCCGCCGG
>CAWBRK010000018.1:0-81037 GCA_963791205.1 uncultured Actinomycetes bacterium
AGGACCGAGGCATTTCGCCCTCGTCTTGTCTCGCGTGGGACGGTGTTCCGCGGGTCGATTCTCGCGGTTGCCGCCGTCCTGCTCGTTCTCCCCGCAGCGTCGTACGGCGGGAAGAGCGGGGCGGGAGAAGACGAAGGCGAGCTCGCAGCTCCAGGTGTTCTCGTGGTGGACGGGCGGCGGCGAGGCTCACGGCCTCGCGGCGCTGATCAAGATCTGGAACAAGCAGCACCCGAACACGCAGTTCAAGAACGAGACGGTCGCCGGCGGCGCCGGCTCGAACGCCAAGGCCGTGCTGGCGCAGCGCCTCGCCGCGCACAAGCCGCCGGACTCGTTCCAGGGTCACGCGGGCGCCGAGCTGCAGGACTACATCAAGGCCGGCCAGCTCGAGCCGATCGACTCCATCTACAAGCAGGACAGGCTCGGCAAGGTCTTCCCGGCGCAGCTGATCAAGCAGATCAAGTACAAGGGCCACCTGTACTCCGTGCCGGTGAACATCCACCGCGCGAACGTGCTCTGGTTCAACCCGGCGACGCTGAAGAAGGCCGGCGTCACGAAGGTGCCGAAACGTGGCCGCAGTTCACGCCGCGCTGAACAAGGCGAAGGACGCAGGCGTGATCCCGCTCGCGCTCGGCGAGCAGTGGACGCAGAAGCACCTGCTCGAGACCGTCATGATCGCGACGCTCGGGCCGGCACGGCTGGGCGGCGCTGTGGAAGAAGGGCGCGAACTGGAACACGCCGAAGGTCAAGTCGGCGCTCCACCGCTACAAGACCTGCTCGACTACACGAACTCCGACGCCGCGTCGCTCACGTGGCAGGACGCGTCGAAGCTCGTGGCCGACGGCAAGGCCGGCTTCAACATCATGGGCGACTGGGCCGACGGGTACTTCCGGATCGACCTGAAGAAGAAGCCGGTCACCGGCTACAACTGGGCGGCGGTGCCGGGCACGGACGGCGTCTACGACTGGCTGTCCGACAGCTTCACGCTGCCGAAGGGCGCGCCGCACCGCGCGGCTGCCATCCAGTGGCTCGGCTTCCTCGGCAGCAGGCAGGCGCAGGACACGTTCAACCCGCTCAAGGGCTCGATCCCGGCGCGGAAGGACGCGAACGCGAAGCTGTACGACACGTACCTCAAGTGGGCGCTCGCGCAGTGGAAGACGGACAAGCTCGCCGGCTCGCTGACGCACGGCGTCGTCGCCAACAACGCCTGGAACACCGCCATCGACACGGCGCTCGGGATCTTCCTGGCAGAGCAAGGACGTCAACAAGTTCCAGTCGGCGCTCGTGAGCGCCGCGAGCAAGAACACGTAGGAACGGACAGGACGACGACGACGAGATGAGAGGAGTCCGCCGCTGGGGGCCCGGGCTGCTGCTCGTCTCGCCGTCGATCATCCTCGTCGCGGTCTTCGTCTACGGCCTCATCGGCTGGAACGCGAAGGTGTCGCTGAGCGACTGGCGCAAGGCGGGCGGGACACCACTTGGTCGGCCTCGGTCTACCGGGAGCTTCGCACCGACCAGCGCTTCGAGTCGACGTCCACCACCTCCTCGTCTTCACGGTGACGTTCATCCTCGGCACGCTCATCATCGGGAGTTCCTCGCGTTCCTGCTCGACAAGGGCGTGAAGGGCGAGGGCTTCTTCCGCTCCGTCTACCTCTTCCCGATGGCGATCTCGTTCATCGCCGCCGGGATCGTGTGGCGCTGGCTGATGAACCCGGCGCCCGGCGACCGCTCGACCGGGCTGAACGTCGTCTTCGACAAGCTCCACCTGAACTTCCTCGCGAACCAGTGGTGGCAGGACCCCGACTACGGGGTGGTCGCAATGGCGATCCCGGCCATCTGGGCGCTCTCCGGCTACATCATGGCGCTCTACCTGGCGGGCTTCCGCGGCGTGCCGGAGGAGCTCCGTGAGGCGGCGCGCATGGACGGCGCGTCCGAGTACCGCGTGTACCGGCACGTCGTCTTCCCGCACCTGCGGCCGGTCACGCTCGCGGCGCTGATCATCCTCGGCCACATCTCGATCAAGGTCTTCGACCTGATCGTCGCGATCGGCGGCAAGCAGATCATCACCGAGGTGCCCGCCGTCTACATGTGGGTGCTGATCTACGACGCGCGCGACTACGCGAACGGAGCGGCGATCGCGACGCTGCTGCTGGTCGGGATCTCGGTCCTGATCGTCCCGTACCTGATCTGGACGGTCCGCCAGGAGCGGCGCGCGTGAGCACGAAGACCGCAGCGCCTCCCGTCGTCGCACCGGTCGATGAGCGCTCGCGCCGCCCGCCGGCGGATGGCGGCCGCTCCGGTACCGTGCTGCTCGTTTCTTCGCTGTGCTCGTCCTGACGCCGGTCTACGTCCTCATGGTGACGAGCTTCAAGCCGCTTCTCGAGATCGACCCGTCGCACGCGTGGGCGCTGCCGAACAACTGGACGCTCGACGCCTGGCACGAGGCCTGGACGCAGCTCTCGCCGCGCCTCGGCAACAGCTTCAAGCTCGCGATCCCGGCGACGATCCTGTCCTGCGTCCTCGGCTCGCTGAACGGCTTCGTGCTCTCGAAGTGGCGCTTCCCGGGCGCCGACATCGTCTTCGCGTTCTTCCTGTTCGGGATGTTCATCCCGTACCAGGCGGTGATGATCCCGCTGATGCAGCTCTTCGACGACGTGCACTTCCCGGAGGGCATCCCGCGGCTCGTCTTCGCGCACGTGATCTACGGCATCCCGATCACGGCGCTGATCTTCCGCAACTACTACGCGACGATCCCGGACGACCTGATGGAGGCGGCGCGCATGGACCGCGCCGGGATGCTGCGCACGTACTGGTCGGTGATCCTGCCGTTGTCGGCGCCCGCGTTCGTCGTCGCCGCGATCTGGCAGTTCACGTCGATCTGGAACGACTTCCTGTTCGCCGTCTTCCTGATCACCGATCCCTCGAAGTGGCCGGTCACCGTCGCGCTGAACAACACGGCCGGCTCGCTCGTGACGCCGTACAACCTGCAGATGTCGGCGGCGCTGCTCGCGTCGCTGCCGACCCTGATCGTCTACATCCTCGCTCGGCCGCTACTTCATGCGCGGCCTGATGGCGGGCGCGCTGAAAGGCTGATGGCCGGCGGAGATCATCCGTCGAGGAGCTGAACAAGCGCTACCCGAACGGCTTCCACGCCGTGAAGGACCTGTCGCTCGAGATCGCGGAGGGCGAGCTGCTCGTCCTCGTCGGCCCGTCCGGCTGCGGCAAGACGACCGCGCTGCGGATGATCGCCGGGCTCGAGGACATCACGCTCCGGCGACCTCTTCATCGGCGGCAGGCGCATGAACGACGTGCCCGAGCACGACCGCGACATCGCGATGGTCTTCCAGAACTACGCGCTGTACCCGCACATGACGGTCGCGCAGAACATCGGCTTCAGGCTGCGCTCGCGCGGGCCGCGCCCGAGATCAGGGAGCGCGTGCAGGAGACGGCGAAGCTGCTCGGCGCTCGAGCAGCTGCTCGACCGCCGGCCGAAGCAGCTCTAGCGGCGGCCAGCGGCAGCGCGTCGCGATGGGCCGCGCGATCATCCGCGAGCCGCAGGCGTTCCTGATGGACGAGCCGCTGTCGAACCTCGACGCGAAGCTGCGCGTCCAGATGCGCGGCGAGATCGACGCGCTGCAGAAGCGGCTCGGCGTCACGACCGTCTACGTCACGCACGACCAGGTCGAGGCGATGACGATGGGCGACCGGGTGGCGGTGCTGCGCGACGGCGAGCTTCAGCAGGTCGACACGCCGACGCAGATCTACGACCGGCCGGCCAACCTCTTCGTCGCGGGCTTCATCGGCTCGCCGCCGATGAACCTCGCGCAGGCGTCGATCGATCGGCAGGACGGCGGCCTCACCGTCGGGTTCGGAGATCAGCAGGTCGCGGTGCCCAGGGAGCTCGCGGAGGACCGCGGCCTCGGGCAGTGGGTCGGCCGGACCGTGATCGTCGGCATCCGCCCCGAGGACCTCGAGGGGAGCGACAACGGCGGCTCGACGCTCGGCGGCGAGGTCGAGCGCGTCGAGGCGCTCGGCGCGGAGCTGCTCGTCTACTTCGGCGTGGACGCGCACGGGCCGAAGGGGCAGCCGGTCGCCGCGGCCGTCGCCGGCGAGGAGCTGGAGCATGCGCCCGTGACCGGTGCCTCCGGGTCGATCTTCTGCGCGACCTTCGAGCCGCGCACGCCGGTGAAGATCGGCGACCGCGTCGAGACCAGCGTCGACGCCAAGCGCCTGCACTTCTTCGACCCGGAGACGGACGAGGCGCTCTAGTAAAAAGGGCTCGGCGGCAACTCGAGCCAGACGTCCGCGCCCGCGCCGTCGCGGTTCCGCGCGTACGACGAGCCGCCGTGCGGCCTGCGCGATCGCACGCGCGATCGAGAGCCCCAGGCCCGCCCCGCCGTCCGCCCGGGCGGCGTCTGCGCGACTGAACCGCTCGAACGCCTCCGCCGCGAAGCCGTCGTCGAAGCCGGGACCCTCGTCGAGCACGTGGAGCTCGACCGATCCGTTGTGCGCGCCGGCGACGATCCGCACGCTCCCGCCGCCGTGGCGCAGCGCGTTGTCGACGAGGTTCGTCAGCGCCTGCTCGAGGCGGGCGCGGTCGCCCACGACCTCGAGCTCGGCCGGTGCTTCGACCGAGACCGCGGCATTGCGATCGAATCGGGCGCCGACCGTCTCGGCAACGTCGCGCACGCGGACGTGATCGCGGCGCGAGCACGAGCCCGCCGGCGTCCGCGCGCGCGAGCACGAGAAGGTCGTCCGCGAGAGAGGCCAGGCGCTCGGCCTCCTCGGCGGCGCTCGCGACCGCCGACTCGAGCTCCTCGCGCGACCGCGGCCGCCGCTGCGCCAGCTCGAGCTCGCCGCGGAGCAGGGCCAGCGGCGTCCGGAGCTCGTGGCTCGCGTCCGCGACGAACCGACGCTCCCGCTCGAGCGCCGACTCGAGTCGCCCGAGCAGGTCGTTCAGCGTCTCGCCGAGCCGCGCGATCTCGTCGTCGGTGTCCGGCACCGGCAGGCGCTGGCCACGCTCCGACGGGACGATCGCGGCCGCGCGTCGCCGCATCGACTCGACAGGACGGAGCGCGGCGGTCGCGAGGCCGTATGCGAGGAGCGACGCCAGCACGAGCGCGATCGGCGCAGCCACGATCAGCTGCGTGAGGAGCCCTTCGAGCGTCTCGCCCCGCGCGTCCGTGGAGGCGCCCACGACGAGCACGCGTGGCCGGCCGTCGGCGACCACAGGCAGCGCGAGGAGCCGTGCGGAGTCGTCGAAGGCGGAGGGCTGCGACCGGTCGACAAGCAACGGACCGCGGGCCGCGCGGGCGACCTCCGCACGCGTGAGGGCGGCAACGTCCCGGACGTCGGGTGTGGCGTCGACGATCGTTCCGTCCGTGCGGAGCACCTGCGCGAAGTGGTCGCCCGGCTCGCCGACGTCGCGGCCCGCGTCGCCGAGACCGCCGGACTGGCGAACGAGGGCCGAGAGGTCGCTCGCCCTCGCTGCGGAGCCCGCTGTTGATCGTCGCGTCGAGGCTCGAGCTGAGGCGGAAGTACACGAAGGCGCCGGTCGCGGCGAGCAGCAGCGCCATCGCGGCCGCGAACGCGAGCGTCAAGCGCAGCCGGATCGGAAGGCGCCTCATGCCTCCGCCGCGAGTCGGTAGCCGGCGCCGCGCACGGTCTCGATCGTCGCCGCGCCGAGCTTCAGCCGGAGGTAGCGCACGTAGACGTCGACGACGTTCGAGCGGTTCTCGTACGCGAAGTCCCAGGCGTGCTCGAGCAGTTCGAAGCGCGAGAGCACCTGGCCGGGGTGCCGCATGAACGTCTCGAGCAGCGCGAACTCCTTCGCCGAGAGGTCGACCTCGTCGTCGTCGCGCCAGACCCGCTTCGTCCGTGGGTCGAGACGGAGCGGGCCGACCTCGAGCAGCGGTGCGCGCTCGATCGCGCCGCGCCGCGTGAGCGCGCGCAGGCGGGCGAGCAGCTCGTCGAACGCGAAGGGCTTCGTCAGGTAGTCGTCCGCACCCAGGTCGAGCCCGTTGATGCGATCGTCGACGCCGTCGCGTGCGGTCAGCATGAGCACCGGCGCCCGCACCGTCTGCTCGCGGAGCCGTTTGCACACCTCGAACCCGTCGAGGCCGGGGAGCATGACGTCGAGCACGATCACGTCGTACTCCGTCGCGGTCGCGCGGACGAGCGCCTGCGGGCCGTCGGGCGCCACGTCGACGGCGTAGCCCTCCTCGGAGAGCCCTCTGCGGATCAGCGAGGCAAGTTTCGGCTGATCCTCGACGACGAGCGCCCGCACGGTCTCATTGTCCCTCAGCCGTCGTTGCCGCTCTCCTGTTCGCCGGCCCCGTTGTCGTCGTTCGACTCCTGGTCTCCGTCGACCACGACGACGTTGTACGACGCGTCGAGGCGGACGTCGACGACCGAGCCGTCCGGCTTCCGGACCTCGACCTCGAACGTCGCGCCGTCCTCGTTGTCGCGTTCATACGCCTGCACCTTGCCGCCGCCGGTCGCGCGGAGCGCGGCCGCGGACGCCTTGGTCGCCTCGGCGCGGGTGAGCTTCCCGCCCCACCCTGTGTCGCGTTGGCGATCGCGGCGCCGCCGAGGGCGAGCGCCGCGAGAGCGGCGATTCCGGCTGCGATCTTCGTCGTTCTGCTCTTCATCGGTCTGGTGCCTCCTCGGCTCGTGATTCGGCGCCACCGTAGGCCGATCCCGATGAGACGGCGATGAGAGTCCTGCGTATGCTGATCTTGTGGCGCAGGAGCAGCGGAGCACCCTCGGTCGCGACGACTGGACGACTGCAGCCCTGGCCGCGATCGCGGAGGGCGGGACGAGGGCCGTGGCGATCGAGGCGCTCGCGCGCGAGCTCGGGACCACCAAGGGCAGCTTCTACTGGCACTTCCGGAACCGCGACGCGCTCCTCGAGGCAGCGCTTGCGCGGTGGGAGGAGGCGGACGCGCGGCGGATCGACGAGCGCGCCGCCATCCCCGACCCGCGCGCGCGGCTCAAGGACCTCTTCGGCGGGGTGCTCCGCGACGACGGGAGGGTCGAGGCGTCGCTGCTGGCGGACGACCGGCGGCCGAGCGTGGCCGCGGCGCTCGCACGCGTGACCGCGCGGCGGCTCGAAGCGACGGCGGTGACATTCGCCCAGCTGGGGTTCGGCCTGAAGGCCGCCCGCGACCGCGCGCTCGTGGCGTACAGCGCCTACCTCGGGCTCTTCGCGGTCGGGCAGGCGGATCCGGGTGAGGTCCCGGAGCCTGGCCCGGCGCTCGGCGCGTTCATCGAGGACCTCCTCGACCTCCTGACGCGGATCTGATCAGCCGAGCCGCGCGAGCAGCTCGGCGAGCCTCTCGAGCTCGTCCTCGTCGAGGCGCTCCTCGAAGAGCGCTCGCACTGAGCCCGTGTGGCCGCACGCCGCGTCGCGGAGCTTCTCGCGCCCGGCGTCAGTCAGCTGGGCGTACGTGACGCGCAGGTCGACCGGGCACTCGGCGCGGTCGACGAGCCCGTCGGCCTCCAGGCGCTCGAGGAGGCGTGTGACGCCGGAGGGGGTTAGGAGGAGGCGGCGAGCGAGGTCGACGCGGCGCATCCGACCGCCCTCGGCGGCCGCGAGCGTCGACAGCGCCTCGAAGTCGTTGATCGTGAGCCCGTGCGCCTGGAGCTCCCCGCTCAGGATCCGCGTGGTGGCTGCATGGCCGCGCAGGAGCTCCGCCCAGGCGCGGACGGCCGCCGGGGCAGTTTCGGACGGGTGGTTTTCGGTAAGTACTTGACGGCTCAAGGTTTCCTCGCTACAGTTGTTTGTGTACTCAATAGTAGAGCACTCAACAGGAGGAAGCAAATGAGCACGACAGAGACGCTGATCGCCCCGGCAGGCACGTGGCAGCTGGATCCCGTCCACTCTTCGGTGGGGTTCGAGGTCGCGTACCTCTCCGGCACGTTCAAGGGCCACTTCCGCGAGTTCGACGGCACACTCGCCGTGGAGGGCGAAAAGGCGACGCTCGAGGGCAGCGCCAAGGTGTCCAGCGTGGACGTCAAGGACGAGAACCTCGCCGCCCACCTGCAGTCCCCCGACTTCTTCGACGCCGAGCAGCATCCCGCGATCCGGTTCACCGCGAGCGACATCACGCTCGACGGGGAGGACGTCCGGGTCGACGGCGAGCTGACGGTCAAGGGCGTCACGCAGCCGGTGCTCGTCACCGGCCGGGTCACCGCGCCGGTCACCGATCCGTACGGCCGCGAGCGCGTCGGCCTGCAGCTCACGACCGCCGTCGACCGTACCGCCTTCGGCGTCAGCTGGAACACGCCGCTCCCGAGCGGCGAGCAGGCGCTCGCCGACGACGTGTCGATCGTCGCCGAGCTCTACTTCGTGAAGGCGGCGTAGTCGATGCGGGTCCTCGCCATCCCGGGCAGTCTCCGGAACGACTCGTACAACGCGAAGCTGCTGTACAGCGCGGCCGAGCTGTTCCCCGAGGACACGGTGCTCGACCTGTGGGGCGGCCTGAAGAACGTGCCGCCGTATGACGAGGACGACGACGGCGTGAACGCGCCCGAGGCGGTCGCCGAGCTTCGCGAGGCGATCGCCCGGGCGGACGCCGTCCTGATCGCGACCCCGGAGTACAACCACTCGATCCCGGGCCAGCTGAAGAACGCGTTCGACTGGGTCTCCCGGCCGGTCGCGACGAACCCGATGCGGAACAAGCCGGTCGCGGTGATCGGCGCGAGCACCGGCGCGTTCGGCGGCGTCTGGTCGCAGGCCGAGCTGCGGAAGGTCATGGGCGCGCTCGGAGCGCGCGTCCTCGACGTCGAGCTCGCGCTGCCGCACGCGGCGGAGAACTTCGACTCGCAGGGCCGGCTCGTCGGCGCGGGCTACGTCCGGCAGCTCCACGAGGTCGTCGACGCGATCGACGCGGCGGTCGAGCGGCGGGCGAGCGTCGTCGAAGGGGTAGCCGTCTAGGATCGGAGGCGTGCCGGAGCTCCCGCTCACCGGCGGCTGTCTCTGCGGGGCCGTCCGCTTCGAGGTCTCCGAGCCCCTCGTGTCCGCCGGCTACTGCCACTGCACGCGGTGTCAGCGCCGCACCGGGGCAGCAGCCTCGCCGCAGGGACGGATCGTCCCCGGCTCGCTGCACCTGACCGAGGGCGAGGAGCTCCTCCGGGCCTACGAGCCCGATGACGGCTTCCCGAAGGTCTTCTGCTCCGCGTGCGGGTCGTCGCTCTGGAGCCTGTTCCCGGACGACCGAGGCATCGCGTCCGTCCGGCTCGGCGTGTTCGACGAGGACCCGGGCATCCGGCCTTCGTTCCGGCAGTTCGTCGCGTACGCCGCGCCGTGGGAGCCGATCCCGGACGACGGGCTGGAACGATTCTCCGAGCGGCGTCCGTAAATCGGAGTCGGGTTTGCGAAGTCGATTACGCCGAATTTCTTAAGAACTGGCTTCTGGACCTTGCGCAGATTCGCCGCTTGATCTATCTTGACGGTGTTCACCAACCTCACATGATGCGCAACTCACACCACACCATCGTCATCAGTTCCCTTCCCGGAGCGGCGTCCGCCGCCTCGAGGTCGCCGTTGCGGCAGACGCCCGTCTGCACGGGTCTCCGCTTCGACGCCACGGGTTTCCTCGCGAAGGCGTCCATGCGCTAGGCAGCTAGCGGCATGACGGCTCCACGCGAGGCGACCCGACGGGTCGCCTTCGTCGTTTCGGAGGGCGACAGGATCACGAACGAAAGGGTGATGCTCAGCTTGAGAAAACCGAGATCGACTCGAGGCCCCGCCTGAGAGAGAAAGACCCTCGTACGTCACGGGTGAAAAAGACGCCGTGCAATAGCGTGTGCTTTTGCTTGCTCTTTTTCGACCGAACGATCGAGGCTCGGGCTCCAAAGCCCCTCCACGTAGGACGCGCCCGCAGAACGGAGCGGTCGTCGATCCAGGGTCGAAGGGTAGGCGAGTGGCATGGAAAACAGAGCTCGCATGACGTTTCGTTCCGGGATCGTCTAACCGGCAGGACACCACGCTCTGAACGTGGAGGCCGAGGTTCGATTCGTTGTCCGGAGCTCTCGGGCGGGTAGCTCAGTGGAAGAGCGCTTCTCTGATACGGAGGCCGCGCTGGTTCGATTCCAGCTCCGCCTATCCCTCTTCGCGGGCGAGTAGCTCAGAACGGCCGAGTACCTGTCTTACAAACAGGAGGTCGCTGGTTCGACCGAGCCTGGCCCATCGTCCTTCACTCCGGCGGCGTCACGCTCTCGGCGACGGCGGCATCAGCTTTCGCGCTGACCGCGACTCCGCCGAAGAGCGCAAGACCATCGAGGATCAGCACGGGTGTGTCTGCGTCGTCCTTGGCGGGCGTACGGACGTCGACACCGCCGGCGAGAGCCTTGACGCTCGACTCGACCCGCCAGCTCGGCGGTGTCCTGATCGAGATCCCGCCGAAGAGCGTGTGCACGGAGAGTCGAGCACCCGGGGCAAGCTCGGCATCGCGGAGGTCGACTGCGATGCCGCCGAGCCAGGCCAGCATCGAGCCGCCCCTGAAGGCCTTTGCGCGGCTCTTGAGCTCGATGCCGTCGAAAACGGCGACGAGGGAGAGCTCGTCACTCTCCTCATCTCCCCGCGAGGGCAGGGCGCGCCTCACGAACGCGGCTGCGGCTGCCACCCCGACCCAGACTCCGAGCTTGAAGGCGAGAACTGATCGAAACGCGCGCATGTCGCGAGCCTAGCGCGCGCTCGTGTGGCCGTAGCTCAGCGGGTAGAGCGCTCGCCTGAAACGCGGGGCTGCGCAGGTTCGATTCCTGCCGGCCACACCTTGGCTCCGTAGCTCAATTCGGCAGAGCTCCCGGCTCTTACCCGGGGACGTGCAGGTTCGATGCCTGCCGGGGCCACCTGGAAGGACTGCCATGGGCGCGGTACCCCGTCTCGAAAACGGGTGGGCTCGAGGGCCTTGGGGGTTCGACTCCCTCTCCTTCCGCTTGATGGAGGCATGGCCGAGCGGCGAAGGCAGCGCGTTGCTGACGCGTAGGGCGCAGCCGCGTCCCGCAGGTTCGAGTCCTGCTGCCTCCGTTCGTTCGTTCCGGCGCGGTCGACATGGTGAGACGCGCGACTGTTACTCGCGAGGAGCAGGTTCGATCCCTGCCGCCGGAGCTCGCACGCCCCCGTGGTCGAACGGGAGATGACGCCGGACTCTCAATCCGGAAGCTGCGGGTTCGAGTCCCGCCGGGGGTGCTTTCGTCTGGCTGTGGGGGAGTTGGCCACCCCGCCGGTTTCGGGAACCGGAGACCGCAGGTTCGAGCCCTGCCGGCCAGATCGCCGCAGAGAGTCGCCGGTGTCGCCGGCTCAACGCTCCGCGGCTCACGGGGGCGTAGCTCAGCTGCGCAGAGCGCTCGCTTGTCAGGCGAGAGGTCGTCGGTTCGAATCCGATCGTCCCCGCTTCGTGGTGACCGTGGTGTAGTCGGTTAGCACCCGGGACTGTGAATCCCGCAGCGCCGGTTCGAATCCGGCCGGTCGCCCTTCGTTTTCGTGCGGACGCCGAGCACAGGTGAGCTCAGCGCGCTGTAACCGCGTCGCCTCCGGCTGTGGTGGTTCGACGCCACCCGTCCGCACTTTCACTCGGGGATGCGCCCTGGAGGGCACCTCTCGCTTGCAACGAGCGGGACGCGGGTTCGACTCCCGCCGTCTCCACTGTGGGGCCGCAGCACGAGTTCGGCGAGAGTGCACCCGCGGCGGGCTCCTGGTAGTCGGCTGCTCAGCCGTAAAGCCCGCTACGAGAGCGCGGGAAGGACGAGGGTTCGAGTCCCTCCGGCTCCACTTGATCTGACTGGCCTCCGTAGTGTCAACGGCAAGCACGCGCCCTTTGTACGGCCGAGGTGCGGGTTCAACTCCTGCCGGAGGCTCCTTTCTTGCGCCCGCGGCTCGAGGGATCGAGCGCTGCCCTGCGACGGCAGAGGTTGCTGGTTCGAGTCCAGCCGGGCGTTTCACGCGGACGTAGCTCAGACGGCAGAGCGCCGGGTCGCCAGCCCGGGTGGGCCCGTTCGACTCGGGTCGTCCGCTCCTCGTAGGCCCTTGGTGTAACTGGCAGCACAGCGAGCTCCAACCTCGTTGGTCCGGGTTCGAATCCTGGTGGGCCTGCTCGTCGCGGGCCGGAGCGGGTCGGTTATCTGGGAATGCGGCGTGACGTTACGCGTCCGCCGTGCGGTTCGAGTCCGCACCCGACCGCATCACACGACCGCGACGACAAGACGCTGGCGCGGGCCGGAACGGCGCCGGTTCTCGAATCGAATCGACAGGTCGCGGGTTCGAATCCCGCCCGGGGCTTCATGCGCCGGTAGCTCAGCGGAAGAGCAGCCCGGCCCGTGGACACACGACCGCAGCAGCTCGACGACGCGACGAGAGGAGGACGCAGTGACGTATCTGCTTCAGCACGCGACACGGCGTCTCCGCTCGTCGCGTGAAGCCCGGGTCGACGAGAAGGTCCGGCTGAACCTGCCGGGGTTCTACGGCGACGCGTACGTGCGGGTGTTCGTCGGCGACACGTCGCTCACGCGGTCGCGCCGCCGCCGCCTGCCCGAGCCGCGGATCCGCCTGCGCGTGGCGGACTGCGACAACACGATCTCGCTCTGGTTCTCGCTCGACTCGCCGGGCGAGCGCGAGAACGCCCTGTTCAAGATCGACACCCTGCTCGCCTCGCTTCATCGCTTCCGCGACGCGCTCGCGGACGAGGTGGAGCTGCGCGCCGAACGCGAGCATCGAAAGGAGCTGGCATGTCGTACCTGAAGCGGCTCGCGACGCGGGCCGTACCGCAGACCGAGCCGCTGCAGGGCCAGGTCCCGAACAGCGACGTCGGCAACAGCTGGCCGGTGGACGACTGGGCGCGTCTCCGCCGCTTCCTCGTCATCGGCTCGGAGGGCGGCAGCTACTACGCGTCCGAGTGGAAGCTGACGCGTGCGAACGCGCAGGCGGTCGAGCGCTGCGTGGCGGTCGATGGTCCGCGCACGGTGCGCGAGATCGTCGAGGTCAGCCACGAGGGTCGTGCACCGAAGAACGCGCCGGCCATCTTCGCGCTCGCGCTCGCCGCGGCCGCGGAGGACGCGGGCACGCGCAAGGCCGCACTCGACGCGCTGCCGCAGGTGTGCCGCACGTCGACGCACGTCTTCCAGTTCGCGACGTTCGTCGAGGGCTTCCGCGGCTGGGGCCGCTCGCTGCGGCGCGCGGTCGGCGCGTGGTACGCGGCGCAGTCGCCGGACGCACTCGCGTACCAGACGGTCAAGTACCGCCAGCGCGAGGGCGTGACCCACCGCGACCTGCTGCGGCTGGCGCACCCGGCCGCGCGCGTGAGCGCCGGCAACCCGACGCTCGGCGTGTCGCCGCAGCACAGTCCGCTCTTCGAGTGGATCGTTCGCGGCGGCGAGACCGACGGTCTGCCGCGTCTGATCGACGGCTACGTTCGCGTGCAGTCGGCGCCGAGCGCGGCCGACGTGGCCTCGCTCATCCGCGAGCATGGCCTGCCGCGCGAGGCGGTCCCGACGGAGCACCTGTCGTCGCCGCTCGTCTGGGAGGCGCTGCTCGAGGACATGCCGATCACGGCGCTCATCCGCAACCTCGCGACGATGACCCGGGTCGGCGTGGTCGCGCCGGGCTCGACGGGCACGTCCGACGTCGTCGCACGACTGGGCGACTCGGAGCGGCTGCGGCGGGCGCGCGTGCACCCGATCGCCGTGCTGGCCGCGCTCCGCACCTATGCGGCCGGCCGCGGCACACGCGGCAGGCACACGTGGAACCCGGTCGGCGCGGTCGTCGACGCGCTCGACGCTGCGTTCTACTCGACGTTCGCGAACGTCGAGCCCGCAGGCGCACGCGTGCTCCTCGCGCTCGACGTTTCGGGCTCGATGGAGTACGGCAGCGTCGCGGGTGTGCCGGGCCTGTCCCCGCGCGACGCGTCGGCCGCGCTGGCGCTCGTGACGGCGGCGACGGAGCAGCGCCACGAGATCGTGGCGTTCTACGCCGGCACGGGCGGCTGGAAGGCCGGCAAGCGCCGCGAGTGGTACCTCGGCGCAGACGGCATCACGCCGCTCGCGATCGGCCCGCGGCGACGCCTCGACGACGCGATCCGCGTCGTGTCGGGCCTGCCGTTCGGCGGCACGGACTGCGCGCTGCCGATGCTGTACGCGACGGCCCGCGGCATCGAGGTCGACACGTTCGTGATCTACACCGACTCGGAGACGTGGGCGGGCGACGTCCACCCGGCTCGCGCACTGCAGCAGTACCGCAGCGCCTCGGGCATCGACGCCCGTCTCGTCGTCGTCGGCATGGTCTCGAACGGCTTCTCGATCGCCGATCCGAAGGACGGCGGAATGCTGGACGTCGTCGGCTTCGACACCGCGACGCCACAGCTGATCTCGGACTTCGCCCGCCGGGCGATCTAACGAAAGGAAGGAGGGAGGTCATGCGCATGCACGGTCGGGACCGGGTCTCGAGCAACTGGTCGTGGACGGTCGACAACCGTGTGCACGACCTCCCGATGTTCGAGAAGGAGCGTCCCCCCGAAGGGCTTCCGTCACGTGCTGAAGCGGCGTGACCTGGAGCGGTTCGTCGAGCTGATCCCGGACTGGGACGAGCTGTCGACGGGTCTGAACTGGGTCGTGCTCTCGAAGCACACGGACTGTCACGGTTACCACCGCCGCGGCGAGATCGCCGTGTGCGCGTGGCCGTCGGCCCTGTGGACGGAGGACATGTCGAAGGGCTGGTACTGGGAGCACGCTGAGCTCCTGGAGCGCCTGGGCGTCGACGTCTGGAAGGTCGGCTACCGCTGGGTGGCCACGTGGACGGAGGACCAGGTGCGTGCGTATCAGCTGCTGCACGTGTTCCTGCACGAGCTCGGACACCACGTCGATCGGATGACGACGTGGAGCGAGCGTCGCCCGGCGCGCGGCGAGCCGTTCGCCGAGGCGTTCGCACTCGAGCTCGAGGAGCAGCTGTGGGAGGACTTCGCTCGTGTCTTCCCGCTGTAGAAGATGCGCCGCCGCCGAGCTGACGAGGCGGCGGCGCCGTGTGCGGGTGTGGCGCAACCTGGCAGACGCGCCGGTCTCAGAAACCGGTCGATGAGGGTTCGAATCCCTCCGCCCGCACTACAGAAAAGCCCCGCAAACGCGAGGCTTTTCCGCCGCTTGGCCAACCGCTCTCAAAGCGCCGTGCTACCCGTTTTCGTCCAAGCTGCCGAGCATAACGTTCGCTCGCCTAGGCCAGCGTTCGGGAATGTCACCTGAGAAGACTGAGCGACCAGGCACGACTACTAGACTTCTTGCGCGCAGAGCGGATGCGTTTACCGAATGAAGAGTTTCAACCTCAACAGCGACGAGTGGGACGGCACGAGGGATCGCGAGGGCTGGCGCATCAAGGGCGCGCTTGTCGGCCAACACATCGGCGGTGAGCTACTAGGCGCGACCATGTCCGAGGTCGAGCCTGGCAACGGGCTCTGGCCCTACCACACGCACTACCTGAACGAAGAATGGATCATCGTGCTCCGCGGCGAGCCGACGCTGCGCACGCCCGAGGGTGAGCATGTGTTGAAGGAGGGTGACGTCGCCTGCTTTCCGCGCGGCAAGGACGGTGCGCATCAGATCATCAACCGAACAGACTCGCCTATTCGCGTACTCATGCTCTCCTCGATGATCCGCGGCGAGATCATCGAGTACCTCGACACCGGAAAGGTTCTCGCCAAGGGCGTCGAGGACGAAGACATCATGTTCGCGAGACCCTGGACCTGCCGTCGAGTTCTGGGAAGGCGAGGCAGAGCTCCCGGGCGACGCTCTCGATTAACCGGACGGTATCCGCAGTCGACGACGCGGGGTCTCGTGCTACCTCCCGTGCTACCCATCTCAGCTGATCTCGGGTCACCTGACCGAACACCGCTCAACCATGCGGTTTCGGAGCGCAGCGATCGCCCCTGATCCCACTCAGAAACCGGTCGATGAGGGTTCGAATCCCTCCGCCCGCACCTTTCCGCCTCCGTAGCTCAGCTGGACAGAGCACCGGGCTTCGACCCCGGGCGCAGAGGTTCGATCCCTCTCGGAGGCTCTGTACGAACCCGCGCCCCGGCAACGAGGCTCCATCCTGAAACGGGTTCGGGACACCGTGACCGAGCGGGTAGGTGCGCGCCTGCAAAGCGCGACAGGGCGGTTCGACTCCGCCCGGTGTCTCTTCGCGAGATGAGGAAGGAGGACGGCATGCAGATCAAGACGTTCGGCTCGGTCGACGACCGCAGCCTCGAGCAGCTGACGCGGTGCATGCGCCGACCATCACCCGGGCTACTCGCAGCCGATCGGCGGCGGCATCGCGCTGCGAGGGCTACGTCTCGTCACCCGGTGCTCGACGAGATCCGCAAGGCGGACTTCGCGCCGCAGCGCAAGCTCGTGCAGACGGCGGCGTCGCAGCTCGGCACCGTCGGCTCGGGCAACCACTACGTGAACCTGATGGAGGACGACGAGGGCAAGGTCTGGGTCGGCGCCCACTTCGGCTCGCGCGGCTTCGGTCACAAGACCGCCTCGGGCTTCCTGGCGCTCGCGCAGGGTCTCCCGTTCGACGGTCGTGCGAACGAGGGCGAGATGGACTCGCCGCCCGTCCTGTTCGAGACCGGCTCGGAGCTCGGCGAGGCCTACGTCTCGGCGATGGAGCTCGCGGGCGCATACGCGTACGCGGGCCGCGACGCCGTCGTCGCGAAGGTGCTCGAGATCCTCGGCGCCGAGTCGACGCACGAGGTGCACAACCACCACAACTTCGCGTGGCAGGAGGAGCACTTCGGCCGGACGTACTGGGTCGTGCGGAGGGGCTGCACGCCGGCGCGTCCGGGTCAGGAGGGCTTCGTCGGCGGCTCGATCCGGGTGACGCACACGCTTCGCCCACTCGGCGTCGCGATGGCCGGTCGCGACGTCCACGACCCGTACAAGGACTGAGGGCCCGCTCGCGCGGGCCCTTGGTCGTTCCGGGCTAGTTCTGCGTCGGGCCGGCGCGCACCTCCGCGCGGAACGCACGCATGTGCACGGCCTCCCAGGCGAGGCCGGCGACGAGGACTCCGACGACGATTGCCATCAGCGCCAGCGCGTCGAGGTCGGGAAAGACGAGGACCGCGACGATCGCCGCGACGGCGGCGCCGACCCGCTCGTACGCGACGTGCCGCACGATGCGGTAGCGCCCGAGCGCGAAGCCGATCAGGAACATGGCGATGCCTCCGGCGAGCGCGAAGCGGCCGGTTCCCGACAGCGGCTCGGTCGGGTGCGCAACGGTCTTCTTCGCCGCAACTGCGAAGAGGATGATCCCGAGCACGATCGGGTAGTGGCACAGCGTGAACACGTCGCGCGCGAGCGGCCCGCGCTCTTCCGGCGGGCGGTTCGCGAGGACGCGGGCGAGCACGGCGGCGGTGAAGTCGAAGTACGCCCACCAGATCGCCGCCACGCCGACGAACGCGACCGCCAGCGCTGCCGCAAACGCGGCGTCCTTCTCGTGCCCGGCGAGGCCCGTTCCGACCGCGACGATCGACTCGCCGAGCGCGATGATGATGAAGAGCGCGTAGCGCTCCGCGAAGTGCGCGGGCGAGACCCGGAAGCCTGAGCCCGGTCCCTGGCGCAGCGTTCCGGCCACGTCAACTGCGACGGCGGCGAGCCACAGCGCAACGCGTAGGTTCTCGTCGACGAAGCCGCCGACGAGCACGAGCGCGGGCGCGACGCTGAACCACGGCGCGAGCCGCAGGATCGCCGCGCGGTGCTCGGGGTCGTCACGGAGCCCGCCGACGTAGAGGACGAGCTGGAGGACCCGCACCGCGAAGAGCGACACGACGAACCAGCCGGCGCGCTCGGCGTACGCGTCCGGCACGGCGACGGCCATCCCGAGGCTGGCGCCGATCGCAACGATGTAGCCGAGTCGCAGCCCCGGGGACGACAGGTCGATCGCGTTCGTCGCCCACGCGTAGCCCGACCACGCCCAGTAGACGAGGGCGAGGACGAGTGCGGCTTTCGCGAAGCCGGCCGCGGTCGGGTCGTCGATCATGAGCGCGGTCACCTGCGTGATCGCGAAGACGAAGACGAGGTCGAAGAAGAGCTCGAGGTAGGAGGTGCGGCGCTCGATCTCGCCCGCGGCGGCCTCCATCGACGCATCGTACGGACACGTCCGGAAGAGACGGTACGGTCCCGCGGTGCGTCTCATCGTCGCGCGCTGCGAGGTGACGTACTCGGGCCGCCTGTCGGCGTACCTGCCCGAGTCGACGCGGCTCGTCATCTTCAAGGACGACGGCTCCGTGCTCGTGCACGCCGACGCCGGCGGGTACAAGCCGTTGAACTGGATGACCCCTCCGACCGTCGTCGAGGAGGACGGCGACGTCCTCGTCGTGCGCAAGCGCCAGGGCCGCACCGAGGACCGCCTCGAGATCCGGCTCGCGGAGGTCCTGAGCGACATCCGCCACGACATGGGCGAGGCGGCCGCGCTCGAGAAGGACGGCGTCGAGCGCGATCTCCAGCTCGAGCTGGCCGCGCAGCCGCATGCGCTCGAGCCCGACCTCCGCCTCGTCCGCCGCGAGTGGCCGACGGACATCGGCCCGGTCGACCTCATGTGCCGCGACGGCGACGACCAGTGGGTCGCGGTCGAGATCAAGCGGATCGCGACGATGGACGCGGTCGAGCAGCTCACGCGCTACCTCGAGCGCATCCGGCTCGACCCGGCGATGGCCGGCTGCCGGGGCATCCTCGCCGCGCAGAAGGTCCGGCCGCAGGCGGCGACGCTCGCGGACTCGCGCGGGATCCTCACGGCCGAGGTCGACCTCGACCGGCTGCGCGGCCGCCGAGAGCCCGACCTGACCCTCTTCGCGTAGCCCTCCTCAGGGATACTGTCGCCATGGCCGACGAGGCCGACGAGTTCAGCGTCCGGCACGAGGCGGCGGAGGAGCTGAAGCGGCTCGCGTCGCACCCGGTCGACGAGGTGAGCCGCCTCGAGCACGAGGCGGATGAAGGGCGAACCCCCGCTGCGCTCCTGATCATCGTCGTCGGCGTGATGGCGGGCGTCTCCGTGGTCTTCCTGCTTGTCTACGGCCTGGTCGAGCTCGTCACCTGGCTGGTCACCTGACGGTCGAAAACCGCGTATCTCCTTCGTCGTAGTGGCGACAACCCACGAGGGAGGCACGGACATGGCAGACAAGGTCGTGTGGTTCGAGGTCACCGGCAAGGACGGCGGCAAGCTGCAGTCCTTCTACGGCGAGCTGTTCGGCTGGAAGGTCGACGCCGCGAACCCGATGAACTACGGGACAGTCGACGCGTCGGAAGCCGGCGTCGGCGGCGGCATCGGCCAGGCGGACAACGGCGACGGCCACGTCACCTTCTACATGGGCGTCGACGACCCGCAGGCGTACCTCGACAAGGCCGAGAGCCTCGGCGGCAAGACGGTCGTGGGCGTGACCGAGATCCCGAACATGGTCACGTTCGCGCTGATCGCCGACCCGGAAGGCCACGTCGTCGGCGTCGTCAAGAACTGATGTCGTATGGCTGCGGGCGGCGCCTACGCCGTCCGCAGCCTCGCCCACGTATCGCCGTAGATCAGCTCGCGCACGTCCGACGACTCGAGGAACGAGCGTGGGAACCCGAGCTCGAGCGGTACCGCGCCGTCGAGACGCGCCACGTCGTCGGGCGTGAGCGACACGCCGAGCGCTCCGAGGTTCTCGGTCAGCTGCTCGGCGCGCCGGACGCCGAGGATCGGGACGATCGTCGGCGAGTCAGGACGGTGGAGGAGCCACGCGACCGCGACCTGGCTCATCGTCGCGCCGTGCGAGTCCGCGACCTCTCGCACCGCGTCGACGAGCGCCCGTAGACGCTCCGGCACCGAGTCCGAGGGCCACCGGAGCGTCGACGGATCCCGTCCGGCGAGGATCCCGTGGTCGAGCACGCCCCACGGCGTCACGGCGAGGCCGAGCGCGTTCGCCATCGGCAGCAGCTCGCGCTCGGGCGAGCGTGACGCGAGAGAGTAGGGGAGCTGGAGGCCGACGAACGGCGTCCAGCCGCGGAGCTCGGCGATCGCGTTCGCCTGCGCGGCCACCCACGAGGGCGAGTCGGAGATGCCGACGTAGAGCACCTTGCCGGCCCGCACCTGGTCGTCGAGCGCGCGCACCGCCTCCTCGATCGGGGTCGTCGCATCGCGCATGTGCAGCCAGAGCAGGTCGACGTAGTCCGTGCCGAGACGGCGGAGGCTGCCCTCCAGCGTCCGGACGAGGCTCTTGCGGTGGTTGCCGCCCGCGTTCGGGTCGGCCTTGTCCATCGTGAGCGTGTACTTCGTGGCCACGACCCAGCGGTCGCGGTCCGGGGCGACGAGCCGGCCGACGATCTCCTCGCTCGTCCCGTCCGTGTAGTTGCACGACGTGTCGACGAAGTTGCCGCCGGCGTCGGCGAAGGCGCGGACGATGCGGCCGCATTCGGCCTCGTCGGCGCCCCAGCCCCAGTCGGTGCCGAAGGTCATCGTGCCGAGGCAGAGCTCGGAGACCCGAAGACCGCTGCGGCCGAAGAGCACGAAGCGCATGGGATCCATGCCTCGAACGTACGGCCGCAACTGACATCTCGTAAAGTCCAGTTCGATGCCACGATCGCGGACCAGTTCTGCAGAGCTGCTCCTCGACCTCGACGGGAGCGGGCCGTTGACCGGCCGGCTCGAGCGCGCGCTTCGCGCCGCGGTGCGCGAAGGACGCCTACCCGCTTCGACCGCGCTGCCGTCCACCCGCGCGCTCGCGCGCGAGCTCGGGGTCTCGCGCGGCGTCGTCGGCGCCGCGTACGCCCAGCTCGGCGCGGAGGGCTACCTCGTGGTTCGGCAGGGCGCGGCGGTACGGGTTGCCGAGGTCGAGCGCGCGCCGCTTTCCCTTCCCGAGTCGCACGCCGAGCCCCCGCCCCGCTACAACCTCCGCCCCGATCTCGCCGACTACGGCTCGTTCCCCCGGCGCGAGTGGCTCGCGTCCCTGAGGGCGGCGATCACGCAGGCGGGGGACGAGGCGTTCGGGTACGGCGACGCGCGCGGCGCCCCGCAGCTCCGAGCCTCGCTCGTCGGCTACCTCGGCCGCACGCGAGGCGTCGTCGGTGAGCCGGAGCGGACCTTCGTCACCGTCGGCTTCGCGCACGGCGTCGGCGCGGCGTGCCGAGTCCTGCTCGCGCGCGGCGCACGCAGGATCGGGGTCGAGGATCCTGGCCACCTCTCCGTTCGCCGCATCGTCGCGGCGTCCGGTCTCGAGCTCGTTCCGATCGCGGTCGACGACGACGGGCTCGTCGTCGTCGCGCTCGTCGAGGCCGACCCGGACGCGGTGCTCGTGACGCCGGCGCACCACTTTCCGACGACGGCGGTGCTCTCGCCCGACCGTCGCGCCGCCCTGCTCGACTGGGCCGAGGCGCGCGGCGCCGTCGTGCTCGAGGACGACGTCGACGCCGAGTTCCGCTACGACCGCCCGCCGGTCGGTTCGCTGCAGGGGCTCGCGCCGGAGCGCGTCGTGTACCTCGGCTCGACATCGCGGACGCTCGCTCCCGCTCTCCGGCTCGGGTGGGCGGTCGCGCCCTCGTGGCTCGTCGACGAGCTTTCCGCCGACGTGCGCGGGACGATCATCGCGCCGCCCGCGCTCGATCAGCTCGCGCTCGCCGATTTCGTGGAGCGCGGCGAGCTCGACCGGCACGTGCGGCGAATGCGATTGCGCTACCGGCGTCGGCGCGACGTCCTTGTTGCAGCGCTCGAGCGGCACCTCCCCGAACTCGACGTGGCGGGCGTCGCGGCGGGCCTGCACGTCGTCTCGTCGCTGCCGCGCGGGCGGACGGAGGCCTCCGCGCTCGCGGCCGCGCGTCGCGCGGGCATCGCGCTCAGCGGCCTGCGCGAGCACCGGATCGAGCCCGGGGGCCGCGGGGCGTTGCTGCTCGGCTTCGCCCGCTCGGGCGAGGCGTCGCTCCGCGCCGGCGTGCGCGCGCTCGCTAGCGCCTTCGCAGCACGGTGACGTCGCCCTCGCGGCCGATTTCCCAGTCGCTCTCGGCCTGCACGAAGAAGCGTCCTGCGGTCGAGCGCCCGGGCTCGCCGAGGAGCACCTCGGGCGCGAGCTTCGGCAGGAGGTCGAGCAGCGCATCGACGTTCCGCGGCTCGTAGAGCACGTCGGAGCAGAGCACGAGGTCGAACGGCGCACGCTGGAGGAGCGCCTCGGGCTTCGACCAGTCGGCGAGCAGCGTCTCGACCGACGCGCCGTTCCGCTCCGCGTTCTGCCGCGTGACGTCGAGCGCTTCCTGCGCCCAGTCGACCGCCAGCACGGTCGCCCCCCCGACCGCCGCCGCGACGCTCGGCACGCCGAGCCCGCACCCGAGCTCGAGCACGCGGCGCCCGCCGACGTCGCGGTTGGCGACGGCCGCGGCGAGCCTGACTCCGCTCGCCCAGAGCTCGGCCCAGTACGGCATGTACTCCTCCACCTCGAAGCGCGCGACGTCGATCAGCGCACCCGGGTCAGGCGGTCGCAGGATCTCGAGCGTCAGCGGCCCGGCCTCGACCCTCTCCTCGACGAGCTCGACCACCGCAGGCCGCGTCAGTTCAGCGAGGGGTCGTCCGGCATCGTCGCGAGCAGCTCGTAGAACGAGCCGCCCTTCCGTCGCAGCACGTGGCTCCAGAGCTCGCCGTCGGCGTCGCCGAAGATGTCCTCGCGCGTGGCGGGGCTGATGATCCAGCCGTCCTCGGCAAGCTCGTCGTCGAGCTGGCCCGCGCTCCACCCGGCGTAGCCGGCGAAGACGCGTGCGCGCCGCGTTCCGCCGGCGGCCAGGACGATGTCCGCGTCGCCTCGCACGAAACCGACGTCGTCGAAGACCGTGCCGGCCGACTCCTCCGGGTCGTCGAACTCCGCGAGCACGAGCAGCGACTGCTGGTCGACCGGGCCGCCGACGAACACCGGCGACTCGTCGTCGACGAGCGGAGACAGCCCGGGCACCGCCTCGGCGACGGTCGTGTCGGCGGGCCGGTTGAGCACGAGCCCGATCGCGCCTTCGTCGTCGTGCTCCGTGACGAGGACGACCGTCCGTCGGAAGTTCGGGTCGAACAGGTCCGCGCCCGCGATCAGGAGGCTCCCCTTGAGCGAGCCCATCAGTAGAGCGTGGTGGCGAGACGGCGGCGGTAGTCCATCACGAGCGGATTCTCCTGTCCGAGCTCTCCGAAGAGCGCAACCATTGCACGCCTCAGTACTTCGCGCCGATCGCCCGAGGCGGTTTGCAGCTCCTCGAGCAGGCTCCCGAGCGCACGCTCGTGGTCGCCCTCCGCATACGCCTCGGTGACGCCTACGAGGGCGAGCTCCTCGAGCAGGCGCGCGGCCTCGCTCGGGCCGGAGAGCTCGTCGAGGAACTGCTCGACGGCCGCCGGCGGCTTGGCGCCGGTGAACTCCGCGACGACGTGCCCGTTCCGAAAGGCCTTCACCGCCGGGATGCCGCGGACGCCGTAGCGGTCTGCGAGCTCCGGGTTCGCGTCGACGTCGACCTTCGCGAGCTCGACGTCTCGCTCGTCCGCGGCCTGCTCGAGCACCGGCGCGAGCGCATGGCACGGTCCGCACCAGTCCGCCCAGAAGTCGACGACGACCGGGCGCTCGCGCGAGCGCTCGATCACGTCCTCCTCGAAGGTCGCGGTGTCCACGTCCATCGTCAACAGACTGCCAGCGCGGAGAGACTCAGACGGCGACCGTAGCGTCCAGCGCGGACCGCAGCGTGGCGACGTAGTCGCGCAGCGCCCCCGGCCCGCCCTCGGCTGCCCGCAGCGCGGCCGAGCCGACGACGACGCCGTCGGCGAGCTCCGCCGCCGCGGCCGCCTGCTGGGGCGTCGAGATCCCGAAGCCCGCGTAGAGCGGAACGTCCGTCAGCGTGCGCGTGCGCTCGACGAGCGGTGCGAGCGATGGGGACAGCGCAGCGCGGGCGCCGGTCGTGCCCGTCAGCGTGACGAGGTAGAGCCATCCGTCGGTGCGCTCGGCGGCGAGTCGGAGACGTTCGTCGGTCGACGTCGGCGCGACGAGCTGCACGCGCCGGAGGTCGGGCCGCTCGTCGGCGGGGAGGTCGGCGACGATGAGCGAGTCGGCGCCGGCCGCGCGTGCGTCGCGCTCGAGTCGTTCCCAGCCGTACGCCTCGAAGAGCGACGCGTACGTCATCGGGACGAGCGGCACGTCGACGCGCTCGCGCACGTCCGCGAGGCACTCGAGGCACGCCGCAGTGCGCATTCCCTCGGCGAGCGCCCGTTCCGCAGCCGCGCGGACCACCGGCCCGTCCGCGAGCGGGTCGGAGAACGGGAAACCGAGCTCGACGAGGTCGGCGCCGCCGTCGACCGCCGCATCTGCGAGCTCGGGCGTCTCGCGCCCGCACATGAGGTAGACGACGAGCCGCTTGCTCACTCGTCGACCAGCTTCGAGAAGAGCGTCGCGTCGACGCGCTGCCCCTCGTGCCGGAGCACGCCGCGGCGGATCCCCTCACGCGCGAATCCGGCGCGCTCGAGCACGCGCTCGGACGCGGTGTTCCCGACCCGCACGTGAGCCTCGACGCGATAGATGCCGCCGGCAAACGCATCCGCGACCATCGACTCGACCGCGCGCGTCGCGACGCCGCGCCCGCGCGCGCTGACGAAGAGCCAGTAGCCGATCTCGATCACGTCGCGGATCGGGTCGAAGTGGTGCAGCGCGGCGCCGCCGAGCGTCTCGCCGCTCTCGGCGTCCTCGATCAGGTACGGGCGACATCAGGCCGCGCATGCGGAAGTCCTCGAGCTGGTTCTCGATGAAGAAGCGGAGCGCGTCGGCGCCGAACGGCGGGAGCCCGGCCTCGCCGCCGACCGCGGGGTCGACGAACGCCGGCGCGATCGCGTCGACGTCGTCGAGCCGAGGGAGGCGCAGGCGGATGCCGTCCGCGGCGAGCTCCGTCGGGAATGTGTACGACCGAGAGTGGCCGGTCGACTTGTCGCTCATCCGACGACCTGCGCCAGGTCCTTGTCGCCGCGTCCGGAGAGGCAGACGACAACGAGATCGGCCTCGAGCTCGAGCGCGCGCGCCAACGCGTGCGACGGCTCGAGCGCAGGGAGGATCCCCTCGGTACGCGCGAGCCTGTGGAACGCGTCGAGCGCTTCCTCGTCGGTCGCGCCGACGTACTCGGCTCGGCCCGTGTCCCGCAGGTGCGCGTGCTCCGGGCCGACGCCGGGGTAGTCGAGGCCGGCGGAGATCGAGTGTGCGTCGAGCACCTGCCCGTCGTCGTCCGCGAGCACCGACGAGCGCGCGCCGTGGAGAACGGCGGGGCGCCCGGCGCCGAGCGACGCCGCCCCGGCCGCCTCGACACCGACGAGCCTGACGTCGTCGTCGAGGAACCCCGCGAACATCCCGATCGCGTTCGAGCCGCCGCCGACACACGCGACGACTGTGTCCGGCAGTCGACCCTCGGCAGCGAGGATCTGCTCTCGGGTCTCGCGGCCGATCACGGCCTGCAGCTCGCCGACGATCTCGGGGTACGGGTGCGGGCCGACACACGAGCCGATGAGGTAGTGCGTCGTCTCGACGTTCGTGATCCAGTCGCGGATCGCCTCGCTCGTCGCCTCCTTCAACGTGCGCGTGCCGATCTCGACCGGGCGCACCTCGGCGCCGAGCAGGTGCATCCGCTCGACGTTCGGGCGCTGGCGTCGCATGTCCTCGCTCCCCATGTAGACGACGCACTCGAAGCCGAAGCGCGCGCACACCGTCGCGGTCGCGACGCCGTGCTGCCCGGCGCCCGTCTCGGCGACGATCCGCTGCTTGCCGAGTCTGCGGGCGAGCACCGCCTGGCCGAGCGCGTTGTTGAGCTTGTGCGCGCCGGTGTGCAGGAGGTCCTCGCGCTTCAGGTAGAGGCGCTTGCCGGGCGCGAACCGCTCGGCGAGCGTGAGCGGTGTCGGTCGGCCCGCGTAGCTCGTGAGCAGGTCGTGCAGCTCCGCGCGGAAGTCGTCGTCTGCGAGCGCCTCTCGCCAGCCCGCCTCGAGCTCGTCGAGCGCCGGGATCAGCGTCTCGGGCACGTAGCGCCCGCCGTACTCGCCGTACGTCAGCACCGCGCCGCCTCGACGAACGCGCGCACGCGGTCGTGGTCCTTGACGCCCGGTGCGGTCTCGAGCGACGAGCTCGCGTCGACCGCCCACGGACGCACGGCGCGGATCGCGTCGCGGACGTTCTCGGGCGAGAGCCCGCCGGCGAGCATCACGCGTCCGTCGACGGCCGCGGCGCGCGCGAGATGGTCGGGGTCGCCGTCCTGCCACGGGCAGGTCGAGCGACGCGCGCGACCTCGCGTCCGTCGCGGAGCAGCACGGCGTCTCGGCCGCGGTGCCCGTTCTCGCGGCGGTAGAGCTGGACGAGGTCGGCGGCCGTGTCGCCGACGTCCTCGACGAAGACGGCGACCGAGAGCACCGTCTCCGGGACCTCGAGCACGCCGGGCGCTCGGCGCGGCGTCTCGCGCGCGAGGATGAACCCGACGAGGTCGGCGCCTGCGTCGACCGCGACGTCGACGTCCTCCTGCCGCGTCAGCCCGCAGACCTTCACGAGCGGCCGGGCAAGGAGTTCCGTCAGCTTCGCCGCCGGGTCGGGCGCGCGCATGAGCGCAGTGCCGACGAGGATCGCGTCCGCGCCCGCGAGCTCGGCGGCCGCGGCCTGCGCACGCGAGTGGACGCCGCTCTCGGCGACGATCACGCGGTCGCGCGGTGCCTGCTCCACGAGCGCGAGCTGCGGCGTTGCGGTCGATCGCGAAGCTCGAGAGGTCGCGCGCGTTCAGCCCGATCGGGTCGGCGCCGAGCGCGGCCGCGCGCTCGAGCTCGTCGGCGTCGTGCGCCTCGACGAGCGTGTCGAGCCCGAGCTCTTCCGCGGCGCCGCATCAGCTCGGCGCGCACGCGCGTCGTCGAGGTCACGGAGCAGGATCAGCGCAGCGTCGGCGCCTGCCTCCTTGAGCTCGCGGAAGTCGCGCTCCTCGGTGAAGAAGCCCTTGCCGCAGGATCGGCAGCGACGTCGCCCTTCGTGCCGCGCGCAGGTCGTCGAGCGAGCCGCCGAAGCGCTCGTCGACGAGAACCGAGAGCGCCGCTGCGCCCGCGCGCTCGAACGCGGCCGCGAGCGCGGCCGGGTCGGCGTCGGCGCGGAGGTCGCCCGCCGACGGCGAGCGGCGCTTGATCTCGGCGATCGCGCGGAGGCCGGGCGCGGCGAGTGCCTCGCGGAACGTCATGCCGCAACCGTCGCGCGCGAGAAGGCGACGAGCTTCTCGAGCCGCTCGGCGGCGGCGCCGGAGTCGAGCGCCTCGCGCGCGTAGCCGAGCCCTTCGTGGAGGTCGGCAGCGTGGCCGCCGGCCGCGATCGCCCCGGCGGCGTTGAGCAGGATCGCACTGCGCGCGCCGCCGTTCTCGGCGCCCTCGAAGATCGCGCGGATGCGGGCCGCGTTCTCGGCGGGCGTGCCGCCGACGAGCTCGTTCGGGTCGCACCGAGGGACGCCGAGCTCGAGCGGGTCGATCATGCGCTCGCGGACGTCGCCCTCGACCACCTCGCCGACGAGGTTCGGACCGGCGGGCGAGAGCTCGTCGATCCCGGCGGCCCCGTGCACGACGAACGCGCGCCGAGCGCCGAGCCGCGCGAGCACGTCGGCGAGCGTGCGGACGAGCTCCGGCGCGTAGACGCCGACGACCTGGGCACGCGCGCCGGCCGGGTTCGTCAGCGGGCCGAGCACGTTGAACACCGTGCGCGTGGCGAGCTCGCGCCTCACGGGCGCCGCGTGCCGCATCGCCGGATGGTGCGTCGGCGCGAACATGAAGCCGAAGCCGAGCTCGTCGATCGAGCGCGCGATCTGCTCCGGCGCGAGCTCGAGCGTGAAGCCGAGCGCCTCGAGCACGTCGGCGGAGCCGGAGGACGACGAGACGGCGCGGTTGCCGTGCTTCGCGACGGCCGCGCCGGCGGCGGCTGCGACGAGCGCCGCCGCGGTCGAGATGTTGAGCGTGTGCGCCCCGTCGCCGCCCGTGCCGGCGGTGTCGACGAGGTCCGCGCGCTCGGGCCGGACGGGGACGACGTGCGCGCGCATCGCCTCCGCGAAGCCGGCGATCTCGTCCGCCGTCTCGCCCTTGAGCGCGAAGCGCGATCAGGAAGCCGCCGATCTGCGCGGGCGTCGCGTCGCCGCGCATGACGCCGTCCATCACCTCGCGCGCCTCCTCGCGGGACAGATCGCTGCGGTCGAGCAGCCGCTGGAGGCTCTCCTGGATCACGCGGCCTCGAGGAAGTTCCGCGCGAGGTCGCGTCCGCTCGGCGTGAGCACGGACTCGGGGTGGAACTGCACGCCGTCGACCGGAAGCTCACGGTGGCGGACGGCCATCACCTCGCCGTCGTCGGTGATCGCCGACACCTCGAGCGTGTCGGGAACCGTCGTCGCCGCGAGTGAGTGGTAGCGCCCGGCCTCGAAGCGCTCGGGCAGACCGGTGAAGAGCCCCTTGCCGTCGTGCACCACGTTCGTCGCCTTCCCGTGCACGAGCTCGCGTGCGAACCCGACCTTGCCGCCGAACGCCTCGACGATCGCCTGGTGGCCGAGGCACACGCCGAGGGTGCGCGTGTTCGGGGTCAGCCGTCGCACGATCTCGATCGAGGCGCCGGCGTCGGCAGGCCGGCCGGGACCGGGGGAGACGACGAGGTGGGACGGGCGCAAGCGTTCCGCTTCGTCCGCGTCGAGCTCGTCGTTCCGGCGCACGAGCACCTCGCAGCCGAGCTCGCCGAAGAGGTGCGCGAGGTTGTAGGTGAACGAGTCGTAGTTGTCGACGAGCAGGATCATCCGCGCGCCTCCGCGAGCCTGATCGCGGTCTCGAGCGCGGCGAGCTTGTTCAGGCACTCCTGGTGCTCGGCCTGCGGGTCCGAGTCGGCGACGATCCCGGCGCCCGCCTGCATGTACGCAACTCCCTCGATGCAGGACGATCGTGCGAATCGCGATGCACGTGTCGAAGCGCCTCGCCAGGCAGCGCGTAGCCGACCGCACCGGCGTACGGGCCGCGGCGGTAGCCCTCGAGCTCCGAGATGATCTGCATCGCGCGCACCTTCGGCGCGCCGCTCACGGTGCCGGCCGGGAAGCACGCGCGCAGGAGGTCGAAATGGGAGACGTCGCCGCGCAGCTCGCCGACGACCTCCGAGACGAGGTGCGTCACGTGCGAGAACCGCTCCGCCTCCATGATCCGCTCGACGTGGACCGAGCCGGGCACGCAGACCCGCGACAGGTCGTTGCGACCCAGGTCGACGAGCATCACGTGCTCGGCCCGGTCCTTCTCGCTGCGGAGGAGTCGCTCCGCGTCCCCTTCGCCGCGAGGAGTCGTCCCGGCGATGGGGTTGACGCTGGCACGGCGTCCCTCGGCCTTGACGAGCGTCTCGGGCGAGGAGCCGACCAGTGCGAGCTCGTCGTCGAGCTCGAGGAGGAAGAGGTACGGAGACGGGTTGACGCGGCGGAGTGAGCGGTAGAGCTGGATCGCGCCCGCGGACGTCGGGCGTTCGGCGCGCTGCGAGAGGACGATCTGGAACGCGTCGCCGGCGCGGATGTGGTCCTTCGCGACGCGCACGATCCGCTCGTACTCGTGGCGCGACGGCAGCCGGCGGAGCGATCCCGCGGGGGCGCCGTTGCCGTCCGGGATGTCGCCGAGCGGGGCGTCGAGGGCCTGCTCGACCTCGGCGGGGTCGCCGCAGAGCACCTCGGCCATCCCGGACACGTGGTCGAAGCGGACGAGGACGTCGGCGACGACGAAGCGGCTCTCGGGGAGGGTCGGGCCGTTGTCGGGGAGCGGGACCGTCGGCTCGAGGCGCGCGACGTGGTCGTACGAGACGTAGCCGACGACGGGCTCGCCGAGGGCCTCCGCCTCCTCGAGGTCGACGATCCGCGAACCGGCGCCGACGAGCGAATAGCGACCGAGGCGACCGTGCTCGACGGACTCGAGCAGGAACGACGCGCGTCCCGTTCCCCGCAGGCGCAGGTACGCCCCGAGCGGGGTGAGGAGGTCGGTTGCGATGACGGTTTGGACGATCACGGGTACGAAAAAAGCCCCTCCCGGGGCCGACAAGCGAGACGAGTGTTCCGGCTAACGCAGGGTTAGCGCAGGCTCCCGCCCCGCTTGGTGCGCCATGCCCACCAGGTGCGCGGGGTCGGAGTCATTGACCGCAGCGTAGGGACCGTTCCTCGCAGCGTCAAGGGTAGGCTCGCGCCGTGGCGCTGCCGTCGCTCCTCCGCTCGCTGCTGACTGCGCCCGGGCCGTCCGGGTACGAGGCCGCGCCGAGTGCGGTGTGGCGCGAGGCGGGGTCGGGGTTCGCGGAGGTGTCGGGCGACACGCTCGGGTCGTCGGTCGCGCGTGTGCGCGGGACGGGCGGCGGGCCGCTGCTCGCGATCGTCGGGCACATCGACGAGATCGGGCTGATCGTCACGCACGTCGACGAGAGCGGGTACGTCTTCTTCCGCGGCGTCGGCGGGTGGTCGGGCGAGGTGCTGCGCGGGCAGCGGGTCGAGATCCTGACGCGCGACGGATCGATCCCAGGTGTCGTCGAGCGGGCGCGGCAGCGGTTGCGCCACGGGCAGGAGCCGCAGCGGACAGAGCTCCTGGACCTGCACATCGACATCGGCGCGCGGGACGGGGACGACGCGAAGCGGCTCGTGCGGAACGGCGACGTGGCGGTGATCGCGGGCGAGCCCGTGGAGCTGCCGAACGGGCGGGCGGCGTCGCGCTCGATGGACAACCGGCTCGGTGCGTACATCGCACTCGAGGCGGCGCGGCTTGTCGCGGAGGCCGGCGGAGCGCCAGGGGACGTCGCGGCGGTCGCCGCGGTGCAGGAGGAGGTCGGAGACTTCGGCGGCGCGCGCGTCGTCACGTTCTCGCTCGAGCCGGCGATCGCGATCGCGGTCGACGTCACCCACTCGACGGACGTGCCCGGCGGCGACCCGAAGATCGAGGGCGAGCACGGGCTCGGGAGCGGTCCGGCGATCTCGCGCGGCTCGACGATCAACCCACGGGTCTTCGACCTGCTCGTCGAGGCTGCGGAGGCGGAGGGGATCCCGTACACGATCGAGGTCTCCGCCGGGACGACCTCGACCGACATGGACGCGATGTACCTCTCGCGAGCGGGTGTGGCCACGGGGCTCGTGTCAATCCCGCTGCGCTACATGCACACGCCGACGGAGATCGTCGACCTCGCGGACGTCGAGAAGTGCGCGCGGCTCATCGCCGCCTTCGCCATCCGGTTGGATCCGCACGCCTCGTTCGCCCGGTAGGCGAACCTACCCCTGGGTCTGACCCTGCAGTTCGCCCCTGCAGACACGTCGGGCGTCACGAAAGCGTGACGATTCGTCCACACGTGCGCGCCAGGCGTGCGGTGCGAGCGACAATCGACGCACGCTTCGGGCGCGTTCTCGGCGCTCCCCGGCGGCTGTCGCCGTGCGCTCGCTAGGCTCAACGCGCATGTCCAGAGCAGTCATCGTGAGCGCGGTCCGCACGCCGTTCGCCAAGCTCGGCGGCGCGCTGAAGGACTACGAGGCGCCGCAGCTCGGGGCGCACGTGATCAAGCACGGCCTCGAGAAGGTCGGCCTCGAGCCGGGCGAGGTCGAGTACGTGATCATGGGCGAGGTGCTCCAGGCCGGCGTCGGCCAGGCGCCCGCGCGCCAGGCGGCGATCGCCGCGGGTCTGCCGAAGGAGCTCCCCGCCGACACGATCAACAAGGTCTGCGCCTCGTCGATCCGCGCCGTCCAGATCGCCGACCTCATGATCCGCGCCGGCGACCACCAGGTCGTCGTCACCGGCGGCATGGAGTCGATGTCGAACGCGCCCTACCTCCTGAAAAAGGCGCGCTTCGGCTACAAGCTCGGCGACGGGAAGCTGATCGACCACATGACGTACGACGGACTCACGTCCACGTTCGACGGCCGACACATGGTCGAGCAGGCGTCGTTCGTGTCGCGCGAGCTCGGGATCTCCCGCGAGGACCAGGACGCCTGGGCGCTCCGCTCGCACGAGCGCGCGATCGCCGCGCAGGACGAGGGCCGCTTTGCCGACGAGATCGTGCCCGTCGACGGCTTCGACATCGACGAAGGCCCGCGCCGAGACACGTCGCTCGAGCGGCTCGCCGCGCTCCAGCCGGTCTTCGACCCCAACGGCACGACGACCGCCGGCAACGCGCCGGGCGTGAACGACGGCGCGGCGTGCGTCGTCGTCACGAGCGAGGAGTTTGCGAAGCAGCGCGGCCTCGAGATCCTCGCGACGATCGTCGCGCAGGCGTACGTCGCAGACGACTTCGCATTCCTCGCGCGCACGCCGGCGAAGGCCGGGGAGCAGGCGCTCGCGAAGGCCGGCAAGTCGATCGGCGACGTCGAGCGCGTCGAGCTGAACGAGGCGTTCTCGTCCGTCGTCGTCAACTCGATCAACATGCTCGACGCCGATCCCGACAAGGTGAACGTGAACGGCGGCGCCGTCGCGCTCGGGCACCCGATCGGCGCGTCCGGCGCACGGATCGTCGGGACGATGGTGCACGAGCTCCGCCGGAACGGCGGCGGCCTCGGGCTCGCAGCGATCTGCTCCGGCGGCGGCCAGGGCGACGCGCTCCTGCTCGAGGTGTGACGCGCGAACGCCCCGGCGTCGTAGTCGGGGCATGAAGCCTCTCGTCGCCGCCCTCGCGTCGGCCGCGGTCTTCGCGGCCATCCCGACCGACGCACTCGCGTGCTCGTGCCTGCCGTGGGGGAACGCGAAGGTGGAGCTCGCGAAGGCGAAGGGCGCCTTCGTCGGCGTCTACCTCGGCAGACGGCCGACCGCGAGGTGGCCCGGCGCGGCGCTCTACCGTTTCCGCGTCGAGCGGCGGCTCAAGGGCACGCTCGGCCGCACCGTCGAGGTCGTCAGCGCGAACAACGGCGCGGCGTGCGGCCTCGAGGTCGTGAGGGGCCAGCGCGTCGGTCTGCTCCTCCGCCGCGTCGAGGGCCGCTGGCACTCGAGCCTCTGCGAGCAGCGGACGGCGCGGTTCTTCCGCGGCCTTCCGTCGCGGCGGCTCGCGCTCTGCGCCTAGACCGCGGCGCCGACGACCGCGTCGCGAAAGGCGCCGACGAGCCGGTCGACGTCGTCGTCCGACGTCTGCCAGTTCGAGACGGAGACGCGGATCGCCGCGCGCCCGTCCCACATCGTTCCGCTCAGCCACACGTCTCCGGTCCGCTGCACGGCCCGTAGCGCGCCCTGCGTCCGCTCATCCGACTCGAGGCGGAACAGCACCTGGTTCAGGACGACGTCGTTCAGCACCTTCACACCGGGCAGCTGCCCGAGCCCGTCCGCGGCTCGCCGTGCGTGCATGCAGCAGCGCTCGACGAGCTCCGCCGTCCCGAAGCGGCCGAGCGTCCGCAGCGCGGCATAGACCGGAAAGCCGCGCGCCCGGCGCGAGAACTCCGGGTTCCAGTCCATCTGATCGCGGTTCCCGCTCGCATCGTGGACGAGGTACTCCGCCTGCACGCCCATCGCGGCTCGATGCGCGGCCGGATGCGCGCAGAACGCGATCCCCGAGTCGTACGGCACGTTCAGCCACTTGTGCGCGTCCGTCGCCCACGAGTCCGCGCGTTCGACGCCTTTCACGAGCTGCCGGAGCGACGGCGAGGCGGCGGCCCACAGCCCGAATGCACCGTCGACGTGCAGCCACGCACCTGCTTCGCGCGCACGGTCTGCGATCGCATCGATGTCGTCGAACGCACCGGTGTTCACTTCGCCCGCCTGGGCGCAGACGATCGTCGGCCGGTCGTCGACCGAGAGCTCATCGACGACCAACCGCCCCTGGTCGTCGGCGGGCACCACGTCGGGCGCGCCCATCCCGAGCAGCCGCAGCGCGCGGTCGAAGGTGGCGTGGCGCTTCGCTCCGACGACGACGCGAATCACGGGTGCGCCGTAGAGACCGCGCTCGCCGAGCTCCCAGCCCCGCTCGCGCAGGATGTGCTCGCGGGCCGCGGCGAGCGCCGTCACGTGCGCCATCTGGCAGCCCGTCACAAACGCGTACGAGACGCCCTCCGGCAGCCCGAAGAGATCGCGCAGCCAGTCGCCGGCGACCTCCTCGACAATCGCAGCCGCCGGTGCGGGAGCGAACAATGCCGCGTTCTGGTCCCACGTCGAGGTCAACCAATCCGCCGCGAGCGCGGCCGGCAGCGACCCCCCGATCACGAACCCGTACCACCGCCCGCTCGCCATCCCGGAGATGCCGGGCTCGGCGTCGGCCGCAAGCTCTTCGATCACGACGCGCGCGTCGAGCGGTTCGTCCTGCAACGGACGCTCGAGCGCCGCGCGCAACGCGTCGATGTCGATGTCGGGGAGGACGGGGCGTTCGTCGAGCGACTCGAGAAACTGCGACGCGAGCTCGCTCGTGCGCCCGAGCAGTTCGCGCGACTCGCTCATCCCCACCAACTGTACAGCGGTCGGCTAGCCTCGCCAGATGCGCTTCGAGCACGTGCTCGTCGTCGGTGCCGGCCAGATGGGCGGCGGGATCGCGCAGGTGGTGGCAGCGTCGGGACGGCGCGTCTCGCTGCACGACGCGCAGCCCGGAGCGACCGACCGCGCGCTCGAGACGATGCGCAAGAGCCTCGCAAAGCTCGCCGAGAAGGGCGGGGCGCGATCCCGACGAGGTGCTCGCCCGCGTCGAGCAGGTCGACGACGTCGTCCCTGCCGACCTGATGGTCGAGGCGGTCGTCGAGGACGCGGACGTCAAGCAGGACGTCTTCCGGCGCGCCGACGCCACGCTCCCGCCGGAGGCCGTGCTCGCGTCGAACACCTCGTCGATCCCGATCTCGTCGCTCGCCGCGGCGACGCAGCGGCCCGATCGCGTGATCGGCATGCACTTCTTCAACCCCGTCCCGGTGATCGAGCTCGTCGAGGTCGTGCGCGGCCGCGACACCTCCGACGAGACGACGCGCGAGATCGTCGAGCTCGCGCGCGAGCTCGGGAAGACGCCCGCCGAGGCGAACGACTTCCCGGGGTTCGTCTCGAACCGGATCCTCATGCCCTTCATCAACGAGGCGGCGTACGCGCTCCACGACGGCGTCGCCGAGGCCGAGGCGATCGACACGATCGCGAAGCTCGGCTTCGACCACCCGATGGGACCGCTCGGCCCTCGCAGACCTGATCGGGCTCGACACGTGCGTGGCGATCATGGACGTGCTCCACGAGGGTCTCGGAGACGAGAAGTACGCGCCGTGCCCGCTCCTGCGCGAGTACGTGGAGCCAGGGCCGGCTGGGCCGCAAGACCGGGCAGGGCTTCTTCGGGTACTAGTAGCTCAAGGCAACGGCGACCATGAGCCGATACGCGTCCGTCGAAACGGGGGACGTGCACGGGTGCGCCTGCTGCTCGTCGACGACGACGCAGGTCTCAGGGCGCTGCTGCGGACGACCTTCGAGGTGGTCGACGATCGAGGTCGTGCGAGGCCGCAGACGCCGCGCAGGCGCGCCGGGACGATCGCGCGACGCCGGCCGGACGTGGTCGTGCTCGACGTCCAGATGCCGGGCATGGACGGCATCGAGTTCTGCCGCGAGCTGAAGTCCGACCGCGACACCCGCGGGATCGGCGTCGTGCTCCTCACCGGCTCGGAGGGCGGCTCGCGGGTCGCGGCGGACGCCGCCGGCGCCGAGGCGTTCGTCCGCGAAGCCGTTCAGCCCGCTCGAGCTGCTCGCGCGTCGTCGAGCGGCTGGCGGGCGGGCTCTACGGCGTCCCGTTCCGGGCCGCGAAGCGGTCGAGCAGCGAGGAGGAGCAGCTGCTGCTCTACGCGCGCGACCTCCGCCATCTGCTCGAGATCGAGCGCGGCCAGCGCGCGCTCGCTCCAGCGCGCCTACCACGAGACCGTCGCGGCGCTCGCGAGCGCGCTCGAGTCGAAGGACACGGGCACGCGCGCGCACTCCCAGCGCGTCCAGCGTTACGCGGTCGAACTCGCGCGCAGCATCGACAGCCCGAGCTCGCGGACGACCCGACCGCGGAGTACGGCTTCCTCCTCCACGACGTCGGCAAGATCGGGATCCCCGACAAGGATCCTCCAGAAGCCCGGGCCGCTGACGAGGACGAGCGGCGCCTGATGCAGACGCACACGATCGTCGGCGAGCAGATGCTCGGCGGCGTCGCGCTTCCTCCAGGGTGACGGGCTCAAGGTCGTCCGCTCGCACCACGAGCGCTGGGACGGCGAGCGGCTACCCGGACGGCCTCGCGGCGGACGAGATCCCGCTCGGCGCGCGCGTCTTCGCGGTCGCCGACACGCTCGACGCGATGACGAGCGACCGGCCGTACCGCGCGGCGCTTGCCGTGGCAGACCGCGCACGACGAGATCCTCGACGAGACGGGTGCGCAGTTCGACCCCGACGTCGTCGACGCCTTCCGCGCGTGCGAGTCGTCGCTGCGCGAGGTGCGCAGGGAGTTCGAGCTCGCGGCTGCCTAGCTAGACGTGCTCCTCTTCCGGCTGGAGCGCCTGCTCCAGCTGGTGCCAGAGCACGATCTTCCCGTCGTGCACACGGAAGAGCGCGAGCGCCCGCTCGCCGGGCCCGTCGCACATCTTGTTCGGGCGCTCGCCGAGGACGAACGTCACTCGCACGGTGTCCTCGCGCGCGATCAGGCTGAGGATCCGGCCCGAGCACGGCAGCGAGCTGTTCCACGAGCGCGCCTCCGCGAACGTCTCGAGCCGCCGCACGTCGTTTCCCTGCACGACGCGCGCGCCTTCGGCGAACAGCCGCGCGGCGCCCTCATTGTCGTTCGTGTTCAGCGGCCTCGGACCACGCGCGGACGACGCTCTCGGGGAGAGGCTGCGCCGCCACCGCAGCCGGCCAGCGCGATGACGAGTGATGCGAGGAGGGCGATTCGCACCTGCCTCTACGATAGTCCGGCCATGGACTTCGAGCTGACGGACGACCAGCGCGAGATCCAGGCGCTCACGCGCGACTTCGCTCAGGCCGAGATCGAGCCGAACGCGGCCGAGTGGGACCGCGAGCACCGGTTCCCGCGGGAGCTCTTCGCGAAGCTCGCCGAGCTCGGCCTCATGGGCGTCTGCGTCCCGGAGGAGTACGGCGGCGCGGGCGCGGACTTCCTCTCGTACATCCTCGTGCTCGAGGAGCTCTCGCGGGCCGACGCGGGGGTCGGCGTCACGGTCGCGGTCCACACGAGCGCCGTGCACGCTGCCGCTTCTCACGTACGGAACCGAGGAGCAGCGCGCGCGCTTCGTGCCGCCGCTCGCGCGCGGCGAGGGGCTCGGCGCGTTCGCGCTCACCGAGCCCGAGGCCGGCTCCGACGCGGGAGCGCTTCGCACGCGCGCAGAGGCCGACGGTGACGGCTGGCGCATCACCGGCGCGAAGCAGTGGATCACGAACGGCGCGCACGCCGCGCACGTTCCTGCTCTTCGCGCGCACCGATCCCGAGACGGCCGGGCTCGCGCGGCGTCTCCGCGTTCGTCCTCGACGCCGAGCACGTCCGCGTCACGCGCGAGGAGGAGAAGCTCGGGCTCAACTCGTCCTGCACGAACGACCTCGTGGTCGAGGGCGCGCTCGTCGGCCGCGACCGGCTCGCTGGGCGACGAGGGCCGCGGCTTCCGCGTCGCGATGGGGACGCTCGACGGCGGCCGCATCGGGATCGCCGCGCAGGCGCTCGGGATCGCGCAGGCGGCGTACGACGTCGCGCGCGCGTACGCGAAGGAGCGCCGCACGTTCGGGAAGCCGATCGCGCGAGCTACCAGGCGATCCAGTGGAAGCTCGCGGACATGGCGACCGAGATCGACGCGGCCCGGCTGCTCGTCTACCGCGCCGCGTGGCTGAAGGAGCAGGGGCGGCCGCACACCGAGGCGGGCGCGAAGGCGAAGCTCTTCGCGTCGGAGATGGCGCGCCGGCAGACCGCCGAGGCGATCCAGATCCTCGGCGGCTACGGGTACACGAAGGAGTTCCCGGTCGAGCGCTACTACCGCGACGCGAAGATCACGGAGATCTACGAGGGCACGAGCGAGATCCAGCGGCTCGTGATCGCCCGCTCGATGCTCGGCCTCAGCCGTCACGAGCAGACGCTCGCGCAGAGCTAGGCGGGCCTCCACTCGTAGCGGACGTCGGGCTCGCGCTCCTCGTTCGTCGCGCCGTCGGTGAACTCGACGGCGTCCAGCCCGTGCCGCTCGTAGAAGCGGCGCGCGCCCTCGTTCTTCTGGAACGTCCAGAGCGAGAAGCCGCCCGGCATGCGCGCGACCACCGCGGTCGAGCAGCTCGCTCCCGAGGCCGTGGTTCTGGCGCTCGGGGTCGACGTAGAGGTGCTCGAGCGAGCCCTCGGTCATCGAGGCCCAGCCGACGACGCGGCCGTCCTCGTCCTCGGCGACGAGGACCTCCTGCTTCGGGAGGAGGATCGTCGAGACGAATCCCCTGTACTCGTCGAGCGTCGGGATCGGCGGCAGGAACGTCATCCGCGAGTAGCACGCGTGCTTGATGCGCGCCAGCTCCTCCGCGTCGCTCGGTTCACCGCGTCGCAACCGCATCGCTCCCTACTGTACGACGCATGCCGCGCAAGCGGGACGAGCCGGTCCGGCTGACGAAGATCTACACGCGCGGCGGCGACCGCGGCGAGACGTCGCTCGGCGACGGCTCGCGCGTGTCCGAAGCTCGACCCGCGCATCGCGGCCTACGGCGCTGTCGACGAGCTGAACTCGCTCCTCGGGCGTCGTGCTCGCCGGCGACCTGCCCGGACGACATCCGCGCCGTGCTCGACCGCGTGCAGAACGAGCTGTTCGACGTCGGCGCCGATCTCTCCGTGCCGTTCGCCGGGCACGACGACCGCCTGCGGGTCGCACAGTCGCAGGTCGACCAGCTCGAGGCCGACTGCGACCGCTTCAACGCCGAGCTGCCGGAGCTGAAGAGCTTCGTCCTCCCGGGCGGCACCGAGAGCGCCGCGCTGCATCCACGTCGCGCGCGCGGTCTGCCGCCGCGCCGAGCGCGACGTCGCTCGTGGCGCCACGTCAATCCGCTCGCCCTCGTCTACCTGAACCGACTCTCCGACCTGCTGTTCATCCTCGCCCGCGCCGCGAACGCGGCGGCCGGCCGGGACGAGCCGCTCTGGAAGCCTGGCGCCTCGCGCTGACGTTCGGCGCGTCGTTCGCGGCGGGCTACCTGGGCTCGGTCGTCGGGCTCGTGCTCGGGACGCTCCGCCTCCCGGCCGTGCTTGATCGCGGCGGGGAACCCTGCAGCGGCGGCGGGGACGAACATCGCGATCAGCGCCGCGGCAGCGGCATCCGGCGGGTGGCGCCATGCGCGCGAGGGCCGGGTCGACTGGCGCGTCGTGGCGTGGATGGCGCCGCCGTCGGTCGTGGGCGCCGTCGTCGGAGGGCTCGTCGGCGGGAGCATCCCCGAGCGCGCGCTCTTCGCCGGGATCGCGGCGATCCTCGCGTGGAACGGGCTCGACCTGCTCACGCGCCCGGTTCGTGCGCGGCAGCGCACGGAGCCGCGCCTCTGGCCGGCCGCGCTCTTCGGTGCGGCAATCGGCGTCGTCGGCGGCGCCGTCGGCGTCATCCTCGGCACGCTCCGCATGCCCGCGCTCCTCGGCGCGGTCGGGATGGACGCGAAGCGCGCGGTCGGCACGAACCTCGTCGTCGGCTTCTTCCTCGGGCTCGCGGGCTTCGTCGCGCACGCAGCGAAACTCGAGGTCGAGTGGGACCTCCTCGCCGCGGGGCTGCTCGGGGCGATCCCGGGCGCGTGGCTCGGCGCGCACAAGACTGGCGGGCTCTCCGAGGAGACGCTGCGGCAGGCTGATCGGCGTCGCGCTCGTCGCGATCGCCGTCGCGTTCGCGATCGAGGCTATCGCCGCGTGAGCCGGCGGATCAGCTTTGCGACGTCGGCCGGCGGCGTCGAGCGAGGCACTGCGACGGCGGCTCCGGCGCGGACTGCCTGAGCCAGGCGCCGCGGATCGTTCGTCAGCGCGACGATCTTCATCGACGGGAAGACCGTGTGCAGGTCCTTGACCAGCTGCAGGCCGTACCGGTCGACGTCGACGACGATCACACGCACGTTGCGGTTCTGCGAGCCGGCGATCGTCCACGTGTCCTCGCCGATCGCCGAGACGACCTTGGTCCCGGCACCGACGTTGCGGGCGATGTCCGTGGGCGCGCCGGTCAGGAGGACCTCGGCGGGGCGCGTCTCGGGCCGCGGCTTCTTGCCTACCACCTGCACGACGATCGTCTTCCGCGAGACGTCGGGTCCCGACCGGACGTTGAAGGTGACGCGGTACGTGCCGGGGCGCCGCACCTTCACCGGCATCGTCAGCCGCTTGATCGTCGTCCCGGCTCTGAGCGAGAACCGCCAACCGCCGACCCGCACGTTGCGGGGCGCGACCAGGTTCGCGGTGACGACCGCTGCGCGCGACGCCCGCACGCGGATCGCGATCGTCTTCCGCTGCGAAGGCACGTAGCGCTTCGTCCCGACAACGTCGAACGAGAAGCGCGCCTGCCCCTGGCCCAGCTCGAGGCCGATCTTCGAGCCGAGCGCCGCGACAACCGGCTCCGAGACGACAGTGCCCGTGCCGCGGACCGCGCCGAGCTCGAAGCCGCGGTCGCGGAGAATCGCGGTCGCCTCGTCGAGCGTCTTGCCCGCGAGCCGGGACGTCGAGCGCAGCTGCTGCGACGTCGGGCTCGCGTGCCCGTCGGTGTCGACCGACGCGATCGAGAAGACGCGCATGTCGGAGGGGTCGAACTGGCCGAGGTTGACCTCGTCCTCGCCCGGCGCGAACGTCTGCTTCGCGATCCCGTCGACGAAGAGGATCGTCGCGAACGGCTGGCCCTTCGCGTTCTGCGCCGGCGTCCAGCGGAGCGTGAGCGAGCCATCCGACTCGAGCACGCCGCGGAAGTCGTGCGGTGCCGGGACGAGCGGGAGCACGCTGCCGAACGTTCCGCCGCTGTCGCCGCCGCCCGCGGGCGGCGGCGCCGGGGCGCCGACCATGAACGTGATCGAGAACGCGCTCGAGTTGCCCGCGGCGTCGCGGACGGTTCCGGCGAGCGTGTGCGTGCCGTTCGCCAGCGCGCCGGTGTTGAAGGTGGCGGTGGGGCCCGAGATCGTCGGCGCGGCCGCGGCGGCGCCGTCGAGCGTCACGCCCGTCAGCGACGCGATGTTCTCGCTCGCGGTGATCGCGATCTGGCTCGCGCTCGCGACGATCGCGCCGTTCGAAGGCACCGACGAGACGACGATCGGGAGGAAGTTGTCGACGCGGATCCCGCCGACGAGGCTCTGACTCGTGTTTCCGACCGCGTCGGTGACGACCGCGCGGAGGTCGTAGAGCCCGTCGCCGACGGACGTCGTGTTGAAGCTCGCGCCGTACGGAGCGGAGCCGTCGGTGCCGATCGTCGTCCAGGTCGCAGCGCCCGCCGGGCTGCGCGAGAAGGTGACCGAGGTTGCGTCACCCGTGGTCGAAGCGCCCAGCGAGATCGTCCCGGAGACGGGAGAGCCGGGATTGTTCAGCGTCACGCCCGGCGCAGTCGCGTCGACGTCGACCGTGATCGGCGCGCTCGTGAAGCTGTTGCCGGCGAGGTCGGTGACGACGATGCGGAGGTCGTACGTGCCGCTCGGCAGGCCGCAGACGTTCCAGGTCGCGTCGTACGGTGCGCTCGAGTCGCTCGCGATGTCCGCGAAGCCGCCGCCGCCGGACTGCGCCTGCCACGCGACGTTCGCGACGCCGGAGCCCGAGTCCGACGCGCTCGCCGCGAGGTTGACTGTGCCACCGACGGTCGCGCCGTCGCCGGGGGCGGTGAGCAGCCCGCTCGGGTCGGTGTTGTCGACGCGGGTCGTGACGACGGCGCTCGTGCCCGAGTTGCCGCCTGCGTCCGTCGCCTTGGCGCGAACCTCGTAGGTGCCGTCGACGGCCGGCGTCCACGCGATCGTCCACGGCGAGCCGCCCGACGAGGAGCCGATCGACGACCAGCCGCCGCTCGGGAGCAGGCGGGCCTCGTAGGCGACCGTGGCGGTGTCGCTCGAGGCGCTCGCGGAGACCGAGAGCGAGCCGCTGACGTTCGCGGGGAGCCCCGAGACGCTGACGGTCGGCGCGAAGTTGTCGACCGTGATCCCGACGCTGCCGGTGCTCGTCGAGTTCCCCGCCATGTCGGTGATCACGGCGCTGATGCTGTGCGAGCCGTCGCCGGTCGACGCGGAGTTCCACGAGACCTGGTACGGCGTGCCGCTCGACGACCCGACCGAGCCGCCGTCGACGAAGTACTCGACCGAGGCGATCGGGTTCGCGTCGCTCGCGGTGACGCCGAGCGTCACGTTGCCGGAGACGACCGAGCCGGTGAGCGGGGAGGTGACGGCGCCGGTCGGGGCCGTGTTGTCGACGATCTTCGATGCGAAGTCGGTGATGCTCTCGTTGGCCGGCGTCGCGGTGTCGCGCGCGATGAAGCGGAAGTCCCACGAGCCGTCGTCGGCCGGCGTGGTCACCCAGGTCGCGCTGTACGGCGCGGTCGTGTCGGCGCCGATCGACGTCCACGTCGAGTCGCTCGAGAGCTTGCGCTGGAACTCGACCTCGGCCAGGTCGGCGCCGCCCGTGCCGGAGCTCGGGTTCGCGTTCAGCGTGACGGTGCCGCGCAGGTAGTTGCCCGGATCGAGGGCGCCCGGATCCGGCGGAGTCGTGTCGATCGAGACCGTCGCGGTCTGCGCCGACTCGACGTTGCCGGCGACGTCGGTCGAGAAGAACGAGATCGTGTGGACGCCGTCGCCCGAGACGTTGACGCTCGTGCCGCTGTTCCAGCCGCCGCCGTCGACCGCGTACTGCGTGTTCGCGACGCCGGAGCCGCCGTCGTTCGGGCTCAGGCTGACCGTCACCGCGCTCGACTGCCAGCCGCTCGGCGCGTTGTGCCCGGTCGCCGGGGCAGTGTTGTCGACCCTGCGGCCGGAGACGACGTTCGACATCGTGACGTTGCCGGCGACGTCGGTCACCTCGACCGTCAGGTCGTAGACGCCGTCCGCGACGTCGGTCGTCGTCCAGGCGGAGGAGGTCGTCCCCGTCTCGGGGCCGGTGTAGTGGTAGACGATCGACGCGACGCCGGAGCCGCCCGGGTCGTCGGCGGTCGATGTGAGGTTGATCGTGCCGCGGAGGTTCGCGCCCGGGTCGTTCAGGACCGCGATCGGCGGCGTGTTGTCGACGCGCCGCGGGCCGACGCCGGCGCTCCAGGCCGTGTTGCCGGCGACGTCGGTCGCCTTGGTGCGGAAGAAGTAGAGGCCGTCGGCGAGGCCGGTGGTGTCGAGGGCGAACTCGTACGGGTCGGAGCTGTCGACCGCTCCGGCGAGCGGCGACCACGACATGCCGTCGACGCTGTACTCGAACTCGACCTGCTGGACGCCGGAGCCCGTGTCGCTCGCGGAGCCCTTGAGCGTGACCGTCGCGCGGAGGTTCGCGCCGGGGTCGTCGAGCGCGGTCGCCGGCGGCGAGTTGTCGATGCGGCGATCCTCGACGGGCGTGGACTCGGTGCGGTTACCCGCGTTGTCGGTGACGACCACGCGCAGGTCGTAGAGGCCGTCGGTGACCGCGTTCGTGTGCCACGGCTGCGGGCCGACGCTGACCCACGTGTTCGCGTCAGCGACGGAGTACTCGTACTCGACCGATGCGATGCCGGACGGGCTCGCGCCGGGGTCGCTCTGCGTCGAGGTCAGTGTGACGTCGCCGCGCAGGTTCGCGCCCGGATCGGTCATCGCGGCGTTCGGGGCGGTGGCGTCGAGGAGCCACGTCCAGCCGGCCGGCGTCGCGTCGACGTTCCCGGCGGCGTCGATGGCGCGCACCTCGAAGGTGTGCGGGCCGTCGGCGAGCGGAGCGGTGGTGTGCGGCGAGGTGCAGGCCGCCCACGTGCCGGCGTCGACGCGGCACTCGAAGGTCGAGCCCGGCTCGGTCGAGCTGAAGCCGAAGACTGGGCAAGGGTTCGCGCGACGGGTCGCCCGGGTTCGCGCCGAGCGTCGTGTCGGGCACGGCCCGGTCGACGGTGAACGCGACGTCGACGCTTGCCTCCCGGCCGGCGTTGTCGCGGGCGACCGCGGTCAGCGTCGCGGGGCCGTCGCTGCCGGGGACGGGCCAGTTCGCCTGGTACGGCGCGCTCGAGTCGACGCCGAGCGAGGTGGAGCCGTCGAAGAACTCGACCTCCTTCACGCCGCTGCCGGCGTCGGCCGCGCTCGCCACGAGGGTGAAAGGATCGGGCGACGCAGCGTTGACGAAGCCGCCGTCGGTCGGTGCCGTGAAGCGCGACGGTCGGATCGGTGTTGTCGACGACGACGGTGACGGTCGCGGACGTCTCGACGTTGCCGGCGTGGTCCGTCGCGATCGCGCGCAGGTCGCGCGGGCCGTCGGGAAGCGTCGTCGTGTCCCAGGACGCCTGGTACGGCGCGCCCGGGTCGGTGCCGAGCGTCTGCCACGTCCCGTCGAGGACCTGCAGCTCGACCGACGTCACGCCCGAGTGCGCGTCGTTCGCCGTCGCGCCGAGCGTGACCGTGCCGGTGACCGGGCCGGGATCGTCGACCGAGACGGTCGGCTTGAGGTTGTCGACCCAGCGGCTCGTGAGGGCCGGCGAGCTGCTCGAGTTGCCCGCGTTGTCCATCGCGACCACGCGGAGGTCATAGAGGCCGTTGGCCGTCCCCGTCGTGTCCCAGGAGGCCGGGATGCTCGACCAGGTCGACGTGCCGGCCGGGGATCGCTCGAACGTGACCGACGCGACGCCGGTGCCGCCCGTGTCCGTTGCGTTCGCGCTGAGCGCGACCGTGCCGCGCAGGTAGGCGCCCGGGTCGTCCATCGTGGCAGCCGGCGGCACCGTGTCGATCACCCAGCCGTGCGACGCGGGGGAGGCGTCCGTGTTACCGCCGACATCGGTCGCGCGGACGTCGAACGTGTGCGCCCCCTCGGCCAGCGCCGTGTACGAGCGCGGTGAGGTGCAGGCGGTCCAGGCGCCGCCGTCGAGGCGGCACTCGAACGTGGAGCCGGCCTGGTCGGCCGAGAACGCGAAGTCGGCGTCGGCATCGCTCGCCGGCGTCGCGGGCGCCGAGTCGATCGTCGTCTCGGGCGCGACCGTGTCGACGTCGAACGACCGGGCCGTGGCGGCGCCCACGTTGCCCGCCGCGTCGGCCGCGCGCACGCGGAGGACGTAGTTGCCGTCGGACGGGAAGCTCGAGGCGGCGAAGGCGAACGTCCATGAGCCCGTGCCGCTCGCGGTCTGCCACGCCTCGCTCGTCGCCGAGAAGTCGGAGCCGTTCCACCAGTCGCCGCCGGCGATCCGGAGCGAGACCTCGACGTGGTCGAGGCCGACGGCGTCGGAGGCGGTGCCTGCCGGGTCGTTCCAGCCCGCGGCGTTGTACGAGCCGCCCGCGGCCGGGAAGGTGAGGGCCGCGGTCGGGGGGGTCAGGTCGATCGTCCACGTGCGCGACGCGGGCGAGGCGTCGGCGTTGCCGGCGGCGTCGGTTGCGCGGACGTCGAAGGTGTGGTTGCCCTCGGCCAGGCCCGTGTAGCTCTTCGGGCTGGCGCAGGCACTCCAGGCGCCGCCGTCCATCCGGCACTCGAACGCCGCGCTGCCCGGCGCCGAGAAGTCGAAGCTCGCGCTCTGGCTGTTGGTCGGGCTCGTCGGCGCGTTGTCGATCTGCGTGTCGGGCGCGACGGTGTCGACCGTCCACGTGAAGCTTGCGGGACGTCGCGTCCGTGTTGCCTGCGGCATCGGTCGAGCGGACCTGGAAGGTGTGCGGGCCGTCCGCGAGACCCGAGTAGCTCTTCGGGCTCGGGCAGGCGCTCCAGCGCCCCGGCGTCGAGGTTGCACTCGAAGGTGGAGCCGCTCTCGCTCGAGCTGAACGAGAAGCTCGGGGCGGTTGAGTTCGTCGGGTCGTCGGCTGGGCGGTGATGCTCGTGTTCGGCGCTGCCGTGTCGATCGTCCACGTGACGCTCGCGGGCGTCGGGTCCGGTGTTGCCGGCGGCGTCGGTGGCGCGCACGTCGAAGGTGTGCGGGCCGTCGGCGAGGCCGGTGTAGCCTGCGGCGACGTGCAGGCGCCAAGCGCCGCCGTCGATCCGGCACTCGAAGGTCGCGCCGGCCTCGCTCGACGGTGAAGGCGAAGTCCGGCGTCGGCGGAGTTGCGCGGGCTCGTTCGGCTGCGACGTGATCGTGCGTGTCGGGCGCGGTCGTGTCGATCGTCCAGCGTAGGCGCGCGGGCGTCGGGTCGGTGTTGCCGGCCGCGTCGGTGGCGCGGACGTCGAAGGTGTGCGGCGCCGTCGGCGAGGCCCGTGTAGCTCTTCGGCGTCGTGCAGGCGTCCAGGCGCCGGCGTCGAGGCGGCACTCGAACGTGGCGCCGGCCTCGTCGAGGTGAAGCGAAGCTCGGCGTCGGCGGCGTTGGTCGGGGTCGCCGGGCTGCGAGGTGATCGACGTGTCCGGCGCCGCCGTGTCGACCGTCCAGGTGTGACGTCGCCGGGCGTCGGGTCGGTGTTGCCGGCCGCGTCGGTCGCGCGGACGTCGAAGGTGTGGCGCCGTCCGCGAGGCCCGAGTAGCTCTTCGGGCGTCGGGCAGGCGTCCAGCCGCCGGCGTCGAGGCGGCACTCGAAGCGTCGAGCCGGCCTCGTCGGAGGTGAAGGAGAAGGTCGGCGCCGCGGTCGTTGGTCGGGTCGGTCGGGCTGCGCGGTGATCGAGGCGTCTGCGGCGCGGCGGTGTCGACCGTCCACGTGCGCGACGCGGGCGCGGCGTCGGTGTTGCCGGCCGCGTCGGTCGCGCGGACCTGGAAGGTGTGCGAGCCGTCGGCGAGGCCGGTGTAGCTGTTCGGGCGTCGAGCAGGCGCTCCAAGCGCTCGCCGTCGAGGCGGCACTCGAAGCGTCGCGCCGGCCTCGTTGGAGGTGAACGAGAAGCTCGCGCGCGGTCGAGTTGGCCGGATCGCTCGGGCTCGGCCGTGATCGTCGTGTCGGGCGCCGCGGTGTCGATCGTCCAGCCGACGCGTCGCCGGCGTCGGGTCGGTGTTGCCGGCCGCGTCGGTCGCGCGCACGTCGAAGGTGTGCGCGCCGTCGGCGAGGCCCGTGTAGCGTCTTCGGCGACGTGCAGGCGCTCCAGGCGCCGCCGTCGAGGCGGCACTCGAACGTCGAGCCGGCCTCGCTCGAGCTGAAGGCGAAGTCGGCGTCGCCGAGTTGGCGGGGTTGCTCGGGCTGCGACGTGATCGTCGTGTTCGGCGGCGCCGGTGTCGACCGACCACGTGAAGCGTCGCAGGCGTCGGGTCGGTGTTGCCGGCCGCGTCGGTCGCGCGCACCTCGAAGGTGTGCGACGCCGTCGGCGAGGCCGCGTGTAGGCCTTCGGGCTGGTGCAGGCGCTCCAGGCGCCGCCGTCGAGCGGCACTCGAAGGTCGGAGCCGGCCTCGCTCGAGGTGAACGCGAAGCTCGGCGTCGGCCGAGCTCGGCTCGGGTCGCTCGGGTGCGACGTGATCGTCGTGTTCGGGCGGCGGTGTCGACCGTCCAGCCGAACGTGGCCGGGCGACGCGTCGACGTTGCCCGGCCGCGTCGGTCGCGCGGACGTCGAAGGTGTGCGCGCCGTCGGCGAGGCCGGTGTAGCTCTTCGGGCTCGTGCACGCGGCCCAGCGCGCCGCCGTCGATCGCGGCACTCGAAGGTCGAGCCGAGCTCGTTCGACGCTGAAGGCGAAGCTCGCGTTCGCGGCGCTCGACGGATCGCTCGGCGTGGAGTCGATCGTCGTTCGCGGGGTGGCGGTGTCGTAGGTGAACGGTCGAGAGTGGCGCTCGACGGCCGTGCCGGTGTTGCGCGGCGCGCATCGCGTCGCGTCGGCCGTGGAGAAGTGCGCGTTGCCGTCCGCGACCACGTGCCGGTGCTCGTAGGCCGTCGACAGTCGTCGGGCCGGCGACGACCCGGCGCCGTCGAGCGAGGCGGTCGACGTCGCAGCACCGAGATCTCGACCTCGTCGAGCTCGAGCCGCCGGAGCTCGAGGCCGTGCCGGACGGATCGTTGCAGTCGGCCGCGTTGTACGGAGCCGGCTGCGGTGATGCGACGACGCGTCGACGGGCCGCGTCGTGTCGATCGTCCAGCGCGAAGCTCGCCGGGCGTCGCGTCCGGTGTTGCCGGCAGCGTCGGTCGCGCGCACCTCGAAGGTGTGCGCGCCGTCGGCGAGGCCGGTGTAGCTCGTCGGGCTCGTGCACGCGCCCCAGGCGCCGCCGTCGAGGCGGCACTCGAAGGTCGAGCCGGCCTCGGTGGAGGTGAAGGAGAAGCTCGGCGCCGGTGGCGTTCGTCGGGTCGCTCGGGCTGCGCCGTGATCGTCGTGTTCGGCGCGGCCGTGTCGATCGGTCCAGCGCGAAGCTCGCCGGCGTCGCGTCGGTGTTGCCGGCGGCGTCGGTCGCGCGCACCTCGAAGGTGTGGGCGCCGTCGGCGAGGCCGGTGTAGCTCTTCGGGCGACGTGCAGGCGGCGACCAGGCCGCCGCCGTCGAGGCGGCACTCGAAGGTCGCGCCCGCCTCGGTCGACGTGAAGGAGAAGCTCGGGGCCGGCGTCGTTGGTCGGGTCTCGTCGGGCCGGTCGTCGATCGTCGTGTCCGGCGCGGCCGTGTCGACCGTCCAGCGTGAAGCTCGCGGGCGTCGGCGTCGGTGTTGCCGGCGGCGTCGGTGGCGCGGACCTCGAAGGTGTGCGCGCCGTCGGCGAGGCCCGAGTAGCTCTTCGGGCGACGTGCAGGCGCTCCAGGCGCCGCCGTCGAGGCGGCACTCGAAGGTCGAGCCGGCCTCGGTCGAGGTGAAGGCGAAGCTCGGCGCCGGTGTCGTTCGTCGGGTCGCTCGGGCCGCGCGGTGATCGAGGTGTTCGGCGCGGCGGTGTCGATCGTCCAGGTGAAGCGTCGCCGGGGTGGCGTCGGTGTTGCCGGCCGCGTCGGTGGCGCGGACCTGGAAGGTGTGCGAGCCGTCGGCGAGGCCGGTGTAGCTCTTCGGGGCTGGTGCAGGCGGCGACCAGCCGCCGCCGTCGAGGCTGCACTCGAAGTCGAGCCGGCCTCGGTCGAGGTGAAGGAGAAGCTCGGCGCCGGTCTCGTTGGTCGGGTCGGTCGGCTGCGCGGTGATCGAGGTGTCCGGCGCGGCGGTGTCGATCGTCCACGTGAAGCTCGCGGGCGTCGCGTCGGTGTTGCCGGCGGCGTCCGTCGCGCGGACCTCGAAGGTGTGGGCGCCGTCGGCGAGGCCGGTGTAGCTCGTTCGGGCTGGTGCAGGCGGTCCAGCGCGCCGCCGTCGATCGCGGCACTCGAACGTCGAGCCGGCCTCGGTCGAGCTGAAGGAGAAGTCGGCGTCGGCCGAGCTCGCACGGGTCGCTCGGCTGGGCGGTGATCGACGTGTCCGGCGCGGCGGTGTCGACCGTCCAGGTGAAGCTCGCGGGCGTCGCGTCGGTGTTGCCGGCGGCGTCGGTCGCGCGCACCTGGAAGGTGTGCGAGCCGTCGGCGAGGCCGGTGTAGCTCTTCGGGCGAGGTGCACGACGACCAGCCGCCGGAGTCGAGGTTGCACTCGAACGTCGAGCCGGCCTCGGTCGAGGTGAAGGAGAAGCTCGCGCCGGTCGCGTTCGTCGGATCGCTCGGCTGCGCGGTGATGTTCGTATCGGGGGTTGTCGCGTCGTACGTGAACGTCCGCGACGTGAGCGGGGACTGGATGCCGCCGAGGTTGTCGGTCGCGCGCACGCGGATCGTGTAGTCGTCGTCCGCCGGGAAGCCGCCGGCCCCGAACGCGTACGACCAGTTCGGCCCGGCGAGCGACACCGTCACGAACTGCTCGGAGCCCGAGTCGAAGCCCGAGCCGTCCCAGTAGTTCCCGGTGCCGCGCCGGATGCTCGAGCTGGACGTTCGCGAGCCCCGTGCCGCTGTTGTCGGTCGCGGTGCCGCAGAAGCCCGCGGTCGCGCAGCCCGCCGCCCAGCCGGAGGCGTTGTACGAACCGCCTGGCGCCGGGAAGGTGATCGCGCTCGTCGGGCGTGCCTTCACGTCGATGCTCGAGCTCGCCGCGCTCGTCGCGAGCGCGTCGCCGCTCGTGCGCGACGCGGTCAGCGTGATCGTCCCGGCGGTGTCGTATGTGACGTTCGGGAGCGTGACGCTGTTCGTCCCCGCGGAGATCGTCGCCGTGTTGCCGCCGAGCGAGCCGGCGCCGCTCGGGGAGAGGCTGATGCCGGTCGCGCCGCTCACGTTCGCGAGGTTGCCGTTCGCGTCCTGCGAGCGGACGGTGACGCTGAACGCCGTCCCGACTGCGGCGGTCGCCGGGACGACCGTGACCGCCAGCTTCGATGCCGCGCCGGGGCCGACGGTGAAGCTGTTGCTCGTGCCGTTCTGAGCGCCGCCGCTCGTCCGGGTGGCGGTGAGCGTGAAGCTGCCGGTGTTGGCGATCGTGACGGCGTGTGAGCTGAGCACGCCGGCGGTGAACGCCGCGGTTGTGCCGCCGCCGGCCGAGAGCGTCCCCGTCGACGTGATGTCGACGGTGCCGGCGAAGCCGGTGACGGTGTTGCTGTTCGCGTCACGGGCAGTGATCCGGACGTTGAAAGACGTGCCCGCGGTCTGCGTGGCGATGCTGCCGCCGCCCATCGCCTCGACGAGGAAGTCGGCGAGGCCGCCGGCGTTCACGGTAAAGGAGTTGCTCGTTCCGCTCTGGGCGCCTCCCGTCGTGCGGGTCGCGGTAATCGTGAAGCTGCCGGTGTTGGAGATGGTGACTGCGTGTGAGGCGAGGACGCCGTTCGTGAACGCGGCGGTTGTCCCTGAGCCGGCGGAGAGCGTGCCGGTCGAGGTGATGTCGACGGTGCCGGTGAAGCCGGTGACCGTGTTGTTGGTCGCGTCGCGGGCGGTGATCCGGACGTTGAAGCTCGTGCCCGCGGTCTGTGTGCCGAGCGCCCGCCGCCGGCGGCCTCGACGAGGAAGTTGTTCAGCGCGCCGGGGTTGACCGTGAACGAGTTGCTGGTCCCGTTCTGGGCGCCGCCGGTCGTGCGGGTCGCCGTGATCGTGAAGCTGCCGGTGTTGGAGATGGTGACTGCGTGCGAGGCGAGGACGCCGGTGGTGAAGGCAGCGGTCGTGCCCGAGCCGGCGGAGAGCGTGCCGGTCGAGGTGATGTCGACCGTGCCGGTGAAGCCCGTCGACGGTGTTGCTGTTCGCGTCGCGCGCGGTGATGTCGGACGCTGAAACCCGAGCCCGCCGTCTGCGCGCCGATGCGCGCCGCCGCCGGCGGCCTCGACGAGGAAGTTGTTCAGCGCTCCTGGGCTGACGGTGAAGCTGTTGCTCGTTCCACTCTGGGCGCCGCCGGTCGTCCGCGTGGCGGTGATCGTGAAGCTGCCGGTGCTGGAGATCGTGACGGCGTGCGAGCTGAGGACGCCGGCGGTGAACGCTGCGGTCGTACCGGAGCCGGCGGAGAGCGTGCCGGTCGAGGTGATGTCGACGGTGCCGGTGAAGCCGGTGACGGTGTTGCTGTTCGCGTCCCGGGCGGTGATGCGGACGTTGAAGCTCGAGCCGGCAGTCTGGGTGCCGATGGCGCCGCCGCCGGCGGCCTCGACGAGGAAGTTGTTCAGCGCGCCGGGGTTGACCGTGAACGAGTTGCTCGTCCCGTTCTGAGCGCCGCCGCTCGTCCGAGTCGCGGTGATCGTAAAGCTGCCGGTGTCGGAGATCGTGACCGCGTGCGAGCTCAGGACGCCGGCGGTGAATGCGGCGGTCGTGCCGCTGCCGGCCGAGAGCGTCCCGGTCGAGGTGATGTCGACGGTGCCGGTGAAGCCGGTGACGGTGTTGTTGCTCGCGTCGCGCGCGGTGACGCGGACGTTGAAGGACGTGGCCGCGGTCTGCGTCCCGATCGCGCCGCCGCCGGCCGCCTCGACCAGGAAGTTGCTCAGTGCGCCGGGGTTGACCGTGAAGCGAGTTGCTCGTTCCGGACTGGGCGCCACCTGACGTTCGCGTCGCGGTGATCGTGAAGCTGCCGGTGTTCGAGACCGTGACCGCGTGTGAGGCGAGGACGCCGTTGGTGAACGTCGCGGTCGTGCCGGACCGCCGGAGAGCGTGCCGGTCGAGGTGATGTCGACCGTGTTGCCGGCGCCGCTGTAGCTCGTGACCGTGTTGTTGTTGGCGTCGCGCGCGGTGACGCGGACGTTGAAGCCGTTCCAGCGGTCTGCGTCCCGATCGCCCCGCCGCCGGCGGCCTCGACCAGGAAGTTGCTGAGCGCGCCGGGGTTGACCGTGAACGAGTTGCTCGTGCCGTTCTGGGCGCCGCCGATGGTGCGGGTCGCTGTGATCGTGAAGCTGCCGGTGTTCGAGATCGTGACCGCGTGCGACGCGAGGACGCCGTTCGTGAACGCGGCCGTCGCGCCCGAGCCGGCCGAGAGCGTGCCGGTCGACGTGATGTTCACGGTGTTTCCTGCGCCGGTGAAGCCCGTGACGGTGTTGTTGTTGGCGTCGCGGGCGGTGATGCGGATGTTGAAGCCGGTTCCCGCGGTCTGGGTGCCGATCGCCCCGCCGCCGGCGGCCTCGACGAGGAAGTTGGCCGAGCGCGCCGGGGTTGACCGTGAACGAATTGCTCGTGCCGTTCTGGGTGCCGCCGCGTCGTGCGGGTGGCCGTGATCGTGAAGCTGCCGGTGTTGGAGATCGTGACGGCGTGCGACGCGAGGACGCCGTTCGTGAAGGTCGTGGTCGTCCCGGAGCCGGCGGAGAGCGACCCGGTCGACGAGATGTCGACGGTGTTGCCCGCGCCGTTGTAGCTCGTGACCGTGTTCCCGTTCGCGTCGCGAGCAGTGATGCGGACGTTGAAGCTCGGCCCTGCGGTCTGGGTGCCGATCGCCGCCGCCGGCGGCCTCGACGAGGAAGTTGTTCAGCGCGCCGGGGTTGACCGTGAAGGAGTTGCTGGTCCCGTTCTGGGCGCCGCCGCTCGTGCGGGTCGCGGTGATGCGTGAAGCTGCCGGTGTTGGAGATCGTGACCGCGTGCGAGGCGAGGACGCCGTTCGTGAAGGTCGCGGTCGTGCCGGAGCCGGCCGAGAGCGTGCCGGTCGAGGTGATGTTCACGGTGTTGCCCGCGCCCGTGAAGCCCGTGACGGTGTTGTTGTTGGCGTCGCGGGCGGTGATCCGGATGTTGAAGCTCGTCCGGCGGCCTGCGTGCCGATGCTGCCGCCGCCGGCGGCCTCGACGAGGAAGTTGCTGAGCGCGCCGGGGCTCACCGTGAAGCTGTTGCTCGTCCCGCTCTGCGCGCCGCCGCTCGTGCGGGTCGCCGTGATCGTGAAGCTGCCGGTGTTCGAGATCGTGACCGCGTGCGAGCTGAGCACTCCGGCGGTGAACGCCGCGGTCGTGCCGCCGCCGGACGAGAGCGTCCCCGTCGAGGTGATGTCGACCGTGCCGGTGAACCCGGTGACGGTGTTGCCGTTCGAGTCGCGGGCGGTGACCCGGATGTTGAAGCCGGAGCCTGCGGTCTGCGGCCCGATGCTTCCGCCGCCGGCCTGCTCGACGAGGAAGAGCGCCAGCGCCCCCGGGTTGACCGGTGAACGAGTTGCTCGTCCCGGTCTGAGCGCCGCCGGACGTCCGCGTCGCGGTGATCGTGATGATCCCGGTGTTCGAGACGGTCACCGAGTGTGAGGCGAGGACGCCGTTGCTGAACGTCGCGGTCGTGCCGGAGCCGCCGGAGAGCGTGCCGGTCGAGCTGATGTCGACGGTATTGCCAGCGCCGGTGAAGCCCGTGACCGTGTTCCCGTTGGCGTCGCGGGCGGTGATCCGGATGTTGAAGCTCGTGCCCGCGGTCTGCGTGCGCGATGTTGCCGCCGCCGGCGGCTTCGACGAGGAAGTTGTTCAGCGCGCCGGGGTTGACGGTGAACGAGTTGCTCGTGCCGGTCTGAGCGCCGCCGCTCGTCCGGGTAGCGGTGACCGTGAAGCTGCCGGTGTTCGAGATCGTGACGGCGTGCGACGCGAGCACGCCGTTCGTGAACGCCGCGGTAGTGCCCGAGCCCGAGGAGAGCGTCCCGGTCGACGTGATGTTGACGGTATTGCCGGCCCCGGTGAAGCTCGTGACCGTGTTGTTGTTGGCGTCGCGTGCGGTGATGCGGACGTTGAAGCTCGTTCCCGCGGTCTGGGTGCCGATCGAGCCGCCGCCTGCGGCCTCGACGAGGAAGTTGCTCAGGGCGCCGGGGTTGACGGTGAAGGCGGCGCTGTTTCCGGAGGGGAGCGTGTCGCCGCTCGTCCGCGTCGCCGTGAGCACGACGCCCGACTCCGCTTTCGTGTACGTGACGCCGTTGATGGTCGTCGAGCTCGAACCCGGCGTTGATCGTGCCGGTCAGCGTTCCGCCGAGCGTGCCGGTGCCGGCGCTGAGCGACAGGGAGACACCTGTCGCCGCGACCGCGTTGATCGTGCGGCCGAACTGATCCTGCTTCGCGACGGTGACGGAGAAGGCGGCGCCTGCGGTCGGGTTCGAACCCCCGTTCACCGATGTGATCGCCAGCTTCGGCGCACCGGCCGCCATCGAGAGCGAGCCGAAGTTCGTCGAGTTGTTGACGATCTCCGGCGATCGTCGCGGTGCCGCCGGTCCGCACGATGTTTCCGGAGGAGGGGAGCGCGACGGAGCCGTCGGTCGGGCGAGACCTGGATGCCGGCGATCGTCAGCTGATCGGTCTTGTTCGCGTTCGAGTCCGTGCTCAGCGTCACCGTGATCGTCGACGTCGTCACGCTGATGGATGCGGCCGTGAGGTCGGCGCTGCCTGGAGACGAACCGGTGAAGCTGACGGATCCCGCGCCCGCGTTGAACTGCCAGTTCGTGGGCGCGCTCAAGACCATCGTGGTGTTCGTCTGGCTCTGAGCGAAGTCGCCGTTCGCCGCTTCGGCGACGACGATGTTTCCGAGCGTCGTCCACGCAGGCGTGGTCGCGTTCGCCGCGTTGTCGGCCGAGATGTTCGTTCCGCCCGATGCAGGCGTCACCGTGACCGCGGCCGCGGCGAACCGAGCGACGACGAGCGCACAGCCGAGCACGACGAACGCGATGAGGAGTCCGCGCTTACGCATGCGCGCGCACCTCCGAGTCCTGCTTCCCGGCGATCATCGTCGACGCGAGCGGCGTGTCGACGACGGTCACCGGGAAGCGCAGGACTGGATGCATCTCCCGTCGGCTGGCGAGCTGAGCCGGGAGCTGCGAAGCGGCGAGGACCGCGGCGAGTGCGGTCGCGAGATCGAGCTCGGACATGCGGCTGCATCCGGCCGTAGCCGGATGCGTTCCGTGCTGCCGCAGTCCGTCGATGCTCGCCAAAGCTCGCCTTTCCTTCGCACGCGCAGAGGAGCGCGTGTCAGCGACTCATCGGCAGGTCGGCGGGGGATCCAAATGGGTCAAACGGCGATTTCACCTCGAAATCACCCTTCCGGGTGACGTTCCGAGCATCGGGAGAGCGCGATCTCGACCTCGACTCGAGGTTGAGCGAGAGCCGATGTGACTCAGTTCGCGCGGCGGCCGTAGATCCCGCCGGCGACGACGTTCCGAATCGTCTCCGGTGAGATGTCGTGCTCGTCCGGCTCTTCCCACGTGCCGTCGTCCAGCCGGGTCAGTCGCTGCTCGCGAAGCGAGACGTTGATCACGGGCGTGCGTGCGAACCGCGCGTACGTTGCGGCGACCGCAGCCTCGTGCTCGTCGTCGACGACGATCGCATCTGGCTGCAGCGACTTGAGCAGGCCGCCGAGCTCGGGTTGACGCGCAGGGATGATCTTGCACTCGGCGAGGCCGGCGAGCGCCGCGGAGAGTGCCTCGCCCAGGATCGGCACGGCGCACACGACGGCGACGAGCGGTTCGTTGCGCTCGGTCACGCCGACCGCTCCTCGAGCGCTGCGTCTTCGCGGTACGCGGACACGTAGAACGCCGCGGCGGCACGGCGCGACGGCACGTCGAGCTTCTGGAGGATGTTCTGCATGTGGCGCTTGACGGTGAACTCGGAGATGTCGAGCGCCTCGGCGACGTCACGGTTGCGAGCACCGCGCGAGACGAGCGCGAGCACCTCTTTCTCTCGCTCCGAGAGCACGGCCGCGCGCTCGAGCGCCTTCGAACGCGCTTCGAGCGCGTGAATCGCGTCGATCATGAGGCCGGCCATGTCGCGCGAGAGCGGGGCTTCGCCCGCGGCGACTCCGCGGAGTGCACGGATGAGGCCCTGACCGGAGATCTCCTTCTGCAGGAACCCGTGCGCGCCCGCGGTGATCGACTCGAGCACCGACTCGCGTGACGGCTCGAGCGCCCACACGATCAGGTGTGCGCGGCAGCGTCCGCGTGCGCGATGGACAACCTCGAGCCCACCGCCACCGGGGAGGTCGAGATCGAGGAGCGCGATCTCTGCGTAGCCGCCGAGCAGGAGCGCGGCCGCCTCGTCCGCGTCGGTCGCTTCGAGCAGCTCGAAGTCGCTTTCGCGTCTGAGCAGGCTCCGCACGCCGACGCGGAAGAGCGGCAGGCCGTCGGCGACGAGGACGCGTGTACGCCTCATCCGCGAACCAATCGTGAGTGGTCCGTGGTCCATGCGTTCGCGCCCGTCACGTCTTCAAACCCCTTTCGAAGTTGCCGCCGTACGCATCGTGGGTCAGATTCGGCGATTCGGCAAGAGCCGAGAACCACCCGGGCTGGTGCGGTGCGCGCGCCGTGCGCCCGTAGAATCCGGTCATGGCGACGACCGAGGACCGCCGCTCGCTCGAAGGGCTCGACGCGTGGAAGGAGCTCTACGACGCGACGCCCGAGCGCCAGCTCGAGCTCTTCTCGACGATCTCCGGCATCGACAACGAGCCGCTCTACTCGGCTGAGAACGTCGAGATCGAGCCGGAGCGCGACCTCGGCTATCCCGGCGTCTATCCGTTCACGCGCGGCGTCTACCCGTCGATGTACCGCGGGAGGCTCTGGACGATGCGGCAGTTCGCGGGCTTCGGAACGGCCGCGGAGACGAACGCCCGCTTCCGGTACCTGCTCGACCACGGGCAGACGGGGCTCTCGACCGCGTTCGACATGCCGACGCTCATGGGCTACGACTCCGACCACGCGCGCTCGCTCGGCGAGGTCGGGCGCGAGGGCGTCGCGATCGACTCGCTCGAGGACATGGAGACGCTCTTCGCGGGGATCCCGCTCGGCGATGTGTCGACGTCGATGACGATCAACTCGCCGGCGGCGATCCTGCTCGCGTTCTACGCGTGCGTCGGCGAGGAGCAGGGCGTGCCGATGTCGGAGCTCCGCGGGACGATCCAGACGGACATCCTCAAGGAGTACATCGCGCAGAAGGAGTACATCTTCCCGCCCGAGCCGTCGATGCGACTCGTGACGGACATGGTCGAGTTCTGCGCGACCGACATGCCGAAGTGGCATCCGATCTCGATCTCCGGGTACCACATCCGTGAGGCCGGCTCGACCGCGGCACAGGAGCTCGCGTTCACGCTCGCCGACGGGTTCACGTACGTCGAGTGGGCGACCGCGCGCGGGATGGATGTCGACGCGTTCGCACCGCGGCTCTCCTTCTTCTTCAACGCGCACCTCGACTTCTTCGAGGAGATCGCGAAGTACCGCGCCGCGCGGCGCATCTGGGCGCGCGAGCTGCGCGAGCGCTACGGCGCGAAGACGCCGCGCTCGTGGCTGATGCGCTTCCACACGCAGACGGCCGGCGTGTCGCTGACGGCGCAGCAGCCCGAGGTGAACATCGTGCGCACCGCGCTCGAGGCGATGGCGGCGGTGCTCGGCGGCACGCAGTCGCTGCACACGAATTCGTTCGACGAGGCGCTCGCGCTGCCGACCGAGGACGCGGTGCGGATCGCGCTGCGGACGCAGCAGGTGATCGCGCACGAGACGGGCGTCGTCAACACGATCGACCCGCTCGGCGGCTCGTACTACGTCGAGCACCTGACGAACGAGCTCGAGCGGCAGGCGTACGAGTACTTCGAGCGGATCGAGAAGCTCGGCGGCGTCGTCGAGGCGATCAAGGAGAACTTCTTCCAGCGGGAGATCGCCGAGGCGTCGTTCCGCTACCAGGGCGAGGTCGAGCGCGGCCAGCGCATCGTCGTCGGCGTCAACCGGTACGAGCTCGAGGACGAGGCGCCGGTCGAGATCCTCAAGATCGACCCGGCGCTCGAGCAGGAGCAGATCGATCGCGTGGCGGCGCTGCGGACCCGGCGCGACTCGGCCGCGGTGGAGTCGACCCTCGGCGCGTTGAAGGCCGCGGCGGCGCGCGACGACGTGAACCTGATGCCTCTCATCCTCGACGCCGCACGCGCGTACGTGACGATGGGCGAGATGTGCGACGCCTGGCGCGAGGTCTGGGGCGTCTGGCGCGAGACGCCGGTCTTCTAGCGGTCTGACCCCGCCTCGGTCTGGGCTCGCGCCTAGACCTCGACCTCCATCCCGTCGGTCGCCTGCTCGAATCGTTCGGCGAGCGCCCGCTCGCTCGGGCGGTGCGTGAGCAGCAGCCGCTTCGCGCCGGCGGTCTCGAACGCGTGCTCCGCTTCCTCGGGCGAGAGGTGACCGCGCGGCACGCCCTCCTTCTGCGCGTCGCCGTCCACCAGCGTCGCCTCGCACACGAAGAGATCGGCGTCCTTCGCGAGCGCGGCGAGCCCGTCGTCCGGACCGCTGTCGCCCGAGTACGCGAGCACCGAACCGTTCACCGCGACGCGGAACCCGTACGCCTGAAGGTCGTAGTGCAACACCTTCACCGCGGTGACCTCCATGCCCGCCGTGAGGAACGGCTCCGCCTCTTCGTACTCCCGCACGTCGAACGCGTCCTCGAACATCTCGGGCTGACCGAGCCGCGCGCCGAGGTCGGACAGACGACTTTCCCCGTCCGGCGGCACCCACAGCTCGGGCGTCGCGAGCTCGCGTGCCGGACCGAACATCGCGCCCCAGACCCACGGCACGAGATCGCCCCAGTGATCGAGATGCCAGTGCGTGATCGCGATCGCGTCGACGCGCGGCCACTCCTCCCACTCGCGCAGACGCGCGAGCACACCAGGCCCGCAGTCGAGCAGCACACGCTGCCCGTCGTCCTCGACGAGATAGCCGGACTGTGCCCCGCCGGGGTTCGGCCAGGCCGGGGAGCACCCCACGATCCTCAACTTCACCTCCATATACTTGCGCAGCCGTGGCCAGCAAGATCCGTGTGGTGATCGCCAAGCCCGGCCTCGACGGGCACGACCGCGGTGCCAAGATCATCGCCAGGGCCCTCCGGGATGCCGGAATGGAGGTCATCTACACCGGCCTCCACCAGACCCCGGAGCAGATCGTCGAGACCGCGATCCAGGAGGACGCGGATGCCGTCGGCATCTCGATCCTGAGCGGTGCGCCACATGACGCTCGTGCCGAAGATCCTCGACGGACTGCGCGAACAGGGTGCCGAGGACGTGCTCGTGGTCGTGGGCGGGACGATCCCGACGGACGACGCGAACGAGCTGAAGGAGCGGGGGGTCGCCGAGGTCTTCACGCCCGGCGCGCCGACGAGCGAGATCGTCGAGTTCCTCCGCGCCCGCGTCCCAGCGTGAGCATCGACGTCGATCGCGACGCCGCCGTCGCGGTCGTCACCGTCAACCGGCCGGACGCGCTCAACGCGCTCGACCTGCCGACCCTGACCGAGCTGCGCGACCGGCTTCGCGAGCTCACGGAAGACGCCGAGACGCGCGTGGTCGTCCTGACGGGCGCCGGCGATCGCGCCTTCATCGCGGGCGCGGACATCAAGTACATGAGCGGCCTCGGCGTGACCGAGGCGAAGGCATGGGGTGCCCTCGGCCACGAGGCTGCGCGGCTGCTCGAGACGATGCCGCAGCCCACGCTCGCGGCGATCAACGGCTTCGCGCTCGGCGGCGGCTGCGAGCTCGCGCTCGCGTGCGACCTCCGCTACGCGTCGACGAAGGCAAAGCTCGGGCAACCGGAGATCAACCTCGGGATCATCCCCGGCTGGGGCGGGACGCAGCGCCTCGCGCGCGCGACGACGGTCGGCTTCGCGAAGGAGCTCGTCCTGACCGGGCGGATGGTCGACGCCGAGGAGGCGGAGCGGCGCGGCCTCGTCACCGCCGTCTACGAGCCCGACGAGCTGATGGCGAAGACGCTCGAGTCCGCGCACGCGCTCGCGAAGCACAGCCCGATCGCGCTCGCCGCCGCGAAGGCCGCGACGAACCGGGCCCTCCAGGGCGACCATTCGGAAAACCTCTCCTCAGAGGCCGAGCGCTTCGCCGACCTCTTCGCCAGCGAGGACGCGAAGGAGGGCATGACCGCGTTCGTCGAGAAGCGCGAGCCGCGCTTCACCGGTCGCTAGCCGACGACGAGCCGCTCGGCGATCAGCGAGAACGGCTCGCCCATCGCCGCTTCGATCGTCGCCGGCGCCTTCTCCGTCCACGCGATCGCGGACTGCCCCTTCTTGAGGGCCGAGAGCTTGGCCGAGGCGATGAGCGCGCCGAGCGGATCGGAGATGACGACGCTCGGCGGCACAGACAGCTCGACCGGGCGCTTGACACCGGAGACGCGGAGCCCGCCGGGCCACGACTGCACACGGTCGACCATCAGCGTCAGCGAGCGCGCAGTCGCGTCCGCAGTCACGACGCTGCCGCGAAGCGCTGCGGTGAAGTCGGCGCCCGGCTGCACCGCGAACAGCAGCCGCTTCGCCTTGTTCAGGTACTTGAACGGGCTGACCGCCGCACCGTCGCCCGGGTGCACCTCGAAGTGGAGGTGATAGCCGGCGGAGTTCGCGTCGCCCGAGTTGCCGATGTACGCGATCGGCTGACCCGCCTCGACCTTCGTGCCGTCCTTCAGGCCCTTCCAGTACGACCCGCCCGCGACGCACTTCCCCTTGTTGTCGTTCTTCGCGGTGAGGTCGTTGTTCAGGTGGATGTAGACGTACGTCGTGCCGCTCTCGCCGTTGAGGTAGAGCATGCAGCCGGCGCGCGCAGACGTCGTGTGGAACTTCACCTTCCCGGCCTCGGCCGCGACGGCGGGCGAGCGCCACGTCGTCATGATGTCGTTCCCCTCGTGGCGACCCTGCCCACGCGGCGCACCGAAGTCGTTGATGTAGGTCGCCTTGCCCACGACCGGGAAGATCAGCTGCGGGACTTTCGGCGCGACGGCTTCGGACGACGCGTACGCCGCCGCCGACCCTGTCGTCAGAGCCAACGCGATGAGAACGAGAAGTCCTCGGGCTGTCGTCCGGTGGCGTGGCATGAGCTCCGGTTCGCGCTCGAAGGGCCGGAGGGTAACACGGAATCCGACTGCGCCTTGGCTTCGCGCCCTGGGGTTAGAGTCCTCGCCCGATGAAGATCGCCGTCTGCGTGAAGCAGGTCCCCGAGGGCAACAAGCGCCTCGACCCAGGAACGAAGCGGCTCGACCGCTCGGGCGAGGGCGCGCTCAACGCCTTCGACGCCCACGCGGTCGAGGAGGCGCTGCGCGTCAAGGATCACTCGGGCGAGGGCGAGGTCGTGCTCGTCTCGATGGGCCCGGCGAAGGCGGCCGACGCGCTCCGCAAGGCGCTCGCGATGGGGGCCGACCGCGCGGTGCTGGTCACCGACGACGCCGCGGCCGGCTCCGACCTCGTCGCGACGAGCCGTGTGCTCGCCGCGGCGCTCGAGCGCGAGCAGCCCGACCTCGTGCTCTTCGGCCAGCAGGCCGCCGACTCCGACGGCGCCGTCCTGTGGTCGGCCGTCGCCGAGCGCCTGCGCCGGCCGGTCATCTCCCAGGTCGCCGAGCTCACCGTCGAAGACGGGAAAGCGCGCGGGAAGCGGCAGACCGAGTTCGGCTACGACGTGATCGAGGCGCCGCTGCCGGCGGTCGTCGCGGTCTCGGATGCGATCAACGAGCCGCGCTACCCGTCGCTCAAGGGGATCATGGGCGCGAAGTCGAAGCCGCAGGAGACGGTGTCGCTCGCCGACCTCGGCGTCGAGGCCGGCGCGAAGACGCGAGGTCCTCGCGCTCTCCGACCCGCCGCCGCGCGGCGAGTCGAAGAAGATCGAGGACGACGGGAACGCGGCCGCGCAGATCGTCGAGTTCCTCGCGGAGCGGAGGCTGCTCTGAGCACGCTCGTCTTCCTCGAGCACCACGAGGGCGAGCTGCAGAAGGGCTCGCTCGGCGTGCTCTCGAAGGCGACGCAGCTCGGTGACGACGTCGCGGGTGTCGTGATCGGCTCCGGCGTGCGGGAGCTCGCCGGCGAGGCCGGGAAGTTCGGCGCCGCCAAGGTCTTCGTCGCCGACGATGCATCGCTCGAGGCGCCGCTGCCGCAGCCGCGCGTCGACGTGCTCGCCGCGCTCGTCCGCGACAAGGGCTTCGACACCGTTCTCTTTGCCGCGTCGGTGCTCTCGGCCGACGTCGCCGCCGGGCTCGCGGCGCGCCTCGACGCCGGGCTGAACTGGGACCTCGTCGACCTCGAGAACCGCGACGGGCAGCTCGTCGGCAAGCGACCGGCGCTCGGCGACTCGGTCTACGTCGACGTCGGCTGGACGAGCGAGCCGCGCCTCGCGCTCTTCCGGTCCGGCACCTTCGACCCGGCGGAGGCCGGCGGCTCGGCCGAGGTCGAGGACGTCGCGGTCGAGCTCGAGGAGCACTCGCGCGGCGCGACGATGGTCGAGCAGGCGCACGACGAGAGCGAAGGGCCCGACCTCGTCGAGGCCGACGTGATCGTCGCCGGCGGCCGCGGCCTCGGCGGCCCGGAGAACTTCACGCTCGTCGAGGAGCTCGCGAAGGCGCTCGGCGGCGCGGTCGGCGCGACGCGGGCGGTCGTCGACGCAGGCTGGTACCCGTACTCGACACAGATCGGGCAGACCGGCAAAACGGTCTCGCCGAAGCTCTACGTCGCGTGCGGAATCTCCGGCGCGATCCAGCACAAGGTCGGCATGCAGGGGTCGGGAACGATCGTCGCGATCAACAAGGACGCGAACGCGCCGATCTTCGAGTTCGCCGACCTCGGGATCGTCGGCGACGTCCATCAGGTCGTGCCGAAGCTGACCGAGCTCGTGCGCGAGCGCCGCGGTTCGTGACGCGCCCGCTCGAGTACCCGCCGCCCTTCTCCGCGTCCGAGGCCATCGCTGCGCCGACCGACCCGCCGGACGAGCGGATCGACGTCGGCGTGCTGATCGTCGGTGCCGGGCCGGCGGGGCTTGCGTGCGCGATCAGGCTCGGGCAGCTGCTCGAGGACGCGCCCGACCTGCGCGCGCGGCTGGGCGACGTTCCGGTCGCCGTGCTCGAGAAGGGAAAGCAGCCGGGCTCGCACCTGCTCTCGGGCGCCGTCGTGAACCCGCGTGGGCTGCGTCGCCTCTTCGGCGGCCGCAAGGAGATCGACGACATGCCGCTGCTCGAGCCGGTCGAGGCCGAAGCCGTCTTCTTCCTGACGGCCAACTCTGCGTACCGGATTCCGGCTCCCCCGACGATGAAGAACCACGGCAACTAGGTCGCGTCGCTCTCGCAACTGGGGCGCTGGCTGGCCGAAGAGGCCGAGCAGGCCGGCGCGATGATCCTCCCCGAGACCGTCGGCGACGAAGCTTCTCGTCGAGCACGGCCGCGTCGTCGGCGTCCGCACGGGCGACAAGGGCCGGGGCCGGGACGGCGAGCCGCTGCCGAACTTCGAGCCGGGCTCCGACCTCGTCGCCCGCCTCACCGTCCTCGCCGAGGGGACGCAGGGACACCTGACCGGCGCCGCGATCGAGCACTTCGACCTCGCAGGGCGAGAACCCGCAGGTGTGGGCGCTCGGAGTGAAGGAGGTGTGGCGCGTCGCGAAGCCGCTCAAGCGCGTGATCCACACGATGGGCTGGCCGCTGCGCGCCGGCGCGAAGTACCGCGAGTTCGGCGGCTCGTTCATCTACCCGATGGGCGAGGAGCACGTGACGCTCGGGATGGTCGTCGGGCTCGACTACCGCGACGTCGAGCTGTCGGTGCACGACGTGCTCCAGGAGCTGAAGATGCACCGCCTCGTCATGCCGATCGTCGCCGGGCGGCGAGCGCGTCGAGTGGGGCGCGAAGACGATCCCGGAGGGCGGGTTCTTCGCGCTGCCGAAGCGACTGCACGCGCCGGGGCTGCTCATGTGCGGCGACGGCGTCGGGATGGTCAACGTGCCGGCGCTGAAGGGGATCCACTACGCGATCGAGTCGGGACGGCTCGCGGCGGAGTCGGCGTTCGACGCGTTGCGGCGCGGCCGCACCGCCGCGACGCCGGGCGTGCTGGAGTCGTACGACGAGGCCGTGCGCGAGCAGCTTCGTCTGGCGCGACCTCGAGCAGGTGCGGAACATGCGGCAGGCGTTCGGCCGCGGCTTCTGGGTCGGCGGCGCGCTGGCGGGGATGATGACCGCGACCCGCGGCAAGCTGCCGCCGGGCACGTTCCGGACCGAGCCCGACGCGGCGCAGGATCTGATCCGGACGAACCGTGCTTCGCGGTATCCGGCGTCTGACGGGCGGCTCACGTTCGACAAGCTCTCGTCGGTCTTCCTGTCGGGGAACAAGACGCGTGAGGACCAGCCGAACCACATCCGCATCCAGCGGCACGTGCCGCGGGAGCTCGGCGATCTGTGGGCGCTCTCTGTGCCCGGCGCAGGTGTACGAGGTCGAGGGCTCCGACGGCGACGGGTTCGTCGACGTTCAGCTCAATCCGTCGAACTGCGTCCAGTGCGGCGCGATCACCGCGAAGGGCGGTCGGCTGACGCCGCCCGAGGGCGGCTCGGGGCCGGAGTACCAGCAGACGTGAGTGCGGCCGACGGATCGGCGGCGCCGGCAGACCGTGCGCTTGTCGTCGGGCCACTTGCGATGCCGGGGTTCCTGCTCGTGCTGATCGGCGTGCGGCAGCGGCGGCCGCTGTTCCTGCTCGGCGGCGCGGTGCTCCTGGGGCTCGCGGTGAAGCGGATCGAGCGGCCGCGCGTGGCGCGCCCGGGGGAGGCGGAGGCGCGCGACGCATCGGCTTGGACCGAGCCCGAGCCGCCGTCGGCGCCGGAGCCTCCGGCCGCACCGGAGCCGGCCGCCGCTGGTGACCCGGACACACCCGACGCGACCGAACCGGACCAGCCCGAATCCGCCTGACCCACCGCCTTCCCCTCCCCTCGGGGTGGGGCAGGTGGGCCACCCGCCTCCCACGGCGGACGCTACCCGCGCCTTCGCGACGAAACCGTCACGAGCCGTGCCAAACGTGTGACGATTCGTGCCCATGGCCGCGACCGCGCTGATCGAGCTCGACGATGTCCAGCGCGCACGCGCCACCATCGGCGATCGGCTCCACCGCACGCCGACCTTCACGTCCGCAGCGCTGTCCCGCCTCACCGGCGCTCGCGTCCACCTGAAGGCCGAGCTCTTCCAGCGCACGGGCTCGTTCAAGCCGCGCGGGGTGCTGACGAAGCTCGCGTCGCTGCAGCGCGGAGGAGAAGGAGTCGCGGCGTGATCGGGATCTCCGCCGGCAACCACGCGCAGGCGCTCGCGTACTGCTCCTCGCTCGAGGACGTCGACGCGCTCGTCGTCATGTGGCAGGGCGCGAGCGAGTTGAAGATCGCGGCGACGCGCGGCTATGGCGCCGCCGTCGACCTCGAGGCCCACGACCCGAGCGAGGCCTTCGACCGTATCGACGAGCTGCTCGAGGAGACCGGCCGCACGCTCGTCCACCCGTTCGACGACCCGCTCGTGCAGTCGGGCCAGGGCACCGTCGCGCTCGAGCTCTTCGAGGACGTCCCCGACGCGAGCGTCGTCGTCGTGCCGATCGGCGGCGGCGGCCTGATCTCGGGCATCGCCACGGCCGTCAAGGGCCTCCGCCCCGACGCGCGCGTCATCGGGGTCGAGCCCGAGACCTCCGCGGCGCTCCACCTCGCCCTCGAGGCCGGCGAGCGCGTCGAGATCAAGCCCGTCTCGATCGCCGACGGGCTGAACGCGCCGCATGCCGGCCGCAACGCGATCGCGATCGCACGCGAGCGCGTCGACGAGATCGTCCTCGTCACGGAGGCCGAGCTCGAGGAAGCGTTCCGCTTCCTCTACAGCCGCGCGAAGCTCGCCGTCGAGCCCGCGGGAGCCGCCTCGACGGCCGCCCTCCTGGCCGGAAAGATCGCCCATGAGCAGGGCGAGCACGTGGCTCTGGTCGTCTCGGGGGGCAACGTGGCCGCCGAAACCGCCTCTGCTATCCTGGCTCCGCGATGAAGGCCGATATCCATCCCGATTACGTGCTCGCGAACGTCACGTGCTCCTGCGGGAACACGTTCCAGACGCGGTCCACGAAACCGGAGCTCCACGTCGAGATCTGCTCCAACTGCCACCCGTTCTACACGGGCAAGCAGAAGCTGATGGACACCGGCGGCCGTGTCGAGCGCTTCCAGCGACGGCTCGAGCGCGCCGGCGGCGCCCGCCGGGGCTAGCCCCACACTTTCCGACGATGCAGACGATCGGTGGCCAGGCCGTCCTCGAGGGCGTGATGATGCGCAGTCCGGCGCACTGGGCACTCGCGGTCCGGAAGCCGAACGGCGAGATCGCGCAGCACACGACGCCGATCAGCTCGCCCATGGCGCGCCACCGCATCTTCCGGCTCCCGATCATCCGCGGCGTCGTCGCGCTCGGCGAGTCGCTCGCGATCGGCTTCCGCGCGCTCGCGATCTCCGCGAACTACGCGGCGCAGGACGCCGACGCGGACGAGAAGGAAGGAGTCGAGACCGAGATCTCGCGCGGCGCAGATCATCTTCGCGTTCGCGATCGCGATCGGCTTCGCGCTCATGCTCTTCAAGGTCACGCCGGCGCTGCTCACGAAGCTGGCTCCCGATCGAGACGAACGGCTCGTTCGTGATCGTCGAGGGCCTGATCCGCGTGTCGATCTTCATCCTCTACCTCGTGGTCATCTCGCTGCTGCCCGACCTGCGGCGCGTGTTCCAGTACCACGGCGCCGAGCACAAGGCGATCAACGCGCTCGAGGCCGGCGAGGAGCTGACGCCGGAGAACGTGCAGCGGTACTCGCTCATCCACCCGCGCTGCGGCACGGCGTTCCTGCTCTGGGTGATGGTGATCGCGATCTTCGTCTTCGCGTTCGTCGGGCAGACCGTCGTGGTTCTGGCTGATCGCGAGCCGCATCCTGCTGCTGCCGCTGATCGCGGGGCTCGCCTACGAGCTGATCCGCTTCGCAGGCAAGCACTCGGACAACCGCATCCTGATGACGCTGCTCGCTCCGGGCCTCTGGCTCCAGCGGCTCACGACGCGCGAGCCCTCGCTCGACCAGCTCGAGGTCTCGATCCGCGCGCTGCGCGAGGTGCTTCGGCTCGAGGATCAGGAGCGCCCCGAGGCGAGGCGGCGCGTCGAAGTCATGGCCTAAGGGCGATGGCGCTCGACGAACTGATCGACGACCTCGACGCGCTACCTCGAGACGCAGGAGCGGATGTCCGACCCGTCGGTCTACAACGACCACCGCGAGGCGGCGGAGATCGGCCGCCGGCTGAAGGAGCTCGAGGCCCCGTACCGGCTCGCGCAGGAGTGGCGGCAGGTCCGCGACGACCTCGACGCGGCGCGGGACGACGGCGACCTCCGCGAGCTCGTGCCCGAGCTCGAGGAGCGCCTGGGTCGCAGTCGAGGAGGAGCTCAAGCTCGCGCTCGTCGAGACCGACCCCGCCGACCGCAAGGACGTGATCGTCGAGGTCCGCCAGGGCGTCGGCGGCGACGAGGCGGCGCTCTGGGCCGGCGGACGTGCTGCGGATGCTCACGCGCTACGCCGAGCGCCGCGGCTGGAAGACCGAGGAGCTCGGCAGCTCGCCGAACGAGGCCGGCGGCGTCAAGGAGGTCATGTTCGCGGTCAAGGGCGACGGCGCCTACTCCGTCTTCAAGTGGGAAGGCGGCACGCACCGCGTGCAGCGCGTCCCCGAGACCGAGTCGCAGGGACGGATCCACACGTCGACGGCGACCGTCGCGGTCATGCCCGAGGCCGAGGAGGTCGAGGTCGAGATCGACCCGAACGACCTCAAGATCGACGTCTACCGCTCGACCGGCCCCGGCGGCCAGAGCGTGAACACGACCGACTCGGCCGTCCGGATCACGCACCTGCCGACCGGGATCGTCGTCGCGATGCAGGACGAGAAGTCGCAGCTCCAGAACAGACAGAAGGCGATGCGCGTGCTCCGCGCGCGGCTCTACGAGCTCGAGCGCGAGCGCCAGCAGGCGGAGCTCGACGCGACGCGCCGCGCCCAGATCGGCACCGGCGAGCGCGCCGAGAAGATCCGCACCTACAACTTCCCCGAGAACCGCGTCACCGACCACCGCATCAAGCTGACGCTGCACCAGCTCGACCGAGTCCTCGAGGGCGAGCTCGACGAGTTCACCGAGGCGCTCACCGCCGAGGATCGGCGCCGGGCGCTCGGCGACGCACGGCGCGTGACCCTCGGCGAGGTCCTGCGCCGGGCGACCGAGTACCTCGCCGGCAGGCGTGTCGAGCGCCCGCGCCTCGATGCGGAGCACCTGCTCGGGAAGGCGCTCGGCCTCTCCGCGGGTCGAGCTGTACATGCGACCACGACCGGCCGCTCGGCGACGGCCGAGCGCGACGAGTTCCGCGAGCGCTCGTCCGCCGGCGCGGCGAGCGCGAGCCGCTCGCGTACGTCCTCGGCGAGTGGGGCTTTCGGCGGCTCGACGCTGAAGACCGACCGCCGCGCGCTCGTCCCGCGGCCCGAGACGGAGGTCGTCGTCGAGCGCTGCCTCGCGCTGCTCGACGGCGGCCCCGCCGCGCGTGCTCGACGTCGGCACCGGGCTCGGGCGCGATCGCCCTCGCGATCGCCGACGAGCACCCGGGACGCGCGCGTGACGGCCGTCGAGGTCTCGTCCGGACGCGCTCGCGCTCGCGCGCGAGAACGCGGAGCGGACGGGCATCGAGCGTCGAGCTTCGCGAGGGCGACCTCGAGGCGGCCTGGCCGAGAGCGGATACGACCTCGTCGTCTCGAACCCGCCGTACGTGCTGACGGAGGAGATCGACACACTGCGAGCCGGAGGTCCGCGACTGGGAGCCGCGGCGTGCGCGCTCGTCGGCGAGCGGCTCATCGCCGAGCACGCCTGCGCGGCGCTGCGCGCCGGGCGGCCGCTCGTGCTCGAGGTCGCCGACGACGCGCGCCGCCGAGGCGGCGGAGCGTGCTCGAGGCGCTCGGCTACGACGAGGTGCCGCGTCACGCGCGACCTCGACCGGCCGCGAGCGGGTCGTCGAGGGCCGGAGTAGCGCCTGACGGCGATCGACAGCGCGGTCGCCGCGATCAGCGGCCGGCGAGCCGGTCATCCTCCCGACGGACACGGTCTACGGCCTCTGCGCGAACCCGTACCGCCGCGAGCGCCGCGCGAGCGATCTCCGAGCTCAAGGGCCGCGACGACGCAGCAGCCGATCGCGCTCGCTCGCGCCGACGTCGACATGCTCTTCGAGCTGCGTCCCGGAGCTCGCGGCCGGCGGCACGATCGCGCGCGCGCTGCTGCCCGGGCCCGTACACGCTCGTGCTTGCCGAACCCGGCGCGACGGTACCGCTGGCTGACCGGGGCGCAGCCGGACACGATCGGCGTGCGCGTCCCGGACGCTCGACGGCTACGGCGGGCAGGTGCTCGACGCGTCGGCGCGGTCGCTCGCGACGAGCGCCAACCTCCACGGCGGCCCGACCCGCGGTCGGCTCGCCGACGTGCCCGCGGAGATCCGCGCGGCGCTGTGGCGCGAGGTCGTGGACGGCGGCGAGCTGCCGGGCACGCCGTCGACGGTGATCGACTTCACCGGCGGAGCGAGCCGCGCGTGCTGCGCGAGGGCGCGGGCGACGTGCGAGCGCGCGCTCGTGCCGTGCTCGCCTGAGCGGCGAGTAGCATCGCCGGCGAACCCTCCGGGGAAGGAGACCGCATGGCCGTCGCGCAGGAGACCTTCGAGCAGCTCCGCACCGCCGGCCTCCGAGACCGTCGATCCCGAGATCGCCGAGCTGCTCGGCGCGCGAGCTCGAGCGCCAGCGGAACCAGATCGAGCTGATCGCGTCCGAGAACTTCACGTGGCCGTGCGTGCTCGAGGCGGTCGGCAGCGTGCCGACGAACAAGTACGCGGAGGGCTACCCGGGCCGGCGCTACTACGGCGGCTGCGAGGTCGTCGACGAGATCGAGACAGCTCGCGATCGACCGCGCGAAGGCGCTCTTCGGCGCCGAGCACGCGAACGTCCAGCCGCACGCGGGCGCGCAGACGAACATGGCCGTCTACTTCGCGGCGCTCGAGCCCGGCGACACGATCCTCGTCGCTCGCGGCTCGACCACGGCGGCCACCTGACGCACGGGCTGCAAGGTCAACTTCTCCGGCCGCCTCTACACGATCGTGCACTACGGCGTCGACCCGCGAGACGAACGTCGTCGACTACGACGACGTGCTGCGGCTCGCGAAGGAGCACCGGCCGAAGCTGATCGTCTGCGGCGGCTCGGCGTACCCGCGCACGGTCGAGGCCGACCGCTTCCGCGAGATCGCCGACGAGGTCGGCGCGCTGCTGCATGTGCGACATGGCGCACTTCGCCGGCCTCGTCGCCGCGGGGCTGCACCCGAACCCGGTGCCGCACTGCGACTTCGTCACCTCGACGACGCACAAGACGCTCGCCGGCCCGCGCTCCGGCTTCATCCTCTGCAAGGAGGAGCACGCGACAGGCGTCGACCGCGCCGTCTTCCCGGGCATGCAGGGCGGCCCGCTCGTGCACGCGATCGCCGCGAAGGCGACGTGCTTCCGGATCGCGGCGACCGAGGCGTTCCGCGACTACCAGCGTCAGGTCCGCGCGAACGCCGACGCGCTCGCCGAGACGCTGCATCGAGGGCGGGCTCGACCTGCTCACCGGCGGCACCGACACGCACCTGCTCCAGGTCGACCTGCGCGCGACGGACTGGACGGGCAAGGACGCGGAGGAGCGGCTCGCACGAGGTCAAGCTCACCGTCAACCGGAACACGGTCCCGTTCGACGAGCGGCCGCCGACGGTCGCCTCGGGCGTCCGCGTCGGGACGCCGGCGGCGACGATGCGCGGCTTCGACGAGGACGGACTTCCGCGAGGTCGGCGCGGATCATGGTCGGCGCGCTCGGAGCGGCGCCGACCTCGACGCGCTGCGCGGACGCATCGAGGCGCTCTGCGAGAGGCGGCCGCTCTACCCGGGCTTCCGCGGCTGCGACCACGTACGCGGCATGAGCGCGATCGGCGACCGAGCGCGTCACGCACGTCACGCACCCGCTCGTCCAGCACAAGCTGTCGTACCTGCGCGACAAGGACACGCCGACGGTCCACTTCCGCAAGCTCGTCAACGAGCTCACGCTGCTGCTCACGTACGAGGCGACGAAGGACTTCCCGACGGAGCCGTCGAGATCGAGACGCCGCTCGAGCGCATGGACGTCGCAGCGCATCTCCGGCAAGAAGGTCGCCGTCTGCCCGGTGCTGCGCGCGGGGATCGGGATGCTCGACGGCGTGCTCTCGCTCATCTCGAGCGCGCGCGTCGGCTTCATCGGCCTGTACCGCGACGAGGAGACGCTCGAGCCCGTCGAGTACTACGTGAAGCTGCCGAACGACCTCGCCGAGCGCGACGCGATCGTGCTCGACCCGATGCTCGCGACCGGCAACTCGAGCGCGGCGGCGATCGCCAGGTCGTCAAGGACGCCGGCGCCCGCTCGGTCACGCTCGTCTGCCTCGTCGCCGCGCCGGAGGGCATCGAGCGCGTCCACGCGCGAGCATCCGGACGTCCACATCGTGTGCGCCGCCGTCGACCGCGGCCTGAACGAGCGCGGCTTCATCGTCCCCGGCCTCGGCGACGCGGGCGACCGCCTCTACGGCACGAAGTAGGCAGTGGCCGCGCCAGCCCCATCCTCCCGGCTCCGGCGCGCGATCACGCTGCGCCAGCGGCGTCCTCAGTCGCGGCCATACCTTCTGGTATGACCGCTCCCTGCGTCCTTGCCTGGCTCGGTGCTCACGCGCCGGAGCCTCGGGCAATGGGACTAGCACGACCAGCATGTGGGACGAGCTGAGGGCGACGCCGGAGGTGCTCTGGGGCTTCCTGCTCGCGCTCGCGATCGTGCTCGCTGCTCACGCCGGTCGTCGGCGGGATGGCGCGGCGGATCGGCGTCGTCGACGACCCGGGCGAGCGCGCGCCGCCTCAACGTGCCGCCGGTCCCGCGCCTCGGCGGGCTCGCGCTCTTCCTCGGGATCCTCGTCCCGGCGCTCGCGTTCCTCGACCTCGGGCGGGAATCGCGCGGCTTCCTGCTCGGCGCCGCCGTCGCCGACCACGGTCGGCGCGCTCGACGACTTCCGCGGCCTCGACCTGGTGGCAGAAGCTCGGCGGCCAGGTCGCTCGCCGCGGCGGTGCCGTCGGCTTCGGCGTCTACGTCGACCGCTTCACCTTCCCGTTCGTCGGGATCCACGAGCTGCCGGACTGGGTCGGCGATCGCCGCGACGCTCGTCTGGATCGTCGCGCTCATGAACATGGTCAACTTCCTCGACGGCCTGGACGGGCTCGCGGCCGGCGTCTGCGGGATCGCCGGCGCCACGTTCGCGGTCATCGCGCTCTCGCTGGGGAAGCCCGACGCCGCGGTCATGTCCGCGATCGTCGCCGGCGCCTGCTTCGGCTTCCTGCGCCACAACTTCTATCCGGCGCGGATCTTCATGGGCGACTCCGGCGCGCTGCTGCTCGGCTTCGTGCTCGCGACGGTCGCCGTCCAGGGGCTCTTGAAGACCGCAGCGACCGTCGCGCTCTTCTTCCCGCTGCGTCGTGCTCGCGATCCCGATCCTCGACACCGGCTTCGTGGTCGCCCGTCGGCTGAAGCACGGCGAGAAGCTCTACGTCGCCGACCAGGCGCACCTGCACCACCGCTTCCTGCGCCGCGGCGTTCTCGCAGCGGCGCGCGACGCTGACGATGTACGCGTGGTGCGTGACGCTCGCCGGCCGCGGCGCTCGCCACCCGCTTCGTGCCGTTCCGCGAGCACGGCGAGTGGCACTTCTGGCCGACGCTGCTCGCAGCTGCGATCGGCCTCGGCGCGGTCGCGTTCTCGATCTACGTCGTCTACGTCCTCGAGATCGTGAAGCTCTCCGGCCCGCGCGCACGGCGACGCGAGGAGTCGGTCACGGAGCGGAAGACGGCGTAGCGAACGCCTCGAGGAGGGCGTTCAGCGGCTCGCCGAGCCGGGCGATCGAGTGCCCGGCGCCGGGGAGGACCGCCCGCTGCGCCCCGAGGCGCTGTTGGAGCACGTCGCAGACCGCGTCGAACGCCGCGCTGTGCCCGCCGGAGACGACGAGCTTCGGGAACGGCGCCGCCGCGAGCGCGTCGAGCGGGATCTCCGCCTCGGCCGGCGTGCGCTCCGCGATCGCCGCGCGTGCGCCGGCCTCGAGCGCCGGCGGCAGCGGATCCGAGATCCGAAGCGACGATCCCACGAGCGGCAGGAAGAACTCGAGGTACTCGCGCGGCTCCTCCGGCGCGCCGTCGGCGAAGTGCCCGACGAACTCCTCGACCGCGGGGTGCCCGCGCGCTACCCCGAACGCGGGCGGCTCGAGCACCGTCAGCGACCCGAGCTCGGCGGCCGGCGCGGCGAGCAGCGAGACCACTCCGCCGTAGGAGTGCCCGACCAGGTGGTCGCCGGGCTCGAGCAGCTCGTAGAGCTCGAGCGCCTGGTCCTCGAAATCGATCGACTCGAGCGGCGGGTTCGGCGGGTAGCCGCTCCGCACGGGCACGACGAGCGTGAACCGCTCGGCGAGCGGCTTCTGCGCGTTCCACGTCATCCAGCCGGGGGCGACGCTCCCGTGGACGAGAACGAGCCGCGGCCCGGACCCGACCGTCTCGACGTGCATCGGACGAGCGTACAAAATCGGCCGAAATCCGCTAAAACAAGCGGAATTCGCCTGTCACGAGCTTTGGTATGCTCGGCGGACGCTGGTGGAGCCCGCGCGCCGGATCCTTCCAGCCCGCCGGCGCGGGGGCGCCCTGCTCGGGACGACCGCGGCGTGCGCCGTGCATCGGCGCTCGTCGTCGGGCTGGGCGGCCGGCTCGTGGCCGCTCGGCGCGATCGGTCGGCGTCGTGGTCGGGATCCCGGCGGGCATCTTCGCGGTGTACCGCCGCTACCGGGAGGCGACTTCACGTGATCGCGCGTCTTCGTAGCACGCCTCGCGCCGCGTGCCGAGCCGGCTGCTGCCGGTGCTCGCCGGCGCGGCGCGTGATCGTGCTCGCGCTGCCGGTCTTCCTCGTCGGCCGGGCTGCGCGCTCGCGCGGCTGGGCGCTCGGCGGCCGTGCTCTGGCTCGCGGCGCGAGGTGCTCGCGCTCGCTCCTGACGCGTCTGCCGCTCGGCGCCGATAATCTCGCCGCCTCCGGCGTGGCGGGGATCGGGATGACGTTCCGGCTCGGTCGCGGTGATGGTGGTGCTGATCGCGGTCGCGGCCACGGACGCCGCGGTCGGCGTCGGCCGCCGCGCTCCTCTACGCGGTCGCGTACACGCTCGAGCTCGCGCTCTCGCTCGCTGACGTACTTCGGGCAGCGAGCCTCGTGAAGCGCCTGAACTGCTCCTGCTCGGCGCTGCTCGCGCGGCGCTCGCCGCCGAGTCGGGCGGCGAGCGAGGAGGAGTTCGACCCCTCGCACGAGTTCGAGCTGCACGACGTGGATCCCGATCCACATCGGCCCGCTCGACCTGTCGATCAACAAGGCCGTCGCCTACCTGCTGGCTCGGCGCCGCGCTCACGATCGTCGCTCGGGATCGTGCTCATGCGCGTGCGGCTCTCGACGTCGCGCCCGGACCGCCGCCAGACGGTCGGCGAGCCGATCTACGAAGTCGGCGCAGACGCAGATCGCCGAGCAGGGGCTGCCGCACCAAGGCGATCGGCCGCTGGTTCCCGTACGTCGCGCTCGCTGTTGCTCTTCATCTGGGTGATCAACCTGATCGGCTTCATCCCGCTGCCGCTCACCGACGAGACGTTCGAACGTCTTCGGCGTCGAGCTGCCCGGCCTGCGGGATCTACGCGGCCACCTCGACGATCTCGGTGACGCTCGCGCTCGCGCTGCTGACGTTCGTCTTCACGCACGTCGGAGGGCGTCCGCGAGAACGGCGCGATCGGCTACTTCAAGAGCTGGATCCCGCGACGTGCCGAAGGCGATGCTCCCGCTCCTGGTCCCGCTCGAGATCCTCGGACAGTTCATGCGGCTCGTCTCGCTCTCCGTCCGTCTCTACGCGAACATGCTCGCCGGGCACATGCTGATCCTGACCTTCATCGGGCTCATCTTCGTGCTCGGCAGCCTCGGCATCGCGGTCGTTCGCGGTGCCCGCGGCGACGGCCTTCTACCTCTTCGAGGTCGTGATCGTCGTCTCGATCCAGGCGTTCATCTTCGCCGCACTCTCTGCCATCTACATCGGCTCGGCGATCGAGCCCGAGCACTGAGGAAGACGAAAGGAGACACATGTCTCGACCTCGTTCTCGCCGCCACCGAGGGCAACGTGGTCGACGCCGGCAAGGCGATCGCCCTCGCGCTCGGCATCGGCCTCGGCTCGCTCGGCGCCGGCGTCGGCATCGGCAACATCTTCGGCTCGATGATCCAGTCGGTCGCCCGGCAGCCCGAGCTGCGCGGCGAGCTGCAGGGGATCATGTGGCTCGGCTTCGCGCTGACCGAGGCGGTCGTGTTCTACGGCCTGATCGGCGGCCTGCTCGCCTTCGTCCTCGTCTAGCCGTGCTGCCCGTCGCCGACAACAGCCTGATCTCCTCGATCATCCGGGACTGATGATCTGGACGCTGATCTCGTTCGGGATCACGTTCTTCGTCCTCAGGCGGTACGCGTTCGGGCCGATCCAGCAGATCATCGACGAGCGGCGCGACCGGATCCGCGAGTCGCTCGACGGAGGCGGACAAGGCGCGCGACGAGGCGCGGCAGCTGCTCGAGGAGCACCGCAAGCTGATGCAGCAGGCGCGCGAGCCGAGGCGGAGGAGATCCTCGCCGAGGCGCGGCGCGTCGCCGACGCGCAGCGCGAGCGGGCGCGAGCACGAGACCGAGGAGGACCGCCAGCGCCGGCTCGAGGAGACGCGGCGCCAGATCGAGGCCGAGACGCACCGCGCGCTCGAGCGAGATCCGGCCGAGGTCGCTGAGCTCGCGCTCGTCGCCGCCGAGAAGGTCACGCGCAGGCGCGCTCGACGAGAAGGCCCACCGCCAGCTGATCGACGACGCGATCGAGGAGATCGACTTCTCCGGGCTGGAGAAGGAAGTCGTCTAGTGGCCGTCGCGCACCGCATCTACGCTCGCGCGCTCTTCGACGCGGCGAAGGAGAAGGACCGGCTCGCGCAGGTGCACGAGGAGCTCGGCGACTTCGTCGCGGCGACGCGCGAGGTGCCCGAGCTGCGCGCGCTGCTCGAGAACCCGGAGATCGACCGAGCGGACGAAGCGGGCCGCGCTCGAGGAGCTGCTCAGCGGCGGCGACGAGCTCGTCCGCAACTTCCTGCTCGTCCTCGTCGAGAAGGGACGCACGCCGAGCTCGAGGAGATCGCGCGCGAGGTCGACGCGCTCGTCGCAGCGGAGGAGCGCCGGCTCGAGGTCGAGCTGACGACCGCCTACGAGCTGTCCGACGAGGAGGCGAAGCGAGATCGTCTCGCAGATCGAGAGCGCAGAGCGGCCGGCAGGTCGAGGCCACGCGCCGCGTCGACCCGACGCTCATCGGCGGCTTCGTGCTCCAGGCGGGCTCGATGCTCGTCGACGCGAGCGTCCGCGGCCGATTCGAACGACTACGCCACGAGATCACTGACAGAGCTAAGGAGAGCCCGCGTGAAGCTACGCCCTGAAGAGATCACCTCGATCCTGAAGCAGCGGATCGAGCAGTACGACGTCCAGACCGATCTCTCCGAGGTCGGCAGCGTCCTGCAGGTCGGCGACGGCATCGCGCGCGTCCACGGCCTCGAGAACTGCGTCGCGCTCGAGATGCTCGAGTTCGAGCACGGCGTGACCGGGTTCGCGTTCAACCTCGAGGAGGACAACGTCGGCGCGGCGCTCGTCGGGGAGTGGGAGAAGGTCCGCGAGGGCGAGCCCGTGCGCCGCACCGGGCAGGTGGCGTCGGTGCCGGTCGGCGAGGGGCTGCTCGGCCGCGTGGTCGACCCGCTCGGCAACCCGCTCGACGGCCAGGGCGCCGATCGAAGGCGCCGAGCGCCGCCCGCTCGAGTTCAAGGCGCCGGGCGTCATCGATCGCCAGCCGGTGAAGGAGCCGGTGCAGACCGGCATCAAGGCGATCGACTCGATGATCCCGATCGGCCGCGGCCAGCGCGAGCTGATCATCGGCGACCGCGGCACGGGCAAGACGGCGCTCGCGGTCGACACGATCCTCAACCAGCGCGGCGGCGACCTGATCTGCATCTACGTCGCGATCGGCCAGAAGTCGTCGACGGTCGCGCAGGTCGTCGAGCGGCTCCGCGAGGCCGGCGCGCTCGAGTACACGATCATCGTCTCGGCCGCCGCGAGCGAGGCGGCGCCGATCAAGTGGATGGCGCCGTACGCCGGCACCGCGATGGGCGAGTACTTCCTGTTCCAGGGCAAGCACGCGATCTGCTTCTACGACGACCTCTCGAAGCACGCGGACGCCTACCGGCAGCTCTCGCTGCTCCTCCGCCGCCCGCCGGGACGCGAGGCGTTCCCGGGCGACGTCTTCTACCTCCACTCGCGGCTGCTCGAGCGCTCGTGCAAGCTCAACGACGAGCTCGGCGGCGGGTCGCTCGACGGGGATCCCGATCGTCGAGACCCAGGCCGGTGACGTCGCCGCGTACATCCCGACGAACGTCATCTCGATCACCGACGGGCAGATCTTTCTCGAGTCCGACCTCTTCTACTCGGGCATCCGCCCCGCGATCAACGTCGGCATCTCGGTCTCGCGCGTGGGCGGGAGCGCCCGCATCAAGGCGATGAACAAGGTCGCCGGGCGCCTGCGCCTCGACCTCTCGCAGTACCGCGAGCTCGAGGCCTTCGCGCAGTTCGGGTCGGAGCTCGACGAGGCGACCCGCGCCGCCCTGAACCGCGGCGAGAAGCTCGTCGCGACGCTCAACCAGCCGCAGTACCAGCCGTGGCCGGTCGAGGAGATCGTCGTCGCGATCTGGATCGGCGTGAACGGCTACCTCGACGACATCCCGACCGCCGACGTCCCGCGCTTCCAGGAGGAGCTTCGCAACTTCCTGCGCGCGGACGAGGCGATCTACAAGGAGATCGGCGACAGCGAGGACCTCTCGGACGAGCTCGAGGCGAGGCTGAAGGAGCAGGTCGAGAAGTTCAAGCAGGGGTTCAACGTCGAGGCGTCGGACTCGCTCGTTACCGCGTAGTGGCAACCGTCCAAGACCTCAAGCGCCGGGTCCGCTCGGTCCAGAACACCCGGAAGATCACGAAGGCGATGGAGCTCGTCGCGTCCGCTCGGCTCCGCCGGGCGCAGGCGCGGATCGAGGCGATGCGCCCCTACGCGGACAAGATGCTCCAGCTGATGGCCGGCGTCGCTCGGGCCTCGGTCTCGAAGCAGCGGCTGCCGCTGCTCCAGCGCCGGGAGCCGAAGACGACCGCCATCGTCGCGATCACGGCCGACCGCGGTCTCGCCGGCGGCTTCAACGCGCAGATCGTGCGCCGGGCGTTCGCGCTCGGCCGCGAGCTCGAGGCTGAGGGGCAGACCGTCCGCTGGCTCGTCTCGGGCAGGAAGGGCCGCTCGACCTTCCGGTTCCGAGGCTACGACCTGCTCGGCGACTGGACCGGCTTCAGCGACCGCCCGGACGTACAGCGACGCGCAGGGGATCGCGCACCGCCTGGCAGAGCTCTTCATCGAGGGCGAGGTCGACCGCGTGATCGTCGTCTACAACCACTACGAGTCGGCGCTCGTGCAGAAAGTCACGGAGCAGGAGGTGCTGCCGATCCCGGAGCACCTGCTCGAGACCGACGAGGAGGAGCGCCGCGAGGACGCGCTGCGCGGCGACTTCATCTACGAGCCGGAGCCCGAGGAGATCCTCGAGCGGCTGCTCCCCGTCTACCTCGAGACCGAGCTCTACCGGGCGCTGCTCGAGTCGGCGGCCTCCGAGCAAGGGGCCCGGATGACGGCGATGCGGAACGCCTCGAAGAACGCGGGCGAGCTGATCGACTCCTACACGCTGGCCATGAACCGGGCCCGCCAGGCTGAGATCACTCAGGAGATCCTCGAGGTCGTCGCGGGCGCGGACGCCCTCACGGCCTAGACTCCGCTTTCCTCCCGGCCGCCGATTCAGCTTTTTGATCGACCGCTAACCAATCCTGATTTCCGGAGTCTGACTGGCGGGAGGAGTCGTCCCACACGAGCCAGCGTCCGCTGGCGCAGAACGATGGAGGAGTGTATGAAGAGACGTTCCCTTTGGCTCCTGCTTGGAGTCATCGGCCTCGTCGCCCTTATGGCGTCGTCGTCGGCGATGGCGGGTAAGAAGGTCACACCCCGCACCGGCGGCACCGTGATCTACGGTCTGGACCAGGAGCCCAAGGTCCTGAACACGTACATCACCGAGGGCAACCTGTTTGCAGCGAGCGAGGCGACAGAGCCGTTGCTCGATGGCGGCATGGAGTACAACAACCGAGGCGTTCTCGTCCCGGTGCTGATGGCAGGCCAGCCGAAGATCGTCAAGCGGGCTCCGCTGACGATCTCGTTCGCCTACAAGAAGGCCGCGAAGTGGAACGACGGCAAGCAGATCACCGGTGCCGACTTCCGCTTCACGTGGCAGACGATCATGAACAAGTCCTTCGACATCACCTCACGTGAGGGATGGGAGGACATCGCGAGCGTTCGTGCCGCCGGCAAGAACGTGACCGTCACGTTCCGCAAGGTCTACGCAGCCTGGAAGCCTCTCGTCGCGACCTCACCGCTCCCGCAGCACGCGGTGCAGGGCGAGAACTTCAACCAGGTGTGGCGGAACGACTTCATGAACCCGAAGAACGACAAGCCGATCGCTTCAGGCCCGTTCATCTTCAACCGCTGGCAGCGCGGCTCGCAGCTCGTGCTGACCCGCAACCCCAACTACTGGGGCAAGAGGGCGTACCTGAACCAGATCGTCTACCGCGTGGTCTCGGACACGAACACGCAGTTCCAGGCGATCCGCTCGGGTGAGCTGAACGTCCTCCGGCCGCAGCCGCAGCTGCAGATCGCGGATGCACGCCGGAACTCGAACCTTCGCGTCCAGTCCGGGCCGGAGTTCGCGTGGGAGCACATCGACATCGAGCGTGGAGCCAAGGGCCATCCGGCTCTCGACAAGCTCTTCGTCCGCCAGGCGCTGATCCGGGGCATCAACCGCCCCTCGATCGCAAGCGCGCTCTACCGGACGATCGCTCCGGGGCTCCCGGTGCTTCAGAACACCATCTTCAAGCCGTTCGAGAAGTCGTACGTCCCGCACTGGCAGAAGTGGAGCTACAACCGCGCCGCAGCTGAGCAGTTGCTCAAGAAGAACAACTGCACCAAGGGTTCCGACGGGATCTACAGCTGCCCGGGTGTCGGCAAGCTCTCCTTCCGTTTCACCTCGACCGCCGGCAACCAGATCCGCGAGCTGGCGTTCGAAGTCATCCAGAGCCAGCTGAAGGCGGTCGGCATCGAGGTCAAGTCGGCGTTCGGTCCGGCGAGCCACGTGTTCGGCACCGTCCTTCCGTCGCGCGACTGGGACCTCTTCATGTTCACCTGGATCGGTAGCCCGACCTCGCCCATCACGGACGAGGCCATCCACGGCTGCGGTGGCGACCAGAACGACATGGAGTACTGCAACCAGTCGGTCCAGAAACTGCTCGTCAAGGCTCAGACGGAGCTGAACGACGCCAAGCGCGCGAAGATCCTGAATCAGGCGGACGCCATCATGGCGAACGACATTCCGCAGATCCCGCTCTTCGCTCGCCCCGGCTTCCTGATCCACGAGAAGCGGATTCAGGGCATCCTCCGCAACCCGACGCAGCAGACCGCGCTCTGGAACGTCAACCAGTGGTGGTCCACGACCCGCTAAGCAGGGTCAAGCAGAATCCCCGTCGAAGGCGTAGCCTTCCGGGGTAGCAGGAAATCGAGTCCCGTCCCCGCCCCGGCGGGGGCGGGACTCCTCTTCACGACCAGGCGAGGCGCGAGAAATGGCGACGTACATCATCCGACGGGTGCTCTACAGCATCCCGGTCATCCTCGTTTCGACGTTCATCATCTTCACGTTCGTCTCGGTGTCCGGCGACCCGCTTGCGTTCATCAAGATGCAGCCGAACGCGAGCCGCGACACGATCGAGAACATCACGAAGCGGGAGCACCTCGA